>CP066694.1:0-1200000 GCA_016432545.1 archaeon
AGTCGGCCGCCGTTAAATCTGGCCATGGCTTGAGTTCCCATGAAGCTGCTTGGCCAGGGAACTGTCGATTTGCGTTCCTTCAAGGAGAAGGTCCGTGCCAAGCTTCCTGCCGACAGCCCCGTCGTCTCCGACCTCCTTCAAGAGCCCGACGCCATGCCCGCCGACAGGGCCGCAGTCCTCATCCCACACTACCTCCGCAGGCTCGAGCGGGAGTTGGAAAGTTACCAGGTCTCCGGCCCTGCAGTCCTAGCCCGTCCTTAGCCCTATCACGACCTTCCCGTTCGGCAGATCCCTCTTGTAGTCCCACCCCTGCTCTATCCATCCCTCAAGCTCCTCCGCCGGGACCACCTTCTGCGTCCCTCCGTTCAGCCCGAGCATCTTCTTCGTCCTCTCGTTGATCAGCTCCTGCAGCCTGTCCATGTCGAACTTGGCTACGTCTCCCAGTTCTGCGAGCTCCTCGTCCGAATACCCGAACATCTTCAGCGCCTCGACCCTGGCCGTGCTCACGACCTCCCCTTTGTCGATGGTGGGCTGCACAATCGTCTCCAGGTGCCTCTCCGCAGCCCGCGCGTAGGCCTGCCTCATCCCGTCGAGGAGGTCCTGGGGGAGTTGCCCTTTGTTGAGGGTGTAGACGTGCTCTATGTCCCCGACGTGTCCCATCCAGAAGGTCCGGTAGTCCCTGATCACATGCCCCTCCTGCTCCGCCCCCATCATCCTGGTGTCGAAATACCTCCTGAGGACATAGGGCCTCCACCTGAACCCCGCCGCCCTTATCGTGTGCCTGACATCGTCCCCTATGTTGGTGGTCCTGACGAACTTCCCCCTGTGCCAGGGGTTCATCTGGTTCGCGGTCACCAGGGGGGAGGAGGGTCCCACCCTCTCGCCGGTTATCCTCACCCTCCAACCGATGTACTCCCTGACGTAGCCGCAACCCTGCTCCGGCAGGAAGGTCAGGTACTGCCTGCCGGACTTCGACAGGGTCCTCCTCACCATGACCATGGCCGGGGTCCTCGCGAAGGAGACGGACCCGTCCTCCCCCACGGTCAGCTCAGGAAGGTCCGAGACCCTCAGCCCGTCGTCCCCGTACATGTTCCCTATCACCCCGGGCCTCACCCCCGAGAATGCCATCAGGGCGCAGCAGACCCTTTTCTGGGGATCGGCGTGCCCGAAGATCGAGTGTAGCTCCTGCCTGGTGGGGACCCGCTCGTTGTCGTAGAGCCCCACGTACCTCGAGAGCCTGACCCTCCTGGTCACCTCCAGGTCGTTGAAGAGCCACCACCCCCTCAGGGTCTTCATGTACCCCGCGATGCTGGAGCTCCTGTTCCCCTCCTTCTCGAGCCGCGATACCAGCCTGAAGAGGAAGTCCCCGGCCTCGCCCCTGGACATCTTGGCTAGGTCCCGCTGCGTCGTCTGGAACAGCCCGCAGATGCGCCCCATCCTCCGCAGGGCGACCTCGGCCCCCACCCTGGAGCCCCGGGAGACGTTCTCGATCCAGACCGCGAACCCCTCGTCCTCGAGGAGGTCCCGGTACACGCTCCTGGGGAACAGGACTGGCTTCTCTTCTTCTGCCACGCCTTTCGTGGGCTTTTTGGCTAATAACGGGGGCGGGCTTGAACCCGTTCGGGTCCGTGTACCGTCGGGCCCGCAAAGCTCAAAATGAACTACGTTAAGCCTCATTAGCCTGAGAAAAACTATCTGAGCACCCTCGGAACGGGTCGGAAGTCCTGGTTACCGCACAGGTGTGTCCTTAAATACAAGTCTGCACTGTATGACAAGTGTTGAGCGAAGCAGTATCGGTTCGGCTCCCTGAGGACATAGCGAAGCGCTTGGACGAATTGGCTAGGTCGCTCGACCGGCCCAAGACATACATCGTAACCAGAGCCCTGAAGGAGTACCTAGAGGAGTACGAGGATTACCTCATCGCGCTGCATCGGTTGCGTGACAAAGATGATAGGATTGTTTCCGCGAAAGAACTAGCCAAGCTTGACCAGTAGAATCCTCTACAAATCTTCCGTCCGTCACGACCTCAAGAAGATTGCGCGAGGAGACCAGGAGAGGATCCTTCGTCAGATAGAAGCGACCTTGGCAAGAAACCCGAGGCGTGGGGACCAACTGCATGGCGATTTCGAGGGACTCTTCAAGCTCAGAGTGGGAGACTATCGGATCATGTATGCATTGGTTGGACAGGATGTGTTAGTGCTCAGAATCAGGCACAGGAGTAAGGCCTATGCCTGAGCACCTAGGGGATTCGGGTCCAGTTCTGGCACGGGCTCCATTTGGGTCCCATCGGGCCCGCAAAGCTTGATTTGGGCGTTTTTTGACCGAATGAGCCCGTGACCAGGTGTTCCGATATTAGAGGAAGAGTTCGAGTCCCACCGGGGCCGTTTTGGTCACACTCCAAATGGAGCAGAAAATGCTGACAAACTAACGGAGCCCAGGAATGATGCTCTTGAGGTAACTGGAAAGGAGTATTGCCGTGACAGAGAGCAAGATCGCGATTAGCCTGCCAATGATGCTGGTGTCGAAAGGCCAAGTCCCCATAGCGGCGACTTTGCGGTCTAGGAGTTCGGCTTTCATGATGTCGGACTGTGGGGCCAGTCCCTGGTCAGCCGTCCTATCAAAGATGCCTCGCAGCTTCGTGGCAAGCGCCTGTCTTTCACTCCTTTTCCGTTCCAGCATCAGCCGGTGACTTCGCGTAAGTGGCAAAAAGAACATCAGCAAACCTACGGCCGTCATCCCGATGGGGAACATTGCAGTTATTATCGTCACTGTACCTGCGGTGGAAAGGCCCGCTATCGTGAAGGCCACCAACAGACCAAAGAAAGGAGCGACCGACTGAAGTGCGAGGGCTCCCACTGGCCTGAGGCCCAGCAGCCTGTCTGTGTAGAAGGGCGACAGCCGAAGTCGCAGACCCCCCACCCGGTACAGCCCTCGAAGAGCAACGAACATAGCCCAGATTATCGACGATACAGCGATTGCGGGAAGGAGGAACCCGATTGTGAGCAGGAGGAGGGTTGGACCTTCAAGTCGTGTCAAGTCTAGGCTGTAAGCTGACACTTGACCTGAGAAGAAGAAGAGGAAGAGAAATAGGGTGATTGCGAGCTGAGGCCTCACAGCCCCGGTATCTGAGAAGGCACGACGGTAGGCATCCATCCCATCCTCTAGGAGCGGTGAGAACGACTCTTCAGCCCCGCTTATCCGTTTTCGCATGTACTTGGGCAAGTAGAAGGCAAACATGACGGAGAGCCCAGCTACATAGAATGGCAAGGTCATTGAACCTCTTAAGAGAGCACTCGGCAAATTCGTGATGTCAAATGTGCCTTGAGCCGCATAGGCGGCAGGTGAGGTGACAGCTTGCGCCACCGTCATGATTACGCACCCCGCCAAGTAGGGCAGATGGAACACCCCGACACACCGTTCCCAGAGAGTCGAACGCTCGGACCATTGGGTGCCAGTCAAGTTTCTGGTGATTCGCGTCTTTTGGTTCGAGAACTTATTATTCTTTCGAACTGGCTTCGGTCCAGACCCCGAGACAAAAGGAGAAGCAGGTGGGTCGAAATCCTTTCGTAGAAACAGTTTGGGGGGCTCCCCCATCGGCCCCGTGTTCGATTCCAAATGGTTTCAAACCCGATTACGTAACCAAATCTAGCACCAAAAACGCTGCGACTCCCGTCGGGCCCGCGAAGCTCGAAATGAACTCTGTTTTGCCTGAGAGAACCAGAATCAAGCTAGGCGCTGATTCAGGACTACTGGCGGAAGTTCGGGCGCTGCGCTAAATTCGATCAAAAGGACCTACAGTGACAATCAACGAAGATGTATTCTGCGAGTTCAGAAGTGAAGCAAGTTCCTGATGATACCACTAATTAGGATGCCTACGACTGTGAGAAGGACCGCCAAGAGCCTGGCCAGTATGCCCGTGTCGAAGGGCCAAGTGTGGATTTGCTGGGCCTCTCGCTTCAACATGTCAAGTACGCTTATCTCGTTCGCGGTTCGATCGTCGATCTGATCGTTGCCACTGGCCTTTACTCTTTGGAGGAGAACGGTCGCCCGAGGCCCTATCCACGCCAACTCTTGCTTCTTAGCGTCGACTAGCCTGGAGTGCATGCTCAAGAGCGGGAATAGGAAGAGAAGAAACCCGACAGGATATAGTATCAGGAATGCTAGAGATAGTTCAAGTGGAAGGAATCCTTGAAAGATGACAGGAATCACGACAGTACTAACAACTCCGACGTAAATTAGCGTGGAGTTCAATGACGCTTTGCCAAACGGCCTCAGGCCAAGTGTCCTGTCCTCTGTGTATGGTCGAAGCTTCAAAGGGAGCTTGCCCATCTTGTAGATTGAATACATCGAGTAGCCAAACGTCCAAAGGAATGTGGCGAAGACGAAGTTGAACCAGAAAAAGGGAACCTCCCCTTCCAGAGCAACAGGAAGAGAAATGCCAGTCTGGCCGAGGGTAAACAACGGAACTACGAAGGCGAGTGTGACCAGGTAAACCAATATCACGCGACGGGCCGACGAGAAGTGGGACAGGTCGAGCTGAGTTGAAGCCCCCGTGAGCCCACCGTGTATTTCATCAACGAATTTCAACAGGCGTGTCAACTCCCGGCGAAGATAGCTGGCTGTTTGGAAGGCGAAGACCGCGAAGACCAAATCAAAGGCGTTGAGGAAGATCACAGTCGGCGGAGGAAACGCTGAAGCCAAAGCTGGAAGCAACGAAAGCAAAAGGAAAGGTGCCCATCCAAAACAGATCGCGCCTGCCCAGTTGGGAAGCCCGACCCAATCGCTAAGCTTCTCGAACCAGAGCTCCGGTACTGAATAGCCCAATTGATGCCTCCCCAACGGCGCCCTCCAGGGCGAATAAAAGATATCTTGCCGAGCATGGCCCGAGTCAATATTTTCGACTCCATGCGGCCCGATTCTAGGCCCTGGTCCCTGAACGGCGCCGAACGTGTGCAGCCCACTAAGAACTACTGTCACTCCTAAGGTCTCCCCTGTAGGAGTCGAGAACACAGCTAGTCTGTCGGGCCCGCCTTCAACCCCATCTGAACTCGACTCTCTTCTTCAGCCCTCACCTAATTCCGCGGGAGCCAGGACTACTCACTTCTCGCGGGTCCGCTTGTGGCCTCGATTCTTCGACGGGACCCACCCTCCATCGCTCGTCCTCTTGTATCCCTGGTTGTAGTGGCGAAAGAAGTCCTCGGGCGTAATCAAGGCCTCTTCTGGAACGATGGCGCCCCACCCAGAACCACTCAAGAGGAGCTCCTTGAAGTCTGGGTTGACTATGATGTCTTTTGAGACTTGAGCCCGCTCGTGCCAGACCTCCATGTCGAGTATCCGGAGCCGCTCCCCTCGGTCGGCAATGAGCTGCGTAGCAATCTCAGGCCCGGCCGGTTTGCCGACGAGGTCTCCTGTCTTCACCTCAGTCTCCGAGCCGTTGTATCTCAGCGTCCCCTTCCCGCTTAGGATCAAGTAATACTCGTCCACGTGTGAGTGACTGTGGTATCGAGCGGCGCTCTCGTCCTTCTCGACCACTCTGACCCTGAAGAAGGCGCGCCCGGACCCGAGTAGCGGCATCAGGAATCTGTCGGTCGAGCCCGTTTCTTTCTTCGAAGTCAGCAGGCGCTCCGCTCCCTCGAGAGAGTCATCGTCGAGGACGTTGACCACCGGCCTCCTCCACATGTTCTCCGACAGAGTCCCTCCCTTTCTCACATGGACCTCGTCGGCCCAGAACGACGCCAGTCGCAGCACGAAATCCAAGGCCTCAGGGGCCAGAGGAGGGATCGTGACCGTCGCCTCCCCCTTCGAGTACTTCATCAACCGCCCTGCCCTCTGGCCCATCTCGTCCCAAAACCAGTTGGTGAAGGGGAGCAGAGGCTCACCATGTCCCTTCGGCATCTCGGTCTTCGACTTGAAGAACAGTTCCCACGCAAGATCTGCGCGGACCGACCGTTCCGTAAGTTGGTCGTCGAGCACGATCTTCATGTTCATCAATACTTCAGGTCAAGAAGAATTTAAGCTCGCATAGGGGAGGTCTAACGCCCCACCTTAGGAAGGATTTCCAGGGCCGCGAGCCATGTCTGGAGGGCAGGCAGTCCAAGGAGGGTCGAGTGCAACTCCTTCTGGATAGTAAATGTGGATGTCCGATGTCCCTACTTCGAAGCAAGAATCCTCCACAAAGAGTGTAGGGGTCGACAGTTTGGGCGGAGTCCCATGCGACAAGAACGACGGCCTAAACGGAGTCCCTGCAAGGCTTGATATCCAGCACTTCGGAGGGCAAATTCCATGGATGAGCAACCTCGGCTCTGGTTTGAAAAATTCTATCTTGGCAACGGGATTCCCAAGATCGTCTGGGCCGTCGTGGCCTTTCTCCCTTTCGTGCTCATCTACACCGTCGCAATCTACCTGGCAGGCCTCTCTCAAGACTTCTATTCGATTGTGCTGGCCCCTCTCCCGTTCTATCTCGTAGTCAACCTGTACATCCAGTACGCGTCAAGGTTCGCTGTAGCACGCATCGAAGGGCTTGCGAAGGAGTGGGGCCTCGTCGAGAAACACTCCATCGCCCTGGAACCTCTTTTTGGCCTGAAAGGGCCGACTGTCGCCTCACTGGTGGTCTACGCCGTGATGTTCCCGCTCTTCATCTCGAACAACGCGGTCGTGTTCACCCCGGTCCAAATCGTACTGGCCACGATACTCCCCTGGCTCTACTACGCATACTTCTTCGGGACCTTCTTCTGGGTGCTGGGGTACTCCGCGTACACCATCAACAAGATGGGCAACCTTCCTCTAGAGCTGAGGCACTTCACTGAAGATCGGACGCTCGGCCTGAAGGACTTCGGGTCTGTCTCGCTGAGATTCGCGGGCCTTTATGTCGTCTTTGTCGCCCTCTTTTCGGTGCCGAATACGTTCAACGGATTCGTGAGTCTTGGCTTCCTTCTCTTGTACATCGGGCTCTTCCTGTTGGCCGTCCCGCTTTTCCTCCTGCCTCTTTTCAGTCTTCACCGAAGACTTGTATCCGAGAAGCGCCTAATTGTCGGCCGTTTCGCGCCACCTTACAGGCAGTTGGTTCAGTCTCTGGAAGTGAACGGGATGGCCGGGGCGGACGGGAAACTCACCGACCAACTCACTGCCACGCGCCAGCTCCTCCAGGAAGCGGGTCAGATACACTCTTGGCCCTTCGATACGGGAATAATTGTTAGACTCTCCGCAATTGTGCTGTCGGTCGTGGCTATTCTACTCTCTCGCGTCTTGGCAATTTTCTTGCACGTGTGACGTCTCAGATAGCAGGGCGAAGGGAACCCTGCCCAGCTCTCGCCCATTCTGTCTCACCGGGCTGCCGCACCCGCGGATCCGAACCTCTCTTCGTTCGATTCCGTTCTTGAATGTTAATATGAACCCAGATTCCCCTTTGACCAATGGACAGGTTTCTCGTGGAGTCTCCTCACGACCCAGGGGACTGCAGGAAGGTAGTGAAGAACATCTATGCGCAAGGCTACCTGTACAACTGTGACTGGGGATGCAAGGGCGGAGTGCACAAGGCATGGGTCATGATTGAGGCGGAAGACGAGAAACAGGCCCTGTGGGTTGTCCCTCCTATCCTGCGAACAAACGCGAAAGCGACAAAGATAGTGAAGTTCGACCCCGAAATGGTCAAGGACTGGAAGGACGAATAGCGGATAAGGCCCTTCAGACAAGGCAGGAAGTGTTCCGGAGGGCAGTAAACCTGGAGTCATCTCGCAACGGCATTCAGAACCTCTCGGCACCAGTCGGTCGCTTCTGCGTATTTCTCTCTAAGTTCAGAGACGTCCGTGACATAGGATAGCCTCCTCAGCCGCTTCACAACGCCGGGGGGCAGCTCTGAGTCAACGTAGTGCGCCCTAAAGTCGAAGTGCACCGGGGTGTATCTGATGCGAAGTGCCTCGATGAGTGTGGACAGTGTTATGGCTCTGTAGTCCTCTAGAGCCTCCAGTTGATGACCTCGCCCAATCTCTTTCGTGACATAGTTGTTGAAGATGGCGAACCTTGTCTTCAGCCTCAGCGCCCTATCCCTCCTCTTCTTGGCCTGCGCAGAACGATCGAGGTGCCTGACCTTCGCGGCGCCTGACTTGTTGAAGTGGAAGACGTTCTTCCCGTGTACTTCCGGGGCGAGGAACATCTCTCGACTCTCGGGAGTCAAGACCGCAAGGTCCACGATTGCGAATTCCCCCGCGTCTCGAAGTTTGTAGAATTTCTGCGAAACTCCCTCGAACCCCAGTTGGACCACGTAGGTCTCGGAGATGGGCGAGATAGCCCTGAGAGCGCGCTCGATCTCTTGAAAGGTCTGGAGGACCTTTGCTCCCTCAACAAGGACGTAGAGGTCAAGGTCTGACCACCTGTCCACCCTGTCGAAGGACGCAGACCCTCCCTCCCAAAGGGCAAGGACGTGTCGCTTGGGACGCAGAGACCTGACTAGTGCCTGCACTATCGCGGACCTCGAGATGGGTTGGTTCGGCACGAGGCTTTCATCCGGGTGACAGCAGATTCAAAGGTATCGAACCATCATCTCCGAGGAATCAGTGAACCTCCCTCTCGCGCTGGTTAGAACTCAGATAGTTAAGACGACCTTGCCCCGAGTGTGCCTTCCCTCCAGATATAGGAGGGCGTCTGGGGTCTCACTGAGGGGATAGGTCCGGTCTATCTGCGGGGTCATCTCTCCGGACTCCATCATCCCCTGCAGGATTTGCAGGTCCTTCTTGTTGATCTTTGCGATGTGGAAAACAACCTTCTTGCTTGACACCCGCGAGACCAAAATCGCCCTTAGCAGGCGAAACACGAATCCTATGAACCCCCGCCTGGGCCCGGCGTTCATGACCAGTGTCCCGTTGGGGGTCAGCACCCGCCTCAGGTCTGACAGCGAGCGATTCCCCGCGTTGTCGATGACGAGGTCGTAGAACCTCCCGTCCTTGACAAAGTCCACTTTGGTGTAGTCTAGGACGAGGTCTGCACCGAGTTTCTTTACAATCTCGACATTCCCGGTGCTGCACACGCCGGTCACGTTGGCCCCGAGCGACTTCGCAATCTGCACTGCGAAGGAGCCCACTCCTCCTGACGCGCCGTTGATCAGGACCTTCTGCCCCGCACGCATGCCACCCCAGTCGCGGAGGGCTTGGAGCGCAGTTATGCCTGCGATGGGGACGGCCGCAGCCTGTTCGAACGACACCCGTGCTGGCTTCGGCACCAGCCTGTCCTCCCGGGCGCTTGAGTACTCGGCCAGGGCCCCGAGACCTGTCCCGAAGACCTCGTCGCCCGGATGGAACTGGGTCACCTTGGCGCCCACAACCTCTACGACCCCGGAGAGGTCGGACCCCAGCGGTCCGCGCTTGGGTCGGAGCAGACCGTTGCCGAACATTCGGACCATCAAGGGGCCCCTCACCGTGTACCTCTCGACCGGATTGATCGACGCAGCCTTGACTTTCACCAGGACGCGCTCTTCGGTGGGCGCCGGCTTCTCGACCTCTCTGAGCTCGAGGAGCTCGGGCGACCCGTACTTTCGATGGATTATCGCCTTCATGCTGCCCCTACCCTTCCCTCCACGCGCGCGAGAGCCTCAGGCATATTTCTTCAACAACTCCTCGGTCCCGCTCATCATCTCGTCAAGCTCGATCGGCAGCCCTTCGAGCACGTCGCTGACCTGCTTCTTCGCCATTTCCGCGAGCAGCGTCCTGAGGTCCCTCGCCAGCTCTGCCGAGTCTGTGCTCTTCGACCCGTCCTCTGTCCTCAGGACTACGCGCGTCCCGACGACGTCCAGCGTGAACCTCTTGGTGTTGAGCGTCACCTTGCTCTGGGTTACCCTCAGCGTGTGAAGGGGGGTGTTAGTCTCGAGCTCTTGAGGCGAGTAGGAGAAGCCATCCGACCCTACCTTCAATTTCATGGTGTCCTGCTTGAGGTCCAGCGAGCTCCCATTCCACTTCGCCTTGATCCCCCCGCCCGATGAGCTGATGTAGCTCGAGTCCCGGATTCCCTTGACAGACCACCAGGACGAGAACCTTCCGTGCTTCCCCCACTGGCGGCGACCGAACCACTTCTCCGAGGCCTCGTCCGCGTTGATCAGGATTGGGCCTATCTTGACCGTCTCACCGTTGGGCCCGCTCCTCACGCTCAGGGGGCCTATGTCCACAGAATCCTGGTACGGGTCCATCTTGACATGGACGAAGGGGGGAAGGTCCACCTCGAACTCTGTCTCCCCGACTATCGAATTCTCAACCTCAGTCTCCTTGATCAGGTCGCGCAGCTTCTTGCCCGTGAGCTTCTCCACCTGTTCCCCGGTCGCTTTCATGCCCCTGAACGGAACTCCGAAGCTCGTTACAGGTCCTGCGATAGTCGCGGTCACGCTGCCCATCGGAGTTTCGAAGACCGCATTCAGGTCACCGGAAACTACGCATCCGACCGTCCTCTTTGACTTCCTCACCGGCAGGCCTATCGAATCGGCCTTGACCGTGAGCTTGATCTCGCCCATGGTAGTGGAGGAAGTCGACTTGAGAAGCAACGCAGGTCCGGTGGCCTGGAGCTCTCTGGTCCTAGAGGAGCCTTGGCCGACGATGATCGATACCAGCCATAGGAAGATCGCGGCGATGGCCAGGTTGGGAATCTCCATCCCGAAGACCGCCGGGTAGGCGTTGTCGCCTTGTAGAATGGCAATCCAGCCAAAGAACCAGATCAGGATAATGATGAGGATGCATTGAAACCCCATGTTCCCAAGTAGGGTCGACACAGCCCGCGCGGCCCCCCTGCTCGTGTTCGTCCGGAATGCACTCGCGAAGAAGCCAGCGCCGAAAGACGCGGCCAGGAGCGTCTCCGAATACTGAGAAACGGCGAGGTACCCTCTTAGGAGCCAAACGAGGACTAGGACCGCCCCGATGGCATAGAACGCATTTGCTGTCCTTCGGGCGCCGTGGGCTAGGGTCCGCTCCTTTCCTATCTCAATCAACGCTCTCCCCTCCAAGGGCCTCGTTCATCAGCGCAAGCGTCCTGACCAGAAGCCTGCCCCGCTTGGTCAGCTGGTACCCTCCCTCGTCCGCGTGGGCGACGAGCCCCATCCTGAGGAGGCTCTTCAGGTGATGAGACACAGAGGCAGCCTCAAGGTTCGTTGAGGCCTTCATCTCCGAGAACGTCCTGTCAGAAGAGTAGAGCATCTTGACTATCCTTATCCTCTCGATGTTCGCCAAAGACTTCAGAACGTCTGCGGCCGTCCCTTCGGGCATCCCCGACACTAGGTCATCGACGGCACGTTCCCCCTTCTCCACCAGGCTGGACCTCACGTTGTCGCGGATCAGCTTCACCAGGTCTTTGGCCACCACTGAGGACGGCTCCGCATCCCGAAGATCCCCGCTTCCGATATCGACCCTGATTGAACTCGCGGCGTCCCCGGATGACTCCCGCGCCTCGCGAAGTGCTTCCCTGAACTCGTTCCTGATCTCCTCCCGCAGGTGCTTGATCTCGTTCCTCAGGTCTTGGCTCAATTCCTTCTTGTCTTCCAAGTAAACTCGCCTATACTCCCTCCCCTATTGGGATATATATTTCTTTACTTAAGACGCTTGTCGAGATAAATCAAGATTTACCTCAATCAGGCATGGCCTCCCTACAACTGTTGAAGGAAGTTCACTCTTCGATCGCACCCCCGATCCTCTGGAGGTGCTTCCTGAAGGTGTAGCTGGGGTCAAGTGCGCGCTCTTTCAGATAACCCGCGACCTGCAGCTGGTCCTGTAGCTTTCTCCCGCCTCTGATCTCGTCGGCCTGCTTCCTTTCGGTCTTGGAGATTGCTTGCGCGACCGAGAGCACCTCCTCGATGTCGTCGCCGGAGGCGAAGACCAGGCCGTCGTCATCCCCGAAGACGACGTCTGCCTTGGCCACAGTGAAGCTTCCCACCCTGGCGGATTCGAGGGCGTCTGACTCTCTAGAATCAAGCCTCCGAGGTCCCGAAGGGCAGGCGCCTTGGCTGAAAATCGGCAGTCCAATCCTTCGGAGCTCTTCCGTATCTCTGTGGAGCCCCCATACGACAATCCCAGCGAGTCCGCCGGCCTTCGCCTCCAGGGCAGTCAGGTCTCCGATGCATGCCTCGTCTGTCCTACCGCCGTTGTCTATCACCAGGACTCCCCCTCGCCCGGACGAGGCCATCGCCTCGAGGAACACGTCGACGCTCCCATAGTGTTTAGCCGGGACCACGCTCCCTGAGACGCGGCTCCCAGGGATCAGCGGCCTGATCGTATCGGGAGCAGCCCGATAGGGCCGCTTCAACCGGAGACAAGCATCGGCTACGAGCGCCGACGACAGGCCAGAGAATGTCTCTACCAATCCCCGGCTTGACATCCCCTCGTCCCCGAACCGCTTGAACTAAAATGGGTTTGCCATGAACAGAGATAGCGCGCGAACCCCACCACAAGTTCTCTTCAACTATCTTGATGAGCAACGACAGTCTAGGGGATCTTTCCCGCAAGTCATTGTGGGGATTCGGCGACAGTCCCAAATACCGTCTTCCCGACGAGCCCATCAAAGTGTTTTGGAGATTCTAACCCCGAGGATTGGTCGCAGCTCTTCCCTTCGCCTCGCCCTCACGGCGCTGTTCGCTGTCATGCTGTCCTCCCCCCTTGCATATGCTACTACCGCGCCGACGTCGATCGCTCCGGTGTGGACGGTCTTCAAGGGAGGGCCACACTCGGACGTGGGTTGGGGAGTCGCGACGGACGATTCAGGCTCCTCATACTTCGTCGGCAGCACGACGGTTCCGGGCCCGTTGGCTGACATTTTTGTCAGCAAGGTCGGACCGAACGGGGCCTCCATCTGGAATGCTTCCTTTGACGGCGGTGGCGACGACGCTGCGTATCAGGTAGTCTGGCGGGCCGGGATGCTCTATGTAGGAGGAAGGTCCTTCGTATCGACCGACCACGAGCTGAACATGCTGGTGCAGGCCTACAACGCCTCCACCGGAGAGCTCGCCTGGTCGACTACGTGGGAGGTCTCTCCGGGTGCCGGATACAACGAAGTCGATGGCATCGTCCTTGAGGGAGACGACCTCTATGCCGCCGGATGGGCAGCCGTGCCCGGGCACTCCGAGGACCTCGGCCTGCTCAAACTCGACGCGCCCACGGGCCATGTCGTCTGGAATTCGACCTGGGGCACGAGCGGGTGGGACGAAGCTAATGGCGACATCGTTTTTGACTCCGCGCACGTGTACGTCGCGGGCCGGTACAATTCCCCGAACCTCCTCTACGGGGGCCGGGCCTTGATTGCTTCGTTCAACAAGTCTGACGGGGCTTACGTGAAGAACGCCACGTGGTGGGAGGGCTCCGGAGAGGCGGACTTCCTAGGGATGACGGGCGACTCGACCTCCCTTTATCCCGTGGGGATCTCCGCGACCACGGGCGACAGGATAGTGCTTCAGAAGTACGACCACGACCTGAAATTGGCATGGAGTTCGTACTGGGAGGGCTCGAAGTCGGAGTCGTCGAGAATGGTGAGGTTGACCGCCAACGGCACAGGCCTTGTGGTAGCTGGACAGACATCAAGCTTCGGGAACGGGGCTACCGACGCTCTCCTGCTCGGCTACGATCTTGGCGGGAACCTGAGATGGTCAAGGACCTGGGGAGGAATCGGGAACGACCAGCCTCAGGGTCTGGCAATCGCTGGGGGGCTAGCGTTTGTCTCCGGGCAGACGACCAGCTTTGGTGCGGGCTCACAGGACGCATTCCTCGCCAAGTTCACTTTACCTGACCAAGGAAGTTCAACTACCTCGACAACTTCATCAATCCACTCTGTCACCACGAGTTACGGATCGAGTTCGACCACTTCGACCGGTACCTCTTCATCCAAGGGCGGGGTCCCAGAATTCTCGCCAGGGTCTTACCTGCCACTTCTCATTGCCGCACTAGTAACGATCTCATACCTGTTCGCCCGCGCGCCAGCCAGGAAGCGCCGGAATCAAACGGTGACTTGACCTCTTATTGCCTGTCTCCCTCGACCAACACCAAAAACCGGGAAGCCTCTTCTACGCGTCCTAGCGGGTCGCCCACGATGCCACAGTACGCGATAATCCAGAGCCACCCACCGGGCAACTGCCCTATCTCCGGCAAGGGCGCAAGAGACTGGGCAAACGAAACGCTCCCAAAGAGCGAAGAGCTTGCCAAGAAGATGGGAATTCGGATGGTTGTCCCATACATGCACCTCGACCCTGCCCACAAGGGACTCCTGCTCCTTGAAGGTCCGAGCGGAGAGACCGTGCGCGACTTCCTCATCCAGGGCGGGTTCTTCCACCTCCTGGACAGCGAGTTCTATTTTGTGACTCCCATCGCCGACCTCCTGAAAGCATCCGCGGGCATGCCCACGATCTTTCCATAGGGCCGCAGGCCTCTCTCCTTTTTCGAAACTAGTAAGCTCGCAGGCGCTTACTTCTGGACTATGCAGAAGTGATTTCCTTCCGGGTCTGAAAGGATCACGTAGTCGTGGCCCTCCCCGGGGTCTTTGACCAGGGTCGCTCCCAACTTCAGGAGCCTCTCCACTTCTGCCTTCTGGTCGTCAGCGTAGAGATCAAGGTGCACCCTGATCCTCCCAGAGACCGGCTTGTCCAGAAGGTTGAATGAGACGTTCGGGCTCTTCCCCTCGGGGTCCCTAAGGATGACCCATCCGTAAGCTGGGGGCCTCTTCGGGTCGTAGTGGAGCGCCTCCTGCCAGAACGAGTGCATCCGGTCAAAGTCGTTGCAGTCGAAGACGACGGACCCTATCCTGATGTCTGGCATGGCCTACTGGTGCTCGTGCGACGCAATCCAGGACTTCTCTTCTCTGTTTGGAGCCAGTGGATAGCCTGCCAGCCACAGGAACATCCTCGCAGACGAAGGCCCGATGTGGTGGAACCTCTCCTGCAGGTCCTCCTGCAGCCTGTCCTCCTCCTTACCGAAAGAGTCTAGGTACTTCTTGAACGACCCGAACTCTTTCTTGAGCTTCACGACCTCCCCGGCGTTATGAATCGTAGCCCTGACTTTCTTCTCGTTCCTCACGATCCCGGTATCCTTCATCAGCCTGCTCACATCCTTCTCGGTCATCTTCGAAACCGCGGCAGGGGAGAAGCCCTCGAAGGCCTCCATGAAGTTGGGCCACTTGTTCTCTATCATCCTCCAGTTCAACCCCGCAGCGAACATCGCGCGAGACATGCGGGCAAGGTACTCGTCGTCAGTGGACGCCGGCTTCGTCTTCCAAGATGGAGGCATGCGCCCAGCCATGGGGCCGCGCCCTTATCAGACTATCCAGCTCCAATAGTTTCACTGCCCACAATAATCCCATTCGGCAAGCCCCTTATCCCATCCTCGGTCTTAGAAATGCATGAGACAAGAAATAGAACTGACGGAAAGAACGGAGCCTACGCGAAGTGCCTTCACGAGGGAGACCTTTGACATCCTCTTCGCCCTGGCCAAAAGGTCGACTTCAGCTGCAGAGCTCAGGGATTCATTGCCCATGAGCCAGCCCGACTGCGAATCCCTCGTCTCGGAGCTCCTGTCGGCCGCGCTACTGGACATCGTGCCGGGGCCACTGACTTCAAGAGAGGCGCAGAGGTTCTGCCTGACGGACAGAGGAGGCGCAGTCCTCCTGAGGATTCTCGAACAGACGTGCGAGATTCCGGAAGCCTCAGCTACGGTTCCCTGACCATCAGGTCTAGGGCAGTCTCCGAAATGTCAGCTCCGTACTCGGCGATTCTGCGGATGCTCTCAAGGACGAGCCGGACTGAGCCCACCTGGGCCCCGTTCATCCTCGCAGCGAGCATCTCTCCGCTCAGCTTCTCCTCGATCCTGGACACTTCGCCAGCCTTCCCTATCGCCTCTTCCGCGAACTTCGGGTCAAGGCGTAGTAGCGCGGTGACAGACCCCTCGAAAACCTTCCTCGAGAGTTCTGCCAGGTCTTTGATCCGCTTTAGTGAGCTCTCCGGGAGGGAGTTCAAAGCCTCGGCCTGCGATGCAATCTGGACCGCGTGGTCCCCGACCCTCTCGACGCTCTTCGCGACTAGCCTGTAGCCCAGACAGTCCCTTGCAGAGCCCAATCCCATCTCCTGAATGACTGATCGGTCCCTGATGGCGATATTGAGCTGTCTCAGGATGAAGTGATAGAACCTGTCCACCTCGTCGTCCCTGTCTATCACCTCCTTGGCGAAGCCAGACTCGTCTGAGCGCAGTGCGGCGACGGAGTCGCTGACCATTCCGGAAGCGATGATCCCCATCCTCTCCACTGCCTTCTTCAGCGGCAGGTCGGCGTACCCTGAGAGGCATTGCGTGAGCAGGGCCGTCGGGGACTCCTCGATTATCTCCACTCCCACCAGCTTTCTTCGTATCCCGTCCCTTATCGCTCCCCTGAATGCGGCGTCTGCCTTGCCCAGGTTGACCCGGACGACGTCGTACCCGGTCAGATAGTGCGAGATATAGTGTCGCAGCACACCGTCCCTGTCCATACCCGAGACGACGTCAATCGCGGCCTCCGGCTTGGAGACCTGCCTAAGGTCCCGCCTGGGGACTATTAGGAGAGAATCGTCCGGCTGCGTTATCACCGCCACCGCATCCTTCGGTCTGAGCCCGACTTCCTTGACCCAACTCTTGGGCAGTGAGACGACGAAGCTGTTACCTCCCGTGACCTGAACCTTGCGAAAGTCCACGGTCCGGAGCAGGCAAGGATGTATATATGTGTGTCCGAAATCCACTTCGTCTCTATACTTCCTGTCGTCCACAATATGGACACGTGGAATACTTCGGCGACCCCTAAAACCGGCGCGCCTGCGGGAAGGCTCGAAAATGAACACCGAACGGAAAGCAGTAAGCACAACTACAATCGCAATTGTCGTGGTGTTGATCGTCGTGGTAGCGGGTGCCGGGGCGTATGCGCTCTACGGATCCAACTATGGCGGGAACACTACCTCATCCAACACGACAACCTCGGCCCAGGCCGAAACGCTGGGCGGCGCCGGCTCGACATTCGTCTATCCGCTGATGTCGGCGATGATAACCCAGTACTCGGGCCTGCACACGAACATCCACATCAACTACCAGGCAGTAGGCAGCGGGGCAGGAATCACCGACCTGGAGAGCCACACCGTCGACTACGCAGCCTCGGACGCGCCCCTGAAGGCAGCCGACCAGGCAAAGGCTCCAAACGCCCTGACGATTCCCGTCACAATAGGCGCAATCACTGTCGCCTACAACCTCCCGCACATCGCGACGGGCTTGAACCTCACGGGTGACGTGATCGCCCAGATCTACGCAGGGAACATCACCATGTGGAACGACCCCAAGATAGTCAACCTCCAGACCAACGCGACCCTCAAAGCAGCACTACCAGCCCAGCAGATCATAGTGGTCCACCGCTCTGACAGCTCAGGAACCACCTTCACCTTCACAGGCTTCCTCACGCAGGACAGCCCGGCCTGGGCAAAGGAAGTTGGGCAGGCGAAAGCACCCTCCTGGCCGACTGGGTACGGGGCAAACGGCAACGCGGGCGTCGCAGGGTTCGTCCAAGGGACACACCTGACGATAGGCTATGTGGAACTCGCGTACGCGCTCACGTCCACGCCGAAGCTGACCCTGAGCGCCGTCCAGAACCCTGCGGGCAAGTACGTGGTCCCCAGCCTCCAGACCTCTGCAGCGGCAGCGTTGGCACTTAGCAACCTCCCCGCGGGCAACGGGGACTGGTCCGGAGTCGACCTCCTGAACAAGCCTGGAGCCACGACATACCCAATCGTCACTTTCACCTACATCTTCGTCTACAAGGAGCTGAGCGTAAACACGGCGCAGACCTCAGGCAAATCGATTGCAGGGGCGACCGCCCTCGTGCAGTTCCTGTGGTGGGCCGTGCACGACGGCCAGCAGCAATCCCAAACACTAGACTACGTCCCGCTGCCACAGAACGTGGTAACGCTGGACGAACAGACTATCCAGACCATCACCCTCAACGGACAACCACTCCCAACATCATAGGCATGGTGCCGGGCTTCCGACACCAGCCTCTACCCATTTTACAGACCATAGGAATCGTCACTTATGAGGAGCCTCCCAAGCGGCGATACAGCGTTCAAGGTCGGGGCCGCCCTTCTTGCTTCATCCGTCGTACTCATAGTCTTCTTGGCCGGGTATGTCCTAGTCAGCGGCTCGACTCTAGTCCTCTCGAAGTTCGGAACCTACTTCTTCACAGGGATTGAATGGAACTCGGCCGAAGGGCACGAGATCTACGGCGCGCTTCCCTACCTCTTGGGGACGCTCGCCACATCCGGGATCGCTATCGTAGTAGGAGTCCCGATCAGTCTCGGCATCGCCATCTTCCTCTCCGAGATGTCTCCCAGGCGACTGCGAATCCCGGTCTCGAACCTGGTCGAGTTGCTCGCCGCTGTCCCCAGCGTGATCTACGGGCTCTGGGGATTCTTCGTCTTCCGCTACTTCCTGGCCGACTACATCGAGACCCCGCTCTCTGCCTACTTGGGATGGCTCCCTGGCCTAGGCGGTTCTCCCGTGGGGGTCGACGTCCTCTCGGCTGGCTTGATACTGTCGATCATGATCATACCCACGGTCTCCTCCGTGAGCCGCGAAGTCATTTCTGCCGTCCCCAACTCGATCCGCGAGGGCGCCTACAGCATCGGCGCTACCCGATGGGAGGTTACGCGCCACTGGGTGCTCAACTACGCACGCTCCGGTCTCTTCGGGGCCGTCATTCTGGGCCTCGGGAGAGCGGTGGGCGAGACCATAGCGGTGAGCATGGTGATAGGCAACGCGGTCGGCCCCCTTGCCCTGCCTACTTCACTGCTCAAGCAGAGCCAGACGATGTCGTCATACATAGTCAACATCTTCTTCGACGCGACCCCGGGGACCTACGAGTTCTCTGCGATTCTCGGCGTTGGCCTCTTCCTTCTTGTCTTGGCCCTCGTGATTAACGTGCTAGCGCGACTCATGGTCACAAGGCTGCTGAAAGTGAAGGGGGGCGCGGTGGAATAGCATGGACCACTATGCCGCGCGCAGGCTGAAGGACAGGGTCTTCACGATACTTGGTGGCCTCTGCGTGGTCCTCGCTGTCATACCCCTCGGGAGCATCTTGTTGGGTGTCATCGCGAAGGGCCTCCCTGCGATGAGCTGGGCCTTTCTCACCACGGACTCTCTTCCGAGCACGACTAGCCCCGGGGGAATAGGGCCGGCGATACAGGGGACGCTGATGCTCGTAGGCCTCACCAGCCTGATCGGAATTCCGATCGGCATCATGTCCGGGATCTTTCTTGCAGAGTATGGGACCAATCGCTACGCGTCAGTCCTGAGGCTTCTCAACGACGTCCTAACCGAATTCCCGTCGATAGTTGCAGGGATCACGATTTATCTTACCTTCGTCCTGATATTCGGCTACTCGACCATCGCCGGAGCACTCGCCCTGTGCTTCATCCTGATTCCCATCGTTTCGAGGACCACGGAGGAGTCGGTCAAGCTCGTGCCCAACTCCCTAAGGGAGGCCTCTCTGGCTCTGGGGATAAGGAAGTGGAGGGGGACGGTCAGCGTGGTCCTCCGTGCCGCACGGTCGGGGCTCATCACCGGGTCCCTTCTGGCCGTCGCAAGAGTAGCCGGAGAGACGGCACCGCTGATTTTCACTGCGTTCGGAAACAGCTACTTTGCCACAGGTCTGAACGGGCCTGTGGGCTCGCTTACCATGTACATCTTCTCGGACTGGAAGCAGCCCTACCAGGGTTACCAGCTTCAGGCGTGGGGCGCCGCCCTTGTCCTGATCCTGATGGTACTGCTGATCAACATAGCCGTCAGGCTCGCGACCAGAGGAAGAGGAGCCAGAAGGTGACCCTAGTCTTGCAGGAGACCCTTGAGATGAAGACAAAAGAACTACGGCCGCCAGACCCGTTTCCGATGGGCGCTCCCGGCTCCAGCGAGAAGATGAGGAGCGAGGGGCTCAGCGCATGGTATGGGGGAAAGCAGGCCCTCGACGGCGTCAGCCTTGGGATAGCGTCTCACGCGATTACGGCTATCATAGGGCCTTCGGGGTGCGGAAAGTCTACCTACGTCAGATGCCTGAACAGGATGCACGAGCTGGTCCCCGGAGCCAAGACCGAAGGGCACGTCTTCCTCGATCGGAACGACATCTATGGGCCAAAGGTGGACCCGGTCCTCATTAGACGAAGGATAGGAATGGTCTTCCAGAAGCCCAATCCATTTCCCACGATGTCAATCTATGACAACGTCGCAGCAGGGCTGAAGCTCACGGGAGCGAGAAAGGGAAAGGACCTGGACGAGGTAGTACGAAGGAGCCTTGAGCTTGCCGGTCTGTGGGACGAAGTCAGAGACGACCTGGACAAGCCGGGGACGAGCATCTCCGGGGGGCAACAGCAGCGACTCTGCATCGCGAGGGCAATCGCCCTCGAGCCCGAAGTGATATTGATGGACGAGCCTTGCTCGGCCCTGGACCCTGTGGCTACCGCTAAGATCGAGGGCTTGATGACCTCCCTGAAGAGCAGGTACACCGTGGTCGTCGTGACCCACAACATGCAGCAAGCCTCCAGGGTCGCGGACTATACCGCCTTCCTCTACCTGGGGAAGCTGATCGAATATGATGACACCCCCAAGATTTTCGAGAACCCGAAGGAGGAGCTTACTGAGAGGTACATCACCGGGAAGTTCGGATAGTGGTATGGATTGACTAGGCTCATGGACATGGGGCTCGAGCGGCTCAACGGGCTCCTCCTGGAAATGGCCGCCCTCTCTGAGAACGCCGTAGCCTCGTCCATAGAGGCGTACGCCAGCGGCGGAAAGGCCGGACAGGTGCGTGAACAGGCTCAGAAGCTGCAAGGCCTCCACCGCCAGGTCAGCGACCTCACCATGGAACTGATCGCAAGGTTCCAGCCGGTCGCCTCGGACCTCAGGTTCATCAAGGCCTGCTTCGAGATTTCATACGGCTTCCACAGATTCGGCCGATATGCCCTGGACATAGTGGAGGTGCTCGAGATGTTCGGGGACCTTCGAAAGTGCGACCACGAGGCCGTGGTTAAGGCAGCCGCCACGACGAAGGAGATGATCAGGATGAGCGTGGACGCCTTCGCGAAGAGGGACGTCGGGCTGGCGAGGCGCATTCCAAAGCTGGACGACCTGGTCGACGAGAGCTACAGGCAGCACTTGAGGGGAGTCATGGACCAGAAGAAGGACGTCAGGTGCGCACTTTCAGCCAGCCTCATCCTCAGGTACCTGGAGAGGATCTCGGACCACGCGACCTACATCGGCGAGTCCGTCGACTACATCGTGACAGGTATCGAGCCCTCGGCTTGACACCCGGTCGACAGGACAGGTCGACCAAATCCGTAACTATCACCGGTTCTGGAATCCCGCGTGCCTAACTGCCCGAAGTGCGGGAAGCTGATCAGCGGGAAGAAGTACAAGAGGCACCTTGCACGATGCGGACAGAAGCACAAGATGCCCCCGAAGCCCCTGGACCACCCAGAGAATTTTTACATGAAGATTTAGGATTCTTGGGACATTCCATCCTGTTCTGGTAACTATTCTAATTAACGGCCCCCAATACTTTGTAGCCGTTGGCAAAGCCCGCCCGGCCCGGCGTCGCTGGTGCGACCGTCGTCCTCCTGATAGCTGTAGCAGTCCTGGCGACGTCGACCGGGTTCATGTCTTACCTCTACTTGCAAAAGACCACGGAGAGGACCGGTCCGATTCAGATTGGAGATGGTTCGGTGACCTTTCCTCCCTCGTCAGGGCCATATTCTTCTCAGTCTGGGAACTTCGATCCAACTTACACAATCTCTGTCTCTGGCTCCGCCCAAATCCAATACACTCCCAACGAAGCGCTAGTTGGCATCTCCGTGGTCGCGAAGAACGCAACCGCCCTGGGTGCCACCAAGGAGGATGCGATTCTCACCGCCAAGGTGATCAAGGCGCTAAATTCGATAGGCATAGCCAACACGAGCATGCACACTCAGGGGTTCTCTCTTTATCCGAACTACTACGAATGCTACTGCTACAATCCGAATCCGCCGGCCATCGTGAGCTACACAGTTTCAAACAGCCTTACTATCAACATCACCAACAGTGACCCGGCAGCTCTTGGGCTAAAGGCTGGCCAGGTGATAGACACGGCTACAGGGGCCGGCGCGAACCAGGTCAATCTGGACTTCTCCGGGACTAGGTCGATGGTGCAAAAGCTTCAGAACCAGGTCCTTAGCTGGGCTGTCGATTCGGCTCATCAACAGGCCACTTTGATAGCAACCGAGGCTGGAGTCAATATCACCGGAGTCGTCAGCGCGAGTAGCGGGTACTCCTCCTACTGCTGTTATTCAGACTACGCACCCAGAGGGATACAGGATGCAAGCGCATACCTCACTCCGATCATCCCGGGAACTCAGACGCTCTACTCTTCAGTCCAAGTCGTCTACTCAATCGACTGACTTGGTCAGTTCTGGTAAACTAAATAGCCGACATCGGGCGGGGTCTTTCGACGCCCTGGTAGTATAGAGGTCAGTATGCTGCCCTGTCAACGAGCGCGTCTTGGCAGAGCGGCGGCGACCCGGGTTCGAAATCCCAAGGACGAAAATCCCGGCCAGGGCGCTTTCTTAATTCGGTCATCGGGCCGGAGTTCTGTCCCACGGGAACGGGAGAAGTTGAGAAAGCCTGACCTTCTTGGCCTCCCTCGTGCTACTCCCGACCTGAAGAATCACGTACGGATTCCCAAAACCTCTGACAAGGTCTCGACACTTTCCGCACGGTGGCAAGACTCTGTAGCCGCCTCTTCCTTTCTCAGCTACCGCCACGATGGTCCGGATTCGCTTCTCGCCACTTGAAAGCATCGTCCCGACTGCGGAGTACTCTGCGCAGGAGCCGAGCGTCGCCGTCTTCAGATCGATGCAAAGCCCGAAGAACTCCGTCCCCTTACTGGTCTGAATCCCGGCCGCGACATTGGAAATCTCCGAGCCGTACTTCTTCAAGTGAAGCCTTGTCTTCTCGACCAGCGACTCTTCTTGGTCGTCAAGCCCTAGCAGTTGCATCGGAGCACCGAACGAGCCCGAGAAGATAAGGCTGTTCCGTTCATGATTCCCAAAGCCTTCCCCGGCCGAAGTAGCTGACTGAACTCTAATTGTCTATGTAGGCGACCACGTTCGGCCTTCTCAGGTAAAGCCATAGCATCGCCAGGGATCCGCCACCCACGGCGAGATTAACAAGGACCAGCGGGGTCCTCAAACCAACGATTACTGGAACTGAGTAGTAAGCTAGAAACAAAGAGGTGTAGGCGAGCATGACCAAGACCGAGATTAGAAGGCCTGCATAATGGGCCCACACCCTTCCCTTCATGATCGCAAACGCCGTTACTATCTGAAATACCGAGAGAACTTGGATCAATAGCCTGAGCGCGACGTCGTCGGTCACTACATGAAACCAAGGGCATGCGACGCACCCAACGTAGAGATTCTTGCTATCGCTCGGCCCGTAGAGATACAGGGTGACCCACAGTCCATAGGCCGCCGCGGCAGTCCACAGCAACATCACAGGGATAATCCAGGTAGGCCTCTTCATGGGAGTGAACGTAGTTCGGCTGACCGGAGGCTGCCCGGATTCGCCCCCCTGTCCGCTTCCAGTGCCACTCTCTAAGCTCAACTTCTATGACCACCCCGTACCTAGAGCGATTTTAACATCTTGGAGCCGGCTGGAATGTTGACAACCCCCGAAACTGCCCCAATCCTGAAGACATCCTGAAATAGCGTTAAATCGAATTTGTCTCAAAATCCGCTGCATGCGACCCAGGGGCGCCTACCTCTTGGCAGCCCTGCTCGTCTCCCTCTCGCTCCTGGCCGTCCTCGCCTCATCCCCGCGAGTCATCGCGACCGTATCTCCAGTCTCCGTGAGCATCCAGGACTTCTCGTTCAATCCAGGCACGATTCACGTGGTTATTGGAGTAAACAACACCATCGTCTGGACTAACAATGGGGCGGAGCCCCATACTGTGACAGCGAACGGCGGCGCCTTCTCGGGAAGCAGCACGCTGTCGCCTGGGGAGAACTTCACACACACCTTCTCGACACCGGGCACCTTCGGATATCACTGCGCGATACACACCTTCATGACCGGTACTGTCGTCGTCATCGGCACGGGGACCACGTCGACCTCCAGCTCTGTGACCACCACGACATCAACAACGACGACCACCACGACTGTGATCCTCCCAAGCCACTCTGGTGCCGGAAGGGTCGATGAGCCCCCCGAACTCATGTAGCCGGCCAGCCAAGCCAATGTCAGGTCTTCTCCCTTTAAATACGGGGCTCCAGGCGTAAAGTCGTCAATCTCTGCGTCTCATGGCGCCACTCAGCAAGGCCGCCAGCGGACAACGAATTGTTGAGTAGTGAAAAAATTGGACAGCTTCATGGAGTTGCACCTGAGCCCGGCCGTTCGAAAGGGCGTGGACGAGGCAGGGTACCGCAGGCCCTTCCCAATCCAGGCCCAAGCGATAGGCCCCCTCCTGGAGGGAAGGAATCTGATCGGACAGGCGAAGGCAGGCTCGGGCAAGACACTCGCATTCGGGATACCCCTGCTTCATTCCATAGACACGTCCTTGCCGGTCATCCAGGCTCTCGTGCTCGCGCCCACGAGGGAGCTAGCCGTCCAGATCACCAAGGAACTGATCAAGATCGGGTCCTTCACGGGCGTGAGGATTGTCACAATCTACGGAGGCCAGTCCATGAACCTCCAACTCGACGCTCTTCGCCGAGGACCACACGTCGTCGTGGGGACTCCCGGGAGGACGATCGACCATATCAAGCGCGGGACGCTGAGGCTCGGGTCCGTGAGGTTCGCTGTCCTCGACGAGGCCGACACGATGCTGGACATGGGATTCATCGACGACGTAGACTTCATCCTGGGCAAGACCCCCAACTCGAGGCAGCTGAGCCTCTTCTCGGCGACGATGCCGAGCTCCATCATGAGGCTGGCGGAGAAGTACATGCCCCAGTCGACGCACATCATGGTCGACCAGAACGAGCCCTCTCCTGAGGCCCTCGAGCAGTTCTACGCAAGGGTCGACGCTGACAAGCGCCTGGAGCTCCTACTCGACATCCTCTCCAAAGAGAGGCGCGGCTCCGCAGTGATCTTCTGCAGGACCAAGTGGGGCACGGCCAGGCTGGCCCGCGAACTGGAGAGGAGATTCATGAGCGTAGTGTCGCTCCACGGCGACCTCTCCCAGAACCAGAGGGACCACTCGATGAGCCTCTTCAGGTCGGGGAAGGCGGACATCATGGTGGCCACCGACGTCGCCAGCAGAGGCATCGACGTCAGGCAGATCGGGTGCGTGGTGAACTACGACGTCCCCGAAGACCCGGTCGTATACTTCCACAGAGTTGGAAGGACAGCGAGAGCAGGCGACCCTGGAAGGTCGTACACCTTCGTCACTCCCTTCGAGGAGGGGGACTTTGCGCGGATCCTAGGCCAGGCAAAAGCGGAGATCAGGCCCCTGAGACCTGGCGACGAAAAGCGCAGGCACGTCGACAAGGGGCAAATGAGGCACGCCGGAGGCAGGCAGGGCGGGCGGTGGGCCAGGAAGGGAGACCGCGGTGCCCGACAGAAGTGGCGGAGATACAGATAAAATGCGCCCGAATTCCGCAAGGATGCGAATGAAGGTAGAGCCGGTGAGCCTAGTTGGGTAAGCGCAAGGTTCTCAGCGAATCCAACCTCAAGGAACTGGTCATGCCCCAGCAGGGCGAGATCCTCGGCCGGGCGATCAAGATGACCGGGGGCGACCAGGTGATCGTAAAGTGCGTGGATGGCGAGACGAGGCAGTGCCGGATCAGGGGCAAGCTCAAGAGGCGAATGTGGATCAGGGAAGGCGACATCGTCCTTATCGCTCCCTGGGACTTTGACAACCGGAAGGCCGACATCCTCTGGCGCTACATCAAGGCACACGCAGAATGGCTCAACACCAACGGCTACCTGAAGAACGTCTAGCCTGACCCGGCGGTCAGATGTGCAGGGTCCCTGAGATTATCCTCGAAAGGAGGATCGCCACGACCGATAGCACGATCGCTGTGAACCGTCCGAGGACTCCAGTGTCGAAGGGCCACGTCGGGACGGCCGAGACCATATCCCTCCTGAGCTGAAGCATCTGCACTTCCTTGATGTCCCTGAGCAGTGAGTCTGCGTCTCCCGCCGGACCCGATACCCTCGCCAGGCCCTCAGCGATCCTCCGCCTCTCCTGTCTCTTCCCCGCGAGCATCATCTTGTGGACACTATTGAGCGGGAGGAAGAGCATGATGGCCCCGACCACTTCCAGTACCAGGACTGCGGCAATCGAGAACGGGTCGGCGATGATCACAACCACGGCCCCGACAAAGAGGATGACGGCCGTGTACGAAATGAAGAGAGTAAAGGAGATCGAGCCGATCGGCCTCACGCCGAGCATAGGGTCCACTTCGGCCGAAGTCAGCTTGAGGTCCTCCTTGCCGAGCCTATAGAGCCCCCAAAGGGTTCTGAAGTAGACCCAGACGAAGACCCCGAAGACGACGCTGACGACTGTGTTGCTGACCGCGACATAGATCTCCATGAGGGGCCCGGTCGCAAGGCCGAGGAGGCTGTAGACGTACTCGACTGAGGCCAATCCAAGGACTGCGGAGACGACGAGCATCGGCTTCAGGCTTGAAATCCCCCCGAAGACCTTGCGGAGCGTCCGAGGCCCATCGGGCGCAAGCGCGGTCAGCTCGGCCTCGTACTCCTCGACCTTGGTCCGGACGAACTTCGGCATGTACATGACCGTGAAAGTGCTCAAGGTGAAGATGGTCTGCGCTGCAACGCCAGACTCAACGGAAGTCGTGACCACGGAGAACGAAGAGTATCCAGTCAGGAAGGTCAGCTTGAACGCTGCATCCAAGCTCCCTGTATCTATGAAGATCGCCACAAACTGAGCCGGCGGCCCCAGCAAGACCGCAAAGACAGCACAGAGCACGATGTAGGGGATGTGGACGCTCTTGGCGACCCTCTCGAAGACGGTCAGCCCTACGGAGGTTGAGACTCCGGCAGACTCCAAACCAACTCATCGCCTCTCCCTTGGTTAATATCCGTTCAGTCAAATCACCAACTCGACAATCCTATCAAACCCTCTCCACGAGACGCCGTCGTGCGGTCGTCCAGATGGAAGGAGTACGACCTTCTCGTGGTCGGGGCGGGGGTGCTGGGGGTCTCCATCGCCTACTGGCTCTCAAGCGTCTATGACTGTTCGATTGCGGTCGCCGACTCTGCCGGCGGCGTGGCCGCCCATACTTCTTCGAGAAACACGGGTGTAGTGCACAGGCCCTTCTACCTCGACCCCGACCGGAAGAAGGTCTTTGCACGCTCCGCCGCCGTCTCCTACCCTCTGTGGAGGAAGTTCTCGAGGGAGTCGATGCTTCCGTGGGTGGAGACCGGAACCCTCGAGGCCGCTCCGACCGAGTCGGGCATCGCCGTCCTTCACAAGTACCTCGGCTGGGCAGAGAAGAATGGGATGGAAGAGGCCGAAACCGAGTTGCTCGACGGCAGGGAGGTGGCCTCGCTCGAGCCCGAAGTGCACTGCGCCGCAGCTCTGCACTCGAAGACCGACACTTCAGTCGACTTCGGACTGATGACCAGGAGACTCTTCGACCACTGCGACAGGGCTGGCGTGGACCTCCTCTCGACGAGTCGGGTGGAGAGAGTCTCCACAGGCCCAACTGGAAGATGTCTCGTCTCGTTCTCCCCCGCTGCAGACTCGAGCGGCGTCTCCTGCCGCTTCCTGGTCAACGCCGGAGGTGCGGGTGCTCTCACCCTTGCTCACAAGGAGGGCCTGGCACGGGACCTGTCGGCCCTGTACTTCCGCGGGGACTACTGGAGGGTCGCGGGAGGCTTCGCCAAGAAGGTCGGGAGGAACGTCTACACCCCTCCCCGGCACCCGGCGTTTCCATTCCTCGACCCTCACTTGGTCGTCCGTGCGGACGGGACTCGCCAGGTCGGCCCGAACGCGGTCCTGGTCGGCGGCCCCTACGCCTACCAGGGTTTCGGTTTCAGGCATGCACCTTCTAGCTTGGAGAGGCCTCTGGGCCCCAAGCTGAGGTTGGCCATGAACACAGAGTTCCTCTCCCTCTTGGCTGGCGAGTGGCGGAGCTCCTTGTCCAAGGATGCCATGGCCCGAAGAGTGAGGAAGTTCATCCCCCGGTTAGACACTTCTCTCCTGGAGGAGCGCGGGCTCGCAGGGGTCAGGGGGTCGGTCGTGAGCTCGAGGGGGTTCGAGCCAGAAGCAATACTCGTCTTCGGGGAAGAGTCTTGTCACGTCCTGAACTACAATTCACCTGGCGCGACCGGAGCCCCAGCGTTCTCGGCAAAGGTCGTAAAGGACCTCCAGTCCGAAGGCCGCCTCGACGGACTCAGGAAGAGGCCGAGGCTCACAGAGTCGCCCTGGTCCTTCGACGAGGTCGCCTCCTCCATCTAAGCCGCCCAACTCCCTCGCTTCCCAAGGATAAATACGCCCACACGGGAGCGTTCACAATTGTCCGCTGAAGAGACCCACACTTCACGCTGGTGGACGGTGCCCGAGGTCCTGGTACCCTTCGTGGGCCTTGTCTACTCAGGCCTCTATCTGATCTCCGTGGTCGTTCCGATCCTCATGGCCGGCGGGGCGAGCAGTCCCTTCGTCTTCATCCTTGTGCCGTTCATCATACTCTTCTTGGCTCTTGGTTTCGGCGTATGGAAGAGGAATAGGTTCGCATATGTCGGCTCCATAGTCCTGAGCGTCGTGTTCCTGTTCCTTGAAGGCTCCTTCGCGTCCGACGCGCTCGCAAGCCCCTCCGACTACGTCACCTTCTTCGGAGTAGTGACAGTGATCCTCTCCCTCGTTGCCGTGCTTGTCTACTCGATCGCGGGTGTCAGGATGTTCTGGAAGAAGCCCTCTGCCATCCCGCAGCGGAAGATGATGGCCTCCTCTGGCTCCCTAGCTCTCGTGATCGTCGGTTTCATAGTCGGGGCGCTCGTAATCGGCGCCCTCGCCGGCGCGACAGAGTCACGGCTCCTCGGCGGGGCCACGGGCGACATTGCAATTGTCTCAGGGGCATCCAACACGAACAACGCAGAGTTCTATCATCCGGGGACGTACAGTGTGGCGGCCGGGACAACCGTCAGCTGGGTCAACAGAGACGGGACCACCCATACAGTGACCAGCAACGTAACAGGTTCGTTCGACTCGGGCGTAATGCAGCCAGGGGGCACATACTCGCTGAAGTTCAACACACCTGGGACGTACTCCTACTACTGCACCATCCATCCGTGGATGAAAGCCAAAGTCGTAGTCACGCCCTAGGCTACCTGAACTTCTTCCTGTACGCAGAATAGATCGCAAGGTCGTATCCTATCTTAGTCAGGCCTCCTGCGTAGAGGAGCCCTGAGTACGCCCCCAAGGCTATCAGCCCCGTGGCAACCGGGCCACCTCCAAAGGTCCCTAGGCTCCTGACTACGTTTGTAGCTGCATAGGCCTGGACCCGGTCGTCCTTTTCGAACATCTCCGCCATGAGGGCCTGCCTCGTCGGGACGTCCATTTGGGAGAGGCTTTGCCTTAGGAAGAGGACGGCCACGGACCCGACGAGGGAGCCGGCCAGCGGCGTCAGTAATAGGAGTACGCCGGAGGGGATGTGGGTGAAGACCATCGTCCTCAAGTTGCCAATCCTCTCAGCGATGAGCGCCGCGCCATAGGTCGAGGCGGCCGAGATGAGGCTGGATACGAAGAAGATCGCGGCCAGTCCCGTCAGAGGGACTCCGTACACAACGAAGAACCAGTACGAGAGGAGGTACTGAGATACGAAGGCGCCCCCGAACGCGTCCACCGAGAAGAAGGCCGAGAGCCTGACGATCTGTCCTTTAGCTTCCTTGCTGAGCTCTCTTGCGGCAGGTTCCTCTTTGGGCCAGGCCAGGGTCGCATAGATGACGAGCAGGAGGGCACCCGCCCCGGCGAATGCCAGGAAGAGGGCCCTGAAGGCCCAAAGGCTCCCGCCGAGGAGCCCGGGCACTGACAGGGAAGACGTCCCGAACGCGGCCGCCAGATACCCCACGAAGTTGTACCTCCCGAAGGCCCTCACTATCTTTCCCTCGGGGACCAGCTCTGGCAGTATTCCCGCTTCGGCAGATTGGAACGGTCCCGCCTCGGTGCCAGTCGTACTGACGTTGCCCATGAAACAGGCCAGAAGAATCGCCCACGGAGAGGCGGTCCAGGCAAGGATCACCCCGGCGATGACCATCAAACCGCTGAACCCCTGAAGGATCTTCTTGGTCGGCGCCTTTCCCCTCAGGAAGTTCAGGACTATGTTCGAAGCCGCGTTCCCGGCCAGAATCGCCGCCAGTGCCACCCCGACGAAAAGGCCCCCAGATCCTATCGCCTGCAGATAGGCGGGGATGGAGACGCTCATCAGTCCTGAAACAAAGACCCTGGAGCCCTTTGCTGCGTACAGCAGAGAAGGGCCGTTCCTGCCTGCCCGCGCGCTCTCCAACAGGCGCTACTTTCCTGCGTGTTCGAGCTTCGCAGTTCCGGCGAGCCTCCGTGCGCAATACTCGTAGAGCGCGTCGTACGCCGGGAACTGCATCTTCATGTTCTCGAAGTCGTCCTTTGCAAGAGACCTGAACCCCATGGCCGCCGCTTCAAGCCCGGCCGACTCCGGGGGCGCGTCAGGGATCTTCGCGTCTGCCCCTCGCACTATCTTCGCGAGTTCGAGCAGCGCCGGATCTTTTAGCACAAACTTCTTGATGATCGCATCGAAGCTGACATACTCCTTTCCTGCCTCGACATAGTGCGTGAGTTCTATGTCCTTGGCGTCAAATGGAGTCGCACCCTCTCTCCTTGCGACCTCCTTGACGGTCTCAGCGGGGACAAAGAGGAACTCGGCCTGGGGGTCCACGAACTTCTTGATCAGCCAAGGGCAGGCGATCCTGTCCACTTTTGCTTTTTCCCTCGTGACCCACTTCATTCGCGCATCGGCCGGCGACTCGAATTATGTAAGGGCTCCGCACTCGCCCGTCCCCATGCCGCTAGGTCACCGTCACGAAGAGGTAGACCGTCTCAAAGATCAAGCCGTCCGTGAGGGTTACCCCGACCGTATACCTGCCTGCGGGCAGGTTGCTCGCCGCAGTAAGTTGGACCGTGAGAACCTGTTCTCCAGACCCGGCAGGAACGCTGGTCTCCGACGATACCGCAGAGAGAAGGCGCGGCACCGAGGTCTTGTTCTCGGAGTCCGTGACAATCACTCCTTGTGCAGGCCAACTCCCGCTCCCCGGACTCGCTGCGATGTCCACCTGGACGCTCGTAGCCACTCCCCTTGCCAGCTCTACTTCGTTCCCCCCTGCTACGGACAAGGAGAAAGGCCCATTAGCGCCAGCCCCGACGAACCCTACGTATCCTCCTGACATCGAAGTGAACCACACGCCCTCCTGCGTCGCCGCGATCGTCAGGTCGTTCTGGACTTGGCTTCCGGACTCGGGAGGAGGGTCAGACTCGCTGAACTCCACCGACGTCCCGGAGATGGGGTCGAGCATCCCGACCCTGTTCGCAAAATGCTCGTTGAACCAGACTTGGGAGGACTGCGCCTCGACGAAGTAGGGCAGCGTGGTCCCCGTGTAGCTCGGCTTTGCGAGAGGGAAGACGGTCCACGTCCTCGAATCGGTATCGTACCTGACTATGGAGGAAGGCCCATGCTGCGCCACCCACACGAATCGCCCGTATGAGGACACGCTGTCCGGCTCTGAGAGGTCGAGTCCTCCGACCTTTGCGACTCGGACGTCCATCTGCCCCGGGTCCACGTTGAACCTGTAGAGCCCTTGTTCCCCCCCGGGGTTCGAGGGGGTGAGGCCGACGAGATATCCCGCCGTAGAGTTGGTGAACTCCAGCTGAAGCGGCTCGAACCCTTCCGCCGCGAGCACGTCGAAGTAGGAGAGCGAGAGGTCAGGCCCGATCCTTCCCACCTTCGGCGGGTCCGAGAGAGAGGTGAACCAGAGGGACCCATCCGGGGACGCGGCGAAGGTGTAGGGGATCGGAGCTAGCTCGGTCACGTTGAGGACGGTCAACTGGCCCCCAGACGGGTCGACCCCGACTATCAGGCTGTTCTCCGAGTCGGTCCCCCAAACCTTCCCGTTCCATACTGCGACTCCCCAGATTCCCGTCCTGGGGCTGTTGTTGCTCCCGGTCTCGAAGGGTTGCGCCCCGGGCCATCCGTACTCGACCACAGTCCCGTTCGTCATCAGCCTGCCGAGCCCGGGCAGGGACTGCTCGCCGAACCAGACAGAGCCGTCGGGTCCGACCGCGACTCCGTTGGCCCACCGCGAAGGAGCCCCCAGGCAGTACTCCGTAACCGGGCCAAACGCGATCTTCTGGGCCTGATATCTCCCGGCGCTCCCGACTACAGGCGGGTTGCACGCGGTGGCCCTTCCCGTCGTCTGCAGGGCAAAGAGTCCTCCGGCCACGACCAAGGCAGCGACTACCATCAAAGTCAGCGCTCTCTTCGACGACGCCGTCCATCTCACCTCTTGAGAGTCAGGAATATGCCTCGAAGTCCCTTCCGAGAGACCCGACCGCGATCTTCTGCTCCAGGATCTCATTGGTTCCCTCGTAGATGGTGGTGACCCGTGTGTCCGCAAGATGGCGCGCGGGCCTGTTCTCGTAGGAATACCCGTTCGCCCCGAAGACCTGGACCGCCCTGTTGGCTGCGTCGAAGGACGCGTTCGCCGCGAAGTACTTCGCCTTGGTTATCGCCAAGTCGGCCACCTCCCTGAGGCCCACGTCCCTCGGGCTCTCCTCGAACTTCTGCTTCAGGTACGCAGCTCTGAGCAGAAGCCACTTCGAGGCCTCGAGGTTCGTCGACATGATCCCGATGTGCCTCTGGACGAGCTGGTGCTTCCCTATCCTCCTGCCGTGCTGCTGTCTCACCCCAGCGTACATGACCGCTTCATCCAGACAGTCCTGTATGACCCCAACGCAGCCTGCCGCAACGCTCAGCCTCCCGCTCATGAGCCCGTAGTAAGCTACAGAGAGCCCCTTCCCCCTGGGGCCCAGGAGGTTCTCCTTCGGCACCTCCACCTTGTCTAGGTATATGGTGGAAGTGTCGGCCGTGGGCAGGCCCAGCTTGTTCTCGATGGGCTTTGCCGAGTAGCCCGGGCTCTCCTTGTCGACCACGAAGGCGCACATCCCCTCCTTCTTGCCCTTGGGGTACGCGAAGACGAGCGTGCTGTCCGCGATCGAGCCGTTGGAGATCCACATCTTCTGCCCGCTCAAATAGAACTTCCCGCCCCTCTCCTCGAAGGAGGAGCTCAGCGAGGCTGGGTCGCTTCCTGCCCCCGGCTCAGTGAGCCCAAACGCGAGCAGCATCTCCCCTCTTGTCGCAGGCGCCAGAATCCTGCGCTTCTGTTCCTCGTCTCCCCAGTGCTGGACCGTCATCTGGCAGAGCGCGATGTGGACCGAGAAGAAAGTCCTGACGCCCGTCCCTTCCCTTCCGATCCTCTCTATGGCCAGAGCGTAGGTCACCATGTCGGCCCCCTGCCCGTCGCCGTACCTCCTCGATATCGGGAGCCCGAGCATGTGCGCCCTTGCGAAGACGGGCCCTACCTCGTCGTTCCTCCTCCTCTCCAGGTAGCACTTGTCCTCGATGGGCCTGATCTGCTTGCAGGCCCTGTCGACCTGCTCCAGGATCAACTTCTGCTCCTCCGAGATGTCGAACTCCATCTTGGAGAGGCTCGCGAACTCGTCCTGCTCAAGCATGAGCGCGCACCCCCCAACGCTCCTTCCTAACCCTTGTCCTCACGTGCTCCACTATCTCATCCAGAGAGCTGCCGGGGCCGAAGAGCCCGGTGATGCCCATCTTGACGAGCTTGGGCTTGTCCTCCTCGGGGATTATCCCTCCTCCTACCACGATCACGTCGCCTCCCCCGGCCTTCACGAGCAGCCGCTTGACCTTGGGGAATGCGGTCATGTGCGCCCCGTTGAGAAGCGAGAGCGCCACGACGTCCACGTCTTCATCGACTGCCATCTGCGCGACCTTCTCCGGAGAAGGAAGTAGCCCGCTGTAGATCACCTCCATACCCGCGTCACGGAGGGCCCGAGCCAGTACTAGGACGCCCCTGTCGTGCCCGTCGAGCCCGGGCTTTGCTACGAGCACCCTGATCTTGCGCTGCGCCGCCACGGCCTTGCGCGCCATCTCGTTGCTGGCGAGGCCCGGCCGGTTTGAAAACCTTTGGGGGTCAGACGATTACAGGCTCTTCCCAAGTCCCGAAGATGTCGCGTCCCACCTGGACGATCTCCCCTAGCGTGGCATATCTCATGACCGCCTCGAGCATGGGGTAGATCGAGTTTGCATCCTCGTTTTCAAAAGCCTTCCCGATTTTCGCGAGCGCCTGCCTTACCCTGACCTCGTCCCTCTCCTTCTTCACGCCGCGAATCCGCCTGACCTGTCTCTTCTGGGCCCTGAAGTCGATCTTCAGAGTCTTGATTGGCTCTCGCTCCTCGACCTCGTACCTGTTGACTCCCACTACGTTGTCCTTTCCGTCCTCTACCCTCCTCGAGAGCCTGTACGAGTTCTCCGCGATCTCCCTCTGTAGGTAGCCCGACTTGATCGCCTTGAGGAGCCCGCCCGCCGAGTCAATCCTGTCGAAGTACTTGTAGGCCTCCTCCTCCATCTGTTCCGTGAGCCACTCGACGTAGTAGGACCCGCCCAGCGGGTCGATCACGTTGGGGGCCCCGGTCTCCTCGGCGATTACCTGCTGGGTCCTCAGGGCCACCTGGACTGCCTCCTCGGTTGGAAGCGCCCACGCCTCGTCATAGGAATTCGTGTGGAGCGACTGCGTCCCCCCGAGCACCGCAGCCAGCGCCTCGATGGTTGTCCTGATCACGTTGTTGAGGGGCTGCTGCCAGGTGAGGGAGGCGCCTGAGGTCTGGGTGTGGAACCTCATCAGGAGGCTTCTCTTGTCCTTCACGCCGTACTTCTCCCGAAGTACAGTGGCCCAGATCCTCCTGGCGGCCCTGAACTTCGCTATCTCCTCGAAGAAGTCCATAGTCGAGTTGAAGAAGAAGCTCAGTCGCGGGGCGAACTGCTCGACCTTCAGGCCAGCCTCGAGCCCCAGCTCGACGTACCCGAACCCGTCCGCGAGCGTGAAGGCCAACTCCTGGACCGCGCTGGACCCGGCCTCCCTGATGTGGTACCCGCTTACGCTGATGTAGTTCCACTGAGGCATCTTCTTTGTGCAGAAGACCATGAGGTCCCGCACCAACCTCAGGTGCGCCTCGGGCGGGTAGACCCACTCCTTCTGCGCGATGTACTCCTTCAGCATGTCAGCCTGCACGGTCCCCCTTAGCTTTTCCATCGGGACCCCCTGCCTCTGAGCCACGCCGGCGTACATGCATGTCAGGATCGTCGCAGGCGCGTTGATCGTCATTGACGTGCTCACCTTGTCTAGTGGTATCCCGTCGAAGATGACCTCCATGTCCTTCAACGAAGAAACGTTGACCCCGCACCTCCCCACCTCGCCGTGGGCCCTCTCATGGTCGCAGTCGTATCCGTAGAGAGTGGGCATGTCGAACGCGATGCTAAGGCCCGTCTCTCCATGTTCGAGGAGGAGCTTGAGCCGATTGTTGGTGTCCTCCGGCGTCCCGAACCCCGAGAACATCCTCATGGTCCACTGCCTCCCCCTGTACATGTTGGGGTAGACCCCCCTCAGGTACGGATAGACTCCGGGGAAACCCTGGTCCGCATAGTCGTGGTCCGTGACGTCTCCGGGGGTGTAGAGCGCTTTCACCGGTATGCCGGAGGCGGTCTGATACTCTTTCTCAGACTCTGGATGTTCCCTGACCCATCGGCCGTGGACAGATTCCTGCCACTGCTTGATCCCCTTCCTGACCTCCTTCATGGCGGGCCTGTCGTACAGGGAGCCGGCCTTCGCCCTCCTCTCGACGATAGACTTGGCCTTGCGCCTCCAGTAAGCTTCGCGGCCGTTCCTGAGCATGCCGATGCGCTTGAGGACGGCCCTGTCATAAAGGATTCATCGAACCGATAAAAATGGCGGACATGGAAGGTGCACTTCGCACTTGGCATCGGCTTCGCTCGCATCTCGGGTAAAGAAGGGGGACCGCAGGGCCCTAGCAAAGGCGATCACCCTGGTCGAGAACGGGGGGCGCGGCTCTTCCGAGCTGTTGGACTCGATCGGAAGGACGGGCAAGGCGTTCGTAGTCGGGATAACCGGGCCGCCCGGTACCGGCAAGAGCGCCCTCGTCGACCGCCTGGTCACCGCCTACAGGCGCAAGGGGCTCAGGGTCGGCGTCGTCGCAGTAGACCCCACGAGCCCGATCACAGGTGGAGCCCTGCTCGGAGACCGGGTCCGCATGACGAGACACGCGGGCGACAGAGGGGTCTTCATCAGGAGCATGGCCTCGCGAGGCTGGCCTGGGGGCCTTTCCACGGGGACCTCCCTTGTCATACAGCTCCTCGACGCGTCCGGCTTCGACGTCGTGCTCGTCGAGACCGTCGGCATAGGCCAGTCAGACATCGAGGTGGTCGGGGTCTCGCATGCGGTCCTTGTCGTCCTCATGCCGGGCCTGGGCGACGACGTGCAGGCCTCCAAGGCAGGCCTGATGGAAGTGGGCGACGTCTACGTTGTAAACAAGTCCGACCTCGAGGGGGCGGATGCCATGGTGGTGAACCTCCTCGGGCTCGTCCGCGGTCTTAGGACTCGCAGCCCGGCAGTGGTCAAGGTCAGTGCCCTGAAGGGTGAAGGTCTGGACAAGCTTGAGGCTGCACTCGAGCGACTGAGGGAGCGGGTCGCATCCGGGGACCGCGACATGCTACTGAGGAGCATCAGAGGGATGATCGTCGAGACTGCCAGGGGACGGCTCGTGGACGCCTATGGGCGCTTCGACGAATCGAAGGTCCAGGCCCTCTCGAGGAAGGTCCTCTCCGGGGAGCTGACGGTGTCGAAGGCTGCCGCCAGGCTTCTACCCTAGGGCTACCTCTCAGCGAGGGGCACATACTTCAGGTCGGAGCGTCCCACGTAGGTCGCATCGGGCCTGATCAGCTTGTTCTCCGTGACCTGCTCCGAGTAGTGCGCCATCCATCCAAAAGCCCTGCTCGCCGCGAAGATCGGGGTGTAGAGGGGGATCTCGATCCCCAACAGGTAGAAGATCGGTGCCGCATAGTAGTCCAAGTTGGGGGGGATCTGCTTCCTCGCCCACATCTCCCTCTCGACCTCGTCGCAGAGCCTGTACAGAGTGTCGTCCCCTCCCCTCCTCTTGAGAATCTCCAGAAGGTAGTCCTTGCACAGTCGCGCCCTGGGGTCGAACTTCTTGTAGACCCTGTGCCCGAAGCCGATGACCTTCCTTCCTTCCCTGAAGGACTTCTCTATGAACGCCGCAGCCCTCTCTGGCGAACCGATTTCAAGCAGCGTCTGCATCGCCACCTCGTTCGCGCCGCCATGGAGAGGACCCTTCAGCGCTGCGAGGCCCGCGGAGGCAGCTGCATACGGGTCGGCGAGGGTCGAAGCAACCACCCTTACCGTGAACGAGGAGGCGTTCAGGTCGTGCTCCATGTAGAAGATCAGCACCCTCTCGAAGGTCCACCTCTCATACTCGGTCGCCTCCTTTTTCGTCAGCATCTGCAGCAGGTTGTCCGAGTATCTCAGTCCTTCCGTGGGCCCTCGCACATCCTCGCCTCGCGGGACCCTGTAGCAGTTGGCGGCGAGGACCGCCATCTTTGATTCTATGGAAGCCTGCTGAGCTTCGACCCCCGAGGCCCTGTCCAGACTGCCGAGTGCGGAGACCGAGGTCCTGAGGGCGTCGATCGGGTGGGCCTCGGGTCCAAGCTCTCTCATTATCTTGAAGACCTTTTCAGGGACCTTCATCCCCGAGGTCAGCCCTGTCGTGAAGGCGCTCAGCTCGTCCTTCTTTGGAAGCCTTCCCTTCAGGATAAGGTACGCCGTCTCTTCAAAACCGGCGTTGCCTGCGATCTCACTGATGGGATACCCGCGGTAGACGAGGGCCCCGTCCGCATCCGACTTTGCAATCGCAGTCTCAGTAACTGAGACTCCAGCCAGCCCTCTCGGCACCTTGAGCTGCCCGGGCACTAACTCCCACCGTGAACTTTCTTGGCTGCGTCCATCGTCTTCTTGTCCGCCTCTTGATACCGGTAGTAATCGATCAGCTCGTAGAACTCCTCCCGCGTCATGAGCCACCCCAACATCGGCTTCTGAGTCCCGCCCGCCTTCAGGCCCTCGAAGACCTTCTCCACAGCCTTCATCGCGGCTCTGAACGCGGTGACCGGGAAGAGCACCATGTTGTAGCCGAGTCCCTGGAACTGCGCAGCTGTCATGTAGGGGGTCTTTCCGAACTCTGTCATGTTCGCGACCAGGGGCGCATTTACCTTCCTCCTGAACTCTGAGAATTCGGCCTCGCTTTCGAGGGCCTCGGGGAAGATCGCGTCTGCGCCCGCCTTCTCGTAGAGAAGCGCCCTCTCCACAGCGCCGTCGATTCCTTCCACGGCCCTGGCGTCCGTCCTCGCCACGACGAGGAGCTCCTTCCCGGCCTCCTCCTTGGCGGCGATCACCTTCTTGACCATCTCGTCCGCCTGAACGAGCTCCTTGCCGTCGAGGTGGCCGCATCTCTTGGGAAGCACCTGGTCCTCGATTTGCATCCCGGCGGCTCCTGCAGCCTTGAGTTCGAAGGCCGTCCTGCCCACGTTTAGGGCCTCGCCGAAGCCCGTGTCCGCGTCGACCAAGAGAGGGATCTTGACCTTGGAAGTGATTTCACGCGTAGCTCTGGCGACCTCCGAGAGCGTCGTGATCCCCAGGTCAGGGAGCCCAAGGAGTCCGGAAAAGCCCGCCCCTGAGAAGTAGGCTGCTTCGAATCCTGCCTTCTCCGCCAGCCTCGCCACCGACGGGCTGAAGACCCCTGGGGCGACGACGATCTTTTCTCCTTCGAGTAGCCTCTTCAGGTTCTCGGCGGGCGACATGGTTCCCAATTCGAATTGCCGGGCCTTCGCTTCTGTTTTATCTGTATTCCCGTCCTCCGCCTCTCGACCTCACGCCACGATTAAATCGGGACCTGACGACGAAGGGGCGTTGCTGGACCACTTCGTCCACCAGGCTCCTGCGAACTGCGTGTTGATTCACGGCGCAGGAGGGACCAACCTCATCTGGCGCGGGGCGGTGCGCGAGCTCGCGGGGACCGGTCGAGCGTTCGCAGTCAACCTCCCCGGGCACCCGTCTGGTGACATCACCTGCAAGACCGTGCACGAATACGCGGCCTCGGTTGGCGGGTTCATCGCCGAGATCGGAGTGGAGAGACCCGTCGTGTGCGGCCACTCGATGGGTAGTGCCATCGCCCTCCAGTTGGCGATCGACCACCCGGAGAGTGTGGGCGGCCTGATTCTCGTCGGCGCTGGCGCGAAATTGGGGGTCGACCCGAAGATAGTCGAGGGCCTCAGGACTGCCCCGATGAAGACAATCGAAGAGACGATTACCCCAATGAGCTACTTCAAGATCGACGTGGGCCTCGGAAGGGAAGCTCGGGCCGCCCTTTCCTTCTCGAACCTGCCCGTCTTCCTCAACGACTACCTCGCGTGCGACGGGTTCGATGTCAGGAGACAACTTCCTTCGATTGGCGCCCGAACGCTCGTCGTCTGCGGCGAGGACGACAGGATGACCCCGCCGAAGTGGTCGGAGTTCCTCGCGAAGAATATGCAGGCCGCCTCTTTGGAGCTCGTCCAGGGCGCCGGTCACATGCTACCGCTGGAGAAGCCTGCCGTGACCGGGAAGATCCTCCAGGACTTTCTTCTGAAGCTCAGTCGGTGAGTTCTTCCCCGCCCCGCCCGATCCTGGCCAGTTCCCCGACCAGAGCGATGAGCCCCTCCTGGGTCACCGAGGACACCGGGTATAGGTCCGCTCCGAAGGAGAGCCTCTTCATCCCTCTGAAGAGCTCGGAGTAGAGGCTGTACTGCTCGCTGTCCTTGGTCGCCGCAAGCGCGTCCTCGAAGACCTTCGCGTCCCGGCTCCACTCGATTATCCTCTTGACGCTTTCCTTCGCGATGTCTCTCTTCGTAAGCACCGTCAGCCTCGGGACCTTGAGCCTCAGCCCGACGGACGCGGAGAGCAGCGCGAGAGAGAGGAAGTTGGTGGGCGTGGTCGCTAGGAGCGGGTCGATGAGGAAGAGAAGGGCCTTCGACTCGGCCGCCATCTCCTTCACAATGAATTCCCCGCTCTCCCTGAACGCGAAGAGCTCTGTCTGACCGGGCGTGTCGACGACCACGTACTCGGGCTTGAAAGCGTCAATCTCTTCCTGGATGGCCGCAAGCTTGGTCGCGACCAGGTCGGCAGAGAGTATCAGGGCCCCGTTGGGTCCCAGCTCGTAATCCTCCATGACCTGCCTAAGGTCTATGGTGTCCCTGATGTCGATATCAGGCTCGTAAGGGAGGTTCAGGACTCCGGGGTCGAGGTTGAGCGCAATGGCGTCCTCCCCCCGGCCCACATACCAACTCTTCAGGGCGCCCGTCAGGAGCGACTTCCCGGACCCCGCCGTTCCCGCGATGAAGATCAGGTCCACGAGCCCTACAACCTCGCCTTCACGGGCCTGGCCCTTCCTCCTGCTCTGCGGACGGCACGGACGATCTCCATGACCACGGCCTCCACCTCGGACCTCGAAGCGACGGCGTCGTCCGAAACAACAGCGACGTCGAGCTCGATCATCGAAAGCCCTCCCTCGATGCCCCTCGGGTGGGACTTGATGTAGGTACCGGGGCGCGCTTTGAGCTGCCTTTCTATCACCGGCGCCAGGGCGGACTCCATCACTCCTTCCAGCTTGAGAGTTGCCGCATGACGATAAACCCTGCCGAACGCCTTCTTCAGCTCGGGCTCGACGCTCCTCCTGAACATGCGGCGCATCTCGAGCGGGACCCCCGGGAGGCAGAAGATGACGGCCCTTCCAGACACCACCCTGACTCCAGGGGCCGTCCCCGTCTCGTTTTCAAGAGGTTCGGAGCCCTCCGGCAAGAGCGCCATCTTCCTCCTTGCGGCCGTCATCGGGACGCGGCCCAGACCCGCGCCCTCATAGTGGCCAGCGATCATAGCCATGGCCCTCGGGTTGGTGCGAAGTCCGAAGCCGAGCCCGGCGGCAACTCCTCTCAGGGTCATGTCGTCAGGGGTGGGCCCGAGTCCTCCGACCACGATTGCAAAGTCCGTCCTCCTTTCCATGCTCTCTCGCAGCGCCCCAACGATCTCGCCGAGCTCGTCGTCGACTGTGGAAGTCCTGCTCAACTTGGCCCCAAGGGTCGCGAGCCTCCTTCCGACCCAGTTGGAGTTCGTGTCAAGCGTCCGCCCGATGAGAAGCTCTCTCCCCACTGCAAGCATCTCCACCCTGACCAACCCGCACCTCGTCTCTCCTCAGGCTTAAAACGACTCCAGGGCCCTCGAAGCTCGTGAAGGTAAGGAGGGTCTATCCATCCGCACCGCTCGTCGGAGCCGGAGCGGTCGTGTACCGGGGAAAGAAGGTCCTTCTGCTCCGCAGGAGGTTCCCCCCGAACGAGGGGAAGTGGGCGTTGCCTGGAGGACTTGTGGAGCTGGGCGAAGGCGTCGAACAGGCGGTCCTGCGAGAGGTCGAGGAAGAGACGGGCCTCCGGGTGAAGCTCGAACGACTCCTAGGCGTCTCGACGGACATCCACCTCGACGGTGCCTCCAGGCCAAGGTACCACTACATCCTTGTCGACTATGTAGCTAGGGCTCTCGGGACGCGCATCGAGCCGAACGGCGAGTCCTCGGATTCGGGGTGGTTCTCAAGAGCTGAAGTGAAGAAGCTCAGCATGACCAAGGGGACGAGAAAGGCCTTGGAGCGGTTCTTCTCGGGTCCACGAACTGCACCCTGGGCCAGGTAAGGGAAGCTCTACTTGTCCTTGTTTCCGCTCAGCCACCACTCAAGGTAGTCCGATTGCTGCCTGGCTCTCTTCCTTCTCTCATCGTCGACCGGAGCCTTGGCCTTGTACCTTGCGTCAGAGAGCTGGTCCCTCGTGAGGAAGGCGCCGCAGTTCTTGCAGCCGAATCTCTTTGTGGGGATGTCGTACATCATTATCCCGACATTGCACTCGGGGCAGATCTGGTCCACGATTCGGAACACGCTAACTCCGACGTATCCTTAACTTTTCTCCTAGAACCTTCGCGACCGGCGTTTCCGAGCGTAATCCGTTAAATATGGATGAGAGAGGGCAAAACAAGGAGCGAAGTGGTCGAGAAGCTCGTCCTCGGCGGGCCCGCCTCCCAGGACCTCGCCAAGGCTGTAGCGGAGAAGCTCGGGCTCGGCGTCCTGAACGCGACGTTCAAGGCTTTCCCAGACGGGGAATCGAAATTCACACTGGACGAGAAGGTCTCAGGCAAGAGCATCTTCCTCATTCAGTCGACGCATCCACCCGTCGACCAGCACCTCTTCCAGCTCTTGACGGCCTCTCACAAGCTCAGCGAGGACGGAGCGAGGGTCACCGCCGTGGTCCCATACTTGGGCTATGCCCGCCAGGACAAGGAGTTCCTTCCAGGAGAGGGTGTGACGCTAGGGATAATCGCCCACTTAATGCGCTCCGCAGGAGTGAGAAGGCTGGCCACCGTGGACATCCACTCCGCCGAAGGCCTGTCCCTCTTCTCCTTCCCCACGTATAGCGTGTCTGCGATACCCAGCCTGGTGGAGTATGCGAGGTCGCACGTCCGCGCCAACGACCCGGTTGTGATCGCGCCCGACTTCGGTGGGTCGAAGAGGACGGAGGCATTCGCACAGCTCTACGGCGCCAAATTCCTGCAGCTCTCGAAGACCCGCGACAGGAGCAGCGGCGAGGTCAAGGTTGACGACTCGAAGATCGACGTCAAGGGGAAGGACGTCCTGATTGTGGACGACATCATCAGCACAGGAGGCACCGTGAAGGCAGCCGCCGAGCAGGCACTGAGGCAGGGCGCCAAGAAGGTCTCAGCGATCTGCGTCCACGGGCTCTTCGTCGAAGGAGCCGAGAAGAAGCTCAAGAGCGCGGGGATAGACCAAATCATCAGCACGAACACTGTGCCGGGAGAATTCAGCAAGGTCGACGTCTCAGAAGCCATCGCGGCTCACCTCGGGACGCTTGACGAATAGATCCCTCGTCCTCCTTTCCGGAGAAGGGAGCACCATCCCTGCTGCGGAGGCGAAGGCTCTCTTCTTTGCCTACGACCCGCAAGCGAAGTTCGAGGAGCCCGAACCGAGAGTACTCCTCTCGGAGTCCGACGCCGCTCCTGACTTGGTGTCCAGGAGGGTCGCCTTCTCCAGAAGGGTGGGGAGGCTCCTCTCGAGCCCCGGGGAAGCGTCGGAGTTCCTGGAGGGCCGGACGTTCCGGTTTCGGTCCTTCGACCTCTCTCCAAAGGCGACCCAGGTCGACCCAAGGAAGACCCTCGAGGGGATCGAGGGTCGCATCGACCTGAGGAGTCCGGACTTCGAGATTACCCTGGTCCGGGGCCGACGGGAGTACCTGGCCCTCACGCGGCCCATGCAGATGCTCCAGGACTGGTCCCTCAGAAGGCCGCGCAAGCGAGCCTTCTTCCACCCCTCGGCAATCTTCCCGAAGCTCTCTCGCGCCCTCTTCAACCTGACCCGGTGTACCGAAGGCCAGGCCTTCGTTGACCCGTTCTGCGGGACCGGAAGCATACCGTTGGAGGCCTTCATCGTCGGGGCTCGGGTCCTTGCTTCAGACAGGGACTCGCGAATGACGAGGGGAGGGCTTGCCAACATGCGGCGCTTCGACCAGCAGTGGGAGGGCGTCATCAGGTGCGACGCGATGTCGCTCCCGTTGACAAGGGTCGACGCGGTTGCCACAGACATCCCCTACGGCCGTCTGTCAAGCACTCGCGGCTCCGACGCATCCAAGGTCGCGGAGGGCTTCATGGGAACGCTGTCTGAGGCCCTAAGGCCTGGGGGGAGGGCCGTTGTCATGCACCCTCAGCAGGTGCCGCTTAAGGGGAGCGGGTCCGTCTCGATTGATGAAGAGCATCATCTCTACGTTCATAAGCTCTTGACCAGGACGATTACAGTCCTGAGGAGGAGCTAACAATGGTCAATCTAACAGTCACCTTCCTGGGGACCAGCTCTGCCGCACCCACCAGAGACCGCAGCCTCCCTGCGATTGCGATTCAACGAGAAGGAGAGGTCATTCTCCTCGACTGCGGAGAGGGCGCACAGAGGCAGTTCCTCGCGCAGGGCCTCGGCCTGAACAAGGACATGACCGTCCTCGTCACGCACCTCCACGGAGACCACGTGACCGGGCTCCTGGGCCTGCTTCAGACAATGAGCCTTGCGCAGAGGACCAAGCCGCTCACCGTGGTCGCGCCGGCGGCCCTCTCGAAGTGGCTCAAGGTCACCTCGGAGCTCCTCAACGTCGGGCTCACCTTCAAGATCAACTTCATCACCTCCAGGCCAGGGGTCCTGGCGAAGACGAAGTCGTTCAGGATCAGAGCTGCTAGAGCTGACCACTCTGTGGAGGCCTACTCCTACATGGTAGAGGAGCACGAGAGACCAGGAGTCTTCTATCCCAAGAAGGCGAAGGCGCTGGGGATTCCCGAAGGCAAGCTGTGGTCGAGGCTCCAGGGAGGCAGGACCGCCTCGTTCGCCGGGAAGGTCTTCCGGCCAACTGATGTCACAGGACAACGGCGCCACGGGAGGAAGATCGGGTATTCCGGCGACACCCGCCCGAGCCCGCGCCTTGCAAGGTTCTTCCTCCGGTCCGACCTCCTGATTTTCGACTCTACGTTCAAGGGGGCCGACTGGGCGAAGGCAGTCGAGAGAAAGCACAGCACCTGCGTCGAAGCCGCTAAGCTGGCCCGAAGTGCCAAGGTGAGGAAGCTGGTCCTCACACACTTCAGCGCCAGGTACTCTGACGTCTCGAGCCTTGTCTCCGAGGCGAGGAGGGTCTTCCGACGGACCGTAGCTGCCTCTGACGGGGCCCGCGTCGAAGTGCCCTATCCGCCTTCGTAGGCCGTGAGCCAGTCTACAATCTCTTCGATCTTGGGCGACGATATCCTGATGCGGATAGCTCCCAGCGGCGACTCTTCCTCGTTCCCGCAGAGGGCCACCACTCCGGCAACTGCAGCCTGCTTGTTGAGGAGGATCGTCGCGGTCCCTCTGTCGATGCTCCTCAGCAGGATCCTCCTCCCTGCGGCACGCACGTGCCTGTCTCTCAGCTGGTCGTGTATCTTCTCCAACGCCGACAGGTCTCCGACGTCCATTCTAACCTCGCTCTTGCCGATGTGGAACTCGCCGCCCTCGCCGAGGACGTTCTGCAATGCCCGCAAGACCTTCTCGGGATCCTCGGAGGGCTTGAGCGGTGCCCCTACCGTGACCCTGGCCCTGACTTCAGGCCTCAACGTTGTCTGCCCAGGCCACGACGATCTCGAGCATGCTTGCCGAGAGTTGCGATGCCGTCGAGTGTTCGTTGGAAACCATCTCGTCCGCCTGTGCTATCGCGCTTCCAATCCCGACCCCGAGCTCCCTCCGATCCCTCTCCGCGAACATCTCGCGGGTCAGCGGGTCGTCGGCCCTCCCTCTCTCCCTGAGGAGAGAGAACCTCCTTGCGGGCGACGCGTGGACGGCGACGAGCAGGACCTTCGCCCACTTCCTGAACTCTTCGACTTCGGAGATGGACCTGATCCCGTCGACTACGACCCTTTCAGACCCGGCCTTCTCCACCGACTTCATGCAAAGCTCGGCGACTGCTGCCTCGCCTCGCTCAGCGCGGAGCTGCTTCATGACCTCTCCTGTGTTCTTCGCATCAGGCTCCAGGCCCCTGCGCTTCGTCTCCTCTCTTATCACATCGCCCATCACTACCCTCGTCCACCCTCCCGCCACCAGGGCCTTGGCCGCCGTGGACTTTCCTGCGCCGGGCATCCCAGTGATCGCAGCTATGTACACGCCGAAGACCTTCGCCAACCTCCGACGAATAGCGGATTTAAATCAAGTTCCCAAAAAAGGGATACGTTGCGAGTCTTCGTCGCCCTCGAAATCTCCGACCCCAAGGCCCTCGATGCGATCGGAGAGGTCCAGAGAGAGCTAGTTGAAACCGGCGCGGACCTCAAGACCGTAGAGAGGGGCAACATCCACTTTACCCTGAAGTTCTTGGGGGAAGTGAGCGAGGCGCAGGCGAAAAAGGCAGCGGCGCGACTGAAGAAACTTGAACTGAAGGGCGCGGCCCTCGAGGTGAAGGGAGTGGGCGCTTTCCCCCGGCCGGCGGACGCGAGGATAGTCTGGGTCGGGGTGGGAGAACCCGGCAGAACCAGCGTGACCGCCTTTGCAGCCGCAGTAGTCGGAGCACTCGCAGGGATTGGAGAGACAGACTCAAGGCCCTACACTCCCCACGCGACGGTCGCCAGGATTCGCTCAAGCCGCGGGGTCAGCCGTCTGGCAAAAGTGCTCCGGGAGCACGCTGACACTCCATTCGGCGCCTTCACCGCAGGAGAGCTCAAGCTAAAGTCGAGCGTCCTCTCGCCGGTAGGCCCTTCTTATCGAGACCTGGGAGTGTATCCCCTGCATTGAAGACCTTAACGAGGGTGCTCAAGCAAGTACGCCTGGAGGTAGAGCCGACCCCTCAGGAGGAGTCGCGCGTGAGGTCCCTCTCGAAGTCTTTGCTCTCCAAGACCAGGGCGGCGGCGGCGCTGCATCCCGAAACAAGGGGGGTCCTGCTCGGAGGCTCGCTGGCAAAGGGGACTTGGCTCCCTCAGAACGTGGACATCGACATCTACGTGAAGATCGACCCCTCTACGACCGAAGAGAGGTTCGAACAAGTTGGGCTCGAAGTGGGACGAACCGCGACCCGGGGCCATGCGAGGGGCAAGAAGTACGCCCAACATCCATACACAGAGGCGATCGTCGACGGGGTGAGGGTCAACGTCGTGCCATGCTTCGACGTCCGCAAGGGGGAGTGGAAGAGCGCAGCCGACAGGTCGCCGTACCACGTCAGTCTCATCCGGAGGCTCCCGGCCAAAGTCAAGGCCGAGGTCAAGGTTCTCAAGAGATTCATGAAGGCCGCCGGGGTCTACGGGGCTGAAATCGAGATCCGCGGCTTCAGCGGATACGCGGCAGAAGTGCTGGTCTACAAACACGGGTCCTTCGAAAGGGTGCTGAAGAGCTTCGCGACGATCAAGCCTCAGGACCCCAAGAAGCTCTTCGTCCTCCCAGATCCCGTCGACAAGAAGAGAGACCTCGGCATTGCAGTCTCCGGTGAGAAGCTCGGGGTCATGGTCATGGCCTCCAGAGAGTTTCTAAGGCACCCGGAGGCGGCCCAGTTCGAGCCGATGAACAGGAAGAAGAGGTCCGGCCTGGCTGACGACGTAGTCGCCCTCACTTTCTCGCACCCACCCCTCAGCGAAGACACCCTATGGGGGGAGATCCGGAAGACGATGAAGCACGTAGTCAGGCACTTGGAGGTCAGTGGGTTCCACGTTGCCAGGGCGATGGGGGCCTCTGACAACGCCCGCAAGAGCGCGATCCTGCTCCTTCCAGAGTTCCGAGAACTGCCCCACCTGGAGCAGAGGATCGGGCCCACCGTCGACAGGTCGCGCGACGTGTCGGCCTTCATCTCATCCAACAGGAAAGAGGCCAACCTCTTGTGGGTCGACGACGACGCGAGGGTCAGGTTGGTTAGGCGCCGGAAGTATATCCGGGTCACCGACCTCCTCGAACATCTCATGGCGGGCGAGGCTGGTTCCTTCGGGGCCTCGAAGGACCTCGAGAGTTCACTGAAGAAGACCGGAAGGGTTCTTCAGGGGCCCGGACTCAGGAAGGCTGCTGCCGCAAGCCCATGGCTTGAAAGTGGAATCAACGAGCTCCTCACCAACGCATTCTGAGCGCGCGACCCTCGCGCAGCTGACGAGCACGCCCTACATCCGAGTCCTCACCTACCCGAGGATATCCCTCAGCCACGCGAAGAGGAGGGTAAAGCAGCTCGAGAAGCTCGGGGTCGAGGAGTTGGTCTTCCAAGGGAAGACCAAGATCGGCAGGCTGGGCCTCCTAGGGATAGGGACAGTCGGCGTGGTCGTGAGGGCAAAGACCGAGAGAGGGGTCGAGGCATTGAAGGTCAGGCGGCTCGACGCGAACAGGCCCAACATGGATGGCGAGGTCCGCGTCGCTAGGATGGCGAACAGACTCGGAATCGGGCCCGAAGTTCGCGCTCACTCGAAGGACTTCATCCTCATGAAGCTCCTCGAACACCAGGAGGTAGAAGACTGGGTGCGCGGCCTTAAGGGTACGGGCACCAGAGATGCGGTAAGAGAAATGCTCCACGCCCTCCTGAACCAGTGCAGGAAGCTCGACATAATGGGAATCGACCACGGGCAGCTGAGCAACCTGAGGAAGCATGCAGTCATGGCGGAGGGGCTCCCCTGGATCATCGACTTCGAGTCGGCGGGGACGGCCCGACGGCCAAGGAACGTTACCACGGCAGCCCAGTACCTTCTGATAGGGGGCAAGGTCTCGCCACTGGTCCGAAGGGTCCTCGGAGTCCGAGACACATCAGGGATACTTGAGGCCCTGTCAGCGTACAAGTCGGAAGGCTCAGACTACTCTTACTCAAAGCTCCTGGAGGAGCTGAAGATCCAGGCCGCCTAGTCAGACTTCGTCCAGCCGGAAGGACTCGACCTCGACCTCCTCCCATTCGTCGAACCGGTCGTTCTTCGTGGACTCTTCCATCCTGGGCCTGGCTGCGACCATTGAGTCGAAATCGTCCCAGAGTGCGATTCCCACCAGCCAACCTGTCCTCCGGTCCTTGTAAGTCCCAACAGACCTGAATCCAGGGCTGCCCTTGAGCGCCTCTTGGAACCTGTGCATCGAATCGACCACCAGGGCCTCCTTGCCAGGCCTTGGTCTGTGTATCGACATCTGGACGTACATCGCAGGCTGAATCGACGAATTGGTATTAGGGCCTTCACTTTCACACTCGCCTCCGTTCTGGCCCGACGCATCGGAGATGGCTTAAATTACGCCGGACAAACGCCGGGCAGACATGAACGGACGAGTTGTGCACTTCGAGGTGCCAGCAAAGGACATGAAGCGCGCGAAGGCGTTTTATTCAAAGGTCTTCGGGTGGAAGTCCAACGACGTCGAGATGCCCGGAATGGAGTATTCGCTCGTCAGCACCAAGGGTTCCGATGAGAAGGGCAGGCCGACCAGCCCAGGATCGATCAACGGAGGGATGATGAAGCTGGAGAAGCCCTTCACCGGGCCGGTCGTGACCCTCCAAGTCGACGACATCGCCGCCTCTCTGAGGTCGATAGAGAAGAACGGGGGCAAGACCGTGACCAAGAAGACGTCGATGGGCGACTTCGGGGCCTACGGCTACTTCAAGGACAGCGAGGGGAACCTGATGGGCCTCTTCGAGTCTCCGAGCAAGTAGAAACACGCCCGAAGGCTGCCAACCTTTAAACCGACTAGGAGGTCGGCCGACTTCGCCTGGGGCCGTCGTCTAGCTTGGCAGGATACTTGCTTGGGGTGCAAGTGGTCGTGGGTTCGAATCCCACCGGCCCCATCCGAAGCCTACAGCCAAGACGCCCTCAGTGTTCATGTCTCGCATTACAGCCTTATCAAACGCTTTCCTACCTTAGAACGCAGGTCTATCTCTTGCTCCCCCTTGGATCTCCAATGGTAGTTGCAGTGGGAGCGACCTTAGGCCTTGTCTCCGTCCTCCTTTTCGCACCAATCGTTCCTTTCGAGAGGCAAGCCTACGTTACTGTGCCAGCGGAGACGACCCAGTGTATTCCTACCGAAGTCATTTGTCCTACAACCACTTCGAAAGTCTGGGTGCGGAGTTATGCCTCGCTCACCTATGACGCCTTCGGCTTCGGGACCCCGCCATTCAACTCTCCCATCTCGGTTGAGAGAGGCGGAATAGTCACGAGGTTCATCTTCGACGGAACGGAAATAGCCCATCAAGTTTCTTACCCAGCGACCCTCCAGCCGGAACCGATACCCTCGATCAGGCTGAACCAATTTGTAATACTTCGGAACGGGGCTCAGTTCGGAGGGACTGTGGCCCAGGTCTCTGTCACGAATGTGGGCTTCAACGAGACCGCAGGGGTTGACCTGTGGTCCAGCTTGGAGAGCTTCCAGACTCCATTGATATTGGGGTCGGGGCAGACAGCCCTCTTGAACTCCACAACCTGGACCGGGCCGGTCCCGGCGCCCGGGACCGTCATGAACATCACCCTCTATTCTAGGCTGCAATTTGCTCACTTTTGGTTGTATTCTGAGGACACCTACCATGTCCAAGTCCTCTCCTGATCATGACTGGGGTTGTTACGTGGGTCTCCAAGCCAGCCGGACATTCCTAGTCTTTCGAAGACTGCCAAAGGAAAGAGTCCCAAACTCCGTTCACTCTGTTTGAACATCCACCCTTCAGGCGTCGCATACCGGTAGTTCAAATTGGTCGGCAGCCATGAAGTCGCCGGGGAAAGGAAGGGAACATGCTAGGATGAGTACGCTAGTCCTGATATTCTATGCGCTCCTGGTGGTGGCGCTCTTCCGGGTCTTCAGCCTCTGGATACTCTCCATAGGGTACTCCTTTAGGCATAGACCCCAAACCGCCTCGTCATCCAGGGTCTCTGTCATTGTCCCAGCCTACAACGAGGAGAAGTCGATCGAGCCCGCCATCAAGTCTCTTCTCGAGCAAGACTACGCCAACTACGAAGTGATCCTCGTAGACGATGGGTCCACGGACGGCACCGTGGCCGTCGCGAGAGGACTTGAGGGGCCTATCCTCAGGGTACTCAGTACTCCCAACAGAGGGAAGGCGGAGGCCCTCAACACCGGCATCGCAGCAAGCAACGGAGACATCGTGGTCACGGTCGACGCGGACACGCGCCTCAACAAAGGGGCTCTCACCAGCCTTGCTGCCCGGTTCGAGGCGGACTCTAAGATAGGGGCGGTGGCGGGCAACGTCAAGGTGGACCGACCTTCGGGCCTCCTGCAGCGGCTCCAGGAGGTCGAATACACGACCGGCATAGGCCTCACACGGAAGGGCCAGTCGATGCTCTCCACGGTCATGATCGTGCCAGGCCCAATCGCCGCGTTCAGGAGGGCAGCCGTCGCCGAAGCCGGAGGGTTCTCTTCAGACACATTCGCCGAGGACTTCGACATGACGCTGGGCATCTTGAAGAAGAGACACAGAGTTGAATACGAAGACACTGCGGTAGCCTACACGATAGCCCCCCTGGGAATCGAGAACCTCATCAAGCAGCGGAGGCGGTGGTACCGTGGCATGATGCAGGTCCTGGGCAAGAACGAGGGCATGCTCTTTCGTCCGAGGTATGGCGTGGCAGGCCTCTACGGTATACCGTACATGTGGTACGACACCGTCGCACCGCTGGTAAACCTCTTTCTCGCCCTCTTCGCCGTCCTCGCAGGGTCCGTGACAGGAGACTGGGCTCCCGTGGTCCTCGGGCTCGGGTCTTACTGGGCGCTCCAGACCGTCGTCGCCGTGTCTGCCATACTCCTGGACAGAGAGAGGAAACTCAGGCAGATCCTCGTCAGCCCGCTGCTGATGCTCTACAGCACCTTCCTGGACGGCGTCCGGACGGGGGCGTTCATCGAGGAGGTCCTGAGCCTGAAGATGAAGTGGGAGAAGCCGGGAAGATGATTGCACTGGCCGCAACGGACTACACGATAGTCGGGACCGTGCTCGCCATCTCCGTCGCCATCATACTGCTATCCGGCATCGCCCTCTACGTGTCCTTCCGGGTCAAGGAGGCCCTGAAGGAGGAAAGGGGCACTGCTGCGCGCACCGCCAAGGTCGCCCTCCTGATCGGCCTTCTTTTCCTCTCCGGGGGCGTCTTCTACTTCTTCGCCGCCGGGTTCTCCTCAGGTGGTCCGACCTCGACGCTCTCCTCATCGTCGGGTTTCTCTACGACAGTCTCCTCAACCAGCACTTCTGTAACCTACACGACGGCCTCCCCTCCCGGGAGCCAGGTCACCATGCAGGTCTCCTTCCCTGACCGGGTCGTCGCCGGCTCCTCCTTCACGATCTCCTTCACAATCGACAACAATGGGCCTGCCACACTGACCGGAGGTTCGCTCGACGTGGGGAACCTCTTCTACACCTTCTCGGTCAATTCAGCCGAGAAGTGTGCGCCAGCCTGCGCCTCGACCACATGGTCTGGAAGCGTCGTCCAGATCGGGGACATGACTCCGGGGGTCACCGTAGTCACGTTGGGACTGACCGCTCCCTCTCAACCTCAGCAGTTCTCAACCTCGGCAACGCTATACTACGTCGGCATGCCGCAGCAGATCTCAGCGACGATTTCAATCCAAGTGGTCTCGGGGCACCCTTGAGGCCGGGACGCACCGATCCGCTCTTTCCCCCTTAAATACGAACTCCGCGGAGACGCCCGCAGGGACAGCTTTGATCGAGATCATCATGCCAAACCTCGTGGGCGTCCTAATCGCCACGATAGTCAGCTTCGTCATCGGCGCGGTATGGTTCGCTCCTCAGGTCATGGGGCGCATGTGGATGAACCTCCTCGGCAAGAACGAGGAGATGCTCCGGAAGAACCGCAACAAAGCCATAGTCTTCGGGTTCCTTGCAAACCTGCTCACAGCATATCTTCTCGGGGTCTTCGTCAAGGCGTTCTTCGCCGCCGACTGGCTCGACGGGGCAGAAGTAGGCTTCCTCGCCTGGCTCGCCTTCTCTTTCACCATCCACTTCACCTCCTACATCTTCGAGGACCGCCCTGTCAAGCTCTTCGGCATCGACGCCGCACACCAGCTCGTCATCTTCGTGGTGATGGGCGCAATCCTGGGAATCTGGGCCTAAGCACAGGCGGGCCTGCCCGCATAGTCTGAGTACGACCCTCTCAATCGGTTATATCTGAGTGTCCCGTTCGAGGGGCCGTGGCCCCCCGCAAGGTCCATCACATGGACCTCCAAGTTGTCGTCTCGATCAACAAGGAAGTAGTCTCCATCACCAACGAGCCACACGAAATTTCTCAGCCCGACAGCGACGCCCTGGCGACCCTACTGGGGGACGTGGAGTCCAGGGCCACGAACCAGGACTTCGAAGAAGCCGTCCCAGAGAAAGCCTCTCTCCTTGTCTTCAGAATCGCGAGCGGCCAGCACTTCAAAGCTGGCAACAAGCGAACCGCACTCGTTGCTGGCCTGACCTTCCTCCGAAAGAACGGGTACGCTTTCGACATGCGGAGGCCTGAATGGGTCAACGTCGTGGACAAGGCCGGCGTCGCCGCCGCGGACCTGGACGACCTGGCCAACGTCTTGAAGTACATTGTCAAGAAGACTCCGACAGAGCGGAAAGGCTGGGACAACGCGCTGAAGCAGGTGGTAGAGACCAACCGCCGCTTCCTTCGCGATGTCGGCCTACAGCGCTAGACCGTAGACGCCAAAGCCGCCTTCCCCATGGCCGCGTGAGCCGCTGCGAGCCTTGCGATCGGGACCCTGAAGGCGGAACAGCTCACGTAGTCGAGCCCTACGTCGTGGAAGAACTCTATGCTCTTGGGGTCGCCGCCGTGCTCACCGCAGATCCCCACTTCAAGGCCCGGGCGGGCCTTTCTGCCCGCCTCGACCGCCATCTTGACGAGCCTGCCGACACCCGCCCTGTCCACCGAATCGAAGGGGCTGCTGGTCAAGATGCCCATCTCCAGGTACTTGGGGATGAACTTCGCCTCGACGTCGTCCCTGCTAAAGCCGAAGGTGGTCTGAGTCAGGTCATTGGTGCCGAACGAGAAGAAGTCCGAAGTTTCCGCGATCTCCCCGGCCGTGAGGGCCGCCCTTGGGGTCTCGATCATCGTGCCTATCTGGAACTCGACCCGCTTCCCCCTTTCCCTGAAGACCTCCTCGGCGGCCCTTTCGACGACCCCTCTGAGGAACCTGAGCTCGCCCGCGTGGGCCACCAGTGGTATCATGACCTTCACCTTGGCAGATTCTCTTTCCTCCTCTGCTACCTCCATGGTAGCCTGGACTATCGCCTTCGTCTGCATCTCGTATATCTCCGGGTAGGTGACCGCGAGCCTGCACCCTCGGTGCCCGAGCATCGGGTTGTGCTCTGCGAGCTGGCTGACCCTGTTGAGGACCCTGGTCAGCTCGGCCATCCTCTCTCTCGACGCGCCCTCCTCCTTCATCTTCTCCGCCTCCACCAGCAGCTCGTCGACGGAGGGGAGGAACTCGTGCAGAGGCAGGTCTAGGAGTCTGACCACCACCGGCTTCTTCGCCATCGCGGAGAAGATCCCCCGGAAGTCGGAGAGCTGGAAGGGGAAGAGCCTGTAGAGGTGCCTCCTCCTCTCTGCTTCGTCCTTGCTCATGATCATCTCCCTGACTATCGGGAGCCTCTCGGGCGCGTTGAACATCCTCTCAGTCCTGCAGAGCCCGATGCCTTCCGCGCCGAACTCCCTGGCCCTCTTCGCCCCCTCGGGCGTGTCGGCATTCGCCCAGACCCTGAGCCTTCTGACCTCGTCCGCCATCGAGAGGAGCCTCCCGAACTCGGGAGAGAGCTCCGGCTCCACCGTCCTGATTTCTCCCCTATAGACCGCCCCAGTTGTCCCGTCGATCGTTATCGTCTCGCCCTTGACCACCTTCTCCCCCGACTTTGTCGAGAATGACTGCCCGTCGGAGGAGATCTCGATCTCCGAGCAGCCAACAACGGCAGGCTTCCCCATCCCTCTGGCGACGACCGCTGCGTGTGACGTCATGCCTCCGCGCGCGGTCAGGACCCCCTGCGCGGCTATCATGCCCTTGATGTCCTCAGGCGTCGTCTCGGGCCTGACCAAGATCACCTTCTCACCCCCTCCGGTCGCGGCTGCCTCGTCCGTGTCGAAGACCGCCCTCCCGAAGGCCGCCCCGGGAGATGCGTTGAGTCCTTTGGCGACGGGTACGTCGTTCTCTGTCGGGTCCAGGCGCCTGTGCAGCAGCGCGTCTAACATAGCAGGCTCCACCCTTCCAAGTGCCTCCTCTCTGCTGATCAGGCCCTCCTCAGCCATGTCCACAGCCACCTTGACCGCAGCCTGGGCCGTCCTCTTGCCGTTCCTGGTCTGAAGTAGATAGAGCCTCCCGGCTTCGACCGTGAACTCGAAGTCCTGCAAGTCTTTGAAGTGCGACTCGAGTAGCCTCGCGAGTTCCTTCAGGCGGTCGACGAGCCTGCCTTCAATCTCTGCGATTCCGACCGGGGTCCTGACTCCCGCCACCACGTCCTCCCCCTGGGAGTTGGGCAGGTATTCGCCGAAGAGCGCCTTCTCCCCGGTCGAGGGGTTCCTCGTGAAACCGACCCCGGAGCCGGAGTCCGGCCCGAGATTCCCGAAGACCATCGACTGCACGTTCACCGCAGTCCCGATGTCCTCTGCGATCCCGTAGTACTTTCTGTACTCCTTCGCCCTCCCGTTGTTCCATGACTTTAGCACCGCCTCGATCGCCATCTGGAGCTGAACGTACGGGTCCTGCGGGAAGTCCACGCCAGTCTGCTCCTTCACCATTTCCTTGAACCTCGAGACAAGCCCCATCAGGGCCGCAGGCTGTAGTTCGATGTCCGTCTTGACTCCTGCCTCGCTCTTCCTACTGGACAGCTCGCGTTCGAAGCTCTCTCCTTCAGCTCCCATGGCCACCTTCCCGAACATCTGGATGAGCCGGCGGTAGGAGTCGTATGCGAAGCTTTCGTTCCCGGTTGCCTTTGCGAGCCACTCCACCGCCTCGTCGTTCAGCCCGAGATTGAGGATCGTGTCCATCATCCCCGGCATCGAGAAGGGTGCTCCCGACCTGACAGAGAAGAGCAGGGTCTCTTGATGGGCCCCGAACCTCTTGCCCGTGCGCGCCTCGACCTCCTTCACCTTGGCCGCGACCTCGTCCATCAAGCCACGGGGGAGCTTGGAACCGCTAGAGTAGTACTCCTTGCAGACCTCTGTGGTGATCGTGAATCCCGGGGGAACAGGGAGCCCGATCGAGGTCATTTGGACTAGGCCGTACCCTTTGCCGCCAAGGCGGAACTTGTCGGCCCCTAGGGCCTCCTCGAAGAGCAGGACCCGGTCCATGTACGACTCTCTAGGGGGGCTCTCGGGGACTATATTTGTACGGCTGAAGACTCAGTCTACCAGGAGCTACGTCGTCGGCTAGGGGCCGGCGGACTTCCAAGTGACAGAGAAAGTCGACTGGTCGGTGGCCAGCGATGACGGCAATGCCTTCACAACGCCCCCGCTCGTGACCATGGTTATCTGCCACACTGTTGAGAAGGCTCCGATGTTCTTCGTCACACCCGAAATCGTTGCCTGATTGGTGGAGCCGAAGGAGACAGTCCCGAAGTTGGCCAACGGGAGGACGCCGCCGCTGCTCGATGGTGCTTCTGCGACCCATTCCGCCGAGGACCTCTGGGCGGAGTTCACCCTTGCTGAAGTGCTCGAGCTCTGACCCGTTGTGGTGTCAGTGATCGTTGTCACAAACTTCAACCCGTTGTACTGTACTTGCGCTGTGATCTGGTCGCCCGCGCTGACCGTCAAGCCGCTGATGATGAACGAAGGTCTGGGGTAGAATTCGTACCAAGCGTAGTACCTGGGACTACCGCTGGAGCAGTCCGAGTCCGTGCCTGTCTGCTCGACTGTTCCTGAGTTGTACCCGTCGATCCCCACCCAGAACGAGGAATAGGCTGTGTTGCTATCGCAAGTGGCCGTTGGCACTGTCCAAGACCCCTTCACGAACGTAACGGTCCCCGCTCCTGAGGTAACCGCGTATCCGCTCCAGTTGGTGCTGCAGCTGTTTGTCGGGCACGAGACATTCCTCAGTCTCGAAGAGGCCACAATCGCGCTGCTGGACGCTGCGAAGGTGAATGCGGGAGCCACCGCGAGGGCAGCAAACGCCCCGATTAGGACGAGAGTGGCTAAGCGCTTCGCAACTGATTGCCTGTTCGTGCGCAATCTGGAGCTGGAAGAATAAATAAAGCTTCAGGTAGTGTCAGTCGCTTCGTCTCACCAGAGCACCTAGCCTCTCTTCATCCAGCCTGAAGACCTCCCATTCATCGAGCTTTCTGGCTCCAAGGCTCTCATAGAACTTCGCCGCCTTCTGGTTCCATCGGAGGACAGCCCACTCCATCCGTCCGCACCTCTCGGCCAAGGCTTCCCTGGCACACCACGAAAAGAGGGCCATCCCGGCCCCCTCTCTCCTGTGCCCCTCCTTGACGTAGAGGTCCTCTAGGTACAAGGTAGGTCTCGCGAGGAACGACGAGTATGTGTAAAAGTACAGCGCGTAGCCAACTGGCTCTTCTCCCACTTCGGCGATGACCAGCCTCAGTTTGTCCTTGTCGAAAACGTCCCGAAGGATCCTCGACTTCGCCTCTTCCGACGGCGGCTCGAGCTTCTCGAACCTGGCCAGCTCTCCAAGAAGGCTCAAGAATTGTTCCGAGTCTCCTCTCCTAGCCCTCCTGACTTTGACCTTGGCCAATACAGGAAGGGCGCACACTCGGCGAAATAAGGAAATCACCTTAGCGCAAGTGAAAAACAGAAGGGAGACCTGGATTAGTGATGCTGTTCCAGGTCCTTCGACATCTGTTCGAACTGGTCCTTCGTGATTTCGCCCCTCGCGTACCTCTCCCTGAGGATCTCACCGGCCTCGTCTCGGTGGTGCCAGCGTCCACTCCGGTACCCCCATCCCCACGGGAAGAAAGCGAATCTAGCGATCAGGAAGATGAAGAACACGAAGAAGAAGAACCCGAATGGGAAGAAGTATGGGTACCGCATTCCTCCGACGTACCCGAAGCCTGCTGTTGGATAGAGCGCGTTCACAACTATCGCCGCGATGAAGATTAACAGGACGAATGCAATGAACGCTCCGAAGAGGGGAATGAGTGCCCTTCTCGACCTGGGACTGAGCTCGAACTTGGTAGTCTCTTGCGTATTTCTCGCCTCCTGGTCGTGCCATGCCGGACGGGGATTCTTAAGAATATCGGAAAAACGATATTGCTTCTCACCCATCCCCCAAGGATAAATATCGAATATCCGAATGACCCAACGTGTGGTCCTTTCGTTTCGCCATGCACAGGAAGCGGGGGCTCCGCATGATGATCATGTCTCTCCTCTCGTCCTCGCCCAAGAACGGGGTAGAGCTCATGGACGGGATTGAAGCGATGACCAGGGGCTGGTGGCGTCCTTCTCCTGGGTCCATCTACCCCCTCCTCAAGAGCCTCAAGCAAGAAGGCCTCGTCAAGCCTAGGGACGATGGAAGGTACGAGCTGACAGGAAAGGCACGCGTCGAGATCGAGGTCGCCTTCGGCCCATCCATGCGGGCACCCAAGAACCTTGAGGGCATGACCGACGAGGTCGAGAGCTTCGTCACCTACGTCGAGGAGCTGGCTGCTTCGAACAGACCCGAGCTTGGACCATCGGCCGACAGAATCAGGTCTCTCGCGCAGCGCCTCCAGTCTGCGGTCGAAGGACCTTCGTCCTGAGGTAGGCCGAGACCTAGGCATGTACGCCGGGAAAGGATATTACGACGCCGAACTCGACGAACCTTACATGGGCTTCAAGGAATGGATTATCCCGCAGGACAAGGCCTTCTTCGACCTGCTGTCCGAAGAATCGGCCAACGTCCTCGAAGGGTCCAAGAAGCTTGAGGAGGCCGTCCGTTCCTTCGACAGGATGGAGGAAAGGAGGAAGGAATTCAAGGAGATTGAGCACAAGGGCGACGAGATAGTCCACCAGATCTACGAGCGCGTCAACAGGAGCTTCATCACGCCGATCGACCAGGAGGACCTCACGAAGCTGGCATCGCTCTATGACGACGTCCTCGACTACATGTACGCCGTCATGAACAGGCTGATTCTCTACGAGATTGCAGGCCCTACCGAGTCTATGATGAGGTTCGCAGGGATAGTCAGGGCCTCCGTCGAGGAGATACACCAGGCCTTCATCTCGATGAGGAAGCTCGACAAGACGGAGATAGACAAGCGGTGCATCGAGGTGGACAGGCTCGAAAACGAGGCAGACGCCCTTCTTAACGACGCCGTAGCCTCCCTGTTCAAGAGCCCGGACGTGATCAGCATCTTGAAGCTGAAGGAGATATACGAGCACCTCGAGACAGTGACCGACCGCTGCGAGGATCTGAGCTTCGTCCTTCGCGACATCCTGATCAAGCACACCTAGGTGGGGCCAATGGACGCCCAGACGCTCTACGTCTTCGGAATAATCCTAGTGGCCTACTCCTTCGATTTCATCAACGGCTTTCACGATGCAGCCAACTCCGTCTCGACGGTCATCTCCACTAGAGTCCTTCCGCCTTGGGCTGCGGTCTCAATGGCGGCCGTCTTCAACTTCATCGCCTTCGGAGTCCTCGGGGTCGGGGTGGCGACGACTGTCGGGAAGGGGATAATCAGCTCGAGCGTCGTGGGTCCCAACCTCATCCTCTCCGCCTTAATTGGGGCGATCACCTGGGACCTCTTCACCTGGTACCTTGGCCTTCCCTCCAGCTCATCTCATGCACTCATCGGAGGATTGGTCGGTTCTGCAGTCATGAAGGCGGGCACTGGGTCTCTGGTCTGGGCCGGGCTCCAGAAGGTCCTCACATTCATGGTCGTGTCCCCTCTGGTCGGTTTCTTGCTTGCGTTCGGGCTGATGTCCTTGTTGATCAGAGTCTTCTTCAAGAGGCCCCTCGCGGTCGTAAACAGGTACTTCCGCAGGCTGCAACTGGTCTCGTCCGCCCTCGTGAGCTTGAGCCACGGAAGCAACGACGCCCAGAAGACCATGGGAGTGGTGACAGCACTGCTCTTCTCCGTCGGGTGGATCGGCACCTTCGAGGTCCCGTTCGTCGTGGCCGTCCTTGCTGCATCCTCCATCGCTCTCGGGACCCTCTTCGGGGGCTGGCGGATCATCAGGACCCTAGGATTCAGGATGACCAAGCTGGACCCCGTCCACGGATTCTCGATCGAGACTGCGTCTGCGGCAACCATCATAGCGTCGACAATCTACCAAATACCCGTCAGCACCACTCACGTTGTCAGCGGAGGAGTCATCGGGTCTGGAGCGACCATGGGTGCGTCTATGGTGAAGTGGGGAATCGCGAGGCGTATTGTGTGGGCATGGATCATCACGATCCCTGCTGCAGCAATCGTCGCGGCCGCGTCCTACCTAGTCATCAGCCTGGTCTAGGGAACATCGTCATCCGAACCTCAGCAGACGCTTCCTGATGTCCTCGGGAATCTTGGCCGCTCCTCCAACATCCTTGACCATGACGTCGGTCACCTCCCCCTCGGCGATCCTCTTCCTCCCCTTGGTAATCGTGTGCCTGTATTCGACGCTTGCGTTTCCCAGGCGGGCCACCTCCACACGCACTGTGAACTTGTCGTCGAATTTCAGGGACGAGAGGTACCGGCACGCCGCCTTCGCAGCCACGAACCCGAGCTTGCGCCTCCGGAGGAACTCGAGGGTTATCCCGGCCTTCCTCAGCATCTCGAGCCTGGCCAGGTCAAAGTAGGAGAAGTACTGGCCATAGTAGACCACGCCGAGGGCATCGGTCTCCGAGAGCCTCACGCGAATCGCCATACCGAACCCCCGCGCCATCCCCTTCGACGCCGTCCGAACAATCTTTTAACAGGTTCGAGGCTCGATGAAGGAGCCACCGGTTGAAGTCTGTCGATCCTCTGCAGGACGGGTTGAAGCGCGCGATGCGGATCTACCCGCAGGGCGTTACGGTCGTTACCACCCTATCCGCGGACGGGCCTAAAGGAATCACGGTCTCCTCTTTCACGAGCGTTTCACTCGACCCTCCACTGGTGCTCATCTCAATTGCGAAGGGCTCCGCCCTCCACGACTTGTTCCGGGGCGCCGAAGCGTTCGCAGTCAACTTCCTCGCGGACGACCAGAAGTCGGTCTCCGACAGGTTCGCCGGTCGCGTGGAGCTGGAGGACCGGTTCCAGGGCCTCAAGTTCACCAGCGGAAAGGCAGGCTCTCCGATAATTGACGGCGCGCGCGCGTCAATCGAGTGCCGGAGGTGGCAGGTCTACGATGGTGGCGACCACTCGATCATCGTAGGGGAGGTGGTCGACGCAAAGTCGCTAAATTCGAAGAGGCCGCTGGTCTACTATACGCAACTGTACACCACGACTGAGAAGACCGAGTATCCGGCCCCGCCCTCGGACATCGTCTGGTAGCCTTCAGCGGGCCGACATCAGGTAGTCGGGCCTGTCCTGGATCTTTGGAGAGCTCAGCTCCGCGAACCGACCGCTCCTACGCGACCTGACAAGCATCGCATCGTTGAACCAACTGGCTGGGGTGGGCGCTCCCCAGAAGGTCTGCCTCTGGGGGTCGTTGAGCTTCCATCGGACCGGCTTCCAGTCCGGGTCTGCGCTGAGATAGTCGCCCGTGTACAGCTCTATGCGGTTCCCGTCAGGGTCCCTAAGGTAGAGGAAGAAGGCGTTCGATACGCCATGTCTCCCAGGGCCTCTCTCCATGCTCTCGAGATACCCCGCCGACGCGAGCAGGTCTGCGCAGTCCATGATCGCGGCCCTGTCCGGCACTGTGAACCCGGCGTGGTGCACCCTCGGTCCATTTCCAGTCGTGAGCGCGAGGTCGTGGCAGGTGTGCTTCCTTCTCAGCCAGGCGGCCCACATCTCAGGCTGCGGTCCTTCAGTCTCGGTCGTTTCAGTGCAACCGAAGCCGAGCGACTCCGTGTACCATTCGTAGGCCGATGCCACGTCTGGAAGCATTATGTTGAAGTGGTCCAGCCTCATCACCTTGGCACCACGGTAGTCTGTGTACTTCTGCAGCTTCCATTCGACTTCATCCATCTTTGAGTAGAACTCCACCGGGAACCCGAACTGGTCCTCCACCAGCACTGCCCTGCCCTGCCCCTTCTCCTCTCCCTCAGACACCCAAGCAGTGCTCCCACCCTTCGACTTCGCCAGCCTCTCGATCGCTTCCAGCCCTCCCTCCTCCGAGATCCTGAACGCAAGGTGTCCCACTCCAGGGGCCTCCGACTTTGTGAGGAGGAGCGAGTGATGACGCCTGTCCTCCAGACCCCTCAAGTAGATTCGAGTGCTGTCCTCCTCAGTCACCACGAACCCGAGCGCCTCTGCGTAGAACCTCCTCGCCCTATCCAGGTCGGTAACCAGGAATTCTATGTGCCCCGCCTTGACGATCTCGAACCCCGGACTCTCCGTCAAAGTCAATCCTTCCTGTGGAGCAGGTCCCTGACCCTCTGTTTGTACGGCTCGCGGTCGTACCAGTTGTAGTAGGCGCTGGCCATCCTCACCGGGTCGCCGAAGAAGAACCTCTCATAGAGCTCTTGCCTTCCGCCGAACGAGCTCCCGGCGACGTCCCAGGCCAGCTTGAAGAGCCGGATCCTCTCCTCCGCATCAGCGAGCTTTGCCTGATAGTACCTGTCTACATCCGGCCTGACGTCGGACTTCAGGACCTCCTCGGGCGGGATGGCCATCAGCCCGCTGGCTCCTATCTGCTTTATGACCACCGCGAGGTTCGGCGCAACGCGCGGCCAGAGGTTCCTGGCAGTGTTGATTGGCACGTAGTCTGGGGTGAGCAGGCCCCACTTGTTCTGTTTGGCGTTCGCTTCGCTCCAGTTCAAGAGCGCTTTCATGGATTCCACCGTGATGAGGACATCGGCCACCTTCTCTTGGACGTGTGGGAACTGATCTGCCCCGATCGTCTCGGCGACAAGGGAGACGAGTCCCGCCACGAACTCCGCCTTCGCGACCTCTCGTACGGTCGCCTGATGGGCCATGAAGACGATCGCGTCGGTGGCCTCGCTGACCTTGTTAGCCTTCTCAGGGTCCTCGAGGATGAAGACCCTGTCCCACGGCACGAGCACGTCGTCGAAGACTACGACCGCATCCTGCTCGTCGAACCTGGCTGCGAGTGGATGGTCGTACTTCGACTCGGCAGCGAACGACTCCCTGCAAATGAACTTCAGGCCTCTTGCGCTGACGGGCAGGGCGAACGCGATGGAGTACGGCATGTCGTCCTGGCCCGACCTCACCACCGTCGAAGGGAAGACCATGATCTCGTCCGCGATGGGCAGGGTCGCGAGCATCCTTGCCCCCCTGATCACCACCCCCTCTGACTTCTTTTCCAGCACCCTGGCAGCCGTGAAGGGGTCGGCCTGCTTCGAAGGCCCAACACCCCTGTTGTTCTGAGGGTTGATCAGGGTGTGGGTCAGAACGAGGTCGTTTTCCCTGATGAATTCGTAGTAGTTCCTGATGTTCTGGCCGTAGTCGCGCCCGTCCGCGGCTCCGAAGAAGTCCGAGGCGGCGGCCATAGCCATTATCGAGCTGTTGAGGTAGTCGGCAGTCCGTCCAAGCATGCCCCCCGAAAAGTCGGCCCACCTCTTCATCGCTCCCCTCCTCTTAGCGAGGTCTCCGACACTTTTCGGCTGCAGGAAGCTCGCGCCCACCCTCTTTCCGCTGGTAGGCGACCCGTAGGTCATCTCCTCTCTCGTCGCCTCGTCGACCTGCATGTCGTAAAGGGCAGCGAGAGACTTTGCTACGCTCGCGAACGCCTTGTGCTTCGAAACCTCCCCCGTAACCCTCTCATTGCCATACCACAGCTCTCTCCTGGTCGAGTCAAGCCTCTGGATGAATTCCTTCCCGCTCTTCGCGCCCAAATCTCCAACGCCTACCTTCGACTTCTATCCGACCGCCCGGACTCTACTTTAGCTTTCCCAGAAGTCCTTCCTCCCTGACCACCGGATTGGTGAGCGTTCCAATCCCTTCGATAGACAGGTCCAACGTCCCCAGGGCCATTGGAAGTATGTATTCGGTCGGGTCGAGGTCCCCGATTGCCTCCCTGGTCCACCCGACGCTCCCGCACGAGACCACATCACCCGGCTCCAGAGTCAAGAAACCACTCACGTACGACGCAATCTCGGCCGGCCCGAAGATGTACTCAGACGTGTTGCCTTCCTGGACCTTCTTCCCTGCGAAACTCGTCGACATCGCCTTGCCCAAAGGATCCCCAAACTCATCCTGCGTGACTATCCAGGGTCCTATGGGGCAGAAGGTGTCGTGATTCTTAGACCTGAACAACGGACCCCTGAGGGTTCTTCTGGAGATGACTCCAGTACTGGGGTCCCTCCTGTAGGCCTCGTAGGCGTCCTCCTTCGAGTCTTTCGGCGCGGTCACGTCGTTGAGGATGGTGTATCCGAGGATCCTCCTTCTCGCCTCTCCGGGGCTGACGCGCGAAATCCTTTCGCCGATGACGGCGGCCAGCTCAACCTCCGGCCTGATGCCAGACTCGGGTGCGACGATTGCCTCTCCGGGCCCTGTCACCGAGTTGGGAGCCTTCATGTCGAGCCTAGGTCTCTCTAGCCTGACCTCTGGGCCGCCGAGCATGCCTATGGTGTTCACTATCGCGGCTACAATCTTCCCAGGTCTGCCAACTGGGGGCCCCAATACCACTTCCCCAAGTGAGAACTGCCGACCCCGACCCAGCTTGGTCGCACCGTCCATCCCTGATTCGAGAGCCTCGACGAGGCTGACCCCCCGACCCAGTTCAAACACACTCCCGCCCTCTACCGAACCCAGAGAGGTCTCTGCCCCAGGCTCAGAGCGGGGACGGAAGGCGCAGAGCTTCACGATGACCAGCGAATCATGAAGCCTTTTTACCTTTGGCGAATGTCGACACGAAGGATTGCTCGAGCATCCACTAACCCCAGGAGAGACTTCTGCGATTGAGAAAGGGCCCTGGCACTACGGCGCTGACTACGTCACGGTCTACTTCCGTGGCGACCGAAACAAACTGAGCGACCTCATCCCTGAGCCGTTCGAGGTTGCGGACGGCCAGTGCATGGCATACGCCTGCGAAATAATCTCAGTCGCAGAGGGGAGGTCTGCAATGGTGTGGACTGACCCGGACAGGACAACCTACCAGGAGGCTGCGCTCGGCGTCAAAGTAAGACACTCAGGCACATCCGGGGTCTTCTTCCCTGTGATGTGGGTCACGACCGAGTGGTCTCTTCTCCGAGGCCTCCTGAACGGATACCAAAAGCGCCTCGCAGACAAGATCCGCCTGACCAAACTTCACCCTCTGAACCCCGGCCTCTCCCCAGCTGGTCCAGGGAGAAGTTTCTCCGGGTTCTGCGTGAAGGGCTCTGAGAAGCTGCTCTCGGTCAGGGTAGACGTCGATAGAGCAGGCACATCCGGGGACCTCCCGGCCTTCGGCCCCACCTACGGCCTCAGGTCCTTTCCCAGGACCAGTGACACCCAGTCCTTGGTCAAAGAGCCAGTGGAAATACTGAAGTCCAACTCGAGGGTCTCCGACGTCTGGCTGGGCAGGGGCTCAGTGGAGCTCAGAATGGACGTAGGGCCCATCGAGGAAGCTACTGGTGCAGTCTACAGATCAGGCTTCACGATCTCTGGCTCGAAGTCCCTCTCATCTCGACACACTTTATAACGACTCGAGCCTTCGAGAGCCAAGATGCAGGCCAAACACGCGGTCCGCACCTACTCTAACTTCATCGGCGGCCGCTGGCTAGAGTCCCAGGGGGGGACCCTCTCCACCAGCGACCCGGCGACCGGCCGCACGGTCTCCAAGGCTGCCCAGTCGACGCAGGACGACGCGGCCCAGGCGGTCGAAGAGGCGAGGAAGGCCTTCGACTCTGGGGTCTGGAGTTCTAAGCGGCCCGGCGACAGGGCCAAGGCGATCAGAGAAATCTCGGAGCTCCTCAGGAGGGAGGTCGAATCGCTCGCGGTGCTCCTCACCCTTGAGACCGGCAAGCCTCTGGCAGACTCAAGGGGGGAGCTCTCCAACGCGGCCAATGTCCTCGAATACTACGCCTCCGCCGCGAGGCACATCGTCGGCAGGGTTCCAAGATACACGGGGTCAGACGTCAGCCTGGTCGTGCACGAACCCGTTGGTGTCTGCGGACTCATTGTCCCATGGAACTCTCCCATCTCCTTGCTCTCGTGGAAGCTGGGGCCTGCCCTTGCTGCCGGGTGCACGGTCGTGATCAAGCCCGCGACCTACACCTCCGGGGTCTCGATGGAATTTGTGAAGCTCCTCAGCTCGATAGAGGGCATACCCGCGGGCGTCGTCAACGCGGTAACGGGTCCAGGAGAGTCCGTCGGTTCCGAGATTGTGAGAAGCCCGCACGTCGACAAGGTCTCCTTCACCGGCTCCACTGAGACTGGAAAGAAGATCATGGAGATCGCCTCCTCGAACCTCAAGAAGGTCAACCTCGAGTGTGGCGGAAAGTCCGCCGATATCGTCTTCGACGACGCCAACCTCGAAGCTGCTTTGCCGAGCGCAGTCTGGTCCATCTTCAGGAGCGCCGGGCAGTCTTGCAATGCCGGCTCCCGACTCCTCGTCCAGGACACCATCTACGATTCGTTCATGAAGGAATACAGGCGGGCGGCCGAGGCGATCAGGGTCGGCAACGGGATGGATCCCCAGACCGAGATGGGACCAATCATCTCAGAGTCTCAGATGAAGCGCGTCCTCTCCTACATCCAGTCCGGGCAGGACGACAGCGCACGCCTGACCTCGGGTGGGAGCCGGATAGTCGAAGGCGACTACGCAAAGGGCTTCTTCGTCCAGCCCACGGTCTTCGAAGGTGTTGAAAGGCACATGCGCATCTTCCAGGAGGAGATCTTCGGCCCGGTCGTCTGCGTACTCCCCTTCAGGGACGAGGAAGACGCGATCTCAATCGCCAACGACACCAAGTTCGGCCTCGCCGGCGACATCTGGTCGAAGAGCCTGGTCAGGACAATGAAGGTCTCCCAAGGAGTCAGGGCTGGTACTCTGTGGGTCAACAGGCACCTTAACCCAGGCCCCGAGGTCCCCTTCGGGGGCTACAAGCAGAGCGGAGTAGGGAGGGAGACGGGCATGGAGGGCCTCAGGGAGTTCCTCCAGACCAAGCACATCAGCCTACAGCTTACGGATTCCTTCGAAAGGGTCCGCAGGTAATCGCTCTTCAGCCCCGGGTGGTCTCGATCTGCACGCCCCTCCGCCTCAACTCCGCCAACAGATGCCCGACGCTCTCTCCCCTTACCAGGGTCTCGGGCGGCACGACTCCTCTCCCTTCCAACTTGCCCGAACCGACCATCTGGGCTACGATCGAGGCAGTGTAGCCCGTCGTCTTGCCCATCGAAGTCACTCCAGTCGACTCGTCATACCTGTCGACCATGTCGTACCTCATCCACTTCTCACCCGACTTGGCCTCGACTCTCATGACCGTCAAGTCTCTCGGGTCGCCCTCCGAGAGCTTCTTTCCCAGCACGCTCCACGACATCTCTAGCGGGGAGAGGTTCGCCCCTCCGAACTTGACCGCCTCCTTCGAGAAGAACCCCGACTCGATGAACAGGTTCATCCGCTCAGCGTGCCCCGGATACCTCAGTGTCTTCTCGTCGAGAACCCTCATCCCCTTCATGGTGTAAACTAGTGACGCGAGGCCGTCTGTGCAGAAGGCCTCGAGCCTTCCGACGGGGTCGGGGAACTCGACCGGCTCAACCGTGTCGAAGGGCTTGACCCTGACCAACTTCCCCTCCCTGTAGACCCTCGCTTCGTCGATGTACTCCCTCAGCAGGCCTACGATTGAGAAGACAAGACGGTACCCGAACGGGGGGACCGGCTTCTGCGGCAGCCCTCCCACCATGATGTGCCCTTCATCGCCTCCACCGAGCTCTTCGAGGCCCCGCGCCAGCAAGATCCCGCCGAGTCCCGGCGCGACCCCGCAACCCGGCACCAAGAGCGCCCCAGACTTCTGTGCCGCCTCGCCCAGCTCCATCTGCTCGTCCTCGAAGGCTATGTTGACCATCTTCGCCCCCGCCCTGACCGCGGCCAGGTCAGAAGAGTGCACGACACCGTGGGGCAGGGCAGACACCGCGACGTCGAACGCCCCCAGGAACTTCGCGACCCCGCCCACGTCCTTCAAGTCGAGCACTCGGGTCGACAGGCTTCCTCCTTTAGAACGGGCCTTCACGGCTTCGAGCTTCGAAGGGTCGATGTCGGCGACCACGACTTCACTTATGCCCCCAGAGCGGGACAGGTCGAGAGCCACGACCGAGCCCATCATGCCGGCCCCTAAGACGGCTGCCTTCACGCGGCTAGTTCGGCTCCTCGGGTTTATGAATTGAGCCGCAACATCTTAAGTAGAGGCAGAGGCGTGTGAATCCTGTGGGCCTCCGAGAGTCCCTCGACGATCCAATCTCAAAGTACACCTCCACATCCTACACGAAAGTGAGCGTTGAAGACTCGGTCATGACCGCTGCCAAGGTCATGATGAAGGCCGGAAGCACCGAGGCCATAGTGGTCCGCGACGGGTCCCCCGCCGGGGTCGTGACAGAGCGCGACATCCTCTACAAGGTCGTGGCAGTCGGCTCGGATGCCTCAGTCGTAGACGTTGAGCAAGTGATGAGCTCCCCCATCCAGTCCATCGAGGAGTCCTCCAAGGTCGGAGACGCGATAGCAAAGATGACCAAGCTGGGCCTGCGCAGGCTCGGCGTCACGAGAGAGGGCATGCTGGTCGGATTGGTCACTCAGAAGGCTCTCGTCGCCGGCGGCCTCAACAAGAGCGTCGGCCTCCCCGAGCTGGTCTCGCCCACCCAGATCTCCTGTCCATACTGCGACGCGGTCATGAAGGACCGGGCAGAACTCTCCAAACACATCGACCAGGTCCATCTGGGCCTCGGCCTCCTCGAAGGAAACCTGAGCAACTGGTAGCTAATTCGCGAACTGTTCTACCGTCTCTGCGATCCACAGGATCCCTTTGTGGAGCAGGTCCAGCCTCAAGTTCTCGTTGGGGGCATGTATCGCGCTGTCCTCAGCTGAGACCCCGATGTCCACCGAAGGCATCCCATAGGTCCTCGTGAAGATATAGAGGGGGCCCGTGCCGGGAGAGCTCAGCTCCACCACCGGCTCCTTGCCGTAGACCTTTGACGCGGCCCTTATCGCGGCCTGTGCGAACGGGTCCTTGTACGAAGTCCTCGCCGCAGGCTCCATGCTCTCCAGCTGCATCTCGACGTCGGAGAAGCCCTTGTCGTCGATGTACTTCCTCATCTTCTTCCACAGGTCGGCCGGGTCCTGGTTCGGCACCAGGCGGAAGTCCATCTTGGCGTGTATCTCCTTGGGGAGGACCGTCTTGGACCCTGGCCCTGTGTACCCCGCCCAGATTCCGGCTATGTTCCCGGTCGGCCTCTGGACGAGGGCTTTCTTGGCCACGTCCGCGGTCATCTTCCCTACGAATTCCTTGGCCCCGTATGTCTTCTTGAACTCCTCACCTTCGAACGGCATCTTCTGCAGCACCCCGACCTCGTCCTCAGACAGGGTCTCGACCCCGTCGTACCAGCCCGGCACAAGGACCCTCTCGTTCTCGTCCTTGAGCAGGTTGAGCATCCTGACCAGCCTCCAGGGGGCGCTGGGGAGCGCAGCGGCGTAGCTGCTATGGGCGTCCTGGGAGAGCGAGCTGAGCACGAACTCCAAGTAGATCATCCCCTTGACCCCGAGGATCACCTTCGGGCGGTCCTGGAGGTCCACGGTCCCGAACTCCCACACGACCGCGTCGGCCTTGAAGAGCTCGCTATTCTTCGAAATGTACTCCTCCAGGTGCACGCTGCCCGTCTCCTCCTCGCCTTCGAAGCAGAACTTGATGTTGCAGGGAGGCTCTCCCGACGTCTTCAGATACGACTCGACCAGCTTGAGCCTCGATACGAGCTCTCCCTTGTCGTCCGACACTCCTCGCCCGTATATCCTCCCGTCCCTGATCTCAGGCTTGAAGGGAGGGGACTTCCAGAGCTCGAGCGGCTCCTCTGGCTGGACGTCGTAGTGGTTGTAGAACAAGACCGTCTTCTTGGATTTCGTCGACTTCACTTCGCCGTAAACGAGAGGTGCGACCCCCTCCTGCTTCAGGACCTTGGTGGTCGCTCCGATCTCACTGAGCATCTTTTCGACCAAGACCGCGCACTCCTCGACTCCTTCCTTCCTCGCCGAGACGCTCCTCTGAGATGCGAGGGCGATGATCTGCTTCGCGAACGAGTTCAGGTTGCTCTTGACATACTCCTGATACTTCGCGTCTACCAAGGTCTCAGCTCGAACCCTGCCCCGCGCGCCTCAGGAAATAAAGATGAGTCTATGCGGGGGAGAGAGTGCCAGCCAACTAGGCGTGGTGCGCGTACCGGTGCGGGTCCTTGTCGAAGGTGTTCTTACACCCAGGCGAACAGAAGTAGAACTTGACGCCGTCGTGCTCTGAGGTGAACCTCGCCTTGGATTCGTCCACGAACATCCCACATATAGGGTCCTTTGCCAACCAAGGGCCGTCTTCCTCTCATATTATATGAGGGTTTGAGCGCGGGGTTCATCAGATTCCGATGGCCAAAGACCCCATCTGCGGGATGTATGTCGAAGAGGGCCCCGACGCCCTCAGCTCCGTCCAGAGAGGGTCCACTTTCTACTTCTGCAGTGACACCTGCCTCCAGACCTTCGTCGCCCCGGGAGAGGAGCTCTCTCTCCTCAAGAAACTGACGATCCTCAGCTTCGCCCTCGGCACGCCCACGCTCCTGCTCACTTGGTTCCAATTTCTCCCCCTCGGCTCTCTGAACGGGCTGGTCCTCCTCGCCCTCGCCACTCCCGTCCAGTTCGTCGCGGGCTGGATGTTCTACCGCGGGGCTTGGCACGCGATAAGGGCCCGAGCCGCCAACATGGACACGCTCACCGCGATAGGCACGAGCGCGGCCTGGCTCTACAGCGCGATCGTCGTCCTTGCGCCGGGGCTACTGCCTGACGGGACGTACTTCGACGTTTCCGCGTTAATCATCGGGTTCATCTTACTGGGCAAGGTCCTCGAGAACACGATGAGGGGAAGGGCCTCAGAGTCGGTGAGGAGGCTCTTGGACCTCAGGCCCAAGACCGCCACCGTCGTATCGGGCGCCACGGAGAAGCAGGTGCCTGTCGAAGAGGTAGTCGTCGGCGACCTCGTGAGGGTGAAGCCTGGTGAAAGCATTCCTACCGACGGGGAGATCGTGGACGGCTCTGGGTCGCTCGATGAGAAGATGCTGACCGGCGAAAGTATGCCGGTGGACAAGAGGCAGGGGGAGGGGGTCTTCGGCGGGACCGTCAACCTCACCGGCTTGCTGACCATAAGGGCGACTAAGGTCGGGAGCGACACAGCCCTCGCTCAGATTGTGAAGCTGGTCGAGGACGCCCAGGCTGGCCAGGCTCCCGTCCAGCGACTGGCCGACCGGATATCGGCCTACTTCGTGCCTCTAGTGGTCTTCGTGGCTGTGGCCTCGATGGCGGCCTGGTACTTCACGGGCGCCGGCCTTCTTCGGGGATTCACCGCCTTCGTCGCCGTCCTGATCATCGCGTGTCCGTGCGCCCTCGGACTGGCCACACCGGCCGCGCTTGTCGTCGGGACCGGAAAGGGGGCTTCGAACGGAATCCTGATCAAGGGCGGAGAGACACTCGAGAGAGCGAACGGGGTCGACACTGTGGTCTTCGACAAGACCGGGACCCTCACGCTGGGGAGGCCCGAACTGACGGACGCAGAAGCGGTCGGCGACGTCACCGAGGAGGAGCTCCTCGGGCTCGCAGCTTCAGCCGAGTCGGGCTCGGAGCACCCCATAGGAAGGGCCCTCATTGAATCCGCGAAGGCACACAAGCTCAGGATAGAGAGGCCGACCTCATTCGAGGCAGTGCCCGGAAAGGGGGTCAGGGCGACGGTCGGCAAGGCCAGGGTCTCCGTGGGTAACAGGGCCCTCCTCCGGGACGACGGGGTCGAGGCGGGGCTTGCAGAGACGTCAGCCTCTGAACTTGAGGGGGCAGGGAAGACCGCCATGTTCGTAGTGATCAACGGGAAGGTCGCCGGCATTCTGGCCGTCGCGGACACCGTCAAGCCCGACGCTGCCGCCACTGTCTCGGCTCTGAGACGGATGGGTCTCAGGGTCATGATGGTCACGGGGGACAATGAGAAGACCGCCCGCTCCATAGGTTCCCAGGTTGGCATCGAGGAGGTCCTCTCGGGGGTCCTGCCTGGTCAGAAGGCGGAGACCATAGCCAAGCTCAAGCAGGAAGGGAGGGTCGTCGCAATGGTGGGCGACGGAATCAACGACGCACCGGCGCTCGCCAAGGCAGACCTGGGCATCGCAATAGGAAGCGGGACCGACGTCGCGATCGAGACAGCCGGCATCGTCCTGATCAAGGACTCCCTCAGCGGCGTTGCGGGGGCCCTGAAGCTCAGCAGGGCCACGATGCGCAAGATCAAGCAGAACCTGTTCTGGGCCTTCGCCTACAACGCCGTGCTGGTCCCGGTGGCCGCCACCGGGTTCCTGAACCCGATCCTGGCCGGCGTAGCGATGGCTTTCAGCTCGGTGAGCGTCGTCGGTAACTCCCTCGCCCTGAACTCGGTCAAGCTCGCCGTCCCCGACTCTGGCGCCGGCAAACAGACTTGATCGAACGGGGCGCTCGCTCCGGCCACTGAGAGAGCACAAATAACTCCGCCCTGCGGCGCTTCTTATGCCCAGGCGGAAGCGAGTGGGAGACCCCTCCAAAGAGGCCCTGAAGCTCTCCAAGTTCTACGGGGCAAAGGTCACCTCTGCTCCAAACGTCCCCGTGCGGTCGCTGAGCGACTTCTCGATCTGGTACACCCCTGGGGTCGCCGCCGTCTCTCGGGCCATCGCCTCGGACCCCGACCTCGCCTTCGAGTACACGGGCCGCTGGAACACTGTCGCAATCCTCACCGACGGAAGCCGGGTCCTGGGGCTGGGGAAGATCGGGCCGGTGGCCGCACTCCCGGTCATGGAAGGGAAGGCCCTGATCTACAACTACCTCGGGGGCGTCAACGCAGTCCCCCTTCCTGTCCAGACTGGCTCGGAGGAGGAGCTCATCGCGTTCGCCAGGGCCCTCGAGCCTGCGGTGGGAGGCATCAACCTCGAGGACATCGAGTCTCCGAAGTGTTTCGAAGTCCTGGACACGCTGAGGGGGAAGATGGCCGTCCCCGTATGGCACGACGACCAGCAGGGAACAGCGGGGGTCGTGCTGGCTGGCCTCTTCAACGCCCTCGAGCTAACGGACAGGAAGCTGAGGGGGTCAAGGATAGTCCTTCTTGGAGCGGGTGCGGCGAACGTTGCTGCGGTCAGGCTCCTCACCGAGGCCGGGGCCGACCCTCACGACATCATCGTCCTCGACTCCAAGGGCATCCTACAGTTAGAGAGGGAGGACGTCGACCAGCTTTCTCTGCGGAACCGATGGAAGTACGACATAGCCCTGACCACCAACGGCGACCGCAGGACCGGCGGGGTCGACGACGCGCTGGCAGGCGCTGACGTCCTCGTGGCCGCCGCGGGGCAGGGACCTCATCTCGTCCGCCGCTCCGACGTCTCGCTCATGAACAAACGGGCGATCGCTTTCTTCCTGGCCAACCCTGTCCCGGAGATGCTCCCCTCAGACGCCATCGCAGCTGGCGTCGAGATAGTCGCGACGGGGCGCTCGGACTTTCCCAACCAGGTCAACAACAGCCTCCTCTTCCCTGCCATCTTCCGCGGGGCCCTCGATGTCAGGGCGAGGACGATCACGGACGCGATGGTCATCGCAGCCGCCAACGAGCTCGCCGCCTTCGCCAGGAGACGCGGAATCGACTCGACGCACATCCTCCCTACGATGGTCGAATGGGAAGTCTATCCTCGGGTTGCTGCTACCGTTGGCCAAGCAGCGGTCAAAGGCGGTCAGGCCAGGAAGAAACTGACCTGGAAGGAGTCGCTGCGGAGCGCGACCGACACGATAGACCGCGCCCGGCAGACGATGGCGGTACTCAGAAGGAGCGGAGTCATACGTGAGCCCCCTGCGTAAGCCTAAATCCGCTCGACCCTCACCTCGGGGAAGCATGAAGGTCAGGCGCGCCAGGAGGTCGGACGTCCCGGCTGTCGCAGAGCTGATCGTCAGGACCAAGCGGCTCAACAACGAGTTCGACCCACTCTTCGCCCTAGTCCCAGACGCCAAGGCAAGAGCGCGGAAGTACGCTACCTCGTCACTCACCTCGCCCCAGGACCTCCTGCTTGTCGCCACCGACGGAGAGAAGGTCGTCGGGGTCATCAGGGCCGAACTCAGGGAGCGGATCTTCTACAAGCCCCACAGAGAGGGCCTGATCACCGACTTCTACATCCTCCCAGAGTTCAGACGGAAGGCCCTCGGGGCAGAGATGCTCCAGGCGGCTTCCAGGGCCCTGAAGAAGATGGGCGCAGAGATCATAGTCGGAGAGGTCCCATCCCGGAACGAGATAGCGATGAAATTCTACGCCAAGCGCGGCTTCCGGCCGCTCGTCCAGCTCTTCGGGACCAGCCCTCAGTAGTCCAATAGACTGCCCAGGCTTGGGCTCGAACAGGCCCCCATGATCAGCCCGCACCTATAGCAGACTAGCCTGCCCCCGTCGCACCTGGGTGCGTGCTCATGTGTCCTGACGCAGTTTGCCTCGGCTTCGACAGCAAAGAGGCGCATCTAGTCGAGCGCGACGGCGGGTTCCGTATTTAACCTTAGGCGATAGGGTAACTCGCATTCGTCGTTTGCCTTAGTGCTTCCTTCCGCCCATGGCCGCCACCCTCCCGTGGCCCTCTATCTCGAGGACTGTGTCAAACGACCTTGGGTCCTCCAGCTTGACCCCTCCGGAGGTCCCCCACTCGCGGAAGGAGCCGTCGTCTGCGACATCCGCCCTGAGAGTGTGGACCGAGTTGTTGGCCATGGTCCTCGTCTTGCCTGTAAAGTCCTTCCCGTCCACGAGCACCTTGATGGCCTCTGGGTCTTCGCTGGTGAACTCTATTCTCCTCGTGTACCTCGAGTAGAACCTCCCCATCAGCAGCCCGAAGAGGATGGTCCATGCGGGGTAGAAGAAAGCGAACTCGAGGTCGACCGGCGGACCTTGGTAGACGAGAGCCAGATTGAACGGCACGAGCAGGGCGGCCCCGACGAGAACCGCGACTACTGCTGACTTGATGGAGCTCCTTCTCCCGGGCAGCCCGTCGTAGGCAGCGCCGAAGATGCCCGCAAAGGCCAGGACCACGAAGAACCCCAGGAATGCCGCGTATGGTACGTAGAGGGAGAGCACGGACGTGTAGCAGTCGTCGAGGCTGGTGGCGTTGGCGCCGGCTCCTGCCACGCAGGTCTGCGGGAAGGACTTTGAGATCTGAGCCAGCACATCCGGCTTGTACGCGACCAGGGTCGCAACATTGAACGCGGCGAGCCCAGCTACGTAGACAATCCCCGCGACCGTCCCGGACTTTATCCCTGCGAAGAACGAGCCCAACCAGGCCCGGACCTACGCTGAGATTGCTTGCAGGACCTCCGCCTCGTGTCCGTCTACCTTGACGCGCCTGAAGATCTTCTTGATCCTTCCGTCCGCACCGATCACGAACGTGGACCTCTCTGTGCCCCAGTAGGTCTTCCCGTAGTTGTTCTTGAGCCTCCAGGTGTCATAGAGCTTGTGCGCGACCAGGTCGACGTCGCTCAGGAGCGTGAAGTTGAGAGAGTACTTGTCGGTGAACTTCTTGTGAGACTCGAGCGAGTCCTTGCTCACCCCAAGGATGACCGCGTCCAGCCCCTCGAACTTCGGAAGGTTGTCCCTGAAGGCGCACGCCTCCCTGACGCACCCCGGCGTGTCGTCCTCGGGGTAGAAGTAGAGGACCACTTCCTTACCTCTCAGGGCGCTCAGCCTGACCGCTTCGCCCGACGTGCTTGGAAGCGAGATGTCCGGCGCCAAGTCCCCTTCCGAGAGCCCCTTCTGTTCCTCCATGGGAGCCCGGCAATCGGGGGCGCAAAAAAACTTAATGATTGTCGCCCGAACGGCGCAGAACCGTGCCCTTCGACTGCCACGTCCATCCTTGGACCCTGGAATTCATGAAGAAGAACGGCCCGATCATGAAGGCATGCGACTTCTTCAAAGTCGACACGGCCAAGCTCCCCAGAACCACCGGGCAGCTGCTCGAGGAGATGGAGGCAGCCGGCGTCGAGAAAGCCATAATCCTCGGACAGGACACCCACGCGACCCAGAACAAGAACTTCAAGAACTACACTATCCGCAACGACGAGCTCTCGGCTCTCGCGAGGAAGTCGGGCGAGAAGCTCGTCGCATTCGCTGGGGTCGACCCTAACGCGGGCAGGGACGCTGTAAGAGAGCTCCGCCGGGCCTTCAAGGACCTCGCTATGAGGGGACTGAAGATCCACAGCAGCGCCAACTCTGTGTATCCAAACGATGAAAGGCTGATGTTCCCGATCTACGACCTCTGCCAGGAAGTAGGGGCCCCGATCCTCTTCCACACCGGGACCACGGGCCTTGGGGACTGCGAGATCAAGTATAGCAAGCCCGAGTTCCTCGACGAGGTCTGCCAGCGCTTCCCTGACCTGAGGGTCGTGATGGCCCACATGGGCTGGCCCTGGGCCGACGTTGCCATAGCCATCGCGCTGAGGAACCCCAACGTCTTCATCGACGTATCTGGGTGGAAGCCGAGGTACATCCCCTCCGGGGTCCTTCCCTACCTGAACGGGATTCTGAAGGACCGCTTCATGTTCGGCACCGACTACCCAATGCTGAGACAGAAGGAGTGGATGGAGGACTTCGACGCCAACCTGCGTCCTAGACTCAAGCCCGGGGTCTCGGATCTTCTGCTCCAGCGCAACGCGGAGAGGCTCCTTGCCCGCTAGGGCTGAATGAGCTGGATCTTCAGGGACCTACGGCCGTTGTACCCCTCAGTGGGCTTGTGCCAGTATGAGACCAACGACTCCCCGTACCTCCAGCAGAGCAGGACGTTCTCGCCGTACCTCTCAGCCGGGAAGTCCACGAGCCCAAAGTCGAGGTCCTTCACTATGACCCCCAGGTCTTCGAGCTCCGCGAGCTTCTGGGTCATGCCTTCGACGAGCGCGTCAAGCAGGGCCGCCTTCTCGGCGACCTCGGCGGTCTTGAACCCAAGTAGGTTGTACCTCTCCATCTCCTGGTGCAGCGTGCTCAGGACCTTCTTCCGCTCGATCAGTTCCTTGACCTTCGGCTTGATGTCGGAGAGGAGCTTGGACGCTTCCTGCGGGGTGAAGAGGTGCTTGTCCTTGAAGTCGAACGACGTTTTGTGACTCGCCGCTATCTTGCTCTAAGTTGCTGATAAATTCCTTCCTACTGGAAAATATGCGACCAATGTGTAAGATTCTTTGACACCAATCTTCCCGCATCTCTTATAATTCTCGGCTCGCGGAGCGACCCGCATGTACACGCGCAGGGGCGACCGCGGAGAGACCTCGCTCTTCGGGCCCAAGCGGGTTCGGAAGGACGCTCCGCTCGTGGAGGCGTACGGCACGATCGACGAGCTGAGCAGCTTCATCGGGGTCGCAATCTCGACCGCGAAGGACCGGGAGGTCGTCTCATCCCTCAAGACCGTCCAGAAGCTCCTGTTCGTCGCCGGCGCCGACGCTGCGAGCCCTTCTCTCAAGACCAAGGCCAGCAGGATCACCGAGGCGGACACCCAGACCATTGAGAGGATGACTGACGACCTCCTCGCGAAACTCCCTTCTCTGAGGAACTTCATCCTGCCGGGCGGCACGCCAACGGCTGCCTCCATTCAGGCCGCAAGGACGGTCTGCAGGAGGGCCGAACGGCGGATCGTGGCGGCGTCGGAGGCCGAGAGGGTCAACCCAGAACTGGTCCCCTTCTTCAACCGACTCTCCTCCTACCTCTTCAACCTCTCAAGGTTCGCCAACATGAAAGCCGGGAGAAAGGAAGAACTCTGGAGGGGCTGACTAGTCCAGGTTGACGGACACGTTCTTGACCCTCACGTAGGAGTTGATGGCGTCCATCCCCTGCTCGGAGCTGTTCCCGCTCCGCTTGAACCCGCCGAACGGAGTCTGCGGGAAGGTGATGGGCTCCTCGTTGACAGTCACAATGCCTGACTCCAGGCTCCCGGCGACCCTGTGGGCCCTGCTCAGGTCCTTGGTCCAGACGCCGGCCCACAGGCCGTACTCGGCGTCGTTGGCCTTCTCCACAGCGTCCGCCTGCCCCGAGAATCCGGTCACGGTGAGGACCGGACCAAAGATCTCCTCGCGCGCGACCTTCATGTCCTGAGTGACTTCATCCAGGATGGTCGGGCTGAAGAAGAACCCCTGTCCTAGCCCTGGGAGGTCGGGCTTCGACCCACCGACTGCCACCTTCGCTCCCTCCGAGACCCCGGTTTGGACGTACCCTGACACCCTCTCACGATGCTGCGCGGAGACCAGAGGGCCCATGGCAGTCTCTGGCTGGAGCCCGTCGCCCAGCTTCATCGCGCGGGCCCCTTCGACGAGCATCGACACGAAAGAGTCCTTCACGCTCTCCTCCACCAGGAGCCTTGAACCTGCCCAGCACATCTGACCCGCATTCGTAAAGATCCCGTTGAGGACTCCCTTGGCCGCCTTTGAGAGGTCCGCGTCGCCGAAGACGATGTTCGGATTCTTCCCTCCTAACTCCAACACCACTCTTGAAAGGCTCCCGGACGCGAGCTCCATCACCTTCATCCCGGTTTCGACAGATCCTGTGACCGCCACGAGCCTGACGTCCGGGTTCTTCGCAAGAGCACCTCCGACCTCATCCCCGCCCCCCGTGACTACATTGACGACTCCGTCAGGGACCCCTGCTGCCTTGCAGATTTCTGCGAACTTCAGTAGCGTGAGGGGTGTGAGCGAGGCAGGCTTGGCGACGACCGTGTTGCCTGCCGCGAGAGCCGGAGCCATGCTCCTTGCCGCCATGACCAGCGGGTAGTTCCACGGGACGATGTGGGCCGTGACCCCGAGGGGCTCCTTGACCGTGTAGTCCAGCCTGTTGCCCGGGACTGGGATGGTGCTTCCTTGGACTTTGTCCGCCAGTCCCGCGAAGTACTCAAAGTGCCTGGCCGACATCGCGACGTCCCCTTTCGCCTGCCCTAGCGGCTTGCCGTTGTTCATGGTCTCCGTCTGGGCCAGATAGGTCATGCCTTCCCTGAGCAACTGCGCGATCTTGTACAGAATCCGCCCCCTCTTGCTGGGGTCCATCGTTCTCCAGGACGGGTCCTCGAACGCCGCCTTCGCCGCCTCTACGGCAGCGTCCGCGTCCTGGGCGCCGCCTTTGGAGACAGCCGCCAGCTGGCTACCCAGGGCAGGGTTGAGGACCGAGTACGTCTGGCCCGACCGCGACGGGACCCACTTTCCGCCGATGAACATCTGAAACTGAGGAAGTGCCTCTGCTTGCATTCTGGCTTTCGCTCTCTCCCCGGAAGATAACTCTTACCCGACCAACTCGAATGCCGTCGAGATCCCCTGACCGACGCCTATGCACATGGTCGCAAGCCCGTACTTAGTCCCCGTCCTCCTCATCTCATGGAGGAGAGTGGTCGCGATCCTGGCGCCGCTGCAGCCCAGAGGGTGCCCCAGAGCTATGGCACCCCCGTTGGGATTCATCTTCTCCTCCTCGAACGCGGGCATCTCAGCCATGCAGGCCAAGACTTGCGCAGCGAAGGCTTCGTTAAGTTCTATGATTCCGAACTCCTCCAACGACATGGACAGCCTGGAGAGGAGCTTTCTGGTGGAGTAGACGGGCCCGATCCCCATGTAGGATGGGTGGACCCCCGCGGTTGCCGAACCGAGGACCCTTGCAATGGGTCTGAGCCCTTTCTCTTTGGCGTAGCCTTCCTCTGACAAGACCAAGGCCGCGGCCCCGTCGTTGATTCCTGACGAATTTCCTGGAGTTACGGTGCCGTTGCGTCTGAATACCGGTTTCAGAGCCGCAAGCTTCTCTATAGAAGTGTCCTTCCGGGGCCCCTCGTCTGCCTCGATTCCCTCGGGATGCTCCAGGGTCTTCACCTGAGTCATTTCCTGTTTGAACTTCTGTGCAGACGTCGCCTCAACCGCCTTCCTATGACTCCTGAAGGCGAACTCGTCCTGCGCGGAGCGGGGGACTCCATACTTCTCCGCGAGGTTCTCAGCCGTCTCTCCCATTGAAATCGGAGGATACTCTTCCGGAAAGGCCGAGTTCACGAACCTCCAGCCTATCGTTGAGTCGACAAGTGAGACTCCTCCCCTCCCGTAGCCGACCTCCGGCTTCAAGGCGACTAGGGGCGCTCTGGTCATGCTCTCGACACCGCCCGTGAGAACCAGCCTGCCTTCCCCGGACCAAATCACCCTGGCGCCTGAGTTCAGAGCCTCAAGCCCTGACCCGCAGAGCCTGTTGACAGTCGCGGCAGGCACATCGTAGGGAATTCCGGCCAGTAGGGTGGCCATCCTTGCGACGTTCCTGTTATCCTCGCCTCCCTGGTTCGAGCATCCAAAGTACGCGTCGTCCAAAGACGCCGGGTCGATCTTTGTCCTTCCCACCACATCTTTAATCGCGAGAGCGCCGAGGTCGTCCGGCCGGACAGATTTCAGGATACCTCCGTACTTCCCGATCGGTGTCCTCACTGCGCCAAGGACGACTACTTGCCGGTCCACGATTTTCCGCGGGCTTGCCGTCTTAATGTTCTTTCCCTCTCCAGTACCATCACAACAAGTGGTCACCTAAAGTGAGCCAAGTATAATACCGCCACTTCATCGACCAAACGAAGTTGGCGAACACAGTCCAAGGCGCTACGCATTGACTCAGGCTAGCCAGGCTGACCCGGCCACTGTCAGGGCTCCTTCTCTCTTCCACCACTATGATTTCATGAAACTGTGGATTGGGGAGTCCATCTCCGTCTTCGGGAGCCAGTTCTCGCCAATTGCAATTCTATTCGTCGCTACCAACACCCTGAACTTCCAGCCCATTCAGTTCGGAATCCTCGCCGCCCTCGGGACGCTTGCCTTTCTAGTGTTCGGGCTTCCGGTTGGGGTCTGGGCGGACAGGAAGAGGAGGAAGAGGACCATGATCGGCGCCGACGTGGGACGGGCCGTGATTCTCCTGGCGATCCCACTCGCCGCGATTTTCGGAGGCCTCTCTGCGGAGCTCCTCTACGCTGTCGCGTTGACGACAGGCATCCTCACGGTCTTCTTTGAGATATGCTACCAGTCCTATTTGCCGACTCTGGTAGAGCGCCGTCAGCTCGTCGAGGCTAACAGCAAGCTTCAGGCAAGCGCTGCCTCCGCCCAGACCACTGGCCCAACCCTCGCGACGGTGGTGATTTCGCTGATTTCCGCCCCAGCCGCCATCGTCGGGGACGTGATCGGCTACTTCAGCTCCGCCGCTTTCCTCACTTCAATCAGGAGGCCCGAGGTGGTGGTTCCGATGAGAGAGGGGCGCTCCGCCTTGATGGACATCAAGGAGGGCCTCGCCGTAGTCTTCGGGGACGCCAGGCTAAGGTCGATCGCAGGAAGCACCGCCACCGCAAACCTGTTCTCTAGCGCTTGGGGGGCAATCCTCTTCCCGTATCTCATTCGGGAACTGGGCCTTCCTCTAGTCGAGCTGGGGGTCATCTTCTCGATAGGAGCGGCCGGAGGGATTCTAGGGGCAATCGTCGCTTCCAGAATCGCCAAGAACATTGGCGTGGGAACCACCGTCATCCTCTCGGCCTTCGTGTTCAGCCTCCTCCAGACTCCCCTCTACTTCGTGTCGTCCTCTAACGCCTTCTTCTTGCTCGTACCGGCCTTCTTCGGCGCCAGCCTAGGCAGCGTCGTCTACAACGTGGGCCAGGTCAGCTTCCGGCAGGCTCTGGTCTCAGTCGAGCTTCAAGGGAGGATGAACGCGACCATGAGGACCCTCGTCTGGGGCACCCTCCCTATCGGCGGACTCCTAGGTGGGCTACTCGGTCAGCTCTATGGCTATCACACTGCTATCGGGATAGCTGTCGCCGGAGGGATGCTGGCCTTCCTCTGGGTCCTCTTCTCCCCGGTGAGGGGAATCAAAGATATCCCCAATGCCCCGCTCATCTCGTCCAATCCCGAAGGGACCTTGAAGTCTGTCTAGTGAACGACGCTATCTGATTACGCCCAGAGCTTCGACAACTATCCCACGCTTCTCCAACTCTCTCAGGAAGACATTGATCCCGATCGAGTCACCAGCCATATGGCCCAGGACGACCAGGTTCCCTTCGCACTCTCTCTTTAGCCGCTGAACCTCATCGTAGTCAACGTGGAGGTACACAACCGTGTCGACCCCGTGCTCGAAGTATGCCTTTGCGACCGGATACCCGCCGTTGGTGCCCGCTGCGAAGACCAGTACCCAGTTTCCCAACCGCCTACCGGGCCCTCCCATCCTCACTTCGATCTTCGTCTTGGCGCTCTTGAATTCAGGGATTCCGCTGAGTGCTTTGACCATGCGCCCCACTGAGCCGCCTTCCGCTCTCGAAATCGCCTTTAGCAGCAAGTCCCTCGTCACCTGGTCGATAGGAAGATGGATGTTCATGAACGGCATTCCAAGTCTCCTCGCAAAGTCCACTTCATGCATGTAGTTCGCCGGATGGGCACGAAAGTCCAGCTTAGACACCAATTGGGAGGTCGCATCCTCAGCAGTGCGTCTCGGCACATGTTTTGTCGAGCATGAAGTCCACGTGCCTACGGACAACCTTGGAGAAGGTAAGCCTGGCCGGGCCGACCGGATGGTGGGCGATTAACAGGTCGTAGCCCTCCTGTTTGGCGAGTAGGAGCTCCGGGGCTCCCGCGTCGATCGCGAACAGCACCTTTCTGATTCTACGTCCCGGCACCCAGATGCCGCTGTCTGCGGGCACATCCTTCAGCCCCGCCAGGTCGAGCGCGAGGCGCATGACGCCCGTTGTGTCCACGGGCCCTCTCCTATTGCCCTGAGAAGCTGGGCTCTCTCTTCTCGAAGAAGGCCTTGACTCCCTCGACGTGGTCGCGCGTCCTTCCGGCCACGTCCTGCAGGTAGGTTTCGTACTCGAGGGCCGAGTCCATGTCCACCACTATCGCGCGGTTCAACGCCCTCTTCGTGAGCCCCAATGCCCGGGTGGGCCCTCTTGCGAGCCGCTCTGCAATCCGCCCAAGCTCTTCTACGAACTTGTCCTCCGGGAAGACCCAGTTAACCAGCCCTAGGTTCATCGCCACCTTCGAGTCGATCGGCTCTCCGAGGAGGCCGACCTCCATTGCCTTTGCCAGCCCGAGGATCCTGGTGAGCCAGAAGCTCGTCCCGGAGTCGGGCGCGAGCCCGACCTTGATGAAAGCTTCGTGGAACGTTGCCTTCTCGGAGGCGACCCTCAGGTCGCAGGCGAGGGCGAGCCCGAGGCCAGCGCCAGCGGCGACCCCGTTTATTCCTGCTACGATGGGCTTCTCCATCTTCCTCATCCTCTGGACTATCGGGTTGTACTTTCGCTTCAGCACCTCTCCCAAGAGCATCGGCTTGCCGCTGTCGTATGCCGCACGATTCGTGTTGAGGTCCTCACCGACCGAGAAGGCCCTCCCCTCGCCCGTGAGGACCAGGCACCTCGCTTCAGCCGACTTCTCTCCCTCCTTGAGCGCCTCCATGAGGTCCGTGCCCATCTGCTCGTTGAACGCGTTGAGCTTGTCGGGCCTGTTGAGGGATATCCACTGGACCCCGTTCCTGACCTCCGTCTTTACCGTCTGGTAGTCCACACTCATCGACCAGTGAATTCCGGCTTTCGCTTCTCCAGGAACGCCTTCATCCCCTCTCTCTTGTCCTCGGAGGCAAAAAGCAGGTAGAAGAGCTCCCTCTCAAAGTCCAGGCCGTCGCTGAGCCCCATCTCGAACGCCTTGTTGACCGCCATCTTCGCAAGCCTCACGGCCACCGGGGACTTCGCCGCTATCTCGCCAGCTACCTTCTTCGCCTCGGTCAGGTAGGCTTCCTTCGGCACGACCCTGCTGACCAGTCCCAGGGCCTTCGCGTCCTCCGCCCCGATCCTGCGGCCTGAAAGGACCATCTCCATCGCCTTGTACTTCCCGACGGCGCGGGTGAGCCTCTGGGTCCCCCCTCCTCCCGGCATCACACCGATGTCGATCTCAGGCTGCCCGAGCTGTATGGTCTCGGACGCGATTAGCACGTCGCAGCTCATGGCCAGCTCAAGCCCTCCTCCGAGCACGAAGCCGCTGAGGGCGCCCACGATAGGCTTCGGGTACTTGCCGACCTTGTCCCAGAGTGGGAAGAAGTGCCCGGTCATGGCCATCTGGACGGCTGTGATGTCCGCCATCTCCTTGATGTCGGCCCCGGCAGAAAATGCGCGCTCGCTCCCTGTGATGACAAGGCATCTGACCTCCTCGTCCTTGTCGAAGTCCTCGAGGGCGGCTATCAACTCCGTGACCATCTTGGTGTTCAGCGCGTTGAGAGCTTCCGGCCTGTTGAGAGCTATGACACCCAGGCTCCCCTCCTTCGAAACTACCAGAGTCTCGTACGGCACGGCCCTTCCGCCCCGGCTGATTGTAATAAAGCGTAGCGCCTACTTCGAAGCCTTCGCGAACCGTCCGAGTGAGTCTTCCCTGAGGACCTTCCCGTGGAGGGTCAGAGCCTCGTGGTGCCCATAGCCCATCTCATCGAAGAACGCCAGGGACGCCCCGTTCCAGCTGAAGACGACCGCGTTGACCTTCGAGACCCCCTTCCTCCTCATCCTCTTCTCGACCTCTGTGACAAGCTCCCTGGCGATTCCCCTCCGCTGGTACTCCGGAAGAACGCCGAGGTGGTAGATCCACCCTCTGCGCCCGTCCCAGGCTCCCAGCACTGTCCCCACGATCCTCCCTCCCTCTTCTGCGACGAGGAAGAGTTCGCGGTCCCTCCTCAACTTCTTCCTGACCTCCTCCCTCCCGTCACCGCGGCTCGCCTTCAGACCGCTCTTATCCCAGACCCCCCTGACCTCTTCGTAGTCGTCCATGCGAAAACCTCTGAGCCTCGCCATGCCCCGGCCTCGCGAGCACCCCACGTTAAAAGTCGAGAAGAACCACCGCATGAGCATGGGAAGCTGGCACGAGTCCCGACTCAGAGTCCGGTTCGAGGAGACCGACACGATGCAGGTGGTATACTACGGCAAGTTCTTCGTCTGGATGGAGGTGGGGAGGGTCAACCTGATGCGTGACATCGGGCTGCCGTACGGCGACTGGGAGAAGCAAGGACTTGCGATCCCCGTCGTCCAGGCTCATGCGGACTACCGGGCGTCCGCCCACTTCGACGAGGAGATACTTGTGAAGACCCGCGTGTCTGAGGTCGGAAACAGGTCGGTGAAGTTCGAAAACGAAGTCCACAGGCTCCCTGAGGGTGAGTTGCTGTGCACCGGGCATACCGTGCACGCTCTCACGGGCAAGGGCGGCTTGGCGGTCGTCTTCTCGGAAGAACTGAGGCAGAGGCTTATTTCGTCTTAGACGAGCCGGGCGAGCCCCACTCGTAGAAGCCCTTGCCGCTCTTGCGCCCCAGCATCCCCGCCCTGACCATCTCCTTCAGGAGGGGCGGCGGACGATACTTCGAATCTTGGAACTCCTCCATGAACACCTGTGTGATGTTCAACGTCGTGTCGAGGCCTACGTAGTCCAGCAGCTGTAGCGGCCCCATGGGCCAGTTCAGTCCCAGCTTGACTGCCTTGTCGATGTCTTCGGGCTCCGCAACTCCTTCCTGAACGAGGAAGATGGCCTCGTTGAGCGCGGGCACCAGCATCCTGTTTACGATGAATCCAGGCGAATCCTTCTTGCAAAGGACCGTCTCTTTGCCCATCTTGGTGGAGACGCTCCTCACCAGGCTGACGGTCTCGTCCGAGGTCTTCTTTCCCTTTATGATCTCGACCAGGCTCATGAGCTGAGGCGGGTTGAAGAAGTGCATCCCGCAGACGTTGGCCGGGTTCTTCGTCGCCGAAGCGAGCAGGGTGATGCTGATCGAGGATGTGTTCGACGCAATCACTGCGTCCTCGGGAAGGAGGGCGGCCACGTTCCTGTAGAGCTCAAGCTTCAGCTTCGGGTCCTCTGTCGCTGCCTCGATGACGAGCTGGCTCCCCTTCAGTGCGGCGGCCAGGTCAGTCGTAGGATGGATCCTTGAGATCGCGGCCTCTCCCTGCTCCTTCGTGAGCCGGCCTTTCTCGACGAACTTCGTTACGCTACCGGAGATCATCTGCATCCCCCTGTCAACGAACTCCTGCTTGACGTCTAACAGAGAGACATCGTACCCGCCGACCTGTGCGGCGACCTGGGCAATCCCGTGCCCCATGAGCCCCGCTCCAAGGACGGCGATCTTCCTTACTTCGGCCATAGAAGCCCCGCCGTGCCGATGGTTTTAACCCTTGGCGGCGCTTCTCTCGAAAAGTATCAGCGAGCCCATCCGGGTGAAGGCCCTCCGCCTGAGGTCTCCGATTATGGGGCTTCCTTGAGCGAGGTACACGAGCCTCCTTCTTGGGCGCACCTTTCCCTCGAGGGAGAGCGCGTGCCTTACCACCCGAGAGGAGTCTGCGAGAGGGCCCCCTGCGAAGCAGACCTGCCTCCACTGTTCCCCTCCTTCCCCGCCCACCCGAGTCACCGCGACTCCCTTCCCGGAGTGCCAGACTGCGCCTTCGCGAACGAGCCCTCCGATCACTCCAGGCGTCAGGGAGGCAGCGGCGAAACCGTCCCAGAAGACCCCCGAGCCCATCTTGAACTCCTTGGTGCCCCTGATCAGCCTCACCAGCTTCTTCTCGTCTCCTCCTTCGGCCCTCCTGACCGTCGGGTCGCCCTCGAGCCTCCTCTTCGGGGCCTCGTACACGCTGATCCTAGACGCTTCCTTGAACTTCATCCTTGCGATCTGCCTATGAGCCGTGTGGTTCCTCGAACCGCTCGTCAGCCTGAAGGTCTTCACGCCCTTGGCCCTCGCCAGGCGCATGGAGTTCTCCCCGAGCAGCGATGCCAGGCCCTGACCCCGATACTTTGGGTGGACCCTCACCCCCTCGAACCACGCCGACCCGTCCTCGAGGATGCGAAACCTGTTCATCCCGACGGGCACTCCCCCGACCTCCACCACAAACATGCTTCCCTTCCTATCGCCGAGCCAGTCGTCCCAGACCTGGGGGATGTAGTCGTGCCCTCCCCAGATCCCCCGGATGAACTTCATCAGCTCAGACCTGTCTGAAGGCCTTGCCTTCCTCACGACCGCTCGCATCCAGGCTCTCAAGGCCGCTCTGGGCGTAATAACCGATTCGCGACCTGCGTCGCCGGAGGGGCCTGGACCCGTCCGCCCTTTGCCGCCTCCAGCGCGCCTGCGGGCAGCCTGAGGTGAAGCAGGGCCGCGAAGGCGCGTCCGGCAGCAGACACTACGTAGAGGATGGCGAGCGACTCCCACAGGCCCAGTCCTGAGCTCACCAGAGTGAGCAGGTATGCGGACAGAAGGGAGCCGAACATCGTGGTCACGCCCGTGACCACGTTGAACTCCGCGCCCCTCCTGCCGCGTTGCCCCGTCGGCGAGATGTCGAAGAGATAGGCCGCGAAGGCCACGTTGAGCAGGGCGTTGGTGAAGCCCGAGAAGACGTTCAGGACGTAGAGCTCCCACGGGGCGCCGATCACCATGTAAGCTAGAGGGTAGACGACCAGTCCCATCCTCCCCCAGAAGACCCACTTCCGCTTGTCGCTGTCCACCAGCCTCCCTACCAGTGGCTGGAACGCGATGGTAGAGGCGACCGCGATGACCTGTGACACTGCGAACTCGAGCAGGGTCATGTTCACGATCTTGACGGTGGTTATTGTGAAGAGTGGCCATGCGAAACCCCAGAAGAGCCCGTAGACTGCCGTCACCCCGTAGTAGAGCCTCAGCCTCGAGACACCAGGGGCGGTCATCTCTCCCTTCTCGACCGTCTGCTCCCTCTGGCCCTTCAGTACGAACGCGGAGGCCAGGAAGACGGCTCCAGACAGCAGGTCCAGGATCACGTACTTGTTGTCCACAGCCGCGATCGGGGTCGCGACCAGGAGCCCTGCAAGCGCCCCTATGCCCGAGAGCCTCGCGAAGGTCGAGAGGAAAGAGCCCCTCCCCTCTCCTTCTGAAGCCTCGCCGAGGAACGCAGTCCATCCCGCCTGATAGAAACCAAGGCCCAAGGTTATCGCGGTCCAGGAGACAGCCAAAGCAAGGTTGTCGGAGATCCCCGCGGTCCCGACCCAAAGAGCCCCGACGAAGACGCTGAAGAGCGTCGCCATCAAGATGCGCTTCCCGAATCTGTCGGCGACTCCTCCGCCAAGGAGCTGAGCGACGGAAGAGGCGAGGGTGCTGATCGCCTGCACGTACCCGATCAGCAGGTTGCTCGCTCCGGAGGCTGTCTCGTTGTAGCCCACGAAGGGGCCCGCCAGGTTGCTCGCGAGGGAGTTGAGCAGGGCGTGTACCTTGAGCCGTGTGCCCTTCAAGGAAAACTATTGCCCGCCGCCTTCGGCCCCTCTATCAACCTGTCTCGGCGCCAAGGCTTCTAGCGCTTATGAAGGGGCAGGCGCGCCGAAGCGCGTCGGATTGCGCCGGGGTGGCAGAGTGGTTAATGCGCGGGCCTTGAGAATGCACGGGAAAGCCCGTGACCTTCGGGTCGCGTGGGTTCGAATCCTACCCCCGGCGCCTCTTCTTGCCACTTCATCGGGCTGGCTGGTCGATCCTGAATATCTCGACCTCGCCTGCCACGTTCTTGAGCTCGGTCAAGCCTAGCTCCGTGACGTGGCTCTCCAGCTTGTTCCAGACTTGGTCGAAGACCTGGCGAGAGATGCAGATGCCTCCCGGCTCGGCCGCCGTGTGTATCCTGGACGCTATGTTGACCGCATCGCCGACTATGTCCCTCCCGTCCCTCTCCACGTCCCCCACATGAATCCCAATCCTCAGCATCACCTGCCCGCTCTTCCCTGCCTTCGAATTCCTGCTCCTCACCGCCTTCTGGATCTCGACCGCGCACAGACTGGCCTCCAGGGCGCTCGCGAACTCGACCATGAACGCGTCCCCCATTGTCTTGACCTCCCTCCCGTGGAACCTCGGAAGGAGGGACCTGACGATCGTCTGTTGTTCTCCCCTCAGCTTCAGGGCGTTCTTCTCGTCTTTCTGGGCCAGAGAAGTGTAGCCGACCACGTCGGTGAACATTATCGCAGCGAGCCCTCTTGTCGGAGCTTCCTTGAAAGTCTCCAAGAACCCGTTCATCTTCCAGTACGTCTCGAGGAAGTCGAGGCCTCTCTGTGAGGCCGCATATCTTGTCTCTCCATCTTCCTGCGAGACCCTGGCAAGTCCAAAGTCGCAGAGCTCCTGGATCATGAGCCTGAGCCTGTCGATGGGGACCCCGACCGCGTATGAGATCCTGGTGATCCTTCCCCCGCCCGGATATCTCCTGACGACCTCCAGTATCTCCGCGTAGATGTCCAGCTTGGTCCTCTTGGAGGTCTGGCCGGGCTCGTCTCCCCTCTCTCCGCCACGGGACGTCCTTGGCCTCACCAGCCTCAGATTGGGGGCTCGGGCAGGGCGTCCACCTTCTTCGGGGGCACGTCCAGGCGGACCGCCCTGCCGAGGCTGAGCTCCTTCGTGTAGTTGACCTCCTTTGCAGTGCACCCGTCCTCGATCTCCACACTCTCCGCGAAGACCCTTCCCATCCTTGACACCTTCTTCGCCCTGAAGTCCTTCGCGTAGACGTCTTCCACCGTGCAGCCCTTCTCAAGCTCCACCTCGTCAGCGACCAGGGCCCCCTTTGCCCTCGACCCCTTCCCCATGGAAATCGCGCGGGCCCTCAGACCCAATGCGGTCTCGACCTCCCTGCCCACTGCTACTTCACCTGATAGTACCGCTTTCTTCGCCTTGAACGAGCCTCCGACGCTCAGGCTGTGCCCCACCATGTCTTCCCGCACCTCGACCTTCCCTCCCACGCTGAGGTCCTCCGTAAGGGTCAGCTTCCCCTCGACCTCGAGCCTCCCTCCCACCTGGATGCTTCCGCCTTCGTAGTCCCCTACTATCCTTACCTCCCCTCCTGCTTTGATCTCCTCGCATTTCATCGAGCCGTTGGCCGTTAGTCTCCCGCCGACCTTGATCGACTCCCCGACGCAGTCGCCCTGCACCTCGATCAGTCCTCCGACCTTGCACTCTTCGAAGACGACCTTTGAGATCATCAGCAGGGTTCCGCCTACTTTGATCTCTCCAGTGACCCTTCCCGAGCCGATCTCCGCCTTGCCTCCAACGTCCAGGTCACCCAGGGATACGATCCCGGGCGCAGAGACCATCCCTCCGACCCTGACGCTCGCCGAGTCGAACGCCCCGGCCACATCCAGGGAGCCTCCCACGCTCACCTCGGGTGAAGTCAAAGAGCCTCCCACCGAAGCGCGCCCACCGACCTCGACCTCTGAGGCTGTGAGGTCCCCCTTCACGTAGAGCGCGTCGTCGACCTCTATCGACCCGTGGGCCCTCAGCGACCCGTTGGCCCTGACCATCCCGTCCTCAGACTCCATCGCCAGGCACTCTAGGTCGCACTCAATCTCCGCGTCGCCCTCCAGCTTGACAGTCCCGCTCACTTTCACCCCTGCGCCCGCCCTGCCTCTTATCACCGCCCCATCCTCGACCTCGAGGTCGCCGTCGACGTCCCCTAGGCTCTCCTCGCGTCCCCTCTCCACCCTGGTCGTCATCTGTCACTTCTAGGTGGTGGCCGCTCTTTATAGTTGGCTCACGGCAAGTAATCACTTATTGTGACTGCTTGGCCGGCTCGCCCTTAGGGCTGTCTTCGGGCGCCCTCGGCGGGAGTGCGGAGGTTCACGAAGAGCCACTTGCCCGCCCCGACCGCTAGGAAGACCCCGAGGGCTGCCACCACGATCATCGCTCCCGAGGCCACGTCGAGCACTATTGAGCCGAAGAGCCCGAAGACGACGCTCGCGACCCCCACAGCCACCGAGAGATAGACGGTCTGTCTGAAGGACCTGCTGACCTGGAGGCTCGTCAGGCCGGGCAGCACGATGAGGGCCGCGATCAGCAGGACGCCGACGACGGGCACTGAGACTATGACGCTTATCCCCGCGAGGGCGCTGAAGAGGTAGTCGTAGACCCAGGTCCTCACGCCCGAGGCCCTCGCCTGGGTCTCGTCAAACGTCACGTAGACAAGCTCCTTGAAGATCAGAGACAAGACCGCGAGCGTAACAGCGAGGACCCCCAGAGCCACGTAGATCTGCGTGTTGGTGACCAGAAGTATGCTCCCGAAGAGGAGGCTCTCGAGGTTGAACCCGTACGCGTGAGAAAGGCTGATGAGCACAGTGCCGAAGCCGAGGCCCATCACTAGGAAGAGCGCAACCGCCGCATCGGGAGGTATCCTCCGCGTTCGCTGGGACTTCGTTATGCCCAGCGAGGCGAGGACCGCGACAACGGCCCCGCCCCAAACCGGAGGAACGCCCAGGTAGAGACCCAGGGCCAATCCCCCGTAGGACGAGTGGGCGAGGCCGTCCCCCAACAGCGAAACGCGCTTGAGGACCACGAAGACGCTGAGGACCGAAGTCAGGACCGCTATGATGACTGCGATAACGAACGCCCGTTGGATGAATGCCTGCCCCAGGAGCTGAAGGAGGTCAGGCATGCTCGTCGTGCCTCACCACTTCGACCGGGTACCCATAGACTTCCGAGAGCGCGGAGCTCTTCACGAACTCCGAAGTCGTGCCGTGGAAGAACACGGTGCCGTTCAGGCACGCGACCCTGTTGGAGTACCGTGTGACAACCCCGATGTCGTGCGAAGCAAGGACTACGGTGATCCCATGGTCCTTGTTCAGGTGCCCGAGAGTCTCGTAGAACTCCGCCGAGGACCGAGAGTCGACCCCGCTCGTCGGCTCGTCCAGAATCATGAGGTCGGGGTCGCCCACCAGGGCCTTTGCGAGGAAGACGCGTTGCGACTGCCCGCCGGAGAGCTCGCCGATCCTCCTGTCCCTCAGTTCCTGGATGCCCAAGTGCTCCAGGGTCCTCTCTACAGCTTCCCTGTCCTCTCTCCCAAACCTCCTGAACGGGGAAGTCCTGGCGACCCGCCCCATCAGGACGGTCTCAAAGACTGTGGACGGGAAGTTTACGTCTGATGCTATTGCCTTCTGGGGCACGTAGCCGACCCTCCTGAGGGCCTCCGGAGACAGCGGCTTCCCGAAGACCTCCACCGACCCGGTCGTGGGCCTCACCAGCCCGAGCATGGCGCCGATCATAGTCGTCTTGCCCGACCCGTTCGGCCCCACCAGGCCCAAGAAGTCCTTCCGGTTGACCTCTAGTGAAACTCCCTGAAGGGCCGCGAATCCGTTAGCAAAGACAACGCCGACGTCGCTGAGGCTGACTATGACCTCCTGTTGCGGAGTCTCTTCTTGCATCAGCAGTCCGCCTGGTTCAGCGCCTGGAGCAGTGAGTAAATGTCCAGCTGGAACTTTGCCAGATAGGTGGCGCCAGCGTTCGAATCGGACCCGGAGAGGCCCTCGATGGGGTCGAGTATCCAGACGTGCGCTCTCGTCTGGCTCGCAACCGCCTCCATCGGCGCCGGGTTCTCCAGGGACTCCGCGAACGCCACGCACAGATGATTCTGGTTGATGGCTGCGACCGCGTTGGAGATCTCAGTGGGAGTCGGCTCTCCCTCGAAGGGGCCCGCGATTGCCACCTGGTTGAGGCCGTACTCCCTGGCAAGATACGCGAAGGCCAGATGGAACGAGACGAATGTCCTGGTCGCGACGTCAGACGTGCCCGTCCTAATCTCCCGGTCCAGGTACTGGAACTTCCCGATCAGGGAGTCCGCGTTGGATGTGAAGTACTGCCGGTCGGCCTGGTCCGCCCTAGTCAGCCCTTCAAGGATGTTCCTCACCTGAATTTGGGCAAGGACTGGGTCGTTCCATACGTGGGGGTCGACCGTGCGATTGCCCTCCTGGAACTCTGAAGGGACCCTGATGAGCGGGATCCCCTCGCTCGAGTTGACCAGGATTAGCTTCGGGTTTCCCGCAGCGGCCACAAGTGCTGGGAGCCAAGGCTCGAGTCCTGCTCCGTTGAAGACAAGGACATCGGCATTCTGGACCGCGGAGACTGCGCTCGGAGTCGGCTCGAACTCGTGTACGTCTACCGCCAACGGCACCAACAGGTCGACCTCCCCCTTCACCCCCAGCACGTCTTTCGCATCGTCATACAGGGGGAGGAATGTGGCGAGGACCTTCAGGCCTCCCTCACCCCCGTTGCTCTGGGGCGCTCGCCCGACCGATGAACCTGCGGCATACCCCGCAAGCCCCGAACCGAGAATCAACAGCGCAACGACTGCGACCTGCGCGACGGCCCTGTTATTCAAATTGACTCTGTTCTTAATTCGAAGTTGATAAATGCTGAGGTTGTCTTATTAACTCCGCCGACCCGGTCGCAGGCGACGAAATCCTACCCACTCAGGCCAAGACCGAGTTATTATCAATCAGTCAGAAGCTTATATCACTCTTAAGACCCATGCTGGGCGTGCCGATAATAAGCCTCTCGTTCCCCGAAAAGCTCCTCGCAGAGATGGACGGCCTCCAGAAGAGCTCGGCATTCACAGGCAGGTCTGAGCTCGTCCGCGCCGCCATCAGGATGATGATGGACGACGCACGCGAGAAGTCGACCCTGTCAGGGGAGATTAATGGATTGGTCGTCGTGACCCACGACCAAGAACAGGAGGAGCCTGTGACCAAGCTAAAGCACAGGTTCGAGGACATAATCCGGACCCACATCCACAGCAAGACGAGCTCCTCGGTCTGCGTCGAGCTCTTCCTGGTCCACGGAAGCGCCAAGAAGGTCGTGGACATGACAAAGTCCTTCCAGGCCGAGGACAAGATGAAGAGCGCCAAGTTCATCCCGATATAGCCCGCTCCGCAGCGGGGAGCCCAGTTACAGCCAGCCCTTGCGCCTAAAGTACGTGACCATCCCGAGAGCCGAGACTAGGCAGAGGGCCATCAACAGGATGAAGCTCGTGTAGGGCCCGAGGAAGGTCGGGGGCTCGTTCTGGATCCCTCCGGGCAGGGGGATGTTCATTCCGTATATCGCTCCGACCACAGTGACCGGAATAGTGATGGTGAAGATCACTGTCAGGACCGTCAGGACCTTGTTTGTCAGCTCCGTGCTGAGAACGTAGTCGGTGTCCTTGAAGATCTCGATCGTCTCCTGGGCTTCGTTGAGGACCTCCCATGCCTTCTCTGCGTGCTCAGCGACGTCCCCAAAGTACTTCGAGAGGTCCTCGTTCGTGAAAGACTTCGTCTTCGCCCAGAGCTCGACGGGCAGCGCTCTGAGGGGAGATATCATCCTCCTGAGGTCCGCTATGGCCCTCCTCAGCCTGCTCAGCTCCATGGCCACCGACTTCCTCTCGTCGAAGACCTTGTCCTCGATCTCGTCCATGTCGCCCCTGACCTTGCTGAGGATGGGGTACAGGTCGTCCACCAGGACGTCCAGGATATTGTGGACCACCCTGGGTGTCGAGTCCATGCCGTCCATCCGTAGCTTCTGGCTCTCCATGTAGTTGAGGAAGAGGCTGGTGAGCCGCTTCACATCGGTCCCGTGTATCGTGACGACGTAGTCTCTCCCTATGAACATAGATACCTGTGCCTTGACGACCAGCCGGCGCTTCTCGTCGTAGTTCGGGATGTGGAAGAGTACGAAGACGTGGTCCTCGTGCACCTCTATCTTTGGGAGCTGCCTGCGGGAGAGGCAATCGTCGAGGTTGAGCGGATGGAAGGGGTGGTCTCTCGAGAGCAGTTCTATGTCTTGCCTGGTCGGGCTCTCAACGTCAGTCCAGTTGACCCCCGCCTGCTCGACTACTTGCATCATGCCCGCTGCCCCACCTCCGCGTCCTCGGGCCGGATTATACGCTCTTCGAGGGTCATCGCTGGCTATCGCTTTCGTCAGGCTACCTTGCCTGCGCCCGTTTCACGGCGGCGACGACCTGTTCCAGTGAGAGGCCCTCTTGAGCCTCCGCCCCCGAGACCCTGAAGATCTCCTGCTCGATGAGCACGATCATGTGGTCGGCCCCGGCTTTGAAGGTCTTCCTTAGCATCCTCTCGTATACCTTCGGGTTCCTAGAAACGAGGCCTGAGTCGAAGTAGAACTCTATCGACCTGGCGGTCGAATCTCCAAAGTTCTTCCTCAGCGAGTCACTTACGGCCTTTGCTATGATGTCGTCCACCGAAGCCTGGGTCATCATGGATCACTTTGCCCTCAGGAATCCGTAGATGCGGTATGCCAGGAATCCCGTCAGGAGGACCATCGAGACGCTGTGAACCTCCAGCCCGTAGTCCGCGAGCCAGGACAGGTCGACTATCCCTATGGTCCAGAGGATCCGCGGGAGCTCAGCCGCGAAAATGATCAGGACGACCACGAACATCTGCCCTTGCAGGCTCCTCAGCGACCTCGACTTCATCGCCAGGATGGCGAACGTCAGGAACGCGAAGATCACCAGGACGAGTGAGATGTATTCACCTGTCTGAGTAATCGGTTCTAGGCTCATAGGTCCGACCTATCCCGAAGTCCTGTAGAGGTAAACGCCGAAGACGATCAACACAAGATAGCTCACCGGCTCTAAGAGTCCGTCCGAGAGGAAGTCGAGCACCTCGATGCCATAGACCTCGTTCAGGGCGCCCATTAGGTGGTACAGCCCGTGCAGCACGAAGAAGGACGCGAGGAGCAGCCCCAAAACCCGCAGCCTGGGCACCGGGATCTTCATGGCCACCACCGCCGAGGGCACTGAGACGCCAAGGATTAGAAGCGCGTCTGAGGCGTTCAGCAACATCTCTAGGGTCAATTGCAGGGTCTGGGCCGCGACTGGCGAGTCTTAAACATGCGTGAAGCGGGGCCCGCGAAACCTCGGTGATGATACGACTCCGCCTCTAGAGCGAGAGCTCTTTCCCGGTCTTCCCGTCGACCAGCACGTGTCTCCTCTTCCTCCTGAGGGCCAGGTCCACTTTGAAGACCGGGTAGAGCAAGGTCTCGAAACTTGCGAGGTCCGACCCCTGCCAGAGCCCCTTGACCACTTCCCTGAGAGCTTCTTCATCGAAGCTCGCAGGCTGGACGGCTGCATCTCCTACCTTCACCTGCCCAACCTCCAATCCCGCGATGTCTGACGGCTCCTCAGGCAGGTCGACGAGCCTCCTGTAGAGCTTCTTCCTTCCCAGTTCGACCGTCCTTACGAGCCGCTTCTGGTTGAGCAGGTTGAGCAACCGCGAGACCGTCGTCCCCGGAATCCCCACACCGCTCGCTATGTCGAGGGCGCTGGTGTCCGAGTCGGGGGCGACCTCCCTGAGCACCTCGACCTGGAGTGCCGAGAGCCCGATCAGGCGCTCAAACCCCTTCTTCGCCTCGAGGCCTTTGTTGACCTGGACCCTCTTCCCGGTCAGCCCATCGAGCATGACGTAGGCGGTCTCGAATCTCCTCCTCAGGACACCCTTCCGTACCCTGACCCCAACTTGGACCAGCGTCCTGAACTGCGCTTCCACCTTTGTCACCGTCTCCTTGGGACCGAATATTCCGAAGGACCTCTCCCTCCTTACGAACCCGGAGATGTCGTCGGCCCATATCGATGGCTCGATACCCATACTTGCATTGCCATTCGCGCGTTCCTCCCCAGCCGGCGCAGTCCCGGCCGCCGGGACCCCCTTTGCCCCTCCGCTCACATACTTGTGGATGACCCTCTTCACGAGCGCCGGGGTGACCCCTCCGTGCCTCGTGATCCTGCTCCTCACAGCGACCAGCTTCGGAACTTCCGAGAACCCGCCCATGGCGAAGAACCTCCCTGAGCTGAGAGATGTCAGCTCCTTCGGCAAGCCCCTCCCGGGGAAGAACTGTGCAACCGACTGAAGGTCGTTCTGAATGATCAGCTTTCCGATGAGCTGATTCGCGCACTGGCTCAACACGTTCTTGTCGACAAGAGAAGGCCTCTGCGTGCAGATCATCATCCCCATCCCCCTCTTCCTCCCCCTCCTCGCGACTTCGCCGAAGATCGGGATCCTCTCGCCCGCCTGCGGAACGAACTTGTCCGCCTCCTCCACGACGACGAGATAGGGCGTCCGCCTCTCAGTCAGCGTCGCATAGAGCGCCGTCAGGAACTCGGCCACCTTCTCCTTGGGGTCCGGCAGGTCAGACACGTCCAGAATTAGCGGGGAGATGTCTGGGGCCTGCTTGGCGAGATCGGCGAGGTCGAGACCCTCCCACGCCAAGTCGCATCCAGGCTCCTCTCCCACCCATATCGCCTCGAACTTCTCCTTGATCCCAGAGTACTCGCCCTCGGTGTCTATGATGCAGAAGGGGACGCCGTCTCTGCAGAGCTCCTCGCAGAGTACGCCGACCGCGTAGCTCTTCCCGCTCCCTGAGCTTCCGATTACGCAGGTCCTCCCTGTCGCGACCAGCTCTGCAGGGACTCGCAGAGGCCCGACGTCTGTGCTCCCCAGAAGGAGACCCCCTGATTCCTTCTCTTCGGAGCTCACTGCGCAGCCTCCCTGTCCGATTCAACGGAGTTGTCCAATCTTCCCAGAACCACGGGCGACGAACCCTTTATCAGAATAAACCCTTCGCCGAGAGCCTCCCCGAGGAGGACAAATTGGAGAGCCTTCAGAAGCGATACTCACCCAACAGCGTCTGCTACGGATGCGGCCCGAAGAACCCCCATGGCCTCCACTTAGACAGCACCCCACAAGGAGACACCCTCGTGGCGGACTGGACTCCTCAGCCTTACCACTCGGCCTTCGCCGACTTTGCGAGCGGTGGGATCGTCTCCGTCCTGCTCGACTGCCACGGCAACTGGACCGCAGCCCACACCCTCATGAAGTCTAGGAACCTCGACGCTCCTCCGGGGACAGTCACGGCGGAGCTGACTGTGAAGTTCCTCAGGCCGACCCCGCTCGTCCCATGGCATCTTGGAGCCTGGCCCACGAAGATCGACGGCGACAAGGTGTGGGTAGAGGGCTCTCTCGAGGCGAACGCGAAGCAGACAGCGACGATGACGGGCCTCTTCGTGGCAGTCAAGGAGGGGCACCCGGCCTTCCACAGGTGGAAATAACCACGTTGCGAGACTGATAAGAGGAGTCTCCGACCCCCCACCTTCGCATTGAAGTCCATCAGAGAATCAGCGACCGAGTTCGCGAAGGGCACCTCGTCGCCGACCGCCCTCCTCGAAGACATGCTCTACCGGATCGAACGCCTAAACCCGCAGCTGAACTGCTACATCACCGTCCTGGGCGAATCGGCAATGGAGGCAGCGCTCGAGTCTGAGAAGCGGCTCGCCGAGGGGTCGCCTCTCGGGCCTCTGGACGGAATCCCCGTTGCGGTCAAGGACCTGATCTACATCAGAGGAGTGAGGTGTACAGCAGGCTCCAAGATCCTGTCCGAGAGCCTCGCGCCGTACGACGCGCCCGCGGTCACGCGCCTGAAGTCTGCAGGCGCAGTCCTCATCGGGACTACCAACCTCCACGAGTTCGCGGCCGGCGTGACCAGCGAGAACCCACACTTCGGCCCCGTGCGCAACCCCTGGGACACGAAGAGAATCCCCGGAGGCTCGAGCGGAGGCTCGGCGGCCGCCGTAGCCTCTGGCTTGGCCCTCGCTGCTCTCGGGACCGACACCGCAGGCTCGGTAAGGGTCCCTGCCGCGCTGTGCGGGACCCTCGGCCTGAAGCCCACCTATGGCAGGGTCAGCCGCCTCGGGGTCGTCCCCCTCGCTCCCTCCTTTGACACCGTCGGCACGATCACCTCATGCGCTTGGGACGCAGCTGCCCTCCTTGGGACGCTCGCGGGGCATCAGGAGGGCGATCTGACCACGGCCACTGACCCCGTGCAAAACTATCTTGGCGCCATGGGCGCCCGGGTGCCGACAAGGGTGGGGGTGCCTCGAAACTTCTTCTTTGACACACTTTCAGACGGGGTCCGGACTGCCTTCGAGGCCTTCGTAGGTCGTCTCCCCGACCTGGGTTTTCCTGTCACCCAGACGGACCTTCGGGGCGCAGACAGGGCCTACCCGGCGTGGCTTCCTGTGAGACTCGCAGAGGCAACCTCCTTCCATCTGAGGTGGCTGGAAGCGACTCCCGAGCTCTACGGGGAGGATGTCAGGAGGTCGCTTGAGCTTGGAAAGAGCGTCCTCGCGGTGGACTATGTGGGGGCACTCAACTCTCGCCCCGGACTCATCGAAGGGTTCCTAGCCTCAATGAAAGACGTCGACCTGCTCGTCGTGCCTACGACCTGCGTAGCCGCGCCTTCTATAGGGCAGACGAAGGTCCAGGCCGGAGGCACGGAGCTGGACGTCCGAACTGCGCTCATCCGCCTGACGACTCCATTCAACCTCGCAGGCTTCCCTGCCGTCTCGGTTCCCTGCGGGATGGCGGAGGGCCTTCCCGTGGGCGCCCAGATCGTCGGCAAGCCCTTCGAGGAGGCAAGGGTGCTCTCACTCGCCAACGCCCTCGAAGAAAAGTTCGGCCCGTATCCCTCGCCTTCCTCGGCTTGAAGCGAAGGGAACGCGTTAATAATCGGCCTCAACCGGAACCCGAAGCAGACTCTTGAAGGCAACTTGGGGCGTCGGAGCTGCCCTGTCAATCCTCATTCCCGTCGCGCTTTCCCTCTTCCAGGTCCTCGACCCTGTGCATTCCTTCTCGCTGATCCTCCTGCTTCTTGGGCTCTGGACGCTGGTGGCAGGTCTGGTGATAATGAACGCCGAGGACCGGAACTACTACGTCGGCTGGGGCATAGTGCTCGCCGTGATCTCCCTCTTTGCCTACCTTCCCCTCAGCTACACCTTCGGGTTGATAGTAGTCGCAGTCATAGTGGTCATCCTCATCAACGTGTACACCGGCCAGACCGGGAAGGTCGCCTCCGCGACTCCCGGGCCTCCCCAGCCTGCAGGCGGCTCTCCTGCACCTAACTGACCAACTCGTAGCCGCTCAGGAGCGGTTCTCCTCCCCTGATCGTCCACTTGACCCTGCCTGGGAACTCGTACCCCTCATAGGGCGACCAGCCGCACTTGGTCTGCAGATCCTCGGACTTCACCTTCTCGGGGGAAGCAGGGTCCAGTATCGCAAAGTCTCCCCGCATTCCGACCTCCACCCTCCCCCTGTCACTGAGGCCGAGGAACTCCGCCGGGGATGCCGCAGCCGCCCTGCAGAGGGTCACTGGGTCGACCCCCTGGTCCCTGAGCAGCCAGCTGACCAGGTGCCCGTAGTCGTCGAGTCCCGGGACCCCTGCCAGGCCGAGTTCCTCCTTCTCCTCCCTTCCATGGGGCGCATGGTCGGTCACAAGGAAGGAGACCTTCCCTGTCTTTAGCCCATCCACAATCGCCTCCCTGTCCACCTCTTCCCTAAGAGGCGGGTTCGTCTTCAACAGCCCGTTCCTCTTCATGGCCTCTCTGTTGAAGAACAGGTGATGCAGAGCCGCCTCGCAGCTCACCCTGAGCCCGCGCGCTCTAGCCTGGAGCACCGCATCCACAGCCCCCTCCGAGGACGCGTGGCAGACGTTTACCCTCGCGCTCGTCCCTTCCCCCAGGCCCGAAATCGCAGTCCTCACCGACTCCACCTCCGCTTCCACAGGCCTCAAGTCGCTGTAGAGGTCGGCCCTCTCCACCCCTGAGAGCTTAGACTCCATGAGGTCGATCGTCGCCTGATCTTCGCAGTGAAGGCTCACCGGCAAGCCAGAGCGCGCCGCTGCCGAGTAGAGCTCACCCAACCTCCCTGCCGGGAAGATCAGGCCTCCGGTCGACCGCGCCAGGTAGGCCTTGTATCCGGATGCAATCCCCGCCACCTCCGGGATGGGCTGTTTCCCCACAACTCCGGCGTAGAGTTTCACGTCCACGAGCGACTTCGCGGACAGCCGCCTCTTTTCGAGCAGCGCCTCGCGGGTAGTAGTCGGGATCCGATTGTTCGGCATGTCGGCCACGGTGGTCACCCCCCCGTGCAGCGCAGCTCGAGAGCCGGTTCGAAAGTCCTCCTTCTCCTCCCAGCCCGGCTCCCTCATGTGGACGTGCGCGTCCACGAAGCCAGGGAAGATCAGACACCTCCCGGCCTTGACCCTCCTCGACCCCTTGACCCCCTGCCTCCTGACTTCTGCTATCATCCCGTCCGTGACCCCGACCTCAAGTTCCTGCACCTCAACGGGGCCCACGACCCTCCCCTCGAGGACGAGGTCGTGCTCCATGGCCGTACTAGGTCCTCACGTACTCCGGGACCCTGTCGAACCCGAGCACGGCGTCGCAGTACTGGCACTGGAGCAGCCTGTCCTTTTTCAGGGTCGTGAACCTCGGCACGACCGGCTCCCTCTCTGCGTTGGTGATGCAGAGGACCTCCGGGCACCTCACCCTCCCCTCAATCGCGTCCGGGACGCGAGCCTCGTACTTCGAGACCTTCCACTCCGAGATGTAGTTGACCGTAATGGTCGGGAAGACCAGGGTCAGTATGTCCGCGTCCCTCTCGTCCACGTGCCAGCGGTCGATCTTGATCACGTCCTTCCTTCCGAGCGTCTTGCTCTCGACGTTCTGGAGAATCGCGACAGAGACATCGGCCTGCATCCTCGCCAGCTTGTCAAGTCTCAGGACCTGCGAGACCGTGTCGGCCTTCCAGTCCGGGATGTGGTCCACCACTGTCCCCTCCTCGATCTTCCTGACCAGCATGCTCTCGCCCTCCTTTCCAGCCAACTACTTCCCACCTCCGAGTATCAGGCTCATCAGCACCATCCGCAGCGGCAGGCCTCCCGCCGCCTGAACAAAGTACTGCGCGTAGTTGGTCGCGTCGAGCTCAGTCGCAAGCTCGTCCACCCTCGGCAGCGGGTGGAGGACCTTCAGTGAGGGCTTCGCCTCGCGCAGCGCCTCAAGGTTGACCTCGTACATCCCCTTGACCCTCTCGAACTCGGTGGGGTCGGGGATCCTCTCCTTCTGGATCCTTGTGACATAGAGAACGTCCAGCTTCCCCGCAACCGCCTTCAGGGCGCTCTCTTTCTTCGGAGTCATCCCTCGCTGCTTCAAGAATTGTCCGACCTCCGGCCTCATCTGCAGGGCGTCAGGGGCGATGAAGGTCAGGTCGACGTCGTAGTTTGAGAGCGCGTATGCGAGAGAGGACGAGGTCCTCCCATACCTCAGGTCGCCCAACATCCCCACCTTCAGGCCGTCGATCTTGCCGAACGCCTTCTTGATCGCGTATAGGTCCACCATTGCCTGGGTCGGGTGTTCCCTGCTGCCGTCGCCGGCGTTGATCACGGGTACTCCGCTGACCTCCGCAGCGAACCTCGCGGCTCCCATCCTGGGGTGCCTTATCACGAAGCAGTCGGCGCCATAACCTTCGAACATCTTCACCGTGTCGTTGAGCGTCTCTCCCTTTGAGACCGAGGTCCCAGACGTGCCCGCGAAGCCGGAGACCTTCATCCCGAGCTTTTCTGCAGCTATCTGGAAGGTCGAGTAGGTCCTTGTGGACGGCTCGAAGAACAGGAGCACGGCGAGCTTTCCTCCCAGCACCCCGTCGAGGCTTCCCGGGTGCTTCTCCAGCGAATCTACCGATTGCAGGATGAGGTCCAGGTGCTCTCTCTTGAAGTCGCGGACGCTGACGACGTCCCTTCCCAGGAAGTCAGCGCTGGGCTTCATCCTGACAGCCCCTCGGTGGTGGGGCTTTTGACTATTCGCGCATCGGAATGTCTCTCCTGTTGGTTCTCAACGGCCTCGAACTGCGACTGAATGATGAACCCGATTTCTCTCAAACGGACGACGCAATTTAAGCCTTCATCGCCAAACCCTTAAATCCGCAACGCCGGTGCGTTTCATTCTTAGAGTGTCCAGGGAACGAAAGGATGCGCTTCTGCTCCTCGAGGACGGCTCTACCTTCTTCGGCAAGGCCTTCGGCTCTGAAAAGGACTCAATCGGCGAGGTCGTCTTCAACACCGGAATGGTCGGATACTGCGAATCGATGACCGACCCGTCCTACGCGGGCCAGATCCTCTGCTTCACCTACCCTCTCCTGGGCAACTACGGCGTCCCAGACTACAAGGACCTGGACGGGTTCGGGCTGCCCAGATCGTTCGAATCCAACTCGATCAAAGTCAAGGGGATAGTAGTGCAGGAGGCGTGCGAGAGGCCGAGCCACTGGGCATCCAGGAGGTCCCTCTCGCAGTGGATGGAGGCCGAGGGGATTCCAGGAATCGAAGGCGTCGACACCAGGGCCCTCGTCACGAGGCTCCGCGAGTCTGGCGTCATGATGGGGGTCCTGGCCAACGGGGACGCGGCAGAGGACAGGGAGAAGCTCTCTGGCATGCTTCAGAAGGCCTCGAAGTACTCTAGCACGAACTTCGTAAAGGGCGTCTCGGTGACCAAGCCCCTCGCCCACGGCGACTCTGAAAGGAACGTCGTCTTGATCGACTGCGGCACCAAGCTCGGCATCGTCAGGAACTTGTTGAGCAGAGGGTTCAGGGTGGTCAGGGTCCCTTATGACGCGAAGTACTCCGATGTCATGAAGCACGACCCCGAAGGGGTGGTGATCAGCAACGGTCCCGGCGACCCTCAGATCTGCGTCGAGACCGCTGCGACCGTCGGGGCCCTGGTGGAATCCGAGGTCCCTGTCCTGGGTATCTGCTTCGGGGAACAGATCGTCGGAATGTCGCAGGGGGCCACCACGTTCAAGCTGAAGTACGGCCACAGAGGCCAGAACAAGCCCTGCGTGGAGGTGGCCACAAAGCGCGGGTACGTCACCAGCCAAAACCACGGATATTCGATAGAGCACAAGTCGCTGCAGAAGACGGAGCTGAGGCCCTGGTTCGTCAACGCAGACGACAAGACCATCGAGGGGGTGATGCACAAGTCCAAGCCGTGCATGGCAGTCCAGTTCCACCCGGAGGCGACTCCCGGGCCGTACGACACGAACTTCGTCTTCGACAGGTTCGTCGAGGCAACAAATGGCAAGCTCAAAAGAGGTGAGGAGATTCGAAGCGTGAACAGGTGAAGCGGGCCCTCGTAATAGGGAGCGGGGCAATCAAGGTCGGAGAAGCAGGCGAAAGCTGGTAGAACCAGCCGCAAGTTCGACTACTCCGGCAGCCAGTGCCTCAAGGCCCTGAAGGAAGAGGGCGTCGAGTCTGTGCTCGTCAACCCCAACATAGCCACGATACAGACCAGCCCCCAGTTCTCGGACCGCATACACTTCGTCCCCATCTCGGTCGAGTCGGTCACCCGGGTCATTGAGAAGGAACGGCCCGACGCGATACTCCTCGGCTTCGGGGGCCAGACGGCCCTGAACTGCGGGATAGAGCTCGCCGAGAAGGGGGTCCTCGAGAAGTACGGGATTCGGGTCCTAGGCACCCAGATCAGGGGGATCCAGCTGACCGAGGACAGGGACCTCTTCAAGAAGACGATGCTCGGGGCGGGCATACCCGTGCCGACCAGCACGGCCGTCTACTCTGCCGACGAGGCGAGGCGGGTCGCCCGCGAGCTGGGGTATCCGGTCATCGTCCGCGTGGCCTACACCCTGGGCGGAAAAGGAGGGGGTGTCGCCAGGTCGGACCTTGAGCTTGGGCAGATTGCCGAGAGGGGGCTCAACAGCTCGCTCACCCACCAGGTCCTCGTCGAAGAGTACCTGGGCGGCTGGAAGCAGGTCGAGTACGAAATCATGCGCGACGCTGCCGACAACAGCGTCATCATCTGCAACATGGAGAACATGCTCGGGATGAGGGTCCACACTGGGGACAACATCGTGGTCGCGCCGTCGCAGACCCTGAACAACTCGGAGTACCACAAGCTCAGGACTGCTTCGCTCCTTGCGGCACGGACCTGCGGGATAGTCGGGGAGTGCAACATCCAGTTCGCGCTACACCCCGAGTCCGAGAGGTACGCCGCGATCGAGATCAACGCGAGGCTCTCGAGGTCCTCGGCCCTCGCCTCGAAGGCGACCGGTTACCCTCTCGCCTACATCGCGACCAAGCTCGCGCTGGGATACGACCTGACAGAGCTCAAGAACAAGGTCTCCGGGGTCACGACGGCGCTCTTCGAGCCGTCGCTCGACTACCTCGTCGTCAAGATGCCACGCTGGGACACGGACAAGTTCGACGGCGCCTCCAGGACGATCGGCACCTCAATGAAGTCGATCGGCGAGGTAATGGCGATAGGGCGGGGCTTCGAAGAGGCGATCCAGAAGGCAGCGAGGATGGCCAACCCGCAGAATGACGGCGTGGTTAGAACCAGGCCCGGATTCTCCTCGAAGGCTGCGGCCCTCGAGAAGCTCCAGCACCCGACGGACACCATCACCTTCGACCTCGTAGATGCGCTGAGGGCCGGCGTACCTGTCGAGCAAGTAGCCTCCGAAAGCGAGGTCGACCCATGGTTCGTCTACAAGTTCAAGAACGTGGTCGACTTCCACGGGCGCCTCGAGACGCTCCCTCCAGGAACGGTCCCCAACCGCGACACCCTCTCGAAGGCGAAGAAGCTCGGGTTCTCCGACCGCCAGTTGGGGGACCTCCTGGGGGTGGACGAGGACATCGTCCGCGACTCGAGGGTAAGGATGGGCGTAGTCCCCGCAACAAAGATCATCGACACCCTCGCCGCCGAGTGGCCTTCTAAGACCAACTACCTCTACCAGACCTTTGACGCGTCTGTCGACGAGGCCCCCTCGACCGACAAGCGCAAGGTGATCGTCCTGGGCGCCGGGCCCTACAGGATCGGGAGCTCGGTCGAATTTGACTGGGGGACGATGAACATGGCCTGGGCACTGAAGGACAACGGGATCCAGGAAGTGATAGTCGTCAACTGCAACCCCGAGACTGTGTCAACCGACTTCGACATGAGCGACAGGCTCTACTTCGAGGAGCTGTCCGTCGAGCGGCTCCTCTCGATATACGACAAGGAGAAGCCGGAGGGGATAGTCCTCTGCGTCGGGGGGCAGACTCCCAACGACCTGGCGCAGGCCCTCGAAAAACGCGGGGTCACGATACTGGGTACATCCTCGCAGTCGATAGAGACGGCCGAAGACCGGTCCAAGTTCAGCGCACTCCTCGACCGTCTCGGGATACCTCAGCCTGGGTGGGGCAGCTTCCGTTCGCCAGCGCAGGCAGCAACCTTCTGCGCCAGGGTCGGGTACCCTGTCGTCGTCAGGCCCTCCCATGTACTAAGCGGCTCCGCGATGCGCGTCATCTGGGACCCTTCCGAGCTCGAAACCTACATCACGAAAGCGGCCATGGTCAACCCGGACTACCCGGTCACCGTCAGCGAGTTCATCGAGGGGGCCCGCGAGGTTGAGGTCGACGCCGTCTCCGACGGAGCCAATACCGTCATCGGAGCGATAATCGAGCACGTCCAGAACGCGGGCGTACACTCGGGAGACGCGATCATGTCGATACCGACCGTCTCCATAGGCAGGGCCGCGAAAGAGAAGATCAGGACCTACACCAGAAGCATCGCCCGGGAGCTGAAGGCGATGGGTCCTCTCAACATCCAGTTCCTCGTCAGGGGGATGTCGGTCTACGTGATCGAGTGCAACCTCAGGGCCTCGAGGTCCCTTCCCTTCGTCTCGAAGGCGACAGGGGTCAACCTCATCGACCTGGTCGCCCCGGTCATGGTCGGGGGCAAGCTGAAGAGGAAGGCAGACGTAGAAGAGCCCAAGCTGTACGCGGTGAAGGCCCCCCAGTTCTCTTTCCTCCAGATGGACGGCGCGGACCCGAGGCTCGGGGTCGAGATGAGGTCAACAGGAGAAGTGGCGTGCTTCGGGAGCACCTTCGCGGAGGCCCTCTCTCAGGCGTTCCTGGCCTCAGGCCACAAGATCCCAAAGGAGGGGGACGGGGGGCTGATGCTCTTCGAGCCCTGGCAGGACCCCGGAGCCGCCGCGGGACTCATCTCCAAGTTCGGAGAGAAGGGGATCGCGGTCACCTCTCTGAGCGACGCCTCCTCGCAGTCGCAGGTGGACGGTGCGGCAAGGATGATCTCTGACGGCAAGGCCTCCTTCGTCCTCTCCTTCAACACAAATTCGAACACGACTTCGGAGAGGATGAGGGCAATCAGGCGGAAGGCCGTCGACCTCCAGGTGCAGATCATATCCACCAAGGAGGAAGCGGAAGCCCTCCTCCTCTGCGTCGGGGGCTGACCTTCGAATGGCCACCGAGCTCATAGAGATCGTCGATGAGAAGGACAGGCCGGTGGGAAGCGCCATGCTCTCCGAAGCCCTCGAAGAGGGACTGCTCCACAGGGCTGTGGCCGTCCTCGTCGAGAGGAAGGGGGGCAGGTTCCTGCTCCAGCAGCGGAACAAGAGAGACCTGTGGCAGCCTGGCCTCTGGACTCTGTCATGCACGGGACACGTGCGCATCGGCGAAACGTACCTGGAGGCAGCACGCCGCGAGCTGAAAGAAGAGCTGGGGCTCAGGTCGTCCCTAAAGCCAGTCTCAAAGATCCTCCTCGCTCCGATCAAGAGCGGGTCTCTCACCGAACACGAGTGGGTGGTGCTATTTCACTCGGCCTCCAATGCCAGGGCCCGAATCGACCCGGTCGAGCTCGAGCAGGTCAAGGACTACAGCCTGGCTTCACTTGAAAGGCTCGCCGGGTCTAAGCGGCTCACGAAGGACGCCAGGATACTCCTGCGCATCTTCCTGCGGTCCCGTCTTCGGAAGGCGAAACGCTCCCGATGACGCTTTTATACGGTCAGGCGGACGAGGATTTGTTGGACTTTCGGCTCGAGGTATCATCCCTACTTTCGAGCGGGTCCCGCGTGATTATCATCGCGGAGAAGGACGTCGACCTTAGGAGTTCCGCGGTAGACAACAGGATGTTCTTCCTCGCGATCGCAGACGGCTCGCTTGCCGGTGGCGGGAGGGGCGGAGGGTTTGGAGAGAGGAAGGTCGCGAGAGTGTCCGCCTACGCGGGCGTAGCGGGGTCTTGGTCAAAGCTTTACGATACCGAGGACGGAGAGAAGGCGTCGCTCTTCGAGATACCCTACTATGTCTCCCGCATCCCAATCACCCTCGCCGACGGCGCCGAGTCGATGGGGTATGGCGTCGTCGAGCCCGAGCTAGTGAAGAAGATGTCCGATTTGGCAGGAATCGGTTCGCCACCTTGAAATACGGTTGGGGCTGCTCTGGCCGACCGAGATGAAGGTCCTCATCACTGGGGCCTCAGGCATGGTGGGCAGGAACCTCGTCTCGTACTTCGAATCAAAGGGCGTCCATGCACTCCCTACCGACCTGTCAGGGTGGGATACCTCCGGCGACCTTCTCGACAAAGAGTTCGTGTTCAACCGTCTTGGTTCGATGGAGTTCGACGCCATCATCCATCTGGCCGCGATAACCGAGATCAAGAAGACCATCGAGGAACCTCGGCTGTGCTTCGAAGTTAACTGCGTCGGCACCCTCAACATGCTCGAGCTTGCGCACAGGAAGAAGGTGAACCGGTTCCTCTGCGCCTCTAGCGCCAACGTCTTCGGGGCTCCCAAGGCCAACCCAGTGACTGAGGATTCCCCCTTCGACCCGCGTGTCCCCTACGACTACTCCAAGGTGATCTGCGAGAGTCTGGCCTCAAGCTTCCACAAGACGAAGGGGCTCCCGGTCGCCGTGACAAGGAGCTGGTTGCTCTTTGGCGAATACGACCAGCCCAGCCGGGCCACGATCCGGTTCATCAGGGCCTGCCTGAAGGACGAGCCGCTCACGCTCTTCAACGAGGGCAAGGACACGACCTCTCCTACCCACGCCCTGAACTTCGCCAAGCTCGCTCTCACCATACTGACCGAAGAGAAAGCCATCGGCCAGGCCTTCAACTTCGGCGGTGAGAGACCCGTGACCATCAGGGAGCTCGCCGAGACCGTCAAAGAGCTGACAGCCTCAAAGTCCAAACTGGTCCTTGCCCCACCGAGAAGCGACTTGGAGAAGGACCCCCAAGTGAGCTACCCTTCCCTTGCGAAAGTCGAGAAGCTTCTTGGGTACTCTCCCGAGCTCACTCTTGAGGCTGGACTCGAGCGGACTATCGAGTGGGTCAGAAAGCAGACCTGAGTCTACCCTAGCATAGGAAGGAGCAGTATCAGGCCGCCCGCCCCTATGAAGCCGACCGCCACCGCCCTCTCGAACCAGGCGGCACCCCTGACCACGACCTTCTCGAGCCCGATCACTCCCGCGAGCGCAGCCATGTACGGAAGGCTCATCGCTCCCACTGCGAGCATGACGAGCATGAAGGTCCAGCAGCACGACACGCAATAGAATCCATGAGTGATTCCCATCCGGAGGCTCCCGGACAGGCCCCTGCGCAGGTGGACTGTGAAGAACGTCAGCGGAGAGACACAATGCGTGAGCGCGGTGAGCTTCATAGGCGAGAGCTGGTAGGCCCCAGCCAGAATCAGGACCAGACTGGGGCCTAGGTAAACCAGCGAGGCGGACGCCGCGGACGTTCCCGCCAGCCAGAGAGCGACGTACACGGCAAGATACGCCAAGGCACCGAGGGCTGCATAGACCCCCACGTAGCCCAGTAGGAATAGTGATGTGCCCACAGTCTTGGCGAGGCGAGGATCCGGCTCGTCCTCGGCGACCATCCGGTTGTAGAAGACAACGATCGGGACCATCGCGGGGAACATCATCGCGACCATGCCGACCACCCAGATCAGTTCGAATAGAGCGACCGATGCCGGCAGAAGGGAGGACACCATGGAGGCGACACCAACTGTCCCCGTGCCGGTCGGCCCAGTCCCCCCCAGGTAGTACGTTGCTACCCAGGAAGCCCCCGCCACCGAAAGAAGGATCGCGCTCACGGAGAGCGACAACCTGTCAGCAGTCACGATTGGAGGCTCATTGGGCAAGAATGCAGGACGGCGCGCCAGTTTTCCTAGTTAAGTCGTTTCGCGGCGCCCTACTCCCCTTTGCACCTGTGCGGCGCGATGAGCTCCATCTCGTTCTTTATTAGAAAGAATCAGGAGGGAGCGACGCTTGGCGGGCAAGCCACAGAGTCAGAAAGCTATGCAGCAAGTTCAGTGGCACTACAAGGCTGACATCGTGACCACTTGCAACTGCGATTGGGGATGCCCGTGCAACTTCGACGCTCCCCCCACCTTCGGATACTGCAACGGCGGGTGGGCCCTAGCCATTCACCAGGGACACTACAGGGATGTCAAGCTGGACGGCCTGCACTTTGCGTACATGGCTATGTGGCCCAAGGCCATCCATGAAGGGCGCGGAACAGGGAAGTTGTTCATCGACGAGGCCGCATCCAAGGCGCAGAGGGACGCGCTCGAACAGATCCTGATGGGCAAGGCCGGAGGCATTCCCTGGCCCCTGTTCGCGAAGACCATTGACAAGTGGCTCGAGAGTTCATTCGTGAAATTCGATTGGAAGTTCGACGGCTCCAGGACTCGGTACAAAGCCGGGGACGCAGTATTGGTTGCGCTCGAGCCCATCAGAAACCCGGTCACCGGAGCGGAGATGGACGCGAAGATATCCTTGCCCCAAGCCCTAACCTGCCACGAACTGAACATGACCTCCACGAGGTCGTTCTCTGTCTTTACGAGCGGGATGAAGATCGCATCGCCGGGCAAGAATGGCTGGTACGGCTCGGCAGAGCACGGCGCTGTTCTGGTCTAGCTAGATTCCGAGGACTTCTCTCAGGCCCTTGTACCTGTTCCTGATCGTGACCTCGGTGACTCCTGCCGCCTCTGCGACGTCCTTCTGAGTCTTCTCTTCTCCCTCAAGAGTGCACGCGACGTACAGTGCGGACGCCGCTAGGCCCATGGGGTCCTTACCTGCCGAGATGCCCATCTTCTTGGCCATGAATAGAATCTCCCGCGCCCTCCTCTGCGTCTTCTCAGACATCTTAGCCCTCGAGGCGATTCCAGACACGCACCTCGATGCCTCTGCGACTGGCATCTTGAAGTCCATCTCCCTGTGCAGTAGCCTGTACGACCTCGCGAGGTCCTTCTTCTTGACGTTGGTCACAGCCGCCACGTCCTTGAGGGTCCTCGGGATTTCGCCGTCTCTGCAGGCTGCGTAGAGCGACGCTGCCATTATCGCAGTTATGGACCTCCCTCTGACCAGGCCTCTCTCCAGCGCCTTCCTGTAGAAGTAAGCCGCCTTCTCTGTCACCGCGTCTGACACGTTGAGTTTGTCGGTGTACCTTCGTAGCTCGCTGAACGCCTGCTTCAGGTTCCTGTCGGACGACTCGCGGGCCTGGCTCCTCCTGTCCCACGTCCTCATTCTCTCCACCGTGGACTTCATCGAGCCTGAGAGCGACCTGCCCGAGGCGTCCTTGTTGAGCGTCCCAATCACAGTGGCAAGCCCCATGTCGTGAATCGCAATCGAGGTCGGTATCCCGGTCCTGCTGCGGTCGCCCTTCTCATCGCCAGAGAAGGACCTCCACTCCGGGCCCATGTCGACGATTTTCTCCTTCACGACCAGCCCGCAGTCGCTGCAGTAGAGCTCGGCCCCGGAGCCATCCATGAGCATCTTGCCCTTCCCGCATCGTGGGCACTTGTCCGAGTTCCTCTCCTGCCTAAGGAGCCGCGAAAAGTTGGTACTAGAGGTCATTTTGCACCGGAGAAGACACATCCCAGAGTCCTTGTATATAAGGGGCGAACCTTTGGGATTCTGTTAACTTATCTGCGCAGTTGGGGTGTTATTCTAAGACACGGCGAGAGTCAAACTACCTTCAACTGATGTATCTTCGAGATGCAAGACTATGAAGACCTTGAAGAGTCCTCCCGAAGAAGGCGTTTTGACATTGACGCACATTGGACTACTCTCCCTTCTTGAAAAGTAGAATTGAGGCAGACTCACATAGCGATAGTTAGCGAATCGTCCCGTTGTTGCTTCAGGAAATAGTTGAATGATTGCTACGGGGCTACCTTCTGCCTCTGCTTTGGTTAGGGTAAACGACGATGGAACATACACGAAACCAGCCTCTATCTTCCTTCCTTGGCCACGACTTTGATTTGTAATCTCAATGCAGATTTTTCGGTCTTCTCCCATGTTCAGATGCAGCTTGTCGGACTTATCAGCGAAGGTGAAGTCGAAACGCGCCCGATAGTAACGCCTGAAGAGTGCCCCGCCGACTATGCCTACGCCTCCCAATGCTGCAACCGCCGTGAGGGCGAGTAGTAATTCGTCCGCCAATTGAACATCACTACCCACCTAACCATCTTTAAGCGGTTGCCAGAGTCCCAAGTATGTCCATTAAGACATATATACTGACATATCCATACGGATATGCGCGAGAAACATGACTTGCAAATACTGCCTCTCGGAAACGACAAGGCCAGATGGTTCGGCCAAGGGCAGCAAACTCCTTCGATGTCTTACCTGTGGGAAGAGATACGTCGAGAATGGCAACCTTCCCAAGATGAGAGTAAACAAACACGCCATCACGACCGCCATCTCCCTCTACTACGAAGGCCTTAGCGTCAGGAAGGTTTCAAGGCAACTGGAAAGCATCTTCGGGGAGAAGGTAAGCCAAGTCGCCGTTTGGAAGTGGGTCCAGAAATACTCGAAGCTGGTTAGCGAATACACCAAGACACTTAGCCCGAACATCGGCGGGAAGTGGCATCACGACGAGACGGTAATCAGATGCGACGGCCGGAACGAATGGTTCTGGGAGATGATTGATGAAGAAACTCGGTTCTTGGTGGCGTCCCACCTGTCAGGGACAAGATCGCTTCAGGACACAATCACGGTATTCAGGAAGGCCGTAGAGACGGCCAAGGGGAGGCCCCAAGCTCTCTTCGTAGACGGTTCTATGCAGTATGACGCCGCCTTCAACAAGGTCTTCTATACACGATACAAGGCCGCTCAGGTCGAGTTGGTCAAGAGGATAGGCATCCGTTCAAGAGAGACCAACAACATCGTCGAGAGGCTTCACGAGACGGTCAAAGAGCGAGTAAGGCCGATGCGCGGGTTCAAGAACGAGGACTCGGCCAGAATCATCCTGGATGGCTATGTAGTCAATTACAACTTCGCCCGACCACATCTGAGCCTGAAGGGGAAGACTCCTGCCGAAGTCGCCGGCGTAACCGTGAAGGGCTGGAAGCAACTAATCGAGAACGCTATTCAAACCGAGGCCAAGGAACTGAAGGCGTCAGTCGGAGGAATTTCAGTCGAGGCTGTGCAGGTGGTTCGGAAATGAAGAAGGCACTCGTTGCTTTGCCCGACCAAATCTGGGACATTATCGATCGAGACTTGGAGGGCAAACTGGGGACAGGGTATTCGGACACCATCAGGAACATCGTCCTCAACTGGCTAAGCGAGAAGGGATACCTCGACAAAAGTGGAAAAAGTGGCAAAGAAAAGTAGGGTCAAGGACGACGAAGTTGACCTTCTGGACACCATGATAACGTCCTTAGCGGAGCTTCTTGATGAGAAGGGCGTGGTCTCTCAGGAAGAATGGGAACAGAGGATTAAGAGGAACCTGAAGGGGTAGAAAATGACTTCAGAAAGCCATAATAGGCTTCAACCGCTCGAATTGAAGGGTAAGCTACTCCTTGAATGAAGCCCCACCCCAGCGTAAGGTGAAGAATCGAGCAGAACTGAGGAGTTTGCTGGAGGATAGCCTGATTTCTCCAGAACCAGACACAGAAGCCATGCGTTTCCTTGGCGAAGAGGAAGACAGATCGCTCAAACCAAAGACCTACATAATCGAATCTAATACAGATGTCAAGACCATCATCGAGAACGGACATCAACTTCAGGCGACCGAGGACCGAACGCTCTGGAATATTCGAGTCGATAACTCGCAATATCCTTTCTATGTCTACCTTGACACTTTGGACGAGAGATTCTGGTATATCCATTCAACAAATTACGCGCCCTCAACAGACAGGTTCGTAAGGTCCTTCGTCAGCGGTAGTGCCAACCATCTTGACCATGTCTGGCTCGCATCCGATGACCTCCAAATTCTAACCAAAGGAAAAACGCCTCTCGGTTTCGGACTTACTTACGCGGATGTCTTCGCTGGAGACGAGGAGGGTTCTGGCCTATCGGCCACGCACTACGGGGCGCGGATTGGGGAAGTCCTGCAAGGAATGAGGGAAATCACGCCAATCAAGAACCAAATTGCCCTAAGTAACATCAGAGTTGGATATGACTCCAACGCGGGCTCCGTCAAGGAAGACATCTACAAGTGGGGCAAGATGATTGCTAAGAAAGGCGACTCTGTCGATGCGCACTTGAACTTGGTGGAGTCCGTTCGTGACTACTATTCCAGAACCATAGAGAAGGTGGAAAAAGAGTATGTTACGCGATTCATCTACTCAGAAGAACACGCCTCTGTCGAAGGGTCGTATAGTGTCATACACTTTTCGTCAGACCTGAAGAACCTAAGCAGGCTCGCTGACTTACTAACCTCAGGGAGTCGTCCCTTCAGAATCTGGGGACTTTGGCGAGCTGTTGACGAGGAACAAATCAAGATTAGCGGAATTGACCAACACACTAACAGTCCATTGCAGATGGAACTCTTCAGAAATGAATTGCGGGTGATCTTGAATGAAGGGTCGTGTGGGAATGTGGTTACAAGGCTATTCTCGAACCTTCAGTCTGGGCTCGATTCCAACTGTGAGCTTAGGGGCCTCGACAATGGTTACATTATCAAGCCACACGCGGTTAATTAACGCATTACTGGCGCTCTCGCGCCACACTCCCGACCTAAAGCATCCACTGGATGACTTGGGATACTCTCTCGAACGCATCGGAATGAAGATAGCATTACCGCTTGGCGAGCCCTTGGTTCCCGACCTCTCCTTCAAGAACGCGAATCCAAACGAGCTACTTCTCATTGAAGCTAAGAGCGGTGGGGTGGACTCTGAACAAGGCAAGAAGTATTCGAAGCTTCAACCTCTTGACATTTCCAAGAAGGGCCTAACTTCTTTGGACGCAAAGGACCTCTCAATTCAAGTTTGCTACGCATGCACTGCGAGCAACAAACAGAAGGTTTTGGAGAACGAGAAGAGGAACAAGCTCGGTTTCCCCATCATAGCGTTCGAGAACAACAGGATAGTCAAGGAGCCGTCTTCAGCCCTGTTCAAGAATCACAAACTTGAGAAGTTCTTCTCCGCAGGGGTCAGTTTCGAGAGAAGCCCTTCGACTGATGTTTATCCCTTTAGCGCAGACGATTCACGGGGCTGGATTGCTTTCTATGTGATGGCGAAACTCGTGGAACTTCATGCCGTCGGGAAGACGAGATTCTCTGAGAAAGACCTGATGCTCAAGTGTCACCCACTAATCTCATACTTTAGCAATGAGCATCAAGGAGAAGTTCACAGCGTTGTCCACAAGGCATTGGTGAGCATAGTCGAGATCGGTTCAACGAGGGTCCAGATTCGTTCAGTTGGCAATCAGGAGTGGGAAATTACAAAGTTCCATAGGGTGAAATCGGTCAGAAAGATGCTTATGGACTTGGCTGAAAAGCTTGATTCGGAACCTCAAGACCTTCGAAGATTCCTTACTGAAGCGGCGAGTTTGGAAGAACAAGAAGCGGCCGAGACGTTAGATTAGTCAGATGCGCAGATAAGTTAACAGAATCCACCTTTGGACCCCCTCTGCCACTCCCCAGAGCGGGCGGGCTTCGCTACTTCTCATGGGATTCAACCAGGAACTGCGTTTAGGTGCGCGCTGAATGAAGAAACTACGCCTAAGCCGTCAGAATCAGTTCGACCTTTACTTCCTCTGGAATCCTGAGCTTCGTAATCTGCCTCATAGTCCTGTCGTCCGGCTGGACGTCCAGTATCCTCCTGTGGACCCTGAGCTGCCAGTGGTCAAAGGTGTGGCTCCCCTCGCCGGTCGGCGCCTTCCGTGTGGTGATCTTCAGCTTCTTGGTCGGCAGTGGCTGAGGGCCTCTGACCTTGACGCCTGTCTTGTCCGCGATGTCTCTGATGTCTTTCGCGACCTTCTCAAGCTCAGGAAGGTTCGTCGAAGTGAGCTTGATTCTGGCGAACTGAGCCATTTTCGTTCGAGACGACGCCAGACCGTATTTAGAGATTTAGCCGGATTCAGATGGGAAAGCCCCACTTGCGTCCCTTCCCATACTCCAGGACCTGGATGCTCTTCGTCTCGTAGTAGTGGTCCAGGCCCTCGACCCCGTTCTCTCTTCCCAGGCCGCTCTGCTTGAAGCCCCCGAAGGGGACCTCTGCCCTCGAAATCGGTGGCGAGTTCACCCACGTGGTCCCTGCCTCAATCTTCTCCGAAGCCCTGTACGCCTTCTCGAGGTTCTTGGTCCAGATTGACGAGCCAAGCCCGTAGGGAGTGTCGTTGGCCCTCTCAATCGCCTCCTCGAGGTCCTTGACAACGAAGACGGGCAGGGCCGGCCCGAAGCACTCCTCTCGGGCCATCTGGGCTTCGTAGCTGACCCCTTCCAGGATGACCGGGAGATAGTAGTTGCCCTTCCCGAGGCTCCCCTCGGGAGGCTTTCCTCCCTGTACGGTCTGCGTCGCGCCTTTCCCTACAGCATCCGAGACCATCGCCTCGACCTTGTCCCTCTGCTCCTCCGTGTGGACCGGGCCCATGTGCGTCGTCTTGCTCATCCCGTCGCCGACGCTGATCGAGGCGACTCTCTCTGCGAGCGCCTTCACGAAGCCCTCAGCTATCGAATCCATCAGGAAGAGCCTCTTGACGGAAGTGCACGACTGGCCGCAGTTCCTGAACCTGCCCCATACGGCGCCCTCTACGGCCAGCTCGAGGTCCGCATCCTCGCAGACTATCATCGGGTCCGACCCCCCAAGCTCCAGGGTCAGTCTCTTGATCTGTTGGGCAGACCCCTCCATTATCCTCCGCCCAGTCGCCGTCTCTCCCGTGAACGCGATCTTGCCGACCTTCGGGTTCTGCAGGAGCTCTTCGCCTACCACGCTCCCCGGACCAGTGACGATGTTCACCACACCCGAAGGGACGCCGGTCTTGACAAGCAGGGCCACCACCGCAATGTCAGTAAGCGGGGTTGTGCTCGCGGGCTTCACCACGAACGTGTTCCCTGCCGCGAGGCCTGGTGCAAGCTTCCACCCCATCAGAGAGACTGGGAAGTTCCACGGCAGGATCGCCCCCACGACCCCGATTGGCCTCTTCGTGACCACGAAGTATCCCTCACCCGTCGATAGCGGAGTCTGCGCTCCCCGCTCGCGCCCTACCAGCCCCGCGTAGTACTCGAAGGTGTTCGCAAATGAATTGATCTCGCTCCTCGCCTCCCCCAGGGGCTTCCCCTGCTCCGTTGTCAAGCTCCTGGCTAGCTCTTCGATGTTCTCCCTGACCGCGTCTGCTATCTTCAGCAGAAGGCGCGACCTCTCGATCGCTGGCCCCTCCGACCATCCGGCGAAGGCCTCCTTCGCCGCGTCCACGGCCCTCTTCGTATCCTCTCGGTCCGCCTTTGGGACTGTGTCTATCTTCTTCCATGTTGCCGGGTTGAAGACTTCCGAGGTCTCCCCCGACTGTGCGTCTGCCCACTCACCGCCCACTATCATCTTCAAACTAGGGTCGGTCTCACGAGCCGGCCGGACCCGCGTTTAAGACTTGCCGAGGTCTCAGAACCGAAGAATCGTTTTAAGCCCAACTCGGCGTCCGAAGTTCTGTGCTTCACTTGAACATTTCACTGGGCGTGAACCCAAGAGATTGAGACGATGAGTCGTCCACCGACTCCAAGACGAGGGCTCTTCCGGGACAAGAAGCTCTTCCTCTTCGACCTCGACGGGGTCTTCTACAAGGGCAAGGAGACCAGGATCAGGCTGGGGGGCTCACGGGCTGTGGAAGCGATCCGCGGTCAAGGAAAGAAGATCTTCGTTCTGACGAACAACTCAACTGACTCCATCGCCACCATCCATGCCCGCCTGCAATGGGCCGGCGTCGACGTGAAGAGAAGTGAAATCCTGTCAAGCTCCCTCCTTACTGCAGAATACATCCGTGATAGGTTCGGCCCCTCCGAATACTTCCTGGTAGGCGAGGCGGGCCTTCAGCGGGAGATGGACCGCTGTGGCCACGTCCGGACTGACTCGCAGAGCCCGGCCTGCGTCGTGGTGGGCCTGGACCGAAAGGTAACCTATGCGAAGCTGGACCGTGCCTCCCGCGCCGTCAGGGGAGGCGCCAAGCTGATCGCGACCCACTCCGCAAGGCTCTACATGTACACGGACGGGCCTGCGATGGCCACCGGGCCTCTAGTCAAGGCGATAGAATACGCCTCCGGGCGAAGGGCCGTTGTGATAGGGAAGCCATCCCCGCTGATGTTCAGGGCTGCCCTGACCAGAGCCCGCTGTTCGGCCAAGGATGCTGTCATGCTAGGGGACCAGGTAGAGACCGACATCATCGGGGCCAAGGCCGCTGGCATAGACCCTGTCCTTGTGACGACTGGTGTGGATGCCGACGACCAGGGCGAAGGGGCGGTCGCGACCCTCTCTAACGTGGACGCCTTGGCACCTCTCGTCTGACGCCGCACATCTTTAAATTCCGAGGCGTCCCTCAGCTCAGTCCATGCAGCACACGTCGACGAAGTCGCCCGCGAAGTGCGCCATCTGCGGCACCCTGGAGCCAGAACCTGGCACCTATCCCATGGTGGTCGGCGTCGGACGGGTCTGCCTAAGGGACGGGATGACGAAGGTTAAGTGCGAAATCTGCGGCAACGAGGTCAAGCTGATCACTTCTTCTCGCCTTCAGGGTAGGACTCTCTGCCTCTCGGACCACGTGAAGGAGGTGGAGAAGTTCCGCCAGCATCTGGTTGTGAACTTTGACGAGGACAACGAGCCAGCGTCACAGATCATGGCCAAGGCTCTCATGGAGGCCCCCGAGGGATACACCCTCCTGACCGTGCGGCGGGGGCGCAACAGCACTCATCTCTGGGAAGCTGAGTACGAGAAGACCGAAGTTTTTCAGATGCGCTGCAGTTAGAGCCAACTCGAGGGCTCAACAACTTTTCACACTCGTTTCTTTAGCCAGCCGTCCCCGTCACAACCTAACATGGCCAACGAAGAGCTACTGGTCCTAAACAAACTCCTCAAGGAGTTCGAGGACATGAAACTCGGGCTCGACCCTTCGGTCCTGTCAGGCTGGTACTCCAAGGTCGCCGAGGACGCCCGGGCTCGGGCCCCTGCGCACCTTGTCGATTCAATCGACGTCATCCAAGATCCGATCCTCCCAATGAAGTTCGAGTTCAAGACCTCGAAGCGAGCTGTCAGGTACGTCCTCGAGGCGATTGACCAGAACTTGGATGAGATGCCGATGGCGACTCGACTATACTTCCAGAAGCTCTCTGAGCTGATCCAGGCCGAGACCCTGCGCTAGGGCGCAGCCTTCACGACCACGTTCCCATCCATGAACGGATGGAATACGCAACCATAGCTGTAGTTCCCGGGGGTCGTGAAAGTGAATGAGTACCGGCCTCCCGGCTCGATGTTAGGGGACTTGAAGACCCCTGTCAGGGAGGTGACTGTGTGCGTGATCGTGTCGTCGTTGGTCCAGGTGACGGTGTTGTTCAACCCAATCACAACGGTAATCGTCCGTGGCGCGAAACCGACTGGGTTCGTGTAGGACCCAGCCCCTGCCCCGATGCCCACGTGCGTGCCAGAGACCGTTTGGGAAGTGGTAGTGGTGGTCGTGCTCTGCCCAGAGTATGCCGAGTTCGGCAGGACCACAAGGTACCCGAACATCCCAAGGTGGATGTGGTAGATGCAGTAGTACAGGTAGATCCCGGAGTGCTTCGCCACGAACGAGCCGTGACCGGTCACATTGCCCGACGTACCACCGACGGTTACTCCCGGAGAGTTGTTCTTGGGGAAGGTGTCATTGAAGACCTTGCCCGTCACGTCGTTCACCGTCCCCGCGATCGACCCGTTGATCTGGAAGTCGTATGGAGCGTCGATGGTGAAGGTGTGGCTCGCTGTGTCGTTGCTGATGTAGGTCAGGTCTACCGTGTCTCCCTGGTTGACGATTATGAAATTGGTGAAGAACCTGTCCTGTTCCGATAGGAACTCGGCCCACTCTACAGTTATGACCCTGAGCGTCGGCGGCTGGTCTACGGAAGGAAGGGCCTTGGCGAGGTTCTTCAGCGTCCCATTCAATGCCGCTTGCTGGAGAGTCAGTCTCTGAACTTGCGCCTGGAGGGCATTGATCCTGCTGTTCTGCGCGTCCACGCTGCTGGAAGCAGTCTGTGAGGTGTCCAGATAGACCGTCGTCAGCGCGGCTAGGCCTATGAGAAGGAGGACGACCGCGACGCCCGCCTGGGTCAACCCTCTCCTCGTCCTGCCGGCCGTGGACTCCCCACTGGCTCCTCGCGTATAGGGGGTGGTCATGTCTTCGACCTCGCCAATGAATAGACGATGATGAAGAATCCGATCGCTTGGCTTGCCGCCTGGACTGTGACCACCGTCGCCAGGTCATTGCTAGTCAGGTTGAAGAGCACTCCCGCTATCACCGCTCCCGCGGTTACGAAGGCGAAACCAAGTGCCAGCAGAAGCATCGACTCGCTCCTTGTCCTGCGGTAGGACCTCCAGGCGTAGAAGACGACTACGCTCCCGAAACCCAAGATGAGGGCTTGGGCTACGTCCAGCACTAGGAGATCCATTGTTGTCACTCGCCGCTCCGGACGCCAATTAAAACCTGGACGCTGTTTCTCATTTTTGAAAATCACTCGGGGCCTTCATTGTGAGCCATATCCTCCACAACTTGTCCGCCACGTCTTCGTTGATGACCACGTCAACCCTCACCGTCCCTCCGTCAAAACTGAAGCTGATCGCCCTGTAGGCGCTTCTGAGGACTTCGTGCTTCTTCCCCTCTGGCGTCAGGATTATCCTGTCGACAACGAGAAGTCGTGCCTCCAAGAGTTCGTGGACCCTCCTGTAACACGTGCTCAGAGGTATGTCGTTCTCACGGCTCACGTCCTCGACTGACTTGGAGGCTGGGATCGCCGAGAGCAAGATCTTCCTTGAGTACTCGTCTCCCATGCTCTGAATCAGTGCGTTTGCCCGGGCGGGGTCGGTTATTTCCAAGACTCAACACCAAGGCGGACGCACAAGCCCGCCTCTCTCTTCACGCCGCTGTGTTTCGTATTTGAGTCTATTCGGAGTCCGAAAAAGGGGGTCAGAAGCAGGCCCCTACTTCATCCTGCTTCTGAGAAGATACCCAAGGCCTCCGAGGATCGCCCCCAGGACCGCGACCCCGACCATGTACCCTATCGGGGTCACCCATGGTGACAGGATGTTGACGTGCGCGTACCCGATGGCGGTCGCGTTGGAGACGCCGTGTTGTGCTAGGTAGCTCCCGCCTTCGTACCCCGCGTACATCAAGGCCCAGGTCGAACCCGCGACCCCGATGTTCATGAAGACGAAGTGCATCCAGGCGAGTGCGTTGGTGAACCCGGCGTAGACCTTTCCCATGATCTCCTCGATGAAGTAGTAGAAGAGGCCGGTGACCGCCACCGCGATTACTCCGATCATGATGTAGAGGATGTAGCCGAAGGCGAACCACGATCCGGCGCTCCCAAGGGCGATCATCCTCGAAGGCGCGACCTGGCCAAAGAGCTGGTACCAAGGATTGACGATGAAGAGTGTCCACATGACAGCGAAGAAGCCTTGGATTGTGGCAGCCCAGATGAATCTGGACGTCCACTTGCCTTTCAATGTCTGCAATTTTTCTCCCTCGGGCTCGTGCGCAAGTCCACCATATTTAATGAGCCACGACGGTTATCGAATCTGAGAACCAGAGGCACAAGGCGCGGTCTGGCGCCAACTGTCGGAAAGAGAGACGACCATTGCCTTCGAGAGGTCGGGACTGGGCCCTCAACATTGAACCGGAACCGAAAATAAGTCCCGTAGTCCGGGAGTGACGAATGCCCCTCCCCGAGTACTTAATCACCATCGACTACGTCAGCGAGGGAGAGGTCGCAAACCTGATCCGCGGCTTCATCGAGATTCAAGGAAAGAAAGTGAGGTTCTCAGGGGTCGCCTACGGAAGGTTCGGAGGGCAGAACTTCTCCCCCCAATTCACACCCTCTGCCAAGAAGTCGCTCAGCGCCCTGTCGGGAGACTTCGAGAAACTTGAGGAGGACATCCAGATGCGGCTCGTGAGGGGCGAGTTCGACGCGAAGCCTGGCAAGGACGAGAAGCACCATCATCATCACCTCGGTGAGGAGCAAGAACACAAGTGAACCTCCTGGTAGGAGCCACGGGGTTCATTGGCGGGCATCTTGTGGAGTATCTGTTCAAGCAAGGCGAGATCTCGAAGGGCACCTTTCGCATGGGTTCGCACCTCAAGATCCTCGACTCGAACGGCGTCCAGGTCATGGAGGCAGACCTCCTGGACCATCACTCACTTCACGAGGCGATGGAGGGCGTGGACACCGTGTACAACCTGGCCTCTCCCATGCCTGGCTCTGACTCTGACTTCATGAAGGTCAACACCGAGGGGGTCCTCAATCTCCTCGAAACTGCCTCCGAGGCAAAGGTCAGGACCTTCATCCACCTAAGCACCCTTGACGTTCACGGCTTTTCCTCAAAGGAAGTGAGTGACCCTTCGAAGACCTCCCCCGCAGGGGATTACCAGACCTCCAAGGCCGAAGCAGAGAGGCTGCTCCAGGAGTTCGCGAAAAGAAACCCATCCACCCGGGTCGTCATCATCAGGCCGGCCAAAGCAATAGGATCCAGAGACTCTCAGCTCACGGCCCCTGTCATCCGGATGATGACCGACGGTAAGGTCGTGCTCCCCTCATCCGGGACCATGTCCTTCTCGCACCCGCTCGACATCGCCCAAGCGATGTACAAGGCCGCAACCGGTACCTCTGTTTCGGGGAGCGTCTTCCTGACGAAGTCCTTCGACGCCACCCCGGAGGCCCTCTCCACAGCCCTTGGAACCGAACTGGGCAAGGCTGCGAAGTTCTCGAAGCCCGGCGTCTTCTCCCGGTCTGCCCTCCCTGAGTACACCGCGACACAGCTTCGGGCGGCACTCCTACTCCAGGCCCAGGGGTCTTGGCAGAGCCTTGGGTATTCACCCAGCTTTGACCTTGCCTCGACATGCTCAGAAATAGCTGCTTGGTACCGAAAGGACCCTTGGGGCGCAGAAGAGGCCTAGCAATCTCCCGCGTCCTTCCCGAGATGCGGAAGATGGTCTACGGGTCCAAGGACAAGAGGGCGACCGCGCTTGCACAGCTCCAAGAGGTGGAGGGCGGAGATCCGTTCAGGATCCTCATAGGAACGATCCTCTCACACAGAACCAAGGATGAAAACACATCGCGGGCGACTGAAAACCTGTTTTCACGGTACAAGACCCCGTCAGAACTTGCCGGCGCTGACCCGAGGTCGGTCAGGCGGCTCATACGCCCGTCGGGCTTTTACAACATGAAGACCAGGAACATAATGAAGGCTTCCAGACAGCTGTTGGACGAGTTCGGCGGCGTGGTGCCGCAGACCGAGGAAGAGCTGCTGAGGATCCACTCTGTGGGGAGGAAGACAGCCAACTGCGTCCTCGTGTACGCTTTCAACAAGCCGGCGATCCCCGTCGACACACACGTGCACAGGATCTCCAACAGGCTGGGTCTCGTAAAGACGAAGAAGCCGGAAGAGACGGAAGCGGCTCTCGTGAGGAGAGTCCCCAAGCGTTACTGGCTTGACCTCAACGACCTCTTCGTGAGGTTCGGCCAGACCGTCTGCAAGCCGATCGGCCCGAAGTGTGGCACATGTACCCTGTCAGGAGATTGCAACTACTTCAGGACCGTCGTCGCTCCTCGCGAGAAATCTTCTTAGCACCCCGGAGATTGGCGATCCTCGTGCCCAGCCTTGAGGAGGCAAGGAGGAAGGTCGGCGAACTCGTTGTTGCAAAGGGCTTCGGCAATACACCCGAGGACATCCCGAACAAGCTACTCTTCGCGTTCATAGAGCTGGGCGAGGCGGGGGACTCTTGGAAGAAGGGGAGGCCCAAGGAGGAGACGATCGAGGAACTCATCGACGTCATCTTCTACGTCCTCGACGCGTCGAGGCTCATCTCTCCCGAGGCAGACCTTGACGAGGCCTTCGAACGCAAGTTGGCGAAGAACATGACCAGGCCTCACAGATACGGCGAAGGGTTCAGAGCGCCACAGGCAGAGTCCTAGGCTGCCCGTACCCAGATTACGCGCTTGTCCTTGTGGCAGACGTAGCCGTCGTACTTTCGCCCGCTGGAGTCGACCGCCGGTTCTGATCTCATCATGGCGTCTCCGCACTCTGAGCACTTCTGGTCAGAGGACGACTGCTCCACCTTCGCCCAGTCGATCATGTAGTACGTCCAGTAGATGAGGTCGCTCGCCTTCTCGATCTTCACGACACGAAGAGCCCGCCACGGTTACTAAAGAGTGTGAGACCACGCCGCGATGGTTATAGAGACCCGAAGCCTGCCTCCGCGAATAGATGGAACCTCTATTCAAGGCCTCGATGGACGAGGTCAAGGCCCTCTTGGGCCTCTCAGACGAAGAGGTCAAGATACTCGAAGACGCAGACCTTGCTGCCACCGAGCTAATCGTCTCCGAGTTCGAGCGCTACGTGGAGCGCAAGTACAACCCAGAGGTGCCCATCGTTCTCAAGCGCCACGACCTGATGGGAGTTCCCATCGCCAAGAAGTATGGTGGGCGAGGCGCAAGACAGCTAGTCCAGTCGCTCTTCCTCGAGCGCCTGGGGCAGGCCGGCTTGGGGGTGATAACCTTCGTCGACGTCCACCAGTGCCTGGGCAGCCTCACTATCCAAGACTGGGGCAGTGAGGAGCAAAAAGCCCGGTACCTCCCAAAGGCCGCAAAGGGGGAGGCGGTGCTCGCTTACGCCCTCACCGAGCCTGAGGCTGGGAGCGACCCGGGCTCTCTCAAGACTACCTACGAGCGGGACGGGGACTCCTACCTTCTGACCGGCTCGAAGTATCTCATCTCGAACGGATCGGTCGCTACGAACCTTATCGCCTTCGCCTATCCGAAAGAGGGTGGAAAGGGCCCCAGTGCTTTCATCGTCGACGCAAAGCAAGAAGGGTTCTCCGTCGACATGAAGCTCGAGGAGAAGATCGGGCTCTTCACCTCGGACACTTCGATGCTCTCCTTCGACCGCCTGCGCGTTCCAAAAGAGGACCTCCTAGGGCAAGAAGGCAGAGGGTTTGCCGTAGCCTACTCGGCCCTCCTCAACGGAAGGATCGGGATCGGTTCCGGATGCGTCGGCGTCATGGAAGACTGCCTCAATCAGGTCAAGGAGCGCGCTACCTCGAGGGTACAACACGGAAAACCAATCGGAAGGCACCAGCTCATCCAGAGGCACATAGCGTACATCGAGTCAAGCCTCGAGGCATCGCGCTGGCTGGTCTACCGGGCCGCCATCAAAAAGGACGAGTACGAGAAGGCCCCCGCCGACCTGGCCCTCAGGGCGGACGCAGACAGGCTCTCTGCGGTCGCGAAGTACGTGTCCTCAAAGTCTGCCTTCGAGTCCGCGGACAGGGCCGTCCAAGCCTTCGGCGGTTTCGGATATTCGATCATGTCTCCAGTCGCAAAGCACTTCCTGGACACCAGGGTCGCCCGGATTTACGAAGGGACGGACGAGATCATGGAGCTCAAGATAGCCTCGTCGGTCCTCGGCAAGGAATTCGAGGCCTACAAGTGACCTTTTTACCGCCGACAGACGGCCGGGCTCCCTGATGCAGATCCACCTCGAAGGCTCCAACAAGATCAACGCCCCCAGGGAGAGGGTCTTCTCCATGCTGACGGACCCACACTTCCTCGCGAAGACACTCCCGGACGCCGAGGACGTTCGTGTCCTCGACGCTTCGAGCCTCGAAGCCAAGCTCAAACTCAGAGTCGCGGTCGTGTCGAGCACCCTCAAGGTCAGGATGTCGATAGCCGACAAAACCCCCCCTTCCAAGGCTACACTTTTGGCCGAAGGCTCTGGGAGCGGGAGCAACATGAGGATCAACAGCACCTTCACTCTTGAAGGCGACTCCCCGACCACGATGTCTTGGTCCGCGGACGCCGACATTACCGGAGTAATGGCAGGGCTGGGCTCGGCACTCCTGAAGGGCTTCGCCACAAAGAAGGTCGCAGAAATCTTCTCTGGCATAACGAAGGCCGTAGAGCAGGCCTCCGCCTGAAGTCCTCCCTTTCCCGTTAAATACCTAGAAGGCCCGCGCGGCCCTGTTGCCGAGGCTCTTCTTCATCACCGACGTCCACGCGTCAGACAGGTGCTTCCGCAAGTTCCTCAACGCTGCCAAGGCTTACAAAGCCGACGTACTCATCCTGGGTGGCGACATCACCGGCAAGGTCATGATACCGATTGTCGAGCAGGCCAAAGGCACCTACGCCCTCTCCCTGTTCGGAAAGCAGACCACGATCAGGAGAGAGCGCCTTGCGGAGACGCGGAAGTCCCTACTCGATGCGGGCCAGTATTCCTTCGTCACTACGCCGGCCGAACTCCAGGAAGTCACGGCCGACAAGTCGAAGGAGGACGCAGTATTCAACCAGGCCATGCTCTCGCTCCTGGATTCTTGGCTCGCGCTCGTGGAAGAGAGGCTCAAGGGGACGGACGTGCAGTGCTACATCTCCCCAGGTAACGACGACAGGCTCGAGCTTGACGCCCGACTCAGGGATTCGGGCCACGTCGTGAACCCTGAGGGAAGGATAGTCGAGATCGGCAGCGACAATGAGATGATCACCGTGGGATTCGCCAACCCCACCCCATGGAAGAGCCCCAGGGAGCTACCGGAAGACCAGCTCGCGAAGGTGATCGAGGGCCTCGCGCTGCGAGCAAGAAGGCCCGAATCCGCGATCTACAATCTCCACGTCCCTCCGATAGGGACGGAGCTCGACAAGGCCCCTGCTGTCTCGAAGGACCTGAGCTACGTCAAGGAAGGTCTAGGATTCAAGTTCATCCACGCGGGGAGCACCGCGGTCAGGGAGGCCATCGAGAAGCACGCGCCCCTCCTTGGGCTCCACGGCCACATCCACGAGTCGAAGGGGTTCGTGAAGCTCGGCAGGACGCTCTGCCTGAACCCAGGCTCCGAGTACGCGGACGGCATCCTGAGAGGAGCGATAGTCAACCTGCAAGACGGCAAGGTCAAGGACTTCCTCCTCACCAGCGGCTGACTAGGTCAGCTCTTTCTTCTCGAAGAGAAACAGCCCAAGAAGCCCAGAGACCACGAAGTAGGCAGCCATTATGACCAGTCCCTCAAGGATTGAGGCCGAGAAGACGGTGACCCTGAACCCTGGCGGTCCGGGAGGGGTCTGAACTCCTTGCGGATACGGGATGTGGAGGACGTTCGAGATTATCCCCCCGGCATAGGTGATGGAGAACCACGGTTCAATTCCTGCGATGGAGGCGACGATGGTGTCCACTATGTTCAGTGCGAAGAGCAGCACGATGACAGTCATGAGGACCGAGAGGGCGCTGCTCTTGAACAGGGAACTGAATAGAAATGTCAGCGTGAGGACGGCCACCAGGTTGACGTAAGCAAAGGCGACGGATTCGATGAACTCGAACTGGACAGGAAACCCGAAGAAGTAGGTGGCGTTCGCGAGAGCTATCAGCGCGAAGACCCCGAGGACGAGCCCAGCCGCCCCGAAGGCCGCCAGCCACTTGCCCACGTATATCGCAGACCTCCTGACAGGATTCGGGACCAGGAAGTAGCCCGTCTTGTTCTGGAACTCTCCCGAGATGGCGTCTCCCCCGAAGAAGACGGCGGAGAGAAGGGTCACCAGGGGCACGAAGCTTCCCCACCAAGCGGAATAAAATGCGAGCTGCGGGTGGTTCTCCTCAGGAAGGCCGAACCCAAAGAAGCCCGACCTGAAGTAGGCCGCGGCGAATGTGAGTAGCGCGCTCATCGCGAGCACGATTGCGAGTATCACGTAGAACCTCCTCGCCCTGAAGTAATTCAGGAAGGCGTACTTCGCCATCGTGCGGACGTGGGCGAAGGTCGAGACCCTGAGCGAGGCCGTCGCCTGGGTCAATCCTACAGAGTCTCCTTGATCAGCTTCAGGTAGGCCTCTTCAAGGCCGCCAGACACTTCTTTCATCGAGACCGCACCCAGCTTCAGGCTGGCCATCCTGTTGAAGATGGCCTCTTGAGCTTGAAGCCCTCCTGAGTATCTTAGGACCAGATGCCTGTCGTTCGACCTCGCGACCGAATCTACGTTCTCAATCGCCCCTACCTTCCTTGCCAGCTCGTCGTCGACCGGCCGCGCGAACCCCACCTCCACGGAGGTTCCATGACCACCGAATTGAGAGGTCACGTTTGCTATGGAGTCGTAGACCAGAAGCTTTCCATGGTCTATCATCGCGACCTCCTGGCAGACGTCCGTGACCTCGGCGAGCAGGTGGGAGCTCATGAAGACGAGCCTGTCGCTCAGTGACTTCACGATCTCTCTGACCTCGGTCATGCCTCTGGGGTCCAGCCCGGTGGTGGGCTCGTCCAGTATGATTACCTCGGGCTCGCTGACCAGAGTCGACGCTATTGCGACCCTCTGCTTCATCCCCTTCGAGAAACTCCCGACCTTCTTGTCCTCCCACTCTTGCATCTTCACTCTCCCGAGGGCCTCCTGGGCCCTCTTGGACCTCTCCTCCCGGGGGACCCCCCTCAGCTCCCCGACCATTCTCAGCGCCTCCATGGGGGTGAGGGCTGGATAGATCTCCGGCGTCTCGATCAGGGAAGCGCAGCCCGCCAGAGCTCTCTTCTTGTCCTTCCGCACATCGATTCCGTTGACCAGCGCCTCTCCCTTCGTGGGGGAGATCAGACCTGTGAAGATCTTCATGGTGGTCGTCTTCCCGGCCCCGTTTGGGCCTAGGAACCCCACGCACTTCGTCCCATCGAGCCTCAGCTCGAGGCCGCTGAGGGCTGCGAAAGACCCGTACGACTTGGAGAGCCCCACAGCCTGCAGCGACGGTCCAGTCAACCCGCACCGCTCCTAGGATACGACTTTCCTGAACAGGTAGAGCGTCGCACCCATCGTCAGAACGGTCAGGCCGCCGATGAACGCGTAGTCTGCTCCAATGACGCCCCAATCGAAGCCAGTCAGCGATAAGACGCGCACGGCATTGACCGTGTAGCTTATTGGATTGAGCTGCGAAACGTTCTGTATCCACGCAGGCATGAACGCCTGCGGGGTGAGCGCCGTACTCATGAAGAGCAGGGGAAAGGTGAGGAACGCTCCAATCCCGAAGACGGTCTCCGCGTTCTTCGTCTTCAGGCCCAGGGTCAGCGATATCCCCGACCAGGCCAGCCCGAAGAACGCTATCGTAAAGAGCATCAGGAGGACCCCCGGCACGCCAGTCTTGAAGTCGGCCCCGAGGAAGAACGCCATTACCAGGATTATCAGCGACTGGGCGACCACCCTGACGGCGTCAGTGACAAGCCTGCCCAAGAGAATCGCCGCCCTGTTGACCGGGGTTACGAGCATCTTCTGAAGCATCCCGCTGTCGAGGTCCGATACCACGGACGTGCCCGACTGAAGTGCGCTGCTGAATGCGTTCTGAAGCAGTATCCCCGGGGTGGCGAACGCAAGGTAGGTGGCTGCGCCGGTGACTTGAGTGAAGTTCCTTATGCTCGCGTAGCTCGAAAACAGCTGCGTGAAGAGCAACAGGAAGATGATCGGCTGGAAGAGAGAGAAGAACAGGAGTATCGGGTTCCTGAGCAATTTCTTCATCGACCTCACGAAGAGGAAGTACGTGTCCGAGAAGAGGCTCACCGACGTCGGCGCCTCCCCATGAACATCGAAGGAGCGTTCGCCTTGCTTACCTCCTCGGGTCTTATCCTCCTCCCAGTGTGCTGCAGAAACACGTCGTCCAGGGTCGGGGATGAGAAGCTCACCGACGAGAGCTTGATGCCCCTCGAGTCGAAGGCCCTGACGATGTCGGGGATGATTAGCCCCGCGTTCTTCGCATACACCGTTATCCCTTCGTCCGTGTCTATCACGCTGCTGACTCCCTGGAGCCCCTTCAGGGCCTCCCTTGCCGCTTCCTTGGGAGACGAACCCGCGACTCCGTTCTCCAGGGCCATCTTGATCGAGTCGGCCCCGACCTCTCTCTTCAGGGCCTCCGGCGTCCCGTTGGCAACGACCTTTCCCTGGTCGACTATGTAGAGCCTGTTGCAGAGCCGGTCAGCCTCTTCCATGTACTGCGTCGTCAGGAAGATCGTGATTCCCTCCTCGCGGTTGAGCTTCGAAAGGTACTCCCAGATGGTGGCCCTCGACTGCGGGTCGAGCCCAGTCGTAGGCTCGTCCAAGAAGAGCAGCCTAGGCTTGTGGACCAATGCGGAAGCCAGGTCGAGCCTCTTCTTCATACCCCCCGAATAGTGGCCTGCCCTCTTCTTTGCGACGTCCGAGAGCTGAACAAGCTTCAGCAGCTCCTCCACCCTCGACTTCAGCTCCTGCCCTCCCATCTGGTGAAGGCGACCCTGTAGCATCATGTTCTCTTCCCCGGTCAGGTCCGGGTCGATAACAGTCTCCTGGCTCGCCACCCCTATCAGCTTCCTGATGCCCTGTGGATCCTTCTCAAGGTCTATACCACAGACCCACACCTTCCCGGAGGTCTTCCTGAGCAGGGTGGTCAGAATCTTGATCGTGGTGCTCTTCCCCGCCCCGTTTGGACCGAGGAACCCGAAGAACTCCCTGTCGGAGACATTGAACGAAATCCCGTCCACCGCTTTCGTCCCGTCTGCATAGACCTCTACGAGGTCCTGGACCGAAATGATGTCCGCCAAGCGGACGCTCCCGTCGCCGCGTTGTGATTTAAGGATATCTTATACGATATATGTAGTGATATCTGGATAGACATACATTTAATACCTGAACAGCTCCCTCCGCCAACGTTGACCGGTCCGTTCTCCAAGAAGTGGCTCCACCCTCAGACCGTACCGAGGGGGTTTCTCAGGCTGTACATTCTGACACTTCTCTCAAAGGGCCCTGAGACGGGCTACTCGATCATGCAGAAGATAGACGAGAGAACCGATGGGGCCTGGCGCCCGGGCGCAGGGACCATGTACCCACTGATGAAGAACTTGGTTCGTTCGGGACTGGTGAAAGCGGCGGCGCCGAGTGGAAGGCTGAGGACGAAGGTCTACTCCCTGACCCCGAAGGGACAGGGAGAACTGGAGGAGATAAGGCGCTCAATAGCCACAGTAGGGAGGAAGGACCGGGTCATGATGCGTCTCTTTTCCGAGCTTCTGCCGGGCACAGCCTTCGTCCCGATGATGCTCAGGCGCTTTCGGGAAGGGAACGAGGTCTTCCGCGAGAAGTTCGCGGAGATCCCGCAGCCCCAAAGGGCGGAGCTCCTGAAGGAGATGCGGCTCAACCTTGAGCTACAGCTCGACTGGGTCGACGCTCAGATGGGAGCTGCCCTTCCGAGCCTCAGAGAAAGGACCGCCCGTAAGAGGAAGCCGTAGCTTTATTCCGCTCCTCGGCGGAGCGGGGGCAGGGCATTGAGAGCCACAAAGATCGTCTGCACCATCGGGCCCGCGAGCAGGGACCCGAAAGTGCTGAGGCGCCTCGTGCAGCTGACAGACGTCTTCAGAATCAACTTCTCACACGGAGACGAGGAAGGCCACAGGGAGGAGATCGACCGCATCCGAAGGGCGGCGAGACTCTCAAGGAGGACGGTCGCCATCCTCCAAGACCTCCCCGGACCAAAGATTAGAGTTGGGAGGATCGCCGGAGGCTCCGTCGACCTCCAAAGGGGTTCCAGGCTCTCGCTCGTCGGGTCGGACGAAGAGGGGACCTCCCGCAGGATTCCGGTCAACTACCCTGACATCCTGAGGTCGGTCGTCAAGGGGAACCTCCTTCACCTCGCTGACGGTCTCATCAGGCTGAGAGTAGAGGAAGTGCTGGCTGGTGAAGTCAGGTGCACGGTGGTAGCAGGGGGCGTACTAAGCTCCGGCAAGGGCCTCAACGCCCCAGGCGTCAACCTCAGGCTCCAATACCCTACCCAAGCAGACGTCGCCCACCTCAAGTTCGGGCTCCGCCAAGGGGTCGACTTCGTGGCCGCCTCTTTCGTCCGGACCCCCTCCGATATCAGGGAGGTGCGCCGCCTGCTTCCTTCCGGCGGCCCTCGCCTGATCGTGAAGGTGGAAAAGCGCGAGGCCGTCGAGGACTTCGACGCGATCCTCGAGGAAGCAGACGGAGCGATGGTCGCGCGCGGGGACCTCGGCATCGAAGTCCCCATCGAGCGAGTACCGCTCATCCAAAAGAAGATCATCTCCAAGTGCAACGCATCGGGCAAACCTGTCATAGTCGCCACCCAGATGCTCGTCAGCATGGTCAACTTCCCGGTCCCGAGCAGGGCCGAGGTGACCGACGTCTCAACAGCCATCCTCGACGGGACCGACGCGGTGATGCTCTCTGACGAGACGACCGTCGGCAAGTACCCAGTCGAATCGGTGAGGATGCTCGACCGGATCGCGCGCTCCACCGAGTCCGCCTTCCCCTCGCGGCCGTCCATCGCATCCGACGACGGGTCCCGCGAGACGAGCGAGGCGATCGGGAGGGCGGCCTGCAGGCTCGCAGACTACGTCGGGGCCAAGGCCATAGTGGCGCCCACCCAGACGGGGTCGACGGCTAGAAGGGTGGCGATGTACCGCCCAAGGCAGCCCATCGTCGCCATGTGCACCGACTCCAAGGTCGCCCGTGCGATGAAGCTCTACCGCGGAGTGATACCGGTGGTCTCGAAGCGGGCCAAGACGGTCGACTGGCTCTTCGCTCGTGCCGACACGGCGGTCCTGAAGCTTGGGCTCGCCAGGAGGGGCGACCGCATAGTCGTGACTTCAGGGACCCCGGGCCTCAGGGGGACGACCAACGTGATCAAGGTCTCGGTCGTGGGCAGCCGAGCCTAGGCCGCTTCCCCCGGCACGAAGTCCATCAGCGTGGGCGCTTTGGTGCGCCTCCTTGCCGGTTTCTCGTCGGCGTGCTTCACCAGTTCCCTCATCCTGTTCTCTTTGAAGAGGGTCGAGTAGTAGTAGGACTCGTCGATCGTGCCCTCCGCGAGCAAGATCACGACCCTTCCTTCTCTTGTGCGGCCTGTCCGACCTCTCCTCTGTATGTACCTGATCTCCGACGGGACAGCTTCGTAGAAAACGACCAGGTCCACGTCCGGCACGTGGAGGCCCTCCTCCCCGATGCTGCTGCTCACCAGCACCTTGAACTCGCCCCTTTCGAATGACTTCAGGGCCTCGGACTGCGTCTCCTGGTCCATGCCCTTGCTTCCGGTCCTGTCCGACTGTCCGACGAAGCGGCTCGCGGTGTGTCCGGCCTCGCCCAGAGCAGTAACGATGTCCTCGATGGTGTCCCTGTACTGCGTGAAGACGATGACCCTCGAATCTTCCTTCTTCGAAAACTGGGTCTTGACTATCGACAGCATCGCCGGAATCTTAGAATGTGGGACTGCCGAGATCTTCAGGGCTTCATCCTCTATCCTCAGCCACTTCGGGTCCTTGATCAGCGACGAGGCGGACTTGCCCTTGTCGGGCCGGTCCCGGAGCTTCTCAAGGTACTTGAGCAGGGGGGACGCTCCCTGGGTCTCCACGACTTCTATCGCGTGTAGTATGGTGACCGCCTGGGCCTGGTTCATGATCGCTCCGAAGATGTACCCTCGCTGCCCTCCGCTCGCCTGGGCGCTCTTCAGGCGCGCCGAGATCGTGGCCCTGGCTTCAAGGAGCGCCTTCTTGGAGACCTTGTTGCTCCTCAGGAATCCTCCGTTCAGGAGCCTCTTGACCTTCTCATTGAAGAGCTCCCTCAGCCTGAGAGTCACCTCGTAGTACTCCTCCGGCACCCTCACCCTCACCGTCTCCATCTTCGTCTCCTCGACGTACTCGCTTACGTCGTCGCTCTCCTCGCTCCGTGCCTCTACCTTCTCGATGAACAGGTTCCTCTTGATCTCGTTCACCTTCTCCTTGGTCGCCCCCGGGGACGCGGTCAGCCCAAGTATCAGGGGACGGTCCGCGCTCTCCTTGTACGCCTGTGCCAGCCCGGTGTAGGTGTAGTCCTTGACGCTCCTGTGGGCTTCGTCGAAGACCATTAGCGCCACTTCTCTCAGGGAGACCCGCCCATGCTTGACGTCGTTGAAGACAGTCTGGGGGGTAGCAAAGACCACCCTCGCCTTCAGCCAGGCCACCTCTCTGTCTCCAGGGTCGACCGTACCCGTCAACAGTACGAACGAGCCTTCAGGGAGTTCGAGCTGGGCCTTGAACGCGTTGAGGTGCTGGAGGACGAGGGGCCTTGTCGGCGCCAGCACCACGACCTTCGAGCGTGCCCCCTCCCCTAAGATCCTGGAAGCGACCAGCATGGCGATCATCGTCTTCCCCAGCCCGGTCGGGAGCACCACCAGGGTGTTGACCTTTGAGGCGACCTCGGCTATCTGTTCCTGGTACTTCCTCGGCGAGAGGCCTTCTCTCAGCAACGAACGCCGACCAGCTCTTAATTGGCTAAAAGACTTGTCCGGGAGGCAGGGCCGACCCCATTCAGCTTCCAGAAGACCGCTGCCGTATCAGCGCGGCGATGTCTTCCATCTTTCGCTCTTCCGCGAGGACTAGCGCGGTCTTTCCTTCGTAGTTCTTGGCTTCCAGGCTCGGGGATGCGTTTTCGAGCAGCCATGCCGTCGCCTCCGCCCTTCCCCTCGAGACTGCGTTGTGGAGAGCGAGAGTTGCTCCCTTCGTGGCGCCCTTGTCCCACACCATCCTGCAGAGCTCGACGTCGCCGCTCAGGGCCGCGTGGGGAAGCAGTGGAATCCCGTGAGCGCCGACTGCCTCAGACATGCTCGGGTCTCTCGAAAGCATCTCTTCTACAACCTTTTTCTTGCCTAACATCGCCGCCGTGCAGATGCTCAGGGGAGCGCCCTTCTCTAGGAGGAACTCTGCCACTGGCGCCGCTCCAGTCTGAGCCGCAGCCTGAATCGCCGACTCGAAGTCGTTCTCCCCCCACTGGTAGACCACGTTGAGCAGGGAAGGGTTCTCTTCGAGCATCGCCTTGACCCTCGGCAGGTTCCCGTGCCCCATTATCACGAACTGCTTTACGACCTCCGATTTCGGCCCCAAATCGTCCGCCAACTCTCTCGATCCACTCCCCGGACCTACTTAGACTTCGCGTAATCTCCAAGGATCTGCCTCAGAGACTCGAGGGGAACCGCTCCGTCGCTCAAGACCGCGTCATGGAACTTCTTGATGTCGAACGAGCTTCCCAGGGACTCTTCCGCTGCGGCTCTCAGGCGGCGGATCTCGAGCTGCCCTGTCTTGTATGCGAGCGCCTGCCCGGGCCAGGTGATGTACCTATCCACCTCGTTCACGATGTTGTTCTCGGCCAGCGCGGAGTTCTCCAACATGAACTTGATCGCCTGTGCCCTCGTCCAGCCCATCGCGTGCATCCCGGTGTCGACCACCAGGCGACACGCCCTCCAGGAGTCATAGGAGAGGACGCCTATCCTGTCCAGGTCGGACGAGTACAGGCCCATCTCGTCCGAGAGCCTCTCAGTGTACAGGCCCCAGCCCTCGATGAACGCAGTCACCCCGCTGTTCTTCCTGAACTCCGGTATCCCCTCCAGCTCCTGGGCGATCGCAATCTGAAGATGGTGCCCAGGGATGGATTCGTGATAGGCCAACACCTCCGCTTCGTACCTAGGCCTTGTCTCGGGGGCATAGGTGTTGATGAAGTACTGCCCCGGCCTCGAGCCGTCCGCTGCCGGCTGCCTGTAGTACGCGATAGTCGAGTGCTTCTCCTCGTGCTCGCCCATCCGGACGACCACGCAGTCGGTCTTGGGGAGCCGCCCGAACCACTTCCCCATCGCCGCCTTGGCTCTGGCCAGCGCAGTCTCCGCCTTTTCCTGGACCTCGTCCCTGCTGCTGAAATAGAGCGAGGGGTCGGTCCTCAGCTTCTTGAGAATCTCTGGCCTGTCCCTTGTGCCAAAGACCTTCTCGCCCAGGACCTCCATCTCCCCGTTGATCCTCGCGACCTCCCTGAGCCCTGTCTGGTGCAGCTCTTCGGGGGCGAGGTCCAGCGATGTGTGATATCTTATCAGCTTGGCATAGGCCTCTGCGCCCCCCGTGATGTGAACGATTCCCGGCTTTTCCTGCGGTCGCGCATGGAGCAGGATGTCGCCCCGCAGAAACTCCAGGTATTTCCTGAACGCAGGGCGGACCGAACTGTCTACGGCACCGGCGACAGATTCCCTGAACGCCTTTAGCTCGGACTCCTTCCAGTCCGGATGTGCGACTTGCAGAGCCTTCAGCATGGGCCAGTTCCCTTCCGGCTTTGAGAGCGTCCCTTCAAGCTCGTCGATGACCTTCGCGACGCAGTCTCGGACAGCAACCCTTCCGGACTTGTACCCTCTGCTTAGGTTCGAAATGTGCTGGTCCATGTACGGTCCGAAGGCACTCAACCTCGCGGCGAACGCGGTCCCTTCCACGGGGCTCCGGACGGGCTGCAGCCCTTCGAGGTTCAGCAACTCGACCTGTATCCCCTGAAGGGGGTCGACCGTCCACTCTTCGAGAGAACACTTCGAGTAGTCGGCCTGCGCGCGGGCCTCAACGACCAGTGCGGAGAGAGTCAGACGCCCCGAGCCGGTAAGGGCTTCCGCCCTTATCCTTGAGCACCTCGCCAGGATCTCCTCGTAGGCGCTCTCGCGCCTGCTCCTTCCCGCTGGAGAGATGTCTGAGAGTCGGGAGTCGAACCTCCTGTCTCCGATCACGGTCGCGAAGATGGGGTTCTCCTCGAGGACGGTCTCCCAATAGTCTGCAGCCGCCGTGGCCAGTTCTGCTGCCTGGTCCGAAGTCTTCACCGCCCGATAGACCCTCGCACCTCGTATTTTTGCTCGGCGGTCATAGGCAATGCGCCAGCAGACCCACCGGCTCGGTCGAAATACCCCGATTCTCGCCGTTCTTGATGAGAAGGCCCGTAATGGAGGGATACCACGAGAGAAAGACGCGTCCAAAGCCCTATATGCGCACCGAGAACAGGAACAATTCATGACATACGCACGCCGTAGAAAGTGGGCTGTCATCCGAAGGCGAAGGCATTCATCCCATCAACACGCCCTAGAACAGCGTGCTTCCCGCGGACAAAAGACAGCCTAGGCACAGCGCCCGCTGACGGGTCTGCTAGTCAGTCTCCTCTCACTTCCTGGCCAGACAGGTGAGGGCCGCGTCAGGAGACCGTGTTGGGTGTACCGCCGGGCTCCTTCTGCAACTCACCCCTTGAACTGTTGGTGAATATTCCCGCCAAAACCAGAGCACCGCCCACCAAGAGCGACATTGAGAGCCTCTCGGCGAGGATGAGGACGCCCATGACCGCCGTGACAACGGGGATGAGGAGCTGAGCTAGTCCGCCGAGTGAGGAGGCGACTTTCCTCAAGACGCCATTCCAGACAACGTAGCTCAGTGCAGTGCTGACCGTCCCCATATAGAGAGCCAGGGCAAGGCTCGAGGGAGCTATGTCCGTCCACTGGGCGGTCCCCGCAATCGCGGTCCCAAAGACGCCTAGAGCAGCTGCCGCGATCCCGAAGAAGAGAAAACTGTTGTAGGTGTATCCGAACGAACCTCCAGAACTTCTCCCGTAAACGGAGTAGAGTCCCCAGGAGATCCCGGTCAAAGCCATCAACGCGACCCCCTCCAGCGAAGCCGTACCAAGTCCGCCGAAAGTCAGGACTAGGATCCCGAGCAGTCCCAGAACGAGCCCTAGGACGACGCGGAAGGTAAGCCTCTCCCGCTCTTCCACCACCGAGTACGAGGTCATCGTTATCACCACTGCCCCGTAGAAGACCAGGGCCCCGACGCTCGCAGGAATGAAGGCGTACCCGAACGAGATTGCGAAGGCGTACACTCCCAGGAAGAGCGCGCCGACCAAGTCACGACCGCCCGGCCTAGCCTTCTTGGTCTCTTTCGGAAACGCGGCGACCATCAGCTGGAGCGTCAGAAGCCCGCTGAGGAACCTGATCACCGTCAGGGGGAACGGACCGACGAGAAGGCTCGAGACGAGGTACCTCGTGATCACGCTATTGACTGCGAAGCTGGCTACTACGATGACCAGAGCAGCAGGGACCAGGAATCCGCGCCGGACGGCCATCGGACTCAGAGGTCCTCTGGACCGAAAGTTAAGCCCGACGGCTTCGTTCCTGTCCTAGGCTGCGGGTGATATGTTCTGGTTGATCCGGAAAATGTTCTCAGGGTCGTACTTCTTCTTCGCCGCCTGCAAGCGGCCGTAGTTCCCCCCGAAGTTGGCGGCGACCCGGTTCATGTCGTCCCCGGCAGCGAAGTTGATGTATCCTCCCTCCTCTGAATACGGTGTCAGCGCCTTGTAATAGTCGCGGACCCACCGGGTGTTGCTCTCGTTCTGGGCGGGGTCAGGCCACATACCTGCAACCACGACCGCGTACTTCGCCTCTCTGTGTCCGAACGCGGTCGCGTCGGGCGCGACATCGTGCACCGCGCCGTTGATCGAATAGATGTGGGTCGTCGAGTTCACGACCGGTACCTTGGGGCCGAATTTCATGTGCGCCTCTATCGCGCCATCGGTGAGGTCGCCCGCGAAGACTGCCTTCCAGTAGTGCTGAAGGCCTGGCGGAAGCAGCCCGTCAAAGAGGCTATTCAGTGCCGGAAAAGGCATGGGCTGGACGTACTCGGCCACGACCGGGGCGGCGTCCCTCAGTGGCGCGATGGCCTTGCTCGCCTGGTCGGGTGGGCCCGTCCAGCAGACCACCATCGCGCAGAGCGTGTCTCCATGGCGATTCTGCGGGATGAATGGCAGGGGAGGCGCGATCTGCCAGGCGAAGAAAGCACCCAGCTGCCGCGGGGCGCTCGCGATGTACTTGTCGTAGGCCCTCATCACTGCAGGAGCGTCCTTCACCTCGAAGAAGATGGGCCCTCCAACGACGTCCTTGACCTTGTGCAGCCTGTACTCGAAGCTCGTGACCACCCCGAAGTTTCCGCCGCCTCCTCGAATGGCCCAAAACAGCTCAGGGTTCCCCTTCTCGCTCGCAGTGACGAACGACCCGTCGGCTAGCACGAGGTCGGCAGAGATCAGGTTGTCCAAAGTGAGGCCGGCGCCCCTAGAGAGATAGCCTATCCCTCCTCCCAACGTCAGCCCTCCGATGCCGGTCGTGGAGATTATTCCTCCGGGCGTCGCAGTTCCGAAGCCGTAGGTGGCGTGGTTCAGGTCCCCCCATGTGCAGCCTCCCTCGGCCCTCACGGTCATGGAAGCAGGGTCGACCCTGATGCCTTTCATCCTCGACAGGTCGATTACAAGAGCGTCATCGGCAGTGCCGAAACCGGGAACGCTGTGCCCTCCGCCGCGCATGGCCAGCGCCAGGCCGTCCTTCCTAGCGGCCTTCACGGCCACCATCACGTCCCCTGCATCCACAGGTCTGACGACGGCTGCGGGCTTCTTGTCTATCATAGCGTTGTAGACCTTCCTTGCCTGGTCGTACGACCCTTCTCCGGGCAGGACGACGTCTCCTCTGAACTCTCCTTTCAGGGCAGCGACTGTGGCCGGGCCCATGGGCGCCTTCCCGGGTTGCATGGGCTCTATCAACTCTCCGGCTTGCCCGCGGCTATGACGACAGACTCGGCACCGAAGGTCCTCGTCAGACGCTTTGTATTCTCCGAGGGACTGGACGCAAAGTAGTCCAGCCTCTTCACTATCTTGACGTCCTTGAACCCCGCGTCCTTGATGGTCTTGAGGTACTCGCTCTCGACCGCCGCTCCCCCGATGCAGTCGGCCCAGAGCTGGGGGACGAGGCCGCAGACCTTCTGGACGTTGCTCTGCACCACGATGTCAGAGATCTGGATTCTGCCTCCTGGCTTCAGCACTCGATAGATCTCACCAAATGCTCCCTTCTTGTCAAGCACGAGGTTGAGAACGCCGTTGCTCGTCACCACGTCGACGCTTTCGTCCTCTAGTGGGATCTTCGTGGCGTCTCCCTTGAGAATCTTCACGTTCTTCGCCCCCATCTTCTCGATGTTGGCGTTCGCTTTCTCTATCATCGCCTCCGTGATGTCGAGGCCGAAGACCTTGCCCTTGGGCCCGGTCCTAAGCGAGGAGAAGAGGACGTCTGTCCCAGACCCCGACCCTACGTCGAGGACCGAGTTCCCGGGCTTGATGGCCCCTGCTGCGTGAGGAAAGCCCACCCCTGCGAAGGACTCGAGGGCCGACTCGGGTAGCTTCTCTATCTCGTCGGTATACCCAACGAACTTCAGGGCCTCTCTGCCGAGCGGAAAGTGGTACTTCTTCCTGGGGTTCGTGGCGACCTCAGTGTAAAGACCCTTCACCGCATTCGTAATGACCTCGTTGATCTTGCTTCCAGGCTGCGCCTCCGTTGTGCCCCCGACGTGAGAGGCCTTCGCCTGTTCGATCGTCATGCTTGCCTTCTTTGAGGAGTACCTCCATCCCGCAATCCCGGAGCCGAACTCCCTCCTGTCTACGAGTCCGCCGTCCGCGAGTTTCTTCATCCTCCCTTCAATGTCGAAGGGCGAGACACCGAAGACCACCGCGAGTTCCTTGGGGAAGATGGTCTCCCATGAATGCCGCTCGAAGTACTCCAAGATGTCCACGGGGACCCGCTTGGTGAGTCGAGAGCCAGCCACCTTCTCGAGCGCCTCCTCGTGTTCCGCAGAATCGAAGACATTGCTGACCGCGAGCCCTCTCCCCGACTGCCTGTTCACGTACTTCAAAGTAAGGAAGCTCACGTCCATTTCCCCCTTGTCTTCTTCGAAGAGAGCCTTCGCCTTGCCCGATCTTATGTCGCGGACAAGTCGTTCGGGGTCAAGCCCTACCTCCTTTCCGACCCGGGCGAGGGCCTCCTCGCCCGACACGTCTCTGGCTTCTACTGCGACAATCTCCATCAGTCTGCGAAGGAACCTCTCAGCACCCTCCTCTCCCTGGAGTTGGGCGGCCTTGAAGGCGACGCAGGCGGGCCACGTGGACTTCACTCCCGACTTCAGGTAGTAGCCAGGGTCGGCGGGCATCCCTGTCATTGAAACGCTCTCTGTCACCCACGCACGCAGCGCCTTGTCGTCGATAACATCGTACTCCCTCCTCCACTCTGAGAGGTCGTTGGTGATTCCTCCCATCTTGTAGGTGACGCTGATCTGTTCCCCATACACCTCCCGAAGGCGGTTGAGGACTGGCTCGAGTCCCCAGCTCCACCAACACGACGGGTCTGCGAAGTGTATGACATCCACGAGAGCCTTCGTCCGCGCCATCTTGCTACTCATCCTCACGTGATTGCCGTTCGTTGGTTATATGCTGGGCGGGAGTGGTCCGCCCGCAATCTACAGGGTCCTGATTGTTCTCCGCCAGGAGTGAGAACTGCTTTGGGCAAAAGAATGAATTATGGGAGCCGAAGACCACGAGAGGCAACGCTTGATCGACCATCTCAACGCCTACGTCATCCCGGTGAGAGACTTGGAAAAGTGCATCTCGTTTTACCGAGACACACTTGGACTGCAACTCAAGAACAAGGAAGACGACTTCGCCTATTTCGTCTTCGAAAAGACGGGCGCGCCTGGACTAGGGTTGCTAAAGATCGAAAGCGCCGCCAAGCTAATCTCGGAGGCACAGGTGCGGTCAGCCGAGGAAACGGTCCATCGGACGTACTTCGCCGTCTTCGTCGAAGACGTCGACAAAGAGTACCTGGAACTGGAGGCAAAGGGGGTACACTTCGTGAAGCCGCCTACGACTCAACCCTGGGGTCAGCGGATTGCGTACTTTGAGGATCCTGAAGGGAACCTGTGGGAAATCTCCCACTTCCTCAAGAAGTAGTGTTACTCCAAGACCAATTGTGTTCTCAGGGTCAGAGCGGTTCTTGTCAGGCATCGGGATGGGTCCTTCCGTACCAGAGTCTCTCGCACTTAGACGGGGACTTGTCCCTCTCGCTGGCGATCCGCGAGCATGTCCTGAACCAGTGTGCGGTGGGGTGGGACTTCAGCACAGTGAATTGTGTCGAAACCTAGGTCTGGTAGCCCGAGGAAAACCCTTTTCCTCTAGAGCTACGTAATAGATTTGATGGCGAAATTCAGTCACATCCACATCAATGTCTCCGATCTCAGCAAGTCACTAGAATTCTACGGCGAAAAGCTAGGCCTGAAGACCGACAAGATAACTGACACAATGGGTTCAGTCAGTCTGGAACCTGGTTCTCTGGACCTCGACCAGGTGCCAATAGAGAAACTCTCGGAGGTTTCGACGACAAAACACACAACGTTGGCTTTTTCCGTCCCGAGCATAAACGATTACTACGATGAAATCAGTCTTAAGGGCGTTCAGACACTGGACAAACCAACGCGTAGGGCATGGGGTTCCTTCAACTTCTACCTGAAGGATCCTGACGGGTACATGCTAGAAGTCGAGCAGCAGGAGAGCAGTTAGTTTTGCTTATCCTGGCTATCGCAAGAGTCCAAAGGCCTGGGTGAAACTCATATTCGAGGGCTGGGACTTTGGCCCGGCATGCTGGGCAGAAATTCAGGCATGGTCAAGTCGCCACATCAGCGATAAATATCAAGTCCTTCTATTTCCACTCGTGGCCGAACCAAGAACGGAGAAGGCGTACGTCAAGTACGCTTGGGTTATCTTTTTCATATTCGGCTTGCTTTCCGTGATATCCTCCCCAATCGGGCTCCTGGGCATACCGCCCAATCCGCCATCGCCAGAAAGTGCGACGGGCCTGACCTCCAGCCAGATTGCGGCTCGAATCCCGGGCATATCGGACTACATAGGCTCGATTGCGAGGCAACTCGGAAATTTCATGCTTGCGATGGGGGTCTTGACTATGGGCATCGCGGCTGTCCCATTCAGGAGAGGAGAAAAATGGGCTTGGTACATCTTCTGGATTCTTCCCATCTTGCTCATCATCCAACTAACCAATAGCTTCCTTTCAACTCCGGGTGGTGGGTTCGGATGGCAATTTGACTTCGCCTTCATCTTCATCATACTGCTTGGGCTTTTCCTTCCTTACCGCAAGTTCTTTCCGAAGAGACGACAGGACTGAACTGAGAGCAGCTCTGGGACCTGGCCGCAGAATATTGGGTTCAGGGTACACGGTCCCGTCGGCAGCCAACCCAATCTCTTCAACGCAGTCGAAGAACCCCATCAGGTGACGTGCTGATTTTTTCATCGCTCGCTCAGGAAGATCCCGGCAATTTGGTGGACGGCCCGTATTCTGGGGCAGAATCCTCACAGCAATAAGGAATGTGCGGGGGGTGGGATTACAGGACAATTCATTGTGTTGAAAGGCTTCTTGAGCTGAATCGCCCAGTTGGGTTGCGCGGGTCCCCTGGAAATTCCAAGGTCAATTCCTTACTTTTCAGGTTCGCGGAGTTCTCGGCGCAACACCTTGACGCTCTCTAGGAGCAGGATCTCCTCCGGAAGAGTTTCGGGCGAAAGCCTCGAGGCTAAGATTACCCTCTTCATCATGATTGGGTCGAGCTGTGAAAGGAGAGATTGAATCTCATCTCTTTCGTTTCCATCACCCATCCTTCCTCACAGGCCTTGTAGCCTTGCGCCTAGCGACCCAAGCGTCAACAATTGAATTCAACCATCTCTCCACTTCGGGCTGAGACCGTGATAGCTTGATCCTCAAGTACGCCAGGGCTTCCTGATACTCCTGCTCCGAGGCCTTCATTTCGGACTTTCATTCGTTAGGAGATATATGAATCTAGAGTGCCAATCGCCTTTTCCAGCAATAAGATGCTCGAAAGTGTTCCCGAATTCTCCAATGGGTGACTGTTCGTCAGAGCTTCTCGTAGACGTCCAGCCACCCTGACCACTTCACAAGGGAGCGTCTGTTCACTAGTTCCCAGCCGTTTGATGCCATGATGGGTTCGAGTATGAACGGCGCCCAGATAGCGTGCCTGAACTCCACCCTGTTCGTTCCGTCTTCCCATTCACTCTCGACTATCAAGTCTCCCCTTTCTGAGTCGTAATCCCTGGTCCTGCTTACAACCGACTTTCCTTTGTCCTTTTCGATGAGTTTAGGCTTCCATTTTCTACGAAACAGGAGACCTGCTACGTCACGATAATCGGTTATGAAATGGGAGCCTTTCCCAACGACTGGGTCGACTCTACTAATCAATCTGACGAAGTCTCGAGTGTCAAAGTGGCACATTGCATTTCCAAGGAGTGTCACGGAGTCAAAGGATCCTTCAACTCCACAGCTGATTATGTCGCCCAGGATGAACCTGTTACGCGACCGTATCTTCTTTGCGAATGCGGTCGCTGATTCGATCATGTCTCCGTTGATATCAATCCCTACGTAACCATGACCATCCTTTTCGATGATGAAGCCGAGAATGCCTCCTCCGCAGGCCAAGTCCAAGACCTTTCGCCCGAAGTACTTGCGATTCGCACGGTAGAGTTCGGAGAGCTCTTTCACCCGCCTTCTGTTTGACATCAAGTATCTCCCGAAGTCGTCGTGCTTGCGGTAGTAGACTTCGATATCCTGACGAGCCACACCTATCAGCAAAGCTTGCACGCTAAATTTCTTGTCCATCCAGGAATTCTTGAGCAAAATAGAGTGTGCGGGGGGTGGGACTTTGGCCCGGCATGCTGGGCGGAAACAGGCTATGATGTCCTAGGAAATCGATGCTTGTCCATGCTCCAGCGTACACATGGGCCCCGATCTGTTCCATCAGCCCGAGGTCTTTTCTGTAGTTCCAGATTTCTGCAACTTTGCTTTTCCCGAAGCGGAAGATGCTTGCTCTAGGGGACGATGGACGCTATCTGCTCATCCAATCTCTCTATGAAGGCTTCGGCCATCGAGAGGTTCACGTTCCTAGACTAGGCATTTGCAACCATGGTTGGGGAGCGAACCTGGGATTCCGAATAGACCAATGGAGCGCAGAGGAGAACTGCCACTGAGGAGATCAGTACTATGAGTTCACTCAGACTTATTGGAGGAGGTACGGGCCTCAAGAAGAAGAGCCCGGCTTGGTCTCCTGGGACCAAGAAGATATACGAGATGGCCGCGATGCTCCCGAGAATCGTCGCGGTTCGGGGTCTCTTGAAAATGAGGACGAAGGAAGCGATGCCCAGTATTACTGTGGCCAAGAAAATAGGGATCAATGCGTAGGACCTAAGCGTTGAGGGAGGGCGAGTCTCCAATCCGGCAGGGGTCAAAAGGAAGCCGGTTACTGCCATCACACCGAACGCGACCACAAGGATCTTGCGGTTTCTAGAGAATTCCATCTGATTGTCTGGGCGATTGATTGAGAGTGGTTATAAGTATCTCCGTGCGCTATTCAGATCAAGACCTTCTAGGCGCCCTCCTCCGATCCTGCAGAACCTATTTCAACCCACCACAATATCAAGATGCTGGGAATTTGGATTAAGCCGCGGACGGGGTAAGGTTGAGGATTAGAGCAGAAGCGAACTTCCCGCTATTGGTAGTTGCCTAACGTCCCAGCGAGGAGACTATCACAAAGAGTATGCCAACCAGCCCTATGACCGAGGCGGCGATAAATCCTCCTGGTCGCAACCATATCGTCTGAAATTCATCACCCTAATGACAGTCTAAGTGGAAACTTTACGGCCTTAAGGATGCGGGGGGTGGGACTTCAGCACAATTTATTGTGCTCAAAGCAGGAGCGACCACGGCCCGGAACGCCATGCAGTCGACGGGACTGCTGAACTCCATGTACATAGGAAATACTCAGAACTCGAATTGAGGCTGGGGAATTTGGGACGGGTCTCGAAATGAGGTGATGCAAAGGGCTCACCGAAGGGGCCTGAAGAAGGTCCTGATCTCGTCCGCAAGGAGACGAGGCTCTTCCGTTGCTGCAAAGTGACCGCCAGTGGGATGACCTTCCAATATCGGATGTTGTACACCCGTTCTGCCAGCTCCCTGGGATGAGCATGTGGAAAGACGTAGTCGTTCGCAAACAGAGAAGCGCCCGTGGGCACTTCGATCCTTCCTTTCCTCCAGGGCATGGGAGGGCTATGGTACCCTTCGTAGTATCCACGAATCGTTGAGCCGATTGTCTCGGTCGTCCAGTATATCATCACAGTTGTCAGGAGTTCGTCCTTGGTGAACCTGGTCTGCACATCCCCATTCGTGTCTCCCCAAGCTCTGTACTTCTCGACGATGTACGCCGCCAGTCCGACCGGCGAATCGTTCAACCCGTACGATACGGTCTGGGGCTTCGTTCCCTGGATGTGGCCGTATGCCCCTTCTTCCCGCTCCCACTCGTCGAGCAGGCTGAGAAATTCCCGTTCCGGCTCGGAGAGCTCCGACCTGTCTGGCAACGGAACGGGGAAGCGCAGGTCGTTGTTCATGTGGATCCCAATCAAGTCCCTTGGGTAGAGATAGGCTAGGTCGGTGGTTACTCCTGCACCCACATCTCCACCTTGAGCACCGAATCGCCGATAGCCCAACACGTCGGTCATCAGGGAATGCAGGATTTCAGCCCTGTTGGTCCAACCCTTCTTGGATTGTCTATCGGAGAAACCATAGCCTGGGAGAGAAGGTATCACTACGTCGAACGAATCTTCCTTCTCGCCGCCGTTCGAAACCGGATCGGTCAGGTATGGCACCAGCTTCAGCATCCCGGCAAAGCTATCAGGCCATCCGTGCAACAGCAGAATTGGCATCGGTTTGGGGCCCTTGCCCCTCATGTGAACGAAGTGTATGTTCCATCCCAGTGCTTTGGCCTTGAATTGCGGGAAGCTGTTCAGTCTCCTTTCCTGAGACCGCCAATCGAATTTGTTTAGCCAGTAGTTCGTGAGTTCCTTCATGAAAGACAGGTGACGTACCTTGATCCCAGTCGGCACCCTCCGCTTCATCTGGCCAGCGGGTTCTGAACAGCCTTGTCTTCAGGTCGTCTATTATTTCCTGTTTGACATGTATTTCGAACGGCTCAGCGACCTGACTATCCGTCACGGCAGAGGAGGGTTCTAGAGTCTGATAATTATGTGTCGAGTTGCCAGTCGGATACTTGGCCCTAGACCTACGTTACTGTGCGGTCGCCGGGACTACAGCTCTACATGTAGAGTTGAAATCCCACCGCCATGCCAGGCCTCATCCGACTGAGAATGACGTGAACCCATGGTGTTGGGCGGAGAACTGGGACTTACGCAGGATGATTTGCGGTCCCTGGAACTTTGAACCCGTGAAGGAAAAAGATAGCTCCTTCAAGTAGAGCGGGGTCGCTGGGTCACTCCCAGCTGCTCCATCATCCCCAACCGATCAATCACGGTCCAGTGTTCTGCCAATCTGCCGTTCGCAATCCTGAAGATGTCAATGACCTCCATCTGGAGGTGCTTTCCTGTGGGCGCCACGCCCATGTATTCCCCTTGGTGCGTCGCATAGAGAGTCTTCCTAGTCGCCACCATATCTTCCTCCGCAATCATGTTGTTGATGACCATGTGAAAATCGGGAAACGACTTACGGACATACAAGAACATCTGTTTCGTTCCATCACGGTTAGGTGGGAAACTTGGAAGAGGATTGTGATCCACGAAGTCGGGCGCAAAGATCTCCTCGATTAGCTCGCTTCGCCCTGCGTTTTGGATCTCCTCGATAAATCGCTGCACTACACCCTTATTCTCTTCTAGCGTCATTAGACATCAATCAAAGCTGGCTTTCAGACCCATATATGTATAGGTCGAACGCTAGCCTTGCGACAAAATTAGTTCCGCACCGGGCTGATGAATTCTGGCTGAATGTACGTCATGTAGACGTACCTCCTCATGTTGTGCCTCACCGGGTGTGAAGGACGGGACTTCGACTTGCCGCTTTGAGACCAATAAAGTGTGCGGGGGGTGGGATTCGAACCCACGAACCCCTGAGGGACGAGGTCCTAAGCCTCGCGCCGTTGACCAGGCTGGGCGACCCCCGCAGCGTTTCGCCCGCCGCTTCATGAAACTATAATCGTTTACCTTGCACCCCGGCGTTGCTCCGACTGCGGCTTCCCTTCAGCCAGGCAAACGTCTTCCCCCAGTCCAACTTGTAGATTGCGATTCCGATGAGTAGGAAGACCGCAGACAGAGCCACGGTCGCCTCGATGCTGTTGAACCCAAAGGCGTCGCCCACATCCCGAAGTATCGCGAACTCCAGGGCCACCTCGACCGCGCTCTTCACGACCTTGGCGGCCATCGTCACCGCCGACATGATGGCGATGGACGCTCCCGTTGCTCCTGCCCCGATGAAGATGAAATCGTCCAGTGGAAGAATCGGGAGTAGTGCAGTCCCAAAGAGCACTGCGTAGAACTTCCCTGTGGATGCGTTCCTCCCGATCAGCTGGATGTTCTTGTTCCTCTTGAGCTGCTTCTTGAGCCCGAACGCCCCGTAGTAAATCACGACCTTGGCGAGAGTCGCCCCAAGCGCAGACGCGAATACAATCGCCGCGAAGTTCGCAGGCGTGTAGCCGACGTATCCTAGCTGCAGGGCCGCGAGAAGCGTGTACGAGGCTCCGAAGAAGGGTGACACGTTGGCAAGGAATGCCGCGACGAACACGAAACCCAGAGCATACGCCAGGCTCAACTCGACCCTCGAAGGTCACTCAGCGTATTTATCCATGGGAAGCGTTAAATCGGCGCCCCGAACGCGCCCGACCTCAACCGGAGAGTGCTGTGATGCTTGTCCCAAGCCCAACAGGAAGATGTCCAGGAACTCAAGAGAGACATCGGGACGTGGGGCTCCTTCTCGATGGGCTACGCCGACGTAGGGGCTGACATCTACGTCGTCCTCGGAGTAATCGCCCTATTCGCCGGCCTCGCCTCGCCGTTCGCATTCCTCATGGCCGCGGTCGTCTACGTCTGCACCGGCCTGTGCTACGCCGAGCTGGCCACGAAGTACCCCGTGGCTGGAGGCGGACAGTTCTACTCCCTGAAGGCCTTCGGCAACATACACGGGTTCGTCGCGGGGTGGGGCCTCATGCTCGGGTACACCGTCGACATCGCGCTCTTCTCGCTCGCCACGGTGGGCTACCTGGGGGTCGTAACCAAGCCCTTCATCCACGCATTCATGGTCACCGAGCCCCCCTACTATGTCATCATCGCGATCGCCCTAATCCTCCTGCTACTTGCTGTCAACCTTGTGGGCATCAGGTACTCTTCCAAGCTCAACGAGCTGATCGTCGCCGTAGACCTGGTCACAGTCGCGATCTTCCTCGCCTTCGGGCTGCCTTCTATCGTTGCCTCTGGGGCCCTCTCCGCGTGGGCCTCCGCCCTCCCCCAGGCCTTCTCCACCGGGGTCTTCGGCGGCTCCGCGAACTACTCCACCTTCGTCTACGCCCTCTCGCTGGCGACCGCCTCATACATCGGGATTGAGTCCATCTCCCAGGCAGCCGAGGAGACAAAACGGCCCGCCCGCGTAATCCCCAAGGCGACCAAGGCCGCTATAGTCTCGGTGGTGGTCGTGGCTGTCTCCCTCTCACTACTGTCGGTCACGCTCTCTTCGTTTTCGAAGGTCGCTTCCAACTCGACCGCGCCTGCAGTCTCAATCGCGGCCGACCTCCCGGTCATCGGGGGGATCTTCGCCATCTGGGTCGCCCTGATGGGGACCCTCGTGTGCTACATCTCGACAAACACTGGCGTAATCGGCGTCTCAAGAGTCACCTTCTCCATGAGCCGGCTCGGTCTCCTCCCCAAGAACTTCTCCCGCGTAAGCAGCCGATTCAGGACCCCCTACACGACTCTGATCATCTTCTCGACGATCGCCTGCCTCCTCCTGGTTGCGGGCGCAGAACTTCCGAACTACAACCTGCTCCCCCTCATTGCATCCGTGTACAACTTCGGGGCCCTCATCGCGTACATGTACGTAAACGCGGCCGCGATCGTCCTGAGAGTCAAGGACCCTGAGAGGTCCGGGTGGATCATGCCTCTGAACTTTCCCATCGGCTATCGCGGGAAGAGGTACAGGATCTCCGTGATCCCCTTCATCGGACTGATTTCGACTGTCTTGATCTGGCTGATCCTCGTCGGGGTCAACCCGGAGGGCAGGACCCTGGGAACGGCGTGGTTCGTCGTAGGGATCGCTGGCTACCTTATCTATCGGAAGTACAAAGGAGGCCGAAAGACAGATGCTTGAGAAGGAAGCAGCTGTCGAGTGGTCCTGGAGCGACGCGCCAGTCGTGCTCCCCCTCGCCTTCCAGCCCCGTGAATGGAACGCGGTCTTCATCGCATTCTACATCGCAGAGTACTCCGGCTCGACCGTCTACGTGACTCACGTCCTCGAAGGGCAGGAGGACCACGCGTTCGAAGAGAAGATGAAGAAAGACATCGCTGAACTCGCCTCCAGCCTCTCGGTGAAGTACGAGCACGTCGAGACGAAGCCATCCTCCCAGCCACCTGGGGTGGAGGAGATCGCGAAGGCCCTTGTCGACACTGCCACGAGCAAGGGTGCGCAAGCGATAGTGATGTCCGCGCACCGCGAGCCGCTCTTCCGCGAGCTCTTCGGGAGGGTCTCCGACCACGTAGCCAAGACATCTCCGACGCGGGTCGTCCTGGTGGAGACTCCCCAGGAGGGTGTCACAATACCGAAGAACCCGAAGAGGATACTCGTCCCGGTCTTGAAGATCGAAGCTCCCGACCCTTACATCATAGCTGCGGCCCTGACCTCATCAGCGTCAGCCGCCGACGTCGAGATCACTGCCGCGAAGGTGATCTCCCTTCCACCCACTGTGCCCCTGGACGCGATCGACATGGTCCTGCCGCTAAGGAAGGAAGAGCGCGAGTTCTCAGCCTTCACTAGCCTTGCGATCAAGACCCTGGGCCGCCTCATCAACCCCAAGATCCTGCCCGTCAGGGAGGTCGGGTCCGATGTCGCGCAGTTCATTCGCGAGAGGGGCATCGACGTGCTGGTGATGTTCAGCGAGAGAGAGACGGGCTTCTACAGCTTCCTTACAAAGGACGAGTATGAAATCGTCAGCAAATCACCCTGCGTGGTGATTGTGACGCTTCCGGCCGCTAGTGCTTAGTTTCCTTCTTCCGCTTCTTTTCGTCCTTCTCGGCCTTCTTCCTCTTCTCTTCTGCTCTCATCTTGTCGTAGTCGCCCAGCTTCGCTTCGTGCTCGACGTAGCCGTGATAGATCTCGATCGCGCGCTTCACTACTCCCTCTGTCTTGGGGTCCCTCTTCTCGAACCTGACGGAGAGGTTCCTTCTGTCCAGAACGACCCACTCGAACCCCTCATGCTTCTTGAGTTCCTCGATCGTCTGCTCCATCGCCAACTCATTCCCGAAAAGGCCCCTGATCTCCCACGTGGTCATGCTCCGACCGCCCACGGGGCCCCGATAAAACCCTAACCGGCGAGCTGTGTCCGCAAAGCCTGCACGGAGTCTGCTGGAAGCTTGCATGTGAAGTTCTGGCAGACGTAGGCCCTAGGCTTCGAGAGGACTTTCCTGCCTTCCAGCAGCTTCGAGATCTTCGAGAGCTCTTCATGGGTGTCAGAGGTGGAGACGAGCACAACCGCATTCGGGGAGAAGGTCCGGAAGGCCTCCTCAATCATCGGCCGGACCTCGACTCCCGTCTTCCCCGTTATCACAATCTCCCTCATGCCCCTTGACGCCAGGTCGAGCGCCACCAGCAAGTTCGCATGGGCCGAAGGCTGTTGCTCGAGTTCAGCGGCAAACGCATTGAGAGCTTTGTCAGCAGAAGCCCTGAATTCCTCGTCGCCCGTGAGCTCCGCAAGCCGGATCAGAAGGTTGACTGCGACGGAATTTCCCGAGGGGGTCGGCCCGTCGTAGACCTCCTTGATCCTCACCGGCTCTGCCTTCTCAGTCAGGTAGAAGCCGCCGGCCTCCCTGTCCTCGAAGAGCTCTCTCATCAGTCCAGTCAGGCGCAGGGCCTCGCGCAGCCACCTCGGCGCTGACGTGGCCTCGAACAGGTCTACCAGCCCCTGGGCGAAGAAGGCATAGTCCTCCAGCGTCCCCTCGAGCCCCGCCTCGCCGCCCGCGAATCGCCTCATAAGACGACCGTCGCGGCTCACCTTCTCTAGAATGAACTGTGCAGCTGCAGAGGCTCTCTTCGCGTACTCGGACCCTCCGAGAACCTCACTCGCCAAAGAGAGTGCGGAGATAGCAAGGCCGTTCCACGAGGTCAGCACCTTAGTGTCGGTTGCGGGCCTGGGTCTCCGAAGACGCGCTCTGTACAGCGAGTCAAGCCACTTCTTCTCGACAGTGCCCCCAGAAACTGCGTGCAGGATGTTGCGATCTTCGAAGTTCCCATTCTTGGTGACCCCGAACGCCTGCGCCGTCGCCGACCCGGCTTCCCTGCCGAGCACCTCATCCAGCTCGTCAGGAGTCCAGGTGTAGTACGTGCCCTCCCCCTCTTCGGTGTCTGCGTCTTGCGCAGAGTAGAAGCCACCCTGGGCGTCCCTCATCTCTCCAGTGATCCAGCCGAGCGCCCCCTTCGCTACATCCGAGTAGCTGCGCTTCCCAGTCACCTGGAAGGCCTCCAGGTAGAGTTTGGCCAGGAGTGCGTTGTCGTAGAGCATCTTCTCGAAGTGAGGCACGAGCCAGATCCTGTCGGTCGCGTACCTGTGGAACCCGCCGCCCACATGGTCGTGAATCCCTCCCGCAGCCATGACCTCCAGCGTCTTCTCGACTGCGCGAAGGGCGAGTTCTCGTTGGTTCCTGAAATGGTACAGCAGCAGGAACTCCGAGGTCAACGGGACAGGAAACTTGGGCGATCCCCCGAACCCGCCGTGCTCAAGGTCAAAGGTGGATACGATGGAAGTGTAGGCTTCGTCCAGGGTCTTAGGCCCGAGCTTCTCGCCCGATGCCGCCGCCTGCTGCTGCGTTATCGCCTTCGCGACTCCCTCCGCGTTCCCTACGATCTCCTCCCTCCTGTCCTTCCAGACCTTCGCGACGAACTCGAGCACCTGCATGAAGCTCGGCATCCCGTACCTCGGCTCTTTGGGGAAGTACGTCCCTCCGTAGAACGGCTTGAGGTCGGGAGTCAGGAAGACGCTCAGCGGCCAACCGCCTCCACCGGTCATAGCCTGGACCGCGCGCATGTAGTACGAATCCAGCTCGGGGCGTTCTTCTCTGTCGACCTTTATCGAGATGAAGTGCTTGTTAAGAAACGCCGCGGTCTCCAAGTCCTCGAAGGACTCCCCTTCCATCACCGTGCACCAATGGCATGTAGAGTACCCGATGCTCAGGAAGATCGGCTTGTTGTCATTCTTGGCCTTCGCCAGGGCTTCCTTTTCCCACGTGAACCACTCTACAGGATTGTGAGCGTGCTTGAGAAGGTAGGGGCTCTTCTCCCTGATCAGCCGATTGTTCTTCCCCTCCAAAGCTCGTTTCCGCTGCTGCCCTAAGTAATTGAAGTTTGTTCGAATCAACAAGCCTTTACACAAGTCGCTGGGGCGGCCTGTCGGTAGTCTCCAGGAGAATCTCGTCAGCTTTGGAATACAAGTGGACTGTGATGACGGTCACTACCGTCGGGGTCCTAATGAGCGGCATAGACGGGAGGATAGTGGTCATAGGCCTCCCTACGCTCGCGAGCGCGCTCCACGCGGATGCGGAGCAGGCCATCTGGTTCACCCAGGCCTACGTGATAGGCAGCACCGTCGCCCTTCTCTTCATCGGGCGCGCGAGCGACATCTTCGGGCGGGTCAAGGTCTACTCCGCCGGGTTCGTCATCTTCACGGTCGGCTCCGCCTTGACGGCCCTCTCGGTCACCCCCGAGACGTTCATCGCCTCCAGGCTCTTCCAGGGCCTAGGTTCCGCCGCGCTCTTTGCCAACTCGGCGGCCATCGTGACGGACGCGTTCCCCTCGAACGAGCTCGGCAAGGCGCTTGGAATCAACTCGGTCGCTTTCCGCACCGGCTCGATGCTCGGCCTCACCCTCAGCGGCCTGATCCTCGCCTTCGCGGACTGGAGGTATCTCTTCTACATCAACATCCCAGTCGGGATCTTCGGGACCCTGTGGGCCCGCTGGAGGCTCAAGGAACTCGGCCAGAGGGACGTCGGGGCCCCGATGGACTGGCAGGGCTTCGCGGCGTTCTCCGCATTCATCGCCTCCTTCTTGCTCATGCTCACCTTCGCGGCCTACGGACAGGCAGAGGCGGCAACCGTCGCCTCCCTCGCCCTCACCGCGGCGGTGTCGCTTGCTTCATTCATGCTCATCGAGAGGAGGCGGTCCCATCCCCTTCTCGACCTCGGCCTTTTGAGAATCCGCGAGTACGCCGGAGGAGTCATCGCCCTGTTTCTGAACGCGATCGCGTGGGGAGCCTTCATCCTCCTCTTGAGCCTCTACCTGCAGCTCGTCGAGGGGCTCTCACCCCTCGAGGCAGGCTTTCGTATCATCCCCTTTGACGTCGCCTTCCTCTTGGTCGGCCCTCTGAGCGGGCGACTCTCCGACAGGTACGGGCCTATCCGCTTTACAGGCCTAGGCCTCCTGGCAATCAGCGCCTCTTTGTCGCTCTTTTCGACCATAGCGCCCTCGACACCCTATCAGGTCATTGCGCTCTATCTCGTGCTAGGGGGGGCAGGGATGGGTCTCTTCGTAAGCCCGAACATGAGCTCAATCATGGGCTCAGTCCCACCACACCGTCGCGGGGTCGCTTCGGGGCTCAGGGGCACGGTCTTCAACGTCGGTTTCACCATGAGCTTCAATCTGGTGCTGCTCTCTCTGTCGCTCTTCCTTCCCTACGCGCTGGTGAGCAAGGTCATCTCCTCGACTGGCGGGATACCGGCGACCGTGGCTGAGCGGGCCGCCTTCGCCTCAGGGCTCGACGGCGTCTACAGAATACTCGCGGTCATCAATGCGGCCGCGATAGTCCCTGCCCTCCTCCGAGGTCCTCGCGTGACCCAGGTCTCGTATGCCAAATTACTCTCAGGTTCAAATAGCGGCGGAGAGGCCGCGACACCGGACTGAGAACGCTTTGCACGACCTCGACGCCCTCTGGGAGAAAATCGAGTCTCCCGCGGGCCTAGCAGACGCGGTCAACGTCAACAGGCTGAAGGCATCGGGAAAGGACGTCGACGCCCTACCCTATTCGATCAGGGTCCTCCTCGAGAACGCGGCCCGTCATGCTGGAGCCGTCCACGGAGCGTCTGAAGCTGCGACCCTCCTCTCCGAGTGGCCCTCTTCGGTGGGCAAGGAGACCCCGTTCATGCCCTACCGCGTCCTCCTCCAGGACTACACTGGCGTGCCTCTGATAGTGGACCTCGCGGCCATGAGGGATGCCGCCAAGTCTGCCGGCATTGACCCTAAGAAGGTCAACTCGAAGGTCCCGGTGGACCTGGTCATCGACCACTCCATTCAGGTCGACGCCTGGGGAGACCAGCTCGCGTTCTCCGTGAACCTGGAGAAGGAGTACGAGAGGAACTCGGAGAGGTACGCGCTCCTGAAGTGGGCGCAGTCCTCCTTCGAAAACATGCGCGTCTTTCCTCCTGGGAAGGGGATCTGCCACCAGTTCAACCTCGAGTATTTGTCGAAGGTAGTCGCTACATCCTCTGGAACAGGCGGCAGGCTCACGGCCTTTCCCGACACCCTCGTGGGAACCGACTCCCACACGACAATGGTCAACGGCGTCGGCTGCCTCGGATGGGGTGTCGGCGGAATCGAGGCCGAGGCGGTCATGCTCGGCGAGCCCTACCACATGCCAATCCCGAAGGTCCTCGGAGTCAGGCTCACGGGGCGCCTCCGAGAGGGCGTAACCCCGACCGACCTCGTCCTCACAGTCACAGAGAAGCTCCGGCAGAGGAACGTCGTGGGCTATTTCGTCGAGTACTTCGGCGACGGATACCGCCACCTCACAGTCCCCGACCGCGCGACCCTCGGGAACATGTCTCCTGAGTACGGCGCCACCGCGAGTTACTCCCCGGTCGACGAGGCGACCCTGAGGTATCTCCTCGGCACGGCAAGGCCAAGAGCCCACGTCGAATTCGTGGAGAGGTACGCGAGACAGTTCGGGTTCTTCGTGACCGAGGCGGAACCAAAGTACTCCGAAGTGATCGTGATCGACCTAGACAAGATCGAGCCCTCCATAGCCGGCCCGAGGAACCCCGAGGAGCGCCACGTCCTCACCTCGGTCCCATCCTTCACGAGGGCGATGCTCGACCAGAGGAGCGCGGCGGGCGGAGGGGGAGCCACAGCCACCCGCAACCAGCTCATGCTCGAGGAGGACGGGCCGATTCACTCCGGCCTCCAAGACGGCTCGGTTGTCATCGCGGCGATCACCAGCTGCACCAACACTTCGAACCCGACCGTGATGGTGGGTGCTGCCCTCATCGCGAAGAAGGCTGTCGAAGCGGGCCTGACAGTCAAACCGTGGGTCAAGCCGAGCCTGGCGCCGGGCTCGACTGTTGTCACAGACTACCTCCAGAACTCGGACCTCCTCCAATACCTCGACAAGCTCGGATTCAGCCTCGTAGGCTACGGGTGTACTACCTGTATCGCTCAAGGGACGCCTGTGTTGCTTGCAAACGGTACCTACAGGCCCATCGAACACCTTCCTGTGATTGGCGGGGCTATGGTCTTCGGCCCAACCTCAGACGGCAGACTGGGAGTCGGCCGACAGTCGATGCTCTTCAAGAACGGCATCCGTGACTGCGTTGAAATCGTGCTCCAGGACGGGCGGACCCTCACTTGTACGCCTGACCACATGATTCTCTGTTCCGACGGCCGATGGGTCAGAGCGGACGAACTCGCTCCGGGGACTGACCGGGTTGTCGCAGGCCTCGACGGGCCCCTGGACACCCCAGGTGATGACGAACCTGGATACGTCCTGAGGGTTGGAACCTTCACCTTCGACCTGAAGACGGAACAGAATCGCTCCCGAACCCTGGCCTTCGCGCGACTGCTAGGACATCTTCTCGATGATGGCTCGATAAGCGTGTTGGGACAAGGACGCATGAACGTCGGTCAAGCCATCGATCGCGAGCTAATCCTCAACGACGTAGAATTGCTCACGGGACTTCGCCCGACTGCCAACCGCTACGATGACCTCAAATGGACTATCGTGCTCCCATCGTCACTCACTAGGGCAATTGTGCAGATTCCGGGAGTGCAGGTAGGCAGACGGAAAGGTCAGGCTCCCTTGCTTCCGGACTTTGTGCGCCGGAACGAGTGCCCCGTGTCCGTTGTCCGGGAATTCATGGGCGGGCTATTTGGTGCGGACGGCCACGCCCCTGGACTTCATCGTCGCGGGGCGCATCAAGAGCAAGCGTCACTTTCACCCATCGCTTACTCTCGAAGCACTACCCCAATTCACTTGAGTCGCACAAAGGAGTTGATGCAAGAGTTGACTCGACTCCTGGCGCGATGTGGTGTCGAGACCGAAGGCGCCAAGGTCTACGATTATCCGACAAGAAGGAGCAGTTCAACGTACCCGCCCGCTCTTGATGGCGTTCCAAGGATTGAAGTTCGCCTCGTCCTCCCCAACGGGCTCTCATTCGTCGAGCATGTCGGATTCCGTTTCAGCGTTGACAAGGCGATGCGGGCAAGCGCAGCATGTGTGTATTGGCGGATCCTCGACGGCATCCACAAACAGCGTCTAAGTATGGCTGACCGACTGAGGGCACTGCATCAGGACCAGCCCGAGTTGTCTTTCACCAAGGCGAGGCAATTGGTGGTGCTGTCGATGGCCGGTCACGAGGCGGAAGAGTCGCTCCCCCTAATAGTCTCTCATCACTACGCCCTGCTTGAGGGCTACGACCGATTCTCTCGTCTACCGAACTCAGCAGGTCGTGAATTCAGACCACTGCACCGTGATAGCTACGACTTCCAGTCACCCGTGGCACTGTTCAAGGAGATGGGCGTTCGTGATTGGTTCTCTCCGCTCCTGGAAAGAGAGGAGGGGGATTACTCGAAACGGTATTGCACAAAGAAGGAATCGATGACGCTTCCGACGTTCTCGCTCGCCGTTGTAGATCGTCGCCCCTCAGGGCAGAGGCCGGTGTACGACCTGACGGTGGATGACTTGCATTCATTCATTGCCGGAGGAGTGTCCGTCCACAATTGCATCGGGAACAGCGGCCCGCTCTCGAAGGAGGTCGAAGACCAAATCATGGCTCGCGACCTCTACTCGGTCGCAGTCCTCTCTGGCAACAGAAACTTCGACGGCAGGATCCATCCGCTTGTCAAGGGCTCCTTCCTAATGTCCCCGATGCTGGTGGTGGCGTACGCCCTCGCCGGTCGCATCGACTTTGACTTTGAATCCACTCCCTTGGGCCTCGGCAAGGGAGGAAAACTCGTCAGCCTGAGGGACCTCTGGCCCACCATGGAGGAGATACGAACGACCGTAGAGTCTTCTCTGGATTCCAAGCTCTTCGAGGTGCGTTACTCGGACGCGATGAAAGGTGACGACCGGTGGAACGCCCTCACCTCCTTCAAGGACGAGGTCTACCACTGGGACGGCGCGTCGACATACATCCGCCGGCCTGACTGGTTCGGACAGAGCTTTGCGACCAGCGCCCTTGAGGACTTCGAAGGCGCCAGGGTCCTGGCCTTCCTCGAGGACAAGGTGACCACCGACCACATATCCCCGGCAGGGACGATTCCTGTCGACAGCGCCGCCGGGTCCTATCTCAAGACGAAAGGCGTCGACCTCGTCCAGCTCTCCACGTACGGAGCGCGGAGAGGGAACCACGAGGTTATGGTCCGCGGGGGATTCAGCAACATCAGGCTCAGGAACCTCCTTGCGGGCGGCAAGGAGGGGGGTTTCACCGCCCACCTCCCAGACGGCAACGTAGCCACTATCTTCGAAGTAGCCGAGCAGTACGCGAGCGAGAGAGTTCCTCTCATCGTCCTGGCCGGAAAGCAATACGGTGCTGGAAGCTCGAGGGACTGGGCCGCAAAAGCGCCCAAGATGCTGGGCGTCAGGGCCGTCATCGCGGAGGACTACGAGAGGATCCACAGGAGCAACCTCGTCGCCATGGGGGTCATCCCCCTCCAGTTCGGCGAAGGAGTGAGCGCGAAGTCCCTGGGCCTGACCGGGAGGGAGAAGTTCTCAGTCACAGGACTGTCAACGATGAGCGGACCAAAGCAGTGGGTCGACGTCGAGGCCGAGGGGAACGGCGGGAAGATCAAGTTCAAGGCCCTCGCCCGGGTCGACAACGACACGGAGATGAGCTACGCAAAGGTCGGCGGCGTCCTGCCCTTCGTCTTCGGGAAGTTGCGCGACTCTGTGCACTAGCGCAACCGTTTTATTGTCGAAAACTTCGGTTTCACATCGATGGACAAAGAGCTCCTGGTCTACATCGACGGCGACTTCGTGGAGAAGTCCAAGGCCGTCGTCTCCGTGTTTGACCACGGTCTTCTTTACGGAGATGGCGTCTTCGAAGGAATCAGGGTCTATGGCGGGAGCGTTTTCCGGCTCGTAGAGCACATCGAGCGGCTGTATGACTCTGCGAAGTCGATCCACCTGAAGGTCCCCCTCACGAAGCACGAGATGTCCGAGGCTGTCCTGGAGACGCTGAGAAAGAACCATCTCAAGGACGCCTACGTCAGGCTCGTCGTCTCACGGGGACCCGGAGACCTGGGCGTTGACCCGGCTCTCTGCAAGGACCCGACGATCTTCATTATCGCAGAGCCCATGACCACTGTGCTCGGTCCGAGGGAACCGAGGGTCGTCAAGGTCATCCTCGCCTCCACCAGACGAGACCCTGTCGACGCCGCCTCCCATGAAATCAAGTCGCTCAACTACCTCAACAGCATCCTCGCCAAGATAGAAGCGAACAACGCAGGGGTCGACGACGCGATTCTTCTAGACCACCGCGGGTTCGTCTCCGAGGCGACCGTCAGCAACATCTTCATCGTAAAGGAGACCAAGATAGCGACGCCCTCCTCCTCCGCAGGGATCCTCCACGGGATTACGAGGGGCAGGATCATACGTCTATGCTCTGACCTCGGGATGGACGTGGACCAGAGGGACGTGACGCCGTTCGAACTCGTGACCGCCGACGAAGTCTTCCTGGTGGGGACGAAGTCAGAGATCCTGTCGGTGGGCACTGTCGCCGGGACCAAGATCGGGAACGGAGGGGTAGGTCCCCTCACGAAGCGCCTCTACCAGGAGTTCAGCAAGGTCGTCCAGCGGCCCGAAGAAGGGACCTCGGTCTACGAGGCCGAATCAGTCAGCGTCTAGTCGAGCCCTCGACTGACAACCTTGAGAGCCGATGGGCTCCACAATGACGCTCCGCTTTGCTCCGAGCAAAATCTAAATACGCGTCGGCGGGCCCGTCTCATTGGGCCCTGCGCATTGTATTGTGCACGTCAGCTACTGTATGTTTTGAATGGGGGTAAGACGGAATAGCACCCAGCAAGACGACCACCAAGACCACCGCCAAGACCACCGCCAAGCGGACGGTAAAGCGGAAGAAGGTCGAAGACGAGGTCCCGCCATTCAAGGTAAGCACCCACTTTCTCATCCCAAAGCACGAGCTCCTGACCAGGGAAGAGGCCACCCAGGTTCTCGCAAGGTACAACTCCTCCCCCGGACAGTTCCCCTACATCGTGTCGACGGACGCGATAGCGAAGGAGGTCGGGGCCAAGCCCGGAGACCTCGTAAGGATCACAAGGAACAGCGAGACCGCAGGCACCAGCACCTACTACCGCTACGTGGTGGAGAATTGACATGAGCAAACAGATCGTCTCTTCCAACTCCTGGGTCGTCCTCAGCGACCTCCTGCAGCGCGAAGGAGTCGCCCGCCAACACCTGAACTCCTACAACGAGTTCGTCTCCAGGGGCCTCCAGAACATCGTCGACGAGATCGGAGAGGTGGAGGTCGAAACAGTCAGCACCCCGTACAAGATAAAGTTCGGAAGGCTCACCCTCGGGTCGCCCCGGGTGGTCGAGATCGACGGCTCGGTGAGCAGCATACTCCCCATGGAGTCCCGCCTACGCAACCTCACCTACTCCGCCCCCATCCTCCTGGAGATGACGATCGAAGAGGAGGGCCTTCCACGCGACACGACGCGCCAGCACATCGGCGACCTCCCGGTGATGGTGAAGTCAGAGCTCTGCCAGCTCTCGAACCGCTCCAAGGAGCAGCTCATCGAGTCCGGCGAGGACCCGAACGACCCCGGCGGCTACTTCATCATCCACGGCGCCGAGCGCGTCATAGTCGGCCTCGAGGACCTGTCACCCAACAAGATCTTGGTCGACTCCGAGAAGCTCTCAGGCTCGACCACCTACAAGGCCCGGGTTTACTCCTCCGTGGTCGGATACCGCTCGAAGCTCGAGCTGACACTCAAGCAGGACGGCGCGATCAACGTGAAGGTCCCAAGCTGCCCGGTGGACATCCCGTTCGTGATCGTCATGCGCGCCCTCGGAGTCAAGCTGGACAAAGAGATCGCGGACGCCGTCTCCCCCAAGCCCGAGATCCAGGACCTCCTCGAAGTCTCCTTCGACAAGGCGGGAGAGGCCCCCGGTGAGAAGGAGTCGCTGGTCTTCATAGGGAACAGGGTCGCCCACGGCATGCTCGAAGAGTTCAGGGTCAAGCGCGCACAGTCCATGCTCGACTGGGGCCTCCTTCCCCACCTCGGCAAGACCGATGACCGCCGCTTCGATAAGGCGATGTTCATGGGCGAGGCAGTCTGTAAACTCCTCGAGCTCAGGCTCGGCTGGATCGGCGCCGACGACAAGGACCACTACGGCAACAAGGTAATCAAATTCGCCGGCCAGATGCTGGCCGACCTCTTCCGGACCGCCTTCCGGAACCTAGTCCGCGACATGAAGTACCAGCTCGAGCGGACCGGCCAGAAGCGTGGCGGCAACGTAGTCGGCGCTGCCATCCGCACGGGTATCATCACTGACAAGCTCAACAACGCCATCGCGACCGGCAACTGGGGCCGCGGTAAGGTCGGAGTCACGCAGCTCCTCGACCGCACCAACTACCTCAGCACTCTCAGCCACCTCAGAAGGGTTCAGTCCCCCCTGAGCCGCAGCCAGCCCAACTTCGAAGCCAGAGACCTCCATGCGACCCACTTCGGGCGCATCTGCCCCTCCGAGACTCCTGAAGGCGTCAACTGCGGCCTGGTCAAGAACCTCGCCCTCTCAGCGATAATCTCGGTCAGCGTCCCTTCACAGGAGATAGAGGAGAAACTCTGGGAACTTGGCGCCAAGCAGATCCGCGACACCGACCAGAAGACCCAGGTAGAGGGCTGCAGGATCTTCATGGACGGCAGGTTCCTCGGGTACGTGGACGACGGCGAGCGCCTGGCAAAGGCCTTCCGAAAGCTCCGCCGCGAGGGCCAGATCAACCCCGGCGCCAGCATCCTTTACGTTTCCCCGGTCAACGACAAGGCCTACCCGAGGCTCTACATCAGCCTCAGCTCGGGTCGCGTACTCCGTCCCCTCATCCTTGTCGAGAGCGGACGCCCCAAGCTCAACTCCGAGCTCAACGACAAGGTGGCCTCCGGCTCGCTGGGCTGGCGCGACCTCGTGGAGCAGGGGGTCATTGAGCTCATCGACGCCAACGAGGAGGAGAACTGCCTCGTGGCAATGAGCGAGGAGGACGTGGCGACCAAGAACACCCACATGGAGCTCTTCCCGGCCGCCATGTTCGGCATCGCCGCCTCGATCATACCCTTCCCCGAGCACAACCAGTCGCCAAGGAACACCTACGAGTCCGCAATGGCGAAGCAGAGCCTCGGCTTCAGCTCTCCGACATACCCGATCTCGCCTCACGTCAGGCAGCACCTACTAGTCAGCCCCCAGGCCCCGGTCGTCAGGACCCGGACCCTCGACCTCCTGAAGATCGACGAGCGGCCTCTGGGGCAGAATTGCGTCGTCGCGGTCCTCTCCTTCGAAGGCTACAACATCGAGGACGCGATCATCATGAACAAGTCGAGCGTAGAACGCGGGCTCGCAAGGTCATTCTTCTACCGTCTCTACGAGGGCGAGGCCAAGCAGTACCTCGGCGGCATGCGCGACACCTTCGAGGTGCCCTCCGCCGAGTCCAACATCCGCGGCTATCGCGGCGAGAAGTTCTACCGCCTCCTAGAAGGCGATGGCGTGGTCGCCCATGAGTCTCCGGTCGCCGGTGGCGATGTGGTCATCGGCCGGACCAGCCCTCCTCGATTCATGGAGGAGTACAAGGAGTTCGAGATCAAGGGCCCCTACCGCAGGGACACTTCGACCGCGGTCCGCCCCTCCGAGGCCGGGGTAGTCGACTCGATCTTCATGACCGAGAACGTAGAGGGTGGAAAGATGTTCAAGGTCCGCGTCCGCGACATGCGCGTCCCTGAGATCGGCGACAAGTTCGCCTCGAGGCACGGGCAGAAGGGAGTCATCGGCCTCGTGGTCCCGCAGGAGGACATGCCCTACACCTCCGACGGGATCGTCCCCGACGTCATAATCAACCCGCACGCCTTCCCTTCGAGGATGACCGTCGGCCAGTTCATCGAGTCGATCGCTGGCAAGGCCGGGGCCTTCAGGGGCTCCCCCGTCGACGGCTCTGCCTTCGCAGGCGAGAGCATCGAGGAGATGGAGAAGGTCCTCCGGGGACGCGGTTTCGAGCCGACCGGCAGGGAGGTCATGTACGACGGCAAGACGGGCAAGAAGTTCGCAACAGACGTCTTCGTCGGCGTCGTCTACTACCAGAAGCTCCACCACATGGTCGCCGACAAGATCCACGCAAGGGCGAGAGGCCAGGTCCAGATGCTCACAAAACAGCCCACAGAAGGGAGGGCCCGCGGCGGCGGCCTCAGATTCGGCGAGATGGAGAGGGACTGCCTCATCGCCTACGGGGCCTCGATGGTCCTCAAGGACCGCCTCCTTGACGAGGCAGACAAGACTGAGGTCTACGTCTGCGAGAAGTGCGGCCTAATCGCCTACTACGACGCCAAGCAGCGCAAGTACACCTGCAAGATCGACGGCGACCAGGCCAAGATCTCCACAGTTGTGGTGGCCTACGCCTTCAAGCTCCTACTCCAGGAAATGATGAGCCTGAACATAGCGCCCAGGCTCAAGCTAAAGGACAAGGTGTAGAGAAGTGTCGATGGAACAGGCGCTCAAGACGATCGGCGGAATCGACTTCTCGGTCTTCTCCCCCAGCGAGGTCCGGAAGTACTCGGTCGCAGAGATCACCCAGCCAGAGACCTACGACGAGGACGGGATGCCGGTCCAGGGCGGCCTCATGGACAGCAGGCTAGGTACGCTCGAGCCAGGCCAGAAGTGCGGGACGTGCGGGAGCACGGCCGGACGGTGCCCCGGCCACTTTGGGCACATCGAGCTCGCTGAGCCTGTCCTCCACATCGCGTTCGTCGACGAGATCAACAAGCTGATCCAGACCACGTGCCGCACCTGCGGCCGGATCCTCCTTACCCAACAGGAGCTTGACGCCTACAGGGTAAGGCTGGCGAGCAAAACCGAGTTCACGCCGACCCTCCTGGAGGTCGTAGCCAAAGAGATCACCACCAAGGCGAAGAAGGTCAAGCTCTGCCCCCACTGCGGCAAGCAGCAATACCAGATCGAGTTCACAAAGCCCACTATCTTCCACGAGATCACGGAGGAGGGCGGCGCCACCCGCCTCCTCCCGGTCGCCATCCGCGAACGCCTCGAGCGCTTGACAAACGAGGACCTCGACCTCCTCGGCTTCAACGCCAAGGCCGCCCGCCCCGAGTGGTTCGTCCTCCAGGTCCTACCCGTCCCGCCCCTGACCGTCCGCCCCTCCATCACCCTCGAGTCCGGGATCCGCTCCGAGGACGACCTGACCCACAAGGTCGTGGACATCCTCAGGGTCAACCAGCGCGTCCGCGAAAGCAAGGAGTCGGGGACACCGCATCTCATCGTCCAGGACCTGGTCGACCTGCTCCACTACCACGTAACGACTTACTTTGACAACGAGGTCTCCGGCATCCCCCAAGCCCACCACCGCTCCGGCCGCCCACTCAAGACCCTCTCACAGAGGCTGAAGGGCAAAGAAGGCAGGTTCAGGGGCTCCCTCTCAGGAAAGCGCGTCGACTTCTCCAGCCGCACTGTCATCAGCCCCGACCCCAATCTCGACATCGGCGAGGTCGGGATCCCCTTCGAGATCGCCAAGAAGCTGACCATCCCCGAGAAGGTTTCTCCCATGAACCTGGAGAACCTGAAGGCCCTGGTCAACAGGGGACCCTTCGAGCACCCGGGCGCCAACTACGTGATCCGCCCCGACGGCGTCAAGATCAGGCTGGACTTCGCGAGCGACCGCAAGGCCCTAGCAGACTCGCTCACTTTCGGATACATCGTGGAGCGCCATCTCATGGACGGCGACGTCGTCCTCTTCAACAGGCAGCCATCTCTCCACAGGATGTCGGTCATGGCCCACTTCGTCCGCGTCCTCCCCTTCCGCACCTTCCGCCTCCACCCCTCGGTCTGCCCGCCCTACAACGCAGACTTCGACGGCGATGAGATGAACCTCCACGTCCCCCAGAGCGAGGAGTCCCGGTCCGAGGCCCTCATGCTCATGAAGGTCCAGGACCAGATCCTCACCCCGAGGTACGGAGGCCCCATCATCGGGGGGATCCGCGACTTCATCACGGGCGCATTCATGCTCACCCGCGACGAGACGACCCTGACCCCCGCCGAGTTCTCCAACCTCGCCCTCGTAGGCGACTACTCAGGGGACCTGCCCGAACCCTCGACCAAGGGCTCCCACCCTACCTACACGGGGCGCCAGCTCTTCTCGCTGTTCCTGCCGGCCGACATGAACTACGTCCTCACCTCAAAGTGGGCCAAAGCCCAGAGGACCGGGACGACCAACGACGTAGTGATCCGGAACGGGCAGCTGATCTCCGGCGTGGTCGACAAGGCGGTCATCGGGGCCGAAGAGCCAGACTCCCTCCTCCACCGCATCGCCAAGGACTACGGCAACGAGGAGGCCCGCAACTTCCTCAACTCCATCCTGAAGGTCCTCAAGACCTTCCTGACCCGCCGCGGCTTCACCTACGGCTTCAACGAGCTCGAGCTGCCCGCCGAGGCGAAGAAGGGGATCACCGACACCCTCGACGAGGCGTACACGAACGTCTTCGACCTCATCAAGAAGTACAAGGCCGGGACCCTCCAGTTGACCAAGGGCCTCTCCGCCGAGGACGCGCTCGAGGCGCTCATAGTCAACGAACTGGCCAGGGCGAGGGACCGGGCCGGCCGCATCGCAGACCGCTCCTTCCCAGCCGAGAACTCCGGCATGATTATGGCACGCACCGGCGCCAGGGGCTCCAGCCTCAACGTCGGCCAGATGACCGCCGCCCTCGGACAGCAGTCAGTCAGAGGCAAGAGGATCGACCACGGCATGAAGGGCCGGGCACTGAGCCACTTCGCCTGGAACGACCCGTCCCCCGAGGCCAAGGGCTTCGTCCGCAGCAACTACCGGGATGGCCTCTCGCCCACCGAGTTCTTCTTCCACGCGATGGGCGGCCGCGAGGGCCTTGTGGACACGGCGGTCAGGACGCAGCAGAGCGGCTACATGCAGCGCAGGCTCGTCAACGCCCTCGAGCACCTCAAGGTAGAGTACGACCTCACCGTGAGGGACCCCCACGGGCACGTCATCCAGTTCATCTACGGCGAAGACGGCGTCGACCCCGCAAAGTCGGACCACGGGCGACCCATCAACCTTGACAGGCTGATCGAGACTGAGGAGCTCTCCCACAAGGCCAAGGCCAAGCCGGACACCGAATCGGTCGAGAAGCAGGTCAAGAAGTACCAGGCCTCACTCAACGAGCGCCTCGTCAGAGAGCTCAACGAGAAGCTTAGCGCCTCCCACCTCAGCGAGGAAGGGGTCAAGGAGACAATGGAGAAGGTAGCCGAGGCCCTCGACTACTCGCGCGTCGAGCCGGGAGAGGCCTCAGGAATAGTCGCCGCCCAGTCCATCGGCGAGCCCGGCACCCAGATGACGCTGAGGACATTCCACTTCGCAGGAGTCAGGGAGCGCGACGTCACCCTCGGGCTCCCCAGGCTCATGGAGTTGGTGGACGCCCGCAAGATTCCGGCGAAGCCCTCCATGGACATCTACCTGACCAAGGAGTACGGGACCAGCAACGAGAAGGCGGTCAAGGTCGCAAAGGAAATCCTCTTCACCAAGGTCGGCAACATAGTAAGCTACAGCGAGGTCGACCCTACCGAGGGAATCAAGCTCCACCTCAGCCCCGACATGATGACCGACCGCGACACCAACGCGGAGGAGATCTCTAAAGTCATAGAGACCGGCAAGAGGAACGTCCAGCCGGACAAGAAGAACAAGAACATAATCCACGTCAGCATGGAGAACGCCGACCTCTCGACCCTCTTCACCCTGCGCAACAAGATCCTCAACATGAAGCTGAAGGGGATTCCAGGGATCACCCGGGTCACGGTCGTGAAGGAAGGAGAGGAGTGGTTCATCCAGACCGCCGGCTCCAACCTCGGGAAGGTAGTCATGATCGTCGGGGTCGACCCGACGCGCGTCTACACCAACAACGTCCATGAAGTCGCCCAGGTCCTGGGAATCGAGGCAGCCCGAGCGACGCTCGTGCGCGAGGTAATGTCCACCCTCGACGAGCAGGGCCTCGAGGTAGACATCCGCCACATCTTCCTCGTCGCCGACCTAATGACGTCGAAGGGCTACATCCAGCAGATCGGCAGGCACGGAATCGCAGGGACCAAGGACAGCGTCCTCGCCCGCGCAGCCTTCGAGATCACAGTCCCCACCCTGGCCGAGGCCGCTGTCAAGGGCGAGACCGAGGACCTCAAGGGCGTCACTGAGAACGTAATCGTCGGCCTCCCGATCCCGGTGGGCACCGGCATGATCGACCTCTACATGAGCTGATTCGCATGGTGGACAACGCCCTCCTCGCAAAAATCCTCAAGGACGCCATGAAGGCAGGCAAGTCCCCCATGGGGGCCAAGGAGAGCATAGCCGGCATGAAGGGCAGCAAGGCCCTCCTCTTCACCCGCTCCGTCCCGCCAGAGCTGGCTGCGAAGCTCAGGGCCGCAGCCGAGGAACACGGCGTCCCAGTCGTCGAACTGGACAAGACTTCAGTCGAGCTGGCCCGCCTCGTGGGCAGGCCCTACCGGATCTCCGCGATCGCGCTGCGTTCTGTCGGCGAGTCCGACGTCAAGCAGCTGATGAGGTAACCGCGATGACTGAGATCAAGCTCTCCTCCGACCAGCTCTCCCTGATGTCCATGTTCCAGGGAATGACCGGCGCCACCGTCAAGGACTGCCTCGTGGACGACAAGCGCAACCGCGTGATATTCGTGGTCGCACGGGGCCAGATGGGCCTCGCGATCGGGAAGGAAGGGATCTCAGTCAAGAAGATCGAGCGCGCCGTCCGCCGACCCGTAGAGGTTGTGGAGTGGTCGGACGACGTCGAGGGCCTCGTCAAGAACTCCCTGGGCGCAAAGTACGTCCTCGAGGTCAAGGTCTCGGAGCGCCTCGACGGCTCGAAGGGAGTCACGGTCACCGTGGACGCTCGCAAGAAGGGCGCAGTCCTGGGCCTTGAAGGGCGCAACGCCGAGAAGGTCCGCCTCCTCGCGAAGAGGTACTTCGACGTCGAAAACCTCCAAATCACCAGCGACTTCTGAACTGCTTAAATACGAACAGGAGGGGCTTCGACCGAAACATGGCCGGTTCACCTCGCGGCGAGTTCGCTGGCCGCCAGATCGCTCTCAAGCGGCAGCGCTTCCGCTGGTCCAACAGATGGTACAATCGGCGAATGCTAGGCCTTGAGTACAAGGCAGACCCGCTCGAGGGTGCGCCCCAGGCGCGGGGTATAGTACTCGAGAAAGTCGGGATCGAGTCCAAGCAGCCCAACTCCGCGATCCGGAAGTGCGTGAGAATCCAGATAGTCAAGAACGGCAAGCAGGTCACAGCCTTCCTCCCAGGCGACGGCGCCCTCAACTTCGTGGACGAGCACGACGAAGTCTTGGTTCAGGGGATCGGTGGTTCCATGCACAGGGCCATGGGCGACATCCCGGGCGTCCGGTGGCAGGTCTTCAAGGTCAACGGAGTCTCTCTCAACGAGTTGGTCTACGGCCGAAAAGAGAAGCCGAGAAGATAGGCATGAGCAGGCAGTCCCTCGAGTACCCCAACCTCCTCCTCTGGGAGCGCTGGGACATCTCCGGCGTCAAGGTCACCGACCCTGGCCTCCAGACTGTCATCAGCCTGAAGCCCATGCTCGTCCCCCACTCCGGCGGGCGCCACGAGCACAAGAAGTTCGGCAAGACCCACGTAAACATCGTCGAGAGGCTCGTCAACGAATCGATGCACTTCGGCAAGAAGTTCGCGAAGAACACCGGTAGGCAGGGCGGGAAGAAGCAGAAGGCCCTCAACCTCGTCAAGACCGCGCTCATCATAATCGAACTCAAGACCGGGCAGAACCCGGTCCAGCAGCTGGTCCGCGCAGTGGAGAACGCCTCGCCCAACGAGGACACGACCCGGCTGAGCTACGGAGGGGTCGTCTACCACCAGTCGGTCGACATCTCGCCGGTCCGAAGAGTGGACATCGCCCTCCGCTTCATCTCAGAGGGGGTCCGCGAGGCTGCCTTCACCTCCCCGCGCCCCGTGGAAGAGATCATGGCAGAGGAGATAATCCAGGCCGCGGCCGGGGACTCAAACAGCCACTCCGTGAAGAAGAAGAACGAACAGGAACGCGTCGCTATGGCCTCTAGGTAGAGGCCTCCCCGCCCTTCTCCGCTTCCTTCCTCAGCGCCATCCCCTTCAGCTCTTCCTCAAGCTGGGGCGGCTCCGCGACCATCTCCTCAGGCTTCGCCAGGAAGAGCCTTACCAGCTGCATAACCTGCGGCCCCCTGAAGCCCTGGAGCCTGTGCGACATGCGGAAGTCGAACTTCGGGTCGCGCGCTACCGGGTCCAGGACCTCGAGGCGCGAGGTTCCGATGGCGTCCCTCAGAAGATACCCAGCCTTCAGCTGGGTCACCATGTCGTCCTCTGCAAAGACTATCAGCGTCGGCCTTCGAAGCTTCTCCAGCCGCCTCAGCTGGTCCTTGTCGTACGAGCTCGCCAGGAGCACGACCGCCCTCACCATCTCCGGCCACGTGAGGGCCAGCTCCAGCGCGACCTGCCCTCCCCAGCCGCTGCCCACGATGCTCCCCTTCGCGACCGAGAGGCCCTCCGCCAGGTCCCTCACCGCGTGGGCCTGCGCCACGTAGTCCGGTGTCTCCGCCGGCCTCGTCGACTTTCCGAACCCGACCAGGTCGGGCGCGATCAGCTTGTAGGTGTCTGCCAGCCCGAGCATCGGCTCCCAGACCTTCCACGTCTCGGCCGGCTCGCTCCCGTGCAGCATGAGCACCGCCTCTCCCCCGCCCGCAGTCGCGTAGTTGATCGTGAACTCTCCCGCGCCCGCCTGCCTCTCAACCGCCTGCATTCTCTCCCCGCCCCGGGCCATCGGCTTTCAAGCCTTTCCCCTGAGGAAAGACGCCCCGAAGGCCACCCCGTTCGCCTTGAGGAGGTCAGACTCGTCCAGGGCCTTCTCCCTGAGAAGGTACTCCATCTCCCCCCTCAGGTTCGTCCCCAGCATCTCCGGCCCGTCCGTGTTGATAGTGAACTTGACCCTGTGTTCCTTGAGCGCCCTGAAGACCCTCCTCATCTCCGCGGGTCCTTTCACTATTCCTGTGTTCAGGTTGGACGTCGGGCAGACCTCCAGGACCAGGTCCCTCTCAGCCAGAGCGTCGAGCGTCCTCCCGTCCTCCGTCGCCCTCACGCCGTGCCCGATCCTGTCCGGCTCGAGGTGCTCCATTACGTCCCTGACGGACCTCCACCCTTCGTCCTCCCCCGCGTGGACAGTGAGGCCCAACCCCGCCTTCCGCGCCCTCTTGAACAGCGGCGCATACTCCGCGTACCTGAACCCCTCCTTCGCAGGCCCGGCCATGTCCACCCCGACCACCCCTCGCCCCGAGAAGAGGATTGCCTTCTCCACGAGGATCTCGTTGAGCCTCTGCCCGAAGCTCCTGTCCAGGCAAACAATGATCCCGGTCCTGACCGGATACTCAAGCGACGCCCTGTCGAGGCCCCTGACCGCTGCCATCATGATGTGGTCCAGGTCCTGCTCCCCGCCCCTGTTGCGCTTCATCGGGTTGAACCTGAGCTCGAGGAGGGTGATGTTGTTCTTCCTGTACGCCCCGGCGATCGTCTGGTAGACCGACCTCTCAATCGCGGTCGGGCTGGACTGGATCAGCTCCGTCCACTTGAAGAGCGACAAGTACTCTGCGAAGGTCTTCCTCTTCATCTTCGAGACTGTGACCAGGTCGACGAACTTCCAGTAGTCCTTGGTCGGGAGCCTGATCCCCTGCGCATGGGAGATCTCCCACATCACCGACGGGTCCACCGAGCCCCCAAGGTGCACGTGGAGCTCAGCAAGCTTCGTGCCGGGGCCCAGCCTTGCCATCCGACTCACTGCGGCTCGATTGTCGCGGGAGGCTTGGACGAAATGGAATACCCGACCGAAACGACGCCCTCCACCTCGTTGGTGATCCTGTCGGAGATCCTGCCGAGGACCTCATGGGGGAGCTTCGCCCAGTCCGCGGTCATCGCGTCGACAGACTCCACAACCTTGACTGTCACCAAGAACCCGAGCCTCCTCTCGTCCCCCAAGACCCCCGTCACCCTGTCGTCGCCGACGAAGGCGAACGCCTGCCAAACCTTGTCGTAGAGCCCTTCCTCCTCCAGGACCTCCTCGACGATCTTACCTGCCCCCCTTACCACACTCAGTTTCTCCTCTGTCACCTCTCCCACGACCCTCACCGCGAGCCCAGGCCCTGGGAACGGATGCCTCATCAGGACCTTCCTGGGGATCCCGAGGATCGCCCCCAGCTCCCTCACTTCGTCTTTGTACAGCTCGCGCAGCGGCTCCACGACTTTCATCGACAGGTCCTTCGGGAGCCCCCCCACGTTGTGGTGGGTCTTGATGACCGCGGCCGGTCCGGTCGACCGCCCGCTCTCTATCACGTCAGGATACAGCGTCCCCTGCGCCAGATGCGCGAAGGGCCCGTGCCTCCTCGCATACTCCTCGAAGGCGTCAGCGAACGCCTTCCCCACGATCTTCCTCTTCTCCTCCGGGTCGGAGACTCCCTTGAGCCTCCGCAGGAACTCCCCCGCCGCATCCACGACCTCCAGCGTGACCCCGATGTCCTTCCCCAGGAACTCCCTGACGTACTCCGCCTCCCCTGCCCTCAGCAGGCCAGTCTCGATGAATACGCACCTCAGCCTCTCACCCAGGGCCTTGTTCAGCAGCACCGCCGTCACCGACGAGTCGACGCCACCCGACACGGCGCAGAGGACTCCTCCCTCCAGCTTCGAGAGGCTCTCGACCGACCTCTGCATGAACCCCTCCATGCTCCAAGCCTTCCTGGCCCCGCAGACCCCCAGCGCGAAGTTCGAGAGCAGCGTCTGTCCCTGCTCCGTGTGCGTCACCTCCGGATGGAACTGGACCCCGAACTGTTTCCCCCCCGCGACCTCCACCGCCGCGTAGGGCGACCCCTCAGTCGCAGCCAGGACCTTGAGCGAGCCGGGTATCTTGGTCGCCGAGTCAGTATGGCTCATCCAGCACACGAGCCTCTCCCCCTTGACCCCCTCGAAGATCCCCTCCCTCTGGACTATCCTGACGCTCGAGCGCCCGTACTCCCTCCTGTCAGCCCTCCTCACCTCCCCCCCATGGGCCCTCACCAGGAGCTGGTACCCGTAGCAGATCCCGAGGACCGGCATCTCGCCTTCGAAGAGCCTCTCGTCAGCAAGGGGCGCCCCATCCGCATACACGCTCGCCGGGCCCCCTGAGAGTATGACCCCGGCGACCCCCAGCCTCTTCAATTCCTCGGTCTTTGTATCATGGGGCAGCAGCGCCGCGTAGACTCCCAGCGCCCTCACCCTCCTGCAGATCAAGTGCGCGTACTGGCCGCCAAAGTCGAGGACCGCGATCCCCCCGGCCAGGTCCGGTTCCAAGCCTCTACCTCTTGAGCTCCAGCGAATGGGCGCCGAGCTCGCCGGCCCCTATGGGACTCATCAGCCCGAAGTTCGCGACCTTCCACATCCCTTCCACGCTGGTCGCCCCTGCGTAACCGAAGGCCGCCCTGACCCCGTTGTCCATCCTCGCGACCACGTCCGAGGTCTTGCCCACGTATGGAACGTACGCCTCGACCCCCTCGTCCAAGCCCTTTGCCGGGACTGAGTACCTGTCCAGTGCGAACCTGACCTTCCTCGCGGCCGCGCTCGCCATCCCTCTGTGGATCTTGAACTTCTTCCCGTCCCTCACAAGCACTTTCCCCGGGGACTCGTCAGTCCCGGCTATCATCGAGCCCAGCATAGCCGTGGAGGCCCCCGCTCCGAACGCCAGCGCCGCGTCCCCTGGCCCCCTTATCCCCCCGTCCGCTATCACCGGGATCTTCAGGCCCCTCTCCGCGACCCCGCTCGCGACCTCCGCCACAGCGAAGAGAGTCGGCGCCCCAACCCTGGTCACCTCTGAAGTGATGCAGATCGAGCCCGACCCTATCCCGGCCCTGAACCCGTCGACCCTCGGGAGCTCGTCGATGATGTCGAAGACCGCCTTCCTGGTCCCCACGCTCCCTGCGATGAAGTCCGCGGTCAGGTCCGGGAGGATCCTCCTCGCCGCCGCTATGATCTTGGAGTTGTGGAAGTGCGCGACGTCAGCGACCAAAAAGTCCGCGACCCTGTCCAGGGCCCTGCACCTCTCCGGGTCGAGGGGCGAAATCGACGCTCCCACCATCGGCCTCCCCTTCCCGTCCTTCGTGACGACTGTCACCCTCGAGGCTTTGACCTTCCTGACCTGCTCTACCTGGGCCTCGGTCGACATGTTCCTGTGGATCGCCCCCACTCCGCCCAGCCTCGCCATCTCGAGCGCCATCGTGGACTCGGTGACTGTGTCCATCGGTGACGATATCAGAGGGACCTTGAGCCTGATCTTCTTGGTCAGCCTGGAGGCGAGCTCGATCTCCTTCGGCTCCGCCTCGCTTCGCCCCGGAAGGAGGATGAAGTCGCGGAAGGTGTACACGCTGGACGCTGTCTTCAGCTTGGAGAGAAAACTTTGTGGCAAAGGTGACGCCTTTGCCGAACTAGTGACCCCAACTCGGTATATCAATCCTCTCCCGGGTCGCCAATTGTTGACCCCCTGCGGCCCACCGTGGGACGGCAACTCCACAAGCGTTAACTAGCCCGAAGCCTTCTTTTTGGCCATCTGAGTTGCCTCCAGACCCGGGTTCAATCTTCGGGAGCCTCTTGCGCGGGTGCATCAGGGACGATTATGTCAGTGAGGGAAAGAAGGAGATGGCGGAAAGCATCCTCTTCCTAGGGTTGGGCGTCTTCAGCAGCGTCGCGACCACCTACGCCCTGTCCCTGGCCGGATTCTTCGTGTAAACAATTCCACTACTGCGTAAAGTAATCCTATCTTCCCCGCATTTACCGATTTTTGCCTCCTCGTATCATGACAACGCATGGGAAGAAGGACTGTCCTAGTCGGATTCTGGCTCCTAGGCTACGCCCTAGGCTTCTTCGCTTGGCTCGTACGCAACCCCGTGATCAACTTCATCACGAGCTTCGGGCTCAGCGCAGATGCGGCAGGAGCACTGATCACAGGCTTCGCAGGCTCTGTGGTGATGCTCGTGGGCGTCATCCTCTGGAGCTACATGTCATCGAGCTAACCGCAAAGCCGCAAGCAAGAGTAGGCAACGGAGAGCTCGATGCCTCCTCTTTTGCCCTGAAGTGCGAACCGTTGGGGTTCTGAATCTTCATCAACCCGCAGCGACCCGGCGTCACTTCGTAGACGGCTTGGGCAATTGGACTCTCCTCCTGGGAATCTACCTTGCAGGGTCTTCCCTTGGAGGTCTGGTAGTCGTCTCGGTTCTCCCTTCGAACTCCCTTGGCGGATCACTCTTTGGAGACCCCCTGTCAATCTTGTTGGCTCCCTACGCAACAGTCGAGGAGAGTGTGAGGCAAACTGTCTTCCCGTACTTCTGGACGAGCACATCCTGCAGTCCCAACCCTCCGCCCCTGAGCGGGCAGTACTGCTACGGTGACTTTCACCTTGTTTATGGGATGAGCATCTTGCTTGCTAGTGCCCTCATCACCTCGGTCGCATTCGCGTCAGCCTCGACGATTGTATTTGTCAGGGAGGTCCGCCGAAGGCGAGCCAACGATCGCGCAAGGGCCGTTATCAGCAAAACTCCTACGAAATTCGACTAGTCCCCGGTGTACCCTGCAGCCTCGCCGCCCATGACCTCCCCGACCTCTGACTTGAACTCCTTCCATTCGTGCCCGCAGCTCTCGCACTTGTACGTGTACTGATACTGGACCGTCGCCACGACCGAAGGAGTCTGCAGGCCCTCTCCCTGTGGCAACTCCATCATCCTCGACCTCCCCACCACCAGCCATCTGGGCGCCAACCCGAACCTCCTTGTCTGCACCTTGACCTCCTCCCCTTTCCCGACTTCCTCACCCAGTAGCTTTTCGTCAACGACCTTGATGTGGAACCTCCTCCCGCACTGCGGACAATGCCTGAAGAAGTCCTGGACCGAATCCACATCGCAAACATGGCTCTGGGCTATTTGACCGTTGGCCGGGCCCGTCGAACTTGGGCCTCGTCATTCCAGGAACGGAGACGGAGGGCCATTGCAGCCAAACCGCAGGTCCCAGATCCCAGGCGAGTACGTGTCCCCATACCCCAAGAACATGCATCCCAAAGACCTGTACACCGGGTGCGCCGCACACCCTCCGTACGCCACTAGCCCCCCGCAGGCCCAATCGTACCAATAGCTGACCGGCGCGAGGAAGAACACTCCGACGGCCGCGACAGCCACCAGCGAAGCCGCCAGCCAACGCCTCTCCATCGCAAACCAGTGGTGGATCTTCGGATATGGTTCTAGTCCCGAGAACACACTCTAAGGTCTGACAAGGTCCAACCCCGGACAAACGGACGACGGGCCCACCAAAATTCGCTACATCGACATTAGGCTTAAATACAGTCGGCCAAGGTCTTTTTCCGTAAGTGAAAGCGTAGCATGGCCAATAAGCCTCACCTGAACCTCATCGTCTGCGGCCACGTGGACCACGGCAAGTCCACCTCCATGGGCCACTTCCTCTATGACATGGGAGTAGTCGACAACAGGATGATCGAGGAGTTCGCGAAGGAGTCCGAGAAGACGGGTTCGGGCGACTCTTTCAAGTACGCATGGGTCCTCGACAAGCTCAAGGACGAAAGGGAGCGCGGCGTCACCATCGACCTCGCCTTCGAGAGGTTCGAGACTCCGAAGTACTTCTACACTCTTATCGACGCCCCCGGGCACCGCGACTTCATCAAGAACATGATCACCGGCGCCTCCGAGGCGGACGCAGCCGTACTGGTCGTCTCAGCCAAGAAGGGCGAAGCCGACGTCGCACTGGGCCCAGGCGGGCAGGCAAGGGAGCACGCCTTCCTCCTCCGCACCCTCGGCGTCACCCAGATGGTGGTGTGCATCAACAAGATGGACGACCAGACCGTGAAGTACTCCGAGGAGAGGTTTAACGAGGCGAAGCAGGACGTGGAGAACCTCCTGAAGACAGTCGGCTACGACATCAAGAAGATCAACGTGATCCCGATCTCCGGCTGGACGGGCGAGAACGAGGTCAAGAAGTCCACAAACATGCCCTGGTACAAGGGGATGACGCTCCTCGAGGCTCTCGACACCTTCACAGAGCCCCCGAAGCCCATCGAAAAGCCGCTGCGGCTCCCTGTCCAGGACGTCTACACGATCACCGGCGTCGGCACGGTCCCGGTCGGAAGGATCGAGACGGGCAAGATCAAGGTGGGCGAGAGCGTTTCAATCATGCCGGAGGGCCTGACGGCCGAGGTAAAGTCCATCGAGACCCACCACACGCAGATGACCGAGGCGATGGCCGGCGACAACATCGGCTTCAACCTGAGAGGCGTGTCCAAGACCGACTTCCGCAGGGGGAGCGTCCTCGGCCCGTCCTCGAACCCGGCTACCATCGCGAAGGAGTTCCAGGCGCAGATCATTGTAGTCTTCCACCCGACGGCCATAGCTCCGGGCTACACCCCGGTCCTGCACGCTCACACCGCCCAGGTCGCAGCCACCATCACCGAGATCGTGGCCAAGATCGACCCCAGGACTGGCCAGCCCACGGAGGAGAAGCCAAAGACGATCAAGACCGGAGACTCTGCGATCGTGAGGATACAGCCCCTCAGGCCCATCGTCCTTGAGACGTTCAAGGAGTACCCTGAGCTCGGGCGTTTTGCCCTCCGAGATATGGGGGCCACCGTCGCTGCGGGAATTGTCCGCGAGATAACTCAGAAGGGCCAAGTCGAGAAAGCCGTAGCGAAGGCTTAGACTGCTTAGATTCCGTACTTAGACGGTCGAATTCCCTCCTTAACTAAAGCGTCGTACCTGTAGCCCTTCACGTGCTCGTTGAAGATAGGAAGGTGCGAAGCCTCTCTTCTATTCACCATAGTTCTAAGCGGGACACCTCCCTCGATGATGGTGTGTGCGCTCGTCATTCCAAGGCTCAACAACAGTTTGGTTACGAACTCCGCATTCGGCACACTGGTAACGACCACTTCGGAAGGCTTTACCCCAGCATCCGAATCCGCAAGGCCTTGGACAAATCGTAGCCTGAAACTGAAAGGGGCTGAGAAAATCCAGTCCATTTTCAGTGGATCGTAGCTGGTTCTCTCTTCCCAGCCTAGACCCATGCAAACCGAGAACATCCACGCGAGCAGTGGTGATCGTTCCGAAACCCACCGATATGCACCAGTTGGTGTCTGAGAGTATTTGGAATCGCCAGTTGGTTGCTTGTCGGAGATGCGCTTCATCTTGATGCCAATAGTGTTTGCACACATGCAAACATACTTCCCCAGCCGCTCATTGCTATTGCGTTTGAGGGAAAGCTGAAGGTCGAGACCCATGGACGCGAACCTCTCTTGAATACCACCGGACTTGCTGGAGTCTCCAGACATCATCGCAAGAAGATATCCAACGAGGTCTAACCGTATCTCATCTAGTGTTTTGATTCCGAAACCATCTGCCAGTTCCTTAGCCTCTTGGAGGAATGGCAGTTGCGCCACGACCCTGGCCAGATCGTCGAACACCCTGATAGACTCCGGGACTTCTACCCAGTCGGACTGAGTGTTCCCTCCTGAACCAAGGTGAATGGGGAGAATTTTCCAGCCTGGCTCTAGATGCTTCGACTTGGCCACGACGGCGACCTTCATAAGGTAAGGCAGGTCCTCTCCACTCCTCCATCCGAGAATCGTCGAACGATGCACGCCCAGCACCCCGGCGGTTTCCTCGACTCCCTTGCCCTCAGAGTGCATGACAACAAACTTGCAGAACTTGTCAAGCTGGCTCAGACCTATCCCTGACGCTGAGACTCCCCACACTCTCTCCCTGATCAGTGCCTCCACTTTTGCCGTGCCCATCATTGCGAGTTCCACCACTTCGGCCCCTAGAGATAGAGTGGGCTGGCTAACCCTGTGACTGCCTTGCTTTGTCGTGATGCCTAGCCTCCTGAGCCAATCGCTGACGAGCTTTGGGTCAGTGCCATCCTCCTGCGCTATTCGCAGCATTGACTTCCCTTCCCGAAACTTATCCGCCCATCGCCTCGCGTCGGCTTCAGTCCTCCTGATGTGCTGTCGTTTTGCGCGTGGAGTCTCCTTCTCCTGGTCTTCAGGGAGCGGCACGGGTAGACAGACCTTCAGGGTGCTTATGAAGCGAAATCCACATGTGACACGTTTGGTCGGGACTTCGCCGAAAGTGATCCGATGGCGGGGCCCGGATGCGAAAGACGGCGAACCGTTTAGTAATCATCCAACGACATCGGCCTACCTTGTCCTTCCTCAGGGTCGTCGAAGTCTTTCCTCCACTCTTTCCAAAGGCAGCCACCGACGGGCCTCCCAAGGACTCTGAGATAGACAGGTTCGTCGACAGCATTCGTTCGATAAGGGTGCACGCAGACATCGTCCTGGTGAGCAGTTTGAAGCGGGCGGACGTAGTCATGCTTCCCCCGGTCCACTCGGCTGCGATCCTCGAAGAGAGGGCCGGGGTCAAGGCAGCGCCGGTCATCGTCGTCCGCAGGATGACGCGCGACGAGTTCGATTCCACAGTCCTCGAGTCGCTCGCCCTGGGCCTAGACGCCGTGATGCTGGCGTGGGGCGACCCAGACCCTCTCCTGCCAAGGGTTCGTTCCCCGGAGGGCCATGCGACGCTCTCGGAGGCCATAGCCCGGGCGAAACTCCTTGCGAAGCGGGCTGGGCGCGACCTGAGGGTCCTCTCTCCAGTGGACCTGCGGACCCTGTCGACCCGCCCAGGCGGCACTATTGTCTCCTCCCGCCTGGCCGCAGGTGCCGACACTCTCCTTGCCCAGCCGCCTACTACCGACGCAGGCGTGACTTTCGAGGAGCACGCGGCCGCTGTTGGTATGGCCAGACTCAAGGAGAAGGTCATGCTGAGCGTCTTCCCGTTCTTCAGCGCGGAGGACGTAACCAAGAGGGAGGCGGCGTTCGGGTGGAGGCTCTCAGAAGAAGTCCACAGGGCTGCGGAACAGGGCGCGGATGCCCTCGTGGGCGAGTCGAGGAGGATAGTCGGGAGGCTTAGAACAGATGGATTCCCGGGCGTCTATCTCTCCACAAGAGGAGACCCTTCAATCGCTGAGAGGATTCTCTCTCAGGCATAATCGTTATATCGAGTCCTCCTTTCGGAGGTGCGTTTCATGGCCAACGACCGAGCCATCGGAGGGGCGATCTTCGGAGGCAGCATCCTCGGGATCATCGTCTACGCCCTTCTTCTCTGGTTCGCGTGGGAGGAGACCCTCAAGGTGACAGCCTTCGTGGGCGTCGCCCTGCTCCTCGGGATTCTCGCGTGGATTGGGTACACCATGGCCACCACCCCGCCTCCGGAGCCGATAACCGACATCCCAGACGTCCCTGAGTCGAAGCCGAAGGCGTAGTCTTCTCAACGATTAAAGGCGGACACATTCACGATATCGCGCATGCCTCGGTGGAACCACAATGGGTGACGCGAGGACCTACGCCGCAGCCCTGATTTCAGACAACCTCGGACTCGCGGAGGGGGCGCTCAAACCCGTGGACGTCCCGAACGAGATGGTCCACCTCGTAGGCTCCACGCTCAGAGGCGAGGTCCCGGGCACGCCGGAGCCGGTCATCGAGGAGGCGATTCTGAGGTTCTCTTCCCGCCTGAGGGATGAAGCTCTCGAGAGGGACGGGCACATCGTGAGGAAGGCAAGGTGGCCCGGTGCGGCTCCCTTCGCACTCTGCGTGACCCACGACGTGGACAACGTCGCCAGGCCCCGGAGCCACATCCTCGCGCGCCGGGAGAGGTTCTCAGGTTCGGGCCTGGCTCTCGCGCTGCTCGGCCTCCGTTCGCTCTACGACAACCTCTCCTACGTCTCGGACCTGGAGAGGAAGAGGGGCCTAAGGTCTTCGTTCTACCTGCTAAGCTCGGAGTACGACCTGTCGAAGCTCAGGTCCAGGGCCGAGAAGCTGCTGAAAGAAGGATGGGAGGTGGGCCTCCACGGAGACTTTGAGACGCACGACTCGAAGGAGAAGATGGACGAGGCTGCGTCCAGGTTTTCTGGTTCGTTGGGGTTCAAGCCCGAGGGCCTGAGGGAGCACTATCTGCAGTTCGACTACTCGAAGACCTGGGGCATCGCGCAGGAGGCCGGTTTCCTCTACGACTCCTCGGTGGGGAACCGGGACAAGCTCGGGTTCAGGGTCGGCCTCTGCACCCCCTTCAGGCCTCCGGGTCCGGACTGGGAGCCGATGAAGTTGGTAGAGCTGCCCCTAGTTTTGATGGACACGACTCTGTGGGGATACCTGAAGCTCGGAGAAGAGGAAGGCGTCAAGGAGGCGGCGCGCCTTGCAGAGAGGGTCCTCGGGCTGGGGGGCCTCTTCACCCTCCTCTGGCACCAGGAGTCAGTCAGGATGCGCGGAGGGAGGGTCTTTCCGAAGGTCCTAGACTTGCTGCTCAAACGCGGGCCTTACTCGGCGACCGGCGTCGAGGTCGCCAGGTGGTGGGGCTCGAGGAGCGTCCCTCTGTTCAGGGAGGGCGGGGAGTACAGGCTCGGCGGTCCCGCCCCGAAGGGCCTCTGTCTGGAGTTCGAGGGGAAAGAAGGACTATTACCGCAGGTCGTCGGGGGAACGGTCGAAGAGAGGAGAGACAGGGTCCTGGTCAAGGTCGAGTCCGACGGCTTCAGGATGAAGGTGGGCTAGAGTGGCGAAGGAGAGGATCCTGGTGACCGGGGCGGGCGGGATTGCCGGGGTCAACTTCGTCCGGGCGCTGAGGGCGTCGGCTCAGGGGTACTACATCGCCGGCGCGGAATACAACAAGTACTACATCGAGCTCCCCGACCTGGACTCGAGGCACAGGTCGCCGAGGCACGACAGCAAGGAGTTCGTCGAGACGATCTCAGGGATAGCGAAGAAAGAGAGGGTGGACTTCATCCACCCCCAGCCCTCGAGCGAGGCGCTCGTGCTGACCGCGGCCAAGAAGGAGCTCCCGGCCCCGGTCTTCCTCCCAGGCGCGGATGTCATGGAGCTGGGACAGGACAAGCTCCTGACTCAGGAGAGGCTGACCAAGGCCTCGGTGCCGGTGGCCGAGACCCGGACCGTGACGACGATGGACGGAGTGGAGACCTCCTTCAAGGAGCTGGGGAGGCCGGTCTGGGTCAGGGCGAGGCATGGGGCGGGAGGGAGGTTCAGCCTTCTCTGCCAGAAGCCTTCAGAGGCGAGGGAGTGGATCTCGCTCTGGGTCGACAGGGGGACCCCCCTGGACGAGTTCATCCTGCAGGCCTACCTCCCGGGCAGGAACATCGCGTGGGACAGCATCTGGAAGGACGGGAAGCTGGTCACCTCGTATTGCAGGGAGAGGATCGAGTACCCATTCAAGCACATCTCTCCTTCGGGGATCACGGGGACCCCTTCGGTCGCGAGGACGGTCCACGACGCGAAAGTCAACAAGGCGTCCGAGGAAGCGGTGCTCGCAGTCTCTCAGAGGCCCCACGGCGCGTTCTCAGTCGACGTGAAGGAAGACGCGGAGGGAAGGCCCTGCGTCACCGAGGTGGACTCGGGCAAGTTCCACACCACGATGCCCCTGTGGGGCTACGTGGGCGTCAAGCACCTCCGCCTGCCGTGGTGGTCCAACCTTGCCGACCTCTACGTCAGGCTCGGGCTGGGCGAAGCTCCCCCTAAGGACGTGGTCAGGAGCGACCTCTTCCCCGCCGGATACTACATGATCAGGAACATGGACTCGGGTGTGATACTTTGGAGAGAGGACGGCTGGAAGGAGAGGGTCCTGTAGACCATGATGGTCGCGGCGCGCTTCGGCGCCTTCGTCTTCGACCTGGACGGGACTCTCGTGCGGCTCCCGGTCGACTGGGACGCGGTCAGGGCGAGGCTCAAGGCGCTCTTCGAGACCGACTCTGCGTTCGTCCCGCTCTTCGAGAGCCTCAAGGAGCACCTCGCGCTCGAGCCCGGAAAGAGGACCCTCGCCTTCGGAGTCGTCGACGAGGCTGAAGCAAAGGCTGCCGCGGCTTGCGAGCCGGTGGGAGGAGCGTTGGAGTTGGTGAAGAAGCTGGGGGCGAAGAGCAGCGTAGGCCTGGTCACGATGCAGGGACGGAGGGCGGTGGACAGGATCGCGGAAGACCACGGGCTGGTCCATGCCTTCGCGGCCAGGGCGACGAGGGAGGACTCGCTCGACAGGGCCGAGCAGCTCGGGCTAGTCCTTCAGAAGATGTCGGCCACCGCCGCGGGGACCCTCTTCGTGGGAGACAGGGCGAACGACGCGGTCGCGGGGCGGAAGGCTGGGGTCAGGGTCGCGATCATCGGGAAAAAGGTGACCGGGGAGGCAGCCCCCGACTACGCCTTCGGGACGATCTTAGAGCTGGCGCAGTTCCTCGGGGCCTAGTGCGGGGTCTTCGGCTTGATAATGAAGCCCACCGCCCTCGTAGCGGCTGGGGTCTCGGCAATGATGTCCCTGCGGAGTCCGGTCCTCGGGGGTCTCTTCGTGGTCTTCTTCGTCCTCTTCTTCGGTGTCCTCGGGATTGCGAAGTCCAGGGCCGCCCACGTGCGGGTCCTCAACGACGCTCCCAACGCCTTCCGCGCCCTCCTCGCGGCATCAGGGGGGCTCCTCCTGACCTTCGGGGGTCAGTTCCTGCTGCAGTCCGCGGGCCTTTTTCTCATAGGAGGCTCCCTTCTATTGAACGACGAGTACCAAAGGAGAGCCTTCAGGGCAGCAAGGCAGGGAAGAAGAGGGGGGACGGTCGCTCTCCTCGGGATCGACGGGAGCGGCAAGTCGACCCATGCGAAGGCGCTGGCGCGGTGGCTGGAGGCTCGGGGATACGCGTCCGAGGTCGTGCCCTTCCACAAGTACCTGTTCGTGGGTGCGCTCGCCGGGCGCGGGAAGGGGGACCTCGAGGCCAGGGGAAGGAGGCGCAGAGGCAATCCACTTCGTCCCGCTCTCTCGCTCGCTGACAACCTGATGCTCCATGTCGCGCGGGCCCTGGGCGTCGGACTGGAGGGAAAGGTCGCGGTCTTCGACAGGTACGTCTGGAGCACCTTTGTCAAGTATCAGGCGCTCGGCTACCCGGTCAGGCCGCTCAGGGGGCTCTACCTCTTCCCGAGGCCTACGAGGGCACTGGTCCTCGACGTCCCGGTGGGCAAGTCGCTCGGGGTGATAGGAGACAGAGAGGCGCACATCAGGTACCGGCCAGAAGTCCTCGAGGAAGAGAGGGCCGAGTACCTCCGCATAGCAAGGACGAGGGGCTACCCCGTGATCGATGCAACGCGCGCGTTCGATGTCGTCCAGAGGGACCTGGAAGCAGCTCTCGCCGATGCGTTCTCGCAGGGGAAGGCCTAGGCCTTGCCAAGATACGAGACGGTGACGATAGCCCGGGACGAAGAGGCCAACCTCGGGGCCACGCTCGAGGCTCTCGCACGTCAGTCGCTGCCGCCGGGACAGAGGGTGGTGGTGGACGACGGCTCAAAGGACGGAACCGGGGCAATCGCCGAGAAGGCAGGATGCACGGTAGTGCGGCTCCCTTCCCATGAGGCGAGCTATCTCGGGCGGCCCGAGCTGGCGTCTGTGATCAACGCCGGGCTTGAGAAGGTGTCCCCCGCGGCCGACTATGTGCTCATCGTGGATGCGGACAACCAGCTTGACGAGGACTATGCAGGCGACCTGATCGCAGAGATGGAACTTGACCCGAAGGTCGCAGCCGCGAGCGGGGAGATCCAGGGCGAAAGGGGAGACCTGGAGACCCCGAGGAATTCGGGGTTCACAGTCAGAACAAGTGCCTGGCGGGGACTCAACGGAATGAGGTACCCTGTGATGTACGGGTACGAAGGCTGGCTGAGGTTCAAGTTCGCGCAGTCGGGGCTCTCCACCAAGGTCTACCCGGGGATCAGGTCTGTGGTGAGAAGGAAGACTCGACTGAAGGGCGTCTACGACGGCCGGGCGATGTTCGTTCTAGGCTACAGCCCCCTCTACGCCCTCGGAAGGGTCGCAGTGAACTTTCCCAGCCAGCCCTCAGAGTCTCTCAGAGTACTGGCAGGGTACCTCGCGCGCGGGGGTCTCGAAAGGTCCGATGTCGCCGACTGGGTCGGGAAGCGCCAGAAGAGCCTCTTGTTGGAGAAGGCGAGGCAGAGCTTTGCGCGAGGCCTACGCTGAGGCTTCGGGGGCTCTGGGGCCGGACACTACCTCGGGCGCAGGTCCGGGAGATGGAGCTTCTGCGTCGGGCCCTCCTCTGAGCGACGTGAGTATGCTCCGCACCATCTTCCTGAAGTTGACGTCTGCTGCGTAGACGACTCCGAAGTAGACCGCAGCGGAAACGAACACTATGAGGATCAGCCTAGCCCCGAAGGCCGCAGGGTCTGGCCCGTAGTCCAGGACGACCAGGCCTAGGCCGTAGGCGACCGCCCCCATGGCTACCGAGGCGGCCAGGTACCTTGGAAGCGAGCGAGGGAAGGCGACGACTCCTCCTCTGCCGGCCCTCCTTGCCTTGATTGCGACCATGACTATGGTCGCGACGAGCTGCACCAGTGCCCAGGCCTCTACTATCTCTCCGACAGGGAGAGAAGCGGTGAGCAAGAGGACGACGTAGGTCGATGCGATGTAGACTGCAGCGTAAGCAAGGTTGACAGTGGGGACGAACGCGAGGGCCGTCCCCCTCAGCTTCGGCGCCGCGCCCTCAGTTGCGTCGGCTGACTCGAGGCCCAGCAGGGTCGAGTCGAAGACGAAGGAAAGGGAGAGGAAGAGCGCTGAGAGGCTGAGAATCGAGAGCCCCGCCTCTGCTGCGATGTATGCCGGCTTCAGGAGGAACAGGAGGGGCCTGGAGAGGACGAAGGCCCCGGCGACCATCGGGAGGCCGAAGAGGAGGGTGAAGTCGAGGGCCAGCCCGGTCACGTTGCCCTTCTTTCCGCTGAGGAGGAGGGGATAGAGGGCGATCGACAAGTAACTCGAGTAGCTCACGATTATCGCGACGGAGTAGGCGGCCTGGTAGTAGCCGACGACGGTAGTGCTCGCGAAGACGAGCGGCGCGACGAACGTGTCGGAGATGAGGAGGAGGGACGCGAAGCTGTTGACGAGGGGGACCCAGGAGCCGACGAACCAGCGCCTGGTCTCGGCGAGGTCGACTCCGCCCCTGATTATCGAGCGGCACATGTACGTGGCCACGGCCGACTGCGCGAGGTAGGCGACCTCGACCGCTATTATCACCCCGTCCGTCCCGAACGAGTACACGACGAGGAGGAAGTAGGCCGCAAGAACCTTCGCGACCTCTGAGATGATCAGCGAGTACCCTGTGATGGTGGGGCGGTGCCCGTAGGCCACCGAGATCGACGCCGCGTTCCAGTAGGACAGCGGCACCATTATCGCCGCTATCAAGAAGTGCGAAAGGTCGGAGCCCACGCTCCCGTGAAGGACCAAAGAGGCAGCCAGGAAGAGGGCCGCCCCGCCTGCGCTGAGGCCCGCGCTGACCACGATTGCGGTCTTTGCGACCAGGGCCCCTCTGGCGACCTTCCGGAGGGCCCAGAACCCGATGACGGAGGCAGGATAGGAGGAGAACGCGACCAGGTCGTAGATGAACTCCCAGAGGCCGAAGGACTGAGGGGTCAGCGACCTCGTCACCATGATGAGGAACAGGAGCCCGGTGAAGATGCTGGCCAGCCTGCTCCCGAAGACGATGAAGCCAGTCCTCCTGAGCGAGACTCGAGAGACCAAGGAGACCCTCCTGCTCTTCGCGCCTCAATGGCGGATTATAACAATGTGAGCGGTTCGGCGTCAGGCGGAGGTCCGGTTGACCAGAGCGAGGAGTTCGGAGTGGAGTGTCCCGTTGCCCGATGCGACCAACCCGAACCTGGCCTTCAGGTCGAGCGGCGGGTCTAGCTCGGCTCCGTCTTCATCGGTCACCCTGCCACCGGCCTCTCTCACGATCAGGTACGCGGCGGCGACGTCTGTGACCCGCATCGTCCTCCTAAGGTCGACGAAAGCGTCCAGGGTCCCGTCTGCCACCATCGAGGCCTCCAGGGCGTTCGCGCCGAAGTGCACCTGCCTCCTGACATGCGGGATCAGCGCGGTTGACCTCGAGAGGAGTGCGCCTTTCGACCTGGAGAGGTCTAAGCCCACTATCGCGTCTTCTAGTTTCTCCTCTTTGGATGGCCGGACCCGCCTTCCGTCTCTCATCGCCCCTCCGCCCCGTTTCGCGTAGTACGTCCGGCCGCTCTGAAGGTCGGTGACGATTCCGAACTCGACGTCGGAGAGTCTTGGGCCTCTCGCTACGGCGATCGAAGCACAGTAGAAAGGGATCCCCTGCGAGTAGTTGCTTGAGCCGTCGAGCGGGTCTACGACCGCGACCCAAGTGGACTCCCGAGGCCCGACCTCCCCTGCCTCCTCGCTCAGCACTCTGACGCCCGGGAGCCTGAGGGTCTTGATGATGGCGTCCTCCGCGGCCCGGTCCGCGACGAGGGTCGTGTCGCCGGAGGCCCCTTTTCCGAGTCGCCTTGACCTCTGCGACTGGTGTATCTTAGAGACAGCGGCCCTGGCCCGCCCGACGGCGAGCGAGAGCGTCGTGTCCCAGTCGACCCGGTCTGACTTCAACTCAGGCCCAGTCCCTTTCTCTTCAGCAGGCTCACAAGGGCAGTCAGGGTGATCGGGTGGTCCCTGTCCGTCAGGAGGCGCTCGACGTTCGTCTGGGCCAGGTCTTCGTGGAGCCCGGTGAGCACATCATAGTAGCTTCTGCGGAAGTAGCTGTTCTGGTTGCGCTCGCGGGCGTCCTTCTCTGCCTGCCTTCGGCCGATCGTCTCCGGACGGGCCTCGAGGAGGACGTAGAGGTCTGGGACCATCGCCGGCTCGGAGAGAACGCTCTTGCACATCGCAAGCATTCCCGGGTAGGCCCTGCTCTTGCCAAGGTCGTAGCGGATGCGGGCGTAGGCCAGGTCGGAGAGGAGGTAGCCCTCTGAGACGATCATCGACCCCGTCCTCAGGCGAGAGATCGCCGAGCAGTAGGACATCGTCGAACCGAATAGCGTCAGGTCGGAGTACGTGTCGGCCCCTTCGCCGACTGGGACGCTCGCGGGGACCGCGTGCGCAGACTCCGGGAGCCTTACCCAGCCCTTGGTCTCCAGGCCCCTCGCCAGGGTAGTCTTGCCGCTCCCCGAGAATCCCTCCAGGACTACGAAAGTCATCTTGTGGCGGCGCTGCCAGCACTCCGGATTTAACCTAACCCGGTGGCAGACCTAGGGGAGGCCGAAGAAGACGTCCGGCGCGAACACGAGCAGATAGACCAGGAACGCGGCGTATCCGACCCCCAAGTACGCCACTGTCGGCACCCCATAGCTCACTTCGACGCTCGCGCCTGGGTCCTTTGCTGCTTCCACCTCGTCCCTCGCCACGTTGACGTCGCCGCTGACCTCCTTCCTGATTCCGCCGGACAGTATCGCCTTTGGAATCCACTTTTGTTCCCGGAGGAACCTGTCCATCGGGACGGTGAGCCCCTTCTTCGTGTCCCCGGTCGCGAACACGTACCCGATGTGCCCCAACGCGACCACGGCCGCGGCGAGGACCGCGGGTATCGGCGAGAGGGGGTAGGGGTCGGCGGCGATGATGGCCATCGCTATGGCGTCTGCCTGGCCTATGAACCCGAAGAGGGCGAAGGCGAGCGCAATCCCGCCGAGCAGTCCGACCTTCAGGAGCTCGAGCTCGAGGCCAGGAAGGAACCTCTGAGTCACGAAGGCGTAGAAGACGAGCGCGATGCCCGCGACCGAAGGAAGCCACACCAGGTCGTTGACCGACCTCTGCCTCACGTCCTGGACGGCCGCTGTCGCGAACGAGACGAGGATGAGGGCCTGGGAGTACAACGGCCCGACGGCTGGGGAGGGCGATTTAAGGAGCGCAGGAGACGTCCGTTCAGGGCTCGACCTTGAGCTTCTGGGAGGAGAAGATCTCAGCGACCCTCTCGAGCGTGTCGACCTGGTCCGGGGCCTTGTCAGTCCGGATCCTCTTGATCCTGGGGAACCTGAGAGCGTACCCGCTGTCGTGCCTGCTGCTCTTCTGGACGCTGTCGAAGGCGACCTCCAAGACCACCTCAGGCTTCACCGTCCTCCTGTAGCCGAAGTCCTTGGTGGTGATCGACTTTAGCTTCGCGGTCATCTGGTCGATCTCTTCGTCAGAGAGCCCGCTGTAGGCCTTGCCGACTGTCTTGAGGCCTCCTTCGCTGCGGACGGCGAATGTGTAGTCAGAGATGACCCCGACCCTCTTGCCGTGCCCGTATTCCGCCGCCACGACTACGACATCAAGGGTGTCGAGCTCCTCCTTGAGCTTGACCCAGCCTGAGCCTCTCTTCCCCATGGTGTACACGCTCTCGGGGTCCTTGACCACGAGCCCCTCGTATCCTAGGTCGCGGCTCTCGCGGAACGCGCTCTGTATCTCTTGTCCGGTCTTGACCAGCCTCGACTCGGCCAGCTTCACCCGAGTCCCGGCCACGACTTGCGCCAGTTCCTTCTTCCTCTTCGCGAGCGGGAGGGCGGTCAGTTCCTTCCTTTTCCGATAGAGGATGTCGAAGGCGAACAGCACGACAGGCGCGTTCTGTGCCGCCTCTTCGAAGCCCTCCATCCTGCGCAGCCTCCTCTGGAGGAGCTGGAAGGGCAGGGGCTTCCCGTCGGAGAAGGGGACGAGCTCGCCGTCAAGGATGAACGTCTCGTCCACTCCTTCGAGCGCCTTCACGACTTCTGGGAAGCTCGAAGTAATGTCTTCGAGGCGGCGGGAGTAGAGGCGCGTCTCCGTTCCTCTCTTGTGGACTTGGGCTCTCACCCCGTCGTACTTGTATTCGGCGACCACCTCCTTCCCGAAGTGCTGGGCGACCTCGTCTGCCGAGGGCACCGGCTCCGCCAGCATGAAATTGACCGGCCGGAAGGGCTCCATCTCCACGGCGTCAGCCGTCCCCTGGGCCCCTGCCTTGGCCAAGAGGCCCACGTCCCCCAGCAGCATGTGCGCCCTGGCAATCGTCTCTTTGGGAATCGAGTAGGCGACGGAGACCGCCTCCTCCAAGAGGCCCGAGACCATCCCGGTCCGCATCTCGGCCGTGAGCGCCTTCACAAGATACTTCGCTTCGAGGGGGCTCGCCCTGAGCAGGAGAGACTTCACGACCCCCTTCCTTCTAGCAGTGGCCCCGTGCCCCTTGGAGGACCTGAGGTCTTTCGACGCCTGGTCTATATCAGAGAGCCGCAAGGGCTCAGAGAACAGGGTCTGCTCTTTTTTCTTCGAAAGTAGCTTCTCGGCGACCTCCCCAAGGTCACCGTGCTCAAGGTAGACGTCAGACACATCGATTGAGGAGGCGCCCGTGACGTCCTTCAGGACGTCGAGCAGCGTAGAGTATCCGACCTGGGCTTCGTCCTTCCCGCCGCGCTCACCCGTCCTCCCGACAGCGAGCCTGGCTGCGACCTGCGCGTCCTCCGGGGACAGGTCCTTGAGGTAGTCTGACAGGAACGCGACCTTCTGCTTCTTGCTTGAGGTTGACCGCACCCTGTCAAGGGCCTCGGCGAGAGCTAGGAAGGAGCCGCTCTCTTTCATTGCCCGACCTGCGCGGCCATTACGAGGGCTGCCTCCCCGTCCCTGTAATAGGCCTCGAGGCGCCCCGTCGTCTTGTACCCGAGCTTCTCATAGAGCGATATGGCCTGCGTGTTGGAGACGCGGACTTCGAGGTAGCTCTCGGTCACCGCCTTCTTTCCCATCTCGCCCTCTGACGAGATGACAAGGTTGCCCCCAATCCCCTTGCCTCGGTGCTCTTCGCGGACAGCCACGGAGACGATGTGCCCTTTCCTTGCGAGGCCTAGCCTCCTGACGTGAGAGAAGCCGTACTCGATTCTGCACATGATGTACCCGACAACCTCCCCAGAGAGTTCTGCGACCAGGAAGGTCTCGGGGAACTCAGCGAGGATCTCGAAGTAGAAGTGGTCCGAGTAGTGTTCGGGCAGGGTCTTGGAGTTGATGTCTATCACTTGCTCGATGTCGTCGCTCGTGCACTGCCTGATCTGGTAGTCTCCGACCCTGGCCACGACCTCCTTCTGCAAGGTGCCCGCTTCCCGCTCTGCGGTCGGTTAAGTTTTGCTGGCGCGCGGCAGACCTTATTATCGAGGCGCCCGGCGGCGGGCGAGTTGCCTGAAGCTGCGACCGACGTAGACCGGCTGGTCGCCTCCAGCTTCAAGGTCCTTGATTCGTATCAGCTCGAGGGAGGGGAGTCCGAGTACAGGGTCGAGTACGAGGCACGGACCAAGCAGAGCTTCGCCTCACTGCGGCGGACCCTGGCCGGGAAAGGGCTGACGCCCTGGCTGACCGGTTCTGAGTCGGAGTGCGTCTTGCAGTTGAAGAAGTCGCAGGCAGTCGAGCAGAAGGGCTCGAGGCTCCCTGTCATCCTTGCCCTTCTAACATTGAGTTCGGTCATAGTCTTCTCCCTCCTCGAGAGAATCGTCTACGACCAGTTCGTGCCCGGTGCGCCGGGCTACTTCGTGGTGCTCTCCTACGGAGGGACAGTGGTTGCTCTGCTGGCGGCTCGCGAGGTTGGTCACAGGTACTCGTCCAGTCGCTCAGGGGATGCGCCCAGCACCTCGCTCTTCATACCTGGGATTCCGTACCTCACTTCCTTCCTGCCCACCCTAGGGGCCACTTCTCTCGCGAAGAAACCATCACTCAACCGCGACTCGCTCTTCGTAAGTAGGATCTCTGGACCCCTCAGTTGCATCGCCCTTGCAGTCGTCCTCTACCTGATTGGAGACCTGACGGCCTACGGGTCCTCTACCGTGGTACAACAGAGCCAGTTCCTCTTTTTCAATCCCAGTGGCATAGAGTGGGGTATCGACTCACTACTTGGGCCCCTGGCGGGGGGTGCGGCATCAGCAGTGCGCCTCTCGCCCATCGCTGACGGGGCGACCGTGGGGCTCGCGGTAGGTGCGATAGGCCTGATGCCGCTCGCGTACTTCGACGGAGGGTACCTCTCGAGTTTGGCCTGGGGCCAGAGGGCCTCGAGGGTCGCGGGATACCTGACGATCTTTCTCCTGTTCGTAGTTGACATAGGGCACACGCAGTCCTACTGGGCGCTCTCGGTCTTCGCCTTACTCCTCGTCGGGAGGCCTCCGCAGGTTCTGCTCCTAGACGAAGTCTCGAAGCTCTCTAACTCGAGGAAGTGGGCCTACCTCGCGGCGATACTCCTACTCATCCTGTGCCTGCCCGTGCCTCAAGACATCGCAGGGTTCCCGCTAGGCTGAGGGCCTGCACTCGGACGCCCTGGTGACGACGTTGACCTTGCCGCTGCGCCCGACCTTGTTGAGGAGCCGACCAACCGCCTCCCCTGACCCTTTGGCGGTCGTCAGGCCGAGCTTCTGGCTCGCGTAGACTTCAGGGAGTCCCGATAGCAGGAGAACGTCGTATTCGTCCTTGAGCTTGTTCAAGTAGAAGACCTCCTCCATCCCCACTGCCGCGCGGTCCTGCTTTCGAGCAGCCTCCATCGGGAGCCTCCCCGTGGCCAGCATCTCCAGCGTGGTGGACCCTAGGCCCTCTGAGCACTCCGCGATCAGGAGCAGGGTTCCCGCCTTCCTGAGGCCTGCAGTTGCGCCCCACACTGAACGCAGCGAGGAAGAGAGGGAATCGTCGTAGCCGCGCCCCCCGGCGCCTATCACTAGCGCCTTCGCGGGCGACATCTCGACCTTGGGGAAGCCGTTCCTCACGGCGTCGAACGGCGCGTCCTCCATCACAGTCCTCAATTTGCCGCCCCGGGGGACTACGGTCAGGAAGGTCGAGTGGGTGAACCTCTGAGTGAGGTCCTCAAGCCTGTCGTAGTGAAGGGTCTTGCGGAACGGGGTCGGCTCGAGGCTCTTGGTCCCTTTCGCCGCCTCTCTCGAAGAGTTTGCCACCCAGTTGAGGCACGCTTCAACCCGGGGGTCCGAGATTCCGAAGTAGGGGTCCGGGCTCGCAGTCCCCGCGAAGACCTTCTTCCCCGGAGCAGTGAGCTCCGCGGAGAGTACAGGCTTTTCGTCGCCCCCAAGCTTGACGGGAGGAGGCAGGGTGTAGACTCTCCCCCTCAGCTCGGGGACGGCCGACTCGACCCTTCGAGGGGCTGCGGAGAATACCTTGGTCCCGTCGGAGGATGAGATTGCAGGCGACAGGTCTTTGATCAGTTCGAGGGTCGAAGGCCTTACGTCGCAGACGAAGAATGCGGCTGCGGCCTTCGCGGTCTCGAGGAGGCGCTCCGAGTCGACTGTCCCTTTCTCCGCTCTTTCGTCCACAACTGTTCCCAAGTTTTCTGCTTGGATGGTGACGAGCGTCTCGACCGGCCCGAACGGAATCCAGATTTCTGGCAATCATCAAATCTGCGGCCGGGTTGGTTTAAAAGCTCGAATCGCGGCCCGGCTTTCATGACCTGGAAGAACAGGCGCGCTCTACTCAGGTCGCTTGCGGAGGGCTTGGTGAAGGCGGGGGCCCTGCAGTTCGAGCCTACTACGATGCCGGACGGAAAGGAGAGTTCGTACTACGTCAACCTAAAGGGAATATCCAGCTATCCTGGCCTGTACAGACTGGTCGCGGAGGCGATCGGGGACCTGGTCACCAAGAAGGCCGGGCGCGTGGACGCTCTGTGCGGGACACCGATGACCGGGCTTGTGATCGCTTCACCCGTTGCGGTCTCTCTAAAACTTCCACTCATCTATGTCAGGACCTCCAAACAAGCTGGGGAGAAGGAGGTCGAGGGAGAGATAAGGCCGGACTGGACCGTCGTGCTTGTCGACAGCCTCTCCAGGTCAGGAAAGTCAATCCTCTCCTCGGCGAAGGCAATCGAGGACGAGGGCGGAGAGGTGAAGGACGCGGTCGTGCTGATTGACAGGATGGAAGGGGCAAGGGAACGGCTAAGCAAGGCAGGCATCGCCCTGCACGCGGTCACCGACGTGATGGAGCTGGCTGACACCCTGGCTTCGATGGAGCTGATATCTCAGGACGACATGAAGGCGATCGTCCGGTCGGTCGGACGCCGTCAGTAGACCATCAGGTTCTTTTCTTCTAGGGTGACGTGGAGGTTGTTGACCGCTCTGTAGACTTCGCTCTCTTTCTTCGCGCCTGTGCAGACGAGCTTGCCCGACGCGAAAAGGAGTATGACCGTTTTGGGGTCGGCCATCCTGTGGATGAGCCCTGGAAACTGCTCGGGCTCGTACATCGACTTTGGCAGGGTCCTCGCGGCCTCTTCGAGGTGGACCTTCCCCCCGAGGCTTGCAGAGGCGACGATGTTCTGGATCTCCACTACGGCTTCGTTCTTGATCGGGATCTTTCCCTTCCTGAGTTGGCGAACGACCTCCTGAACCGCCTTCCTCGCCTGCTCCTCAGACTTTGCGCCCGTGCAGACCATCTTCCCAGAGCTGAAAATCAGGGTCGCTGTCTTGGGGTTCCTCAGCCTGAAGACGAGCCCCGGGAACTGGTCCGGGTGGTACTCGACCGTGACGAAGTTCTTGGTGATCAGGTTGAGGTCGACGGTTTGGTTGACTGACGCCGACGCGACCACATTTTCGATGCTTACGATGGCCTTGGTCTGAGGCATCTAGAAATTGCTCGTCAGCCGAGGCTATTTAAAGGGTATATAAGCAAACGGCCGGTTCTGGTAACTTGGCTGGGGATTACGCACTTCCAGACTACTCCGAGTTCTCGGCGTCAACTGTCTGGGGATTATGGGTTGGGCCGAAGAAGGAGTAGACGACCAATGCCAGTCCGACTATCGCTGACGGAACGGCAGACACCATTAGGTCAGAAATCGGGTTGCGGCAGAGTATGAGGCCATGCGCAGACGCGCACACCAATTGATTGTTGTAAACGAAAGCCAGCCAAAAAAGGCTGATTCCGAGGAATACTAAACCACCTGCGAAGGCGAGCCTTCTCACTCTTCCGCTTCTTCCCTTGGAGGAAGTTCGTTCTGGATCATCGTCATCCACTTGTCCCAGCTATGCGGGGTCAAGATGCCGTGGTCGAGTCCTTCGGGGGCGGCTCGGGACGTTCTTCAGGCTGCTCGCTGTCGGCTTCAGCCTTGCCCCTTCCTCCCAGCTCAGAGTAGAGCACCGCGATGAAGATCAGAGCCGCAAGGATGTAGTTGGCTCCGTACGGCAACGAAGCGAGCCGCTCAACGTAGGGGACAACGAAGACGACCTTTCCGACAATGCAGTCTTGGGTGATCGGTCCTGTGGCGATCCTCGCGCTTGGGTCCTGGTCGGGCAACGGATTGTTGTCGCCCCTTGTAGTGAACCCATCAGGGCTGGACGCGACGACCCTATGAATCACGGATGAGCCGGTCGCCGAGCAAGGTGGGTCGTAGACGATTATGTCTCCCACATGGACATCAGAGAAGGAGGCGTGCTCAAGCACGACCAGGTCGCCCTCCTCCAAGGTCGGAAGCATGCTCGTCCCGTCCACCCTCCTAGTGTAGGAGAGCAGCAGGAATGAAAAGACAAGCAAGAAGACGACGAATCCCACGACGTAGACTGCGGTTCCTGCCTGGAACTTCAACGTCGGGACGCCGGCCAGACCAGCGGTTAAACCCTTTTCGCGCGATGAGGGTTTTTATTGGCCGACCGGGGGTCGAGTACATTGGCCAAGGCTGGGCTCAAGTTGCTCATCGGGGACGTCCTGATTCTTGTCGCGGGGTACCTGGTGACCAAGGACCTTCAGGCCCGCGTCGCATACGCGGCCGCGGAGAGATACTCGCCTTCGTTCTCGTACTCGATCCTCACAAAGTACTTTGACATGATCAGGAACTCGGTGACGCTCCAGAGTCCTCTGACCCTTGACTGGATTCAGGTCCTGGCGTTCGCTTTCATCATCGTGAACGGATGGTACGCATACGGTTTCCTACGGGGTCGTTCTGTTCCAATGACAAAATAGGGTCAGCCTGCCAGGCTAGGCCAAGCTCAGAGTCAACGCGCTCAACGGCTTCGCCCCTCCGGAGCTTGCTTCCTTCCTGGCGACCTCCTCCAGGGCGGCCCTCTTCTCCCAAGTCCGGAAGTACGAATATCCCAGCAGCCCGACCAACGCCACGAATAGCCCTTCTGACGTGTAGCCCCTTAGGAAGTAGTACCCTGACCAGTTCCCGTCCACGGCGATCACGAAGTGTGTCCTGTTCCCCGAGAAGACGTAGATTCCATACGGCTGTGTAGACGGAGACACGAACGAGACCCTGACCAGGGGGCTGGAGAAGTTGTGTATGATCAAGATCGGTGTTCCTATGGTCGCGAGCCCGCCCTCGGCGGTTGAGAAGACCGACAGATAGAGGCTAGAAGGCGAGTACCCGGTTATCACTATCGTGACTCGAGTGCCTTGGTCGACCGGCGGGATGTAGTATCCGCTCAGAGTGGTGGACGAAGCTCCATACGGGGCGGTAGGCCCCTCGAGGGCCACGGTCTGCGGGGTCCTGACTACAGGCAGGATAAGCGTCGCCAGCGTGATCACAATCCCGGCAATGGCAACGACCTTTGAGCCCTGGGTCCGGAGTCGAGCGACCAACGGCAGGACGAACAGACTCCGTCCTTAAAGGATAAACCCCGTCTCATTGGTAACAACCTATATTAGCACCGAACGGCAATAATTTCACCCGTGGCGAGTCTTCTCACCTACTTGATACGCCGGGTCCTGTTCATGATTCCAGTCTTCCTCTCCGTCTCTATCATCACTTTCATCATAACCAACGCAGCCGGAGACCCGATCAAGCTGATCAGGCTCTCCTTCAAGACCCTGACCCCGGCCCAGCTTCAGCAGCTGATAGCATTCTATCACTTGAACGAGCCACTCTACGCGAGGTACTTCCAGTGGCTGGGCGAGTTCCTGACGGGCAACCTGGGGATTTCCCTCCAAGGAGGAACGGTGGCTGACAAGATCGTCCCCTGGATCGGGACGACGCTCGAGCTCCAGCTCCTCGCGCTCTTCCTCAGCCTTGGAATCGGAGTCCCGATCGGGATCTACTCCGCGAAGCACCAGTACTCAAAGTCAGACATAGCGGTCACCTCGACAGCGATCTTCGGCGTGTCTATGCCGACCTTCTGGGTCGGGATCATGCTGATCCTCATCTTCTCGGTGTACTTTCCGTGGCTCCCCGCCTTCGGTGCCGTCTCCCCCTACCCGCCCTACTGGTGGGGCAACTACCAGCTGGACGTCCTGGCCCACCTCATCCTTCCCGTACTCGTGCTCACCTTCGTCTCTGTCGCGACCATCGTCCGGCTCATCAGGGCCAACATGCTTGAAGTCCTGAGGCAGGACTATGTGCTCGCAGCCAGGGCGAGCGGGATCAAGGAGTCGACCATAATCTACAGGTACGCGCTGAAGAACGCCGTCACCCCGGTGATCACGATCGTGGGCCTCTCCTTCGGGTTCCTCCTCGCTGGGGCTCCCGGGCTCGAGACGACCTTCACCTGGCCCGGCCTGGGCTACGCCTTCGTCCTCGCCGCCACCGTCCTCGACCTCCCTGTCGTGCAGGGGATCACGATGATAATCACGCTGATAGTCCTCATCGCTAACCTGGGCACGGACCTCGCATACGCCTGGCTCGACCCGAGAGTGAGACTCTCCTGAGCGGGGAGTCCAAGAACCCCCCAGCGCCTCCGGTGAAAGCCCACAAGCGAAGGGCCGCGGGCCAGTGGGCGGTCGCTTTCAGGAGGTTCAGGAAGAACAAGGCTGGCCTCGCCGGGTTAGCCATCGTCGGTTTCTTCGTCTTCCTGATGGTCTTCGGTTTCTTCCTCGCTCCTTACCCCGTGAGGGACTTCGGGTGCCTCTACCAGGGGTGCACGAACCTCCCCCCCTTCACGAACTGGGCCCACCCCCTCGGGACTGAGAACTCCGGGATCGACGTTTACAGCGAGATCCTCCACGGGACGCCGAACGACCTCTTCGTCGGCATAGGGGCCACAGTCATTTCGGTGGCCATAGGAGTCCTGGTCGGAAGCCTTGCCGGCTACCGGAGGGGCTTCTCCAGCGCCTTCCTCCTGGGGTTCACCCAGGTCTTCCTCACGCTGCCAGTCCTCGTGATCATCCTCCTCTTCGCGAGGGTCTTCGTGCTCCTGGTCGCGGGGGGCTTCGGGCTCCCGCTCATCACGCTCATCCTGGGAGTCTTCGGCTGGCCCACCATAGCCCTGGTCGCGAGGGGAGAGATTCTGAGGATTCGGGAGCTAGAGTTCGTGCAGGCCGCGCGTGCTCTCGGCGCGAGCAACACGAGGATCCTCTTCAGGCACGTCGTCCCGAACATGCTCTCGCCGATCATAGTCATCTCGTCACTCCTCATCGCCGGCAACATCCTGACGGAAGTCGTCATCAGCTTCCTCGGCTTCGGGGACCCGAACACCTCCACTTGGGGACTCCTCCTTCAGGAAGGTTTCGCCTACATCAGGACCGAGTGGTGGGTCTCTCTTTTCCCGGGCTTGGCAGTGGTCTTCTGCGTCCTCGGCTTCAACCTGATGGGGGACGGCCTCTCCGACGCGCTGAATCCTAGGTTGAGGGAATAGAGCTTGGCAGGCCAGGAGATCCTACGCGTAGACGACCTGCACACGTACTTCTTCACCGAAGCAGGGGTCGTAAAAGCCGTGGACGGCGTCTCCTTCACCCTCAACGAGGACGAGCCACTCGGCCTCGTCGGAGAGTCCGGCTCCGGCAAGTCTGTCACCGCCCAGTCGATCCTTGGGATAGTCCCTCGCCCCGGCAAGGTCCTCTCGGGGCAGGTCATGCTCAGGGGCGAGGACCTCCTCCGCAAGAAGGACAAAGAGATGCGCAAGGTGAGGGGTAAGAAGATCGGTGTCGTCTTCCAAGACCCCAACTCATCGCTCAACCCTCTCTTCACTGTAGGCAGGCAGCTCACGGACGTCGTCAAGACACACTACGACATCTCCAACTCGCAGGCCTTCGAGAAGGGCGTGGGCCTGCTAAAGCTGGTCAGGATCCCCGAGCCCGAGACGAGGATGACCCAGTATCCTCACGAGCTGAGCGGGGGGATGCGCCAGAGGGTCGCGATAGCAAGGGCGCTCGCCGGGGAGCCGGAGATACTCATAGCCGACGAGCCGACCACCAACCTCGACGTCACCATCCAGGCCCAGGTCCTGGAGCTCCTGAAGTCGATACAGCGCGAGCTGAACATGGCACTGATAATGATAACCCACGACATGGGAATCGTCGCGGAGATGACCGAGAAGGTCGTGGTCCTCTATGCCGGCAGGGTCGCGGAGGTCTCGCGCACCCGAGAGATCTTCTCGACGCCCAAGCACCCGTACACTTCCGCGCTCCTGAGGGCAGTCCCGAGAGTCGACAGGACAGCGGCCCTCATGTCGATCCCTGGCAACATACCGAACCTGATCGAGCCGCCCACCGGCTGCAGGTTCCACCCCAGGTGCAGGTACATGACCCAGCTCTGCGTGGACAAGGTCCCTCCTCTCGAGGACATCCTCGAGCACAGGAAGGTTTCCTGCCACCACTGGAAGGACCTTGCCCTCGAAAAGGAGGCGGCCGTCTGATGGCCGACCCGCTGATCAGAGTAGAGAACCTCGTAAAGTACTTCCCAGTCTACGAGAGGGGCATCCTGCTCAGGAGGAAGGTCGGGGACGTCCACGCGGTCGACGGCATAGACCTGACCATAGGCAAGGGGGAGACCCTGGGACTGGTCGGCGAAAGCGGGTGCGGAAAGACCACAGCGGGCAAGGTCATCCTCTCGCTCGAGGAGCCCGACTCGGGCAAGGTCTACTTCGAGGGCAAGGACGTCTACGAAACCTTCGCGAAGGGGACCACCGAGGACAGGAAGTACATCAGACGCAACATGCAGATGGTCTTCCAGAACCCATACGGGTCGCTCGACCCGAGGATGACAGTCTTCGACATCGTCTCAGAGCCCTTCGCGATCCACAAGAACATCCCCCAGGGGCAGTGGGAGGACAACGTCTACCGCCTCCTGAAGATGGTCGGGCTGGAGGAGTACCACGCCGAGAGGTACCCGCACGAGTTCTCTGGGGGGCAAAGGCAGCGCATCTCGATAGCGAGGGCCCTGGCCACAGACCCCAAGTTCGTGATCGCGGACGAGCCAGTCTCCTCCCTCGACGTCTCGGTCAGGGCACAGGTCCTCAACCTCCTCGAGGAGCTCCAAGCCAGAGCCGGCATTTCGTTCCTCTACATCTCCCACGACCTCAGCTCGGTGAGGCAGATCTCCCAGCACGTGGCGGTGATGTACCTCGGGGAGGTCTTCGAGTACGCCCCCACGGACAGGGTCTTCACAAAGCCCCTCAACCCCTACACAATCGCCCTCCTCTCGGCCGTGCCCGTGCCCGACCCTGAGAAGAAGGTCAAGAGGATCATCCTTCCGGGCGACGTGCCCAGCCCGGTCAACCCGCCGGGGGGTTGCAGGTTCCACCCGAGATGCCCATACGCGACCGACATCTGCAGTACTTCGAAGCCGGCCCTGAGGGAGCTCGAACCGGGCCACCTCGTCGCCTGCCACCACGCTGAGAAGTTCCTGTAATTTCGGACAGAACAATCGTTTATAAAGCGAGGAACGCTACATGAAACGAAAATAATTGCACTCTTCTTTGATTGAAGAGACAGCTACAGGTGCAGCTTTAGCATCAATAGGATTTCTGCTCATCTTCTCTGCGCTGCCATTGAGCGTCAGCGCGGCGACGACTTCGGGGACCTTCTTCACCGTGACGGTGATAGCCCCGACCTCGAACCCGCTTAGGCGCCAGTGGGCAGCAATCATCACCAACAACCTCAAGCAAATCAACATCGACGCACGTCTGATCTACGTGAGCTTCGGAGTAATGTCCGGGCTTACGTTTGGCTGCTCTGCCGACAATTGCGGCAAGACTTACGATCAAGGCGGGTTCGACGTCCACTTCGTCGGGTACGGAGGCGGAACTCCGCTCCCAGACTTTGGGACTCAGAACCAAGTCACTTACAGGAGCCTGACTGCCGCAGACTACGCGCCGACAGGGGCCAACTACTACTTCTACCACAACGACACCTACAATCAGCTCTCAGTCCAGTACAACACCGAGTTCAACGCGACGGCAAGGATCTCAATCGCCCAACAGATGGTTAGGATCGTTTCGCAGGACAAGCCGGACATGCCCATCTTCTACGGGGTGGACGTCTACGGCATCAAGAACTACCTCAGCCCATGGGGTACTAACCAGGCTGAGGGAGCGACTACTGCGAACCGGGACTTCCAGCACTGGGGCGTAAGCACGGGCACTGAGATCAACATCGCCGAGACGGGCGACATCAACTCGGTCAACCAGTGGGTCAACGGGCCTGCCAACACCTACTACGACGCATACCTGTACAACCCGACCGCCGCCTCCCTCGAGGAGGTAGACGCAAGGACGCTCGGGTACTTCAACGCGCTCGCCACGTCGATCAAGTCCTCCTCGGACCACCTGACGTGGGACGTCTCCTTCAGAGCTCACAGCTTCCAGGACGGAGTCCCGGTAACGTCCGATGACTACCTGTTCTCCATCATGGGAAGCATCGACACCGACGTGGGCTATGTCGGCGGCGGCACGCTCCAGAGCCTCCTCGGAGACTATGGACACGGCGGCGCGTGCAACTGCAGCCAGGTACAGTTCACCTATCTCAACGGCACTTCAGACTACGTGGTCGGCGGGACCTACTCGCACGGAACAGCTCCGGGCGGGTTCACCGCTACTTCCGTCTGGACGGCCGTCAACGCCACATCGTTCAGGTTCACCCTGACTGACCCATACCTCTTCGCTGACCCGATCCTCACTGGGATTGCCGCGGCCCCGATGCACGTCTTCGAGGAGCTGCCGTTCGCCACTTGGTCGAACAGCTGCTACGCGACACTCCACACCACTCCATGCCCATACGTCTACAACCTTCCAGGCCAGGCTAACCACGGGGGTAACGGCTCCGCGGTCGCATATGGGCCGGTCGGTGACGGGCCGTACTTCTATCACGGCTACGACACCGTGACTGGAACGGGCACGCTGGTGAAGTGGGGAGGCTATTGGAACGCGTCAGGACTACAGGGTCTCGGGCTCTTCGGCGCCCAGACGATCCACGTGGTCCACATCCTGAACAAGGACAACGCGCTCGCAGCCTTTGCCAACGGTCAGGTCAACTTCCTCGACGCCAACTACCAGCTCAACCCAACAGACTTCCCGGTACTGACCTCTAACGGTGGCACCGGCACTCAGAGGGCCAGCCCAGGCGCGGGCTTCCAGATGATGGCCGTCCAGAACACCCACCCAATCTTGGGCACGGGAACTGCGACGCCTCTCGGAATCTCCGACCCGAGCAGGGCCGCGGAAGCGGCAAGGGACGTCAGGGCCGCTCTGAGCCACGCCATCCCCAGGCAGTACATCATCGACAACCTCAACCAGGGAATCGGGACGATAGGAATCACCGAGTTCTGCTCGTGCTTCGGGTTCGCATACCCGTCGGACGTCCAGCCGGACTCCTTCGACCTCACCCTCTCTGCGCAGCTCCTTGCCAAGGCAGGGTACACTACGCAGAGCGGAGGAGTTACCCCGATCCAACCACCGACAATCTCGTGCCAAGCTCCGGCCGGTTCTCCCGGCGGGGCGGTCTCAATCCCATCATTCCTCTCTGGCAACACCCTAGCCCTGTCGGGGACCTTCGCGGTCGTCCCGGCCAAGGGAGCGGGCACTGGCGGGTTCTACGCGACCCTTCAGCAGAGCACGGACAGTGGGACTACCTGGACACCGGTCGCCATGACCCTGACGTCGACTGGAGGATACTACTCCTTCAGCTACACGCCCACGGTCAGCGGCGCTGTCTGGTACAGGGTCTTCTTCACGGGCGTGAGCTACAACGCCTTGCAGGCGTTCGCTCCGTCCTCGCCATCCTTCCCTGAGGGCTACACGTGGCCCCAGTCCAACAGCACATCCGCCGGCACATCACAGAACGGGCTTCCGCAGCTCAACAGCACCGACGTGCAGTACAGCGCGGTCACTACGCTGACCGTCGGCTCTCTTGCACAGGTGGTTCAGGATGCGCTATCGAGCCTCGCAGCGTCGGACACTGTCGCCATTCACGACGCAGTGTGCGGCCTCGCAGACTCGACCAACTCGGCAATCTCGGACTTGACAACCTCGGTCAACACAAGGCTAGACGCGCTCGCGGCGAAGTCTGACAGCCTCAACAACAACCTCACCAACCTTTCGTACATAGCATACGCTGCACTTGCAGTAGCAATAATTTTGGGCCTCGTAGCCATAGCGCTTTCCAGGCGGAAAGCGAGCTAGGGGCCCTCCCCAGTTTTCTTCAGTACAGGACTACGCTTAGGATACCCGCTTCCGCGAAGAGCAGCACCCCTGTGAGTGCGTACGTCCCTGCCATCCCCACCACCTTCTTCGGGTCAGGTGCTCCTGGCGTCGAAGTAGAGACCTTCAGTCCAAACAGGACCCGCAGCTGCTTCCCAAAGACTTTGGCCGACCCCGTCGTGCTCATCTCTAGCGCCGCCCCGGTGAGCATCAAGATGACTGACTCCAACAGGAGGACCAGGCCGTAGGCCGGGACGAGCTCCCCGGCGAAGAGCAACGAGATCCCGACAGCTACCCCCGCCGCCAGGGCACTGAAGACTGCCACCTCGAGGATGGACGTGTAGAGCAACCTGACGATCCAGTGCACGAGACACAATCTCCCTCCAAGGCTTAAAACGTTGAAAGTCTGCTCGGCCATTCTTGCTGAGGCGACGGAGGAAGAGAAAGAACGTCAGGATGCTCTCCTTCATCGGCACCTTCGTCGTGCTCGTCTCCATCTTTGGGGCCACCTTCGTCTATTCGTACTTCAATTCGGTCCCGGTCAGGCACCTGCCCCAGGACCTCCCCTCCTACGACGCCCTGTGGGGCAAGTATGCCCCGAGGTCTGCGATACAGGTCGGGTTCCTGAACTACACCGCGCTTCGGCATGCGAATTCCTCCCTCCCATTCCACGCTACGATACTCCACCTCTCCAACCCTGCCTTGGTGATCAATTCTTCTGACGCCGTCTACTTCGAGACGATGGTCTTCGAGACTCCGAACTCCACGCTGGACTTCGCCTTCCTGAACGCCCAGAAGTTCTCCGACGTCGTCGACCTGTTCGCGCCCCTGGGCGCGTTCGAGGTCAAGTTCGGGAACGACAGCCTATACGCGGTCCAGGACGTGGCGACCGGAAAGTCCGTCTTGGGGTGGCTGGGTATCGTTCCAGGAGAGAGGGCCGTCGCCTTCGTCGCTGGCCAGAACGAAGCTAAGCAGCTCCTCTTGTCGGTGCTCGACGTCCCGAACCACGCGTCCTCTTCGATGATCGATGTCCTGGCAATAAGACAGATGCTCTGGACCGTCGGAGGGGCCCAGCACCTCAGCCTAGGCATCCAAAACTTCACGGGGGAGATCAAGGGTGCTCAGAGAGTCCTGACGACGGTCGACGCGTCCAGAGGGAGGGTCAACCTTACGCGGGTGGTGCAATTCGAGAACTTCACGACCGCTCGGGACCAGTACTCCGAGGTCAGGCTGGGCTTCAAGTCCGCGACCAACTTCGTCGTCTACGACGCCCTAGTGAGGGTCTCGCAGCTCGACCGCTTTGCCGACCTGGGCGGAGACTACCGGCTCGTCCTCTAGGCAACGAAGAATCCACGGTCGAATGAGAGGGGACCGCCTTTGGTAACAATCTTAATATACGCAAAAGCCCCATTTTCGCCGTCAGAATGTCGGTGAGTAGCTTCAGCGGGCTGCCGAAATTCGTGACGAGCAGCGAAGTTAGAAGGAAACTCCTAGGGCACCTCGCAAAGGAAGCGATGACGCCTACGGAGCTCGCCTCCATCGAGAAGAAGCACATCAGCCACGTCAGCCGAGCCCTAGCAGAGCTGAAGGCCCAGGGCTTGGTGGAGCCCGTCTTCGCCCAGTCCAGGGAGAAGTACTATCGCGCGACGCACCACGGGCTCAGCCTGTACCAGAGCGTCCTGAACTCACCGAAGTAACTTTCACTGTAGCCTCCCGAAAACCGCTGCTTTCCTCTGCTTCCTTTTTTACTTCCTTCCTTGACTTCTCCACGTCGTGTTCTCAGGCCCGAGGGTTCCCAGCGAAAGGGCTCGGGGGTACATCGAGGGCACGTTCTCAATCCCTCCGATGCTCCAGGTCGAAGCGGAGATAGCCTCAACTTTGGGCCGTACCGAATCAGTCTTCGACTCCAGGGTCGTGCGGGCGATCGCTGCCTGCAGGACCGGGACTCCTCCTGAGCTCGTCGCGAGGCACCTGCACTGGTCAGAGTTCGAGTCGTTCGGGGCGGACCTGTTGAAAGCCAGCGGGTATGGGGTGGAACAGGACGTGGTCCTGAAAAACCCGAGGGCCCAGATAGACATCCTCGGTCGTTCGGGCAGGATCGCGGTGGCGGTGGACTGCAAGCGATGGTCGAAGAGCGCAGCCCCGGGAGTGGCGATGAAGGTGGCAAGGGCCCAGGGCGAGAGGGCGGTGCTTCTGAGGAGTGCGAGGCCCTACTTGGAGCCCATAGTGGCTGTAATTCTAATGATTTCGCTGGAGGCGCCTTTGTTGATGGAGGGCGCCGCGGTGGTTCCGATCCACGCATTCCGCGACTTCCTCGAGAGCCTCGACTCGCTGGTCCCCGAGCTCACCGCATACTGAGTCGTCATAGCATCGATTATTAGACGCCACGGAATCAGAAACGCCCGTTGGCGAGGGTCGTCCTCTGCGGGATGGGCGCCATCGGGACGGAGGTTCTGAGGTATCTCGTCGAGAGGGGCCACACCTTAGTCGGCGTGGTGGACACAGACCCAGAGAAGGTCGGGAGGACGGTCGCCGAGATAACGGGCCTTCCGGTCGGGACGAGGGTCTCGCACTCCGTGGAAGAGCTGGCAGAGGGGACGGCAGACGTCGCGGTCTTCGCGACTACCTCCAGGCTAACGGGGATTGCGAGCGACGTGATGCGCGCTGCGAGCCTGGGGATGGACGTCGTGGCCACTGCGGAGGAGATGGCCTTTCCCGAGTCCTCTGACCGAGAGGCGGCCGGGAGGATTGACGCCCTGGCCAAGGAGAAGGACGTTACTGTGGTCGGGGTCGGGGTCAATCCGGGCTTCGTAATGGACTGGGTCCCTGCGCTCGTCCTCTCAGCCTCCAAGAACCCGACCAAAGTCCACGTGGTCCGATCGGTGGACGTAAGCAGGCGCCGGAGGCAGCTCCAAGCCAAGGCAGGGGTCGGGCTTACCAGGGCGAAGTTCGAAAAGGGGGTCGAAGAGGGGTCTCTGGGGCACGTGGGTCTCGTCGAGTCTGCGAGCCTGATCGCAAGGTCCCTTGGGACGACGCTCGAGGATACGAAGCAGGGGGTCTTCCCAGTCCTGGGGTCTGATGAATACGTTCTGGGCGTAAGGCAGTTCGCGGAGGGGACCGCCGGGCGCTGCCTGATCAGGCTTGACCTCGAGATGTCGGTCACTTCGGCGGACTTTGACGTGGTGGAGGTAAAGGGAGATCCGGACATCAAGCTGAGGTTCGAGAAGGGCGTCTTCGGAGACTCGGCCACTGTCGCCCTGGTCGTGCACGCAGTCGAGAGGGTCGCCGCGGCGCGACCTGGCGTCGTCACCGTCCTCGACCTCCCCCTCGCGCGGCCGTAGGTCCTCGAAATTCCTTATATCGACTCGGGCCCCTCAAAGAGTCGAGGCTGTGATGTTACAGAGTTACGGTTAGGTCAATATGACCGGAAGGCATTAGACTGAGCCTCATCTGTTACCGCTAACTGGTCTTGTAGATCAGGTTTAGGCCCAACTCTTCATCGAACCTTCGGACCGCGTCGTTGGTCGTTTTGGTAATGACAACTTCGAGGAGCGGATGGACCTCCGCTGAGAGGAGATGCCCTCCGATGACCGACATGTCCCGCCTGCCCAACGTCGCGTGGGCATGAAGAAAGGGCGCCCCGTCCTTTGTCGTGATGTTTCCGAGCAGGCTCGTGACTTCAAGGTTCTCCGCGTACCGGTGCTCCTCGTACTTCTTCGTGGCAGGGTTGTAGTATGCAAGCTTGAGCCGCCTCACGGCCCCTATCCCTTCCACGCTTGCTGTGCGTACCCCTTCCTTTGCAGCTAGTCTCAGGATTTCGCCCGGAATCTTCGACCCCTCCTTGAGGGAGTAGATCTTGGCCACGCCTCGGCAGAGCTTCCAGAGGTTAAAAGTCTGGATGCGGTCGAACCCCCGGTGCGCCCCAGCCTCTCCAAGCCCGGCCTCAGAGTGCTCGGAGTCGCAGAGAGCTTCAGGAAGGAGCTGCCGAGGTCCGTCCTCGCGGGCGTGGTAATGAGGGGCGACCTTGTGATTGACGGACTTGCCCTTGGAAGGACCTCCGTCGGCGGAGACGACGCGACCGCATCGATATCCTCCCTGTTCAGGAGGCTGAAGAGGAACGACGTCAACCTCATCATGGTCTCAGGAGCGATCCTTAGCCTCTACAACATCATCGACGTTGACCAACTATCGGCGAAGACCCGCCGCCCGGTCATCTGCCTCACCTTCAAGGAGACCAAAGGGATCGAGGACTCCATTAGGAGGCACTTCCCCGACAGCGCCGAGGGCAAGCTCCTGGCATACCGGGCCCTGGGGGAGAGGAGAAGGTTTCGGCTTTCGACGGGCAAGGCTGTCTACGGCCGTCTTTCCGGTCTCTCGTTCTCGGAGGCCATGCGCGTCCTCGAGCTCTTCACGCGGCAGGGCTCGGTCCCCGAGCCGATCAAAGTTGCAAGGCTGCTCGCGCGGGCAGCCTCGATCAGACAAGCTTGACGCCGGGGTTCAGGACTCCCTTCGGGTCGAACAGCGATTTGATTTCCTTCATTATCCAGTACGTCTTGGGATACTGGCGCCCTACATAGGGAGCCCTCAGCATCCCGTCCCCATGCTCACCCGTCATCGAGCCACCCATCCTCCAGACAGCCTCGAAGCACTCGTCCATCAGGTTGTCCAGGGTCCTGCGTCCCGAGGAGTCGGTGGGGTCGAGGAGAGGGCGGGCATGGAGGTTAGCATCTCCTGCGTGGCCGTAGGAGATGTACTCGAGGCCCCTCCTATCAAACTCGGTCTGCAGGAGCCTGACCAGGTCCGGGAGCCTCTCGCCCGGGACTACGAGGTCCTCCACGCCCGGGACCAATACCTTGCCGCCGCTCCTTACCTGGAGGCCGAGCTTGAGGGTCTCGTTCCTCACCTCCCAGGCCTCGGAGATGGCCGCAGGGTCCGTGATGACGAGGGGCTCGTATCCCGACACCTTCGAGCCGGCGACCTCCTCAATCTTCGCGTCAGGGGAGCCTTCCCCGTCGTACTCGGTGAAAAGGAGGTAGTTGGAGTCGGACTTTGCATACTTCGAGAGCATCTCCTCCTTGCCCATCCTCCTGAAGACCGACCTGTCGAGCAACTCGATCGCGGTCGGAGAGGTGCTCCTGAAGGCCGAGACTGCGTCCCCGAGCCCTTCCAAGGTCGTCTCGACGACGAACAGGACCCTCCAGCCAGGCTTCCTCCTCGTCGCGAACCCCACTTCTGTGAAGACCCCCAGCGTGCCTTCAGAGCCGACGAAGAGTTTCTCCAGATGGAGCCTGTCGCCCTCGATCGCGCGCTCCAGCCTGAACCCCGAGGAGTTCTTGCTGACTCGGGGCCGCTCCGCCAGAATCTCCTTGTGGTTTTGGAGGATCAGCTCGCAGACCTTCCTGACCCTCGGGTCACTGCCGTTGGCTGCCTCCTCGAGCGAGCCAGGCTCTAGCCGCATCGCGTCTCCGCCTGGGAGGATGACCCTGAGCCACTCGACGTGGTCTATGGTGGTGCCGTACTTGGGCGTCCGAATGCCCGCGGAGTTGTTGGCGGCCATCCCTCCCACGGTGCAACTCGAGTAGCTGGACGGGTCGACGGGCATCCAAAGGCCCAGGTCTCCGAGGGCTTCGTTGAGCTTCCCCTTGACGAGGGCGGGCCCGCAGCTTGCGACCCCCTCGACCAGAGCAAAGCCCTGCATCTTCTGAACGAGGACGATCCCCCGCCCCACCGACTGGCTGGGTATCGAGGTGCCGCCGCCTCTTGGCGTGAGGGAGAGACCAGAATCGTCGGCGAGCTTGAGGGACGAGATCACGTCCACCTCTGTCTCCGCCTCGAAGGCCCGCTGTGGGTGGAATGTGATGATCCCTGCGTCTCTAGAGAGCGCTTCCAGGTCCTCTTTGGAAGTCAGTTCCTTCAAACTGCGCTCGGCGCCATACACGGCGCAGTCCGACTAGGGCGACTTTACTGTAACGGTGCCCCGCATCCACGCGTGATAGATGCACTTGTAGTCGAAGGTCCCCGCGGTCGCGTAGGTGTACTGGTATGCCCCGTTCTCGTGCATGTCGCCCGAGCTAGGCCCCACGCCAGTCGTCTCGGTCACGGTGTGGATGCTCCCCGGGTCGAGGTTCTTCCACACCGCCGTGTTGTTGACCCCGATCACCAGAGTGACGCTCAACGGCGCGTACCCGCAAGGGCCCACTGGGCCGCAGGTGCCTGCGCCGTTGGTGATGTTGACGTAGGCGCATGTGCTCGGAGTGCAGGTCACTGCGGATGTAGTCGAGGTCGTGGTGGTGGAGTTCTGGCCCGGCGCTATTGCGAATTGGTAGTAACCGATGGACGCGATCGCACCTATTATCAGAATCGCGACGACCGCCCCTACGACCGTCGAGCTCTTGGCCAACTGGAGATTCTTTCGCCACCTCGTGTCAGATTGGCTTTAAGCGTTTTCGCGCTCTGGCGATTTTCCAATCACTCATACGAAGGTTAAAAACGCCATGCGTGAGCCAGTCGCCGGAGAATAAATGGTGGACGAGACTAAGGAAGGCCCACCCTCCCAGACTCAAGCTGAACAGGAGAAGAAGCCTGCACCACAGACGACGCCGCCTCCCCGCCCTGCCCCTGTTATTGCGCAACCTCCTCAAGTGCGGCCTGCGCCTACACCTCCGCGCCCTGCTGCCCCGACGCCCGCTCCCCCGAAGCCTGCCACGCCGCCCGATTCGAGCCGGCGGAACTTCGTGAAGGCAATCTTCGCCCTTAGCGCCGTCCTCTCAGTTGTCCCCTTCGTCCCTTGGGGAAGCTTCCTCTCGTCAAAAATCACCATAGGCACGGCCACCCAGAAGGTCCTCCAGAAGGCTGTGGTAGACGACGACTCGAAGTACGGAGCGGCCGCGGGGCAGCAGGTCAAGGTCAGCGACCTGGCCACCTTCCCGCCCAACGGACACTGGGTCATCACCTACCCGAGCTCTGGAGATCCCACCCTCGATGCTCAGAACCCCGACACCTTCCTGAAGTACGAGCTCATCCGACTCCCTGAAGAACTGGGCGGCTCGAGCATGAAGGCGACGGACTTTGTGGCGTTCAGCAAAGTCTGCGTCCACCTCTGGTGCAGCCCGAATTATAATCCGACTCAGACCAACAATCCCAGCGAATTCGGATACCAGGCTCCCAGCCCTACTGTGACTACGCACCAGCGGTACGAGTGCCCCTGCCACGGAAGCATTTACGAGCTCCCGGACGGAAAGGCCATCCTGGGACCCGCCGCTCTCCAGGCCCCTCCCACCAACGCGATCCCGATGCTCACTCTTCAGGCCGACTCCGACGGATACCTGTACGTGTACCTGCCGAACCACGACCCCACCAAGGCCTACCCGGACAACGGAGTAGGGTCCATCGGCGCGAACGGCGACCTGGGCTTCGGGCGCGACTCCGGGAGCTACCAGTCTTTCATCAAGCCGATGGGCGAAGTCCCCGCCGACACGAGCCTCCTGGAGGAGAACGCCTGACCATGGCAAAGGCTCCCCAGAAGCGGAATCTGGTCTCCAAGCTCTACTACTGGCTCGTGGACGGCCTCGAAAGGACGGTCTATTGCGGCGTCCAGTACACTTTCCCCAAGAGGTTCGTAAATCCCCTCGCCTACCTGGGCGTCCTCACTGGGATCGTATTCCTCGTACTGGGAGTGACCGGGGGGCTGCTGATGATCTACTATCAGCCAACCCTCGCGGGGTGCGGGAGCATAACGTGCGCATTCTCGAGCATCCAAAGAATCAACGACTCGGTCCCGTTCGGCTGGCTCATGAGGAACATACACTACACGGCCTCCAACGCGATGGTGCTACTCGCGGTCCTGCACATGTACTATCAGTACTTCAGCGGGAGGTTCAAGATCAAGAACGAGGTCCTCTGGGTGACCGGGATAATCTTGGGAATCATCACGGGCGTAGAGGCCTTTACGGGGTACGACCTCCTGTTCAACCAGAGGGCCGGGCTTGCGATAGAGATCGGCTCCTCCCTCGCTAACGCATCACCTGTGATCGGCGGGGCCCTCAGGCTCGCGACCTTCGGGTACGGATTCACCGACTTCGTCCTCAGGCTCTATTCGGCCCACGTGTTCATCCTACCGATGTTCATGCTCATCCTTGTCTTCATCCACTTCCCCAGGTACATGGTCTTCGACCTGCCGGTGATCTCGACCGTGGTGGGGGGCCTCTTCGCGATCGCTGCCATCTTCCCTGTGGCGGTCGGCATCCCATACAGCCCCAGCAACCCCCAGCTGACCATTCCGGAGTGGTACCTAACCGGAATCTACGCCCTCCTCAGGACCGAGTTTGACAAGTTCGTCATGGGGGGTCTCATGCCTGCCTTGCTCTTCCTGATGGCGCTCGTAGTCCCATTCGTGGACACCTCCAAGAAGCTCAGCTGGAAGGAGCGGCCCTTCTTCACTGCGCTCGGCATCACCAGCATTGCCCAGATCTTGATCACGACTGCCTGGGGCTTCTACATCAACCCCGACACCGGCCTCCCGACCCTCGAGAGGCTCTTCGTGGACCCGGTGCTCTACTTCAGCTCGATGCTCGGAGTCACCATACTGTCCTTCGTCCTGACCTACGCCTACCTCAGGTACCTGAAGTCTAAGGAGCGGGTCAGGAAGGCGATCGCGCCGCAGGGGACACTCCTCACGCGGAGGTGGGTCTTCATCATCTTCGTGCTCCTAATCCTTGCCCAGGTCATGGTCAACGGCCTCGCCGCTCAGGCTGTCGCGACCGGCCTGAGGAACATGGCCCTCTTCGACGTGGGGGCGATACTGATCACCTTCGGGGTCCTGGCGCACCTGTACAGGTACAGCCAGACGCTGCCCTTCTAGTTCCGCAGGCGTATCTCTGCGGCCATCTCGACCCATCTGGGGCCGACGTCTCTTACCCTCCTGACTGTGAACCTGGTCTTCGGAGGCAGGAGGCCAGAGAGCTCGCCCTTGAGGGCGCGCCCCGCATCCCTCTCGTCCTTTCCGAGGACGTGCCTGTAGTAGTGGACGAGGCCATCCCTCTTACACATCGAGAGTGCGACCTCGAGGAAGCGGTCAGCTTCGGAGGGATGTGGCATCAAGACCCGGTCGAACTTCCCAGTCACTACCTCTGGAAGGTCCGCGGCGTCGCCCCGTATGAGCGTGACCAGGTCCTGGACCTTGTTGAGCCGGTTGTTCTCCTCGTGGTACCTGCACGCCGACGGGTTGACCTCGCAACTCACGACCCTGGCGCCCGCGACCTTCGCGATCGGGATCGAGAACGGCCCGACCCCTGCGAACATGTTCAGGACTCTCTCCTTCTTCCGAACCTCACTTGCTATCCTCTCGCGCTCCGTGGAGAGCCTCGGAGAGAAGTAGCACTTCGCCACGTCCAGTCTGTAGGAGCAGCCGTTCTCCTTGTGCACCGTCGTTGACCTCTTCTCCCCCGTCAGATGCCTTAGCCTCCTGAGGCGGTGCTTCCCCTCGATCCCTCCCTCCTGCTCGAAGACCACCTTGATGCTCCCCGACTCCTCGCAGAGGGCCTCCGCGAAGGACCGTTTCTCCTTCGCCCTGAGTCCAGGCAGTCTCAGTATCGCGATGTCTCCGATGACATCGACCCCGGTCGAGGGAAGGTCGGCCTTTATCCCTGACCTCGCCAGCGCTGCCCTAATCAGCCTCGGCAACTTCTTCCTTCTGGGAGACGTAGTAGTAGGTCCCCTTCTCCTTCTGGTCCCTGTCCAACTTGCTCCCGGGCTTGTTGACCCTGGGCCGGCCCGTGTTGACGTCGCGCCGGTACGTCAGCCCCACCTGCTTGAGGAACGCATTCATCCCGTCCTCCTTGGGAAGCGGCGCCGTCGCCTCCCCCGAGACGCCGGGCTCGCCTGTGAAGACCATCAGCCGGTCAGAGACGATGTCGATGACCTGGAGGTCGTGGTCTATGATGATGGCAGCCTTCCCCCTTGCCTTCACCAGGCGGTTGATCGCCCGCGCTACTACAAACCTGTCCTCCACATCGAGGAAAGCCGAAGGCTCGTCGAGCGCGTAGACCTCAGCCTCCTGGGCCATGGTCGCCAGGATGGCGACCTTCTGGAGCTCGCCTCCGCTCAGCTCCTTGACCCTCCTGGCTAGGAGCTTCTCCATCCTCAGCGGGTTGGCCAGGGCCTCCTGGAGGGCCGCGTCCCCGTACTTGGCCCCCAAGGTAGAGAGGTAGAACTCGTCCACCGTACCTTCGAACTCCGACGAGAGGTACTGCGGCTTGTAGGCCACCCGCGCGTCGAGGCCGACGCTCCCCTTTGTCGGCTTCTCCTGGCCGGCGACCATCTTCAGGAACGTCGTCTTGCCAAGCGCGTTGGCGCCCACGACCCCCAGGATAGTCCCCTGGTTGATCATCCCCCCTTCTACTTTGAGCTTGAACGATTCGTAGGACTTCCGCAGCGTCGTGTACTTTGCCACCGCCTCCTCGCTCTCCACGGTTTCGCCCGCCGCCCTGAGCCCGAAGGAGACCGCGTGGTCCCTGAACCTGACGTTCTCTTGTGGGAGGTACCCGTCGAGGAGCGAGTTGATCCCAGTCCTAGAGGCGTAGAGGCCCGAGACTATCCCGTACGCCCCCGGCTCCCCATAGATCACTTGGACGTAGTTGGCGACGTAGTCGAGGAACGCGATGTCGTGCTCCACGACGAGGACGGCCTTTCCGGCCTCGGCCAGGCCGGCTATCAACCGAGTCACCGCGAGGCGCTGGTACACGTCGTTGTAGGACGACGGTTCGTCGAACAGGTAAAGGTCAGCATCCTTGAGCGTTGCGGCGGCAACCGCGACCCTCTGCAGCTCCCCTCCGCTCAGCTCGGTCAGCTTCTTGTGCATGGTCTCCTTGAGGCTCAGGGTCTCGACGACCTCGTCCAGCTTCCCCCTCTCGTCCATCTGTTCCAGCAGGGGACGGGTCTCTCTCTTCCATGCCTCGGGGAGCTTGTAGACCGCCTGGGGCTTCAGGGAGACCTTGAGCTCCCCGTCCGCGACCCGCTCGAAGTGCTCCTTCATCTCCCGCCCGCTCAGGTACTTCAGGAACGGATCCCACGAAGGCTCGCGGTCGTAGTCGCCCAGGTTGGGTATCGTCTGGCCGGCCAGGACCTTCAAAGCAGTCGACTTCCCTATCCCGTTCCGTCCCACTAGCCCCACCACCGAGCCCCTCCGGACTGTCGGTATCCTGAAGAGCCTGAACGAGTTGACTCCGTACTGGTGGATCTTGTCCGTCTTCAGCTCCTCGCTGAGGTTCAGGATGTCGATGGCGTCGAACGGGCAGACCTTGATGCAGATCCCGCAGCCGATGCAGAGCTCTTCGGAGATCAGCGCCAGCTTGTCCTCTCCGAGTACTATGCACTCTTCTCCGTTGATGTTGACCGGGCACTCCTTGATGCACTCGAGCCCGCACTTCTTGGACTGGCAAAGGTCCGAATCGACGACAGCGACTCTCTGTACCAAGCCGATCGCCTAGTGCTGGGCCAGTCTCTTCGGGATCGGGCAGAACGAGCAGATCGCAGCGTCTCCCTCGAGCGCCAGCGACTGGGCGCTGTGCCTCTGCCTCATCGAGGCCCAGACCTCCTTCTCGCTCGAGACTCCCGCAATGTGGATCGACTCGTGCTCCTTGATTACCGGAAGAAGCCTGCAGCGAACGCAGATCGGCTTCACGAATGCGATGGGGGTGATGCTTCCCGCAACCATGACTACCCCCGTGCTTCCGAGGAGCCAGAGTCCCAACAGGGCCCCCGCGAGACCCATCCCGCCACCAACAAGAGAACCGATCACGGCGCTCCCGACCACCAGCGCTCCGCCGACGATCGCGCCAGAAGCGCCCGAGTGGAAAGAAAGCCCCCTGGTGCTCTTGGGCGCCGAAGAGATCAGCAAAGAGGGTACCAAGAGCCTGACCGGCCCAGAGAGATTCACTACCCTGAGCCTCCTCTCGACTCCTTCCCATCCCTCCCCGATTCGATGCATCTCCAATTGTGAACAGCTCTCGTTTCTATTTATCCCTGAGGCGACGCTTCTGCCCTTTGACCGAGAGCCTCTTCTCGACCCTCCGCTTGAGGGACACGAGCGGCTCCGTGACTGGCCCTGACATGCTAAGCACCATCGGGGAGATCGAGATCTTTCCTTCTTTGAGTACGGCCTCCGCGTCGCTGCTGGCTGGGAACTCCGAGAGCTTCTCCCCGAAGAGCCAGTAGTACGGCCTCCCTCTGGGGTCCTTTCTGACGATCACCGTGTCGGTGTACTTCCTCCTCCCGACTTCTGTGAGCTTGATCTCCGTCCTCTTCGTCGCTCCCTGTGGAAAGTTGACGTTGAGCATCTCCGCGCCGCCAGGCATCCCGTTCTCCAGAACATCCCTGACTATCTCCCCGGCCACCTCGGAGGCCTCGTCGAAGTTCGGAGGGTTGTACTCCAGTGCGAACAAGGACTCGTCCCTGACCTCCATGGAGAACGCCACCGCTGGTATCCCGGTCAGCGCAGACTCGAGGGCAGCTGCCACAGTCCCGGAGGCGAGGATGTCCTGGAAGGTGCTGTTCCCTCCGTTATTTATCCCTGAGACGACGAGGTCGGGCTTTCTGGGCAGTATCTTGTTCACCCCGATCATGACGCAGTCCCCCGGAGTTCCGGAGACGGCATAGCACTTGAAGGCGCCTAGCCTGACCTTTGCAACTCTCAGCGGCTTGTGGAAGGTCAGACTCAGGGCCGTCGCACTCTGAGGTTGTTCGGGAGCCACGACTATCACCTCGGCGTACTTCGAGACGGCGCGCGCGAGGCCCTTCAGCCCCTCGCTCTGCACGCTGTCATCGTTTGTGACCATTACGAGCTTTCTGTTTCTTGGCACTGCTTCTGGCTGCCGCGATTGCTTTCTCTATAGACCTTCTCCCGCTCTTTGCCCCGAAGCTCTTTCGGAGGACCTCGCCTGCCTCCTCTAGGGAGCCCTCGGTGAGCAGGGTCTTGATCATCAGCTCGCTCGCGCCGTCAAGGTCCAGTCCCTCGACGATCCCTTCGATCCGGGCGTCGACGGACACCGCCTCGTCAATCATCCTGCCCAGCCTACGGGCCTGCTCCCTTATCCTCCGCCTCTGGATCAGATCCTGCTCGGCCAGCGCTTCCAGCTCCGGTAGCGGGTCTTCCGGCAGCAGCCCTAGGGGGCGGGAGCGAACGAGCTTCACGGCGAAGAGGTCCCCTGCCGAGTGGTCGACGACCTTCATCTCCGTGGAAGTGTAGACCTTGTGGACTGAGACTCCAACGCCGTCAATTTTGCGCTCCGCCACCAGTCCCAATGCCTTCAGCTTCGCGATGTGTTTGAGCACTCCCTGGACGGAGACTCCGGTAAGGTCGGAGAGCTCCTTGAGAGTTCTAGGCCTCCTGGCGACTAGGCCGGCTATCTTCAGCCTCGTCTGAGACGACAGGACTTCGTGGATCTGGTCCGGGCGCATAGGCCTCTCGAAGGAAAGGATTTATAAAAGGGTTTAACCGACGGTTAATTAACAAGTGGTTAACTTGATGGGCGAAGATCGAAGGCGAAACCTCAGAGATGTCCTTGACGAGCTGGACAAATACTTCGAGGACTTCGAGAAGGAGATGGAGGAAGTCGTGCGAAACAGCGTCGGGATTGCGAAGGGACACACTGGTCCTTTCGTGGCAGGCTTCTCCTTCAAACTCGGGCCAGAGGGGAGGCCGTCCGTCCAGTTCTTCGGCGACACCAAGAGCGACGGCTACAGGTCACCTTTGGCAGAGCAGATCCTGGACCAAGAGAAGGGCCTCCTTCGTCTTGTCCTTGACATGCCGGGGGTAGAGAAGGAAGACATCAGCCTAGACGCGACGGAGGAAAAGGCGATGGTCACGGCCGAGCGGGAGGGAAGGAAGTACAAGGCCGAAATCACACTCAAAGCGAGGGTCATGGCGGAATCAGGAAAGGCGGAATACAAGAACGGCGTCCTGGAAATTTTGTTCTCATTGAAAGACAAAGATAATAAGGGCTACAAGAGGCTTGACATTGTCTGAGAGTGGTTCGGGCGTGAGCCAACAGCAAGTCCAACTGAAGGTCCTCGAAGCCTATACCCGCGATGTTGGTAGAGGAGTAGCGCGTATCGACTACGATGCGATGGACGCGCTCGACGCTTCGACCGGGGATGTCATAGAGATCAAAGGAAAGAGAAGGACTGTCGCGAAGTGCCTGCCTCTATACCCATCGGACGAGGGAAGAGGCATCGTAAGGATTGACGGCCTGATCAGGAACAACGCGGGCGTCGCGATCGGCGACGTGGTCGTGGTCAAGAAGGTGAAGGCGCCGCCGGCCGAGAAGGTCGTGGTCGCGCCGCTGGAGGCGGTCCCGCCGATCGACGAGAGGTACCTGGCCGACGCCCTCGAGAGCGTCCCCGTCACGAAGGGCGACAACATCATGATTCCATACTTCGGAGGGAGGTTGACCTTCCAGGTCGTGGGGGTCAGCCCTGTCGCTGATGCGGCTTTGATCACCCAGAGGACGGTCTTCGTGATCTCTGAGAAGGGGGAAGCCTTGAGGGGCGTGCCCCAGGTCACCTACGAGGACATCGGCGGGCTCAAGGACGAGATACAGAAGGTAAGGGAAATGATCGAGCTTCCTCTTCGGCACCCTGAAATCTTCGAGAAGCTCGGAGTCGAGGCTCCAAAGGGCATCCTGCTGTACGGCCCACCGGGCACAGGAAAGACTCTGCTGGCGAAGGCTGTGGCGACTGAGAGCAACGCCCACTTCATCCCGATAAGCGGTCCCGAGATCATGAGCAAGTTCTACGGTGAATCCGAGGCCAGGCTCAGGGAGATCTTCAAGGAAGCCAAGGAGAAGGCCCCGACGATCATCTTCATCGACGAAATCGATTCGATTGCCCCGAAGAGGGAGGAAGTGACGGGCGAAGTAGAGAGGAGGGTCGTCAGCCAGCTTCTCTCTCTGATGGACGGGCTCGAGGCGAGGGGGAAGGTCATCGTGATAGCTGCGACCAACAGGCCCAACGCCATCGACCCCGCTCTGAGGAGGCCCGGTAGGTTCGACAGGGAGATTGAGATCAAGGTGCCCGATAAGAAGGGAAGGCTCGAGATCCTGCTGATTCACACGAGGCACATGCCCCTCGTCCAGAACAAAGACACGGACAGGCCGGGGAACCTGGCCGACGTGGTGGACATCGAAAAACTGGCAGCCCGCAGCCACGGCTTCGTCGGCGCCGACCTCGAGTACCTTTGCAAGGAGGCTGCGATGAAGACACTGCGTCGGAACCTTCCCGATATCAGCCTCAAGGAGGAGAGGCTCTCGCCGGAGACGCTCGACCTGCTGACGGTGACCATGGGCGACTTTGACGGGGCTATGAGGGACGTCATGCCTTCGGCGATGAGAGAAGTCTACCTGGAGACGCCGGACATCAAGTGGGATCAGATAGGCGGTCTGGAGGGAATCAAGAAAGAGCTGCAGGAGGCGGTCGAGTGGCCGTTGAAGTATCCCGACCTCTACGAGAGGACTGGCTACAACATGCCAAAGGGGATCCTCCTTCACGGCCCGTCCGGGACCGGCAAGACGATGCTCGCAAAGGCCGTCGCGACAGAGAGCGAGGCGAACTTCATCAGCGTAAGGGGGCCCGAGCTACTGAGCAAGTGGGTCGGAGAGTCTGAGAGAGGGGTCCGAGAAGTCTTCCGAAGGGCCAGGCAGGCCTCCCCATGTGTCATCTTCTTCGACGAGCTTGACGCGCTCGCACCAGTCAGGGGCATGGGAGGGGACAGCATGGTCACGGAGAGGGTCGTAAGTCAGCTTTTGACCGAGCTGGACGGGGTTCAGGGACTGCACGGGGTCGTCGTGCTTGCAGCTACGAACAGAATCGAGCTGATCGACCCGGCTCTCCTTCGCGCCGGAAGGTTCGACAAGCTTGTGGAAGTTCCCCTGCCTGATGAAGAAGCGAGGAAGTCAGTCCTGAGGATAGAACTGATCGAGGGGCGCGAACAGAGACTCGCACAGCTCAAGGCGGAGATCGAGTCTCTTCAGAAAGACGTCCTGGCCCAGAACGAGAAGCTCCCCAGGACGAAAGACTCGGACGAGGCCAAGAAGATGCATGAGAGTGTCGCGAAGGAGGAGGCCCAGATAGAAGATCTCAAGAAGAGAAGGGAGAAGAAGACAGAGGAGCTCAGGGTCATCCAGTCCTGCATCGACGACGTCGCAGAGAAGACGGACGGGCTGAGCGGCGCCGACATGTCTGCGATCGCCAATACCGCGGTCTCCATAGTTCTGCAGGCGTTCATATCCAAGTATCCCGACCCCGAGAGGGGCAAGAAGTTCATCGACGACGCCGTCGTGAGCGCCCAGGACGTCATGGACGCGGTGCAGAAAGTAAGGACCTCCAGGGAAGGCAGGCCCAAGGAGCGCGTCTCTCCGGTCCCCTACTACCGCTGAGCCACCGCGCACGGACAGCGACATACTAATTACCTCTAACTGCGCCGCGAGATATCGGATTGGAGACAGCCAAGGTGATAGGCCGAGGCACGTGGCTCGACAAGGTCGCCATGGACACGATCGACAGGGAGGAGAGACTCGGGCGAAGCACGTCCAGGCTCAGGGTCGAGAGCGGCCTCGGGGCCTCGGGGCTCCCCCACATCGGGAGCGTTGGGGACGCGATACGAAGCTACGGGGTCAAGATGGCCCTGGAGACTGCCGGCTACAAGTCTGAACTCATCGCATACTCCGACGATTTTGACGGCCTACGGAAGGTGCCCGCAGGCTTCCCTGCGTGGCTCAAGGACTACATCGCCCACCCGGTCTCGCGGATACCGGACCCGTTCGAGTGCCACAAGTCCTACGCTGACCACGTCGGGTTCCTCCTAAGGGAGTCCCTGGAGAAGCTGGGCCTCCAGTTCACGTTCCAGAGCGGCGCGGACGCTTACAAGTCCGGGCTCCTCAACGACCAGATAAGGAAGATACTGCTCAATTCCAAGGAGATAGGGAAGAAGATCAACGAGCTGGTCGGCCAGGAGAAGTACGAGGGGACCCTCCCCTACACTCCGGTCTGCGCCGAGTGCCACCGGATCTACACGACTCGAGCGACCTCCTACGACAAGGACTCCGACACCGTCCACTACGTGTGTTCGGGGACCGACCTAGGGGACAAGTTCGTCGCCGGCTGCGGGCACGAAGGCGATGCGCGGATTACTGACGGGGACGGCAAACTCATGTGGAAGGTGGAGTTCGCCGCGCGCTGGGCCGCCTTCGACATCAGGTTCGAGGCCTACGGAAAGGAGCTGACGGACTCTGTAAAGATCAACGACTGGGTCTCCGAGCACGTCCTGGGGTATCCTCCTCCCCACCACGTGCGGTACGAGCTCTTCCAGGACAAGGGAGGGAAGAAGCTCTCAAAGTCTGCGGGCAACCTCGTCACCCCCCAGCAGTGGCTGGACTTTGCCTCACCGGCGAGCCTCAGGCACCTGATGTTCAAGAGAATAGTCGGCGCCCGCAGTGTCTCAATCGACGACGTCCCGTTCTACATGGACGAGGTCGACGACCTTGAAGCGTACTACTTCTCCAAGAAGAAAGACGCGAACCCGATGAAGGACGCCCGGATGAAGGGGCTCTACGAGTACAGCTTGCTCCTCGAAGTTCCAAAGTCTCCGGGACCCCACGTCCCCTACAGGCTGATCGCGGACCTCGCCAGGGTCGCGCCAGAAGGCTCTGTGGGTGAGTTTGTAGTCAAGCGTCTTGTCTCGTACGGCATGGCAAAGGAGGCGAACGAGCCTCTTCTTCAGAGGGTCGGCTGGGCTGCGAAGTGGGCGGCCCGCACAGGCGAGGAGGCCCCCAGAGAGGTCGAGGTCTCGGCGCCAGCGGCCAAGGCTCTTGAGGAGTTCGCTCGGGCTCTACCAGGCGCTAAGGACGGAGACCAAATTCAGGAGGCCGCCTTCCAGGCGCTGAGGAAGTCGGGCCTCAAGCCAGGCGACTTCTTCACTGCCGTGTATTCTATCCTCCTAGGGTCGGACAGGGGGCCGCGCCTGGGGCCGTACATCCTCGATGCGAACCCGCAGAAGGTCAGCGAAAAGATCCTGAACGCCTTGAGGAAACAAGACCGTGGGTCACAGACTCGGCCCAAAGCATAACTACGATTCAGAATTAGCCATCCTCGGGCCCGTAGCCTAGCATGGATCAGGGCACCAGCCTGCGGAGCTGGGGGTCGAGGGTCCGAATCCCTCCGGGCCCGCTTTGTTTCCTGCTTGAGGCAACCAGAGGAGTCCAATCGCCGCTCCATGCCAATTACTAAATATTGGAGACTAGACGCTCGATGGGCATTCGTGAAACTGAACTATATTCTCTACTATATCTTTTTGGCAGTGGTAGCTGGCTTCTTCTTTGGATTCATTGGCGCCCTCGTAGTATTGATTGCTACTGCTGCAATAGTGGCCTACCTAAGGCGTGGTCGCTCTTCGGTTTCGCCCGCGTCCGTCACTCCCGCACCAAGCGTGCAGAGTCGAGATCCCGCTCTCGAAGACTATCTATCTGGTGTAAGTTCTAGACTCTCGCGAATCGGCTTCGAGATTCGACGCAATGTTGTGGTAGGCGGGCAGGGCTTAGCCCTTTATGCCGCCCGAAACCGATTCGAACTAAGTAAATTAGGAACAGCAAGGCGTGTCATAGCAGTGTTCGAAATGGACAATATGACCCCGCAAAGTATCGAAGGAATTGCAAGTTCACTGATGGAACACGAAAGAGATGGCTCTCTCGGAAGTTCACTAGCCAACCAGTCCACCTTCTGCTTTACAGTCGCTGTCGCGAAGAGTGTAAGCGATCAAGTGATAGGTTGGACAGAGAATACAGCGGGTAAGCGAGCTTGGAAAGGAGTAAGCTTTCCCGTCGCAGTGTCTCTTACCGAGCGTCGCATATATCGACCCGCCAAGACGCCTATCTTCGGAGCGGCGTACTATAGGGGTTTAAGAAAATTCGCTGATCAAAACTTGGGATTCTGGCAACTACCGACGAGCCAAAGTCAACAAAGTCAATAGAGTTCGCCTGTCTGTTTCTTGGGTTTCGGACACCTCATGAAAAGACACTTCGAAGCCCGTCAGAAGAGAGTCTCCTCCACATGCCTAAACTCGTGGTATTCCTGTCCAGGACGACTCAAGAGCATTTATCTATACAAAACGAGCCGCCTCGCCGTTTTCCCCACCAATGAAACGCGTCAAGGAACGGATCTTCCCCTACCACTTCGCTCCTGACGAAAAGCTCTTCCACATCGTCGTCCAGATCAAGGACCTCCCAGGCGCGCTCGGCTCAGTCCTATCCCTCCTGAGCGACAGGCTCGACCTCGTGGGCATCACCAGCTACGGCCTGGACGACAGCACCGCGATCTGCAGTGCGTTCGCGAGGGCCATGTCCCGGGCGACGACGGCAGACCACATACACAAGTCGCTAAAGTCGTCTCCGATGGTGGTAGAGTCGTTCGTCGAAGAGGGGCGCGATGGGCTCCTCGTGGACGGCTTCCACACTGGGATGGAGACCAAGCCGGGTCAGGAGTTCATGCTGATGCCGAGGAGGACGCAATCAGCAATGATGCGGCGCATCGTGAAGGAGTTCGGGAGCGGCGGGAAGGCGATACTCTACGAGGAGGGGGTGGCGGCAGGAGAAGCCAACGCGGAATTCCTTGTTGAGCTCCTTGGAGAGGAGGGCGTCTCTCGTACGGGCCCCGCACTGCTCCGAAGACGGGCTGTCTACGGTTGGGGTGAGATGGAGCCCGTCAGCATGGTCATCGGGGAGTCGGCCACGCTGAGGGTAATCGATTGCTTCGAGTGTTCAGAGTGGCACCGCGAGCTGGACGGCTGCCACTTCTGGAGAGGGTTCATTGTGGGCCGGTTCTCCTCGCTCTGGGGCACCAAGGTGACTGCGGAAGAAGTGAAGTGCGTCGGGCGCGGAGACGACTTCTGCGACTTCAGCCTCAAGAAAGTACAGGGCTAGGCCCCGCATCGTTCCCGGCCTTCGAAGCGATCTGGTCGATGCTGTGCCCGCTGACCGCAGAAAAGTCGAACTTGTTCGCGTCATAGCCAGGAACGGTGTATGCGTCCCGGTGCTTCACCATGAGCCAGCTGTCCTTACCTCCGAGCCCTTTGGTCCTGAATATGGCGAAGGACCCCTTGAGCTTCGTCCCATAGAGCCGGAACTTCATCATCCCCGCCGCCAAGCCTTCCTGTGCCGCCTTCTTTGCCTCCTCCAGTGAGTTCGCTTCTACTCTAGCGCCCTTCTCGACTTCCCTCTCGGGTGTATACTTCCCCTCGTCCCAGATCATCACCGCTCCGGCACCATACTCTCCCGCCTGGATCGAACCCTCGAAGTGCCGATACTCCAGGGAGTGGTCTCCGGTTGGCATGGCCAGGCGGCGGACCGAGCTGTCAAGGGTCGGCCCCTTGGGAATCGCCCACGAGGGCATGACCCCGCCAACCTCCAGGCGGAAGTCATAGTGCAGTCTCGTCGCCCGATGCTTGTGCACTACGAAGGCCAGGTATCCTTCCACGTCCAATGAGACTACGGCCCCCGAGTTAAAGGCGGAGGGCACGGTCGCATGCGAATCGAAGAAAACGATTTCATATCTCTCGCACGAGGGTGAAGCATGGAGAGGATTGAGGTTGCAAAGAAGGGGACACTGGCCAGGGGGAGCACGACCCCTGGGGTGGTCCGGGAGAAGGCGTTCGAGGTTGGCGGGGCAGTCTTCAACAGGTCGACCATCGCCGCCGGGGTCGTGTCGGGGTGGCACCACCACGGAACCAGGGACCTGCTCGGGTATGTCATCTCGGGGAGCCTGAGGCTCGAGTTCGGGAAGGGTGGGACGGACTCGGTGGTAGTCTCTGAAGGGGACTTCTTCCACATCCCGGTCGGGCTCGTCCATCGGGATGTCAATCCCGAAGGCTCAGAATCGGTCGTCATCGCGAACCTATTGCTGGGAAGCGGCGAGTCGCTGGTCAACGTCCAAGGGCCCGGGTAGCGGGTCCGCATCAGCCAGCAAGTACTGTGACGGTGCCCGCCATCCAGGGATGGTAGGCGCAGTGGTATTCGTAGACTCCCGGGCTCGCAAACGCGAAAGTGAAAGTCCCTCCTGGAGGGACGGGACCTGAGTCAAAAGTCCCGCTCCCCGACGTTACGGTGTCGTAGGAGATGGACTGGCTCTTCCAAGTGACCGTCGCGTTTACCCCTAGTACCACGACTATATCCCGGGGCGAGTACTGCCACGAAACGGGTGTCTCAATGATGGTCACAGCTGCTCGGCCCGTGCTGGCTCCCTGAGCTGCGAGGACGTAGCCGGTGAACGCAAAGTATCCTACGAGCGCCGCGACGAGAACTATCCCGATCGCAGGCATCACGAATCCCGGGACCTTCACCCGAAACAGAGTCGAGTCCCTGCGAGCTTGGGGAGTAGCTCCTGATGCCCCGCCTAGCCAGTCGGGATTCCGCGAAATGACATGTGCCACTCCGACCAAGACCGTGGGACCTGTAAGAAGAAGCGCCCAGCCGAGGGTCGTCTGGTCAGGAATTGGGTACAAGGAGTACACCTGTATCCTGAGCGGGAGGACCAAGGCCAGGGCGTACCCCATGTGGCCGAAGAAGGCCGACATTAGGGCTCCTATCTTCGCCGAGTCGGAGAGCCTGAGCATCCAGGACCCAGCCATAAAGCCCACGCCGAGGAAGGAGGCGTGCTCCACCACGTGGATCCAGGGGTCGAGGACGGCCGTGTCCCAGAGTAACGGGAGGTGCCACAGTATGAGGAGCCCGCTTCCCCCTGCGAGCGCAACACGCGGGGCCCAAGTGCGTCCCCGCTCAGCGAGCCGCCTGGACCAGACCCATCTTGCAATAGATACTCCCGCGAGTATGACCAGTATGTGTTGAGCCATGTGGACGGTCAAGTTGACCTCGGAGAGGTCGTCAAGCGGCGGCAGCAGTGTTGCGAAGGCAAGCAATGCGATCCCAAATCCGAGCGTCGCCCTCCATTGTCGGCTCAAGTGTCGAACTGGCGCAAGCGACCCGGTTGATTACTTAAGCGAGCAAGAAGCAATCACGGCGCGACCAAAGCATACTACTCTGTAGAGCTATAGAGATTCGAGAGCCCATATTGATATACTGAGTTCGCCACCGGTGGTAAGTCAGACTTGCAGAACCTGAGCTCTTCCTCAAGCGTATCGATCAAGGTCGCAATAATAGCCGTGACGGCTGTGCTGTATGCGCTCGGGAAGGGAATCACAGCTTACATCCCAACTCCGTTCAGCGTGGGCCAATTGCTCGTGGGAGTCTTTCTCCCAGCCTTCCTCGCCGTCGTTTCTGAGACGGTCCCGGTCGCTGTCGGGGCAGGCCTCGGCACCTTCGTCGGCGACGTAGTCTTCCTTGTCCCGTTGGGCGGGACGACTCCCATCCTGAGCCTCGAGGCGGGCGTTCCTGCCAACTTCATCGCATTCCTCTTCTTCGGATGGTTCGTCAAGAAGTATCGCTCCTGGGGCGCCTTCGTGGCCGGGACCGTCTCCTTCGTCACTCTGGGCAACCTGATCGCGGCCACTCTCGTCGCGATCTTTCTGCCGCTCCCAGTCTCGTGGATCCTCGGGCTGACGATATTCTGGAACATGACATCGATTCCGGCGATAATAGTGGCTGTCCCGGTGCTGGTGAGGGCGGTCAGACCGGTCTTCGGGAGGTCAAGGATCCTCTCTGCCGAGCCAGACTGGGCTGGGGCGGTGACCCGGAATCAGACGATTCTCGCGACGGCCTTCGCGGTCTTTTTCTTGGCCCTGGGCGTGGTCTTCTTCGTCCTGCTTCCCAACGCAGTCGTCGCCTCCGCGCTCAAGTTTGATCCTCTGTACTACGAGATATCCGCCCTGATAGTCATCGTGTTCGCTCCACTCGCAGGCGTGATAGCTGGGTCGAAGCTTCAGGCGAACAAAGCTGCAGGCTAGGGCCGCGGTCGCCTTCGCGCCTGGCGCGATCACCAACTTCTTCAGCATCCACTCGGAGCGGAGCAGTTCCGGGGACTACTCGCTCCTAGGAGCAACTGGAGGAGGGTACATCCTCCCTAGGGGCGTCGTTTCACGGGCGACTTTCCGCCAAGGCTCGAAGAAAGGCATCTCCATCGTCGTGGACGGGGACCGCGCGTACAAGGCCAGGACAACTCTGAGAGCAGTGAGGCTCCTCCTCAAAGCAAACAACGCCCCTGAAGGACAAATTTCGATTGATCAGACGATGCAGGTTCCAGTGGGCTCCGGTTTCGGGGCCAGCGCGGCAGCGGCGATCTCGGCAGTGTACGCGGTCGCGTCCGCAACAGGAATCAAAGGGACGAAGGACGAGATAGCGTATCATGCTCACGTCGCAGAGATCCAGGAACAGACCGGGCTCGGCACCGTGTCCGTCTCGTACAACTTTGCCGGCGCGGGCGCCATCGTGAAGCCAGGGGCTCCGGGCGTCTCGGAGTTCGTGAGGGCGAAGGTGCCGAGGGGTACGAAGATCGTCACCGCCTCCATCGGGCCGTACCGAAAGTCCGACGCCCTCTCCAACCGGGCGACCTCCTCTGCGATCAACCTGCTGGGCGACGCCGCGCTGAAGGAGTTCCTGGCTCTTCCGACTCTAGACAGACTCGCCGAGGAAGGGGAGAGGTTCTCGGTGGCCCTCGGGCTTATGACACCCGAGGTCGTTGAGCTCGCGGAACTGGGCAAGGACTCCGGCGCGTCGTACGCGAGTCAGAACATGATAGGGCTAGCGGTGCACTGCCTCTGCCCGAGTGGGAAAGAGCGCGCAGTTGCCAGAGCCCTAAGAGGGTCCCGGCTCCGACCCAGGGTTGACACCTTCGGCATCGGCGGGAAGAAGGCGGGCGTCCAGTAGAGTCCCTATCCGGCAGTGACCAGTTCCTTCGTAAACCTCGTGAGAGGGACCGGTTTTCGCCCTATTTTCAGCGTGTCTTCAATGCGGATCCCGTACTTGCCCAAGAAGTAGACCCCCGGCTCGTCGGTGATCACATCGCCTTCCAAGAGCTTCGACTTGCTACCCTTCGAAATTTTGGGCAACTCGTGGATGTCTATCCCCACCCCGTGCCCTACGCTGTGGTTTAGCCGCTTGGCAAGACCGTGCTTCCTGAGGACCCTGACCGCTTCTAGATGTACGTCCTCGCAAATGGTACCGACGCGGGCGATCTGCATCGAACTCTCCTGCGCCTCCAGGACTGCGGAGTAGCTCTTCTTCATCTCCGAAGAGATCGTGCCGACCGCGAAGGTCCTGGTCTCGTCCGAGTTGTATCCCTCGAACCGGAAGAAGATGTCGGCGACCACGAGGTCTCCTCGTTTGATCTTGCGGCTCGTCAGCTCCGAGTGAGGAAGCGCGCCGTTCTCGCCCGCAGCGACTATCGTGGGGCTCAGAGCCGAGTCAGAACCAGACGGAGTCAGGCCCTGTTCGGTGGCCATCTTCATGACCTCGGCTGCGACCTGCCACTCTGTCCTCCCCGGGCGCAGTTCGCCTGGGAGCGCTTCGAAGATCTTGTCGAGGCGTCGGGAAGCCTGACCGATCCTCGCAATCTCCGGGGCGTCCTTGACTCTCCTTGCTTGCAGGAAGAGGTTCATGTCCATCGAAAACCTCCCCGTCGCTCTGAGCTCAGAATCGTCGTCCACGACCCCCTTGCCCTTCTTCATACGTCTCGTCAGAGCGGCCGGAACCTCCTTCCACCTCTTGGCGACCACCAACTCGACTTCCTTGCCCAGTTCCTCTGCCCTGTCTGCCTCCAAAGGGCTCGTTACGACCACCGTTTTGTCAGGGAGCACGATAGCCGCCCCTCCTCCCCAGAAATCAGTCAGGTAGAACATGTTAGCGGCCGTCATGGCGACGACCTGCTTCCCGCGGGCCAAGGAGAGCAGTCTCCTGCGCCTTTCCGCGTAAACGGTCAACTTCTTGCCTTCTCAAACCAAGCGCTTATATTGGTTCGCTGCAGTGTTCGAGTTGGGGCAGTCCTCAGAGTGACGCATATCCGCCGGCTCGAGATGCGAGGTTTCAAGTCGTCCGGGCCCCGCCCCACGGGGATTAATTTCGAAAGAGGATTCACAGTAATCACGGGACCCAACGGGAGCGGAAAGTCCAACATCGCGGACGCGATAACTTTTGCCATCGGAGAGAATTCTCCGAAGGCTTTGCGAGCCGCGAACGGCAGGCTCACTGGCCTGATCTTCGACCCCAAGAGCGACACCACTCCGTCGACCGGGAAGCTCGGGGGCTGCAGAGTGACCCTTCAATTCGACAACGCCGACAGGTCGATACCAGTCGACTCCGACCTCGTGACCGTCACCCGGGAGCTCAGGGACGACGGAGAAAACCTGTACTACGTCAACGGCCGCAAGAGCACGAGGTCTGCGCTCACCGAGGTCCTCGACCTGGCCGGGCTCTCTCCGGGCGGCTTCAACATCGTTGCTCAGGGAGCAGCTACAAGGATCGCCGACCTCACTCCCGAGGAGAAGCGCAGGCTGATCGAAAGCGTCGTCGGAATATCAAAGTTCGACGAGCGGAAGTCCGAGGCGCAGCGCCAGCTGAGTCAGGCCGACCAGAGGCTCGAGGTTGCGATGGCAAGGATCGGCGAGATGCGGAACACCCTGGAGTCCCTTGACTCGCAGAGGAACGACCTGGTCCGATTCAACCTCCTCGAGGGCCAGATCAACTGGCTGACCGCTGTCGGGACCTCGCGCAGGATAAGCGAATTGAGGGGGCGCCTCTCCTCGCTCAGGACTCAGGAGCTTGAGGTGGGCGGACGGCTCTCCGAGCTCAACGCCCGCATGGTCGAGTTTGAGAACAGGATAGCCCAGGTCGAAGCGGAGAAGACCCGCTTCATAGTGGAGGTCATACAGGGAGGCGGAGCAAGCCACGTCGAGCTCCAGTTCCAGCTTGCTGAGCTGAGGAACGAGCTTGAGTCGCTCGAGGCTCAGCTGAAGTCGGCGGAGGCCAACGTCGCCGAGCTCGAAGGGGACACGGTCCCTCAGCTCAAGCAGGTCGTCTCGGCCAAGCAGAAGGAGTTCAACGCCGCTTCTTCCAACGTCAGGCAGCTGACAGCAGACATCGGAAAGCTTGACGCGAAGCACGCGGAGATGGCTTCGAGGCTCAAGGAGCTCTTCAAAGCAGGAGAGGAGCTCAGAGCGACGATCGACAAGAAGGGGAAGCAGAACGCAAGGGTCCAGCTCAAACTCGTCGACCTGGCCCAGAAGCTCGGCCAGATAGAGCTCGGGATAAACGCGGCGAATGCGGGCCTCAGCGCCGAGGGCAAGCGCCTCGACGAGCTCAAGCTGAGGGTGGACGGATATTCAGAGGTCCTTGGAAAACTGGAGGCCAACACGACCAAGCTCTTCGAGCTCTACGACGGCTCTACCAAGGAGCTAGGCCAGCTGGACGAGGACCTTTCAGGCGTCGAGAAGACGCGAGAGAAGCTCGTCTCGTCGATCGAGGGGGCATCGAAGATCCTCGAGAGGGCGGCGGCCGAGGTCTCGAAGGAGGAGGCCTTCAGGCACATGTCGGAGAGCCTCGCTGGCGAGCGGGCTGGCCAACTGAAGCTCCAGGAGTACTGCGACAACGGCGGCGTCCCGGGATACGTGGGCCGGCTGGGGCAGCTCGTCAAGTTCCCCCAGTCGTACTCCAAGGCTGTCAACGCTGTGATGGGCAGGTGGATGGGCGCATTCGTAGTGCAGGACCTCAGGTCGATGACGCAGCTCATCAAAGCGGCGAAGTCGCTGAAGGCGAAGGCCTTCTCGGTCATCCCGCTCAGCGAGGTCGACACCAGTCAGGCCGTCGACGTCTCAAGGTCGGCTGGGATCATGGGCCCGCTCTCCGCCGTGATCCGGTGCGAACAGGAGTTCCAGGGGCTCGTGAACTTCCTCGCGGGCGACTCTGTACTCGTCGACACCGAGGCTTTGGGGTACATCATGGCCTCGGAGGGCGTGAGGGCGGTCACGGTGAACGGAGAGATCTTCGAGCCCGGCGGCCGGGCGTTCACCTACGGATACCAGGAGATCCTGATGAACCTGATGGAGGGCCTGGAGAACCTCGAAGGGATGAGCGAGGTCGAGGACGCTGTCGGGGCGCTGAAAGGGGCCATCGACAGGAGGAAGTCAGAGCTCGGTTCCATCGAGTCTCAGAGCAGGTCCCTGATGAAAGAGAGGGTGAAGACCATAGTCACTGCCACGAGCTTCAAGGCTGAGGCTACGACGATCACAAAGATGTCCAACAGGTACAAGAGCATCTTCAGGAACATGAGCGCGGAATACCAAAGACAATTGGGGGTCGTCTCGAGGCTCGAGGCGAAGCTCAAGCTGGGGTCAGACAGGAAGGAGTCGATCTCGAGGGGAATCGCGTCGCTTCAGCAGGTTCTTTCAGAGTCCCAGGAGCTCGGGCTCGAGTCCCACCTCGCCGAGCTTGATGCCTCCAAGCAGTCGGCTTCTTCGGAGATCGATTCGATCAGGAACAGGATCCAGGACCTCAACCTGCTGATGAACAGGGAGCGCGCCAACCTTGAGAACGTCCTGCAGAGGGCCCTCGAGGAGAACCAGCTCGACCTGGAAAGCGCGGTCGAGAACCTCCAGTCGGACAAGCAGTTCGTCAGGGAGACCCCCCGGAGGATACGCGGGCTCTCGGAGCAGAGGTCGGCGATGGAGCAGAAGATCCAGAAGCTGATGGACTCATCCAAGCAGAGCCAGCCTGTCTTGGACGAATTCGACACGAAGGCGCGCAGGCTCAAGGAGGAGAGGGACGCCATCTCCCGCTCCGCAACGTCCACCCAGAAGGAGCTCTTCTCCGTGAGCGGCCAGGCTGAGGCGACCCAAGACAAGGTGGAGGAGGCCCTGGGGAGCCTGAGGATGCTCGGGTTCGCACAGGAGCTCGAGTTCTTCGAGACGAGCGATTCACTGCTCTCCGAGCTTCAGTCTGAGTACCAGGGTGTGGTCGGCTCGGTCAACCGAGGCGCGGACCGCCAGTACACCGACATGTACCTGAACTACAAGAGCCTCTCGGAGAGGCACAACGACCTGGAGAGGGAGCGCAACTCGATCATCGGCTTCATAGAGAGCGTCGAGTCCGAGAAGAAGAAGGTCTTCATGGCCGCCTTCGACAAAGTGGGCAAGGAGTTTGAGGACATCTTCGAGCGCCTGACGGGCGGCCGGGCACTTCTGGAGCTCGAGGACCCCGAGGAGCTCTTCTCGGGCGGAATCCTCCTACGCGCTGACTTTGGCAACGGGCTCCGCGAGTCGTCCCAGCACAGCGGAGGGCAGAGGGCCGTCACCGGGGTCTCGATGATCCTCGCGATGCAGGCAGTCCAGTCGCACCCCTTCTACCTCTTCGACGAGATCGACGCCGCCTTGGACGCAGTCAACTCGAACAGCCTTGCCCGCTTCCTGAAGGAGAGGTCTTCTGAGGCCCAGATCATAGCGATCACGCTTCGCGACGTCTTCGTCTCGGAGAGCAAGATCACTTACGGTGTCTACTCGGCCGGCGGGGTCTCCAGGGTCGTCCACTACAAGCCGGCAGAGGTCGCCCAGCGTGGCTGACTCTTCCCTGCTGTCAAGGCCTCCTCTGAACGTCCTCGTAGACCCGTCCCTGGCCAAGAGGAAGAGCCCCTGGGAGATCAACCTGTCGGAGCTGCTCGACATGTTTCTGAAGGCGATATCGGGCCCGGACCTGATCGACATGCGAGCCGCGGGCACGGCAGCCCTCTCTTCAGCTACGATCTACAGGCTCAAGGTCGAGACCCTCTTCCTCTTCGAGAGGCTCAGGGCCAAGGGCAGGCTCATCGACGCCTCTGAGCCGCCGCAGATCATAGTCATGCCCTTCAGGTACGAAGTGTACTCGACGAACATTGAGGAGCTCTTCGACGAGCTGGGCCGCATCCTCCAGGGCATCGTCACGTCGGAAGAGGAAGGTCCAGAGCAGGGCCTCCTGGGCGTCGCGGAACTCGCCCCTCCCAACCTCGACGACTACGTGATCTCGCTCCAGGCGCTCCTGTCCGAGTTCAGAAAGATCCTCGTGGAGAGGCTGCGGGCGACCGGGAAGTCGTTACTCTCCGAGCTGATCCGAGGCCTCGAACCTGTCGACGCGGCCCGAGTCTTCATCCTCCTCCTCTTCGCAGCAAGCAACGGAGAGGTCGTCATAAACCAGGAGGAGGAAGACGTGGACGCGCTCGTGGTCTCGGTGGGCCAGCTTGACTGAGGTCCAGCCTCAGGTCCCCAAGGAAGTCCTTGCAAGGGTCGAGGCGGCCCTTTACGCTGCAGGACGGCCGCTGGACTCGGCAGAGGTTGCCAAGGTCGCTGGCACCGCCTCTGAAAGGAGGGCCGTGGCGGTCGCAAGGGAGGTCGCGAGGCAGGTCAACTCGGCCCTGAATGCCTTGGAGGTCGTGGAATACCCGGGGCCCAGGTTCGCGATGCAGCTAAAGGCCCAGTACACCCAGGTCGCGAGGAAGTACGCCACGAAGCCCCTCCTCTCGAAGGCAGCCATGAGGACCCTTTCGTTCATCGCCTTCTTCCAGCCCATACCCGCGAGCGAGCTCGTCCTCCGGCGCAGCTCCGCGGTATACCAGCACCTCCGGGAGCTGGAGGAGGTCGGGTTCATCGCGAGCGAGAAGCAGGGGAGGGGAAAGGCCTACAAGACGACAGGCCGCTTCTCCGAATACTTCGGCCTGAGCACAGACGTCGGGTCCCTCAAGAAGCAGCTCGAGTCTCGGACCCTGTCTCTGCGTTAACAAAACGCTTAACATCAGGCCAAGAGCGGCGGGCCCAAGAAGGCAAGACGGTACTTTGACAAGGCCCATCGAAAACCTCACGAAGCGCAAGCCGACCGGTGGAAGGTCTCGCCCATCGAGGGGGAGGCTCGCCTCTGAGCGGGATGGGTATCCCATCGAACCCACCGTGGGTCCGAGTTCCTTCAGGTCCTCCCGCCTCCGCGGAGGCAAGAACTCGACTGGGATGGTCAGGTCTGAATTCGCCAATGTCTCCGACGCTTCGGGCAAGACGACCAAGTCGAAGATCCTCCGCGTCAAGCGCAGCCCGGCGAACAGGGACTACGAACGCAGGGGCGTGATCACAAGGGGCGCTGTGATAGAGACCGAGGCAGGGGAAGCGGTCGTCTCTTCAAGGCCCACGGACGACGGAGCTGTGAACGCCGTCCTCACCACGAAGAAATGAAAGAATACGAAAGATTCGTCCTCTGGCTAGACTACTTCAACTCGGAGCTGAAGCGCTCCGACGGGCGAAGGGTGCCACTGAGTCTTGCCACTCGAACGCCGACGCTTCTGGAACTGGACGAGGCCTGCAGGAGGCTCAACCTGAAGCCCCTTCCCCAGGCAGGGCGATTCCCTTCGGGGCCCTCCAGAGACTCCGGCTACGTCTCCGTCGCCAAGGCCCCTCCAAAGGCGGCCCTGGTCCTCAGGGTCGCCAAGGAACTTTCTGCGGTCAGGGGACTGGCCCAGAGGAAGCAGGCCCAAGTTCGGAAAAAATGAGGCCAATCCTGCGAAGGTTTAAAGGAGAGGATGGGCTCGCGAGAGTTTCTTGTTACAAGTCGGCTCTTTGCTTCACCGCGCTAGGAGCGGCCGGCTTCTGATTCGCTTATCCAGGGAAGTCCGCCCGGGGTCGTATGTCCTCGACGAAAAAGGGAGGCGCCTCGGAAGGGTGGTGGAGATAATCGGCGGTGTAAGGGCCCCCTACGCTTCGCTCGCACCGTCGAGCAGCAGGGACCCCAAACCAGGCGAGCCTGCGTTCGCCGAGGGCTGAGAAAGACATGAGCCTTTGGAACGCCAGGCGAGATGACGCGTTCAGGACTTCGTGCCCAGTGTGCGGTAACAAGCTCATCGGGGACCTAGAGAAGGGAGAACAGGTCTGCCCCACCTGCGGCTACGTTACATACGCTCCGGCCGACCAGGGACCCGAATGGAAGGCGATGGACCTGGAGGAGAAGAACAAGAGGGTGAGGGTGGGCTCGCCCACGACCCTCGCTCTCCACGACCTGGGCCTCACGACTGAGATCAGCCGCTCTATGCGCGACTCCCACGGGAGGTACCTCGACCCGGCCATGAGGGCGACCGTCGAGAAGATGCGCAAGTGGCAGAGCAGGACCCGGACGATCAACAGCGAGGAGAGGGGGCTCTCCAACGTTCTCTCCAAGATTGGCGAGCTGTGCCAGTCGCTGAACCTCCCGGACAATGTCGCGGAGACCGCGGCACTGATCTATCGCAACTCTGCCCGCATGAAGGTCGCGAAGAGCAAGTCCATCCTCGGCATGACAGCCGCGACCGTCTACCTCGCGTGCAGGAAGTGCGGGGTCTCGAGGACGCTCAAGGAAGTCGCCAGGGCTGCAGGCATGGAGAAGGGGACAGTCGCCAGGTACTTCCGCCTGGTGCTTAAAGAGGTCGAGAAGGAGTACGTCCCTCCCCCGTCGGTCGAGAAGTACATTTCGAAGCTGGTGAACACGGCAAAGATCGACCCCAGGGTCGAGCACCTGGCCCTCACTCTCTCCAGCAAGACCAGCGAGTCGAAGATCTCGAGCGGGAAGGCCCCGGCCGGCCTCGCCGCCGCCTACGTCTACCTGTCGTCGGTCATGATCGGGGCGCGCCTTCCCCAGCGGGAGGTCGCCGAGTTCGCTGAGGTGACCGAGGTCACGGTCAGGAACCGCTGCAGGGAGATCCTCGACAACTTCGTGATCAGGATGGAGTTCGGTCCGGCGAAATGAAGGCCAAGCCTGCAAAGAAGCCGGCGCGCAAGCCCGCGGCGCAGAAGAAGGCCCGCGTCGCGAGGAAAGCAGCCGGGCCTTCGCTGCCAGTCGAACGGACCGAGGAGGAGCTGGTCGACCTCACATCAAGGGTCTACAAGCTCGTCGTAGAGAGAGGGAGGGACGGAGTCCTGCAGAGCGAGATTTGGAAGGAGCTGGGTCTCACGAGCAGGGATGGCTCAAGGCTGGCGATCAGGCTCGAACGGAGGGGGCTCATCGGACGCGTCAAGGTCCTCGAAGAAGGGAGGTGGACCTACAAGCTGACGCCGCTGAGGTTCCCGACCGACATGACCTCCATCGAGAAGGCCCCTTGCATCGTCTGCCAGTACGAGCCGAAGTGCTCCATCGACGGCGAGATTAGCCCGTACGTCTGTCCGTGGATCGGGCCCTGGGTGATCGAAGAAGCTAGGATTGCGCAAGGGCGGATTGCAGAGCCGAGCGCCGTCCCCGCAAGATAGGCCAACCGAATGACGACGGAGGCGAGGCCTCACGGAGCCAAGTCGCTCACGAGCCCCCCGGAAGCTGACAGGGCCTCGGGATGAGGCTCCACGAAGCCAGGCGGGACCTGTACCGCCGGCTCGCGAAGGAACAGGGATACAAGAGCAGGGCCGCCTTCAAGCTCATCGAAGCCGACGAGAAGTACCAGATCATCAGGGAAGGGGACAGGGTCGTCGACTTCGGGTCAGCGCCCGGCGGCTGGCTGCAGGTCGCGTCGCGCCTCGTTGGGCCGAAGGGGAAGGTCGTCGGGGTGGACTTGAACGACGTGCGCCTGAGGGAGGAGAGGAACGTCCAGAGCCTTGTCATTGACATAAAGGACCCTGCCGTCCTTCAACGGGTGAGGGCCCTTCTTGGGGGCCCGGCGGACGTGGTCCTCTCCGACCTGTCACCCGAGGTCTCGGGGGTGTGGGAACTGGACCAGACCAAGCAGACTGACCTGACCTTGAGGTCCATCGAGCTCTCCAGAGACCTCCTCCCCCCCGACGGCCGCGCCTTCTTCAAGCTCTTCGAGGGCGAGCGCTCCGGCGAAGTGAGGGTCTCGCTCCGGGCGACCTTCAAGAGCGTGCGGGTCCTGAAGCCCGCAGCAAGCAGGAACGCAAGTTCTGAGCTCTATTACTACTGCGAGGGCCTGAAGCCCGGCGCCCAGGAGGCGAGCGATGCCTCCCCGTCATCGGCCTAAGCGCACGGTCGACTCCTTGACAGCACTGTAGAATTCGTCATAGGACGCGTTGGTCTTGACCCCCGTCTTTTCGAAAGGCTGCTCCCCCCAGGTGTGGCCGGCCTCGGCCAAGTGGCGCAGCACGCTCCCGCGGGGAACGGTCGCGACGCCTAGCGAAGAACATGCCTCCTCTATGCTAAAGCTCCAGGGTGGAAAGTCGTCCGCCGCTTCGAGCCGTCCGAGGAGGCTCTCGGCGTCCAGTAGACCTCTCGTCTTCGCGGCTTCCTCGGCGCTCCGGGTCAGCGCCCCGTCCGCGAGCCCTCCCTTCCAGAGAGGTCCGGCTGAACGAGCCTTGCCACCGCAGGTCGCGCATGCTTCAGAGCGCTTGTCTGAGACTTGCATGTGCCTGCAGCCCATCCCCGATACCAGGTACCCGAGGTGCGCGATGGCCGCATCGGCCTTCGAGGCTCCGGGCTCGACCCTGACGTAGGCCCTGATGTAGTGCCTAGAGCTGTGCACAGCCACGGGGGCGACGCCTATCTCGAGCGAGGCAGCAAGGCTCGCTACCCCTCCCAGCAGGATCCTGATCCCCGTCTCGTGGTGGAAGGAGTTGTTGAGAGGCTCCGCCCCGTATCTCCGCCTGCACGCAGAGGGGTAGACGCCGCAGAGCGCCGCAGTGTCGGTCGCCGTAAAAGAGGCGATCCCTCCCTTTGCGGTCGCGCTCACCGCGGCCTGGACGTGGCCGATGGGACTCCCGAAGGGGTCGACGTCCACAGAGTCGAACTTCTGGAGCCTCCCAAACCGCCCGAAGAGGAAGGAGTTGGACTCCCCGTGGACCACCTGGCACACCCCTGCGACCCTGTTGAGCCTCGCCCCCTCGCGCGCCAGCTTCAGGGCCTCCTTGTTGAAGTCCACGAGCGCGACTGACTCGGCCTTCCCCGACTCGACCGCTACCCTCAGGCCCCGGGATCCCACGCCCGCGAGCGAGTCGCAAAACGTTCTCGAACGCGCGGCTGCCGCGATGGAGACCGACACGTCGCGGTTGAGCTTGGCCGCCGGGTTGAAGAAGACGGGACTCTGCGAGGGGGGCGCGCCTTCGAGGCTCCTAGCAGGGACGACCAGCCGAGTCTTACCTTCTACGACCCTCACCTTCATCATCTGAGGAGCGGGGCCCAGCAGATGGGAAAAGGCTTGAGTTTGCGGGGGTTCCCGCAGGTTATTCTACCCGCCCTGCGAGGTGACGGGCAAGATGATCTGGGCTATCACCGGCCCTCCCGGAGTGGGCAAGTCTACCGTCCTTTCGAAGGTGGTCTTGAGGCTCAAGAGCGCCGGGCTGATAGTCGGCGGATGCTCCACAGCGGAGGTGAGGCGGAGGGGCTCAAGAATTGGATTCGAGATACTGGACCTGACGGACGGAAGAAGGGGCGAGCTCGCGTCCCTCAAGCTGCGGCTGGGCCCGAAAGTCGGGAGATACAGGGTCAACCTCGGAGACCTGGCCTCGATCGGGGCCGAAGCCCTTGAAAGGGCGGCGGTCAGGTCTGAGGTCATAGTGGTGGACGAGGTCGGGCCCCTCGAACTCGTGAGCCCAGAGTTCAGGCGCGCGGTGAAGACCTGCATGGGCTCTGGAAAGCCGATGCTGGTGGTGATTCATGAGAGGCTGGACGATGACCTTCTCAACGAGATAAAGGGAGTCGCGGCAGAAACGGTCACGGTAACTTCAGACAACAGAGAAGAGGTCCCTGCCGCCCTGGGGGACTCGGTCATGGACTCGATTGGTGGGCCGAGGTCGAGATGAGCGCGTGACAACAGAGTCCGCGGAAGTCTTCGGGGGCGTGGACGAGGCAGGGAGAGGGTGTATGGTCGGGCCTCTCGTGGTGGCCGGGGTCAGTGTGAGCAGGCGCGGCGAGGAGCTGCTGAAAGAGATCGGAGTCCGTGACTCAAAGTCCCTTTCCCCCCGCAGGAGGGAGCACCTCTACGGCGAGATCTTGAAGGTGAGCGAACGAGTCCACTGGGAAGAGATCCCGCCCGGCGAAATCGACCGGGTCGTCAGGACCGGCCGGAAGTATCGGAAGCTCAACTACCTGGAGGCCCAATACTTCGCCCGAGTCATCGACGAGCTCGGGGCTCCTCGGGTCACCGTCGACGCGGCCGACGCCGTTCCGGAGAGGTTCGGAAATGTGATCTCGGACCACCTAAGAAAACCGTGCGCCGTGCTCTCTTTGCACCGGGCCGACAGGAACTTCGCCGAGGTCTCGGCCGCTTCGATAGTAGCAAAGGTCCTTAGAGACCGAAGCATCGAGCGGCTCAAGGACGGGCTCGGAGACTTCGGCTCAGGGTACCCCTCCGACCCTGCGACCAGGGTCTTCTTCTCAGAGCGCATGAGACGGGGCGCCCCACTCCCCGACTTCGCCCGGGGTAGCTGGAAGACCTGGGCGCGCCTCCAAGAGACGCTGGATTCTGCGTTCTAGGGGCGCTCAGCGACGATGAGGGCGTGGTCCTTCTCAAAGGGCGAGAGCTCAACAACCGCGCGGACCCTGTACCCATCCGCCTCTATCTTGGACCGCTCCTCTTCGTACACCCTTGAAGGCTCCTTGAGGACGTCGATGCTCCGCGCCTTGACGACCAGGAAGAGGGTCCCGCCCTTCTTGAGTAGCCTGCGGCAGTTGGCGAGGGCAATCTGCGTCTGGTCGGGCTGCGCGATATCGCAGTAGACCGCATCGACCTGGGAGATCGCATACTTCTCGGGGTCTCTTGCGTCCGCCACGTAGGGTATCACGTTCCTCCTCTGGCGGGCGACCTTCTCGACGAACTCCCTTGCCACCCGGGGGGCGAATTCCACTCCTATGACCAAGCCCTTCTCCCCTACTATGTCCGAAACATGGGAGGAAGTGGTCCCGGTGGAGGTCCCGAGGTAAAGCACCCTGCTTCCCTCCCTTATCGAGTCCACGGGCAGGCCTTTGAGCATGGCTGCCGCGAGCTTGCTCCTGAAGGGGTCCCACGTCCTGTACTCGACGCCACCCCTGAACACGAGGTCTTCGTTGTAGACCCTGATGCCCGGCGCTAGGTTACGGGTAAGGAGAAAGTCCCGTCCGTTCTTGCGCTCTCTGAGGATTGAGCTCATCGTCGCCTTTGTTTTCTATACCTCGGATTGCCCCGGTCTTGTCCAGGCCGCTCCCACCTGTCGTCCCTCCTGGGGGGCGGATCCTTGTACCTCTCCTTGATGCTCTCGATGCGCTTCTGGAGGCCGGCCTTGATCGTAGACTCTTCCGTCCCCCTGTAGTAGTCCACTCGGGCGGCGATCGCGATCTTGTTCGCCAGGGTCCTTGCTATCTTTCCCCGCTGCCACTTGGGGGCAGTGTGCACCTCGTTGTGCTGGAACAGGATGCCGTGCTTCGGGGGTCGCGCCCCGGTCCTCAGCGACCGGAAGAGGGCCTTCTCCGCTCCAAGAATCTGGATTGTGCTCGCCGGCATGACCGCGAGTCTGTCCAGCCCGCCCGCCTTGGCCATCAGGCGAGCACCGATTGTGGCGCCCGCGACCTCCGTTACGTTGGGGGCGACCTTCTTCATCTGCGACTCCACGTACCCGTTCAGGCTCTCACGCTGAGAGGAAAGCTCCAGGGCAAGGCTGGCAAGGGCCCTCACCCTCTTCAGGTCTCCTTCTGAAATCTCTCCTCCCTTGGATCGGTCCCTCGCGACCGTCATCGCCTCTATCTTCTTCTCGGTCAGCCCGCGGCCTTTCAGCGCTTCCGCGGTGAACCCTGAGCGCCCGCCCAGCTCGGCGATTAATTTGCAGAGCCCGATGGTGTCTTGCATCATCTGCGCCACTTCGGGGAAGTGCAGGCCGTACCACTCCGAGGCCCTCGTCGAAGTCACGTTCAGATACTTGTCAGTGTCGTCGAGGGCCTGGATCGCCTGGACGAGGTGCAGGTCTGGCCGGGAGGAGGCCTCCCTGATGGCCTGCTCTGCGGCCTGGATGCTCTTCGTCCTGATCGCTTGAAGGTCTTCAGTCGTACCAGGTTCCGCTGACATTGTCTAGGTCTGGCCCGCTCCAGTCTCAGCAGTTTAAAGCGTTTAGCGGGACCTTTTCACAAAAAAGGAGCGCCCTAGCGCTTGCTAGGGGCCCGAGAATTGGAAGCCCGAGTAGTTGCCGTCCTTCCCCGTGTTGTCCCATTCAAGGCCATAGTCCTTGAAGTGGCTCATCACCCCCATCCCCATGTTCATGGCGTTGACGGCTGGCGAGAGCGGGTGGTTGGCGACTTGAATCGGTTTCTTCTTGTCTCCGCCTTCTGTTGGTTTGAGCTGGTACTCCAGCACTCCTGGCACCTTGACCCACATCTTCTTGGCGTCGAACTCGATCGCTGCCCACTTCAGCCCCTTCAGGTCAGAGATGAGGCCCGCGAGCAACGACGGGGCTCCTCCAGCCTTCCCGCCGAAGATGGTTTCCAGTGCTGCCTGCTGCTCCTTGTTGGCCCTGCTGTCAAGGTAGAGCGCCGCGGTCCAGTTCCCCTTCCAGAAGTTGCCTGGTGAGTGGGAAGCCATGACCGCGTTGAGCCCGTCGAGCTTGACGTTTCCGTACTTGCCCTTGTTGATGTGGAAGCCGTCCAAGGCGTCGCAGTGGCCCTTGGTCGGGTCCGAGTAGAATAGGCATGGGCACCCGGAGTCGCAGTTGCAGGAGTTGATCCAGTCTCCTTCTATTTTCCATTTTTCTGCCAATGAGACCGACAGAGGTACTCGCCTTGCGGGGTTATTTATCCATGTAAGGCGCCGCTTTGTAGGTTAGGTCAGAATGAGGACAGATCCCGCCGCCAAGAACCCGAGGCCGAAGAGCCTCGGCACCCACTTGTTCAGGGGGAGGGTCCGCTCCGCGAAGATCACGGCCGCGAATCCTGCCATCCAGACGAGACCCATAGAAGCTGAGACGAGGAGGAAGACCATCATGACCCAACAGCACCCTACGCAATACTTGGCGTACTCATAGCCCATCCTGACCGAGCCCTTGATCCCGCCTCTGTAGTACTTGAAGAGAAACGAAGTGGGGTGGCACCTGAAAAGGCACTCCCCTTTGACCGGCGAGAGCTGGTAGGCCGCGACAACCAGCAGCGCCAAGCCTATCCCGACGGGGGTCGCGATGAAGACTGTCGCGGAGAGCGGGAGGAGCCCGAAGAGGATGGCCGCCCCCACGAAGAACCCAGCGCCGGTCGCGACCCAGATTCCTAGGTATGTGCCCACGAAGGTGACCGCGCTTGCAGCATTGGGTCCGCCTCCGGCCTTCACATCCGGCTTCGAAGTGCGTCCTACGTGCAGGAGCATCATCAGCATCGGCATTGCGGTGGGGAACATCATCGCGACCATCCCAACGGTCCAGGCGGAGACGAATATCAGTAGGGTCGCGATGTCGATTGGCAGGGAGGGCGTGCCCATCATCAGTCCGATGTTCAGAACGGTCAGGACCCATGCGGTCAGGGCAAACGCTCCGATTAAGGTGCCAACTCCGAGCCTCGCGGAGACCAATGGGCCGCGCACTGAGGGTTGGTTATTGAGCTTTGAAGAACGTCCAGTCACCTCAAAACCTTAATTTACCGTGCCCCGCCGGACAAAGTGGGAGGTTTGAGGAGAAACGCCGACGCACGGTAGTCTAACAAAGGCGGGTAAGGTCCGGAGCCAGACCCCTAAGCTTGAAGGTAAGCCGAAGAGGGCTGCCATCCCGAAGGTAAGGAACAAGCGGACCTTCGAAAAGAGATTCACGCTGAAGCGCAAGCCGGGCCAGAACTGGCTGCGCAGGTGACGCTGCAAGAAGGGCCGAGAGACTCTGATGCCCTCGCTTTCATAGCGCAGTCTCTTGAGCGCGGTCAGCTCACCCACGAGGAAGTCGAGCGCCTCAAGAAGACCGCAGCGAGGCTCTTCGGCCTAGGCAGATTTCCGTCCAACTCGGAGATACTCTCCGCCGTCTCCTCGAGCATGAGGGGCCAGGTCGAGGAGGTCCTCAAGGTGCATCCCCGAAGGAGCGCCTCCGGCATAGTCGTCGTCACTGCGTTCTCGGCGCCCTACAGCTGCCCTCACGGAACCTGCGTCTTCTGCCCTGGAGGGCCGCGGTTCGGGACGCCCCAGAGCTACCTTCCCGAAAGCCCGGGAATGGCGGCAGCCTTGGAGCTGAACTTCAGCCCCTCGGCCCAGGTGGAGCGGTCGCTGGCAAAGTACAGGGCCAACGGGCATCCTACGGACAAAGTGGAGACGATCATAGAAGGGGGCACCTTCCTGGCCGTGCCCGCAGAGTATCAGGTCTCGTTCGTGAAAGGAGTCTTCGAAGGGCTCAACGGACATCCTTCGAGCAGCCTCGCCTCGGCCCAGTCCTCGAACGAGGAGGCACGCAGCAGGTGCGTCGGGCTCACCCTGGAGACGAAGCCCGACTGGTGCGGGCCTCAGGACGCAGACCTCATGCTCGAGTACGGCGTCACCAGGGTCGAGCTCGGCGTGCAGACCCTTAGGGACGAGACCCTTTCGAAGGCCAACAGGGGACACACAGTCGCCGACGCGGTCGAGGCCATGCGGGTGGCCAGAGACGCGGGTCTGAAGGTCGCAGTCCACATGATGCCCGGACTACCGGGCGCCTACCCCGACGAAGACCTGAAGGATCTGAGACGCCTCTTCGAAGACCCAGACTATCGGCCGGACATGATGAAGGTATATCCCACGCTGGTGGTCCCCGGAACAGCGCTCGCAAGGCAGTTCGAGGCCGGCCTCTTTGTTCCCTACGGGCTCGAGACCGTCGTGGAACTGCTCAGCGAGATGAAGAGGGCCATCCCGTCCTGGCACAGGATCATGAGGATCCAGAGGGAGATACCCGAGCGGGAGATCTCCGGAGGAGTCAACAAGGGCAACCTCAGGCAGCTCGTCCTCCAGAGGGCGACCCGGAAGGGCATCTCCTGCCGCTGCATCCGATGTCGAGAGGTAGCCCTCGACGAGCCCGAGGCCCTGGAAGAGGACGACTCGCTGAGATACTCAGAGCAGAGGTACGAGGCGTCGGGTGGGACCGAGGTCTTCGGCTCCTACGAGTTCAAGAGGTCGGGGAGGATCGCCGGATTCGTGCGCGCCCGAATTCCATCCCCACGCGCCCACAGAGCCGAAGCATCGGGAAGTCTGATAGTCAGAGAGCTGAGGGTCTATGGAAGGGCCCTTGAGATAGGGGGTAGGGACAGCCGGGCATGGCAGCACTCGGGGCTCGGGTCCTCGCTCATGGGCATAGCGGAGGCTCTGGCGCGGGAGCAGGGAGCGAGAAGGGTCCTTGTGACGAGTGCGGTGGGGACGAGAAACTACTACAGGAAGCTAGGGTACGAGCGCCTCGGTCCCTACATGGCAAAGTCAGTTGTCTAGGCGAGCCTTCTGTCGATGACGCCGTCTTTCCGCGCCTTCCTTTCTGCCGCGAGGTAGACCCAGAGGCTTGCTCCGAGGAGGAGCAGGCCCCCGGCCACGCAGATTGAGAGCGAGTAGAAGTAGTCTCCCACCTGGTTGTAGATGAGCGCGTCCCGGGTTGCGGCGATGAACTGGGTGAAGGGGAGGTAGGTCGCCCCGGCGGAGACCGGGTAGGGGAGGATCGTCGGAGGGAACAGGGCCCCGGAGAAGACCATCAGCAGTCCTGCGACGTAGCCCGGGAGCGACCACTCGAACTTGCTTGCGTAGAGGGAGTATGCGCCCAGGAAGTACCCTAGGCCGAGCGCGGCAGGTATGTTGGCCACGAGGGCCACGCCGAGCAGGAGGACCGAGGTCGGGGTTATGATCAGAGGCACAGAGGTGGCCAGAAAGCCAGCCAGCGTGAAGGTCGCCACTGCGAGGGCGGCCAAGGAAGTAGTTGTTGAGATCGCGAATGCGGACAGAGTCCTACCTGCCACATAGAGCGCCGTCGATCGGGCGGTCAGGTAGATGTGTGGGAAGACCGAGAGGTTCTTTCCTTCAGCTATGGCGATCGTGGGGACCCACGCGTAGGACGCCACGTGGGCATAAAGGGTAGAACCAACCAGCACGTAGGCCAGCTTCGCAGGGCTGAATACGACACCACTGTTCGTCGTCCCGAACCAGTAGATTATCGACACGGTCATGGCCGAAGCGAAGGGCGCTACCGCCCGGAGCGCCAAGGAGAGCGGTGGCGTCGTCCACGCCAGGTCGTGCTGGATGCCCATCCATGCCGAGGCGAAGACGGACCGGGTGCTCTTCATCTGATCCTCACCGTTATTGTCCCCTCCCTCCTCCCCCTGGTCTCCAGCGCCTTGAGGGAGAACTTCGAGATGGCGAGAAAGACGACTGCCATTACCGCGAGCGCTGCGAGGCTGGGCCAGACCGCGTCCCAGGGCGCCGCGTAGAACAAGGTCAGCCTCAGAGCGTACATTCCGATCGTCAGGGGAATCAGGGACGCCACCGCCTGGACTGCGAAGGGGAACCTCGAAGCCTGCCCAATCGAGGGGAAGTAGATTCCTGAGAGCATCGAGACCGGCTCCTGCAGGACTTCGTTCATGGACTCCGCTTCCCTTCCGTACGTAAGGTAGAGCGAAGACAGGGTCATGCCGAGGGCGTACAGAGACGCGAGGGTGAGGCCGAAGCTGAGCCCCACCAGGCCCCAGCTCGCGTTCACGACGGGGTGAAAGAGGAGCCAGCCGATCGCGGTGACTATGATGGCTGAGGGGACCGTCCCGATTATTCCGCCTACGGACATCCCGATCAGGATCGCTGTAATCGACGCGGGCGATGTGAGGTAGATCTCGAAGAGCCCCTCCTGCTTATCCCAGTTGAACTGGCTCGCCATCGACCAGAGCACGTTCCCCCAGAACGCTACCATCACGCCTCCAAGCACCGCAAATCCCACGTAGTTTGCGGCGCCTATGCTATAGTAAAGCAGCGAGAGCGCGAGCGATGAGAGGACGGGGAACCCCATGCTCACCACTATCCAGAGTGGCTCGCCGAAGATGCTCCAGAGCCTCACCAGCGCCCGGGCGCGCATCGTCCTGATCCAGGGGCTAACGGCCATCTTGCTCCTCCCTCTCTTTGAAGCCTCTGCCTACGAGCGCGACGAAGACCTCCTCCAGGGTGGCCTGCTTCCGCCACGAGGCCACGACCTTGTGGCCGTCCGACTGGATCGCCTCCTCGGCCTTGCGGGCTGCAGCGTCGTCTTCGACTACCACCTGGACGGTGGAGAGTCCCCTCTCTTCGTCGGTCGAGGAGGTGAATCCCTTCACCCCCGGGACCTGCGTTAGCATGTCCATGTTGCCTATGGCAGGGGCGACCTCCATGACGAGGGCCGGGACCCCAAGGGACTTCTTGAGGTCCGAGGGCGTGCCGTCAGCGATCATCTTACCCTTGTCCACGATCGCGACCCTGTCGCAGATCGCCTCCACCTCGGCCATGTTGTGAGTAGCGAGCATGATGGTCCTTCCTTTGTCTCTTGCCTCGCGGTCGAGGAACTCCCTGATGCTTCTGGCCGTCATCACGTCCAAGCCTATCGTCGGCTCGTCCAGGAAGACGACCTTCGGGTCGTTGATGAATGCCCTCGCTATGGTGGCCCTCTGCCTGTACCCAGTGGACAGCGCGTAAAACTTCCTGTCCAGGTACTTCGTGAGGCCCAGCATCTCGGAGAGGTCGTTGATCCTCTTCTCCGCGACCTCGCTCGGGATCCCGTAGAGCTGCGAGAAGAACCAGAGGTTGCGCTTTGCGCTGATGAAGTCGTACCCCGCCTTTTCGGCCCCGCTGGCCATGTTGATCACGTGCCTCACCTTCTCTGGCTCGTGCTCTACGTCGAAGCCCATCACCCTGGCCGAGCCCGAGGTCGGAAGGAGGAGGGTCGAGAGGATCCTGATCATCGTTGTCTTCCCTGCTCCATTCGGCCCCAGGACCCCGACGATCTCTCCCTGCCCCACGTTCAGGCTGATGCCGTCTACTGCCACCACTGGCCCTGACTTGCTCTTGAACTCCCTGCGGAGGTCTGTCACTTCAACTGAGTACGAGTCTGTCAAACATGGCACCTACTGGGTTGGTCGCGACCTCTGCCGGCCATATCATCAATAACCTTTCGGTCGAGAAATTCAAGGAATCCTTTAAGACCGCTTTGCCTCTCCTCGGACTGCATGGACGAACTGCCCGGGTACTCGGGCGTGGCCCTCAGACTCCTCAAGGGGGCGAAGGCTCGAGTGGGCGACGTCCTCTCTGCCGACACCGACTGGGGGAAGGTCACAGGTACGCTGGTCCCGAGATACGCCGGCTCGGCCTCGGACGCAGTCGTGATCAAGCTCCCGTCGGGATACAACATCGGGCTTTCTCCAAGGTCCCTCCGTTCAGTCAGGGTCGTCGCAAAGGGTGAGAAGCCGTCATTCTCTGCCCCCGAGCCACCCAAGGCGGACACGTCCCTTCCCAAGGTGCTCGTTCTGGGAACGGGCGGCACCATCGCCAGCCGCGTAGACTACAGGACCGGGGCGGTCCACCCTGCGGTGACCTCAAGCGAGCTTCACTCTTTGGTTCCTGAACTCTCCAAGTTCGCGAGGCTACAGACAGAGATACTCTTCAACGTCTTCAGCGAGAACATCGGGCCCTCGCACTGGACGAAGATCGCCCGGAGGGTCGTTGCGGCTGTCGCCTCGCGCGTCGACGGCGTAGTGGTGACCCACGGGACGGACACTATGGGATATTCAGCCGCTGCGCTCAGCTTCGCCTTGTCCGGGGTCCCTATCCCGGTGGTCCTGGTGGGAGCACAGAGGTCTTCCGACCGGCCATCCTCGGACGGTCCCCTGAACCTCGTAGCGGGCGTCTCGGCGGCTGCCACTGCCCCCTTCTCGGGCGTCTATGTCGCCATGCATCTCGACGAGAGCGATGACACCGTTGCCCTCCACAGGGGCACCAGGGTCAGGAAGGACCACACGAGCAGCCGCGACGCGTTCGAGTCCATAGGGGTCCCTCCTGCGTCATTTTGGCGAGGAGGCAGGCTCGAAGGCACGGACGCCGCCCTCCCTCCGCGCGGCGACATCAAGGCGTTCCATCCGAGGCCGGGCTTCGACTCTCGCGTTTCGCTGATCAAGTCGCATCCCTCAATGCAGCCTTCGATCTTCTCATGGGCAGGGAAGGAGGGCCTCAAGGGCCTCGTCCTCGAAGGGACGGGGCTCGGCCATGTGGGCTCGAACGCCCTGGCGGGCATCCGAAGGCTTGTGAAGGGCGGCGTGATGGTTTGCATGACTTCCCAGTGCCTAAACGGGAGGGTGAACATGAATGTCTACGACACGGGGAGGGACCTGCTGGAAGCTGGGGTCGTCCCCCTCGAGGACATGCTCCCCGAGACCGCCCTCGTAAAGGCGATGTGGGCGCTCCGAAATTCGAAGAGCTCCAAAGGGGCCGCGGAGTTGATGAGGAGGAACCTGCAGGGCGAGACGACTTCAAGGACTCTGTCCTAGTGGGAAATTGCCCCAAGAGCGACCCTCTACGGGAATGAAGGTGGGCCTTGAGATCCACCAGCAGCTGGCATCGGGGCACAAGCTCTTCTGCTCCTGCCCGGCGGTCAAGTCCGAAGACCTGCCGCTCTCCTTCGAGAGGACACTCAGGCCTGCCCAGAGCGAGACGGGGAAGACAGACCCCGCAGCCGTCTTCGAATTCTCGAGGCACAGGGTCAACCAGTACCACTGGAGCCCTGAGTCCGCGTGCCTCGTGGAAGCGGACGAGGAGCCCCCGCACCCGATCAACGAGGGAGCGCTTGAGACCGCCGTCATTGCCTCACAGATCTTGGGCTCCAAGGTGATCGACGAGGTCCATGTCATGCGGAAGATCGTGATCGACGGTTCCAACACCACCGGGTTCCAGAGGACCGCCTCGGTGGGCCTGGGGGGGTCGATCGAAGTCGATGGTGTCAGGGTGGGGGTCCAGTCGGTAACCCTGGAAGAGGACGCGGCGAGGATCCTGGGAGAAGACTCGAAGAAGAGGAGGTTCGCCCTCGACAGGCTTGGGGTCCCCCTCGTTGAAGTGGCCCTAGACCCCGTCGAAGGGAGCCCCGAGTTCGTGGGGCGCGTCGCACTCCAGCTCGGGAGGATCCTCCGCTCGACGAAGCGCGTAGCCAGGGGACTGGGCACCATCAGGCAGGACCTCAACATCTCCGTGGCGGGCGGCAGGGTCGTGGAGGTCAAGGGGGTCCAGAGGCTGCAGTTGATCCCGAAGGTCGTCGAGTACGAGCTGAGGAGACAGGTCGGACTCCAGGAAGCCGCGGTCGAGCTGAAGAAACGCGGAGCGGCTACGAGTGGGTTTGCGACAAAGGAAGTGACGAGGCTATTTTCGAGCACAAGGTCCTCGGTGCTCAGCAAGGAATTGGCTAGGAACTCGGCCGTGCTGTGCGTGGCGGCTCCGGGGTTCCAGGGGATGTTCGGATGGGAGCCGAGTCCCGGGGTCAGGCTCGGCAAGGAGATCGCCGACGTCGCTCGCGCGAGCGGCCTCGGAGGGGTGATTCACTCCGACGAGTTCGAGAAGCAGGGAGTCTCAAGCGCCGAGGCTGCAAGCCTGCACGCAGAGTTCGGCGGACACAAGGGGAGTGGCTTCGTCCTCGTGGCCGGACCGCGAGGCGTGGCCGAGGCTGTCTGTGCAGGAATCGTCTTGAGGCTGCAGGCGGCAACCGCTGGGGTGCCTGCAGAGACGAGGGCGGCGACAGACTCCGGCGAGACAAGGTATCTTCGACCAAGGCCCGGGGCCCAGAGGATGTACCCGGAGACAGATGTCCCAATGATCGTCATGGACCCTGAGAGGCTCGAGCTCTCAAGGCGCTCGCTCCCCAAGGGTTGGGACTCAGAGGTGGTCAGGCTCGAACGCGAGTACACCCTGAGCAGGGACATGGCCCTCAAGGTCTACGACTCTGACTTGGAGGAGGACTTCGAGAGGATCACGAAGGAGACCGGGGTCCAGCCGTCGGTCGCTGCGTCCATCCTCGCCGAAGCGCCCACGAGGCTGGCGAGAGAAGGGCTCGCGCTTGAGCCGCTGGGCTTGGAGGTCCTCGAGGAGGTAATCTCGCTGATAGGAAGCGGACGGCTTGCAAAGGAAGCTGCCATCGACGTGATGCGGGCGATTGCGAAGGGCTCCTCCGCGGACGTGGAGTCAGCTGTCGTCGCCCTGGGTCTGGGCGCCGTCGGGGAGGAAGAGGTCCTGGTTGCGATTGAGAGGGTAATCGCCAGAGATAGGGGACTAATTCTGGAGAGAGGTGAGCGTTCATTCTCGCCGTTGATGGGTGAGCTGATGCGCGAACTTAGGGGGAAGGCTGACGGCGCACTCGTGAGCCGCCTTCTGAAGAAGAAGATGGACGAGGTTAGAGGCTCTGGATAGGAAAGTGGGGAGCCCCCCGGGCTAGCTGCCCAGGGGAGACTTCTTGTTCCTTCTCGAAGCCAGGCCTGCGACCACCAAAGACGCGAAGATTACCCCGCTCGCGAGGATCGAGGCGGGCGTCATCCCCAACCCGCCCTGCGCTCCGCTCTGAGACGTGGGCCCTTGGCTGCCGTCAAGGGAGGGTATGCTCTTCGGAAGATAGTACTGGTTGCCTCCGCTCTGGGATCCCTGGTTCACGAGGGTCGGAATCCCTGTGGGCTGCCGGGCCACTGTCCCAACTGTGCCGCCACTGGTGAAAGTGCCGGACGATGCGCCCATCGGCATTGCCCAGTAGCTCGGTTGCTGATAGTGGAGCACGAGGTCGAGGCTGTTCGAGGGTGGAAGGACCAGTGCAGACGCTGAGAGTCCCACGTAGCTTGGCTGCCAGTAGACAGTCACGTTGATGTCCTCGCCGCCGATGTTCTTCACCACGGTCGAATGGCTGCTGTCCAGCGTGACTGGGAGCCAGCCCCAGGCGGTCACAACAGCGGGCGCGCGTGGGATCACAAGCGATGCGACCCCGTCGGATCCCGTCTGCGCGTACATCGTTGTCTTCGAGTCCGAACCCCACCAGTAGTACCACTGCCCGACTACCGAGGCGGAGACCGAGACTCCTGCTGCCGCGGTGCCGTTCACGAATGTGGTCTTGACAGTGACTGGGACCGTGGAGAGGGCAGAGGTGTTCTGTGTGGTGATAGTGTAAGTGCCCGAGGCGCTGACGTTCTGGACGAGGTATCCATACTCGGACTGTGGTTGGTACGGCTTCACGAAGGCCTCGGTGGATCCGTTCGAGTAAACGGTCGTTGTCGAAGCCCCGGCGGGCGACACGCAGTAGCATGAGCCCCATTGCTGGTAGACCGCGCTCACCGTGAAGAGGTACTCCCCTGAGGGAAGCTCGAAGGCTGCCGCGGGGAATTGGCTCTGGTAGCTGGCCACCTGGGTGCCTGTCAGGTTGTACGCCGTGACAGAGTAGGTGTAGGCGAGCGACTGCGACGTGGAAATCATGATCTGCACGTTGTTGAATCCTGAGGCGGCTAGCGCGCCGGGGATGGCGCCGGTGCCTGCTAGCATCAGGGCGAAGCACGCGAGTGCCAGGACCTTCCCATTCTTGGCTTGGCTTTCGTTTGTTCCGTTTGACGTTTTCATCGTTTGCAAGCCCACGTATAGAGGGCAGGATGGTTAATCCCATCCCTCAGAACGGGCGTTCTCAGGGATAGAACGGGTGCGAAGTGCGCCTCAGGCTGCAGGTTTCTTGGCTCTGGACCTCTCCTCAAGCGACCTCACCCTCGAGTCGACGTAGTCCGACTGTCCTGAGAGGAACTTCCTGTATGCTCTCAAGAGCCCAAGTTGTTCTCTCTCGGTCGTTGTGTCGATGGTCTTCATGGCGGAGCTGAAGCCCTTGGCTGCCGAGTCCAGCGAGGAGTCCATGGACTTCTGCAGTGATGGTGCGGCTCTGTCTACCTCTTTCCTGACTGTCTCTTGGGCATTCTCCACCGCCTCCTTCAGGACCTTGAGCGTCTCCTTGGCCTTCCTTGAGACCTTGTCTACGCTCACTTCCCTGACCGCCTCGAGTTTGCGCTGTCCATACCCCAGGAGTCTCACTCTCCGCACTTGAACCTACGGATTGAAACGGGCGTCACGGCGGTTCTCCAAGGTCTTGTAAGTCGTTTAAGAGAGGTCTTCAGACCTGTCCTTTACCAAGACATGCCAAACCGACCAGTAAAGAAGCTGGGTCAAGCCTTGACCCTCTCTGCCGCCCTGATTCTGCCTACAGCAGTTGCATTCAACGCGCTCTCGGCCGGGGCCGCGACGACGAGCCCATGCAGGAGCAACCCGCCAAAGTTTATCACCGTGACGACCACTGCTACGGCCTACCTGAACACGAGCATCAGCATTGTTTCGACCGTCTTCCTGACCAACTTCGTTTCAACGACCGAGACCACGACCCAGCCGCCGGTCACAGAGACGGTCCTCCTCACGACTGCGACTACTGAGACTCAGCCGGCGGTCACGACCACGGTCACTGGCTCGCTCGTGTATTCCAATTTATCCTCACTCAACGGAGGCTGTTCCCACTTGAAGGGAGACGTTGTTGTTGTCGCCTTTTTTCCCGGTCGCAGGCGAGGTAACCCCCAAAGTCTGTCCTTCAACACATTAGGCAAACCTAGACCGGTTCACTTGTAGGGCCCCTAACGTCTACGGAAGCTACAGTTGAAGTGGAGACAGGACTCGTAGGTAAGGGATTGGCGGGAACGCTCCCTTAGGCACAAGTCCCACGTTCGAGATGGCCACGTCAGGAACATCCAAAGAGACGCAGTCGGCCGCATTCCGAGAACCTATGTTTACGACTTTGACGGTGGGATTGAGCTAACCGTGGAAAACAAAGGAGACTCCAGCGCACCCCGTCCAAAGAGGGAATCACTCGCTATGGTTGGGGAGTACACGCCCCTGTTGGTGAGGATCCTGCCACTAGGTTCCCATGACACTCGTCAATCGAGTAGAAGTTGGCTGTGCCCAAGGAGCCCGCCCCAGAGGTGGTGTCTAAGTAGCCATAGGTTGAGTCCCCGTCCGCCGAATTCGCACTGAATGTGTTTCCAATCGATAACCCCTCGACCCAGAATCCATTGTCGAGGTTGCTCTTTGCTGTATTTCCGAAAACCTGACTCTGAGACGAAAAGTGGAAAAAGAAACCCTGCCTAACATTCTTCATGGCCGAATTACCACCCAGCGATGACGCATTGGAGAACCACATGTTGAAGCCGTCAATGCCATTGGCTTTCGCCACGTTTGTTAATGCTATGTTTGAGGCCGAGTACAGGAAATAGAAACCATGGTTTGAATTACCCAGCGCTGAGTTCTTGACGAGCGTATTGTTCGTGGACGAGTAAGCGAGCGTGATCCCTGATCTGAGGTTCTTGCTGGCAGTATTTCCCTTTAGATAGTTCGAATGCGAAGTATAGAGAGTTATACCTGAAAAGACATTCTTGGTGGCGCTGTTCCCCACTATGGCGTTGGACGACGAATTCAAGACTGCAATCCCGTTTACGCCGTTTGACTTTGCTGTATTCTTAGTTAGAAAGTTTCCCATTGAGTTAGTTAGGTTTAGACCCGAATGGCCATTCGAAGTTGCTGAGTTCTTGATTAGGCTGTTATCGTCGGCGTTTGCCAAGAGAAAGCCGTTTCCAGCGTTGTTGCTCGCAAGGTTATTCTTCAAGGAGTTCGTCGAGGCATGCCAGAGTTCGTAACCATTGAGCACATTCAGTCTGGCAAGATTGCCATTGAATGTGTTGTGTGATCCTATAATGAAGAAGCCCTCCTCACCCCCATTCGAAGCCGTGTTCCTTGTGACAGTAAAGTAGTCGCCAGCCAAAAAGAACCCGATGCCATTGGAATCGGCAGTGTTTTTGCTTAGGACAAAGCCATTTCCATTGAGGAATTCGAACCCGGCCCCGAGGGCAAAGGTCGCTTTGTTGGACGTGAAGTAGTTTCCCGAAAGTGATGAGCTCGAAGCTGATCCGTTGGAGAAGTAACGTTGTCCAGAAAAGTATCCAAAGAAGTTGTTGGTCGCCGTGTTCCCAATCAAGGAGTTGTATGATGAGTCGAGATAGACCCCGAACCAAAATGAGTAAATCTTACAGTTCCTAAGTGTAGTTCCATCATACCTGGAAAGGTTTACTCCGCTTGACAAGTACCCTTGGGTTCCCGTAATTGAGTGACCCTTACAGTCAACATTGGTGCTATCTTCCCCGATCTTGAGCCCGTCACCTGAACATGGCCCGATGTCGTCCGACAACACTATTGATCCTGAGACTGTCATTCCGCAAGTCAGGGCCGTTGCAACAACAGGAATTGTGCCACCTGCGACAGTTCCTGAGAGAAGCAGTATTGCCAGCGGAATCCTATAAGATAAGTTCGTAATTAGCCCAAAGAGCGTCGGCTCACATACCTAATAACTGTTCAACTCGTCGAAATCACCGAGAGTTGCTGGTACCCCTTTGACTCTCGACAATAATGAACCTATATGTCGAAGTAGAGATAGAACTCGTATGGGTGCGGCCTGGCTGAGACGGCCCTGTACGCCTCCATCTCCAGCTCCATCATGACCTCCACCAGGTCCTTGGGGAAGATCCCCTCGAGGAACCCAGAGTCGCTCTTGAGGCTCTCGACCGCCTCCTTGAGGCTCCCAGGGAGTTCGCCGACTTTCATCTCCCTCCTCTTTTCCGCCGTCAGCTTGTAGATGTCCTCGTCGACAGGGTCGCCGGGGTCGGTCTTCTTGCGCATCCCGTCCAGACCCGCCGCAGTTATTGCCGCGAAGGCCAGGTACGGGTTGCAAGACGGGTCCGGGGTCCTGAATTCGACCCTCTTCGCGCCCTCGGAACCCTTCTCGTAGGCCGGGATCCTGACGTTGGCAGACCTGTTCATCTTGCTCCAGGCGATGTAGACCGGGGCCTCGTACCCTGGCACGAGCCTGTGGTAGGAGTTAGTGGTCGGGTCCACGATCGCGCACAGAGCCCTGCTGTGCTCCATGATTCCTCCGATGTAGTATCTTGCCTGTTGGCTGATCTCCGCGTAGGCGTCGCCCGGGTCGAAGAAGGCGTTCCTTCCTCCCTTCCAGAGGCTCGAGTGTATGTGCATCCCGACCGCGTTGTCTCCGAAGATCGGCTTTGGCATCGTCGACGCGATGAGGCCCATCTTCGAGGCCACGTTCTTCGTTACGAACTTGTACGTCACGGCGCTGTCGGCCATGGTGACCAGCTCATCCCGGTACATGTCGATCTCGCACTGCCCAGCGGTCGCGACCTCGTGATGGTGAGCATTGCAGAGAACCCCGAAGCCCTCCCTCAGATAGTTGACGCAGACGCCCCGGAAGTCGCTCAGGGTGTCAATCGGCTGCGCAGGATAGTAACCGTCCTTGAATCGGATAGGGAAGTTGGTGCCCCTGGCTTCGTTGGCTGACTCCCTCGAGCTGATCTTGAACCCGGAGCTGAAGGGGTCGTTGGCCTCCCACGTCGCGCTGTCGAAGACGAAGAACTCTACCTCGGGGCCCCACAAGGAGTCGCTGAAGCCTGCCTCTCTGATCTTCGCTTCGGCTGTCTGTGCCACGTGCCTCGGGTCCCTGCTGAACCTTCCGGCCCCGTACCCCGAGCGCACATCACAGATGAGACGTGCGGTGCGCACGCTTTCGTCAATCCAAGGAACCATGCCGTAAGTCGAAGCGTCCGGGACGAGCAGCATGTCGGACTCGTGGATGTCGACGAATCCCCTTACGGAAGAGCCGTCCAGCTTGGCGACGCCTTCAGAGAAGATCTTCTCGTGGATCATCTCTGAGGGGATGCTCACGTGCCGGAGCCTCCCCGGGACGTCTGTGAACTGCAAATCGACGAACTTCACATCCTGCTTGTTCACCATCTCAAGGACGTCGGAGGGCGTGAAGGACCTCTTGACGAACTTCCCATCCTCTGTGATCTTGTATGTCAACATCCGACTTCTGTTTTCAAACAGATATAAGCCTCCCCCGTAGAAAGATGGACGTTGTCTCACCGCTTCGCTCATTCGCTGGACAAAGGTGCAGTTGCTTCCCGGGCCGCCGTGGGCAAATCTGGACGATTGAGCACCGACGAGCTCGACCTCAAGATAGTTAGGGCCCTGATGGCCAACGCGAGGCTGTCATACAGAGAGCTCGCGCACGAACTGAGTGTGTCGCCCACGACGGTCATCTCTCGCGTGGAGAAATTGCAGAACTTGGGGGTCATCAGGGGGTACTCGGCAAACATCGACTTTGAGAAGCTGGGGTACGAGCTCACTGCAGTCACAGAGATCCTTGTTTCGAAGGGGAAGCTGCTTGAAATGGAGAGAGAAATTGCAAAGCTTCCTGGAGTCTGTGCGGTCTATGACGTGACCGGGGAGATCGACGGCATCGTGGTCGTGAAGTTCAAGGAGAGGGAGGAGTTGAGCGTGTTCACAAAGGGCCTCCTGACGATGCCCTTCGTCGAGAGGGCGAACACCCACCTCGTGTTGACCACTGTTAGGGAAGACTTCCGCGTCAAGGTCTAGGCTTAAATGTGCGGCTCGCCCGAAACGGCTCTCCTGAGATGGCACGCATCAAGGTGAGGCTCGGCAGTTCAGAGGCTGAGGTCGAGGCCGACCCCGAGCAGCTCAAGGACGTCATCGACCTGATCCCCGTCATGATTTCCAAGCTCCCGACAGAGGCCCAGCCTCCTCTGGGTGGGCCGCAGCGGAAGCAGGCAGACCTCGCGCCGATGACTGATGCGGCATCTCAAGAGGACATGCCTTCGGTCGCGCTCGACAAGAGTGACTCTCTCTCGGACGTGATCGAGAAGTTCTTCTCAGACCCATGGGGTCGCGAGAAGAGGAAGCTCTCGGACGTTAGGGAGGTCCTTCAATCCTACGGTCTGAACTATCCAAAACAGTCCGTAGCGGTCGCTCTCCTGCGCCTCGCCAAAGCCACGAAGATAAGGCGGTTCAAGGCGGCAGACGGTGAGTTCGTCTACACCTCGTCCGGAGTCTCCCGCCTCTCGACCCCAGGAATCATCGCGGGTCCCGGCGAAATAGTAGTGCCTCGCACAAACTAATTTAACCCCACCCGGCTCGGCGCATCGAGGTCCTAGCTCACTATGTCCACCGAGAGAGAGCTCTCCGTAGTCGTCGTTTACGGCGACTCCAGGCTCGAGTTCAAGGGCTCTCCCGAGGTCGTCATGAGGTCGCTTCACGAGTTCGTCTCAAAGGAGATACCCAACATGGACCTCGCAGGGGCGATCACCGTCAACCACTCGCTTAACGACCTGGTGCTGATGTTCAAGGACTTCGTGAGGGTCACTCCCGAGGGGCCGCGAGTCTGGTCCCAGGACAGGAAGCTGAGCGACAGGGACACGATCCTTCTCCAGCTCGTGGCCTCTAGGATCGCGAGCCTCAGCGGCAAGGTGAGCTCAGACGCGATGAGCGTAGGCGAGATAGAGGCTGCGACCGGACTCTATGCGAAGACCATAAGCTCAAGGCTCAGCGAGCTCACGAAGACCGCCTTGGTTGAGAGAATCAGCTCAGACTCGGGAGGGAAGTACAGGATTGCAACCCTCGGCACCTATAGGCTCGCCGAACAGCTCTCCAAGAAGTTTAAGCAATAGGTGCGTCCGCCACCCCAAGTGCCTGTTCAGCTGTTTTGAACGTCGGGCTGTGTTTCCGTTAAAATGCCTTTCATTATCTCTCCTCGAGTACAACCCGCCTCCGAGGCTGAAACGAACGAAGTATCGGAGCAGGTCTGACATAATCGCGGCGCTGTTGAGGGCCGCTTCGGGTCCCGGGGCGCGGAAGTCAAGGCTTGTCTTTTCGGCCTACTTGTCGGGCGCGCAGGTAAGGGAGTACATCCCTTTCCTCGAAGGACGCCAATTCCTGAGGAGAGATCCAAGCACCAACCTCTTTCGGCTGACGGACAAGGGCAAGCAAGCGCTTGACCTCTATGAGAAAATGGCAGAGGTGTTCCGGGACAATGCAGGAATCGGGTTCACCTCGGGGGTCGAGGGAATCGGAACGTCGCGAAGGACGGACTAGAGCCTGGCTCAACAGGGAACTTACACATTCCGCCACTCTCAGCCGGTGCCCGTTGGGAGCGTCCTCAACGGTTGTTTCTGGACGTACCTATAGTTCCTCATGCTCCCGTCTCTGAAGAGGGTGCCCTCCCTCACGAGGTCCACCAGGGTGTGCGCCACGGCCGTCCTGTCGTAGTGATACCCTCTCCTGCTCATCTCCTCGTGGACCTCGGACAGCGACCTGGGGGCCGCGAACCATCCCTCGCTCCAAATTGTGTTCAGTAGCCCTCTGCACGTCTCGAACCTCCTCTGGTCCGCCTTTGCGGGCTCCGGCTCGATCAGAGAAGGGCCCTTCGAGGACATTCCGGCAAGCACGCTCTCCACCGCCTGCTGAATCTTGCCCTCCGGGGAGGTGATCTCTACCTCCCAGGCTCCCCTCTTGAGCCTCACGGTCACGCTGGAAGGCTTCTGTTCGTCGCTCACTACGACTTCCCTGCTATTGCTATTGGCCAACATGCGCAATTCTTATTAATCTCTCGAGCCAACCTATTGGTGGCCAACATGACCAACAGTATTTTAAGCCTTCCCGACAGCGACCAGCCGGACCTCCTTACCTCCCTAGCGCAGGAGTTCAAGGAGGCCTTTGAGGAACTCTCGGGGCACGCCCAGAGCGAGCTCTCCGGCAAGCACTTCGTCTTCAGCCGATACGGGAAGGAACTGTATCCGTACTTCGAGTCGACGGACTCAGACCTTGCCCCTGGGTGCATAGTTCCCCTCAAAGAAGGGCGGCCGGTCGCGTCCGTCGACTCGACGTGCGTCCTCGTCGGTGAGACCCCGAAAGGCGCCCTCTATGCCGCGAGGACCGCGGTTGGTCTGTCCTTCGACGGCAAGCTCCGGAGGTTCTTCAGGCTGGGCCCGCTGCTGGTCTACGCTTCTCCCGACGGCTTGGAGGGGATACCAAGCGGGTCCTCATCGCCAGAGATGCAACTCCTCTTGTCCGACCACACGGTGGCAGAACGCGTGATCAGGAACCTGGTCGAGGAACGCGTGATCCGCGCAATAATGGAGGAGGGCGAAGAGGTGACCGTCCTCTCCGACGGTTCGCTGAAGCATCCCATGGGCGCGATCCATGCTTCTTCGGCCAGGAACTGGAGAGCAGGGAATACGCTTGTGGGCTTCTCAAAGTCAAGCGGCCTGATCTTCTCGGAACGCCTGGTCGGGGCCTTGTCAAAGTGCGAGACCCCATCTTACTATCTAGTCGACGGGGGTCCAATCGACAGCGTCCTGGCGAAGTTTTCCCCCCAGGGCCTGGTCTTCAGGCTGGACGTCCCGCGAAGAGGCGTAGCCCTCGAGAGGGTCCTTGGGAGCCTATTGTGGAACGACGCCTTCTCTTCGGGCTACCCGGAGTCGCTCAAGGTGGCCCATCACCTCTCCATCTTCTCGAAGGCGGACGACCAGGCCCTGAAGGCCTTCGTCATGCGGCGCTTCGGCCTCCGACAGGTTCCAGCGTTCCCGGTGAGGAGGATCGCGCTGGGAGGTTTCAGGGGAGGGGCCTAGCTCGAGGATACTCAAGAAAGAAGGAGGGGACATCCTGGTCGTCGCCTCGGCGAGAGAACAGGCGCGGGTCGGTGACTACCTGGTGGCTGCGGAAGCTCAGAGGAGCCTCGTCCTCCAGGTGTACGACGAGAGATATCTCGACGTGGAGGGGGTCGAGGAGGAGATTGCCCGAGAGGAGATCCTATCCGCGTCAGCCCCGGGCGTCACATCGGACCCGGCAGACCTGGCGACCATCTCGACCCTGATCAGGGACATGAGAATACTTCTTTGCAAGGCCCGCGGCACGATATCGAGAGGAAGGCTGACGCCAAGGGTCGACTGGATGCCGTCGAGGACGACGACGAGCGTCACAAGGCTCCTTGTGGAGGAGTTGACCTCCGCGCTCCCTCCGCTGGGGAGCAGGGAGATCAAGCTGGGAACGGTCGACGCGGAGTCCAGGTTCGCCATCTCGGCCGAAGCCCTTGACGGGAGGATAACCGTGATCACCGGGAGGAAGGAGTCTGGCAAGTCTCACCTGGCCAAGATGCTCCTGAGGGGGCTCCTCTCCCACGGAGCCTACTCGATAGTCTTCGACCTCAACGACGAATACGGCGCGATAGGACAGAGGCGCGACGGCTCGAGGACCTCGGAGAGCGGAAAGGTGAAAGTCGTCCGCCCTGGCCGCGAGCTCAGGTTCTCCCTCTCTACAGTGGGCCTCAGGTCCATCACCAACCTGCTTTCGCACTCCCTGGACATGCCAGGGACGTCACTCAGAGAGTTCGTGAAGATCTGGGAACAGCTGGACTCGCGGGACGAGCTCTCGCTTGTTACCCTCGAGGCCGCCATCCACCAGTGGAGGTGCAACGAGTTCGTGAGGGACGCTCTCTTCGCTAGGTTCCATACGCTCGCCTCCTGCGGGCTCTTCACCGACTCGGAATCGGCGAAGTTCGACCTCCAGGACTTCTTCAGCCTCAATCCCGAGGGAGGGTCCCTTGTCATCTCGCTGAGCGGTATCTCGCCGATGAACAGGAGGATGGTCGTGGAACTGATGCTCTCCAAGGTCGTCGAGCTGCTCGAGCACAGGAAGGTGCCCCCTGTCTTTCTCTTCGCCGAGGAGGCCCACCTCTACCTCAGGGAGACCTACTGGGAGGACCTCATAACGAGGATGCGCCACTTCGGGGTCTTCACCGTCTTCGTTACCAACCAACCAGACGCCATCGACCAGAAGATCTACAGGCAGGTGGACAACATCTTCCTGTACAGCTTCAGCAACGACGCCGACCTGGCGCTCGTCTCTCAGGCTTCGATGGCCGACGCGGACACTGTCAAGGCAATCGTCCGGACGCTCCCGCCCAGGATGTGCCTCCTGCTCGGCCATGCCGTCAGGCACCTTCCGGTAGTCGTGACCGTCGACCCGTTCGACTCCCCGGAGAGCGGGACGACCCGGAGGTTCTTCAAGGAACAGGTCGAGCTCCGTGCGTAGCCCCGGAGGGGCCTAAGCAGCTGCGTTCACGATGAGGGTCGAGTCAGCCATCACGGTCGCAGTGTCCCCTGGGGTCGTCTCGAATTGGACCTGGAACTGGCCTGCCGTGGCTCCGAACGCGACCATCGCTGTTCCGGCAAACTGACAGGCGCCCACCGACGCAATGCAGGTGGTCTGGGTGTTCGTGGTGGGCCCGAGCGAAGTGCTGGGGCCGCCCGTGCACTCCTCGCCTGCATGTCCCCCCGTCGAGAAGGACGGGTCGGAGTAGAACATGCCTCCACAGAAGAGGAACGTAGTACCCGAGGGGACGCCTATGGAAAAGAAGACTCCCTGACTCGCGCCGACGGACTGGTAGTAGCCGAGGTAGAGCTCAACCTCGTAGAAGGTGTTTGCCGACCCCGTGAAGGAAAGGCCCGCTATCGCAGTCCAGGTGGTGGCACTCGTCGACTGAGGCGTCCCAATGTGAAAGAACTGGCCACTTCCCTGACCCAGGCTGCCCCCGCTCGGCTGGTACCAGAAGACATTCCCCAGCGACGTGACCAGCCCGAGTTCCCTTCCCGGGACGGCTCCTCCCGAAACGATGGAGTTGAACTTCGAGAGGCAGGTGGCAGTCCCGGGCGTGCAGGTACCAGACGGCACCAGGGGCTGAAGGAGGACCCTCCCCCCGGCGGTCAGCGAGACTGGTGAGAAGACAGGGGTGGAGCCTTGGTTCAGGTTGTAGATCGTGCCGTTCTCGAACTTCATTATCATTGCGACTTCTGTCTCCGTGGCGGCTCCCGTATTGGTCGCAGAAAGGCTGGAGGGGCCGCCTCCGAAGTCTATCCCCTCTCGGGCGCGCTGCGAGTCCCTTTGCGCCGCCTGTCCCTGCGCCCGTGAAGACTGAGCCTGCAGGCCGGACAGGTAGGTCTGGGTTCCTATAGCCACGAGGAAGACCAGGGCCAGGAACAAGACTCCGAGGACGCTCGAGACTCCTCGCCTGCGTAAGACGAGAACCCTCATCCCGCCAACGCCGTTATTCTGAGGAAGGTCTGAGAAGCAGGTGTGCCTCCGACGATGACCGTGTAGGTCTTTCCTGCGGCAAACGCGCTCCCACTGAAGAGGGTCAGCTCGATGACCGCCGAGCCTCCGCTCCCGATCCCGAACGGGAGCTGCACGAGGCTTGGGTTGGACCCTCCAGCGGGGCAGTTGGTTGCGATGCTCGCTTGGGTCGCGGGGTTCCAGGCATAGTAACAGAACCCCAGGGCCGGCGAGGCGCCGGGGTTCAGGACATAGACCGATGTCAAGGGACCGGGTCCTGTGTTAGATACTGTGACCCGCTCGATGGCCACACCCGCGCCTTGCTCTATCTCCGCGTTTGAGATGGAGAGGCTGGGCCCCGAGATCACCGTCGGATAGTACGCCACCGCCCTGAATGCCGCAAAGGAGCCGCCGAGGGCAACCGACAGCAGGATGAAGGTCTGGAGGTAGGTCGAGACCCCTCTGTTGTTAGGTCGCAAACTGGACCTCGTCTCCGTTCGTGTCGACCAAGAGAACTGTCTGTCCTGAAGGATGGGCGCAGCTCCCCGAAGGCGTGAGCGTCAGGCTCAGAGTGCTCATTGCCCCTGGCAGGGACGCGGGGAACGAGCCGAAGTAGAGGGTCGAGTTCACCACCAGTTGCGTCGGCGTAAACTTCGCTGACCCGTAGTCGAAAATGGTGAGGCTGAGCACAGTGCCCTCGGGCGCGCCGCCGTAGAGCGGACAGCCCGCTTGAGAGGAGACCGTGTCAAAGAGATATGCGATCTGCGTCCCCGACGACTGCTGGTCGATCGAGGCGCCCACGGACCCGGAATTGGAGACGGCCCCGAACTGCCCCAAGGCCAGCCCGGTCAGGGTGGTGCCAAAGGTCAGAGTAAGCGACATCATCAGCAGCGCGGAATACAACTCGCTGACGCCCGGCCGTGTCACTTTGCGCGGGCTCGAGCACGAAAAAAGGGGGCAGAGAAGGGGCAGACTCCGGCCCCTCCTACTGCGAAATTATGGTCTGGATGATGGACTGCCCGTTGCTCAGGACTGTCAGCTGGTATGGCGAGCCTGTTGTCGCGGGGTTGGCAGCTCCTGCCCCCGAGGTGCTCGGGGAGACGGCGAAGGTGAGCTGTTGTCCCGGAGCGAGCGAGACTGCGGTCGAAGGCCCAGTCCACTTGAACGAGGTGACGGTCCCCGCGACGTTGCACGCATTCGGGGAGGAGGCGAAGGTCCAAGCCACGGCGGTCGATCCTGCGTAGCTGGTTGGGCTTGTCCCGGAGCAGCTCGTGCTGACTGTGGTGGTGATGGTGTTGGTTCCGATGGCGATCGTGAACCCGGTTCCCACCGACACGGTCGATGCGCCCGCATTCTTCAAGGTCAGGCTGAGGGTTGAGGTTCCGCCGGTCCCTGCCACGGTCCCGACGAGGGAGAAGGAAGTGAGCTGGAGCGACGGTGTGGAGGTCGCCGAGCCGATCAAGCCTGTCGCGGCCGAGGCTACTATCCCGCCGACCGCGAGGACCACGCCAACTATGATGAAGAGGTCCAAGGACTGGGAGATTCCTGAGCGTCTGTTGGTGATTTTCATCGGCCCTTGAGTTCTATGACCGATTTAACTCCCAAGGAGATGTAGGTCAGAGTCCGCCATGTAACAGCGCGGTCAAATTGATCGATGGCGCCAGCGCCGCGGCGGAAGCTGCTAAGATCACGTTTACCATTGCCCTGTTCGTGTTCTTCACAGTCAGGTCAGCAATCTTCGCGCCAACAATACCCAGAGCAGCCGCCGAGGTGACAATGAGGCCGTCGGCGATCTCCACTAGGCCGCCCAATCCGGCTGACGATTGCCCGGTATGCCCTGGCAGCCCCAGGAGGGGCGACTGAAACGACGAGAGGATCCCCCCCACGAAGGTCACCCCGAAGACAAGAAGCAGGGGTGTGAGGTATGAGAGCAGCAGGTACGGCTTCATCTCCGCTTCTGCGCTCCTCTTCATCTCGGTTACCTTGGTCGCATATTGCGTCAACTGGAAGAGAGTGTCGACCGTGCCTCCTCCTGAGTATCCCATCTTCGCAAGCACTGAGAAGACGACCCTGGACAGCCTGGTCCCTGGGTCGACGACCGCTTCGCTGAGAGGCACTCCTGCACGAAGTTGGGCCGCCACCGACCTGACGACGGAATCGAGGGCGCGGCCGTAGGATCCCTCGGAAGAGATGACTGCCAGCGACCTCCCTAGGTCGTATTCCTGACGCTTGTAGTCCATCAGGTCCTTCAAGAGCATGGGAAGCGAGCTGTCGACCTGCTTCATCCTTGCCAGTTGCTTCCTGACCGAGAGGCCGTAGAAGCCGAAGGAGACTGAAAGAGCGACCGCCAGGGCGAGCCAGCCAAGATGCAGGTACCACCCTCCTGCGGCCGCCGAGAAGAACAAGACCGTAGCCTCCATGGGCCTGCCTTCCAGAGGCACATCCCCCACTGGCTGCATCCTGCCGGTCATGAAGACCAGGGCTGTCGCCAGGAACGGCACCCCCACGAAAGCGAAGACGGTGAGGACTGAGATCGATGAAGCAGGCGAGAAGAACCCTACCACGAGAAGCATGAGGGGGATGACCCCGAAGATGGTGACCATGAGGCTCCCGACAACCCCGACCCGTGCAGAGTAGCGGACCCACCTCTCCTCCAGCTCTCTCAGCAAAGACCCGCTCTCCCCGGAGAGGTATGCTGGGGCGTCGCCGCCGCTCCGCACCTTGCTCGAGTATCCGAGCAAGTAATATCCGAACTTCCTTGAGGGATGGTAAGCAGCGACGACTTCGAATGCAAATGTGGGATTGTTCCCAAAGACTTCCACCTCTCTTCTGATGACGAGCGCCTCCTTGCGCATGGCTTCGAAGATGTCGCTCTTGGCCAGGGTCTCGAAGACGGAGTAGAGCGGCACGCCCGCAGTCCCCAGGACGTTTGCCAGTATCGAAAAGAACGGGAGCTCCGCCTCGACCCTCTCCCTCCTTTGGGCGGCAGCATCCCTGAGCAGCGCCTCGGGGACGAAGAAGATGACGATGGGAGCCAGGCAGCAGAGGGCAATGGGAACCCAGATCAACAGCGAACCAGCTATCCCTGCGGGTACGACAACGAGGGCGCTCAGGGCTGACCTGCTCACGGCACGAGCAGCCATCGAAGCCGGGTAGCCCTCCCTGCCGGCTTTCACGAGAAGCTTCTCGTAGACGGGTCGCCTCCAGTCTGCAACTCTCTTCATCACGCCCGGTCGCATCAGGAGGGCGCCGAGCCTCCTGGCCGAGGGAGGACTCAGCTTTGCGCCTCTCCGGTCAGCTCTCCCTCAGAGAATTCCCTCACCATCTTGGAGAGTGACTCTGGTGAGAAGTCCCGCGAGTCGACCCTCTCAGACATGAAGGCGGCTCTCGTTGTGAGGCTGCTCTGCACCCGCGCCGGGCTCCAGCCGAAGGCACTGGCTATCTCGTTGAGCCTGAAGCTCCTGTCCAGGACCTCACCTGGGGTAGTAGGGCTGAAGGAGTCGGTAGGGTAGTCGTACCTGAATACATTTTGGACTGCGAACCCATCTCCATCCAGAGGACGGATCTCGTCGACGCTGACGACTCTCCTGACTATCCTCCCGTCGGGAAGCGCCGTCTTCTTCATGGTGGCGATCGATGTGAGGTCGCGCACGTGCCCGGCTTCGAACCTCATCGGTGGCGTCGTCAGCCGCTGGACGCACCTCTCGGCACTCTCCGCGTGAATGGTGGTCATCGTAGAGACCCCGAGAGTGATCGCTGCCGCCAGGGTCTCCGACTCTTCGCCGCGCATTTCGCCCAGGCTCAGGATCGTCGGAGAGAACCTCAGAGAGAGCTTGAGAAGGTCGGCGAGGGAGTACTCGTACCTACCGGAGGCTGGCGAAATCCCCGCCCTGTGCGAACGGGTCTTGAGCCTCTGCCAGTGGAGATGGTCGGGCAGATTGATCTCGAGCACGTCCTCTGCCGTCACCACCTTGGACCTTGGGTTGGCGAGCGCGAGAATGGCGTTCATCAGGGTCGTCTTGCCCGAATTCGTCTCCCCTGCGATGAGGACGTTCGTGGTCCTCTCTAGCAGGAGCCAGAAGTATGCAGCCATCAAGACCGTCAGGGTCTTGTGCGAATGTTCCTCTTCGTAGGCGCGAACGGATGTCTGTCGTCCCAGGTGGTGGCGGGCGCGATGCCCCGCTCTCTCCTCAGACGCCAACTGCATGAGCGTGATGGGTCGCTCCTTCTGCTTTCTGATGGCAAGGGTCGAGCCAGGCCTCGAGATCTCGTCACCGAGGGTGGCGGTGACCCGCCTGTCTGATAGACCGTGTATGGTGACCTCAAGGGAAGGTTGTGCGAGCGAGACCGACGTACCTCCCAGCTGGGCAAGCCTTCTGATGAAGGCCTGGAGCCTGGCCTCGTCCTGGTAGACTATGTTCGTCTTCATGAAGACCTGGTCGCTGAAGTCCCTGTGGAGGACCCTCACCGGTTTGTCGTAACGCGTGACCGAAATCTCCTCGATTCTGTCGTCGTTGACCACGGGGTCCAGCTCCCAGAAGCCGGCGTAGTCCCTCATCATGTAGTAGAGCAGCTTGGGCTTGGCCGCGTCTACGTGCTCGCGTATCGAGAGCTCGGAGGCCGCTCTCAATAGATACTCGGCCAGAATCTCCTCTATTGGCCCCGTCGCTTCCGAAGGAATCGACGTCCGCAGGTTTGTCTTCAGCAGCTCAAGTGCCGCTCTTTCCGCCTCGCTAAGCTCGGGCGGCCTCACGTGGTAATGGCACGCATCCTCGAATTCGACTATCGAGATCAGGGACGAGGACTCGGGACCCACGTCTCGCGGGACCCGGTAGGACTCGAGGACGATGCCCCTTCGTTCGGCGTGACCTCCTGACTCCTGCGAACCAGGCAAGGATGAGATTTCGGCGTCATCATATGCGACCCAGGCTGGCGTCTCCATTCACCTTGGGACCTTGCGCATCGATTTAACCCGCCCCCAGACTCCCTCCCGAATCTTTCACTTTGCATACGGTGAGAAGTGAAGAACACTTTCGAGATACTCCCACCTTGTTCTATGAAATTGTTGCGTAATCGCTTAAATGAAACTGGGGCGAATAATACCGTAGGAACAAGCATGTACATCAGCCAGGCTCAGAAGCCGGTGCCCACTTGCGGACTCTGCGGAAGGTCTCTCGGGATTGGCTTCTACTACAACTGCCATGTGTGTGGCGCCACCTACTGCTACGCCCACAGCCCTCAGAAGTGCGACCACAGGAAGGTCAGGTCTCCACCGATGAGGATACCCCTTCCCGACCGCACCTGACCCCCATACGTTCCTATCGCCCCCCAGACCGTGTAGTATCAACTGCCTCCAGAGTGGGTATATACGGTGGATTGAGTGGGCCTGCTGTTGAAGTCTGAAGTCAAATCTGATTCGGCGCCTCAACCAGCCGGCCCGTATTCGCAGGCTGTGGACGCCGGTGCCGTCTATTGCGCAGGGCAGCTCGGCATAGACCGGGCATCGGGAAGACTGGAAGAAGGGATTGCCGCACAGACTTCGCGCGCCTTGACCAACCTAGAGTCGGTGCTCAGCGCCGCCGGCCTTGGACTGCGCAACGTCGTGAAGACGACAGTGTTCCTTGCGGACCTCGCTGAGTACTCCGCCATGAATGAGGAATACGCCCGTCACTTTGAGCAGCCTTATCCGGCGAGGACGACCGTTGGGGCCGCAGCCCTGCCTAGGGGAGCCAGGGTCGAAATCGACGCAGTCGCGGTCCGATAGCGGCGATCTCCTCCTACGCCCGCGCCTTCCTGTAGGGTCCTCTGCTCCTCTTCCGTGCCTTTTTCTTGCGTGCCGCCTTCACTAGGAGCCTCTCTTCACTGCTCATGCCTTCATCCTTGAGTAGGCCACGATGCTGACCAGGCCGGCTACCCTAAACGCCAGGTCCTTGAAGGCAAGCGCTCCCACCGACTCAGGGGAAGAGGAGACTATGGGCGTGCCTGCGTCCGAGCTCTCTCGGATTTCGATGCCCAGGGGGACCTCCCCCAGAAAGTCGACCTTCTGCGAGTCCGCCATCCTCCTGCCACCGCCTTCCGAGAAGATCGGGGTCCTCTCCCCGCAGTGGGGGCAGAGGAAGTAGCTCATGTTCTCAACTACCCCCAGGATGGGAACGTCCAGACGCCTGAACATCGAGAGGGCCTTTGCCGCTATGCTGAGGGCCGCGTCTTGGGGGGTGGTGACTATGACCACTCCACCTAGAGGGACAGTCTGTGCAAGGGTGAGAGAAGCATCGCCCGTGCCAGGGGGAAGGTCGCAGACCAGGTAGTCAAGCTCTCCCCAGTCTACCTGGGCGAGCAGCTGCCTCACCGCGCCCGCGACCAATGGCCCTCGCCAAATGACCGCTGACTGTTCCTTGTAGAAGAAGCCGAGCGAGGCGACCTTGACTCCGTGGGCCACGGGTGGCACGATCCGATCGCTCCTGACTTCAGCCGGGGAGTCGACTCCCATCATGTGGGGTATGTTGGGCCCATAGACGTCCGCATCGACGAGGCCTACCTTGGCGCCGGACGCAGCGAGCGCGACTGCGAGGTTGACAGCTACCGTGGACTTTCCCACTCCGCCCTTCCCGCTGGCAACCGCGATCACGTTCTTCACCCCTCTCAGAGTCTCGCTCTGTGCGTAGTCTCTCGTGGCGAAGACCTTCGAGCTTGTCTTCATGACCACCTCGCTGACGCCGGGGACCCCCCGTACCGCATCCTTCGCAGACTCCTCGATGCGGGTCCGCAATGGGCAGGCGGGGGTCGTGAGATTGAGGGTGAACTTCACCGAGCCCCCTTCGATTTCGACCCCCTCAACCATGTGCAGGGAAACTAGGTCTCGACCGAGCTCGGGGTCCTTGACCTGTGCCAGGGCTTCGAGCACCTCTTCTTTTGATGGCAACGGCGCGACGGGCCACCTCCCGTATAAAATTCTAGCTCAGGTCCGCTTTCAGCTTTCAGGATATGCTTTTCCGAGCCCCCGTGAGGCGTCCTCACATGAGGGAGGTCGTCATACGCCCGCTTCCCGGGCTCCCAGAGGTCGGGGAAGGCGCCGACATCGCAGAGATGATCGTGGAAGCCGCAAGACGCTCCAAATTCCGGCTGGAGAACGGGGACGTAGTGGTGGTCAAGCAGAAGATCGTATCGAAGTCCGAGGGGAGACTGGTGAGGATCTCCGGAGTTGTACCCGGTAAGCGAGCCAAGGCCCTGGCCGCCGAACAGGGCAAGGACCCCAGGCTCGTGGAACTGATTCTGAAGGAGTCTAGGCGGGTGGTAAGAGCAGGGCACGGAGTCATCATCACCGAGACACGCCAGGGTCTCGTGTGCGCGAACGCCGGGATCGACCAGTCCAACGTGGGCGAGGGCCTTGTCGCCCTCCTCCCAATGGACGCAGACGCGAGCGCGAGGAGAATCCGCCGGAGGCTCAAGGAGTTGACCGACAGGAAGCTCGCGGTCGTGGTGACTGACACCTTCGGGAGGCCTTGGCGGAAGGGCCAGACTGACGTCGCGATAGGCTGCTCTGGAATCGAGCCTCTTCTCTCCTATGCGGGAAGGAAGGACTCGTTCGGCTACGAGCTCAGAGTCACAGAACCAGCAGTCGTGGACGAGATAGCCGGCGCCGTGGAACTTGCGATCGGGAAACTCGGGAGGATGCCAGTCGCCGTCGTCCGCGGGATTGAGTACCGCGAGGGGGATGCAGGCGTGGGCTCGATGCTGATGGAGAAGACGCGGGACCTGTTCAGGTGAGAGGATGAAGATTGTGGCGCTCGCGGGTGGGACCGGTTCTGCCAAGATCCTCAGGGGCCTCGAGAGGCTGGGGCAAGAGATGACTGTCATCTCCAACGTGGGTGACAACGTCTGGATGCACGGGCTCTACGTCTGCCCGGACATCGACATCGCGATGTACTCCTTGGCCGGGGTTGCAGACATCAAAAAGGGGTGGGGCGTCGCCGATGACACCTTCAATGTTCAAGAGGCGCTGGGGCGCCTGGGGGAGCCGACCTGGTTCAACTTGGGCGACAAGGACCTGGGGGTCCACATACTCAGGACCCGCCTCCTGCGCGGGGGGAAGGGACTGACAGCAGTCACCGACCGACTGAGGCGGGGCTTCGGTGTCAGGGCCCGAGTGCTGCCCGCGACAGACGACGAGGTCGAGACGCACATCTCGACTTCCGTGGGGACTGTCCATCTCCAAGACTACTGGGTTCGGCTGAAAGCGAGGCCGAAGGTCAAGCGCGTCGTCTATCGAGGCGCATCCCGAGCGAAGGCCTCGCCCCAAGCGCTCAAGTCGATAGCCCAGGCTGACAGGGTCATAGTCTGTCCCGCCAACCCTGTGACGAGCATCGGCCCCATCATTGCCATCCCGGGAATTCAGAGGGCGCTAACCAGCACTCGTTCAAGGGTCGTTGCCCTCTCGCCGATGATCGGGTCGCGCCCCTTCAGCGGTCCTGCGGCGAAGCTGATGAAGGCGCAGGGCCTCAGCCCCTCTTCGGTGGGGATAGCAGAAGCCTACTCGGAATTCCTCGACTGCCTCCTCGTAGACCGGAGCGACGAGACACTGGCAGAACGGATAAGGCGCAAGGGCCCGTCATGCGTCCTGACCGATGCGTCAATCCGGGGCCCCGAGGACGAAGTCAGGCTCGCCAGGGAGCTGGTGGCCGCTTGAGGATAGCAGTTCTCGTTCCGTTCAAGTCTTCCAACCAAAAGTCGAGGCTGGCCGGGTATCTCGGCGCGAGCGACAGAGAGGCGTTCGCACTAGCTCTGCTGGAGGACCTCCTTGATGTTGTCTCCGCGTCTCCCCACCTTGATTGTTGGGTAGTGACCTCCGACGACGAGGCAGCCAAGGCCGCCGCCAGGGTCGGGGCCGGTAGCGTGCGCGAAGACTCAGACGACGGAGTCAACGAAGCCGTGCTCTCGGGGGTCCGGTCGATCAAGGGATGCGACGACTTCCTCGTCCTCCCATCCGACCTGGCGACACTCTCACCTTCGGAACTAGACGGGGCTATCCGTCTAAAGTCGCAAGGTATGGGGATTGTGATCTCGCCGTCCAGGACATTCAACGGAACCAATCTCCTACTGTTCTCCCGTGACAGGATGATTCCCCTCAGGTATGACAACGACAGCTTCCGAGGGCACCTCAGAGGCGCGGGCAGGGAGGGATTCAAGACCGCGGTCTACTGCCCTCCGGGCGTCATGTTCGACGTCGACACCAGGTTGGACCTTCGTGAACTCTCGCACTCCCGAATAAGTACGCGGGCCTCCTCGATGGCGAGAAGGCTTCTGGCTTGACCCTGGTCATCGAGGACTGCAAGCTCTGGGGCCGCAAGGGGGGCTCCTTGGTCGTCGAGGAGGGCAGGATCGCAGCTTTCGTTGAAGGCGGGACGCCGAAGGTCCGGAGCGACGCAACTCGCATTTCTGGAAACGGGGGCACTGTCTTCATGGGCTTCATCGACACTCACTGTCACCCCTTCGAGTACGGCTGGCTTCGAAGGAACCTCGACCTGAAGGGGACCTCGAACCTGACGGGGATACGGCTCAGGCTCTCGGCCAGGGCTAGGTCTACTCTCCCTGGGGCTTGGATAGCAGGGATGGGGTGGGACCAGGAGCGCCTGTCAGAGGCGCGCATGCCGACGAGATCCGACATAGACGATGTCACGCCCAACAACCCGGTCGTCCTCACGCGCGTCTGCGGTCACATCGGACTCCTCAACTCCAGGGCGCTGCAGGAGATGGCCAACGCAGCGGTCGGATTGGAGGGATACGACCTTGACTCTAGAGGGACTCCCACCGGCATCGTTCGCGAGTCTGCCCTCCCCCCTGTTCTGGCCGTCCTCCCCAAGAGCGAGGCCGCCATGACGTCTGACCTCCTCACCGCGGAGGTGGAGGCTTCCAAGTCGGGGCTCACCACTCTCCATTGTATCATCTCAGAGGCGGCCTATCAGGAGGAGCTCTCCGCTCTGGTGGGGCTTCACAGCTCGGGGTCGCTATCTCTGAAGTACAAGGTCTACATCCCGGCTGCAGCGATCGGGTACGTCGAGGACCGGAGGATCAGAGACAGGCTCAACGACGACAAGGTCAGGCTTTCTGGGGTGAAGATCTACGCGGACGGGTCGCTTGGCGCCCGCACGGCCGCCCTCAGGGAGCCGTACGCCGATGACCCCGGCAACTCGGGGCTGCTCAGATACTCCCAAGATGCACTGAACCAGGCGGTTGAGGCGGCCCATGACGCCGGATTCCAGGCGGTCGTCCACGCGATTGGCGACCGAGCGGTCGAGCAGGCCTTGGAGGCGATTTCACGCGTCTCGGGGCCGGGGAACGAGAGAAGGCACAGGATTGAACATGCGAGCTTGCTCCCGCCCGACCTCCTCAGCCGGATGAGGAAGCATGCTGTAAGAGCGACCGTCCAGCCGTTGTTCATCACTTCAGACACGTGGGCGTCGGAACGATTGGGGCCCGAAAGAGCCAGACACCTCTATCCCCTGAGGTCCATGCTCAAGGCAGGCATCATAGCCTCGGGCAGCTCTGACTCGCCGATAGAGTCGATGAGCCCGATCCTCGGCATGTGGGCCTCGATGGTGAGGTCTGGGGTCGCCCCAGAGGAAGCGCTCTCGATGTCGGAGGCGGTCGCCCTCTACACCTCGAATGCACGATCCAACGGCGGGGACCCAGAGGAGGAGGGTCTCGGCGCCCGAGCTGATTTGTGTCTGCTCGATTCGGACGTCGAGGGGATGCATCCTGCTTTGCTCAGGAAGGTGAGAGTCTCTGCCACCGTGGTCGGTGGGGAACCCGTCTATTCAGCATCCTAGCGGCGCGACTGGGTCCCTGGACTCGTCGAAAGCATCTCAAGGAGTCCGTCGACCGCGTCGAAGAAGCTCTTGTCTCTGAGGTGCTCGAACCTCGGCCTGGGAACGTCCACCTTCAGTTCCCCGATCACTGTCCCGGGCCTGGGCGAGAGTACGACGATCCTGTCGGCCATCATCACCGCCTCCTCCACGTTGTGGGTGATCATGACGAAGTCGTTTGTAGGCAGGCTGGGGTCTCCCAGGATTTTCAGGAGCTGCACCCTCAGGTCCTTGGCCGTAAGCTCATCGAGAGAGGAGAAGGGCTCGTCGAGGAGCATCACTTCAGGATTGAGGGCCAGCGCCCTGGCGATTCCGACCCTTTGCTTCATCCCGCCTGAGAGGTCGTGGGGATACGCGTCCTCGAAGCCGCTGAGGTGGACCATGGCCATGTACCTTATCGCCCGCTCTCGCGCTTCAGACCTGTCCACGCCGCTCACCTCGAGCGGGAGCTGGATGTTCTGAAGGGCCGTCTTCCAGGGGAAGAGGGCGAAGGACTGGAAGACCATGGTGACCTTGGGCGAAGGCCCTGTAACAGGCTGCCCACTGAACAGTACTTCGCCGGTGTCCGCTCTGTCCAGGCCCGCGACTATCCTCAGCAGCGTCGACTTCCCGCACCCAGACGGGCCTATGACGCACACGAACTCGTCCTTTCTCACCTCGAGGGTGACGTCCTTGAGCGCTTGGACCACGGAGCCGTTCCGGTAGGCCTTGGAGACTCCCCTTACCTCGATGACCCCGGTCATGAAAGGTCCAGGCCTCTCTTCTCGACGCGGCTCAGGAGCCGCCGCCACACGAGCCTCCCAAGAAGGATCACGATGCCCGACATCACGAAGAGGTAGACGCCCACCAGAACAGGGTTCCCGGCGGCTGCCGCCTCGTCAAGGAGCGAGCCTAGCCCGAGGATGGAGTATGCGGTTCCCCCGTACCGGGCGTACTCCGAATAGATGACCACGTTCCATCCCCCGCCCCACGCGAGAATGCTTCCTGTTATTATCGCAGGGAGGAGGGCAGGGACGATCACGCTCCTCGCAAGTTTCGAGCCCTTGAACCCGAAGAGGGCCGAGACCTCCTTCAGCTCGGTGGGCAAGAAAGAGGCCGCCGACACCACGTTGAAGATGACGTACCAGATCATGCCCATAAAGAGAATGAGATACGACGAGACCTCAAGTCCGAGGGCGCCCGGCAGGACTTGCACCAGCGTGGCGAACATCGGAGGGAACAGGGCGAGGTACGGGACGGCCCTTCCGATGTCGTAGGCGACGTAGAACTTGGAGGCCGAGAGCCTTCCCTGCGCGACCAGCAGCGCGACGCCCACAGAGATCAAGAGGCAGGCCAGGTAAACCGCAGTCATCCTCAGCAGGGTCGAGGCCGTCCCGAGCAGTAGGGTGGCGAGGCTCTGCCCGGAGAGGGCGGCGCCGATGAACGGCAGGTCCGGAATGAGGTCAGACAGGACCAAAGCGAGCCCCACCACTAGCAGGCCGCCGCCGAAGACTTCTGCGATCCGCTTCGTGCTGAACCCATACTTTGCCCTGGCCCTGTGAAGGAGCTCTACCCTGTATCTGAGTCCCATCATCCTCCTGCTCTGTCCTCCGACTGAACGCAGGGGGTGGACGACCCGTTCCGGGACATGGAACCCGAGGTGGGCTCTATGCTTCGCGGCCTGGTCAGCGAGCCTGTGCCACACGAGCTGGTTCGTGATGACAACGAGCTCTCCCATGACGAGGAGCCCGAGCCAAGACACGCCGAGCGTGGCAGGCGTCTGGCTTGCCTTCTCTATGAAAGACCCGAGGCCTGGAACCGTATAGAGCCTGTTTCCATAGTTCACGAACTCTGAGACCGCGTCGAAGGTCCAACCATCACTCCAAGCCAAGGTCGAAGCGGACAGGAGGGCAGGGAGGATCGCGGGGAGGACGACGTTTCTGAAGTAATGGTATCCGTTGAGCCCGAAGCCACTCGCAGCCTCCTCCACGGTCTGAGGGATTGCCTTGACCGCCCCGACGACTCCGAAGAAGATGCTCCACTCCATCGCCGTGAAGAGCAGGATGGCGACGCCAAGCTCCTCGCCGACGACTCCGGGAACGGCGAGGATGACCCCCACCAGAAGGACTGGGAAGTACCCCAGCACCGGGACGCTCTGAAGCACGTCGAAGATGGGTATCATCACCCTGCCTGCGCTGCGGCTGGTCGCCGCGAGTATGCCCAAGCCCACCCCTACCGCCAGCGACAGGACGAAGACGGCGGAGATCCTCACGAGGCTCAGGCCGGCGTAAAGAGGGAGCAGGCGGGCGTCTGGGTAGCCTGAGAGGTAGGCAAAGAGGAAAGTGAGGAACAGCACGGCAACGCCGCCCGCTGCGAAGTAGCGTCCCACGGGGGGTCTCCCCGCGCCGAAGTCGTTCTTGATTTAAGGCTGGCGGGGCTACGCTATGTAGGAAGTGCTCGAAGAGTCAAAGCGCCTGACGGTCTCGTATTCACCCTTGTCCCTGAACGACGAGAACTTCACCAGGTCAGGGAAGAACCTGTCAAGCGGCATCACGGCCATCTCCCCGGCGACGTGACTCTCGCCCAAGAACTCCCCGCTAATCCTCCTGCTCAGATCCCTGACCTCCCTGTCGCTGGTGTACCCCAGGCTGTGGAGATACTCGTGAAGGAGGATCATGAAGACGTAAGAGTTCTTCTCGGACCTTGACTTCGAGAGCCTCTCGACGATTCGCAGGATGTTCCTGTTCATGACTATCGCGTTCGAGCCCATCTGGTGGTATGCCCCAACTTCGTTTGGGATGTCCCCAAGGACCAGAGTGAGACCAGCTCTGTGCATGCCCAGGCTCGCCTCAGTCGCCCTCTTGACCATCTCAAAGATCTCGTCGAAGGTCTCCGCGGAGGTCAGAAGCCCCGAGTTCGAGTCAACATTCATCAAGGTATCATGCTCCAGCGCTTCTAGTTAAATCCAGTCCTAGAGTCGTCCCGGTCCAACCGGTTCGAGCTTTCTTAGGACTACCGAAAAGATCCCGTTTCGGACTGAAACGGCCGCGCTAGAGGGCTCAATCTCGCATGGCAGCGGAACCGAGAGCGCAAGATTGCGCCCTATCAGCTCGACCTTTTTGCCCGAGACGAAAGCGCTCAGGTCCTCGGCTCCCATCAGGGGCACCTCGACCAACAGGTTGACAGTCTCAGGCGACTCGATGACTTCGAAGTCCCGCCCGTGCTCCTCCATTCCGTATCCAGACGTCTCCGGCCCATCGAGCATCTTCTCCGCGTCCCTGACTATCTCCTCCAGCTTCTGCTCGAGCCCCTCAGCTCCGTCGGAACTCACGGTCCCGCTCCTCTTGGAAGGTCCAGGACCTTGCGCAGGCCGAGGGTTAGGGTGACTATGACCGCCGCACCCTTGGAGGAGGGCCTGTAGATGCCGCCCTTCCTATGTTCGACCAGCCCGGCGCTCTCGAGGGGCACAAGGCAGTCCCTGACGAGCTTGGGGTTTATCCCCACGCCCAGAAGGTCGGTGAACCTGGTCTCTGGGCGCTTCATGAGTTCTATCATTATGCGCAGCCTCCTTTCGTTGCCGGCGAGCGAGAGAAGGTCGACAAGCTCCTTGACTTCCTGGCCCCCGAACTCAAGCTCCCCCCCTCCTGCTCCTTCTCCAGGGACGTCCACGTGGACCCGGAAGAAGACGCGTCTCCCGCCCGACAGAGTGAATTCGAAGCGCAAGTCCCAAGCCACTTACCTCTGGGTAATTACCTATATTAGTATGTTAGTCCGAAAAGGAGGTCGAGGGCCTCAAAGGGAAGACTTTCCGCACGAAGGGCAGAACGGCGATAGTGAACCCAGCTTTGAGCCGCAGAATGAACACCGCCGCTCCGGGCCTCCAGTCCCGTCTGTTGAATTCTCAGCATATCTCTTCCTCTCCACCCTCTTTGCGAAAATCACTGCTATTTCGAGGAGAATCACCAATGGGAGGAATATCCCGAGATGCCCCACAATGGGCTCCGGGGTGACCGCTACAATCACCACGTAGAGGCCCAAATAGACGAGCAGCCTGTTTTTGGTGAACATGCCAGTCGATAGAATCCCGAACCTCACCAGCAAAACGAAGACGGAAGGGGCGGCAAACGCCAATCCAGTGGCGCCAGTGGTAATGAATACGAACCCGTAGTAGTCACTCGCCGTTACGATGGACTGAATTCCAAAGATATTCGCAAAGTACACCATGAATCGAATTACAGCCGGCGTAAGTACGAAGTACCCTATCGCCGCACCTCCCACCATCAGGCCCACGAATGCGATGACGAATTTTCCAAGGAGACTTCTTTCCTCAGGCTTCAATGCGGGCTCGACGAATCTGAAGACTTCGTAGCCGATGACAGGGCTGGAAGTGATCAAGGCCATGACCGCGCTCGCCAAGAAGTAGATCTCCAGAGGCGCGGTCAGGGACCCGGAAATGATGCTGACTTTGCCTCCGGCGAGGGCGGCAGCGTCATCAAGAACAACCGAGATCATCGGCTTGTAGAGGCCACTGAAGAAGGAACCGGGATCAAGGGCCTGGGCCGGGAAAAACAGCCAGAAGGCGATGCTGACGAAGTAGGCGACCGCCACCGCCTTCAGCCTCCTTCTGAGCTCCTCCAGGTGCGATAGAATGCTCAAACTCTCAGGAAGGGCCTAAGAACTGGGAGGAAAAACATTTGGCTTTAATTGGGCAAGTGCCCGCTCAGTGTCGCCGAAACTTGTGCCGTGGGAATCAGAAGTTGCGGCCCGTATCACTTTCTCGACTTGGCAACGATTTCTTGAGAAATCTGTTCCCTGGTCTTCCCTGCAGTCGAGATTCCTAGGCTCTCCGCCGTGTCCACAAGGAGCTCGTCCCCCGTCTTGGGTCTGGCAGAATCACTCGCTGACGCGACCGTCGCAGAAATCTCCTTCGAGGCGCTGTCGAACTCCTTCTTCGCCCTTCCCAGGGCCCTTGCAAGTTCAGGAATCTTCTGCGGACCCCACATAAAGAGAACGACCGCTATCACCCCGATTATGATCAGGTCTGGACCTGTGAAAGCCAATCGACTCGGGACTCGATATCCAGACACTTTATTTAAGGATTAGAAGTCCAATTGAAGTCCACTCCACAAGAACGAGGGCCACGCCGGGTGGAACAAGGTTTTATCCAGACAGGAGGCGGGTGGAATTGTTGAAGCCCTGGCAGAACATACGGAACTATTGGAGGCTGACAAAACCGAGGATTTGGGGGCTCCTGGTCTTCACGGGGATGATCGCGATGCTCGTCGGCTACAGGGAGACCGGTGTGCCGTTCAACACTCAGGCCTTCGTCATAGTGGCTGTGTCTCTGGTGCTGGGGAGCGCCTCGGCCGATGTCCTCACGAACTACCACGACAGAGACATCGACGGGATCATGCGCAGAACACAGAAGCGGCCGATCCCCTCTGGCGATGTCAGCCCCAAATCAGCCCTCACCTTCGGTCTCTCCATGGCGGTCCTGTCCGTCCTCGTACCTTTGCTTCTGATCAACGCACTCTCTGCCGGGTTCATGCTTCTGGGACTACTCGACAACGTCGTGGTCTATTCGCTAATCCTCAAGAGACGCAGCTGGCTCAACATAATCCTCGGAGGGATCTCGGGTGGGATGCCCGTCCTCGTCGGATACTCCGCTGTCGCAGCGACCGTCTCCCCGGTCGCGATCTACATGTCGGCCCTAGTCATAGTCTGGATCCCCACCCATATCTGGAGCCTTGCCATCTTCAGCAAGGCGGACTACGAGGCAGCCAAGGTGCCGATGCTCCCGGTTGTCTTCGGGGAGGACGTTGCCTCCGTCTGCGTCGCCCTTACGAGCGCCCTCCTGGCAGTCTTTTCTGTCGCGCTGATATTCCTCAGGCCCAACATCTACTACGCGGTGTCCGCCACCTTGCTCGGAGCCGTCGTTCTGGCCTACAGCGCCAAGCTGGCCGTCGACAAGAAGCGCGAAACCGCCTGGACACTGTTCAAGATAACGAGCCCCTATCTGACGGCCATCTTCCTGGTCCTCGGGGCCACGCTCTGGTACTGATGTCAGCCTCTGGACCCGAGTCCGTGATACCGGGCCGTGACGCGAGGGCGTGTGAACCAGTCTTTTGGGGTTGATGTCGTTCCGGCCGTGGTCAATCGTTAAATAATCAGACCTGGCCAAATCTCATTGTGGCGGGAAGGAACAGTGCCTCCGCCGGCATTGGGGCCTCCATTTACATAGCATGTGGTCTCATTGCCATGGCTTCAAGCCAGCTACTCGGTAGCGCTCTAAGCCTCTCCACCGATGTGTTCCTTCAGCTTGGGGGGGAGACGTTCCTGATTCTGATTCTTGGATTCTTCCTACTGGTAGCCGGGCTGCTGCTTGACTCCAAATATGACCTAAGGCACGACGTAGCCATGGCCTTGGGAGCACTCAGTGCTCTCATAGGAGCAATTGACTCCCTGTTACTTCTGAATCTGACAGGGGTCCTGAATGCTAGGCTTGTCTACGGCTACTCCCAGATTCCGGAGGTGGGATTCTTCTACAACTTCCTAACGGTGGCCGTGTTCGTCGTCGTGCTAGCCGCCTTCCCTCTAGGTATGGTGGGTTCCCTGGGAATGTTCCACGACGAGTCTCGAAGTCACGACAGTCAGAACTAATCGGGCCCAAACAAGGCAGTCTCTTTGCTTGTTAAATCAAGCATACCAACCCCTCATGCACATTTGAGCAGTCTTCTTCTAAGCTAGGAGGCGCTCTATCAGGTGGGTACGATGGAGTCTGCTTCACAGGTCCGCAGGCCTCTCGCGCTGGTATCCGGCCAAAAAGAATACTCGGTGATCGCGAGCCTCCCAAAGAACAGCACGTCCCTGGCTGCCCAGGCGGAGGACGCCGGCGCAGACGCGATAATGCTCAACATAGACGGCGATGAGGGCTCCTCTCCGAGTCACTTTGGCAGCTACGACCTGCACGACGCCTACATCAACGACGTAATCTCGAGCGTTTCCCTCCCATGCGGAATCTTCATCGGGGGAGCAAGGTCCCTCACCCCCGAGTACTGGGAGCGGATAATGTCCAGCTCCTTCAGCTTCGTCGAGATGTACGCTCATCAGATGCCGACCTTCGTACTCTCAGACTCACGCGTGAAGAAGATCAGCGCCATCGCGACCGGCTACATCCTCGAGCAGGTCAGGCAGCTCTCCCTCATGGACAGCCTGGAGGCGATAGACGTCGCCACCGTGCCCGCCCAGGCGAAAGGGACGCCCTTCAGCGTCCTGGACCAGGCCACCCTCGGGGTGATCATAGGAATCTCCACCAAACCCGTGCTTCTCAAGACCCAGAAGAGGCTCTCACGTGACGACATCGAGCGGGCAACCTCGATGGGGGTCAGCGGCCTGATCGTCGACCCTTGCATTCTCTCAGGAACCGACGAAGCGTATAAGGAAGAGCTGGCGGGCCTGCTCCCCAGGCGAAGCCAATCTGAAGCATAGCGGAATCCAAGGGGTCGTCCTAGCAGGCGGCCTCGGGACGAGGCTCAGGCCGTACACACTCCTCACCCCCAAGCCGATGCTCTCCGTGGGGACCAAGCCGATTCTCGAGCACATTCTCGTTTGGCTCAAGAGCCAAGGGGTCGAGGACGTGGTCGTTTCCACCGGGTACCTCGGCAAGTTGATTCAGGAGTACTTCGGCGACGGCTCTGAGTGGGAGGTCGAGGTCTCCTACGCAGCCTCACCGAACCCCCTCGGGACTGCCGGCCAGCTTAAGGCCGCCGAGCCTAAGATCAAGGGCACCTTCGTGTGCGTCTATGGAGACGCCATCCTTGACTTTGACCTGAGGAAGGTGATCGAGTTCCACAGGAGGAACCGGGCCGACGCGACCATGGTCCTGATGCAATACAGCGCTGAAATGAAGTACGGCTTCATCGAGACAGACGCCAAGGGTCGGCTCACTGAGTGGAAGGAGAAGCCAAAGATTTCGGGCCTCATCAACGTGGGGTGCTACGTCATGGAGAGGAGCTTCCTGAAACACATCCCTGGTGGGAGGATGTTCGGCATGCGCGAGACGTTCGACAGGGCGATGTCGGCCGGCGCCCGGGTCTATGCGATGAAGGCGAAAGGAGAGTTCCTCGACATCGGCGACAAACGCTCCTACCGGGAAGCCAACCAGCGGTTCATGAAGAAGATCGGCAAGGTGCTGTAGACGACGCAGCTGGTCGTCTTCGAGGATGAAGGATTCGACCACCTCCGCCCGCTGACCCTGACGAAGCACGTCAGCCTGCTCTCTTGGGGGACAAAGCGGTTGCTGGAGGTCGTGCGACAGAGCTCCGGCCTGCCCGAAGAGCCCACCTTGTGGGGAAGGAAAGAACTGGAAGGGGTGACCGAGGAGGCCACAGGCCTGGACTACAACGAACACTTGGAAGGGTCCTTACTCATGGTAAACGCGGGAGCTAGGCCCTCCAAGCTCATAGGGGAACTCTGCTCTCGGAAGGGCCCCTTCGTGGCTCTTGCGGGCGGCCGACTCCTGGCCGCGAGGGTAGGCCGAGGCGCAGCCGACCCGGGGGTGCTGGGCAGGAAGCAGGTTAAGGCGCTCGCAAGGGGATCCGAGAGGCTCGAAGCGCCCGCTGACAGTTTCTTCCGCGGATACTGGGACCTCGTCGAGAGCAACGGCGTGGCTATCGCGGCCCAGGCAGGACACTTCGAAGACCCCCTACAGCCCCCGAGTTCCGTCGAGGTGCGAGGCCCAGCCGGCAGTCTCCGGATCGATGGCGGCGCAGAGGTGGAGAAGTTCGTCACATTTGACACCAGGCGGGGCCCGATCGTGGTGTCCAAGGGCGCTCTAATCGAAAGCTTCTCTCGGGTGATGGGACCATGCTACATCGGCCCAAAGGTCAAGGTCCTTTCAGCCCTCATCGGCGGAGGCACGTCGATCTTCGAAGGATGCAAGGTGGGAGGACAGATCGAAAACTCCGTCGTCCAGGCCCACACCAACAAGGCTCACCACGGCTACGTAGGGGACTCCTACGTCGGGGAGTGGGTGAACCTCGGAGCGGGGAGCACGTTCAGTAACCTGAAGAACACCTACGGCAATGTCAGGGTCCAAGGCCAAGGCTCACGGACCGATTCCGGGATGCTTAAGCTGGGCCCGGCGGTCGGGGACATGTGCAAGGTCTCGATCGGGGCCCTCGTCCATGCGGGCAGGACAATCGGGGCGGGGAGCCAGGTCTCGGGGCTTGCGCGCGCGAGCATCCCACCATTCATCTTCTACGACGGCGAGACGGGACGCTCCGTGGAGCTCCTGCTCGAGTCGGTCGTAGAGACGCAGAGGAGGATGATGGAGCGAAGGGACATCACCCTCACGAGGGCAGCGGAGGGGCTCATCAGGCTCGCTTTCAAGGCGACATCTGCCGAGAGGAGGAAGTTCGGGGCACGGAAGGGGGCCCTGTCATGAGGTCCCACATGCCTGGCGAGCTTAAAGACCGACCCCCGTGCCCGCTGAACATCCAAAGTTAGCGTGAAGTTTTTGGCCGACCCTTATTCCGAAGAAGTCTCAGAGCAAGTCGACAGGCACGGCGTCCTGAAGACATACGAGCGCTGGCCATCCCTTGCACAGCAAGGATTCGAACTCAAGCCCGGCGTCTCGAAGGCCGGGTTCACCAGGGGCTGCGTGATGGGGATGGGGGGCTCGGCGGCAGGAGGGGACATCATATCGAGCTGGCTCGCGGCGAAGGGCGGTCCTGAGGTGAGCGTCTTCAAGGGGACCGTGCCCGTCGAGGACATGACAGGGATCCTCGGCGTCGCCTGCAGCGCTTCCGGCCAGACCGAAGAGACGATCGCGATGATGAAGACCGCCCTAAAGCGTGGCGCGACGGTCGTGTCTCTGTCCGCAGGAGGGAGGCTCATGCGGGTCTCGGAGGAGATGGGCATCCCCCACATGATGATGCCGGAGGTCGTCGCTCCAAGGTACATGCTACCATTCATCGTCTTCGCCTCCATGGCTGTCTTCGACGCCGGGATGGGCCTTGGCTGCGTAGCAGAGGCAAAGGATGCCATTTCTGAGCTGGAGTCCGAGTGGAAGGCTGTCTCCCCATCAGTCCCCCTTCGCGACAATGCGGCCAAGAAGCTCGCAGAACTCGCCCGCGAGAGGACTCCGGTCATCTACGGGTCCAGGGTCACGAGGGGCGCAGGCATACGTTTCAAGAACGTGCTCAACGAGAACTCCAAGAGGCACGCTCACTTCGACGGCCTCCCAGACGCCTTCCACAACGAGATAGAGGCGTGGGAGGACCCTGCCACCGGTTACATGCCCATCTTCCTCCGACACAGGAGCGAAGCTCAGTGGGACCGAACGAGGTCTGACTCGATGGTGAGGATCCTGCAAGAGCTCGGGAGAAAGCCCGTGGAAGTGAGGGGTCGAGGGGAGACGGACTTGGCGGAACTGGCGACCATGGTCTACAGGCTGGACATGGCCTCTTACTACCTCTCGGTCGCTCTCCGCAGGGACCCTTTCCCGACCGCCCTGATTGACAGGCTGAAGCGGGAGTCCTGACTATCTGATTCCGACCAGCTGAGCGAGTTCCTTCCTGGCACTGGCCCCGAGAACCTGCGCCGCCCCCTCGGGAGAGACCTCGCTCGCGAAGATCCCGCCCCCGAGCTCGAGGCCTCCCCAGGGAGCCTTCCTCGGATAGACTTCGATGTGCCAATGAATCTGTTTCGTGGTCTTCTTCTCCGAAGAGCTGTGGAAGACCATCGTGAAGGTCTGGGACTCCAACGCCTTCGACATCCCGCCTAGCGTCGACCTTAGCATCAGGGCGAGGTCCATCATCTCCTTCTGCGAGAGCTTCAGGATGCTGGTCATGTGCCGCTTCGGATAGATCCAGAACTCGTAGGGATGGGTAGAGACCCAAGGGGCGAAGGCGATGAAAAAGTCGGTCGCGAGTATCTGCCTCGGCCCTCCGGTCTCCGTCCCCACTACCTGGCACATGGGACAGATTCCCAGGTCGTTCAACGAAGTCTGTACGGTGTCCGCCTCCTGCTCCACCGCCGGGGGCACCCTGGGCGTAGTAACTATCTGGACGCTCGGGTGGACCGCTGTGGGCGTCCCTTCCTTCTCGCTGTTTACGTACACGAGGACATAGCTCACTCCTTTCTGGGAGTAGAGCCATCTGACCTTGTCCTGGAGCGAGGCGAGAACGTTGGTCCACTGTTCGATGTCGATCTTGGGAAAGGCCTGGTCGTGCTTGGGGGTCGCCACCAGGACGTAGTGGTATCCCACCGCCGGCTCGCTGTAGTGCGGTGGCTCCCCGTACGAAGGCGGCGCGCCAGGGGTCACTAGAGGGTTCTTCGCAGGAAAGATCCTGACCGACCAGTTCTTCACGACGTCTCCCTCCGAGTCGGTCTGCTTGAGGAGAGTGTCCCCCCGCTTCACCAGGACGAGGTCGGCCGGCGGAGTGAGGTCCTCGTTGCCCGCGCAGTAGTTGCACTTCTCTGCCTTTCCTTGTATGACTTGGCCTGGTTTGAGCCCCCTGTCGGGGAGGATGAACGAAAGCCTGTCAGTAAAGTAATCCTTCCTGATTTCAACCAACGGCGCGTGGCCCTTCGCTCCGGATATTAGCCTTTGGAGTGCGGCCCTACGCGAAACGGAGATAATCACTCGGTGCGAGTCCCACGCGGTAGCAGATGAAGGCAGGGTATGTGCTTCTCGACGGATGTGCGGACAGGCCGGACGCGCGCCTGAACTACACGACCCCCCTGGACGCAGCGTACACCCCCAACCTGGACAGGATCTCGGCCCGAGCGTCCCTGGGCCGGGTGATCACGGTCAGGAGGGGCATAGCGCCGGAGTCGGACATCGCGGTCTTCAACATGCTCGGCTACTCGTTCCCTGAAGGCTATCCGGGAAGGGGTGTGATAGAAGCGATCGGCTCAGGACTGGACATCGGGAAGGGGGACCTGGCCCTTCGCGCCAACCTCGCCTCCGCGAGCGGAAGGCGCATCCTGGACAGGAGGGCTGGAAGGAACCTGACGCAGGCGGAGGCCGAGGCCCTGCAAGACGAGATCAACTCGATCAAGCTTCCTGGCGCTCAGCTTGAATTCCGCGCCACGGTCTCATACCGGGGGGTCCTTGTGATCAAAGACCGGGGTCCGCTCTCCGCTTCGATCTCCAACACCGACCCGGCCTACTCGAAGGTCGGAGGCTTCGGAGCCGCGAAAAAGGTCTCCCCGGGGGAGTCCATCGCAAGATGCATCCCCGAGAACTCTTCCCGACAGGCTGCTCGGGCTGCGGAGCTGATCAACGAGTTTACCCGGAGGGCACTCGAAGTACTCGGAGCGAGCCAAGTCAACAAGGGGCGAGTGTCAGAGGGCAAGCTTCCGGTCAACTGCGTGCTCCTGAGAGACGCCGGAGACCACCCGCCGAAGGTCCCCTCCTTCCAGGAGAAGTACGGGATACGCGGGACTGCCCTAGTGGAGATGCCAGCAGAGGTGGGGATCGCCAAGGTCCTTGGGATGAAGACTGTGGCCATCAAGGACAGGAAGGACATGAAGGAGAAGGCCACACTCTTCTCGAAGGAGATGAAGGAAGACACTCTGGTCTACGTCCACATAAAAGGCCCGGACGAATTCGGGCACGACGGCGACGCAGTGGGCAAGAAGAAGAACATCGAGCTGATCGATGCGGACTTCTTGTCTAAGGTCTCCCGTTCTCCTCTGGATGCCAAATTAGGAGTCTCGTGCGACCACGCTACCCCCTGTTCGATCATGATGCACTCGAGCGACCCGGTTCCCGTGCTGATGACACGGGCAGGGAAGGGAGATTCTATGAGATTCACTGAGAGAAACGCGATGAAAGGGTCCCTGGGACTCTTGGCGGGGAGGGACGTCCTGGGCCGGCTTCTCGGGCGCTGAGCCGAGAACTCTGTCGAGCGCCCTATCAGTGGGCAGAATCCTTCGTGGGTCGGGTAAGGTCGATGTACATCAGGACCTCGTCGATAGATCGCGTGCTCCGCCTAATCTTCCCCGGGACCGTCCCAACCACCTTGAACCCGGCTTTCTGATACAGGCGCTTGGCGAAGGCGTTGTTGTCCAAAACCTGCAGCTCGACTAGCGTGATCCCTGCGCGGGCAGACCCCGCGAGGGCGCGGGCGACCATGGCCTCCCCGAGCCCGACTCCTCTGAACTCCTCGAGAATCGCTATCCCGAGAACTCCGCAGTGGGCCATGTCCAGTTGCCTCCTCCTTGTCACTTCGCAGTTGCCTACGAGCCTCGGCCCGTCGAAGGCCGCTACGCTGACGGCGTCGTCCTTTCTGAGGTCAGAGGTCACCCTCTCGAGGAATCTCCTCTCGGCCGCCCGCGTCACCCGCCTGTCGAGCGACACTATCCCGAGGTCCGGGTTCCTTCCCCTCTCGTGATACAGCTCGTTCGCGAAGTCGAAGGTCGCCTCGAGGTCTCCTCTGCGAAGCGGCCGGAGGACCGCCTCCCTCCCGTCTCTCATCTGAATCGGGTGCGCAGAGGGTCGAGCCAAGTGTGGTGTCTCTCCATCCGGGAGCTGCAGGCCCTAGTTAGAGAGAGAGTCTCCGCCTTCGTCCATGAAGAGGCGGTCGACGCTCTGGCCCTTCCTGGCTACCGAGAACCCGTTCTGGGCGGACCTGAACAGCACGTAGGGCCTCGGCTGGCTGTGGAATGGCATGTTCATCACTATGGAGTAGGCACCAACGTCCCTGAAGAGGACCAGCTTGCCCACTTCCGCGCCTCCGAGCTTCGACCTGCTCGAGGTCGGAAAGACGTCCAGCGGGTCGCAGAGCCTCCCGACAAGGACAACCTTCTGCGGGGCCTGCCTCCCGCCGGGCACGACCTCCACGGGGTACTCGTGCCTCAAGAGCGCTGCATCGAGGAGCATGTGGTACCCCGCGTCCACGTAGACGTACTTTCCTTCGCCGAATCCCTTCACGTTGACGATCCTTGTCACCATGACCATGGCCTCTGCTGTCAGGAACCTGCCGCTCTCGGCGACGAGGGTGAACCTGTCCCCGAGGCTTTCTACCAAGCTGTTGAGCTGTCCCACGAGCCTGGCTCCAAGGTCCTTCGGGGTCGGGACCTTCCTGCCGTAAGCAGCGGGCAGGCCGCCTCCGATGTCTATGGTGCGGACCGGGAAGGGACCCAGCTGCCTCCGCGCGTCCAGGATGAACGCCTCCAACTTCTCAATTGCCTCCGCATAGCAGGACGGGTCTTCGATCTGGCTCCCCAGGTGGAAGTGGAACCCTTCGAACTTGAGCCCGGGCGTGGCCAGGAGCCTCTTGAGCACAAAGAAGGCGCTGTCGTGGCTCCCTCCGTTGAACTGGAGCCCGAACTTCCCGTGGCCCATCGAGCCCCTGAGCTCCGCGTGTACGTGCACCTCTGGGTTGACCCTGATCATTACCTTGACCTCGACGTTCGCTCTCGCCGCCGCTTCGGCAAGGTTGACGAAACCGTTGTGGCTTGCCACCACGATCTTCCTCACCCCTCTCCTCAGAATCTGCTCGTATTCTGCCAGCGTTTCGGTGATGCTCGTGTACATCACGCTCTCCGCGGACCCGCCCGCACGGGTGACGAACTCCAGTTCGCTCGGGGCCGTCAGGTCGAACATGATCCCTTCGCTCGCGAAGGTCCTGATCACCGTAGGGTTGAAGTTGGCCTTGACTGAGTATGCGACCCTGAACGCTCCTCGGAACTCAGCGAACGCCTGCTCGATCTCGCTGACCTTCTTGCGAAGAGTGGCTTCGTCGATAAGGTAGTACGGAGTGCCATACTGTTCCGCTAGCCTGTACAGTTCCTTGTCGGAAAACTTCGGCGCAGCAACCCCCGTTCGTGAGACGGGCTGCGCACGTGGGTCCGCCAACTTTTTGTTAGTTGTTGCCCGCGAAATTTCTCTTAAAAACATTATCCCTCGACGGCAAAAATTGTCCGGAAAAGTTGGAAGACGGGCCCGAGGCTCAGACCAGAGTGGGTGAAGTTTTCTCCCCCTCCGTGCGACCGCCTGGCGTGCGGAAGCACTATCTGTACATCCTGACGTGCTCGGACGGCTCCCTGTACACTGGCTATACGACCGACCCTCGGAGGCGCCTCAGCGAGCACAGGCGAGGAGTAGGCTCAAAGTACACGAGGGGCCGACTCCCGGTCGAGCTCAGCTATCTGGAGCGTGCGGGTTCGAGATCCGCGGCGCTCAAGAGAGAGTTCGCACTGAAGCGCCTGAGCAGGCGTGAAAAGCTCGCTCTCGTGAAGTCCTTTGCGAAGCAAAAGGGGGATAGCCCACGCTAGGTTCGAGAGTCCAGTGGGGATTCTACTGGTCTTTGTGGTTTACTTGCCGACTACGATCTCGATTGAGGAGATGTTCCGAGTCTCCGGCCCTTCGCCGACGACTTCGGTGCTGATGCCGATGTTCTTCACCCTGAACTGGCCCCCGCCGAGCCTCTTCGTGACGATTTCCGCCACGTCGACGGCCCTGCTGATTGCCATTCCTCTCGCCTTCACGACCACTTCTCCCGCCTGGGTGAGCTGGATGAGCGCGCTCATGGCGTAGCTCATCACCGGCTTCTTCCCGACGAAGAGGTGGTTTGATGGCGCGGACCTTGGTGTTGGTGCGCTTGGCTGTTGGACGGGTGCCGCCATCTGGGTCTCAGATGGTCGCTCCTCAGATTCGCCTTCTTCGGATTTCTTTCTTGGCATGTGACTGACCTTGTTCGGGACGCCCGCCTCACCAGATATTTAATGGTATAGGGCTCTCACTCACTTTTTGGGGTGAAATACTCGGAACGGTCGACGAGGTGGTCAGCACTTCCTGTCTCCAAGTACCTGCGGACGTTCTGCGCCGCAGCGACCATCGGGACCTCCAGCGTCTCGCCCAAGGGCACCCCTGAAACGTGCCTCGTCCCCGAGAAATTCGGAAGCGCCCATGCTCCCGTCTCGAACGACTCTCTCCCTCCGCGCTTCCAGAACACGTCGGTCGCGTAGCGGCTCTCCGGGCGCTCCGAAAGCCATCTGACCAGCCCCGGCTCGGAGACGACCTCGCCCCTCCCGACGTTCACCACAACGACAGAGTCCTTTGTCGTCTTGAGCAGCTCGTATGTGATCAGGCCTCTTGTCGTGGCCGTGAGTGGCAGCGTGATTACCACTCCGTCCGCTATTTGCAAGGCCTCCTTCAAGGACGAGAGCTGCAGCCTCTTGGCAAAGAGTTCCGGGCGAGCGAAGGACCTGGAAATTCCCGTGACCTCCATGTCGAGGGAACGGGACAGGCTGGCTACCTCCGAGCCTATCGCTCCGCAGCCAAGTACGAGGAGCGTCCCGCCTCGGAGCCTGCGCGGCACGACCTTCGCGTTCCTGACGTGCAGGCCCTTTGCCGCCCCGAGGACCAGCCCCCATGCGTGTTCGGCGACCGGCCCCGCAAAGGAGCCGGCGTTCGAGTGGATCCTGACCCCAGGCGGGATGGGCGCGAAGTCGATTCCGTCGACTCCTGCAGACATCGCCTGAATCATCCTGAGACCCTTTCATCCTCGGAATCAGGTTCTCTCCCATCCTGTTTGGCCAGGCCATCAAGACTTCACACTTCTCCAAGACCCCGTCGTCTGCATGCCCCTCGAAGACCTCGTAGGGACTAAGGACTTCCTTGGCTCGGGCAGCTAGGTGTCCAGTGACGAAGATTCCAACCCCGCCCATCCCAGAGCGTTCGCGCTTACTTCGAGAGGGCCTTTATGGGTATGTCTTGGATGATCCCGTTGGGAAGCGACCTTCTGATGGAGACCGGGAGCGCGTCCTCCTCCAGCTCCATGGTCGCTATCTGAATTGGCCCACCGTACTTGCCTTCTACTGTGACGAAGGGCGGCGCGCCCATGGCGATCTGAAGCGACCTTGCTCCCACGATCCTCGCCTTCTCGAACCTCGTGAGCTTTGGAGGTCCGATCTTTACCTCGAACCCTGCCATGGAAGGTTGCCTAGGCTTACGCGTAGTCTTAGCAGGTGCCATCAAATATCCCCAGAGAAGTGTTTCGCCCTTTCCGTTCGGCTGATAAGTCTTTGCGGCCCGGGGGGCAAAAGACGATAAGGAGGTCGCCTAGTGGGGTCGGCTCTTGGCATCTCCAGTCGCACCCGAGGCAGGTTCTGTCTCCAAGGTAGAGTGCCTCGTCAAGGTTCGCGGAGGCGCGGAAGCTAGGATCTCCTTGTACCGCCACCTGGCGCCGCTGACTGTCAATGCCCTCCTCAGGGCCCTCCCTCTCTATGGCAGGACCAGCATCCAGCCTGCGATGGTCTGTATTTTCACGGACCTGAGGGTCGGTGTGGAGAAGCCGCGGACGAAGTTCGCGAAAGGAGACGTTGCGCTCTTGGCCTCCGGTGGGCTGGTGTGCGTATTCCTGGGCGACGCCGCGAGCGAAAGACCGCTGAACCCGGTGGGGAAGGTCGAGGCGGGGATTGAGGTATTCGAGAGACTGAGGCTAGGCGACTCGCTCCAGATCAGCCAGGCTGAAGTGGCGCAGTGACTTCCGACTAGGCCGTTTCTCTTCTTACGCGACTGACCAGACAGCGTGACCGCTAAAGCCGCCTGCTTTCTTGAGGAGGCTCTTGCCCTCCAGGTCCTTCAGGACCATAGTCGCGATCGAGGAGTTCACGCCCAGGACCCGGGAGGTGGTGGAGATGGTCACAGCCTTGAGGGGCGTCAGGCTCTTGACCAAGTCCGCATCAGACATCTTTGGCATGAGGAAAGCCAGCTTCTTCTGCTGGGGGGGTCCTGACTTTTGCTCCTTGGCCTTCTTGCCCTTCGCCGGCGCGGCCTGTTCCTGAGCGCCGTCCTGCGAATCCTGGCTCTTCTCCATAGAAGCCAGAGACTTTTTCTTTACTCCGCCCATTTTCTATCTGAAGAGCGGCCTTCCGGGGGGAGATTAATGTCTTTCCCGACTTCTGGAAAGGGAGATTAGACCCGCAGGGTGGGAATTGGCGATGGACTACTCGGCAGTCGCTGAGTGCTACGAAAAGCTGGAGGCGACCTCTTCGAGGAACGACCTGACCTCCGTGCTCGCGTCGCTCTTCAAGTCGACCCCAACGGGGGACCTTAGAGTCCTGGTCTACCTGACCCAGGGCAAGCTCAGGCCCGACTACGATGGAGTGGAGCTGGGCCTGGCCGAAAAGCAGGCTCTGAAGGCGCTCTCAAAGGCGAGCGGCCTTCCGCCACAGCGGGTCTACCAGAGGTATGTGAAACTGGGCGACATCGGGGCAGCCGCCCAGGAGCTGATGGGGGAGAAGAAGCAGGGGACACTCTTTGCCCAGAAGCTCAGCCTGGCCAGGGTCCACGAGACTCTGATGAAGATTGCGTCCAGGTCCGGCCAAGGCTCTCAGGAAACGAAGCTCTCCCTTCTCGCCAGCCTCCTCCACGACTCCTCCCCGTTGGAATCCAGGTACATCATGAGGACTGTCACCGGCTCCCTCAGGCTCGGGGTAGCGGACTACACGGTCCTGGACGCAGCCTCGAAGGCCTTCTTGGGTGACAAGGCCGAGAGGCCGAGGGTAGAGAGAGCCTACAACGTTCATCCCGACCTCGGCTTCGTAGTGGAGACACTTGCAAAACTGGGTCTCGGGGGCCTCCGCAGGGTCGGGGTGGAGGTTGGGGTCCCCATCAGGCCGATGCTCGCGGAGAGGCTTGAGTCCGCGGCCGCCATCCTTGCCAAACTCCGGGGCAAAGAGGTCGCCGCAGAGTACAAACTGGACGGGGAGAGGCTCCAGATTCACAAAGCGGCGGGCAAAGTGACCCTCTTCTCCAGGAGGCTCGAAGTGATCTCCGGCCAGTATCCGGACGTCGAAGAGCTGGTCAAGGAGGGCGTGACGCCTCCAACCGCGATACTGGAGGCAGAGGTCGTCGCGATCGACCCTGACACGGGAGAGTACCTGCCCTTCCAGGAGTTGATGCACAGGAGGAGGAAGCACGGTGTGCAGCAGGCGATGGAGGACTACCCGGTCGCCCTGAACTTCTTCGACGTCCTCAAACTCGGTCCCCGCGACCTCACCTTGAAACCTTACTCAGAACGAAGGAAGCTTCTGAAGTCCGCTCTGAGAGAGACCCAGCGTATCCGCCTTGTACCCGCCATCAACACCTCCGAACCGGAGAAGATAGAGGCTTTCATGGAAGAGGCTATCCAGAACGGCTGCGAAGGCCTGGTGGTCAAGGACCCCTCATCCACCTATCGTGCGGGGGCACGTGAGTTCGCCTGGATAAAGCTCAAGCGCGAGTATCGCAGCGAACTGACGGACACCATCGACCTCCCGGTAATCGGGGCCTTCCACGGCAGAGGGCGCAGGGCAGGGACCTACGGGACCTACCTTCTAGGCGCGTACGACCCGGGCAGAGGAGTTTATTCGAGCGTTGCGAAGCTGGGGACCGGATTCTCCGACGAAGACCTGCAGACGATCCCAAAGATCCTGAAGCCCTTCGAAAGCCACGTCCGCCCCGCCAACGTGGAGTCAGGGGTCGTCCCGGACATCTGGTTCAGGCCTAAGATAGTGCTAGAGACGATCGCCTCTGAGCTGACTCTCTCGCCCGTTCACATCGCCGGCATGGGGAGGATAAGGCCTGGTGCTGGGCTCTCGCTAAGATTCCCAAAGTTCACCGGCAAGGTCAGGGACGACAAGCGCCCAGAGGACTCGACCAGCGTCGACGAGATCGTGTCGATGTATCGTGGTCAACTGAAGCGTGTTGGGTGACCATGTCAGGGCCAAGACTAATTACGTGGGCCCTGCGCGGAAGTCAGTCTCTCCTTGAAGAAGTCTGTCCTCATCCTCGCGATAGTCCTAGTCTCCCCTCTGATCCTCCAGTCCCTGCCGGCCCTGGCCCAGGACTGCTCGTCCAAGAGCGGGCATTACGTGGCGTCTTACAACGGCGACATCGACCCCGGGGCAGCTGACTTCCTGTCATCAAGCGTTGCGGGGGCGGAGGCGGCCTGCACCGCGGAGTTCGACCTGATCCTCACGACGAACGGGGGCGACGGGCAGAGCATGGAGACGATGATAGGGGCCATCGAGGGCTACCAGCAGTGGGGAGGCACCTTCGTGACCGTCGTAGCCCCCCAGGGCGCCTTCGCCTTCTCGGCCGGTTCCTACATAGCGGAGGCATCGACCAAGGTGTACATGGTCCCAGGGACCACGATCGGGAGCGCGACCCCGATAGTCTCCGGCATCCCGACGGGAGAGGAGAACTCGACCCTCAGGAAGGACATCAACGCCTTCGCCAGCTATATGGAGACCCTGACGGCAACGCACGGAAGGAACGAAACGGCTGCGGGCCTGATGGTAACTGAAGGGGCCTCTTACAAGTGTCAGACTGCGAACAACTGCGAGGCCAGGAGGCTCCACGTCATCGACGGAGTGGTCAACTCCACGTCTGTCCGCGATGCCCTCTCAAGCCTTGGCGTCTCGCCTACTACTCCTATCGAGACTCCGGGGGTGAGGTCAGTCCTCATCTCAGTCCTCAGCAATCCCAACGTCTCGAGCCTGCTCTTCCTCATAGGGGTCTTCTCTATCCTTGCTGATATCTACCACCCGACGATAGTCCTCTCGGTGGTCGGAGCGGTAATGATTGCCGTGGCCCTCTTCGGCCTCAGGGTCTTTGGTGCGTCGCCGCTTGCCATCCTCCTGATGGTCATCGGCGGCGCCTTCATCTTCCTGGAGGTAAAGACGCAGCACGGCATAAGCGCGGCCATGGGGGTCGTGATCTTCGTGGTCGGTTTCCTTCTCGTCTTCCAGTTACCTCCTGCTTCTGCGTCAAACCCGAGCCTCCCAGGAGTGACCTTCTCGGGCATCACGAACCTGACCTACGCCCTCATAGGGGGGCTGGGGGTCTTGATAGTTGTCGCCAGCCTCTATCTCCGTTCAATCAGGCAGGGCCTCTCAAAGTGGCCGAGGGTCAACGAGCCTTCTCAGGCCATCGGCAAGAAGGGAGTGATGAGGACGGGCTTGAAGGCCGGAGGCAAGGGGGTCGCCCTGGTGGGCTCCGAGGAGTGGAGCGTCACGGCCAGCGAAGACTTGAGGCTCGGAGACTCGATAAAGGTTAAAGAAGTAAAGGGCCTCGAGCTTGTAGTAGAGAAAGATCCTTCTTGACTCCCCTCGCAGTGGAAGCCCTCCAGTCGGTCGCTGACATCTCCTTCTACGTAGTGACCGCCCTGGTGGTCATACTGATTCTGGGAGTCATAGCTTCGACCGTCAAGGTCATCCGAGAGTACGAGCGGCTGGTCGTCTTCAGGCTAGGCCGCCTGAAGGGTGCCGCCGGTCCGGGCGTCGTGCTCATACTCCCCTTGGTGAACCGGGTCAACAAGATCGACCTCAGGGAGCGGTACCTGGAGGTCCCCCACCAGACTTGCATCACCAAGGACAATGCGCCTACAGACATCGACTTCCTCATCTACTACAAGGTGACCGAAGCGACCCAGAGCGTGGTCCAGGTCCAAAACTTCGAGGGGGCCTCGATCGGCATCGCGACGACCACGCTCAGAGCCGTCGTGGGAGACATCCCGCTGGACGAGCTGCTCGCCAAGAGGGAGCAGATCAACCAGGTCCTCCGCACCAAGCTCGACGAGGTGACCGAGAGATGGGGGATCAAAGTGACCAACGTGGAAATCAGAGAGATCCGTCCGCCGCAGGACGTCCAGGAAGCGATGGTCCGCCAGATGTCGGCCGAGAGGACAAGGAGGGCCACGGTCACCGAAGCGGACGGCAAGCGCGAAGCCTCGATACTAGTCGCGGAAGGGGAGAAGAAGTCCAACATCTTGAGGGCCGAGGGTGACAAACAGGCCTCCGTCCTCAGAGCAGAAGGATACGCGGGCGCACTGAACCAGATCTTCTCCGCGGCTAAGGGAATCGACTCGAAGACTATGGTCCTCCAGTACCTGGACACTCTGAAGGCCTTGGGCGCCAGCCCTTCGACCAAGTACATCTTCCCCCTCGAGTTCACCAGCCTGATCGCGCCTCTCAGGGACTACGCAAAGCAGGACAAGTAGCCGACCCGCCCGAACGAGGGTGCCCGAGAGAGGGCCCAGTCTTATAACCAGAACGAATCAAGCCGTGAGGCGAGACAGTTCTCATGTCAGGTCAAGAGGGGGAGACCCAGGCCAGGAGGCGCACCTTGGTTGTTCTCCAAGATGAAATGCGCCGAGTGCTCGACGCCACCAGGGTCCTCCTCGATGAGTATACTGCCCTCACGAAGGGAGACAAGCAGCAGGTGGGGTCTTCTCTTGAGAAGGTGAAGCAAGCTGAGGAGGACGTGGTGATGCTGCGGAGCGCGCTGATTCGCGAGCTCTCTCAGGTCGGAACTTTGCTGGTGAACCGCGAGGACGTGCTGAGGGCAGCCTTCTCGGTCGAGGACATCTTCGGCCACATCAACGGGGTCGCCTTCAAGATGTCCCAGATGTCCAGGGCGTCCGCCAAGAACAAGAAGTACAAGGAGGCCATAATGGAGCTGCTCGGCCTCCTGGTCGACGGGATCTCCAAGCTGAACGAGAGCGTCAGAGCTCTTTCGATCAACCCAGACCAGGCCTTCCAGATGGCGGCCCAGGTCCAGCAGATAGAGAGCTCGATTGACAACAACTACCGGGTGGCAATAGCGATGACCATGAAGACGGCGTCGAGCGTGAAAGAGCTGATAATCGTCAAGGAAGTCCTCGAGTCGATAGAGAACTGCGCGGACGCGATGCTCGACGCGTCGGACGCGAGCACAATCCTCGCACTAGGGTCGTAGCCTTGCCCAAGCAGAGGGCGGTGGGCAGGCTCTTCGAGAACAGGATTGTGGTCTGGGACATCGAGGCGTCCAGACGACTCTTCAAAGACGGCTACTACGGCAAGCCCCTGGGCATACCGAAGCCCAAAGACTTCGAGTTCGACGCCCCCCTCGTCCTCGACCTGATGGAGGGGTACTACCTTGTCACCAAGAAGGTGCTGGAGGTGGAGGACCAGGAGGGAAGGGACTTGACGGCGAAGCGGCTTCACGAAGTCTGCCAGACATCCTACTCTGACTTCGGGGAGAAGTTCCTCGTCTACCGGAAGCTTCGGGAGGCGGGCTATGTCGTCACGCCCGGGATCAAGTTCGGCTCCGACTTTGCGGTCTACGAACACGGCCCTGGGATCGACCACGCGCCCTACATCATCCAGGTGATGGGGCAGTCGTCAACGATGACCGCAACCTCCATGGTCCGCTCCGGTCGCCTGGCCACCACTGTCAGGAAGCAGTTCATCATCGCGATCCCCGACGAGGGGAAGAAGGCCGTCGACTACCTGAGGTACGACTGGTGGAGGGCGTGAGGCCGATTGGCCGAAGCGAAGCTGGAAGATGAGACCCTCATCAATGAGAACTCTCTGGTTCTCGTATTCAGGGACAGGCGGCGCCGGTGGCTCATCCGCCCCAAAGACACCCCCAAGCTCCACACCCACCTGGGGATACTTGACGTCGCGTCGCTGGTGGGGAAGCCCTTCGGGCTCAGGGTAGCCACCACTCTAGGTGACGAGCTGACCATCCTCAGGCCCACGATCGAGGATTTGATCATGAAGGCAGCCAGGAAGACCCAAGTCGTGTACCCTAAGGACCTGGGACTGATCGTTGTCAAGCTGGGAGTCAGGTCGGGCTCACACATAGTCGAGACCGGTACGGGGAGCGGTGCGACCACTGCGCTGATGGCTCACCTCGTAAGCCCGGGCGGCAAGGTGCACACCTACGACATCAACCCGGAGTTCCAAGAAGTTGCGAAGAGGAACCTTTCGCGCCTCGGGCTCTCCCAGTACGTCGACTTCAAGATCGCAGACTCGAGGTCCGGATTCGACGTAACTTCGATGGACGCGGGGGTCCTCGACGTGGGCGACCCGTGGGAGGTCGTGGCAAGCATGAGGCGGGCTCTCAAGCCCTCAGCTCCGATGGTGGCGATCACCCCGACCACGAATCAGGCCGAGAAACTGGTGGCCAAGATGAAGGAGGAAGGCTTCGTCGCGATCGAGACGATTGAGGTCCTCACCAGGTTCCTGGAGGCGCGCGTCGGCATGACCAGGCCTTCCAACATAATGGTCGGCCACACGGCATATCTCACCTTCGGACGGACGACAATCCTCCCTGATTCATCACAAGAGTTTTAAGGTCAGGAGGGTCGCGGCCCCCGAATGCTAAGCAGCAGGAGCTTTGCCGAAGACGCCTCTGCCCTCCTGTATTTATTCCCCTTTCTTGCCTCCGGTGTCTACGCCCTCGTCCTGTGGGTCCAGTCTGGGATCTCCGCGACCCTTCCGCCAGAAGTGTACCTCTCAGTAACCAGGGACCCCTACCTCTTCATTGCCGGAATCTCCGCGGTCCTTCTAGGCCTGTCCCTAGAGGTCAGGGCCGAGGCCCCGACGAACAGGAAGGGCAGGCTCGAGACCCTTGGAAACGAGCTTCAGGCGATGGCCGTGGCCAGCCTCTTCCTGTTGATTCTATCGGCCCTGTATGCCAACTCCCTGAACGTCTCGGGGGCCGCCTCCGACCTGCTGGTGGGAAGGTTCGGCCTCATCTTCCCGGCACTCTTGGTCCTTCTGAGCTATCTCGTTACCGCGAAGTTCGACTTCGGCCCGCTGAGGACGAGGAAGGGGCTGGGAGTGGTCGCGATGCTCCTCGTTCCGGCCGTCCTGTACGGAGTCGGGCGCCGCTCGCCTGCGGTCGGAGCTGCGGTTGCCTTGGTCCTCGGGGTTCTCGGCGTCCTGCTGTTCGTCGGCGACGGACTCCTAGGTCGCAAGTCTGAGCCCAAAGCGCAAGAAAAGTGATGAGCCACCACCTGATGGCTCTCGCCACAAGCGATTGACCAACGCAATCAAGATTCCCTCGCATGAGGAGGGGGCCGCCTGACGACGGACGCAGCGCTCGCCGCGTTCCTGACCATCGCATCGGCCCTCTTCGTGGCGGAGCTGACCGACAAGGACGCCCTCCTGATCTTGACCCTGGCCACGAAGACCAGGGCTGTGATCGTGTTTCTGGCCGGCGCTTCGGCTTTTGTGTTCACCACCTTCGTGAGCGTGGTGCTCGGTTCTGTCGTCAGCTCCCTGATCCCGATACTCTGGGTCAAGCTCGCAGGCGGGGTGGTGATGCTCGCGTTCGGCGTCCGCGAAGCCAAAGGGATCATAGGACAGAAGGCGATCGAAGAGGAGGAGAAGAGGCTCGAGAAGGTCAAAGACGGAGCGAGGGCCTTCTTGCAGATGTTCGCTGCCCTGGCCATCCTCGACCTGGCTGGAGACGCCACCATGATACTCACGGTGGTCTTGGCGGCCCAGTACGCCGACAAGCTATTCATCTTTTCATCCATCTGCCTAGGGCTCATCGCGGCGACCGCATTCGAGACCGCCCTTGGCAATCGGCTCGGGAGGATGCTCACCCCCCGGAGGCTCAAGTACGCGGCCAGCGCCGTCTTCATCACCATAGGGGTCGTCATCATCGCGACGAGCATCTGGTACTGACGGCCGAGCGACCGCACCTTCTTTAATCCCGGCCAGTCGAAGCGTGCCTCAGATGTCCGAAGCCAGCAAGGAGGGCATGTCGGCCAAGAAGGGCGAGAACTTTGACGAGTGGTACACCCAGCTCATCCTAAGGTCTGAAATCGCCGACTACGGCCCAGTCTCTGGCTGCATGGTCCTCCGCCCCTCCGGGTACGCAATCTGGGAGAGTATCCAGAGGGAGACCGACGTGGAGTTCAAGAAGTTCGGCGTGACCAACACCTACTTCCCCCTGTTCATCCCAGAGAGGCTCCTGAAGAAGGAGGCGGAGCATGTAGAGGGCTTCTCCCCCGAGGTCGCCTGGGTCACCCAGGCCGGAGACTCCGTGCTCGACGAGAGGCTGGCAATAAGGCCCACCTCGGAGACGGTGATGTACGAGGTCGCGTCCCGCTGGATCCGTTCGTGGCGGGACCTTCCACTCAAGATGAACCAGTGGAACAACGTGGTGCGCTGGGAGTTCAAGCATCCCACGCCATTCCTGAGGTCGAGGGAGTTCCTCTGGAACGAAGGCCACACGATCTACGCCACAGAGTCCGAGGCGGCGGCCGAGCGCGACGTGATACTGGGAATCTACAAGATGATAACGGAGGACTTCCTGGCTCTTCCCGGCCTCATCGGCCGGAAGACCGACAACGAGAAGTTCCCTGGAGCCGAGGCGAGCTACAGCATCGAACACCTGCTCCCAGACGGCAAGGCGATCCAGGGGCCAGACTTCCACTCCGACGGCCAGCGCTTCTCCAAGGCCTTCGACATCGCCTTCGTCGACAAGGACGAGCGGAAGCAGCACGCCTGGCAGAACACCTGGGCGATATCCACAAGAGAAGTGGGGGTCATGCTAGCTGTCCACGGGGACGACAAGGGTGCGGTCATTCCGCCCCGGCTCGCCTGGATCCAGGTGGTCGTGGTCCCCATAGTTAACGAAGAGACGAAGGCGGCGGTCCTCGAGGAGACCCGCAGGATTGCAAAGGTCCTCTCAGCGTCCTTCCGAGTACAGAACGACGAGCGGGACCACCTGACCCCCGGCAGGAAGTTCAACGAGTGGGAACTCAAGGGGGTCCCTCTCAGGGTAGAAGTGGGGCCAAGGGACCTCAAGGCCGGCCAGGCCGTACTAGTCAGACGAGACACGGGGTCCAAGAGGGCCGTCAAGGCCAAAGACCTTGCCGCAGAGGTGGGCAAGGACCTCGAAGGTATGCAGAGGGACCTCCTTGCCAAGGCCAGGAAGTGGCTCCAGGAGAACATAAGCCAGGCAGCCTCTCTGTCCGAACTGAAGTCGGTCATCGAGGCGAAGAGAGGCGTCGTCCAGGTCCCTTGGTGCGGGAAGGCATCTTGCGAGGCCAAGTTCAAGGAGGCGGCCGGAGGGAAGATCGTCAACTACCCGATCGACCAGAAGGCGACCGGGATGAAGTGCGCGTCTTGCAGCGAGGAGGCGACGGTGGTCGCCAACTACGCGCGGTCCTACTAGGCTGTCGCTACCGGGGTCGCAAGCGAGTACAGGCGCATGGCCTTCTCGTCTACGCTCATCGGGAGGTCGACCTTGGATAGGGCTATCATGTGCAGGGATAGGGAAGAAGCAGCTATCCCGAAGCAGGCGCTCCGAAGAAAGTCCCTCGTCTTGAGATACCACGACACGGTCGCACCGCTGAGTATGTCTCCTGCCCCCGTTGTGTCCACGACCTGCACCGATGGGACCTCAATCTCGTAGACCCGCGAGCCATCGAGCACGAAACAGGAATCGGCGCCTCTGGTCACGATCGCCTTCCGGAGCCCCGCGTCTCTCAGGCTCATCAGCGCCTCGCGAGGGGCAGAACGGCCCGTCAGCGCCTCAGCCTCCGCCATGTCCATCTTGACGGCGTCCACCGAGGAGAGGATCCCTGGCTCCTTCAGATGGGCCTGACGGACCGCCCCGCCCTTGTCGAACTCCCTAAGAAACCCCTGGGGGTCGAGGAAGGTGAAGCTCGACCTCTTCGATATCTCGGACAGTAGTGCGGGCGAGATCTCTCCCGCTACCGGACTGACCAGAGCCGCATCGAACCTCATGTCGGGAGGGAGCTGTGAGAGGGAGAGGTCCTCGCACCTGCTAAGAAGGGTGAGGGTCCTGCTCCCAGAGCTGTTCTCTATCCGGAACTTGGTCGTCGGCCTCGTGAGGCTCCTGTCTGCCCCCCTGAGGACAATCCCGTTCCTCATCAGCCACACGGCCTGCTCGTCCGGGAAGTCGTTGCCCACCCTGGTGAGGGCGACAACATCGTGCCCGAACCTCGAGCAGATCAGCCCGGCGTAGGAAGGAGGCCCGCCAACGGAGGTAATCATCCTGACCTGCAGTTGAATCGAGTCGATAGTCACGAAACCAGCGACCAAGACTCGCAAGACCCGCCGCTTCGGGATTGAACATCTTATGAGCCTTTTTCTACTCCGTCCGGCCTCGGAAAAGGCCGCCGACACTCCTCCCGTCCTCGACTTCTTCGCAGTATATGTTTAAAGAGGGTCTGAGAACCGAGAGTTTTGAAAGATACTTGTCCAAGAAGAGGAAGAGTCGGGGTCGTTCTAAGGGAGGGAAGGGGCGTAGCGACGTCATCTACTGCAGCAACTGCGGCGCCACAGTCCCCAGAGACAAGGCAAAGAAGGTCACAACCCGGCTGAATCTCGTCGAGCCATCACTAGCCAGGGAGCTCAGGGCGGCCGGAACCTACATTGCCGCTCCGACCACGACAAGGTACTACTGCATCTCGTGCAGCGTGCACTACGGGATAGTCAAGGTAAGGGCCAAGAGCGAACGGCGCTCCTGGTAGCCCGACGGTCCCTCGCAACCTTATTGCGCCTGCAAAGTAGGACTCGGCCCGTTGGCGCTCGAGCACCTTCGCTCCAGCCTTACCAAGGGAAACCTGTGGCTGTACATCCTCGCCGAACTCAAGCGCAGGGACCAGACGCCCGGAGAACTCAGGGCTGCGGTAGAGCGGGGGCATTCATTCTCGCCGGCGCCTATCACGTTCTACTCTGTAATCTACAAGCTCAGGCGCGAGGGCCTAGTGCGCAAGACCTCACAGGCATTCCGGTCGCCGTACTCGATTACCCCCAAGGGGAGGCAGGAGTTGGCGAAGGCTATCCAGGTCCTATCGGATACATCCACTGGACTCGAAGCTCACTAACGAAGCTGTGCATAAAGAGCGCGCGTGCGCTCAGCAGCGGTGGCGACCGCGATCACCAAGACTCCTACGACCCCCCAGTACACCAATCCTAGGAGCGACGCCCCAGCGAGGAGGATCAGCCTCTCGCTCCTTTCTCCTACCCCGACCCCCGAGAGGGAGACACCGAGGGCGTCCCCCTTCGCTCGGAGGTAGCTGACGATTAGACTCGCCGAAAGGGCCAGCAGTACAATGACCCCTGAAGCGAGCCCCGAATAGAGAATTCCCGCGTAGACGGCGACCTCAGCGACCCTGTCCAAGGTGGAGTCCATGAACGCCCCCCTCCTCGTCGATGTCCCCGTTACTCTTGCGACCGCCCCGTCGACGACGTCGAACAGTCCGGCTGCGAGGACCAGGAGCCCCCCCGAGGCCTGGCCCGAGTACCCTCCGACTGAATATCCTATTCCTGCCAGGACCGACAGCGATACTCCAAGGATCGTCCAGACCCATGGCGAGGGGGAGACGCGAGCGAAAGCTCGCCCAACGGCCAGCAGAATTGGGCCGGCCAGAGTTCTGAGTCGGTCCAACATTCGGAGTCGCTTCCGCGGCGGACATTATATATAGTGAGAAGGGCTCGGAACAACGATTGGGCAAGGTCGACAAAGGCGTGGGGTGCGGTGTCGTCGGTTGCAAGAATCCGGCCCAGCGTTCGATCAGCAGAAACGAGATAGGAGGCTCGGGGCTGACCGTGGGCGGCGACGGGAGGAGGGTCTACCTCTGCCACGACCACTATAAGGACTGGAAGAAGGCGACGAAGAAATCAAAGTCACTAGAACGGTCCCGCTGGTGAGATTCCTCTCTTGAAGATCCTCCAGATGCACGCAGACTTCATCGAGTACAAGCCGATCAAGAAGGAGATTAGGGACGCAGAGGAGGCAAAGACAGACGCGGTGAGGGAAGAAGAGGTCGTGGTCCTATTCACCGCGTTCGAACGCGGCGACACGCCCGAGCTGGCGGCAAAGGCCGTGAGAGATGCCAAGGAGTTCCTTTCCAAGCTTGGGGCCAAGCGCCTGATGATCTACCCGTTCGCGCACCTCTCCCAAGACCTGGCCAAGCCGGCAGACGCCCTGCCACTGCTCGAGACGATGGTTGGAGAGGCCAAGGCTCAGGGCATCGAGACCATGAGGTCCCCCTTCGGGTGGAACAAGGCGATGCAGATCAAGGTCAAGGGACACCCGCTCGCAGAGATGTCGCGCAGCTACTCCGAAGGTCAACCCACTGCCCAGCCGCGAACCCAGGAGCCCAAGCAGGCGCAGAGGGAGTCGGACCCGAGGTCGAGGCTCAAGAAGAGCGACTTTGGGAGTCTACCCGAGACAGACCACAGGGTCATCGGCGAAAGGCTTGACCTCTTCAGCTTCCAGGAGACATCGCCTGGCATGGTGTACTGGCACGACAAAGGCCTGAAGCTCTGGAGGGTCTTGGAAGAGATGATCAGGAAGGAGGAAACAAAGGCAGGCTACGTCGAGCTGAGCATGCCGCTGCTCGCGAATTCCGCGCTATGGAAGGTGAGCGGGCACTGGGACTTCTACAAGGAAAACATGTTCGTCACCTCTCTGGGAGGCGAAGAGTTCGCCCTGAAGCCCATGAACTGCCCCTCCACGATGTTATACTACAAGACCAGGAAGTGGTCGTTCAGGGACCTTCCTTTGAGGATCGCCTGCTTCGACGCTCTCCACAGGAACGAGTTGAGCGGGGTCGCCAGCGGCCTCTTCAGGGTCAAGATGCTGACTCAGGACGATGCGCACATCTTCGCGACCAGAGAAGGGGCCAGGGCGGTCATCGACGAGCTTCTCGACCTGATGCTGAGGCTCTACTCGATCTTCAAGTTCGACTTTGAGGTCGGAATCTCCACGATGCCGGACGACCATGCTGGGACCCTCGAAGAGTGGGACGAGGCCACTGAGGTCCTCAAGAGCGCGGTGACGTCGAAGGGTCTGAAGTATGCGATCAAGGAGAAGGACGGCACCTTCTACGCTCCCAAGATCGACGTTGACATCAAAGACTCGCTCGGTCGGAAGTGGCAGATAACCACGATTCAATTGGACCTCCAGCTTCCCCGAAGGTTCGGCCTCGTCCATACCGGGACCGACGGGAAGGAACACGAAACTGTGACGGTCCACAGGGCGATCTTCGGGTCGCTCGAGAGGTTCATTGGGATCCTCTTGGAGCACTACAAGGGCAAGCTCCCGGTCTGGCTCTCTCCCGTGCAGGCAACGGTCGTCCCCCTTTCTGACGAACACGTCGTCTATGCCAAGAAGATCCTATCCAAGCTCCTCGAAGACGGCGTCAGGGCGCAAGGGGACCTAGCCTCAGGGACCCTGAACTCGAAGGTGAGGAACTCACAGCTCCTCAAGATCCCCTACGTACTTGTCGTGGGCGCCAAGGAAGAAGCAGCGGGCACGGTGGCCGTGAGGTCCAGAGACGGGGAGCAGCGGTTTGGCGTCAAGCCGGAGGACTTCGTCGAAGAGGTCCGCGCGCTCTCCTCACGGTTCGAGTAAGCCTGCCTTGCCTCGTCGAAGCGAGGGCCACAAGCTCGTTCATGATTCTGCCCGCGACCGCCGCGGTTGCCCCATTATCGTAGGGTGGGCACACCTCCATGATGTCGAACCCGACCACCTCTAAGCCTCGAAGGGCGTGGACTAGCGCGAGCAGCTCTCTCGAGGTCAGTCCCCCAGCCTCGGGAGTCCCAGTCCCCGGGGCGAAAGCAGGGTCCAAGCCGTCTATGTCCACGCTGACGTAGACCTTCTGGAGTCCGGAGCTGAAAGCCTTCAACTTCTTCAGGCCTGCATCCGTCGCCGCCTCTGAAGGAGAGATCACGGCCCCGAGCTTCCCGGACAACCTCCACTCCTCCTTGGTGGCGGCCCTCCCTCCCACGTGAGCCACGGTGGTCGGGTCCCTCACTTCGGTCAGCCGCCTGAGATAGCAAGCATGCGAGAGCTTCGACCCCTCCCACTCGTCTCTCAGGTCGAAGTGGGCGTCGAAGACGACTAGCCCGGTGTCCTTGGTCGCGTTCCTGAAGGACCCATAGGTAAGAGAGTGCTCTCCTCCGAGCATGCAGAACTTCGAACCCTGGTCGAAGAGCTCCTTGGTGACCTTGGAGACAGCATCCACCATCTCCCCCGGGTCGTTGACCTTGGTCAGGTTCCCTGCGTCTCTGAGCGAGAGTTTCTCCACGTCCACGCCAAGGGCTTTGGAGTAAGCCTCGACGTTGAGAAACGCCTCCCTTATCGCGTTCGGACCGAACCTGGTCCCCGGTCTGTAGGAAGTTGTCCCATCGTAGGGAACCCCAAAGACTGTGAGCAGAGGCTCCTTCGGGTTCGGCTGCCCGACAAGCGGACCGACTGCCGAGAAGAGGTCCAGGTAGCTCAATCTCGTGGTCCCCATGTCAGTCCGGGTTCGCCAGGACGGCTCATTTCTTTGAGACCGGCTGCTGGATCAGGAATCCCGCTCCCGGGCCCTTAACGTCCGATATTGTCATGTAGTACTCTCTTGCTGGTCCGACGATCTGATATCCTGAGTTGAGAAGCCCCTCCAGGAACGGCCCGTAGGTCTTCGCAAACTCCTTCGGGTCACCCTGATGCCGGGTCTCCGCGACCAGGGCTTCCTTGAACTCCTTCATGATGTACTTACCCTCTCCCATAAATGCCTTCGACACTGGAATGCAGGCTTCGCTCCTCAGCTCATCTGGCTGAGTCTCCGTCGGATTGTCGTAATAGAGGCAGAAGGGATAGCCCGTCTGTTCGATCCCCTTCGTGTCGATCCAGGCTTTCAGGTCGCCCATCGCCGTCCCGATTCCGGAATATGGCCCCTTCATCTGCACGGAAGCGACGAGCATTCTCTGTGACTGCGTGTACTTCGGCTCCTGGTCCGACAATTTGTCTCGGAGGCCGGCCAGGCCTGGCTGATAAAAGCGTTGGATTGAATCGGAAACGTTTTTCCCGCATGCACATTCTTAGCCCCTCACTCATGTCGGCGTTCGACTATGCTATCGCCACCACAACGACCTCCACGACGACAGTGGCTGGAGGCCAGAGCCTCCTCTTTACCGCGGCCGAGGTATTGGCCGCCCTTGTCGCGATCTTCGTCTTTGGTACGCTCCTGACCCTGGTCCTGACCAGGGCGGCAAAGAAGGCGGGCGCGTCCAAGCCAGTGACCAGCTCGATCAGGCAGTGGCTGGCCGTGCTGATGATAGGCTCGGGCATCGCGGCCGTCGCCAGCCTTACCGGGATCTCTTCACAGTTCACGACCCTCACACTGTCGGGGATTGCAGGGCTCGCCTTCTCGCTTGCCCTGCAGAGCACCCTCTCCAACGTCATAGCCGGAATCCTGATGCTTCAGGAGGGGGTCCTGAGGCTGGGGGATGAGATCGAGTTCGGGGTCGTCAGGGGCGAGGTTGTGAAGATCTCTTTGCGGAGCACGTGGGTGAAGACCGACCTCGGAACTATCGCGGTCATTGGAAACAGCAACCTTGCCGCGGGCCCGATCATGAACCACACGGCCAGGGCTCGCCTGGAGAGGAAGCTCCAGGTCTAGCCTGACCAGAAGAGGTCCAGCGTAGTCGCGCCGAGCATCTCGTCGAAGCTGAAGTCCAGCGCGTCCAGCATCTGGTCGAACATCGAATGGGCATACTCGATGTACTTGTCGGCGTCTACGTCGTCCACGCGGGCGAGCTCCACCGGCCTCACGTATGGCGGGCTCCTGGTCTTCACATATTGGATGATCTCCCCCGCTTTGATCTCCCGACCCTTGTCTTCGAGCAGCTTCGCCGCCCTGACGTGCTGGGGCGTCGTCCCGTTGTACTTCTCCGTCGTCTTGCCCATCATCACGTTGAACGCCAGGTCCTCGACCGCGACCTTCTTCCCCTTCAAGTCCCCGATCATCTTCGTAAGGAGCTCGCGGATGTTCGCCCTTGCTCGTTCAAAGTCCTCAGTGGTCTTGACCCTGCTCAGGATTTCGAGCGCCTGGTAGAAGGTCCTCTTCAGGAACTCTGGGGTCTGCGATTTCTTTCCCGTCAGGCCCCTTATGTCCACCGTACCATCTGGGAGGACGCCGAAGTAGTTCTTCTTGCGACTGCTGAAGGCGACGTACCTGTAGACCTTGTCCAGGTCCAGCTCGACACCCAGCTCTCCGTCCGCCCACTTTGAAATCGTAGTTATCTGGTCTCTGGAGGGATTCTTCAGGAAGAGGCTGTCCGTATCCCCGTAGAGGACCTCTATCCCAAGCTCGGTGCTCTTCTGGATGGTCTTCGTAATCGCGTACCTCCCGAGGGCAGCGGTCGCCTCCGCGACTGGAAGGCAGTAGAACGCGAAGGTCTCAAAGCCCATCGCGCCGTAGGTCGCGTTGAGGAAGACCTTGAGGCCCTGAGTGACCACGTTGTAGAGCTCTCTCTCCTCCTTTGAGATCGACTGGTCCTTTGTCAGCGGTTTGTAGTGGCTCACTCGGAGGTCCCTCAGTGAGCCGGTCACCAGGCTGGTGATCCCCTTCCTCTTCCTGCAGACCCAGGATGAGGTGTCAGGGACCACGTTGGTCCTGCACTCTTCGTGGGGACAGTTCACAGTCTCATAGGAAAGGTTGTAGACCTTGATCAGGCTCGGGTACAGGCTCGCGAAGTCGAGCACCGAGACGTCGAAGTATATGCCCGGCTTCGGCTCGATCACGAGCCCGCCCTTGTACTTCTTCCCCTTGATCACGGCCTGAGACGAGGCGCCTCCCTTCTCAGAGAGCTCGTCCTGCCTTGGGATGAGGGCCCCGAGCCTCCTGTGCTCGAAGAAGAGCATGCTCCTGATCCAATTCGAGACCCCCAGCCTCGATACGTCGTTGATCGGCATCTTCCCTATCCTTGAGATGACCAGCAGCAGCTTCATCACCAGACCCCCTCCGGTCGAAGTCAGCTCGAAGGTGAGCTGGGAGTCGTTGAGGCAGTACTCGCCAAGCTTCGCAAGAGGAAGGTCTCCTATCTCGCCCTCGAATTCGACCTTGGACTTGTTGAGGAGGGACTCCGAGATTCCGTTCAGAGTGTGGTCCGAATACTTGTTGCTGAACGCGTAAACCTGTATGGACCTGTTCCTGAAGAACTGGTAGAGGTCTATGTGCACGCCGTGTTTCAGGGTGGAAGCCACCCTCTCCAGCTGGATCGGGTTCTCAGCTTCAGGGATGCCGATCTCCTCGGCCCTGTGCTTGAGGTACCTCAGGTCGAAGTCGTCCCCGTTGAAGGTAACCACGACCGGGTACTCCATGATCTTCCACATGACCGCCCTCAATAGAGAGCGCTCATCCTCGAAGACCTCCGCGGCGAAGGGCGCTCCCTTCAGACCTTCGGTGTCCTTCCCCGACCTAAGCAGATAGACGGTGCGCTCGGCCTCGTTGAAGAAAGAGACGGCAATCACCGGCTGTTTCGGGTTCTCGGGGTCGGGTAGGCGGCCGGCCTCGTTGGCCACTTCGATGTCGAGCGCGACCCTTTTGAACTCGGAGAGCGGCTCGCCGAGGAGCTCGGCCCACTCCTTCAGATAAGGGGCGAATTCGGGCGGGTTCCTCTGGAGGAGCTGCGCCAGCGACACGGCGACCCTCTCGGGCAGGTCCTTCCTAGCTGGTATCACCTTCCCGGCGGAGACCGTGTAGTAGGTCCCCATGCGCAGGCCCCTGTCGTACGCGAAGTTCTCGTAGTACTTGATGTCTGCCTCCCAAGCTTTGATGCGGTCGCGGATGCTGTCGTTGCCCCCTCCTATCGCCAGCGGGTCTGTGGTCACGATCTTCCTCAGGGTGACCTTCCTGTCGTTCAGGAGGTCCTCCCGCTCCTCGTCCAGTATCTCGACCACGTCCTTCCTCTTCGCGATTTCAGTCAGCTCCGACCTCTCGAGCCGGGTGTAGCAGTACGGCCTGTGACCGGTGTTGTCTTTCCAGTGCCAGAACCTGCCGGCCTCCTGGTCATAGAATTTGAGCACCGCAAGCCTGGAGTCGCCGTCGTAGAACGCGGATGCGAGAAGGGACTCCTTCATCTCCTCGACAGGGGTCATCAGTTCGGAGAGCCTCTTCGCAGGGTCCCCTCGGTCCCCGGAGGAGATTGAACTCTGCAAGGTGTCTCCGACGGAGCGCAGACCGCAGATAAGGGTAACTGGGACTCCCGAGGGAAATCAGCACAGCTTATAACGACTTGAAGGGGCGCCTCAGCAGTTGCCCGACGTCATACAAATCATCAGGACCAATGCAGCGTATCTCTTCCTGGCGGCGGCAGTGGGATGGGTCGGGCTAGCGATCTATGCGAGCTCGGCGCTGATATCCTGGCCCGTGTTCACGATGGCGGTCGGCGGGATACTCTTGAGGGTGAGGCCCGGGGACAGGCTGACTTGGGCGTGGGCCGCGTCGTCCGCATTTCTTGGGTTCCTCGTCTCCTCGTACAAGGTCTACGCGTCGTCACAGCTGCTCTTTGGGCCGTTCTCGACAGTCTCCGCGGTCTCAGTGGGAGGGTTCGCTGTCTTCGCGCTGTACCATCTGGTCCTCCTCTACTCGGGGACCGCCACGGGTAAGGCCTCTAAATCAGACTAGAGCTGCTGAGTCTCCGCATGAAGTAGACTGAATACCCGCTTATCACGAAGAGAGCAGAGAAGGCCCTAGTCGCGAAGACAAAGCTCCACGGGACCGGGTAGTTGCTGAACAGGGCGTCGGGGTTGGGAAAGTTGGATGTCAGCGCGGCTACGCTGTAGGTCGCCCCCCAAAGCATGAAGTTGTAGAGGATCTCGTAAGCTGATGAAAAGGCGACGACGAACCCTGTCATCTGGAGGAACGAGAGGACCCATCCCGGCCACCTGGATATCCTGGACTCCCAGAGCCTAAGCCCGGAGTAGAAGAGCGAGACGCATGCGACGCTGAAGTAGGTCACCGGCTGGGCGAAGTAGGGAGGGAAGGGCCAGTAGACGTCGACCAGGACCTGCCCCACGGCCAGGCTGGTCCCGAAATAGCCCAACGACTCGATGAGCCCGTAGGCCACCACGACGACGATGGAGAGGAAGGACGTCCAGGCGATCACGGAGAACATCAGCCTGGTGTTCCTGTCCATCGGCCCTCTGCGCGGCTCCTTGCATCTTTAAGGCTTGAACGAGTAGAAACCAGATATAGTATGGGGAGCCCCGGAGCCCAGCACGCTTGTTCGAATTCGCGCTGCTCCTCCTCGTAGGAATCTTCAGCGCTCCGGTCTTCCTGTTCACCGCATACAGCCTTGTCCTCCTCGTGGCGAGCCTCTCTTACAAGGAAACTGGCGGGGGGACTGGGGCCTCAAAGTCGAAGAGGGTCACCGTCCTTCTTGCAGTCTACAACGAAGGGGCTGTAGTGTCTGGGTCCTTGGACGCAGTCCTGCAGCTAGAGTACCCCCCCGAGCTTCTGGATGTGGTAATCGCTGACGACTCCGACGACAGCACCAAGTCGATCGTGGACGGATATGCTGCGAAGCTTCGCGAGGCCGGCATCAAGACCTGGGTCTCCAGGAGGCCCGGGAGGCAAGGCTTCAAGGCTGGCGCTCTGAACGCAGCTGCTAGCGGCCTGGGCGGGGACTACACCCTCCTCATCGACGCAGACTCCAGGGTCTCCACGAAGGCGCTCCTCTCATCTCTGGCCGCCCTCTCCGACGGCTCGCTCTCTTTCGTGTCCTATCGGGTCGGGCACTTCAACAGGGACCTCAACCTGGTAACCAGGGCTTTCGCTCTCTTCCAGGACACAGTCGACTCGCTCCAGAAGATGGGAACGACTAGACTGCGCGCCCCCTACTCCCTTCAGGGGGGGTTCGCCCTCGTCTCCACCGCGGCGTTGGCCAAGGCAGGCTTCTGGAGAGAAGGGATACTAGCAGAGGACGCAGACCTTTCGTGCAGGCTCTTCTCGGCTGGGTTCAGGGGAGCATACCTGAGCTCCTCTGAGGTCCTCAGTGAAGACCCGTCCAGCCTCAGGGTCTGGAAGAGGCAGGCGGGGAGGGTAGCCCAGGGGTGGGCTCAGTGCCTGAGAGCCAACTTCCTCAAGATCCTGACCAGTTCCTCGCTCGGCCTTCTCCCCAAGGTGGCTCTGTTGCTCACGCTCCTCTCTCCCCTCGCAGCCCTCAGCTGGCTGGTGGTGACAATTTCTAGCGCCGTTGTACTTAGCCTGGGCCTCATCGACCAGTCGACGTCTATCTTCGCGAACCCGTTCTTCGTCTTCATGGTGACCCTCCCCGTCGTCATCTTCTATGTCGCGGGGGTACGGTCTCTGCGGTGGCGGCACAGGATGGATGCCCGCAATCTGGCAGTCCTGCCTGCCCTCTCCTACATGCTCACGAGCATGTTCACGATTTCAGCCATCTCATTCCTCGCCGGTCTCGCGGGACGGCCCGGGACCTTCTTCAGGACCCCCAAGGGCGCTGGAGCTACAGGCGCCGACAAGCAGAGGACAGAGGGGACGCCCATCCTTCTTGCCGAAGGGTCACTGTCCACCGTGGCAGTCCTCCTCTCCGTCCCGGTCTTTTTGCACGGTGGCTTCCTCCTCGGGCTCTCCCTCTTGGGGTTCGGACTGGCAACCCTGAAGTCCATGGAATTGTCGAGGCTCTTCTGAGATTGAGCCTGACCCTCCTCTTCTTCTGGATTCAGGGTGCCTTCGTCGCGCTCGCTTTCCTTGAGAGAAGCATCGAGGGAGACAAGGCGGGCGGGGAGGCGACCTGGGGATGGCGCAAGAGCATCCTCGGGTACAGGCTCAAGGAGTACCACTTCTGGCTGTGGTTCGTCGTCGTTCCGCTCTTCGTCTACTCCCCCTTGCTCGTCTTGGGGCCGGACATCAGAGCCTTCCTCGTCCTGACCTCGGCCTTTCTTGTCGGCGGGGTGCTGGAAGACTTCGTCTACTTCCTCGTGAACCCACACTATGGAATCGCAAAGTGGAACAGCAGGGACGCCAAGTGGATGCCCTGGTTCAAGCTTGGAAGGGCCGAGGTGCCTCAATTTTACGTCAGGAACCTCCTCATCTCCGCAGTCGCTCTCTACCTAGCCTTCGCATATTGAAGGCGCCATGGCGAAAAGCCGCGGCAGGCAACAGCGCTCATATAGTCACCTCTTGGACGAGAATCCATGGATGAGAAGTTCATAGCGATCAACCGACCGATACTCGGAAAAGAGGAGCGGACCTCAGTCCTGGACGTCCTGTCCAGTGGGCGCTTGAGCGACACTTCCATGGAGGGTGGCAAGTACGTAAGGGAGTTCGAGGCCAAACTCCGCGCACTCCTAGGGGCAAAGCACGCAATCGCAGTCAACTCCGGGACGGCCGCCCTCCATACAGTCTTACTCGCGCTTGGGGTAGGGCCAGGGGACGAGGTAGTAGTGCCGTCCTTCACGTTTGTCGCGACGGCCAACGTAGTCCTGGCGTGCGGAGCGCGCCCTGTCTTTGTCGACATACGCGAGGACTACAACATGGACCCAGACGCTTTCAAGGGCGCTATCACTTCCAAGACTAAGGCTGTCATCCCTGTACACCTCTATGGATACCCAGCTGACATGGACGAGATTAGAGAGACGGCCCGTACCAAGTCGGTCGCGGTCGTCGAAGACGCCGCCGAGTCGCTCGGAGCCACCTACAGAGGCAAGCAGACAGGAACCCTCTCGGACGCCGGATGCTTCAGTATGTATGCAACCAAGGTCGTCACCTCCGGAGAGGGAGGCGCAATCTCGACCGACAACGACGAGCTCGCTGAGAAGCTCAGGCTGGTGAGGAATCACGGAATGGTCCACGGCTACGACACACGGCACCTAGGGTTCAACTACAGGCTGCCAGAGCTCGCAGCGGCGCTGGCCTCCTCCCAGATGAATCGCCTTCAGGGGTTCCTGGAGGCGAGAGCGAAGAACGTCGCGGCCTTGGAAGGGTTGCTCTCAGGCACAGCAGGTTACAGGTTCACCCAGACGGGCAGCGATCGAACCCACGTTTTCTACCTGTACACCCTCTACCTGCCTCGCGGGAGAGACTCAGTACTGAAGTCTATGAATGACGCCGGCATCGGAGCCGCGGTCTACTTCAAACTCCCAGTCCACAGGACCCCTCTCTACGAGAGCATGGGCTACACTTACACGCCACTTCCGAGAACAGACGAGGCCTCTGGCCACGTGCTCTCCTTGCCCGTCCATCCAGGCCTATCTCAGGGCGATGTCTCCCGAGTGGCGGAGGGATTCAAGACCGCCATGCGCGGCGCTGCCTAGATGGCCCTCCTCTCCGCCGGGCCTTTACGGGTCTCCGTGGTCGTTCCTACCTACAACGAGCGGGAGAACGTCGCTCCCCTGGCCGAGGAGGTCCTGCGTGCCCAGGTCGAGGGGCTCGTCCTCCTGTTTGTTGACGACTCTAGTCCTGACGGAACGGGAGAAGAGTTGGCACGGCTGGCAATTCAAAGACCTTGGATCAGAGTTCATGCGCGAAACGGCAAGTTGGGCATCGGTAGCGCCTACCAGGATGGGTTCAAGGTCGCACTCTCGGAGCTTTCAGCCGACATAGTCGTCGAGATGGACGCAGACTTCCAGCATCCGCCGTCGGGGATTCCGGCCTTGGTCCGAGCCGTGCAGGAGGGTGCGGACGTTGCTGTCGGGTCGAGATACGTCCCCGGTGGCTCGGTCGTGGGATGGGGGCTCTGGCGGAGGGCTGTCAGCAGAGGCGCAAATTCTTACGCGAGGCTCATTCTCGGGCTTACAGTCAAGGACTCGACCTCGGGCTTCAGGGCATACTCGAGACGGGCCGCTGAGATAGTCAGCGCCGGGCACCTTCCCGCAAAAGGCTTCGAGTTCCAGGTCGCCTCCTTGAGGGCCTTGAAAACAGGGATGAAAATAGTGGAAATCCCCTATCAGTTCAGCGCAAGACGCGCCGGGAGTTCGAAGCTGGGCCTCAAGGACGTGGCAAAGTTCTTCGTCGCGGTTTTGAGGCTGTCCTTCTCGTAAGTCTACTCGGCTGGAAACCCTCAAAAGCTCTGGGACCGCCGAAGCGCCGAAGGAAGATTGTCGGTCAACTGGGCACTTCCATTCGAGGAGAGAATCTCAGCAGACCCCAAGTTCGCGTCGGTTTCCCCTCAAGCATACCTGACCGAGCACCAAGAGTCTCTCCTCAGAGGCCCTCAGTTCTGGGAAGACGTTGCTGCCGAGCTCGAGTGGTTCAAGCGCTGGGACGTCGCCCTCGATGCGTCCGACCCCCCCTTCTTCAAGTGGTTCCGCGGCGGCGAGCTCAACGCCTCATACCTCTGCGTCGACCGGAACATCGAGCTGGGAAGAGGCAAGAGGACGGCTCTGATCTGGGAGGGCGAGAGGATGGACCCCTCGGGCCGACCCGATGTCAGGACTCTGACCTACGACCAGCTGTCGGTGGACGTCAACAGGGCGGCACGGATGCTCGCCGAGAACTACGGAGTGCGGAGGGGCGACACGGTCGGGTTCTACATGCCGATGCTCCTCGAATTTCCCACTCTGATCCTCGCTTCCGCCAGGCTCGGGGCCAGGTTCACTGTCGTGTTCTCGGGCTTCAGCTCGGAGTCTCTCTCCGAGAGGCTGACAGACTCCGACGCCCGGGTCCTCATCACCGCGGACGAGGGCCTGCGACGAGGGGCAGTCATCCCTCTGAAGAAGATCGCCGACAAGGCTCTCGAGAGTGCTAGGGGCGTGGAAGGGTGTCTAGTGGTCAGGAGGACGGGAGGTGACGTGCCCATGAAGGAAGGGCGAGATCGATTCTATTCAGACGCACTCGCTGAAGTCCCACAGAACTCGGTGGTCGCGCCAGTAAGGATGAAGTCGGAAGACCCTCTATTCATCCTCCACACTTCCGGGACGACAGGACGGCCGAAGGGTCAGGTGCACGACACGGGTGGGTACCTCACGCTGCTGCACGCCACGATGAAGTGGGTCTTCGACCTCAAGGAGTCAGACATCTACTGGTGCACCGCAGACATAGGATGGATAACCGGCCACTCATACGTGGTCTTCGGCCCTCTGCTGGAGGGTGGGACCACCTTGATGTACGAAGGAGCCCTCGACTTCCCACAGCCGGACAGGTGGGCATCCATAATCGAGGGGCACGGAGTCTCGATCTTCTACACCTCCCCGACCGCCATCAGGTCCTTCATGAAGAACGGGGAGTCGTGGGTCGAGAAGCACGACACCACTAGCGTCAGGATCCTCCACTCGGTCGGCGAACCGATCAACCCCGAAGCGTTCCGGTGGCTCCACCGGCTGGTCGGAAGAGGCTCCGTACCGTTCGGTAGCACCTGGTGGATGACGGAGACCGGGGGCATCATGGTCTCCCTTCTCCCCGGAAAGGCCCTGGTCCCCATGAAGCCGGGCGCGAACGGATTCCCAATCCCAGGAATAGACGTCGAGGTTGTGGACGAGGAAGGGCACCCCTCTCAAGCCCTTGAGCGGGGATTTCTTGTCATCCGAAAGCCGTGGCCGGGCATGCCCCTGACCATCAACAAAGACCCCGCGAGGTACAAGCAAGTCTATTTCTCGAGATTCCCTGGGGCGTTCTTCGCAGGCGACTACGCGGTCAAGGACACTGACGGGTATCTCTGGGTCCTCGGCAGGGCGGACGAGGTCATCAAGGTCGCGGGGCACCGGCTTGGGACCTACGAGATCGAGTCCGCGCTCGTCCAGCACCCGGCGGTCGCCGAAGCGGCTGTCGTCGGGGTCCCGGACGACCTCCGCGGCGAAGTACCGGTCGGGTTCGTCATCCTAAAGGTCGGCGAGGCCCCGACGCAGGACCTCAAGCTGGAGCTCAGCGCCTTGGTGCGAGAGAAGGTGGGGCCTGTCGCAAACCTCAAGGAGGTCATCTTCGTTTCCAAGCTGCCGAAGACAAGGAGCGCGAAGATAATGCGCAGGGTTGTCCGGTCTGTGGTCTCAGGAGCTACGGTAGGCGACGTCAGCACCCTCGAAGACGAGGCCTCTGTGGAGGAGGTGAAAGCGGCCTTCGACGCCCTCCAAGAGGAGGTTGCTCGTGGAAGACGGGAAAAATAGAAATACGAGGCGGCGGAGCGACGCTTGATTTGTCAGTAGAACCCCCCAAGGAGCAGCCGGCCAAGGTCTTCAGCGCGGCCGTCTACGAATGCGTTAGATGCGGAACCCGCACCACCCAGGAAGAGCTCTCGAAGCTGCCTGAGGTGAAGTGCATCTGCGGCTATCGCGTCTTCAGGAAAGCAAGGCCCTCCGTAGTCAAGCAAATCAAAGCGATCTAGGCAAAGGCCCGGCGGAGGCCCCCCTACTGGAGGCCCGACGTCCTACTGCACCCATCTGAAGGGAAGAGATAGCCGAACCCGAGGACGAAGGCCCCGCCCACGCCCAAAGTCGCTAGCGCCAATGAAACTAGCCCAGAACCTCTTCCTTCGGCAGGGCCGCAATAGACCAAGATAGTTGGCCCGATTGTCGGAACGACAGGGACCAAGAAGAAGACGAGTAGGCCTGACAATACCACCGCAGTATACCTTCGCCTTCGATTCATCGAGCCTATTTGACAACGGCGCACTCTTCCTAATGGGAGTTATGCTGCTGAAAGGTGGTCTGTTTCGCACTGAGAACCTAGGGAGTTTCAACTCTTCGACATTTGCCTATCCCCTGCGGCCCTTATTGACTAATGATTTATGTAGCGGAACCCGTCGGCCAAGTCGATTCTCAGTTGCACCTGATGCAGAGCAAGACAAGGGCGGCGATACACGGGTATGGCGCCTACATCCCATACTACAGGCTCCCGACGACCGAGATAGCAAGGGTCTGGAAGGGCGGAGGGTCGGGGCCCAACGTCGAAAAGACGGTCGCGTCGATGGACGAGGACACGGTCACAATGGCGATTGAGGCATCCCGGCAGGCCGTCCGTATGGCGGGAACAAAGTCCTTGGGGGCCGTCTTCGTGGGCACCGAGTCCAAACCCTACGCAGTCAAGCCTACCAGCACCATGGTCGCCCAGGCGCTCGGACAACACCACACCCTCGCAGCGGACCTCGAGTTCGCCTGCAAGGCAGGCACAGAAGCCATCCAGGTGATAACGGGGCTCGTGGGCTCCGGGATGATTGACTCTGGCCTAGCGATCGGGATGGACACCGCTCAGGGCAGACCGGGGGACGACCTGGAGTATACCGCAGCCAGCGGCGGAGCCGCATACGTGATCGGGAAGAACGACAAGAGGGCGATCGCGGTCATCGACTGCAGCACGTCCTTCGTCTCGGACACCGGGGACTTTTGGAGGAGGGCGCAGGAGAAGTACCCGAGGCACCTCTCGAGATTCACGGGAGAGCCGGCATACTTCTTTCACATCGAGAGCTCAGTGCGGACGCTCTTCAAGGAGACTGGACACAAGCCGTCAGACTTCAAGTACGCAGTCTTCCACCAGCCCAATCCCCGCTTTCCGGTCGAAGTAGCCTCGCGGCTCGGTTTTTCGATGGAGCAGATCAAGACCGGGCTCCTGAACCCCATGATAGGCAACACCTATGCAGGAAGCTCTCCCATAGGCCTGGCGGCCGTCCTGGACGAGGCCCAGCCTGGGGACAAGATCCTTCTGGCGAGCTTCGGGTCAGGCGCAGGCTCAGACGCCTTCTGCATCGAGGTCAAGGATGGCATAACGAGGACCCGCGGCCTGAACCCCACCGTCAAGTCGATGATGGCCAGGGGCAGCAAGATAGACTACTCTACCTACTCCAAGTTCAGGGACAAGCTCCAGAAATAGGCGATCGATTGGCAAAGTCAAAGGCATACGTGTCCTCAGTGGGCTTCACAAGGGTGGGCGACCACTGGGAGAGGTCGATCCTTGACCTGGCTGTCGAGGCTTCCAGGAAGGCCCTTGCCGGGACAAGGGTAAGGCCGCAGCTGATAGTCGTCGGCAACATGTTCAGCTCAGTGGGGTCGGGCCAGGAGCACCTGGGTGCGATGCTGGCCAGCGCCCTCGGCCTCTCGGGAGTCGCTGCCTACAAGGTCGAGGCTGCGTGCTCCTCCGGGGCGACGGCCTTCAATGTAGCCTTCAACCTGGTCCGCTCTCATGCCGTCGACTCGGCCCTTGTGGTAGGGGTGGAGAAGATGCGAGACCTTGAGCCCGAGGAGGTCTCTCAGGCCCTTTCGATGGCAGAGTCAGCCGAGTACACCCAGTTCGTGGGAGCGACCTTCGCCTCCCTCAACGGACTGCTCGCAAGATATTACATGGAGAAGGAAGGGGTGACGAGAGACGAACTGAGCGCCATCCCGGTCCTCGACCACCTCAACGCAGTCTCGGCCGAACACGCACAGTTCAGGAAGGCGATCTCTCCCGAGGTCGTGGGCCGCTCCAGCATGGTGGCAGACCCCCTGAGGCTCTTCGACTGCGCCCCGGTCGGGGACGGGGCTGCGGCAGCCCTCGTGGTGGGGGACGGCGGCGCTTCGCGTACCAAGAAGGGCCTGATGGAGGTGATGGGAGCGAAGGTCTCGACCGCCGAGTTCAGCATGTACGAGAGAGATGACATGCTCGACTTCCGCGCGACGCGCGCTGCGTTCGAGGGTGCGGTCAAGGACTCAGGAGTCCCGAGAAAGAAGATCGACGCGCTCGAGATCCACGACGCCTTCTCGGTCGTCGGCGCACTCTCCCTCGAGGCCATGGGGTTCTCCAAAAGGGGAATGGGCGCCAAGGACGCGAAAGCGGGCAAGTTCTCCAGGGGCTCGGAGATCCCAATCAACACCTTCGGAGGCCTGAAGGCCAGGGGGCACCCGGTCGGAGCCACCGGCATGTACCAGATTGCGGAGGCCTACATGCAGCTCACAGACTCGGCGGGCAAGAACCAGGTGGAGGGGGCCGAGCACGTCCTGACGCAGAACGTGGGCGGCGTCGATACTACGAGCGCGGTGCACGTCTTCGGGAGGGCGGCGTAGGTGACGATACAGTACTGGAGGATCAGGGACCGATACTACCGGCTCATCGGCTCGAAGTGCCAGAACTGCGGCGACGAATTCTTCCCGCCGGTCTACAGATGCAGGGGATGCGGGTCCGAAAAGATCAAGGACAAAGAGATGCCCAAGACCGGCAAGATCCTCACGTACACGCAACTCCACGAGCCTCTTCCTGGGTTCGAGGCCCAGGCGCCGTACTACCTCGCGGTCGTAAGGCTCTCCAACGGGGCGCGCGTCCTCAGCCAGGTCGTCGACTCCCCTGCCGAGAAGGTCAGGACCGGCGCCAAGGTCTCAGCCACCGTGAGGAGGGTCCGCGTCGACGGGGACTCGGGACAGATAGTCTACGGTTACAAGTTCGTCGTGTCGTAGGAGCGCCAAGGCGGAGAACCCCGCCGAAAGTTGAAAGACAAGAACCAATCAAGGTAGGGGTCGGATGGTCCCGCTTCAACTCGTCTTCGCCGCATTCCTTGCCATCAGCCTTGTTGCCTCCGTTGTTTCCAGGAAGACCAGGACCCCATACACCATCCTGCTCGTTCTGATCGGAATCGCTCTGACAACCTCCGCCGATCCAGCTCTCCAGGGGGTCCAACAGGAACTCCAGAGACTCTCAGTAGGCGGCCTCTTCGTGGGGCTCGTGCTCCCGCCACTGCTCTTCGAGAGCATGATGAGCATCAGGACCGAAGAATTCAGGGCCGTCTCCAGGCCGGCGATCGTGCTGGCGACCGTCGGGGTCGTGGTCGCCGCGGTAGTCGGCGGGCTGATCGTATGGAAGTTCATGGGCCTGCCGTGGTACAGCGCCTTCATCTTCGGAGCCATCATAGCCCCGACCGACGTCGCCACCGTGCTTGAGGTCTTCCGGAGGACGGTCGTCCCGGCAAGACTTGCCACTCTCCTTGAGACCGAATCTGTCTTCAACGACGCGACAGGGATAGTCCTGCTAACGGTCTTCCTAGCGTCCCTCGAAGCTTCGGGGCCTATCCTCCTCGGCGCGGTCAGCACCTTCATCTTCGTAATGGGAGGCGGCGCGTTGATCGGGCTCGGGGTGGCGTGGGGTGCCCGCCAAGTCCAGCGCGAGGCTTCGGACCCACTCTCCCAGATCGTGCTTACGATGGCCGCCGTCTACGGCGCCTACGGGCTGGCGACAGCTGCAGGGGTCTCGGGGCTGATCGCGGTCGCAGTCACAGGGCTCCTCTACGGGAACACCGTCCTCTTCAGGATAGAGAGAAGAGACACTGAGGAGGCCACCAGACAGTTTTGGGGCGTCCTCGCCTTCATGGCCAATACCGTCGCCTTCCTCTTCATCGGACTCAGCACGAACATCCTGAGCCTGATCTCGAGCGGAGCGGCAATCCTCATCGCCTATGCGGTCGTCATAGTGGCAAGGTTCGCCTCCGTGTATCCCATACTAGGAGTCTGGCACGCGATCGGCCCGAGGCTTCCCTGGGCGTGGAGGAACGTAGCCATGATCGGTGGCATGAGAGGGGCGCTCTCCATAGTCTTGGTATCCACGCTGGACCCTTTACTGCCCGGGCGGGACCTGATTGTCAACATGACCTTCGGGGTGGTCATCCTCTCGGTCCTCCTCCAGGGCCCCTTGCTCTCCGCCTATGCCTCACGGGTCTTCGGGAAGCAACAGACGCTGGCCGAGGCTACGGAAGAAGCGCCTCAGCAGAAGCCCTCTGAGACGCTCGCATAGCATATATTCCCACTCCGGAAGGACGGGCTACCCATGTCATTCGAGGACGTCACCCGCTTGGCGCAACAGAAGGGGTACTTCTTCAAGTCCGCAGACTCCTACCCCAACTCCCCCGCCGGATTCCTCGACTACGGCCCGCTGGGAGTAGGGCTCAGGAACAACTTCGTCGACCTCTGGAGGAGGATGGTAGTCAAAGCAGACGGCATGCTGGAGATAGACGGGTCGCAGATCCTGCCGCGCCAGGTCTTCGAGGCATCGGGCCACCTGACCAACTTCACAGACCCCTTCGTGAAGTGCTCGAAGTGCGGGTCGGTCTTCAGGCCCGACAAGCTCCTCGAAGAGAAGACGAAGGAACAGGTCCCGGAGAAGCTCTCAGACCAAGAGTACGACTCGATGATGGAAGAGAAGGGCGTCAAGTGCCTAAGGTGCGGCTCGCGGCTCGCAGGGACCAGTCGGTTCAACATGATGTTTCGGCTCGGCGTGGGCCCCGGGCTCGAAGAAGCATACCTGAGGCCAGAGACTTGCCAGAGCATCTTCGTGGACTTTCCGTTCCTCTTCAAGACGCAGCGCGTGAAGCTCCCAGTCGGAGTAGCTCAGTTCGGGCGGAGCTTCAGGAACGAGATCGCTCCTAGGCAGGGGCTCCTGCGAATGCGCGAGCTCAACCAGGCGGAGGTCGAGGTCTTCTTCAACCCCGGGAGGCCGGACGCGCGCCGCTTCGAGTCAACGAGAGAGGAGGTCTTGCCCTTCATGGACGCAGAGGGGAGGACTTCTGCGCAGACCACAACGGAGGGGCTCAAGTCGGGCATCCTGCCGAATCCGCTGGTCGGCCACTATCTTGCCCTCCTTCTGCGGCTCTTCGAGGCCACGGGCATAGGCCGGGAACTCCTGAGGTTCCGGATGCTGTCGGCGAAGGACAGGGCCTTCTACTCGGCCGCGGGGTACGACCTCGAGGCGAAGCTGTCCGTGGGGTGGGTCGAGCTCGTGGCGTGCAACTACCGGGGTGACTACGACCTCGGGCGGCACTCGAAGGTGAGCGGCTCCGACTTCACGGTCGACGACGCGGGCGAGAAGGTCCTTCCCCACGTCTTCGAGCTTTCGCTGGGGGTCGACAGGACCGTCTACGCGATGCTAGAGACCTCCTTGAAGACGACGGGGGACCGGAAGTCTCTTTCGTTGAAGCCGTACCTGGCCCCGCTCAAGGCAGGCATCTTCCCGCTCGTCAACAAGGACGGACTCGACGGGAGGGCCATGGAGATCTTTGAGGAGCTCAAGGAGTCTCTCGACGTCTTTTACGACGATTCAGGCTCAATCGGCAGACGGTACGCCAGGGCCGACGAGGCGGGCGTCCCCTTCTGCCTAACCGTAGACTACGACACGATGAAGGACCAGACGGTCACGCTCAGGGATCGCGACACCCGGGCGCAAGAGAGGGTAGGGGTGGCCGACCTGCCTGAAAAGATGGCGAAGCTGTGCAAATTCCCTAGGCGACGCTGAGCAGAGAGAATGCGGCGACGGCAGCCAGTGCTCCGACCCCCGTTGCCGCAAGATTGACTACATTGTTCTCTATGAATCTTGAACCGGCGTTCATGCGGGTCGGCTCACCGCAGTGCCTGAGAGCCTCCGACGGCTTCAGGCAGACTCTGCAGAATCCAGTCCTCTGAACGGCAGCTCCGAGGATGCTGTCGAAGACCGCTCCCACAAGGCCCGAAAGGAAGCACACGAAGACGACCAGCCAGCCCCCCGGCCCGACTCCCAGAGCTAGGGCTATCGTGCCGATCACTCCAGCCGCGAATCCCGCGCCAAGGAAACCGAGCGGCGAGACCCCTCCGGACGTCCCGGGCCTGACGGTCTTCATCGGGTCAGTGATCAGGCGCGGCGCCATCCTGCTGAGCAGGCCTACCTCGGTCGCGGCAGTGTCAGCTGCCGAGCCTGAGACAGCGCCCAAGAAGAGTACTGCAAGGAGAGGAGATGAAGAGAAGAAGCTCGCTGCCGCGATTACGGAAGAGACCCCACCGTTCGCGATTATGTTGGGCCAGTTCCTTGCGCCTCCCTTGTCCTGCGCGCCGCCCAGGGCCTTCTTGTAGCCATACCTGTAGAGTGTGAAGACTACTCCCAGGATGAAGAAGACGGCAACGACGATGAACCATCTGATCCCGCCCCCGTAGATTATCGCCAATCCCACCGCGACCGACGCCAGAAAGCCCCTCGCATCAATGGTATCGAACAGGACAGCGGCGGAAGCGACTGCCAGGACGATGAACAACTCGACCACGTAACCCACGAGAGTAAGCAAAATCGGGCTCGCGCCCCGCTTGAACGTAAAAACCCTTCCAGGGTCCCGTTGACTGGCGGGTTGCAGAGGCTCCTCTGCCTTCGCGCTTTATACTCATGTGGGAGAAGCCTAGCCTGTTGACGAAGGTACTGTACGGCGTGAGCCCCATCGGGCTCGGGCACGCCACCAGGTCAGAGGTGGTCGGGAGGAAGCTGGTTGAGGCGGGCATCGACTTGGAGTTCTTCTCGGGCGGGCACGCGGTTTCCTTTCTCAGGTCGAGGGGGTTCGTCTGCCACGACATAGTCTCAGATGCGGGCCCCGAAGTGGTCGGCGGTGAAATGAAGCGGACTTCTCTTTGGTACCTTCGCTCGTGGAGAGGGCTCAAGAGGACTACCAGGCACGCACGGAAGCTCCTGGCCGAGAAGAGACCCGATCTTGTCGTCGGCGACGAAGAGTTCTCCGGGGTCTCAATCGCGGTCGAGTCTGGACTCAAGCACGCTTTCATCTCGGACGAACTCGAACTGGGATTCGCAAGAACGGGACTAGCCCGCGCAGTCGAGTCCAGGGTGTACAGATGGTACAAGTCATTTCAGGAAAAGTGCGACTTACTTATCGTCCCGGAGGAAGGTGAGGACGCGGGCAACCTCAGGTTCGTAGGGCCAATCGTCAGGGAAGTCACGGAGACCAAGGAGGAGCTCTTCGCAGAGCACGGGTTCCCGAAGGAGAGGATGGTCCTCTGCAGCATGAGCGGCAGCGGGATTGGGGACTTCCTCCTCAACAGGCTCGTCGAGACGCTCGGAACTGGTCGGCTGAATGGCTGGTTCCTCGCGGTCTCCGGGAACAGGGGCACTCTAGCTTCGCGCACAGGGGTCTTCGACTTGGGGCTCGTCTCCGACAATCAGAATCTTATCGCCGCCGCCGACCTGGTGGTCTCGACCGCCGGAAAGAGCACAATCGACGAAGCTGCCTCCGCCGGGACTCCAATTATCTCGATCCCGATAAAGAACCACGCCGAACAGGAGAGGAATGCAGCTGCGCTCGGCTACCGACACTCCGACCTCTACAGGCTGTCCGAGCTGATTTCCATGAAATTAGGGAGGAGGGAGGTGCCCCGACGCTTCGAAGGCGGCGATAGGACCTCCCAGTTGATTCTATCTCTGCTCTGACCCTTAGACGAACCTGTTGATCAGCAGGAAGATGCCGAAGAACAGCGTCGGATAGTCGTCGCCGAGGTCTTCTGAGGTGGTCTCTCCAGTCATCCCCGCCAACGTCACAATAGCGGTGATGATCAATATCACAGCGAGGACCGCCATGATGTTGTTCACCATCTTGAGGTCCTTCGTGGACGTCTTCTTCCACCACAGGAGCAAGACCGCGACTGCGACCACGACCAGTGCAATCCCGATGTAGTTGTCTAGGACATGGCTGAATTCGTCGGATTCAGTCGAGAGTGTTTGAGAGATCGCGACCCCGAAGAAGACCCAGAAGAAGCCAGAGACTCGGCGCCTTCCTATCTCTTTGAGCCATTCTTTGTCAGGCATCATTGAAGCTGAGCTTTCAGTGCCCATTTTCGACCTCAGCTTCTTCGGGTTTCGTATTTAAGACTGAGCGGAGTCCGCGACCTTCCTTAGCGAGGATATCATGACCTCCTCGGAGACCGAACCCGACAGCGCGAGGACTATGCCCTCCCTCCGAGCCAAGTCTACGGCCAACGGATCCACGTCACTCGGCCCGTGTATCACGACTACCCTCGGCTTCAGCTGTGAGACCCTGATCGCCACCAGCGGGCTCCTCCCCATTCCTACCTTTGTGAAGACTATCGCCCTCTCCGTCGTAGCACCGAAGATCCTGTAGAAGTCGTAGCCCGAAAGCGCGTAGATGGTCTTGATGCTGTCGACTACGGTGTACCCGTAGAGCCTCACCGACTTCTCGTCCCCCACGAGGACCTTTGCCTGAACGGCCTGGAGGATCTTGGACGCCTCGACCGGGGTCTGGAACTCCCCGATCGCGAGGATCGCTTCGTCTTTCTCGCTCGAGACCAGCTTCGCGACGACCCTCCCCTCCGCCTCGTCGAGCCTAACGAGCGCCTGTACGTACTTCTTCACGAACTGCACACCGGGTGAAGGCCTCCTGCCGCTTTCGTAGTCGCTAAGGACTGAAGGGGAGATCTTCAGTGTCCGAGCGAGCAAAACCTGTCGGATGCCGAGCTTCTCCCTCCATGCTTTCATGGCTTTACCCGGGTCGGGGCTGGACACGACGTCCCCTGCGATCTTCGCCAGGGCGTCCCCGCCTCTTCGTTCCAAGCTAGTTAGTCGTTTGACTAATCGATTTTAAGTGTTTAACGAATCGCTCATGCTCAAGGCGTTGAGTCTTCTTGAAATATCTCGAAGAGCTACGGGGGAAGAGTCAGTTTGAGGCCAAAGGGATTCCTCTTGGGAGCCCTGATACTGGGCGCGACGGTCCCCGCCTTCTTGGCCTCGACGATCGTGCCCGTGTTTCCAAAGCTGGAGGCCTGCCAATACGGCGACAACTCCTGCGTAAACCGAGTGCTCGCGGCATGGCCCGCTTACAACTCGGCAGTACTCGCGAAGTCAGAACTCGAAGCCATCTCGGTGTGCTGCGCAATCGCGGGTGTAGTCGCGATTGCAGTCTTCGGGCGGAGGCTCCTCGCGGTCGGCCTTTCCTTGGCCGGTGCAACAGGCACCGCATATTGGATCCGGGGCCTCTGGCTCGGGAGGATCACTCAGAATTGGTGGGGGACCTTGGGGCTAGAGGTCGCTGAGTCAGCGCTGCTCGGCACTGTCCTCTACCTCGCTTGGGGCCGGGTACGGATACGGAGGCTCGAGGTTCGCCTGCCACGGGTCGCTGAGCTGGGTGCCTTTTGTTTTGGCATAGCGGCACTATCAGTGTGGACCATCTACGCAGGTGAGGCGGCTCTTCTCTTCTTCCGCAGGTGGTACTACATTCCCCTCTTGTCCAGGTACGACTTCGGAGTCGCAGGGCTGATCGCGGTGGTTTCTCTCAGCCTCGCATTCGTGCTCCTCACCATCTCAGAGTCGAACAGAGTCCCGGTCCCGGTCGCCTTCAGGAGGGTCTCTCTCGTGGTCTCCAGCTTTGCGTTCGTCTTCTTCCTCTGCATCCTTGCTTTCGACACCGACGAGCTCCTGTCGCACGTCGTCAATCAAGTATCTTTCCTTGCCGTCCAAGGGGTCCCCCTCGTAAACAACGTACTCGGGCTAGCCGTGACGGGCGTAGTCATCGTGCGTTCAAGGTGGTGACGGGAACGTTATTCCTTACAGTCTCCGTGCCAGCGCAGAGACCTGAGACTTCAGGAGAGGAATAGTCCTCTCTACTGCGTCTCTAGTCCTCGTCAGTCCCAGATCTGCCACCAAGGTCTCGCCCAAGGGGAGGCCCATGGAGCTCATGGCGGCGACCATCTCTTGACCCAGAAATGAGAAGGACTCCGAGTGCTCCTTTGACCTGGAGAGTTGTTCGACTTTCGTCTTGACAGTTTCTAGGCGCTCTTCCCCCCAGCCAGGACCCTCAGCACGAGTGGCAGAGGACAGTTGACCATCGTACAAGACACCCACGCCCTCTAGCCTCATCCTGCAAGCTTCCCGTGACGCAGCGCCAAGGGACGCGCCCTTGACAAATGCCTCGAACGATTTCGCCGCCCCGACCGAGCGGCCCTTCATCTGCGAAAAGAGATGGCTGGGCGCGGGCATTGTCTCCTTCGTGTACAGGAACGCCCGCGCAAAGTCGAACGCGCATGCCTGAGCCCAGAAGTCCGCCTCTGGCGGCCGCCCCCCCTCTAGGGCCTCTTCGGCCCTGCCCAACGCCTTTAGCGCAAGGCCCAGCCTGAAGCTTGCGCTTTTCTTCATCGAATCGGCAAGGACTGCTCCTTGGGCAGCCATTGCTGTCGAGAAGATTAGAGAAGAGTCCTTGACCGGCTTCATCAACGCGATGGCGACAGACTTCTCCGGGTCGCGGGGAGAAAGGACTTCCTTTTCGTCGACGAAGATCAGGTCCACCACGGTGCCCTTCAGGTTCACCGTCGCCGGGGGCTTCCTCGAGTCGCCCGCCACCAAGACGTCAAGCTCGCACGAGTCCCTTTGGAGGCCTCTCGACCAACATCCAACCACGCCTATCGCTGAGTCCCGATAGAGGTCGAAGATCAGGGGGAGCGCCCTCGGAAAAGACTGCGAATTCGACAACCTATGCCCCCCTGCTAGACCACTTCCTTTACATGTTCTGTATATGTTCATGCAAATCTTTTATTCATCTATCCGATTATTTGTATCGACCTTGCAATAACTTCATTCACGACATAACGCATAAATATGGGGCCGTCAAACGCTGTCTTGTAAGCATTTCGCTAGTGGTATCCTTGTTCTCAGACAAAGACATGTCCAGATTGATGAAACTCCAGAAGGCTCTCGACAAGTGCCCTAGATGCGGGAAGGGGCCGATGATCGTCGATACTGCCGGAGGGGAACTCTTCTGCGGGAGTTGCGGGTTCGTGGTGAAGGAGAAGATAGAGGAAACCGGGCCCGAGTGGAGGGCTTTCTCCAAGGAGGAGAAGGACGACAGGAGCAGAGGCGGGATTCCGACATCCATAGCGATGCACGACATGGGTCTTGCTACAGTAATCGGTGGGATAAACAAGGACGCCTCCGGAAAGTCCCTCTCCGCTTCCATGAAGGCAACCGTCGAGAGGCTGAGAACATGGGACTCGCGCAGCCAAGTCCATGAGCCGGTAGATAGGAACCTCAGGCAGGCTTTCAGCGAGCTGGACCGCCTCTCAGACAAGCTATCGGTCTCCGACGCTGTAGTCGAGAAGGCTGCGTACATCTACAGGAAGGCACTGGAAAGGGGCCTTGTCAGAGGCCGCTCGATTTCTGCCATCATTGCAGCCTCCCTCTACGCCGCCTGCAGGGACACCCAGACCCCGCGCACCCTGAAGGACTTGGCGGCAGTCAGCAACGTCAAGAAGAAGGACATCGCCCGCTGCTACAGGCTCCTGCTGAAGGAGATGGACATCAAGATGCCCGTGGTGGACCCGTCCAAGTGCATCTCTAGGATCGCATCCAAGGCAGGCCTGTCCGAGAAGACCAAGCGCAGGGCCCTCGAGATTCTGAAGCGTGCGGAGGAGACTAGGATATCCGCCGGCAAGGACCCCATGGGTCTGGCGGCTGCCGCCCTCTACGTCGCTTGCACGCTTGAAGGGGAGGACAAGACTCAGAAGGACGTTGCCGAAGCGGCAGGTGTCACAGAAGTGACGATAAGGAACAGGTACAAGGGCCTGCGCTCGGCCCTCGGTATCTGATCACTCCTCGCGGACTAATCGTTCCTTTCTGACTGATTCCAGTTTCTCTCTGGGGAACAGGGTCGGAAAGTTCCTGGAGAGAATCTCGACGTAGACCTCAGACTCTTCCTCGGTCATGAACTGGAACATGTACTTCCCGGAATAAGGCGCCGGCGCTCCTTCCCTTCGGAGGAACTCGATGTGGATGAGGGGGTCTCCCTGCCTGATGGTGATGGGAGCCCTTTCGTTGCTCAGATTGACCAGCTCCAGGGCGAGGCGCCCTACGAACCCGCTGTGAACCTTGACGGAGTTGAGGAAGGAAAGGCCCAAGCGACCGAACTTGCTCTTCGACGTCAGATGGGCGACGCAGTCGGGTGGAGTGAAGACAATCTCCCTCGATATCATGTTCCTGTGCTCCAAATAGTTCAGGGTCCTGTCCTCCCTCACCGTCAGCACATATCCGTCCCCGTCGTAGGCGGCGTCCTCGCTCGGGTTGATGGACTTGTACTTCGACACCATCTCCTTCAGCACCGACTGGCCCAGTACTGTCAAGTCGCTCCCTCCGACGCTGGCTCCAGCGGTGAATTTGAACCCAACGAGGCGGCCCTCCTACGCCCCGAGTAACTCCTTCCGAGCTTCAAGAGGCCGACGTAGGCGACTGCCAGGAAGGAGGCGGTACCGAAAGCACCCACGAGGTCGAAGGCTGTGAGGTCCTGCAAGGAGAATCCAGGGACCGAAGTCCAGTCGATCCCGTAGAGCCCCTGGCCAAGGAATGCGTATGCGCTCGCCAGATAATCGACCCCCCAGTGCGCCAGGACTGCGACATGAAACCCGTACCTGACGTAAAGCACACCCAGGACAAGTCCGCCGTAAGCTGCCTCGGGCAGCTTCCAAAAGTCCCATCCTCCTCCGCAGAAGAGCCCGACGTGACAGGCCCCAAAGAGGACCGCCCCTGCCCCGGTAGTCGCCCAGATCAAGGCGAAGGCGACACCGCCCACGGCGGCGCCCTCGTAGGCTGCCGAGGGGCGCCAGAGCGCCTTGGCTGCGTCCTTCAACGGCCTTCCCAGAGATAATACGAAAGCGACCAGACCGATTATGACCACCCTGAACCCCAGCTCCTCTCTCAAGGGGGCGATCGTGAGCTGGACAAGCTCCTTCAGAGGGTCGCCGCCAGCGAGAGGGTTCCCGATAGAACCGCCGGCGGCTTCGACCACCGCATCTATCACCGATGCGGTGAAGATCAGGAAGCCTATCGAAATAACTACAAGCAGCAGCCTGTTCGAGAAGAACTCTTCGAACCTGAGTCTGAGACCTGCCTTGATGGCGGGGAGGATCCCTTTGCCTTGCTTCGAGGCGAGCGCCAGCATCATGACGTAGATTGCAGTGGCGAAGGCGAAGGCCGCTCCATAGCTGGTCAGGAATGGAAGAAGGACCGCGGTGGGCCCCAGCCAGAGGAAGGGCTGCCCAGTGGTCGAGGCGGTAGAATTGTGAGAGAGTTGGGTGAAGAAGACTGTGTAGACCCCCGCGGGGATGGAAGCGAGGGTTAAGGCCAGTGTCAGTCCAAGGAGAACCATGAAGGCGCCCCCGACGAGTAGCGCCGCACCAGACCGCGGAGGAGATGTCTCAGTCACTGGTCTGCGACTCCACGGGGCTCTTCAACGACGAGCCCTCGACAAAGACCGAGCCTGTGTAGCCGCAGTTTGAGCAGACATAGCCCTGGGGGATGAGCCATCCGCCCAGTCTGCTCCTCCCGGTCAGGGGACGCAGGCACCTCGGGCAGAGCTTGAGCGACTTCGCGAAGGGACTTCGGCGCGTGAGCTTGAGCTTCGGTTCTGGCTCAGGTCCAGGCTCAGACAATCGAACCGCGACCCCGGTGTGCGGCTTAAAACCATTCTAACGATGAATGATTCAAATCCATCCGTGACCGGGAATCGTTGAATTGATCAAGGAGAAGTGTTACGCCTGCGGGGAAGACATGGTAGAGATACAGGTCTGCAAGTACAGGTGCAACAATTGTGGGGCCCTCCTAGACTGCGAAGACGTATCGGGCCTCCCCCGATAATGGAGGCTCAGGCTGTCCGAAGGCTAGCTTTGAGCAAGAGTTGAGTTGTCGGAATTGCTGATGGCAACCAGAGACGAAATCGATCCCGCAAGCGCTAGGGGATACCCGACAAAGAAGAGCGCTACCGCTCCCACAGGGAGGAACGAAACAAGTATCCCCGAGTAGCCGAAGTTCGTTGACATCAAAGCCATCGCGTTCAACACTCCCCCCGTCGAGCTCATGAACGCGAGAATGCAACCCAACTGAACGCGCTTGGAACTTCTTGAACCAACCAGTATGCCAGACACAAGAGCGAGGAATCCAATGATCAAGGCCAATACGACCTCCGTCCAGAGAGAGGTCGACAACTGACCAAGTGTGTAATAGCTCGAAGAGGTCAAGGTCGCTATTGCTCCCACCGAGACGAACCCAAAGACCAGGTACAAGGCGCTGGCATACAGGACTAAGGCCGAAGAAAACTTCGCGTCCACGACAAAGCCTTGACTGGCCCTTTTTTATTGGTGAGCCAGGCCGTTCGAACCTATTCGAATTAGGCCGAGGAAGGCGAATTGCGTCAGTGAGCCTACAATCTCAATAGGGTGGCAGTCCAGGGTGTTTGGGGAGTTCGCGTGATCACGGCGAAACTGACCGGTCCAATACTTTTCCTGTTCTGCTGCATCGCTCTCGTGGTCTTCTTCCTCACAGTCCAAACGACCGCAGTCCTCTATTGTGTCGGATTCTGCGGCTCAGCTCTAGTTAGCGTTTCAAGCGTCACATGTGCCAATGACAATGGCACCTTGATGTGCGACATGATGGTTCTGAACACAGGGACCGTAAGTGTCGCCGTCACGGACTGTGCGATAATGTACGGAAGCTCCCAATCAGAGGTCACTCAACACGGGGTGACTTCTGGCTCTACCACCCTGGCGCCACAGAACATGGCTCAACGGGTAACCTGCAGGATTTCGGACCTGTCGCTTCCTGCTGGGACAAGCTTCGAGGGCTCCCTCCGTTTGAGCAACGGAGCCTCTGCCCTGTTCGCCGGGACCATCTAAGTTAGCTAAGACTTTGCCGCGGTCAGCCTGACCATCTCAAGTGCGCTCTGGACGCTGGCGCGGTCATGAACAACGGCTCCTACGGCCTTGATCATTCCGACCGGGTCTGCCGATTGGAAGATGTTCCTTCCCATGTCCACACCCGAGGCGCCTGCGCTGACCGCCTTGGATGCAAGCTCGAGAGCCTCCATCTCGGGCACCTTCTTCCCTCCAGCGATGACCACTGGGACCGGGCAAGAGTCAACGACTTTCTGGAAGTCCTCACAGTAGTATGTCTTGACAACCCGCGCCCCGATCTCCGCCGCTATCCTGCAGGCGAGTCCCAGGTACCTCGCATCTCTGTTCATCTCCCTCCCGACCGCAGTAACGGCTAGGACCGGCATTCCTCGGGCCTCTCCTTCATCGACGGCGCTCGAGAGATTCATCAGAGACTGGCGTTCGTGCTCCGATCCCACGAAGACCGAAACGGCCACTGCTGATGCATTGAGGCGCACGGCCTCGTCCATACAAGTCGTGACCCCCTCGTTGGAGAGCTCCTTGAGAATGCTCGTCCCCCCGGTAATCCTGAGCACGATGGGCTTGGAGATCCCCTGACCCACAGACGTCCTGAGGACGCCCCGCGTAAGCATCAGCGAGTCAGCGTGCTCGATAAGGGGGCCGATGGCCGCCCTCGGGTTCTCGAGTCCAGTGGTCGGCCCCTGGAAGTACCCGTGGTCGACCGCGAGCATGACCGTCTTCCCCGTTCCCATGAGCCTTGACAGCCTGTTGCCCATCCCCCAATCCATGAGACCGATTCCTCGGGCCCGCGCAGGACAGCCGATTCTTAACCCTGACTGGGCGCCCTGGTCAAGGTACTACCACCACTTTGCAGCCTTCCCCTCGCTCCGCCACGCCCATCGCCTGCGCGAATTCTCCCAGGCCGAACCTGTGCGTGATCAGGCGGCCCAATCCCAGCCTGTCCCCTTCCAGGATCTTGAGCGCCTCTGCGGTCTCGACCTCAGTCGCGCCGTAGCTGGGAATCACGGAAATCTCAGAGTTGTAGAGATCGCTCAGGCTCTGTTCGAAGCGCGAGCCCTCGACCGGGACTCCGAAGAGTGAGACCCTCCCCCCCTTCCGCACAGACCTGACTCCCTGTGACACCGCCTTGGGGGAGCCTGATGCGATGACCGCGAGGTCCACCCCTTCCCCGCCGCTCCTTACCTGACCCGGCACGTCCTCAGAGCTCGCATCGAAGACCCTCCCGAGGCCGAGAGACTTGGCGAACTCGACCCGCAGCTTGTTCACGTCGCTGAGCCAGACGTCGAACCCCCTCGACCGAAGGACCAACGCGTTTGCCAGCCCGACGGGACCTGCCCCGACAACCAAAGCCTTCCCGCCTGACCGAGCCCCCGCCCGGTCCATCGCCCTTATGCAGCACGCAAGAGGCTCGGTCAAGCTCGCCAGCTCGAACGAGATCGAATCCGGAAGCTTCAGGACCGCTCCTCTCTCTACGTTCCACTGCGGCACCCTGAAAGACTCCGAGAAGCCTCCAGGGTCGAGGTTGCTCTTCCTGTAGTCGGCGCACATCGTTTGGCTCTGGCCCAGGCACAGGGCGCACTCTCCGCAGGGCGCATGGTGGTGCGGGAAGACCCGGTCGCCCCTCTTGAATGCACTCACCCTGTCCCCCACCTCTGCTACAATCCCGACTGCCTCATGCCCAAGCACCGGAGCGGATGCAGTGTACTGCCCCTTCGCCTTCTCGATGTCAGTTCCGCAGATCCCGCAGGCTTTCAAGTCGACCAGAAGGTCACCCTCCCCCAACTCAGGCGAGGGGAGGTCGACGAGCACAGGACCCGCTCCCCCTTTGGACCCCTTCGCCTTGAGAACCACGGACTTCACTGCCGTTGCCACCCCTCCAGTGGTATTTGGGGACTGCTGAGGCGCCCTGGAAATCTCGAAGCATAGACGGCAAGATTCATAATGACAAGGTCCGGTGCACCCTTGTCTTGCCCCTCTGCGATGTCTGCGGACGCGAGTTCAACACCGAGGTCGCGCTTGGCCAGCACAAGAAGGACAAGCACGGAGACTCCCAGGCCAGTCCAGCCCCCGCACAGGAAGCCAAGGCCCAAAGCGCTGGAAGCGGAAAGCGCCGCACCCTCAGGCGTCGAAACGACCACCGGGTCGCGATCTCGATAGTCGCCATAGGCCTAGTCGGGGGAATCGGGCTCTACTTTGTCATCGCCCCTGCGCTTCAGAACAACTTCACATTCCCGTGCAACTCCACCGAGGGGACCTTCATGCACGTCCATCCATACCTAAGAATCCAAGTCGGAGGGCAGAACCTTACCATACCCGCAGGAGTCGGCATAAAGACAGGCTGCTTCGAACCCCTCCACACTCATGCCACCGACGGCATAATTCACATCGAGTCGCCTTTGCTGAGAAACTACACTCTAGGAGACTTCTTCACAATATGGAGGGAGACCTACGGGAGCTTCTCCTTCAACGGCACCAGCCACCCTATTGAGTTCAACCAGACCGACATCTTCGGTCTGAGGAACGACTCTACGCACCGCGTGGTGTTGCTGGTGGACGGAGTCGAGTCGACCAAAGGTGCAGGCCTGAACCTCGACACGCTGGACTACCTCGCCGGCCCAATCTGGGAAGGCGGGTCCGCGCCCTATCCCTATGGGACTGGGCACACGGTTGTGATAGAGTACCTGGGCTCGTAGCTCTCACCTCGGATTAATATCGCACGACAATTCAGGCCAAAGTGAGCCAATCATGGGTCTGCCTGAGAAGATCAAGAAGATAGAGGACGACATGGCCAGGACGCAGGTCAACAAGAAGACCGAGCACCATGTCGGCCTCCTGAGAGCCAAGCTCTCAAGACTCAAGGCCGAGCAGGAGGAACAGCACGCGCGTCGCGCCGGCGGGAGGACGGGGTTCGACGTCAAGAAGTCCGGCGACGCGACAGTGGTCCTGATCGGGCTCCCGAGCGTCGGGAAGTCGACCCTTCTTAACAGGCTGACAAACGCAAAGTCAAAGGTCGCATCCTACCAGTTCACCACTCTTGACGTTGTGCCAGGGGTAATGGAGTTCAGGGGCGCCCGGGTACAGATACTCGACCTGCCGGGGATCATCAAGGGTGCGTCATCGGGCAAGGGCCTAGGAAAGAGGGTCCTAGCGGTGGCCAGGAGCGCAGACCTCGTGTTGTTCATCGTGGACGTATTCCAGCCCGAAGCGAGGGGCCTACTCGAGAGGGAACTCCGCACCACCGGCATCCGCGTGGACGAGTCCCCCCCGGACGTCGTGATCGAGAAGACGAGCACCGGCGGGATTGGCGTCGTCTCGCTCATCAAGATGACAAAAATTTCCGAGGCGCTGGCCAAGGATATCCTCCGTGTATACGACGTGAACAGCGCTAGGGTTGTGATAAGGCAAGACATCGATGACCAGCAGCTGACCGACGTGCTGGCTGGGAACATGATGTACATCCCATCACTGACCGTAATGAACAAGATCGACCTCGTCAACGCAGGTTTCACCACAGAGCTTACGCGCAAGCTCGATTACAAGTTCGTGCCCATCTCGGCCGAGGGGAACGTCAACATTGGCGCCCTTCAGGAGGAGATCTATTCCAGGCTCAACTTCCTCCGCGTCTTCCTCAGGCGCAGGACCGGGGAGACCGACTTCGAAGAGCCCATGATCGTCAAGGGAGGGGCGACCGTGATGGAGGTCTGCGACAAGGTCCACAGGAGGATGAAGGACGACTTCCGGTACGCCCAGGTCTGGGGAAAGAGCGTCCGTTTCGGAGGTCAGAGAGTGGGAATTTCGCACCGACTGATGGACAAAGACGTCCTAACCATCATCACGAGATGATGAGAGCAAATTTTTAGAGCGCCACGCTTTTATACCAGAAAACCAACTTTGTGGTTGTAAAGCATGCCCCTACCTGCGGACATGGCGCTCATCGGAGAGATTCTCCAATTCATCGGCGTTTTCGTGTCGTTTTCCATAGCTTACGTGGCTTTCAGGGGGGTTCGACAGACCGAGTCTTCGACCCTGCTTCGCCTTGCCACCGCCTTCATGTTCCTCGGGTTCGGCTTCTTGGTCGAAGGAGTCGTGGGCCTCAGTTCGCTCCTCCCGGCGCCCCAGATATCAACCACAGCGGTCGTCGTGGCTGGACTTCTGCTCGAGACTACCGGCTACTTCTTCCTGGCATTCTCGCACGTGGTAGACGTGATGATCTCGAAGAGAATCGGTGCCGCCCTGATTATCTTCCCCGTGGTGACACTCACGGGGGCGCAGATTTCGGACATCCTGAGCATACTCTCATTCTACTTCGTCCTGTATGGAGTGGTCGAGACGGCATACTCCTACAGCAGGACAAGGAAGCCTGATACCCTCCTAATCGCGTCCGGGCTCGCCCTCATCGGGGTCGGGACCTTCGTCCAATGGTTATCACTATTGTACATCCAAGTTGACCTTCTTTCACTACTCCAGATTATTATGAAAGAGATGGGACTAGTTACCCTGTTCATCCCAGTGCTGCGGTTCGCAGTGGGAGGAGTGAAACCAGATGGCACAGTATAGAACACAGGTCCGCATAATTGCGGACGTGCTCAGCACGGCAAGGGACATGAACACCGAAGGTACTGGAGTGGGAGTCACAACACTCCTCAGGAAGGGGAACATGTCCTACACAAGGATGTCCAAGCTCCTCTCAGAACTCGTGGGCTCCGGGCTCCTGCTCGAGCTTTCGGGCGAGAAGATCTCAAAGTACAGGATATCGGACCGAGGAATGCAGTTCCTAGCCGCCTACTCCAACTTCGAAGACTTCGCCTCTTCCTTCGGCCTAAGGCTCTGAGCCTCCCGGACCAGAACACCAACGTCGACGAAGTGAATGAACTTACTACCCAAGTCCGTGGCCTATCGCATGACGACGGCGTGCGGTTATATCCCGCAGAGATGACTCGCTCCTCGTGAGAGAAGAGAGTTTCATCGCCAAAGGCAACGGGTTCCCGATTCCCGGTCGTGGTTTGGCACTCTCTCTCGGTGGCATCCTCGCTCCTTTCATCGCCTTCGCCTCGGTATTTCTTGAGACAGGAGTGCCGAGAGATGTTTGGTGGCCACCAGCCTTAGTCGGATCGCTGGTCATTTGCTGCGCTGCGGTTGTGGGCATCCTCATTTCCAACGCCGCATTTCGGCGGATGGCTCCTTTGGGCGATTACCATGTTTCTATTATCGACAGTCGCGACCAAGGAGACGCCCTGCGGCTCGATTATGTCAATCCCAAGGGAATGAGGTGGCAGTCACTGCGAGTCATCGGTGTCGTAGCAAAGCCCAAAGAGCCGCTCTATAAGCCAGGCGCGAGGCATGGTCATTGGGTCAAAGGGACGCGGTCCTCGATTGAAGTCAAATTGGCCCTGCCCTCGCCAAGCCGGAAAAAGTTCTTCCTGGTCCTTGGTTTCCCTGACGAATCTGCAATGACAGCTGTCTGTGACAAGTTTGGTCCCGCGCCGTCATGATGAGATCTACGGCGAAAGACCCATCACTCGAGTCAGCTAATGCCGCTTGCCCAGTACTTACCGCGAGAACTCTAGGCTAAAGTGACGGGGCCCCGAAACCAGTTTATACCCCAACCATCGGCCCGAAACTATGATCGGAGTCGCTGGCGCTGGGAAGGTCGGGGCCCAGGCCGCCCTCGAGATCGCCTCGATGGGGCTCGATGACATCACTCTCGTGGACATAGTGCCGGGCCTCGCAGAAGGGGAAGCGCTCGACATCAGCCACAGGCTCTCCGACGCGGGGGTCGACGTCAAGGTAACAGGTTCTAACGACTTCTCCGCACTCGCCGGCTCGTCCCTTGTGATCGTGGCCGCGGGCTTGGGGCGGAAGCCGGGCATGACCAGAATGGACCTCCTCTCGAAGAACTCTGGCATCATTTCCTCGGTGTCAAAGGAAGTCGCAAAGCACGCGCCTGAATCGGTCCTTCTGATGGTCACGAATCCCATGGACGCCATGACCTTCGTGGCGCTCAAAGCCTCAGGATTTCCAAAGTCCCGGGTAGTCGGCCAGGGGGGAGTCCTGGACAACTCCAGGTTCAAGTACGTGCTCTCAAAGAAACTTGGAGTCTCAAGGGGCTCGATCACCTCGCTGGTCATGGGCGAACACGGCGAGAACATGATCCCTGTCTCCAGCCACACGTACGTTGGCGGGGTCCCCCTGGCGAGCCTCCTCACCGACGACGAGATCCAACAGGCCATCGCAGACACGAGGCAGGTGGCCGCCGAGGTAATCTCCAAGAAAGGGGCGACGATCTTCGCGCCTGGCAGGGCGGTCGCCCGGATGGCGAAGGCCATCGTTGACGACACCAAGGAGGTCCTGGCAGCGTCAGCGTATCTCGAAGGAGAATACGGGCTCAACGGCCTATGCATAGGCGTCCCGGTCCGCCTGGGCAAGGGTGGCATCGAGAAGGTCTACGAGCTCAAGCTCTCCGACCGGGAGAGGGATTGGTTCAACAAGGGGGCGGATGCGCTCCGCGAAGCCGTCGCCTCGGTGGCTCTCTAAGTCGCAACGCTAAAAAACAGACGGGGTCGGCCGTCGAAATGTCTTGCTAATCGTAGTCCTCCTCAAGGGCGTACCTGCGAGGACCACTCAGGTCGTCCAGGTGGGGGGCGCCCTCAACCGCGAAGCCATGGACCTCGTCCTCAACCCCCACGACGCAAAGGCGGTCGAGGCAGCCGACTTCATCAAGAGAAGGGTAGGCGGCAAGTCGGTGGCGCTTACCATGGGCCCGGACATGAAGCTGATCCCTCTGATGAAGCCCCTTTTCGACTCGGAGGTCCTGGGCATCGACGAGGAGTACGTCCTCAGCGACAGGAAGATGGCCGGCTCCGACACCCTCGCGACCTCTTACGCCGTCTCCCTCGGCGTGAAGAAGCTCGTTGAAAGGCACATCGAGCCTCTCCTCCAGCTCCAGGACTCGATCAAGCGCACGGGCTACGCCGACTCGGTAAGGGCCCTCGCTTCGAAGCTCTACCGGGCCAACCTGATCCCGAACCGCGTCTACTCGGAGCTCCCCTCAGTGCGCAACAGCATCATCCACAGGTTCCTGGACGGGGGCACCACCCCCTCTGCCGCGATCGAGGAACTCGAGCGCGAGAAGGATAGGGTATCGCGGTTCGTTGTAGTCTCCGGGATCAAGACGACAGACGGCGAGACGGGGAGCGTGGGCCCCCAAGTCGCCGAGGGGATATCGGAGCTCCTGGGTAGGTTGGTCCCCCACGCCACCTACGTCGAAGACTTCGACGTCCTCCCAGGCGGTTCCTCGATCCTCTCCGAACGCAGCATCGGGAGGATGGTCCAAAAGCTCGAGATGGAGCTGCCTTCGCTGCTTACGATCTCGACTGAATACCGCCCCCGCGAGCCCGGGACCTTCGACCAGCCAGAGGTCAGGCTCAACAGCTATGCGGGCAAGGTCCAGTTGGCCACGAAGTGGACGGCCGAAGACCTCGGCGCGGACCCCAAGCGACTCGGCCTCTCAGGCTCTCCCACGATAGTCGGTGCCGGAATCGACATTGGGAAGACGCCCGTACAGAAGTTCGTAGGAAGGTCCCTAGTCTTTCTAGAGAAGGCCCCCGAGCTCTCTTTGGACGGGAAGAAGTATGGCCCCTTCGAGAAGGGGGACCTGGCGACGCCCCTTCCCGAGACCCTCTTGGCGGGCCTCAAGTCGGAAGGAAAGGTCGGGCCCTTCTCCTACCCCATGCTGGCCAAGGAGATCTTCTCATGAGCCAAGAAGCCAAGGACGTCTGGGTATACCTCCAAGTCGGTGACCACGGCCTCACCGAGGACTCCCTGGAGGTGCTCGCGGCGGGGCGAAAGGTCGCCGACAAGGTGGGACAGAAGGTTGTGGGGGTCCTCCTCGGGCACCACGTCGAAGAGCTCGCAAGGCAGGCCGTCGCGCATGGGGCGGACACTATTCTCTACGTTGACTCGCCCGACTTTGCCACCTATCACAATCTCAGGTACATCGACGCGATCCACACGATGGTGAAGGAGAGGAAGCCCTACGCCTTCCTATTCGCTGCGAACGAGCTCGGCAAGGACCTTGCCGCCCGCATCGCCTACCGCGCCGTGACAGGCCTTGCAACGGACAACGTCCAGCTCGAAGTCGAGGATTATTCCAACCCCGCCCTAGGCGACTTCAAGGACCTCCTGATCCAGATCAGGCCAGACTTTGGCACAAGGCTTGCAAGGATCTACACTCCGAGGCACAGGCCCCAGATGGCTACGGTCCGCCCCGGCAACTTCAAGCCCCTGGAACCCGACTCGAAGCGCAAAGGAGAGCTGGAGGAATTCGAATTCAAGGACCCTTCCTACCCATCCAAGGTTGTTGGTGTGAGCACCCTCCCGCCCTCGGAGGTCGACCTCTCTGGAGCCGACGTCGTAATCAGCCTCGGCCTAGGGATTCTCAAGGACGGCGCCGGGAAGCCTCGCAACCCGAGGGACGCCTATGACCTAGCCCTCCGCCTCAAAGACACTGTCCAGAAGAAGTTCGGCCTTAAGACCGAGATCGGCGCGACCCGCGCCCTGATCTATGCGGAACTGAAGGAGTTGGAAGGCCTGATCGGGAAAGCAAATCAAGTGGGCCAGACCGGCACCACAGTCTCCCCCAGGCTCTACGTCGCGATCGGGATCAGCGGCGCTCTTCAGCACCGAGTGGGGATGCAGAAGTCGGGCAAGATAGTTGCCGTCAACTCCGACCCCCAGGCGCCCATATTCACCATCGCCCACTATCCGATCGTAGGCGATCTCTACGAAGAAGTCCCGAAGCTCATCGAATCGATCGAGAGAGGGAGAATTGGCGGCTGAGTTCGACGCAATCGTAGTCGGAGCCGGCCCTGCCGGTGCGTCCGCTGCCCTGTCCCTCGCAAGGAGGGGGGCCAACGTCCTCATGCTCGAGAAGGCGAGAGTCCCCGGCGAGCGCAACATGACCGGCGGCGTCCTCTACGGAGACTTCCCCCACGAATTGGGCCTCATTAGCCTAGTGCCCGACTTCGAGTCTACAGCTCCCCTCGAGAGGAGGATCCTATCCCACGAGGTGGTCGTCCTAGACGAACCCAATCGGTCAAAGGGCACCAGCAGGTACTACCGTCTCTCGAAGACCTCCCTGGCCGCGAGGCTCGGCGTCTTCTCGATGGAGTTCGAGACCGGCCACGACTACTCCGTTCTCAGGCGTCCCTTCGACAGATGGCTCGCCAACCTAGCCGTCCGCTCTGGCGCCATGCTCTCCACCGACACGACCGCCGAGGGCCTACTGAAGGAAGGGGATTCGGTAGTAGGGGTGCGGACCACCAAGGAGGAGATCAGGTCGAAGGTAGTCATAGACGCGTCGGGGGTCTCCTCGAACCTGGTCGAAGAGGCGGGCCTCCGCGGGCGCCTGGCCCCCCGCCAGCTCTACCACGGTATCAAGAGGGTGTACAAGCTCGACCCAGGGACGATCGAGAAGCGCTTCCGAGCGGGCCCAGGGACCGGCAGGGCCATCTTCTTCCTCGGGGAGTTCATGCACGGCATAGGCGGGGGGGCGTTCATCTACACTAACAAGGACACCCTCTCAGTAGGCCTCGTGGTCTCACTCGACTCTCTGATCAGGGCAACGACAGAACGCTTCGACAAGGTCGGGAAGCTCCTGGACGTCCTCGACGACTTCGAAGACCACCCGATGGTCGCCGAGCTGCTCGAAGGAGCAAGGGCAGCCGAGTATTCCTCACACAACGTCCCGAAGGGTTACAAGTCGATCCTGAAGCGGCCTTACTCCAACGGGTTCATGGTCGCCGGGGACGCCCTGGGCGCTTTCGTGAAGATCGGGCCGATGATCGACGGGATGAGGAGGGCGATCACCTCCGGGATGCTCGCGGCGCGCTCCTTCGTCGAAGCGAGCTCTTCGGGCTCTTTCAAAGCTCGGAACCTTTCAAGGTACGCCGACTACCTCGGCCCCATCTACGAGGACGTCGACAGGTCCGGCCGGGACGGGTTCATCTCGGAGAGCTCCTTCACTTATCGGATTCTCCCAAGGGTCATCTTCGGCACCCGTCTCCTCTCCTCGACCTACCGGTTCGCCCCCCGTCCGTCCACGACCGGGTCAAAGGACGCGATATCTCGGGTCCAGGAGGGCACGAGCCTGCTGTCATATGACGAGGACAAGGCCTACTCCCACATCAAGGTCGACGCGGCCGCGGCCTCGAAGTCAGTGACCAAGCCCTGGGTGCCCGCCTGCCCGACAAACTGCTACACCATCCTGACGCCCAAAGGAGTCTTCGCCTCCTTCAAGGACCTGTACGAAGTCAACCTGGCCCAACTCGCCGCCGGGAACTCTCCCGGCCCGTTCGAGGCCAAGGCCTTCGCCCAGACCCAGGAGGACGTCCGCGTAGCCCAGCTCAAGTTCGACCACGTCGCCTGCGTCGGATGCGGGACGTGCGGCGCCATCGGCCCGCCCGAAGCGGTCGCCTTCACCCACGAGAGGTCAGGCCACGGAGTCAGGTACCGTTTCGGGTAGGCACCCGACCTTCCGCAAAAGCATTATTACTTCGCCTAGAAGGGCCGCCTCAATTTGCCTATTGAGCAGTTTTTCGAGATAGAAGGAGACGGGGTGATCAAGACCAGGGCCGCCGGTGCCAGGGTCTTTTTCGTCGCGACCCGAGGCTGGGCCGTCATCGAGAACCAGCTCTTCAAGGTCTTCGCGAGCGGCGCAGCGGTCATGCTCAACGAGATGGGTAGCAGCTACGGCAAAGGAGTCGCGAAGGAAGTGATGACCTTCGCCAAGGACCCGGGAATCGTGCTCAAGCTTCTCGAAGAGCTCTCAGCGGCGGCGGGTTGGGGCAACATCGAAGTCAAGGGGGACGTCTCGAGGGGAGAGGTCCTTGAGGTCGTCGTCACAAAGTGCGCCTTCTGCGCAGACGGCGAGATGGGGCCTCAGCCCAAGTGCCACTTCATCGGCGGAGTCACAGCAGGAGTCGCGACCGAGGCCTTCGCGTCACAGTTCAGGGCCACCGAGACCCAGTGCATGAGAAAGGGAGAGGGCAGCTGCGTCTTCCACCTCGAGCGCGTCGGCCCGAGGGCTGACGGAGCCTAGCGATTATTAGTCAGAGGGCGGGCCAACCGCCCGTTGCCTATCCAGGTCCCGAGGATCACCCTCCGAGAGGTCAAGGAAGCCAGGGAACGAGTCAACGGCATCATCACCAGGACTCCCCTCGTCCCTGCTTCCAGATTCGAGCAGGGCAGGACACACCTGAAGCTTGAGTGCCTCCAACCCACCGGGAGCTTCAAGGTCAGGGGGGCGTGGAACAGGATGAGCAGGTCGAGCGCGGACGAAGTCCGCAGGGGCTTCGTCACTGTCTCCGCAGGAAACCACGGCCAGGCGGTAGCCTGGTGCGCAAGGCGCCTAGGCGCCACGTGCACGGTGTACGTGCCCGATGACGCAGTGCAGAGGAAGGTCGACTCTATGCAGTCGATGGGCGCCACCCTCGTAAGACGCCCACACCAGGAGATCATGCAGTCCATGACAGACGACCGGATGTCCAGTCTTGGCATGACGTTCATCCATCCCTTCGCCGACCCGAGGGTCGTGGCGGGCCAGGGGACCATCGGGCTCGAGATCCTCGACGACCTCCCCGATGTGGCCAGCGTGGTCGTTCCGGTCGGGGGAGGGGGCCTCGTGAGCGGCATAGCTCAGGCGATCAAGTCTCTGAAGCCGACAACCAAGATCTATGGAGTCCAGGCAGAAGGGGCGGCTCCCCTACCCAAGTCGCTTCGCTCAGGTAGGTCCGAAGACGTCGGGGACCCCAAGACCATAGCCGACGGGATCGGCGCGACCATGACATACGACTACATGCTTCCACTTCTCAGAGAGAACCTCGAATCTGCGTTCACAGTCAGCGACGAAGAGATGTTGAGGGCCATGAGGGAACTAATGTACGAGTCGCACGTCTTCGCCGAGCCCGCCGGGGCAGCCTCCCTGGCAGCCGCGCGCAAGCACGCAGCAGAGCTCGAAGAGCCAGTCGTGTGCGTCGTGAGCGGCGGGAACGCGGACCCGGGCCTGGTTGCCGGCCTCCTGACTCCGGAGAAGCCGAGCCAAGGCAGGGCATGAAGCTCCTCATACTGGGGGCATCCGAGGTCGCAGACCTCCTGACCATGCCGAAGTGCATCCAACTGATGCGGGAGACTCTCTCCGCAAGCTCGCTCGGGGAGGCGACCTTCCCACCCAGGCAGGTCATGCCCCTCCGGGGGAAGGCAGGGGCCCTCGCCCTGATGCCCGGCTACCTCAGAAGCAAGGGCGCGGTCGGCCTGAAGGCAGTCTCCGTCTTTCCGGGGAACCTTGGAACCCTCTTCGAATCCCACCAGGGGGCCGTCCTCCTCTTCGAGCACCTCAACGGCCGTCTCCTGGCCCTCATGGACGCTGGTTCCATCACCAACATCAGGACCGCGGCAGCCAGCGCATCCGCGACGGACGTACTCGCGCTGCCCTCGGTGAAGGAGCTCGCGATCCTCGGGTCGGGGACGCAGGCCCTCTGGCACCTCCGCTCAATGCTCGCAGTCCGTCCCGGAATCAAATCGGTGCGAGTCTGGTCAAGGAATCGAGCAAACGCGGAGCGATTCGCGAAGCGAGCGCGCGAAGAATCCAGCGCCGACGTGCAGGCTGCTGTGACTGCCGAGGACGCGGTCCGCGGAGCGCGCCTCGTCTGCACCGTGACATCCTCGAGCCTCCCAATCCTCAGGGGGGAATGGGTCGAACCAGGGACTCACATCAACGCTGTGGGCGCTTCTCGTCCCTCTTCAAGGGAGCTGGACACGGCCGCAGTGGTGAAGGGGCGCCTCTTCGTGGACAACCTGGCCTCCGCCCTTTTGGAGGCGGACGACTTTCGCGTGCCGAAGGCCGAAGGAGCGATTGACGACTCTCACATCAGGGGGGAGATAGGCCAAGTGTTCCTCGGCAAGATTCCCGGCCGCACCGGCCCCGAGGATGTCACCATCTTCAAGTCGCTCGGGCTCGCGGTGGAGGACCTCGCGTCCGCCAACTTCCTGTACCACCTCGCCGAGGAACGCGGCATGGGAACGTGGGTGGAATTCGGCTCCCAGAGGGAGGGCGATCCCAGGCCCGGGGCTGGGTCATGAAGCCTCGACCCCGCACGACAACGACCGCAGAAGACCCTCGATCCCTCCAATACCTGGGGCGCATCGAGCGCGCCGTCAGGCGTCACGAGCAGTGGCGACTGCGCGAGTGCCTGAACCTCATCCCTTCAGAGAATCACGGGAGCGCAGCTTCCAGGGCGCTCCTATCCTCCGACTTTGGCAACAGGTACAACGCGCCCGACAGGTTCTACCGGGGGACGAGATACACCGACGAGGTCCTCTCCGTCACAGAGGAGCTGGCCCGCAAGGTCTTCCGCGCAAAGTTCGCTGACGTCAGGCCCCTCTCGGGCCACACCGCCAACCTTGCCGTCCTCCTAACCATGGCTCAAAGGGGCGACAGCATTGTCTCTGTCTCCCCAGACGACGGAGGCTACCCCGGAATCTCCCCCCAAGGCCTGGGGGGTCTCCTAGGTCTCCGGAACCTGTACTTCCCCTTCGACCGAAAGGCCGTCAACATCAAACCAAAGGAGTCAACCGAACAGGCGAAGAAGAGCGACCCGAGGCTCCTGATCTTCGGCGCGAGCTACATCACCTTCCCTCATCCTCTGGAGTCGGTCTCAACGGGCCCTCGCATAACGAAGGTCTATGACGGGTCGCACGTACTCGGCCTGATCGCCGGCGGCCAGTTCCAGGACCCTCTCCGGGAGGGGTGCCCCCTGCTCTTCGGCTCGACCCACAAGAGCCTACCGGGCCCCCAGGGCGGGATTCTCCTCTCGAACGACGAAGATACGTTCCAGGTGTCGTCCAAGATCTTCCCAGGGATAGTCGACAACATCCATCTCAACCGCGTGGCTGCCCTCGGCGTCGCGCTCCTGGAGATGCTGAAATTCGGCAGAGAGTACGCGGAGCAGATCGTCCAGAACTCTCAGGCCCTAGCCAGAGCCCTCTCCTCACGCGGGGTCGAGGTCAGGGGAGCCTCGCACGGGTTCACAAAGTCCCACCAGGTCCTCCTCGACTACTCCGAAGCGCGATTCAGGCTGTTGTCGGAGAAGCTGGAACAGGCGAACATCATCGTAGACGAGGCCGGGCGCATCGGGACGTCCGAGCTCACGCGCATGGGGTACAGAGCCCGGGACATGGAGGAGGTCGCTGAGCTCGTCTCTCTCGTCGTCCTCGGGAAGGAGCGCCCTGGCTCGGTGAAGAAAAGAGTCAAGCGCCTAGTCGCAGAGTTCCAGGAGCCCAGATTCGTCCTCAGCTCCCCTCCGGACCGTCTGGCCTAGCCGTTGTGCTTGATACCGAGCGAGACGTCCGTCATCTTCATCGACTCCTCCCTTGAGTACCCGCCAGAGACCGCCCGAATTGCGTCGATGTTCTCCGGGACCACTATCGCCTCCTGGTGGACGGCCATGAACATGTACGCCTCCCTGTCCACGACCGCGACCGAGTCTCTCCACACCGTCGCCTCGTAGACGTCGTTCCTGGGTCGCCCCATCTCCCTCGCGAGGTCCATCACGCTGGCGGTCGACTTGAACCCTGACTTCCCGTCCACCAGCTGGATCCTGGGGGCTCCCCCTAGCGCCTTGACCACGTCCTGAGCCGCCGCGTCCTTCTTGAGCGAGAGTATCAGGCTGTGCAAGTGCATGTGCGTGGTCGGGACCTTGAACGCCATCGTGACTATGCTGAGCCCCTTCAGGACCTTCTGCACGTCCGGCCCGTGGTGCGAAGGCAGGGTCGTCGGGTCGAGGACGACCGCGTCGATGGGACCCTTCTTCACGTCATCTGGGTCAGTGGCCCTGCGCGCGAGGACCGCCCTCGCCCTCGAGACCCCCACGGCCGAGTCGACCGCCCCGATCGCCCGGCAGAGCCCGGTGGTGTTGCACGACACGACCTGGACCATCTCCTTCCCCTGTGCCTCTTCGAAGTTGCACTGCGCGACGAAGGCCGTCATCGCCAGGTCATCCCCGGCCCCTCCCTGAAATACGGCCTTCACCTTGGCCTGCTGGTACATCGGCATGTTGGTCGGACCAGTGTCCTCGGGAGCTGCGTCCACCACAACGTCGACCCTCTGGAGAAGGTCGTTCAGCGTCCCCTTCATCGCGTAGCCGGCCGTCTTGAAGCCCTCGAGGGACTTCATGTCCACCGCATAGAGCCCAATCCCCTTCTCAGCGGCGATCGTCGACTTGTAGTCTGGCTTGGACTTCGTGACCCCCACCAACTCCATGTCCTTCTGCTTCAGGACGGCGTCTGCGACCCTCCGACCTATGGTCCCGTACCCGTTGACCCCGACTCTGATCATGTGATTCCGTCCGAATTCCGGCTCATCTTAAACCGTTCTCGGGCCCCACTTCTCCGCCGAACGTTCGAGCGCGTCGATCAGGGGGAGCCTCTTCCCTGCGAGGTACTGGACGAGCGCCCCTCCTGCCGTGCTGGTATGGTCTATCCGGTCGTGTATCGAGTACTTCCTAAGGGCGGCCGAAAGGTGTCCCCCGCTTATGATCGTGGTCGCCAGCGAGTCAGCCATCGCCTTCAGCAGGTGCTCGGTCCCATAGCTGAACTCGTCCCACTCGAAGGCCCCCGGAGGCCCGCTCATGAACACGGTCCCAGCTCCCTTGATGAACCTCTCATACTTCTCGACCGTCTTCGCGCCAATGTCCATCGCCTGCCCGGGCCCAGAGAGCTCCTTGACGTCGACCTCCCTCCTCGCACCATCGAGCTTGATAGCGACGTCGATAGGCATCGCGAACCTGTCAGGGTCCTCGTCAATCAGCTGCCTCGCCTTGAGAAGATACCTGCTCTCCCCGTCGATCCCCAAGTCGCCCCTGTACTTCCCGGCCGCCTTCAGGAAGACCAGGCCGACGACACCGCAGAGCAGGACCTTGTCCGCCCTGTTGTTCGCTATCAGCGCGTCGATCGCCTCCAGCCTGTCGCTGACCTTGGCTCCACCTAGGACCGTGACGTACGGGCCCTTCTCCACCGACGCGATCCTGTCCAGCATCCTCAGCTCCCTTCCCACCGTCCTCCCCGCGCAAGTGGGCACCAAGCCGGCGAACCCCACTATCGTAGGAGAGGACCTGTGCGCGGTCGAGAACGCGTCCAGCACGCAGGCGTCGACGTGAGCCCTGAGCCTGCCCACAAGGAAAGTCTTCTCTGCGTCCTGTGGCTTGTACTCGTGATTCTCTTCCGCCGTGAACCTAAGATTGTCGAGGAGAAGGACCTCGCCGTCCCTCAGCGAGTCGATCTCCGCAATGGCAGCGGGCCCGAAGACGTCGGGCACGAACTTCAGGGGCTTGCCCAGGATCTCCCCGAGCGCCTTGGCGTGCGTTTCCAGGCTGATGTAGTCCGAACGCCCGACCCTCCCCTGGTGCGAGGCGACCACGACGCGCGACGCACCCAGGTCCTTGATTGTCGCCGCCGCCTCCTCGAGGCGAGCCTGCTCGATGAGCCTACCGGTCTCCGGGTGGACCGGCGTGTTGATGTCGACGCGCAGGAAGACGCGCTTGCCCTCGAGTTCGAGGTCTTCAAGCGTCAGCATCTTGATGGGCATCGGCGCTTGAACCCTGAGCCCTCCCCTTCGATTATATGCCTTGCGCAGCCCAGTGGCAACGGGGGCCTTGGAGAGCCTCCTGAGCTGTTAGGATAACCACCCTGCCACGAGGGAATTCCTCTTCCCGCAACTTAACGCCACGGGGACTTGCCCTCGTTCTGCCTCTAATCACGCTTAAAGAGGCTCTTGGGCCCGAACCTGACCGAAGTGCACAACGAGACGCTCACCAACGCTTTCTGGGGCCTCTTGCTCGTCTGGTTCGGAGTCAACGCCGCCTTCCTCAAAGGCGACCTTGTCGTGACAGTCAACGACCCGTTCTTCGGGCTCGGGACCGGGCTCCTGCTCCTCGCTCTGAACCTGGCCCGCTCCCTCCTGCGGCTCAGACTCAGCGTGCTCACCATTGGGCTCGGCGCCCTCCTGTCGATAATCTATGCCCTGGTTGTCCTGCTCGACTTCAAGGCGCCCTTCCTCCCGGCGCTCCTCGTCATAGCTGGCCTCGCTCTGATAATCGGGGCCTTCCGCACAAGGAACTTCCAGGCCTACTAGGCTGCACCGAAGTACAGGTTGGCCAGGCCCCCGGCGATGGCGAGCGCGCCAAGAGAGATCGTGAGCAGTGAAATCCTCCTCCCTCCTGCCACCTTCAAGAGGGCCCTGATCGACACAAGCCCAACCACCACGGTGACCACCATCGCAAGCGCCACCACTGCCGGTGAGATCACATCAATCGCAGCCCCGATCGTCCCTCTTGACAAAGCGAACGTCGCGGCCGCCGCGCCCGCCGAGGCTGGTATCAGCGCTAGGAACGAAAGCCGGAACGCTTCTTGAGGCCTGACCCCCATCAACAGCATCACGGAGACGGTCGAGCCGGACCTGCTGACTCCCGGAAAGGCCGCGAGCCCCTGCACCACCCCGATCAGGGCAATCTGGACGACGCTCAGCTCCCTCAGGCCCTTGGTTGGGACGAACCGCCCCTTTGCGAAGCGGATCAAGAGGCCGTCTAGGATGAGGACGCACCCGACAAGTATCATCGGGAGCCCTAGCGCCACCCCCGTCAAGCTCCTGACCACGAAGTAGTAGATCACGCCACCTAGGACCGCAGTGATCGCTGTCACGATGACCAGGAACTTCAGGAGGAGCCTGCCCTCCTCGTCCCCCCGCCCTATGAGCGCCTTCAATACCCTGACTACTTCTCGCCTGAAGTAGATCGTGGCCGCGACGAACGTGGCCCCAAGGAGGAAGAGCCCGAGCGCATAGGCCTGCGGCAAGTCGAGTCCGAAGAGATACGTCGAAGCCACTATCACCTGGGTCTTGCTACTCACCGGGAGCCACTCCGCAATCCCCTGGACTATCCCAAGGACGACCCCAAGCAAGAAGTTCTGCAAACCTCGACCCCTAGCTGGCGCCCCGAAGTTCCGCTATTAAGCTGGAAGGGCCCCTATTCCTCACGGACAAGGTCGTTCCATCCTTTCGCTACCCTCCAGGCGTTCTTGACGAAGCCCGACTGGGGGGCCCTCTCCGGGATCTGCTGGATCTTTAGCTGGTACACTGCCACGGTCTTCCTCCTCTTCGGGTCCCAGATCAGCACGTCCTTCTCGAGGAAGCCCATGTCCAGGAGCTTCCGAAGGAGCTTTGTGTAGAAGTTGTGATAGCTGTACTTGACCCCGAGAGCCCCGCTCTCCAGCTCCTTCGCGAAGAACCTCATCTCCCGCCTCGTCATGGACAGGGTGTTCGACTGCCTCATCTTCGCGACCATGAGCTTCGTCGCCTTGACCGTCTCTTTCCTATCGCCGAAGAGAAAGACAAGGACGTCCCCGGACGCGAGCGTCTTCTCGTTCCAGAATACCTTGATGCTCTTCACTTTGACTACACTGGGCTGCCCCGGTGGGAAGATAAACGAATCAAGTCCCTAGAGTGCCGCCGCGCCCCTGAGGAGGTCGTGGGTTCGCAGGTGGTGCTCGTACGTCCCCTCGTCGGGCAGCAACGCGCCGCACGCAGGGCACTGGAACGTCCCGCGAGGCGCGCGCACATGCCCCTGTCTCCGCAGCCTCGCTATCGGGTCAGCCGAGAAGACGATTATGGCGTCACCGTCGTCCTCCACCCTGTACAGCGGAGCGTCCTTGCGCCTGGACACAAACCCGACGACCAATTTCTTCAGCACCTCTCTGCTGGGCTCCGGGCCCTGCATCATGTCCAGAACGATGCTCGAGTCCTTGATCAGAGCCACCCCCTTGCCCTGGAGCTCGTCCGAGATCTCCGAGGCCAAGGCCAGCTGCTCGTCGAGGGTCAGCTCTCTGCAGTCGACGAAGGTCACCAAGAGCGGGTACGGCACACGGCGTTTACGCGTTTCGTAGCACCTATGCGGAACCCTACGCACTCAGCAGTGGCATACGCTTATCGATGAGGAGGGCCAAGAAGTCCCCGTTGCGAGGGATCGCCTCTGCGCTTGTCCTGGGACTCCTGGTCTTGTTCCCTGTTCCCTCTTCCCACTCAGTGAAGGCCCAGGACCCCGCTCGCCTCCCCGCACAGGGCTGCGCCGACTACCCGGGGAACCCCTTGCTCGACCACTCCGAGCCCTTTACAGCGGTCGCATTCAACAACAGCACCTACACGGACTATGCGACAAAGTACGAGTACCCCTCAGTGATCAGGCAGGGCGGCGCCTACATCATGTGGTTCAGCGGCGCAATCCACAACGTAACAGGGATCTTCACGGCGTCCTCACAAAACGGCATAACGTGGGACGTCCGACCCACCCCCGTCCTGTCACTGGGCCTGAACGGCACCTGGGACGACTCAGCCGTCTACTCGCCCTACGTCCTCTGGAACGGGACCATGTACCTGCTCTACTATACCGGCTCAGGGACCGACTCCTTCAGGCAGGTTGGACTGGCATACTCGCCCGACAACGCCCACTGGACAAGGTACCCTTCGAACCCGGTGCTCACCGCTGGCCCCGGCTACTACGACAGCTGGTGGACGCGCTTCTCCGACGTGATTCTTGACAACGGCATCTTCAGGATGTGGTACACGGGGCACCCAGTAGTCAACTCCAGCAGCTGGTTCCTCTCAGTCGACTACGCGGAGTCGGCCGACGGCATCCACTGGAACAAGTACTCCGGAAACCCGGTCCTCGGGGACTCGCAGTCGTTCTGGAACGGCACTTCGTACTTCAGCCACCCTTCGGTCGTCAAGATGGGGGGCTCCTACATCATGGTCCTCGACGACTACACTCAGATCTCGTACGCCACCTCCCACGACGGGATCAGCTGGACCGCCAGCAAGTCCGTCCTGGTCTCCCCCGCGGGTTCGCCGACATGGGTCAACGGGAGCACCCTGGGCGCCTCAGCCCTGGTCAACGGGTCATCGCTCCTGATCTGGTATTGGGGGAGGGGCTTCAGCTCAGGCAACGAGACATCGGGGATCGCCCTTGCGAAGTGCAGCCTCGTGGTCGTTTCAACGACAAGTAAGTCGACCGAGACCACCACAGCCACGACGACCAAGCTCGTCACTGTGGAAAGGACACAGGTGACAACGAGAACATTCCTCAAGACAGGGTTTGGTTCTCTCGACTCTCCGGAGGGTGCGATCCTGGGGGTTTCGCTGGTCTCCGCGGGACTCCTCCTCGGGCTGGGCCTGATGACCGCGCTCGCCCGGCGAAGACCCAAGGCCTAGCCTGGCTTGGGCTGAGGCGTCCCCGGTTCGGAGAAAGCCGCAAGGTCGCACCGCAGCGCCGTTGAGGGCTCTGCAGGAAGTTCCCCTCGAGGATACATGGGCACTTGGCACTTTCTCCAGGTATAGTGTCCCCTGAAGGGTACCTGCCTGCGCCTGGGAGCAAAGAATGGGGATTGCTGTGGAGCGTTTTTTGGCGGAGCGCCAGTGTCCCTACAGGATAAACAGGTCAGTTCAAGGCGCCGTTACTGGCCGCACGCAAGGACCCCGAACAAATCCACTCGCTGGAAGGGTACTTCTCCGTCCCTGACACCACCCCTCCACGGCTCATCTAATGTCCGTCACAGAACTAATCCGTGCGGGACATGAGCTTCTGACCTGCCGACCAGATTGTTCATCCTTTCGAAAGGACTTCGCCGCTGAACCTGTTCACTACCTGGCCTTGCGCCTTCCTTTTCGCCCTGGCCCTTGCCTCTGCGCGCCTTAGTCGGACTTCCTGCCTGAGCGCCCTTTTGATCACTTGCGAAGGCACGATCCGATACCTCTTGATGTTGGCAAGCAGACCCTCATCTATCGTCACGACCAGTTTGAACTTCATTGCACTCTTCTTAGATGAAGGGACGACAATCGTGGATCCCCTCATAGCGGTTGACGACCTTTCGCTGCTGAAAGCCACGCCAACTGCCCGACGCCCCGCGTCAAAAGGCCTGTTGCCCACTCCGAAGTTGACGGGGGAGGGGGTTGTGCGAGTGTCCTCTGTTCAGCCGCTTGACGCCATCAATGTCGATATCGAGCTTGATAGAGGCAGAACCTTCCCGGCACAGAGACGTGGGAGGCTTCCTTGAGGCTACCTGGCCCGCTCTCCCACCGGGTAAAGCTGCATCGGCCTTGATTCGCGCTTGACCAGGGTGAACTCGCAGCAGTCTTCGCCCCTGGCTACGCACTTCGTCTCCCTGCAGTCCAAGTTCCTGCCGGTGAGTGCGAGCAGCCCTCCAACCAGGAACCCCCTCATGAAGTGCGAGCAGGGCTCCGACGACCTCTGGCCGTCGCACTCGAAACTGTCCCTGACCCGAATGACGGCATAGTTGAACTCCGCGTCGAAGTCGGTCACTTCGGGGACTCCCCAGCCGGTCGCAGAGATCAGCTTCAGTCCATATCCGAAGTTCTTCCGTGCGAAGGCCTCTCCCACGTCGGATACCAGCTGGGTCGCAAGCGTCTTGCCATACGTCCGCCCCTGCTCGAAGAGTATCATGTCCCCTCCCGTGCCGAAGATCCCTCGGATCGACTCGAGCATCCCTGACAGCGCTTCGTGGTTCAGGAGGACCGAGCGCTGTCCCGCCCAGGTCATTGGGAATGTCAGCTGGTCCAGGATTGCCCCTTCGACACCCGAGACCCCTTCAGCGTCGATGACGAATCGAGAAGCCTTCATTCTCTTCACGAGCTCCTCTATCGTGACAGCGTTGTCCTCGAGGACCACGAGTGCGTTGTAGACCGCTGTTTGGCTGCGACTACTGGAAGAGGAAGCACTCTGCTTGATGTCGACGCCCGCCCCCGCCATGATCCCCGCGACCTCGGCCAGCGCACCCTTGGAGTCCTTCATCAGGACGACGATCTGCGCCACCCTCTGGCCTGGAATGTACCTCCCGACGAGCACCTCTTTCGGAAAGCGGTCCAACTGGTGCAGCGACCCAACCAAAAAGATGCGTGAGCAACTAATACGCGTTAGGTAACCGGCAGGTAACTGGGTAGCCTGGCTTGACCGGAGCCTGTCAAGGTTCACATCGACCTCGATTTGGACCCCTTCGGGCAAGTGAGAGAGAAACCAGCGCGAAACGCTCCTCGTCTTACTTTTCTTACCTCCGATGCACCCGGGTTCTATGTTGCCCCTCCGCCCCGCTTTTACCCTTGCCCGGCCCAACAAGGACGAAAATGTCTATGCAAACGCAAGACTTTCTCGAGGCAGAGCGAATCGAAGCTGCGATGCGCATGGCCAGGCCCAACATAACGGTCGTAGGCCTGGGCGGCGCTGGCAGCAACATCATCTCATGGATCAAGCAGCGTGGCCTCACTGGAGGCAAGCTGATCGCTGCCAACACGGACGCGGCGCACCTCAGCATCACCAAGGCAGACAGGCGCATCCTCATCGGCGAGAAGCTCACCCACGGCCAGGGTGCGGGCGGATACCCTGACCGGGGAGCTGAAGCCGCGAGGTTCAGCCTGGAGGACTTGGACAAAGAGACCCAGGGCTCGAACATCCTCTTCCTGTGCGCAGGTCTCGGCGGAGGGACGGGCACGGGCGCGTCGCAGGTCTACTCGGAGGCCCTCAAGGCCAACGGGAGGCTCGTGATCGGCGTGGTGACCTTGCCCTTCTCGGTCGAGAGGTACAGGTACGAGAACGCGAAGAAGGGCCTGGAGCGGATGCGGCAGCACTGCGACACCGTGGTAGCCATCGACAACACCAAGCTGGCCAAGGTGGCCGGCGACCTCCCGCTGCAGGACGCGCTCGGCGTTGCCAACGAGCTGGTGGGCCAGTTCGTGAAGGGCATCACCGAGACGATAACCACTGCGAGCCTTATCAACATCGACTATGCGGACCTCAGGGCGATCATGGAGAGGAGGGGCCTCGCCGCGATCGGAGTGGGGTACGCAGAAGGAGAGGAGCGGGTCGAGAAGGCTGTGAGGCAGGCTATCGAGGGGCAGCTGCTGGACATCAAGGACATCTCGAAGGCCAGGGGCGCGCTGATCCACGTCTCTGGCGGCCACGACATAACCCTGGAGGAGGTGACTAAGGCCGGTGAGCTGGTCACAAAGTCGCTTCCCCCGAAGGCCAAGATCGTGTGGGGCGCCCGTGTGGACCCCACGATGAACGGGCACGCAAGGGTCATGGTCGTCCTGACCGGGATTGAGAGCACCTTCCTGTCAGAAAACGGGTACAAGTTCTCCTTGGGACCGCTGAAAGTAGGCAAGACGAATTAGGCGCCCTTCCGGGACCCGGTTCGTCGGCCCTCCTTTTTTCAGAAGAGACTATTCGTGGCTGATGCCTATCCTTCCGGCGAGCCACCTGACCCTGTCGAGAACCTGTTGGGTCTTGGCCCTCCCCACGACAGTGTCGATGCGCCAGAGGACCACGGCGTCGGCGGAGCCGACCACGATCAGCTTCGAACCTTCCTTGAGGTCGAACTTGTCCCTGATCGCCTTGGGGATCACGACCTGCCCCTTCGCTGAGACCTTCGAGACGTCGATTATCGTCTCGTGGTCCATCACGCATCGACCGGCGAGCAGAGTATGGACAAGGACGCCCAAGGGCGGGGGCCTGCTGCGGATATAACGAGGAAGTATCCGGAATCTGGATTATCTGAAGCAGGTGCGAAGGCGCCGCCCCGCGCCAGCGGCAGTCAGGATCGAGAGCAGCCTGTCCCTGTCCTCGCCCGGGGCGCTCCCCTTGAGCGCGTGCCCTAATGCCGAGAGCACGAGGGCCGCCTTCTCTTCGCCCTTGAATAGTCCCGCGAGCACCTCCATCGTCCTGTCGGGATGGTTGCTGAGGCCTGTCAGGAGGTCGCAGCCGATCTTGCTCGAGAGTTCGTGGTTGAGGACCGGATGGAAGCTGTCGCCGAAGAGCCTCGACATGTGGATGTCCATGACCCGCTGGAGTCCCTGGGTCATGTCAGGGGATGCCCCCTGTTCTTCCGCTTCGTGCTGGGCTTCCACGTCTTCTAGATTCGGGGCCTGATTTAACACCAGAGTAGTTGTCTTCTGGAGAAGATGACTGTGTGCCTATGTCAGCGCTGAAGGTCGCCGTGGTCGGTCGAGCACGATGCGGTGTCATGGAGCCTGGAAAGAACACCGTAGACCTTCGTTTCGATTGCGAGAGGGACGGGTGCCGAGGCGAGCTTGGAGAGAAAGGGCCATCTTGCAATGACCGAAAGGAGCCCGGGGATCGCTCCCGGCCCACTGGCGACCGTGCCGTCGGCAGCGACAAGGTGGAAGGAAGAGTAGCGCTTCGAAGGCGCAACAGGGTCGAGGAGACCATCGCGTTCCGCCTCCTGGATAGGTGAGTATGAGAGCGAGCCCCCGGGGTCCAGGAAGTCGACCACGTCACGCATCCTCTTGCAGGGTCCGCACCCATAGTCGTAGACCAGCACGGCTCGAGGCATGGAAACATCGCAAGATTCCTCGCTCTTAAGTCGACTTCGTGGCCCCGATGCCGATGAAGCGCCCGAGCCTCCCCATGATGCTTGGGGGAGGAGAGCGCTGGAAGTAGAGGTCGAGGTTTAGAAGCCCGAGGGGGGCGTTGGCGCCTGACCCGAGGCGCAGGGCGGGCCTGTTCTCGCACTGGCGGCCGACGTCTGCGAGGAACCGGGACCCGTCGTCAGCCCCGGCGGTGGGCGACGCGTGGAAGCACATGATTTCCCCGGACTCGACGTCCCTTGCCAGCCAGAGGTAGAAGCCCTTCCCCTCAAAGTAGACCTGCGAGCCGTCGATAGCCACCTCCCGCCTGGGCCTTCGAACCTCCTCAGGGAGGCTGTCGTTCAGTGCAAGGAATGCGTCCCGGGCTGCGATGTGGGAGAGGCCGCCGACCATGCGCGCCACTTCCCTGTATGAGTATCCCGCGTTGCAGAGCCCGGCCGCAAGGACCTTCTTGACGACCGGCATCTTGTTGCGCCTGAAAGCGCCGACCGAGAGCGCCCACCCGGCGAGGAGCGACATCGTGCCAGGCTGGTGGATCTGCGCCATCGAGGTGTTAGGTTGGGCCAGAGAGTATGGTTATCCGGGAGACTGAAAGTAACTTAACAGACTGGGTGGAGTTAGTTTACCCCTGCCCCGGCCTTCTCCGGAGCTAACCCCTTGTGAGGGATACGAAGGTGTAGAGCACGATGGCGAGGGGGACGAAGACCGCAGCCCATCCAGCCTTGTTCCAGGCGAAGACTTTGGAGCCGTCCAGCGGTCCCAGTGGCAGCAGGTTGAAGACCGCCAGGAAGATGTTGAAGTAAGTACCGGCCCAGCCAAGTGCAGAGACAAACCCGGGGGGCGAGGCCAGGAAGACGAGGAAGAACGCGAACGCGACCCCGAGGTTCGTGAGCGGGCCCGCAAGAGAGATCTTTCCGTTCTCGGAGCGCGAAATGTTAGACCCGGAGATGTAGGTCGCACCGGGGGCGGCGAAGATGAACCCGATCAGCGAGGTCGCGATGGCGAGGAAGAGGCCGAAGGTCCACATCCTGAACTCTGCCCAATAGCCGTACCTGCGGGCCGTGAACTTGTGGCTCAGCTCGTGGAGGACGAATCCTGAGCCAATCGCGATCAGTGCGATTGCGAGCTTCTCCGACAGGTCGGGGCCCGCGTCCTGTGCGGGGAAGGCCGAAAGGAGGCCGAACACGCCTCCGTTCAGGCTGATGAAGAACGCGAAGCCGAGGCCGAGCCATGCGACCAGGATGTCGCGGACCTCAACGCCGGAGAAAGCCTTGCCCGGCGCCGGGACGCCTTGGAGGCTTGGGCCGGTGGACCACGTGTAGGTGGTCTGTGGCGGGGGGACTACGGTCCTCCTCGCGCTAAGGTCTCCCTTGCAGAGATGCGCCTCGGGAAGGCGGTGGTCAGGACAGTAGGCGCCTCCGCAATAGTTGCAGACGAATGGAAGGGCTTCGTCCCTGCCGCAGAATTCACACTTCATGCTATTGGTCTCTCTGGAAGAATTGTGTCGTTGCCGCCACGATTTCTATTTTAACGTTCCTCGGCCACTTCGCGAGTTGCGGCGCTCGGTGTCTGCGGTGAGGAGCGGGATACCTTCATAAAGCGTGCCTGAGGATTAGGGCCGTGGTCAGTTTCCTGCCGCCGGACCTGTCCCTGACCTTCCTCGTCGCAGCGATTCTCCCCCTGATAATCGGGTTCATAGTGGGTCTGATCATCAAGAGCGTCCTGAAGATAGGGATACTCATCGCGGTGATCGTGCTCGCGCTGATCTTCCTCGGGATAGTCTCGCCCGACCAGGTCCTGACCCCTCTTGTCTCCCTGTTCAGGTCCGGGAGCTCGCTTGCGGGCCAGGTCGAGCGCCTCGCAGGATACCTCCCCTATTCTTCGATAACTTTCATCATCGGACTCGCGCTAGGATTCTGGAAGGGCTAGCCCAGGAGCCACTCGGCGGGGGGACCGTTTCCTCCGGCGCAGTCGACTACTCCCGAAACCCTCCGCAGGAACGACGGGCAGGCGAAGCAGACGAGGAACGCGACCTCACTCTTCACGACCGGACAGTTGACGCTCTCCTTCTTCATCCTCGAGATGGCCTTGGGGCTCGCCCCTCCCTTCAGCTGCTCGCTGACCACCTTCGGGACCTTCTTCGGCTTCAGCGCCGGGAAGATGTCGACCTTGAACTTGGTCTCCAGGGACACGGCCTGACCGCTTCGTTGAGGGGATAAAAATACTCGGTGCGATGTTCACAGAGGTTTCTGCGGACCGTAGGCTATTTCTTGCGCACCAGATAGGTGAGGAGGGCGGCGACCCCGAAGGACACGAAGAAGCTGATGTCGACTCCTCCTGATAGGTAGGCTAGAGCGCCGACCGGGGGATTGGGGAGGGCGATCAGCGGGACCATGAACGGGACGGAGACCAGGAAGGAAAGCGCGTAGACTCCCAGGCCGGCCATGTCGAACGCCCTTGCGCCTTGGACGCTTGAGGCCGTCGTGCGGCCGCGGAGGTAGTAGTCCACGAGGACGATTCCCAGCCAGGGCATGATCCAGTAGGTTAGGGCGAGGAGGAAGTTCTCGAAGAACGACTCGAAGTTCGAGTTGACCAGGACGGCGACCGCGAATCCCACGACGCCGCCAGCCGCGACCGTAATCCACCTGCCGACCTTCACGTCGAGGACCAGGGCTGAGAGGGAGTTCGTGTAGAGGTTGAGCGCGTCGGCGGCGAAGGCTCCGAGGATCAGGGTCAGCATGGCGAGCCATCCGAACTGCCCCGCGAAGGAGTTGAGGCCCCCGAAGTACCCCAGGGAGACGGTCTGGGGAGCGGTGAGAGACCCGACCAAGGCTCCCACGAATTCGATTGCGAACGACGAGATCGCTCCTCCGGCCCCTGCGAAGAGGATTACCTTCCTTCTAGAAACGCGCTCAGGAAGGTACCTGGAGTAGTCCGAGGCGTAGGGGGACCACGACATCAGGTAGGAGAAGCTTACGACGAGCAAGAGCCCGACCATCCCGAGGCTTGCCCCGCCGGCAGAGGGCTGATAGGCGAACGCCTGCGGAAGCTTTGGGACCGCCAGCACGAAGATGAGCAGGAAGAGGAGGCCCAGTACGACCGACATCACCTTCTCGAAGAGGTGGATGAAGTCGTGCCCGTAGATCGCAATTACTGACTGGATGACCACATATGCGGCTGCGGCGAGCACGAAATTCGCCCCTGGGAGCATAACCTGCAGCGCGACGACCGCGAGTATGGTGTTTACCGTGAACCAGCCCACCGTGCTGACCCAGTTGAGCGCACCCGGCAGATAGTTGCCGACCCTGCCGAAGGAGGCTCTCGAAGAGAGCATCTGCGGGAAGCCCAGGCTCGGGCCCATGCCGGCGGAGAGCCCGAGCAGGACGCCTCCCAGTGCGTTTCCGATGACCAGGATCGGGAGCGCCTCCCACAGGCTAAAACCGAAGAATACTGTCGTCAGGACACCGATGACATAGTCTGCTATGGTCAGGTTGGCAGCGAACCAGAGTGTGAATGTCCTGCGCGGAGACCCGTGCCTGCTCTCAGGCGGCACTTGCTCGATCCCTATGCGCTCTACCTCTGTGGGGGCGTCAGGCAATCTGCGACCCGGTGACGTCCCAGACCCGTTCTAAGCTTTTCCAGCGGTCGGGCCGCCAAGGAACGTCTGGGAGGCTCCCCTGACTCTCCTCTCGAGTTCCCCGTCTCCTGAAAGAGAGGCATACACTTCGAGAAGGCGGACGAGGCGCTCTACGTCCCTGCCGGCCTCTTTGGAGAGGCGCGCGAGCTCGGCCTTCCCCTTCGAGGAAATGATGTACCGGCGTTCGTTGCCCTCCCTCTTGGGGAGCTCGGTGATCAGCCCCTTCTTCAGCAGCTCGGACAGGATCAGGTAGACAGAGCCAGGCCCGGGGGCCCACTCTCCGGCGCTCAGCCTCGAAATGCTCTTGGTTAGCCCGTCGCCCGAGAGCGAAGACTCTGACAGCAGTCTCAGGGCCGCAAGGCGGAGGGCGCCCTTAGGAACGCTGATCACGCCCCATGGTCACTTTGCAACTCTCTAAATACGTGACTCGAAGGCGATGGCGGAAGAAAGTCCCGTGAGGGCAGCCATGATCGTGCACGGAGGGGCGGGGCGGGTCACCTATCGCAAGGGGGACAGGCGATTCGAGGTGCTGAAGGCTGCGGTAGAGGATGGGCTGGGGGCGATGAGGAAGGGGTCGGCGCTTGACGGGGTAGAGGCGGCTGTCGTGGGCTTGGAGGGCTCTGGTCTGTTCAACTCTGGAAGGGGAGCGTGTCTGACGCTCGACGGCGAGGTGCAGCTCGATGCCGCGGTCATGACCGGGAAGGGTCTCAGAGGAGCCGGAGTGGGGGCCGCCACGTGTACCTATCACCCTGTCTCGCTCGCCAGGTGGGTCATGGAGCAGACCCCACACGTCCTCATGGTGGGGGGCGCGCTGGAGGAGTGCGCAGTCGCTGCCGGGATGAAGGTTGAGGAGGTGCGCCCATCGAAGGCGGCGCTCAAGAAGTATGCGACCCTGACCTCGGGCAAGGTCTCGGGCCGCAGTCCCCGCGGCGGAGGCACGGTGGGTGCGGTCGCGCTCGGAGAGGACGGGGTCCCTGCAGCGGCGGTCAGCACAGGAGGGATCTGGCTGAAGAGGAGCGGCAGGGTGGGGGACTCGGCAGTCTTGGGGGCTGGGCTGTACGCTGACGCGAGGTCGGGCGCGGCCTGCGCCACAGGGACCGGGGAGGAGATCATCAGGACGGCTCTATCCCTCCGTGCGTGCGAGTTCATGGAGGGGTCGTCGGCCCACAAGGGGGCGCTTAGGGCGGTCAGGATGATCACTAGGGAGAGGGGGGCCGAGACTGCCGGCCTGATAACCGTGGACATCAAGGGTCGGGTCGGGGCTGCGTACAACACAGGAGGCATGGGGCGCGCGTGGTGGGACCCGGAACGCGGGCGACCCATGGCGGCGGTCTGACGGACCTCGGCTCAGCTTAAATCCGGCACAAAGCGCCTGCGACTTGCTTGAAGGCGCTCTGCATTTCTCACGTGAAGGACGTGGACGGCCTCGGGGCTGCCGCCATAGTTCGGGCTGCGACAGGCGCAGAGGTCGTGCTCGCTGACTACGACGACCTCTTGGAGAAGCTCGAAGCTGTTCCCAAGGGCGTGGGAGAGCTGGTTCTTTGCGACCTGGGCGCGGACAATGCAAACCTGGAGGAGTTCCTAGGCTTGATCGGCTCGATCGCGAAGAGGGCCAAGGTGAGGTACATCGACCACCACTACATGACGGCCAAGACCAAGGCGAGGCTGAAGGCCGCCGGAGTCAGGGTCGTCCACGACGCGGGAGAGTCCTCGAGCATGCTGGCCTACCTAGAGTTCAGAAGCAAGCTGCCCCATGGGGCACGGCTGATTGCGCTCTGCGGCGCGGTCACCGACTACCTTGACACTTCACCCGAGGCTTCAGCGATGATGGAGCAGGAGGACCGTCAGATGGTGCTCCTCGAGGCCTCGATGCTCTCCTATGCACTCGGGAGGAAGTCCAAGGAGAAGGGCTTCGCCTTGGGAGTGGTCAGGGACCTCTCGGAGATGAAGGCGCCTCACTCGATCGATGGGGTGCCCGAGGCCGCGGTTCTCCAACTGGACGAGCTCGCGCGAATCTCGGAGAGGGTAAGGAAGGAGGGCCGCAGGATCGGGAGGCTGGCATATCTAATCACTACGCAGTACTCCACCGGAAACGTCGCAAAGCTCCTCATCGGTGCGTTCGGCGTGCCGGTCGGTGTCGCGATGAAGGAAAAGCAGGAGGGCTGGTACGAGGTGAGCCTCAGGTCCACCTCGGTGAGCAGGGTGCACCTCGGACGGACCATAGCGAGGATTGCTGCCTCTCTAGGGGGAAGCGGGGGCGGGCACAGGAAGGCTGCAGGGTGCAGGGTCCCGGTCTCGGGTGCGAAGGAGTTGCTGAAGGCCCTCTCGAAGAAGGTCTAGCGCGGCCTCGTTGCAGTGAGGACGATCGAGGCTCCGAGATTGGGCTCCGCGATTGTCACACCGCCGAAGTGTCGGGAAAAGGCTGCAAGGAGGGAAGAGTTGGGCAGGGTGAGGACGTAGGTGTCAAACAGAGAGCCGTACGCGAGCCCCTGCCTTCCAGCGGTGACGAGCCCCAGAACGCTGGGCACAGTCCTCAGGTAGGCCGCGACTAGGAGGCCCTTGACGGGCGAGTCTGGCTTCCCTAGGTCGCAGACCCCGACCCTCCCTCCGGGACGGACGACGCGCGCCAGCTCGGAGAGGGCGGCGGGCAGGTCCCGAGAGTCCCTGATGGCGTAGCTGGAGGCAGCCCCCGCGAAAGAAGAGTCCCGGAACGGGAGGTGCTCGAAGAGGCCCTGCACAGAGTCGGGGCTCCCTGACGCTTTGAGCATCGGTCGGGAGATGTCCAGGAGGACGACCGCGAGCCTTGCCTTCCTCAGGGCCTTGGCCATGGTCCCTGGGCCCGAGCCCAGGTCGAGGATGGCCCCTTCGGACCCCGTGAGGAAGTCTGCAACGGCCCTCCTCATCTTCCCGTCGCCGAAGAGAGCGATCCTCGAGGACGCCAGCTCGTAGGAGGGGACCACCCTCTGCAGGGAGTTGACAACGTGCGACCACTTTCTCTGGAGGCCCGGACGCCTCGTGGTCAATTCGTGCGGTCGAACCCTTTCATCGCTGCAGGTATCCGTGAGAGTACGTCAGAGGCTGCGATGTGGAGCCCCAACTCTCGGGCTGCCTCTGCCCCGGCCGAGCCGTTGATGAAAGCGGAAGCGCAGGCGGCTTCGAAGGAGGGTACGCCCTTTGCGAGGAGTCCGGCGCATAGACCAGTGAGGACGTCACCAGTACCCCCCACGGTCATCGCGGGCGAATGGGTCTCGTTTAGGGCAGTCCTGTCCCCGTCCGTGATCACGTCGGCAGGTCCTTTGAGGAGGACTGTCAGCCCAGACTGTTTGGCGCACTTCTCGGCGGTCTTGACCCTCCCGGAAAGCTCGTCGGGCAGCTCGACGCCGAAAAGGCGGGAGAACTCGCCTGCGTGGGGGGTGACAAGCGTGCCGCGACCAAGGACCCCGAGGACCTCCGCCCTGAGGGCATCCGCGTCGAGGACCATGGAGGTCGAGGCGCTCTTCAGCTGGAGGAGGGCGGTTGCGATTGCCCCGGCCCTTTGAGGCCCTAGGCCCGGGCCCACTGCGAAGCAATCGACCCCCTTGGTCCAGGAGAGAAGTTTTGAGACAGAGCCCCTCGTCAGTTTTCCGTCCGGGAGCGGGACCACGATCAGGTCGGGAGAGAGGGATCTTATCGAAGGGGCCACCTTGGCGGGGACGGCAGTGTAAACAAGGTCGACCCCGGACCTGAGCGCTCCCATCGAACAGAGATAGGGGGCGCCATGGTAGAGCCAGTTTCCTCCGAGCACGCAGACAGTCCCGTTCATCCGTTTGTGGGACTTCAAGAGTCGGGGAGGTATGACCCGCGCGACGAACTCCCTGTCGATGGTCTTGGGCTCCATCTCCGCTCGCCTAGTAGTTGTACCTGCGCGACTTTGGCTCCAGGTTGACTAGAGACTCGATCGGGCATGTGAGCCCGAGCCTGCCCTTGAGCTTGGGGACCGCCTGGTCGATCGAAGCTATCGCGAAGACGCCTACGATCTTCGACTTGGCCTTTTCGGCGAGCTTTGCGAGCGCCTCGATGGTCGTCCCGGACCGCACCATGTCGTCCACGATGAGGACGTGCTCGCCCTTCTTCATGGCAGACCTAGGGAGGTAGAGGTACTTGACCGACGACGGTGAATAGACCGCCTTCTGCTCAAGGAAGTCCTCGACCCCGAGGTCCCTCTCCGCCCTGGCCACGGCGAGCCTGACGTTGAATTCGCCCGCGACTTCGGCCGCGAGGGGGACGCCGTCCACCTCCATGGTAAGGACCCTGTCGACCCCTGCAAGGCTGAACTCGCTGTACACTACTTTGGCTATCTGTCTGAGAAGGCCGACGTCGGAGACGACGGCACTGATGTCGTACGACCCGTCCGGTGAGACCTTCACTTCGTCGGCGACCATCTTCCTGAGAAGCCGCTCCCTGAAGGTCGCGATGAACTTCTCGGAGCGCGCGGCGCTCGGGAGGACGTGTCCGCGGACGTACCTGCTGAGGATCGGGGCCGAGAGGCCGAGGACGGCGGAGAGCTCGCGGTAGCTGTAGTTCTTCTTGAGGGTGGCCAGGAGTTCTACGGACGATACCCGCGTCTTGACGTCTGCGACCCTGGTCAACCTGCTTCCCTGCCCACTTTGCAGGTTGGCGTAGATTAGCGTATCTCCGGCGCCCGGGATTCGACAGGTCAGTGTCCAAGCAGCGCCCGGAGGTAGTCGGGCAGGAAGGCCTTGACCGGGAAGTAGAGAAAGAAGATCCCGAAGGCTGCGATGACGTACAGCGCCGCCATCTTGCGGGGGAACCATTCCCTTGTGATGAAGTAACCGGCCCCAGACGCGAGGGCGGGCATGGCAGGAAGGATGTAGAAGGGATAGGTGACCCGTCCGTAGGCCATGAGGAGTAGGTAGGGAAGGTAGGACCAAAGGAACCACACTAGTATGAAGACCCCGAACCTGTCGGCCGCGACCCGGCCTGGGACGGCCCTTCGCGCCTTGTAGAGGGAGTGGACGACAAGGGGGACCCAGATGAAGACCTCCCAGACGACCAGTTGGTTGGCGACCCCGAAGTACCCCGCAGAGACCAGCCTGAGGCCGCTTGCGGCCGAGGTCGCGGTCGTCACGAGGTACTGCACGGGGGCATAGTAGACGAGCCAGTCGATCGGAAGGATTGGGGGACCCCCGGGACTGTTGGGGAACTTGCACCAGTATCCGGTGACCGGCTGGCAAGCCAGCTGATGCGCGACTAGCGACGACCCGTACGAGAGCATGTACGCCACGTGCTGGAAGAACCAAGGAGTCCCTGACCCCAGGAGGGAGTCGTAGAGCTGGACGACCGCCACGAAGGTCAAGACTGCGGCGGCGACTGTCCCGGAGACCCGGTACGCGGCCACCCTGAGGCTCGGGGAGCGAAAGACCAGCTCGTAGGTTGCGATTGCGGCGAGCGCGAAGAGGGCCGTTTCCTTTGAGAGTGCGGCGAGCCCGAAGAACAATCCTGACGCCATGTAGTTGTCGATTCTCCAGACCTTCCCCGGCTTGAAGTAGAGGACCAGTCCGACCAGGGAGAAGAAGACAGAGGGGACGTCTATCAGAGCCGCGGAGGAGTGGACGAAGAACAGGGTGTCGGAGGCGAAGAGGAGGGTCGAGAAGTACGAGAGGGCCCGGTTCCTGGTCAGCAGGTAGACGAGGACGAAGAGGAGGGGGATGCTCAGTGTGCCGAGGATCACGTTGGGGAGCCTCCATCCGAGGTCGTCCAACCCGAGGACGGCGATTCCTCCCGCGATCAGCGCCTTTGCCAGGGGCGGGTGTTCCATGTTGCAGTTGTCCGCGTAGGGCGCGCACTGGGCCCCCGACAGGATGGCCTGCGCGGCCGGAACGTAGTAGGTCTCGTCCATTATGCACCCGTAGACCCCGCGGCGGTCGCCTTCTTCGGGGACGTGGTAGCAAGTCAGGTAGTCGTAGCTGACCGCGACCGTCGATGCCGGAGAAGCGGTCACGTGCCACGTCCCTTCGGTGGACGTCGCGAACCCGAGCAGGTAGGCGCTAGGGGGCTGGACTGGGTACTCGAAGGTGGGCCCGGGGGAGAGCCTCTGAGGGTCGAGGGCCTGGCCGTCCAGGGTGACGGCCACCCTGCCAATCGCGTTGGACCCGGTGTCCTGCACCACCACGGTCAGCTCGGAGCCGAATAGAGTGGTCGTGACAGAGACGTGCGAGTCGGAAAACGAAGTTCCTGGCTGCCCTGACACTTCGCCGGCGACTGAAGTAGGTGGCGAGTTGACGATGTACAGGTGGGCGGCGAGTACGCACAGGGCGATGACCGCGAGGACGGCGTAGGGGCGCCTCCACGCCGGTGCACGGGTCCAGAGGACCACGGACCATGCGAAGAAGGCGGCGAGTCCCGACGCCGCAGCGGAGACAGCGGAGATCTGCGCCACAGCCACGAGGACCTGGCTCGGGGACCTTGCGTTGATTGAGAGGAAGACCACCAAGAGCGCGATGGATGCTCCGGAGAGGCCTGTCGAAGCGCGCCCGACGAACCTCGCCTTCGGACCGGCGCCTGAGGCAGTCATGGATTTTGGTCGCGAAGAGCGGATTTAAGATTGAACGGCGGGGCGCCGGGTGACTGTGGGCTTCACATTCGAGGTAAAGGAGAGTGACGGATGGGGGAGGCTCGGCTCCCTCAGGGTCGGGGGGAAGGTCTTGGAGACCCCGTGCCTTCTACCGGTAATCCACCCCGTCCGGCAGGCTGTCCCGGTCTCTGAGCTCCGTGCCATGGGCTTCGAGGGTCTGATGACGAATTCCTACATCATGTACTCTAGGCTCCGGCAGGAGTCCGCAGAGAAGGGCATCCACAGCCTGTTGGGGTTCGACGGGGTCTTCATGACAGATTCCGGCGGATATCAGGCCCTCGAATACGGGGACCTGGGGTTGAGCTACAGGGACTCGGCGGCCTTCCAGTCGGCGATCGGGTCCGAGTTTGCTGTGACGCTCGACAGGCCGACGGGATATCCTCAGAGCCGTGGAGTGGCGAGAGAAACGGTGGAGTACAGCCTCTCGAACGCCAAGGCAACTCTGGCTGACTTCGGCCAGGGTACGGGCACCAACTGGGTGGGGCCGATCCAGGGAGGGCTGTATTCGGACCTCGTCAGGGCGTCGGCTCGGGAGCTCGCGCGCTCCGGGTTCCAGTTCCTCGCGCTGGGGAGCCCGGTGCAGGTGATGGAGAGCTACATGTTCGCGGACCTCGTGAGGATGATCGTCGCCGCGAAGAAGGCTGTGCCCTATTCCTTGCCCATGCACCTGTTCGGGGCGGGACATCCGCTGACGACCCCGTTGGCTGTGGCGCTTGGTTGCGATACGTTCGATTCCGCTAGCTACATCCTCTTCGCCAAGAAGGGCAGGTACATGACAAGGAGCGGGGTCCTCGCGCTGGAGTCGATGAAGTCTCTCCCCTGCGGATGCATGGCCTGCAGCAGGACAGACATCAGGGACCTTCTCGACATGGAGTCGGCCGAGAGGGTCAAGGCAGTCGCGGTCCACAACCTGAGCACCATCAGAGACGAGGTGAACATGTGCAGGGAGGCGATCTCGGAGGGAAGGCTCTGGGACCTCGTCGAAGAGAAGTCCATGGCTCACCCGAGGCTGAGAGAGGCGTTCAGAGAGTTCGCGAAGCACTCAGGAGACTTTGTCGAAGGGACCCCTCCTATCAAGGACCGGGGCCTATTTGTAAGAAGCGAGGAGGACCAAAGGCGGCCGGAGCTGGTCGGTGCTAGAGCCAGGCTGGGCAGGGCCCTACGACCGTCATCAGGGAAAGCGGTCGTGATCGAGCGAGGGAGCGGGAAGGGACTTCGCCCCAGGGCGCCCCCTGGGGTTGACCGTTATCTCGTCCACCCGGTGCTCGGGGCGTTCCCAGAGGAGCTGGAGTTTGTGTATCCCTTCACACAGACGGTCGCCGAGTCTGAGCCTGAAGGGGAGGCGAAGGAGGCTCTCAAAGCCCTGCGGGCGATGGGATACAGCAGGGTTAGCTTTGGACGGTCGTCAAAGAGCAAGGTCAGGAGTAGACGGACCCGGTCGGGCGCTTCTCCTTCTCCTCGATGAGCTTCAGTTCGCCCTCTATGACTTCTGCTCCCTTGATCAGCGGGGTGGTGTTGGCTTGGAAGTTGTACCGCCTCGAGAGAAAGTCCACGGCGACCGCGGCTGCCCTGGGGTCCACCCTTTCGGTGTTAGAGTAGGCGAGCACCGCAAGGGCAGGGAACGAATGCATTTCAAAGGTGTTGAGCAGGGATGCGACCGGGCCCACGATCATCCGGTCCTCCTCGAAGACCGGCTCGCCAGGGACGCCCCCTCTCTCTGCGAGAGTGCTCGTCATCGCGATCTTGTACTGGCGGTCGTCGTTCCTGAGGGACTCGTCGAGGCCCCCCACCAGGGCGACCTCTTTCACGCCCGACATCAGCACCCACTCGGCGAGGTCTCGGTAGAACTCGTTCTCCTTCTCCCGCACAGGAGACACCTCGGCCTTCAGCATCGCCAGGTCCCCGGCCACGTAGACCTCGTACGGGGTCGCGATTCGCCCCTCCGACTGCGATGTGACCGCTGGCGCATGCTCGTAGTCGATGAAGAGCGACCTCTTCGCTTTGAGCTCGTTGATCAGGAACTTGACGGTCCAGTACCCAGTGGCGCCGATCCCGTGGAAGCCCGCTATCAGAGTGCCGCTTTCGAGCTTCGCACCTTCAGGAAGGACCCGCATTTGACCTCTGGAGACCCTGAGATTTGCCGGTCTTTAAGCTGCGCCGACCGGAGGGGGCGAGGCTGACGGGACTGCGGGGTTCTCCCGACCTTCCTTCCTGCGGCTGGTCAAGAGTAGGTACAGGGTGGCCAGGAGGAGCACCACCGAGATGACCAGCATGACTGCGATCAGATTCAATGTGCTGGCCGGGCCGGATATGGCCCTGGAGATCTGAGAGTCAACTGCGGCGAAAGATGTCAGGAGGCTCGAGTTGAACGCGGCAAGCTCATCGGTGACTGAAGCCTGCAAGTCCCCCACCGATGTTCCCAAGGCCGATATCTGAGACGAAAGAGCCGCCTGGGCGCCTGTGACCGACTGGTTGAGAGATGCGACTGCGAGCGAGAGGCCCTGAAGGGCGGCGAGGATTCCCGAAACCGAGACCTGCCCGACGGCGAGGTTGGCGGTGGCGTACGTGCCCTTTGCGTCCTTTGCCACCACAGTGTAGACCCTGCTCTGCAGGTTGGGCACGGAGAAGTTGCCCGCGACAGCCCCGGTAGGGCCGACTGTCCCGTTCGCGAGGACCACCTGTACGCCGCTCCAGTCGAGGGAGAGCCCGAAGGCCGACCCGGGGTCAAGTCCGAGGACTGAGTACGGGACGACGTCGCCGGGCGCGGCGTCAGCGGCAGCGGGGCCGAGGGTCAATTCCGGGGGCGACTCCGGCACCCACCCGAGGTACGGGTCTGCCTGAAGCGTGCCGCCTTCCGACTTGTAGTTGCCAGTGAAGAGCACGTAGACCCTTCCCTGGCCGGCGGCCGCGGTCATGTAGTCTCCGAACTGGGGGACGACTAAGGCCCCGCCGAAGGTCCTCGCGTAGTTGAAGAGAGATGGGTCTGAGTCAGGCTCGTCGGAGACCGGGGTAAGGCGGAGCTCGGCGAAGTTCTGGCCTCCGTCCTTGGAGACAGATACGACTACGTCGACCCTGTGGTCGAAGGGGTCGAACTTCGTAGTGTAGTAGGCGACCGCGACTGCCCCTGTGTCTGGGTCGACGGAGATCGAAGGCTGGATGACTACGGCCCTGTCGGAGATCGAGGAGGGGCTCGACCAGTCGGCCCCACGGTCCGTGGAAGTCATGAAGAAGACTTCGGACGCGCCGCAGTTTCCGGGGTTGTCGGAGGGGAGCAGGACGTCCTGGAAGTCGTAGAATGCGCCGCTGACACAGAGCGGAATCGCGAAGTAAAGGGTGGAGGGAGAGCCGGAGGAGTCGGGCGCCAAGGAGAACTCAGAGGAGGCCCTGAACTGCTCGGTGGCGAAGCCCACGATCGCTGAGTACCCGGGGAGGTCGGAGCCCACCCCCATGAAGCTCATGATAGGGTGCACAGTCCCGAAGGAAGCCCCGCCCGCGGCCGAGAGGCGAGACTGGCAGTCCACAGGGCCGAAGGTGCTGGCTGTGCCGAAGTTGCACCAGGCGACGTAGACAGTGCCGTCTGTGGCGACAACAGGGGTCGCGAAGTCGGCGTACGGGTCGGGCCCGGAGACAAGAGGGGAGGCCCCTCCCGACAGCATGGTGCATGAGAGGCTGGGTGTGCACCGGGCAAGGTAGGAGCCGCTTCGCCCGTCGGAGAAGAAATGGTTCCAGGCTACGTAGACAGAGCCAAAGAACGGGGATGCCTGGTCGAGGTCGACTGCGATTGCGTCCTTGTCTTCGAAGGAGGTGGTGCCGCAGATCCCTGTGGCCGGGCACTGGTACGTCAGGTTGGCGTAGATGAGCTTGGTGGACCAGCAGGAGTTGGTGGAGGGGGTTGCCAGATGTGTGGCGCAGGAGTTGCTGGGGTCCCACAGATTGGAGTTGGACTTTGCGAGCATCACTCCGTTCGCCCCCGAGTCTGGGTCGATCGCAAGAGAGCCGTAGTAGAAGACGCCGCCAGGGCCTGCCGCGAGCGAGGGGTCTCCCCAGGAAACGAGGAATCCCGGCCCGCTAATTGAGGAGGTCAGGTTCTTCTCTGTGACGGATATCCCTGGGATGTCGTCGCTCTTCAATAGCGTAGATCCGCCGTCCGCGGAGGTCGTGAATCCGCTGACCGACTTTGTGTAGCCGTCTGGGCAGTCGGCGAACCTGAGGGAGGGACAGAAGAAGTAGCGCCCGTCGTTGAACCCGCCAACTATGTGAGAAGCGTTCGAAGGGTCCAGGGCCAGGGTCGTCTCGGACTGTGGAGTGTAGCTCGAGTCGTTGATGAAGCGGGTGAGAGAGACTGGGACGGACAGCGAGGAGGCGAGGTTGGACGAGCCGGTGGGGTAAACGAGCGACTCCCCGGCTACGTGCGACCGGGCGACGGCCACGATACCCATCTGCGACAAGGGAGCATGGTAGACGGACGCGGCCCCAGGGTTGTATGACACACCCGTCGGTGTGCCCGCGGCAGGGGCCAAGGGGACGAGGAAGAGCAATGCGATCGCGATGGCGGGGAGTGGCCGCGCGTTCAAAGTTGTCAGCCGCCGGCGAGGACGCCTGATATAAGGTCGGTTGGAGATTGGGACTTCGAGTTCTAGGAAGACCTCCGACCGATTCCGCGGGGAAACCCTTAAAGACAAAGCGAAAAGCGCGCTATTCAAAGAGTTTCGAATATTGGAAGTTAAGGTTCTGGGAGCCGCCAGACAGGTCGGCCGCTCCGCGTTTCTCGTGACGCACAAAGACAGCAAGATCCTGCTAGACTACGGGGCCATGACCACCAAGGTCCCAGGGTTCCCCATGCACGTTCCCCCGAAGGACATCAAGGGAATCGTGCTGAGCCACGCGCACCTTGACCACTCCGGGGCCGCCCCGCTGCACTTTCTTGGTGGCAAGATGAAGCTGCACGCGACCCCTGTGACCTCCGAGCTGTCTAACATCCTGATCCAGGACTTCATCAAGATCTCAGGACAGTACCTCCCCTTCGAGTTCCTGGACCTCATGGCGATGAACTCCAACACTGTCAACCACGGGTACATGGAGCCGTTCCAAGTCGGGGACTTCACGGTCAGCTTTTACGACGCTGGGCACATCCCAGGTTCGGCAGTGGTGGCCGTGGAGGCGGGAAACAAGAGGCTCCTCTACACAGGGGACATCAACGGGGAGGAGACCAACTTACTTGCGGGGTCGTGGAAGAACCTGGGCGAAGCGGACATGGTAATCACTGAGAGCACGTACGCGACCGCGGACCATCCTCACAGGTCAAAGGCGGAGTCAGAGCTGGTTGACTTTGCCAGACAGGTGGTCGAGAGGGGAGGGGTCCTCCTCGTTCCGGCATTCTCGGTGGGAAGGGCGCAGGAGATCGCGATGACGCTTGTCAAGGCAGGTTTCAGGCATCCGATCGCCATGGACGGGATGGCGCTCAAAGTCAACGGGATCCTCCTTAGGTACCAGGAATATCTGAAAGACCCGACTGCCCTTCGCAGGACGATGGAGACCATCGAAGAGGTGACCAGCTGGACGCAGCGCAGGAGGCTCACGAAGAAACCAGGCGTCATAGTCTCCCCGGCAGGGATGCTCGTGGGCGGATCCTCGATATTCTATAACGAGCACCTCTCGATGGACGAGAGGAACGGTATCGCGATAGTCAGCTTCCAGGTTCCGGGGACCCCCGGCAGGACTCTGATCGACAAGGGCCTCACCATCTATAGGGGGAAGCCAACGAAGGTGAGGGCGGAGGTGAGGAGGTTCGACTTCTCGTCGCACAGCGGCAAGTCGTCCCTCTTCAGCGACCTGAAGGGCATCGGAGGGAGCCCGAAGTTCCTGACCGTCCACGGCGAGGAGGCTTCTTGCCTCGCGCTCGCTGACCAGCTGCACACTGAGCTAGGGGTCGAGGCGACCGCGGCCATGCCCGGGCAAGAATTCGTGGCTTGACCGATGAGCCTCGAGCGAAGAAGGTAACCGCATCAAGCGTCTCGGCTGCCACCGCTTTCATCGCCTGCGTCCAACTGCTCGCGCTCGGGGTCACGAGTCAGAACAGGCCCGTCTACGAAGCCGTCGTCAACGAGTCGGGATACACATACAATCCCTTCGGGGAGAGCCCGACCGGGTCCGCAGGGAACGCGCTCGTCTTGGTGGGACTGGCGTTCGGGCTCACTCTGGTGCTTGTAGCGCTCGTTAGGAGGAAGAGGGTCCTGTCCTTCAGGGTGATGGTCTTTGGGTCACTGGCCCTGTCGGCATTCATCCTCACGCTTGTGACAGCGAGCGTCTTTGCCTCCGAGTACCTGCCCGGATTCGAGGACCAGTTCGGGCTCGTCGCAGCTGGCGGGACGGTGTTGCTCGTCGGGTATGTTGTCTTTGTCAGGACCAGGTGGTGGGTCGGGACCTTCACCCTTGCGTTCCTTGGCGCCCAGGTAGGCTCGTTCTTTGCCGAGACCCTGTCCCCTACGACCGCTCTGGTCTTGCCCCTGGCCTTCGCGGCCTACGACGCCTACGCCGTGTTCAAGGGACCCCTCAGGCAGTTGGTCGGGACTGTTCCGGGGGTGGCACTGGCGGGCCTGACCGTCAAGGCCGGGGAGTTCACGGTAGGGCTCGGCGACCTGGTCTTCTATTCGATGCTGCCCTCGCTCGCGCTCTTCAGGTGGTCGCCCGGAGCCTCGGCCGCGGTCCTGGTCGCGGTGGACGTCGGGGTGGTCGCGACGCTGGGTCTCCTGTCTAGGAAGAAACTCCTCCCCGGGCTCCCAATACCGATGGTGCTCGGCGTGCTGGCGCTGGCGTACTTCCTAATCTGATCAGTACTCGACCGTCGGGGCCTTCGAGCCCTTTACCAGGGAGTCCGCCTCTTCAGCAGTCGTCTCCAGGGTGAAGAGGCCCTCGGGGGTCCGGAGCTTGACCTTGGCCGACTTCTCTCCCCTGACGATCCTCACTTCTGTCGCTGAGGGGAGAAGCTTGGAGAACTCTGCCTTGTCTTTGAGCTCTCTTGGCATGACGGTGCTCCCTCGCAGGGCCCTTATGAACTCTCCAGCCCAGGCTTCTGCGTCCTTCCTCGTCCTGGCTTCCGATTCCGCGTTCAGACGGCATTATGCTTAATAACCCAGAATCGAGGGGAAATCTTAGCGGTACCGAGAGACGCTAGGATGTGAAAGAACGAGTTTCGGACGAGGAGGCTATGGACGCAGCAGCGGCGGCGGAAGCAGCAGCGGCGGGTTCAGGTCTTTCAAGCCAAAGCCGGTTGAAGTAGGAAAGGAGTACGACGTCACCATTTCCGAGATCAGCAGGCGTGGTGACGGCATTGCGAAGATTGACGGTTTCGTCATTTTCGTAGCCGGTGCCAAGCAGGGATGGCAGGGAAAGGTCAGAGTGACCCAAGTCGCCAACAGGTTCGCCACAGGCGCGGTCGTCGGCGGGTCTGAAGGGATGTCCGCGGCCAGCGAAGCCCCAGCCTCTACCAGCGAAAGCGAAGAGACAGGGATGTAGGGCTACGGCCCTCCTCTGAGAAGGCGGCCTGTCTCAACGACGGCCGCTCCGCTTCATTTTGTTCAGAAATCTCCTCGGTTGCCCTCTTATGAGAGAAAGGATTTAACGCTCTGGGGGCTCGAGAAGTCGATGGTCCTTTACGCGAAGGACATAGTCGAGTCGCAGTTCCTCGCTCTCCCGGCAGAGACGAGTGTCTACGAGGGGGCCAAGGCGATGAAGGAGGCCAGGCAGGGATACGCGGTCGTAGGCGCGCCGGGGCGACCGGAGGGCATAGTGACAGAGTGGGACATCCTCTCCAAGGTCGTGGCGGCAGGACTGGACGCAAAGTCCGTGAAGCTGAGGGAGATAATGTCGACTGAGTTGCTGAGCATAGAGGCAGACGCAGGTATTGCGGCCGTCTCGCAGCTGATGGCGGAGAAGGGCGTCAGGAGGCTCCTCGTGAAGCGCGGAGGCGAGGTCATCGGGGTGATAACGGCGCGGACCATGCTGGAGAGGCTCAACGAATATGTCGACAATGTATCCGCACAGATCGGCAGGCTCCAGTCCCCGGGATTCTAGGGCATACGTGAAGGTCATGACCGTCGTCGTCTACGTGGACGGGCTGAGCCAACCAAGCAACCCGGGGACTGGGACCTACGGGTTCGTGATCTATGAAGGAACAAAGAGGCTCGCTGAAGGGGAAGGGCTCGCCGGGTACGACGTCACGAGCAACTTTGCGGAGTACGCAGCCCTCGTCGAGGCTCTGAAGAAATTGAAAGAGCTGCGGGTCGGGGGAGACGTCCTGGTGAGGTCCGACTCAAAGCTGCTCGTGGGCCAGATGAGCGAAGGATGGAAGGTGAAGGGAGGAGTCTACGTGGAGAAACTCAAGGAGGCCAAGGACCTCTCAAGGGATTTTGGCTCGATAGACTTCGAGTGGATTCCCAGAGAGGACAATGCTGAGGCTGACTTGCTCACCAGGTCTGCCTACGAGAGATTCAGGAGGTAGCGGTCGGGTGGCGAGAAGTGGGCCGGGGCGGATTCGGACCGCCGACCTCTGCCGTGTGAGAGCCTGACGGGTTCGATACCTAGCGTCCAAACCAGGCTAGACGACCGGCCCTGAGAGAGCCGCGCAGGGTGCCGATATTTGCTTTACTTCTTGAGCCCGACGGAGCGGTTCTTGAGCCTGAGGTCCGACGACTTGCACTTCCTGCACCTGTCGGCCTGAAGAGGATTGCGCGCACCACACCTAAGACACACTTGGAGGAAGAGCCTCCTCTTCTGGGCTATCTGCTTCTTGGCCGCGTCCGCGATGGGCATATGTCTGACCTTTTGCCCGCCATCTGGCTGAGGACTATAAGGTTTCGGTGAAACGAGACTGTTCAGCCGCCGAGGGCGCGCTTCACTAGCGATGGGACTTCCATGGGGCTCATGGCCACTCCCACCCCGGCCTTCCTTAGCGCTCCAATCTTTGATTCGGCAGTTCCGTAGTCCCCGTAGATGATGGCGCCTGCATGTCCGAGCCTTTTCTCTTTGGGGGCGTGTCTACCTGCGATGTAGGCGACGACGGGCTTTGGGAACCCGCTCTTCGAGATGTGGCGGGCGAGCCTCTCCTCCGCGTCCCCACCGATCTCGCCCACGACCACGACCGCCTTGGTCTCCTCCTTCGATTTGACGTAGTCGAGGCACTCGATCATGGTCGTACCGGTGACAGGGTCTCCCCCGATGCCCAGGGCGATGGACTGCCCAAGTCCCGCGCTCGAGAGCTGTCCCGCGACCTCGTACATCAGCGTCCCGCTCCTCGAGAAGAGGGCGACGCTCCCCGCTCGGAACGAAGTGCCAGGCATGATCCCCATCTTCACTTTGGAGGACGGGACTATTGCTCCGGGGCAGTTGGGCCCGACTATGGTCGCTCCTGAGCGGCCGGCCACCTCAAGGAGCTTGAGCGTGTCCCTGACCGGGACGTGTTCTGTAATGACAATCAAGAGCCTGACGCCCGCTTCGACGGCTTCCTTGCCCGCGGCAAGGGTGAACTCTGCCGGGACGAAGAGCACGGAGGTCCTGGAGCCTGTCTTAGTGACTGCCTCGGCCATGGTGTTATAGACTGGGACCCCTTCGACTTCCTGCCTGCCCTTCCCCGGGGCGACCCCGGCGGCGATGTTCGTGCCGTATTCGAGCATCAACTTGGTGTGGAGGCGTCCGAATCGCCCTGTTATGTTCTGGACGAGGATGGGCTCCTCTTGGAGAGGTAGCATCATCCCTCGACCGCCGCCTCCACGGCTTCCGGGGCGCTGGAGAAGAGCCTCACGGGGGACCCCTCGAGAAGTCTCCTCGCTTCCTCCTCGTCGGCGCCGCTGATGCGAGCGAAGAGGGGCTTGACCGCACCCTCTGACAGGACTGTCTTGATCCCAACCGCTACGTCAGTGGTTTTGGTGATCCCCCCATAGATGTTGACTAGAATCCTGGAGGCCCCTGGCAGTCTGTTCGCAAGCCTGAGGGCGGCCTCGATCCTGTCTTGTTGCGCTCCTCCTCCGAGGTCGAGGAAGCAGGCCGGCCTCCCCCCTGCGTCTCCCACGAGGTCAAGGGTGGACAGGACCAATCCGGCCCCGTTCCCGACGACCGCGATGTCGCCGTCAAGGCGCACGAAGGCGAAACCCTGTCTGGAGGCCTCTCCCTCGAACTCGTCTTCCGGGTGGAGCTTGGAGAACTCAGGATGCCTGAAGAGGGCGTTGTCGTCTATGATCACCTTGGCATCAAGGGCCATGAGGGTTCCGTCTCTCCCGGCCGCGAGAGGATTGATTTCTGCGAGCTCGCACTCCTTCTCCCTCGAGAGCCTCTCCAGGGAGAGGAGTATTGGGACGAATTCGTCAGCCTCGCGACCCTGGAGGTTGAGCAGGTTCGCCACCTCCTCTGCGAAGGGCCTGGCTATCCCTTCGAGGGGGACTCTTCTCACAATCTTTTCAGTCGTCGATTCTACCTCGATCCCCCCTGCCGCCGTGCCTATCGCGACGAAGGACCTCTCCCCACGGTCCAGCGTGATGCTCAGGTACATCTCCCGTTCGTGCTCGAAGGCCTCTTCCACCAGCAGCCCGGAAGGTTTCTCTCCGCCAATCGACAATTCCAGGATCCGCTTCGCCTCGGCGGCCGCTTGCCCGGGAGTCGCTACCACCGAGATGCCCCCGGCCTTCCCTCGGCCCCCTGCGAGGACCTGCGACTTCAGCGCGACCGGGCTTTTCGAATCTTCCAAGGCTGCGACGGCGCCCGAGGCTTCCTTGACAAATGTGGACTTTGGGACTGGGATGCCATAGTTTCGGAAGAGGTCTTTGGCCTGGTACTCGAAGAGACGCACTGGGAGGCCCTCGACTTTAGAGGGGGATTAAGGCTTCCGAGCTCGGGTCCGCCAGACCTTCTCCTGCTAGACAATTCGTCCACTACGCTAATATAATGAGCTGCGGACTGAAGTTTTCATGCAAACACAAGGAGAGGAACAGCCTCCACGCGAACCAAACACCATTTTTGTGGGCAAGAAGCCGACCATGAACTACGTACTCGCCTGCCTGACCCAGATCAACAACGGCACTGACTCGGTGACCGTCAAGGCCAGGGGAAGGGCGATTTCGAGGGCAGTCGACGTGGCTCAGGTCCTGACAAAGCGCTTCGCGACCAACATCACTGTGAAGAGCATCTCCATCAACACGGAGCAAGTCAAGAGCACAGTGAGCGGCGACATGAGCAATGTCTCGTCCATAGAAATCAAGCTCCAGAAATAGAACCGCAGAAGGACGCTCGTTGGGCATAGTCTGAATCTGGGGTTGCATCTCACCTAGGAGAGACGCAGACGCACCACTCAAAGACCTCCCTCCTCGACACCGGTCTGGTCTTCGTTTGTGAAAGCCGACTGACTCCGGCCCCTAAGGCTGGAGTGTTTCAGGATCCCTGGGGAAGAGGGCCGCCTCCTTCACGTTCTGGATCCCCAGGAGATAGGCCACGAACCTCTCGATGCCGAAGGAGTAGCCTCCGTGGGGCGGTACGCCGTACCTGAACGGCTCCGTGAACCACTCCAGAGCTTCGGGGCTGAACCCCTTCTCCGAGATCTGTGAGACTATCCTCTCGTGGCGGTGCTCCCGCTGCCCGCCCGAGGAGAGCTCGAGCCCCTTGTAGACGAGGTCGACCGAACGGGCGTACTCAGGGTCCTCATCGACCTTCATCACATAGAACGGCTTGACCCTAGAAGGGAACCTGTTGAGGAAGAAGTAGTCCGACCCAGTCTCCTCCTTAACACGTTCTGCGAGCGCGCGGAGGGAGGGGTCGTCGATGTCTTGTCCCTTCGGGAAGGGCCGTCCCAGGCTCTTCATTGTGTCGTAGACCTCGGGGAAGGCGACCACCGGGAAGGGCGTCTTGGGAAGAGCAGGGTCAACTTTCAGGAGGGCGTACTCATCTGGACAGGCCTGAGCAGCCTCATTGATCCCAGCGAGGACCATGGCCTCCTGTATTCGCATCGTGTCCGATTCGTCAGTGATGAAAGCCATCTCGGGGGCGATCGTTCGGTGCTCGCTAAGGTGCCTAGGAGTGTGCGAAAGCTCGGCCCTCCAGTTGGTGCCGAGGTCGTAGACCCTGTCGAATCCCCCCACTATCGTGAGCTGTCTGTGGAGCTGGGGGTCCTGTCTGAGAAAGGCGTCCTTCCCGTAGAAATCGATCTTGAAGACCTCAGAGCCGCCCTCCGAGACCCCTCCGATGATGCTCGGGGTGAAGGCACGGATGAAGCCTGCTCCTCTCAGGTACGACTCGAAGCCTGCAACCACTGCGTTTTCGACCTTGAAAACGGCCGCTGCTTCAGGGCGCCTGAGTTCCAGGGAGCGCCACTTCAGGCGCGTAACAAGGGCGGCGGGAGTCACCCCGCGCGGGTCGAGAGGGAGGGGGACCTCAGACCTCGAGATCACTAGGACCTCGGCGGGCACCACTTCGATTCCGTTTCTCGCTTCCTTGTTCTCCTTGACGGTCCCCGCGACTGACACCACGTCTTCTTGGTGCAGGGAGGCGACCAGCTCAAAGACCTCTGTGGGTACCGATTTCTTTGGCAGCACAACTTGGACTATCCCGCTCGAGTTCCTCAGCAGGAGGAAGCTGATCCCTCCGAGGACCCTGATGTCATGGACCCAGCCCTCGAGCGTGACAGCCTGGCCGATGTGTTGCTTTAGCTGCGCCGGGGAGAGATGATCGCGCACTGACAATAGGTCGCCCGGCCGCAGTTAAGAGCTTAAAGCGCCTTGAAGTTCTCTGACCACTGCGTGTAGGCCCGGACCATCTCTGGCGACACCGACGGCCTGCGGGAGCGCATCACTTCTTTGAAGTCTGCTACGTTGATGGGCCTGGTCATTGTCCCTTTGTCGAGGAAGTTCCCGGTCTCGAAGAGCTCCCTAACCACCCTGAGCTGTACCCCCTGGCAGATGTCCTTGATGTCGCTGCCCGAGTATCCTTCGCTGAGCTTCGCCAGAAGGGCGAGTCCCACGTCGTCGGAGAGGGTCAGGGGGGCAGTGTAGTTCCTGAACTGCGACATCCGCGCCTCGTTGTCTGGAAGAGGAACGAAGATCCTCTTCTGGAACCTCCTGAGGAAGGGTGGGTCGAGGGACCACGGCTTGTTGGTCGCGCCGATCACGTAGAGGTGGAGGTTCTTCCCCTTGTCGTTGATCCCGTCTGTCTCTCGAAGGAACTGGTCCCTCACCCTTACCTCCCCGCCCACCTCCTGTCCTCTCGTGCCGAGAAGCGAGTCGATTTCGTCGACGAAGACGATCACCGGCTTGTTGTCCGCCAGCATCTTCCTCGCGTTCGCGAAGAGCTTCGAGACGTTCTTCTCCCCCTCCCCGAGCCACTTGCTCATTATCGAGGCCGCGTCCACTGAGATGAAGTAGCCGTCGATTTCGGCAGCGGTCGCGGCCGCGATCATGGTCTTGCCACATCCAGGAGGGCCGTAGAGGAGGATGCCCCTCGGCCAGCCGAGCTTGAACAGGTCCGGCCTGAGGAACGGGAAGACTATCGACTCCCTGATGGCCTGTTTGCAGTCCTCGAGGCCGACCACGTCGTCCCACTTGACGTCTGGCTTCTCGGTGATGACGAGTTCGCTAAACGAGGCTTTCAGCTGTTGGACGACCTGAGGGCCCTTGCCTCCAGCAATGACCGATGTTGAGCCTCTCCCCGGACCTTCCTGCTCCGACTGGTCCTGTGGGAGGAGGCCGTGGGCGGCTTGGATTGCCTTGACCCTTTCTTGGTAGGCCATAGCCCGCTCAGTGTACTGCTTGTTGAGCCTGTAGTCGGGGTACAGGTGGACTAGCTTGACTAGGGTCGAGATTGCCTTCTGGTACATCTGGATGGCCATGCCATGGGCGCCCTGGGAGTCGAGCCTGATCGCCTCAGAGGCGTACTTCTTTGCGTCGTCCTCGAGCTCCTTCGCAGCTACTACGCTCATTTCTCAGAGCCCCCGGACTCGTTGACCTTGACTTTGCCCTCGGACATCAGCTTCAACATCGCCTGCTCGAGGTCGTCGGTGGGCATCTTCAGCACAGTAGTGGCGTCGGCGATGTCCACGGCGCCGTTGTGGATCGCGGCGTACTGGAGGACCTGCTCCTCCACCTCGCCCTGCGGATGGGACTTGTAGAGAGTACCAAGGATTGAAGCGTCGTCGTCATCATCTTCCCCAGTTGCGAGGAGTGGGACTCTCTCCTCGAGTTCCTCCTCGCTTCTCGGGACCCGGACGGGCGAGAGCATCGTCATCTTCATGGCCTCGGCTCTCTCCTCAGCCAGCTTGCGAGCCTGCTCGACGAGTTCCTCCCCGCTCTCGGTCTGAATGTTGAGAGATATCGAGGGAGAGACGTTGCCCATCTCCGCCATCGTTTCGGTCAGGGCATTGCTGATTTCGTCAGAGGCTTGGTCGAGTGAGGGGACCAGTCCCTGGACTGTCTTGTTGACCTTTCGGAGCACCTTGAAGGCCATGCTCATGTGCATCATGACGTCTCCGACGTCGACGATGCTCTCGAGCCTGAGGACAACCTGGGTGAGCGCAAGCTCGCTGGCGTAGACCACCTTCCCCACCTTTCTCAGCTCGGCCCATTCGTTGGCGTAGACTGCCGCCTTCGACTTGTCCTTTGCGACCATCGCCTTGACGGTGGTCTCGAAGAGCGCCTTCCGCCTCTGTTCGAGCTTGGCCCTCAGGTTCTCCAGCTCCCTTCTGTGAAGCTCGATCTCCTTGATGGTCGAAGCGATCTTTGGCTTCACGTTTTCTTCTCTGCCCAGGCCGATGAACCTTAGAGGAGCACGGGAGGACAAGTACTCGGCTTAAAAGTTGCGTTTGTATAATCACAGCCTTAGTCAAGATTTTCACTACCAACGAGTGAAAGTTTGTTCTTTGCACGACTTTCTGGCCGAGAGTCCGCTCTGGTGCCAGTCGCGGGCAAACGAGCCGACCGTTGGTCCAAAAGAAAAAGAGACCGGGAACTTCTAAGTTCCCGACTCTAATAGGCGCTGGTCTCTGTCCCGGATTCTGCAGAAGGCAGTGAGGTCGGTATCTCGGGGAACTTCTCCTTCATGCGCTGCTCCGCGACCGCGGATGCCTCGGCTAGGATCTTCTCCGCGTCCTCGTTTGCAGCCTCGAAGTTCAGCGAGTACCCACCGACTGTCCCTGCGTCTACCAGGATGCTACTCAGCAATCCAGAGATTTCACCGATCTCGCTCTCCGCCTCTGGCAGAACGCCCACCAAGCCTTGCTTGACGTTGCGTATGACTGCCATTGCCGGAGTCAGGGTGACGACTATGTCACCGAGTTCCGTGATGGTGTTGAGTCTGAGCACTATCTGTTCGAGCGCGAGCTTGGCCTGTGTGACCATCTTGTTCATCTTTCTGATCTCGGCCAGCTCGTTTGCGAATACAGACGCGTGCTGAGTGTCGTGTTTCTGTAGAGAGCTTACGACCTTTCCAAAGATCGAATTGTCCCTCTCTCTGAGTTTGGTGGATGTTGAGTCGAGTTTGGCGACTTGGACTTGGATTTGTCGGACTGCTAGATCGAGCCTCGGCTTCAGAGGACCTGGATTCTTTACAGAATCCTTGACCCTGTTACCGAGCCCCTGGTTGTTTTGCTTTTCCCACTTACCTGCGAACGCAGACATGGATAGCTTCGAGTTTGATACGCTGTGAAATTCTCTATCTGGGGGGTAGTGAAATTAAGTTCACAAACCGCACTAAGAATTCTTTCGTAGGGAGAGCTGCAGAGCTCGAGCGTCCAGTCATCGTTAAAGGCATCCGGTCTTCCTTGGGGAGTCTTGGAAGAGCTTGCGTTCATCTCCGACGTGCACTCGAACGTGGAGGCGCTGGAGGCGGTTCTGGAAAAGGCAGGCGGGGCCGATGTCTATTGCCTGGGGGACCTCGTCGGCTATGGGGCGAGCCCAAACGAGGTGGTGGACCTCCTGCGGTCTCGGCGTGCCCGGTGCCTCAGGGGCAATCACGACGAAGCAGCCCTGACCGGCAACGTCGGGGGGTTCAACTCGAGAGCCGCGATGGCAGCGCTCTGGACCAGGACAAAGCTGACCCCCGCCAGTCGTGAGTTCATTGCGGGACTTCCTTCCCAGGTCAGGTCGAACTTGGGAGGGATCGACTCGTATCTTGCTCACGGGAGCCCCGACGACCCCCTCTGGGAGTACGTCGACCCCTCGACCCACTCGCAGGTCTTCGAACACTACCTGCGAAAGCTCAGCGTGAAGATCATTGGCCTCGGACACAGCCACCTCCCCTACGCCTGGGAAGGGGGTGGGGGCTTGGTCTTCAACCCCGGCTCGGTGGGTCAGCCAAGAGACGGAGACCCCAGGGCGTCCTACTCGGTCCTGTCATTCGAAGGTGGTCACTACGAGGTCAGGAACTTTCGGGTCGAGTACGACGTGAATACCTCTGCAGAGAAGATAAGGAAGGCCGGGCTCGCCGACTCCCTCGCGGCGAGGCTCTACAAAGGGACGTGATACGGTTAAATCGCTGTCAGGGCGCCGGTCGTGGCGCGTTGAGTGATTGCAAAATTATCCCGACGGCCTAAGAAGGCACCACTCACTCCCGAATACGACTGGAAATCGATAGAAGAGAAGGTAAGGCGCTTCTACGCGGACCCGGCCGCAAAGGCAAAGATCTCCAGGAGGGTCTCCCGCAGCAGGCCGCTGGGCTACGTCGAAGGCCCGCCGACCCTGAACAATCAGCCCCACGTAGGGCACGTTAGGGGGCGGATGATGAAGGACATCTGGTACAGGTGGTCGACCCTCCAAGGCAAGAACATCGTCTTCCGCGGAGGCTGGGACACGCAGGGTCTCCCTGTCGAGCTGCAGGCAGAGAAGGAGATGGGCCTCTCTGGGAACAAGTGGGAAGACCTGAAGAAGGTGGGGGTCGAGAAACTGGTCGAGGCTTGCAAGAAGCTGATTGAGAAGTACAAGGGCGACTGGGTAGAGGCGGACCGGCTCCTGGGACTGCTGATAGACCACGACCGGGCTTACATGACCTACAGGGACGGGTACATCGAGAGGGAGTGGAGGTACCTCGAGAGGGCATGGAAAAGAGGACTCCTCGGGGAGGGCTTCAAAGTCGTCCCCTACTGCCCGAGCTGCCAGACGGCCCTGAGCCACGCCGAGGTCGTGGAGGGGGGCTACGAGAAGCTCAAGGACCCGAGCCTATACTTCAAGGCCAGAACTGCGGACGGTTCGTATCTCGCGCTCTGGACGACGATGCCGTTCACTGTGGTCACTGACGAACTCGTCGGCGTCAGACCAGAGGCCCTTTACGAGTATGTCAAGGTGGGGCAGGAGACCTGGATCGTGGGCTCGGAGAGGAAGGCTGCGCTCGAACAGGAAGTGGGGATAAAGTTCGGGGAGAAAGTCCGAGAGGTCAAGGGCAAGGAGCTCGAGGGGTTGGGGTATGAGCACCCCCTCATGGGGAAGGTCCCTGGCTTCGCGAGCCCCGAGCTGAAGCCCAAGATCCACAGAGTCGTCGCAGAGGAGTTCGTGGACACCACGACGGGGACGGGGCTCGTCCACATGGCCCCCGCCAACGGCGAGGACGACTTCGCAGTCGCGACCAAGCGCGGGTTGCCAATCTTCTCGCCCTTCGACGACCAGGTCAAATTCACAGCCGAGGCCGGAGAATACGCAGGGCTCTTCGCAAGGGACGCCGACGCGAAGGTCGTCAAGGACCTTGAGGCTGCTGGCGCGTTGATCTCCGCCGGGGAGCTGGTCCACGACTATCCGGTCTGCTGGAGGTCAGGGCACAGGCTCGTCTGGCTGGCCCGCCGCGAGTACTTCTATTGGGTCGACAGGCTCAGGGGAGACCTGAAGAAGGCAGCCTCGGCGGTCGAATACTACTTCGAGTCGCCGCGAAATAGGTTCCTTTCGTTCATCGCCGAGTCGCCCCCCTGGTGCATCACACGCGAGAGGGTCTGGGGGACTCCGCTGCCTGTCTGGGTCTGCCGGACCTGCGGCGAGAAGACCGGTGCCTTCTCTAGGAAGAGGATAGTCGAGCTGGCTTCGAGCCTCCCCGACGGCCCCGACTTCGAGCTTCACAGGCCTTGGATTGACAGGGTCCTGCTGAAGTGCCCGAAGTGCGGAGGAGAAGCCGAGAGAGAACCCTTCGTCCTCGACACTTGGCACAACAGCGGGTCTGCGCCGTACTCTTCGATGACTGACGCCGAGTACAAGGGGCTCGTCCCGGTCCCCTTCCTCACAGAGGGCATAGACCAAACGCGGGGGTGGGCATACACCCTGCTCGTGCTCAACGTGATCTTCTCCGGGCGCCCCATCGCACCCTTCAAGGCTTTTCTCTTCCAAGGGCACGTCCTCGACGAAGAGGGGCAGAAGATGAGCAAGAGCCTCGGGAACGTCCTCCAGGGGCTAGAGGTGCTGAGGCAGGGCTCGGTGGACGTGACCCGATTCTATGTCGCGTCGAAGGCGTCCCCCGAAGACTCTGTGAGCCTTTCGATCGGCGAGATGGCTGGGAGGCCCTACCAGGTCATGAACACCCTCTATCACCTTCACCTGTACCTCGACCAGAACCGCAGGGTCGACTCTTACGACGGTGCCAGGCATCACCTCGGGTGGGCGACCTCCAAGCGGCTGCTGACCCAGGTAGACCGGTGGGCGCTCGCCAAGCTCCGGAAGGTGGAGGTGGAGACCTCGGCAGCCTATGCGGAGGGAAGGTTCAACGAAGCGGCCAAGGCGCTGGAAGAGTTCGTCATAGTGCGCCTGAGCCAGACGTACGTCCGGCTCGTGAGAGGGGAGCTCTGGGACGACGAACCAAAGAACCGGAGCCGGCGACTGTCGGTATACGCGGTCCTCGGGCGGCTGTTGGAGTCGGGCGACCGTCTCTTGCACCCGCTAGTTCCGTTCGCGACCGAGTACCTCTACCAGGAACTCTTCGCAGGTAGGTTGTGGGACGCTCCACTGTTGGCCTCCCCACCCATCCAGAGAGCTAGTGTAGGGAGAGGCGGGGCAGAGGCAGCGGTTGACTTTGCTCTCCTCGTGGAGAAGGCCTGCAACTCGGCCCGCACCAGGGCCCGGCTGAAGAGGAGGTGGCCGCTGCGCAGGATCCAGCTGCTGGCACCCAGCAGGAGCAAGCGCGCCGTAGAAGGCTCGAAGGCGGCGGTGCTCACCCTCTGCAACGCGAAGTCGATGGCCCTGTGCCCTTCTGCAGCAGACTTCCCGGCCGACTTCGAGCTCAAGCCCAACACCTCGAGGATAGGGGCGCTCTTCAAGGAGAGGACGAGGGAGGTCCTGGGGTTAGTGAAGGTCCTCAAGGCAGACGAGGCGCTGAGGGCCCACTCCGGGTCCCGGCCGGTGACAATTGGAGCGGGCGGGAGCTCGATTAGGGTCCCACTGTCGGCGTACGACCTCGTCGTCCGTGCCAGGGCGGGCTTCGAAGTGGGAGAAGAAGGTGGAGTCTTCGTGGCCGTTGCCAAGGACAGGGACGATGAGATGATCTCCGAGGGCCTGGTGAGGGATGTCGCGCGGAGGCTACAGGCCCTCAGAAAGGAGAGGGGGTTCCTACCGACCGATACGCTAGGGGAGGTGGCGGTGGCTGGGCTGGAGCCCGAGGAGGTCTCGGTCCTGAGGGCCAGGAGCGGACAGATCGCCTTCCTTGTGCGGGCGAAGAGGGTAGAGCTGATGGAAGAACGCTCCGTGGGGCGGAAGTGGCACGAGGAAGACCTCGACGGGCGCCCGATCTTCGTGGACGTCGGCTAGAGCAGCTTGCGAGCGAGGCGGGAGACGAACCTCATCGACCTGGGCAGGAGGGTATCGACGAAGTCCATGTCCGTCTGGTTGAATCCCTTCAACGCCTTCATAATCAGAAGATAGACGAGCAGCCCGGCCGGGAGCATCACCACCGCAGAGGCGACCGTCGCTCCCCTCGAGCTGAGCCCCTCCCTCTGCCCCACTGACAGGGCCAGGAAGACGAGGAGTGCCATCGCCGCCGATGCACCCAGGGACTTCAGGTAAGCCAGCGAATCAAGGACGAGCATCCCGCTGCGATGGACGAAGAAGGCGACGGCCGCTGTCATGGACAAGAGCATCGCCCCCCTGGCTATCGCGATCCCGAGGAGGCCGACGACCGGGACAGTGGTCAGCGAAACGAGGACGAGGACCGCGAGGGCCGCCAGGGTGCTGAGCGTAAAGTGGTGGGCGCGGTCATCGACAAGAAGACTGGCAGAGTAGACAGAGGCAATCGAAGAGAATGATATCGAAATGGCGACGACTGAGAGCAGGGGCCAGCCCGAAACATACGCTTCCCCGAAGATCCTGAGGAGGAAGGGCGAGACAGCGGCGAGCGCGAACCCAGTGGGTATCGCCGTGAGGCTGATGTACCGCGTGTACCTCCTGAGCATCTCCTTCTTCCTGTCCCGGTCAGAGTAGCTGCTGAGCGCAGGCACCAGGACGTTGGTCGCCGCGCTGGGCGCGAAGGACGCCACGGCAGCCCCGACTGTCGCCACGTTGTAGACTGCCAGGTTCCCGAGGCCCTGTTGGAAGAATGCAAGCAGTTTGTCGGTCTGGGAGACGGCAAGGCCCATGACCGCAGCGAAGAAGACCGAGGCCATGTAGTTGCGGACCGGGCGCATGCTAGGCCCCGGTTTGACCAGGTGCTGCACGGCGCCGGCCGCAGAGGCGTTGGTCAAGACAGCGAGCAGCGAGTCTCCGATGGCGAAGCCGATGAAGACCCCGGAAGGGCCGGACCCCGAGAACAGGAACGCAGATGCGATGGCATATCTCGCGACGCTCGAAACTACGATCGCCTTGCCCGCTCCGGTAGCCTTGCCCGCCCCGAGCATCGCGTAGGCCCCTAGCTGCCCGAAGGAGAAGACAACCGCGTCCACTCCTGCGAAGAATGCCACGGGGCCGTCGGCAGGGCCCGCGAGGAAAGCAGGAACCGGCCAGTAGGCCAGCACGAGGAAGACCGTCATGGAGACAGCTCCGCAGATCGCCAGCGAGGCGAAGTAGACCCTCCTGGCGGAAGAGAGCCCGTCCCTGATGTACTCTGAAAGGAAGCGCGTCACGGCGGGGGGGGTCGCGGCTACTCCGGCGCCGGTCACAGGGAGAGCCAGGACAGAGAGGGTGGCCGCCCCGACCACGACTAGGTTGAGGAGGGAGACTAACCCGACCTCCGCAGTTGTGCGGAGGGCGTTCGTGAGGAGCACGAGGAAGAGCGTGTTGAAGGCGAGGGTCGCGATGTTGGCTACGTAGAGGGCGGCCACGCCCACGGCGACCTTCTCCTCGGAGTGCAAAAGGCGAGTGCCCGCACGCCCAAGGGAGTATTTAATGGGCTAAGCGACCTTCGGGTAGTTCGAGAGCCTCGACTGGTCCTCCGCCAGCGGCCTGGCAGCGAAGCCGATCCGCCTCAGGTCTGCTGCGAACTCGGAAGCGAACCCGTGCACAGTGTAGACGACCTCCGGGGAGACTGCCTGGACGAGCTCGAGGAGCTCCTGATAGTCACAGTGGTCGCTCAGAGGGAACGTGTAGTCCGAGCCCATCGAACGCCCGTACCCAGAATTGACCGCCCACCCGGTGAAGGAGACCAATATGGCGCCGTACTTCTTTTTCAGGTGGGCCATGAGGTTGCTTCTTCCTGATGACATCGGGCTGACCATGACCCAGGGGCCCCGCGGCAGTCTCTCGTGGTCCCGATCAGGGTCGAAGGTCCTTCCCGACTTCAGGTCCACCCCGTGCTTGACGTGGATCTTGTTCATCGCGGAGACGCGCTCGTGATAGTAGAGAGGCGCCCAGCTCGAGAAGTAGTAAGAGAGCAGTTGCGCCTTCCCGAGGGGGTAGCCCATCAGCACGACCGGCCTTCCCTTGTCGAAGGACTCCCCAATCAGCGTGTGGACGTCCTTGACAAGGCGGCTAAGGCTCGGGAAGACGTACTCGGGGAGCCCGTAGGTCGTTTCCATGACAAGGACCCTCGCCCGCCGGGCCTTGCACTTGCCTAGGAAGCCGCGCTCGCGGCCAGAAGCATCGCCCGTGTAGTAGAGCTCGTCGCCGATCCTGAGGGCACGGGACCCGAGTATGTGCCCCGAGTCGAGAAGCTCGACCCCCTCCACCTCTTCGAGCACGTCCCCGAGGTCGAACCCCCTCGCCTTCGCGAGCTCTGCTGTGGCTCCGGACGCGATCACGCGCTCAGTCCTCGAGGGTGCGTGCATGTGGTCGATGTGAGCGTGAGAGACGAAAGTGAAATCCGCCCTGGCGGGCCTGCTCGGGTCCAGCGAGAACGTCCTCTCTCCGATCTCTACACGTATGCCTCCGTTGGCAGTGACCGAGGCTCGCGACAAACGCAGCGTTCGGGCCCCGGTTCGATTATTAACTTGTCGAGAGTCGGAAGGCCTTCCATTCCCCGGGAGCGAGGGTCGCCTCGAAGCTCATGGCGGGCAGGACCCTGACAGAGCCCACCCTGGACCAGGAGCCTTTCGCTGAGTCGAAGGCTTCGAGGGAAGCCGACAAATGCCTCGTCAGGTCTTGGGCCCTGGGAGAGAACCTGACTGTGACGCGCGCCTGCGTGGGCGAGGAGCTCCCGAGGCAGATGACCTGTCCTGGACCGTAGAAGGTCATGGCAGTCACTCCCCTGGCGGGGGATGGGAGCGGATCAGACTTCGCGAATCTTGTCCCTGACTTGCAAGTCGCCTTGGAGGCTGCCAGGAAGACCGCAGGCTGGCCCTGGCCCCTCCCTACGAACAGGCTGACCGGCTCTCCCGCCCAGAGCCGACTGGCGAGCGCCCAGCTGATGCCCGAGGCGGGCGGGGGAGCGAAGAAGGCCCCGTCCGGCCCGAAGGAGAGGCCCACTTCGCCTTCGAGGAGGGCCTCAGCAAACCTGGACGCGGCGACGGGGTCGGAGCCGTCCCCGTGAGACTGGCCGGCCTCGACGTCCACCCAATAGGGGAACTCTCCGGGTGAGCCGCCCAGCCTGAGGTAGTCCTCTGTAACGAGCTTCGCAGTCCTCTGCACGGCGAGGCTTCCGATTCCAGAGAGGCCAGTCCTGTAGCAGACGACCGCGTGGGCAAGGGCAGCGCGGGTCCAAAAGCCACCAAGCTGTCCGTGGCCGTAAGAAGCATCGAAGTAGACCTGGTTGGAGGTCGGCACCGTCCTGGGACCGAACGGGGTCTCGAAGTCCTTCTCCATGGCCCTGTGGGCTGCGGCCTGGGCTCCGAAGGCTGGAGCCCTGTAGGCAGCGACGGCCATGTCGATGCACTCGTCGGCTCTCAGCCGCCCCGACGGGTCGAGGCAGAGCGCGAGGAATCCCCTTTCGTCCACCAGCGTCTTCTTGACCTTGTCGGCAATCATCTCTGACCTCTCCCTGAACTTGCCGGCGTCGTCTGATCTGCCGAGGCTCCGCGCCGACTGCGATGCGGCCAATAGGGCCCCTGACACTGCGAGAGTCACCTCAGGCACCTCACCTGTGGGATATCCTCTGCCGAGATGTCTTCGCCAGCCGTTCGCGACGCTGGGGTCGCACTTGACAGAATAGCCTTTGGAGACGGCCATGAGGAAGCCTGCGGCCTTCTTGATCGCCGGGTAGACGGGTCTCGAGGCCTTCCGGTCCTGAGCCTGGAGCACTTGAGCGCAGAGCGCCTGAAGCAGTAGGGAAGTCTCAAGGATGCCGCTCCGAGCCCTATCGTCGGAGTGAGGCACCGAGCCTTCCCTCCCAAGAGCTCTCTTGAAGGACCCGGAGAGAGTGGCCCCCGCTTCCCGGTCGACCACTCCGACCGCTCTCCCTACCTCGTATCTGTCCAGGTCGTAGTCGATGGCCTCGGGCGAGTCGAGCGCCGAGAGCGCCCACTGGAAGGCATCAGAGACCTGCTGGCTTGAGCACGCGAACTCCGCTCGGGCGGGGGGCCCGGAGGTCTCCCCCGCCTGGATGCTGCCGAAGTCCCTGAGCGCGTCCTCGAGCCTGGCGGGGTTGTACAGGAAGGCGAAGAGTATCTCCTTCGCCTCGCCGGGCTGGAGCTCGAGGTCGTGGAGAGAGAGGATCAGGACCTGTCCGGAAGCCCCTGCGGTCGAGTCCGGGAGCTCGCCTGCGGAGGCGGCGTCAAGCGCCCCCGTCTTGTCGGAAGTCATGTAGTACCTGGACGGTTGAGGGACGGCCCCTACCACTCGGGCTGCCGGGGGGTCCGCGAGCTCGTCCATGGCCACGTGACTTCCCCGGTTGAAGGCGTTGAGGCCGATCGCGCCCCATCCGTAGGCTCCTCCCCCAAGCTTGGCGCAGGTCGGGTCAGCCAAGTCCACGACCCTGAGCTTCAGGGCCGTCTGGGCGAGGCTCTTGAGCCTCAGCTTCCTCAGGTATCCGGACCCTGCCACGAAGAAGGTGACGGACTGGAGGACCTCGACAGAATCGAAGAGCCTGGCCGCGAATTGCGAACCGGCTGGAGAGACGCGCAGCGACCAGTCTAGTCTCTGGGGTTGGACGACCACGCCGGCCTGGAGCTTGAAGATTCGCAGACCCTCGTAGCCGAAGAGCGCCCTCCTCTCTCTCCTCGAGTCGAACGAGAGCATGGACCCGTCGGGGGCGAGCGTCGCCCTGCAGCCGCCGAAGCTCAACGAGACGGGAGAACGGAGGTACGACGAGCGCACGCTCCCCTGTTGACCCGGAAGGGCCTCGACCGCTGAGGTCATGCTGCTCCATGCGCGGGGGAAGATAATATGGACAGGATTTACCGAAGTTGAGCGATTTGCTACTTGCGGTTAACCACTTGATGGCTTCTTCCATCGGGTTCCCTTGGGGGTGTCCTCCACGACCACTCCCAGCGAGAGCAGCTCCTTGCGCAGCCTGTCCGACTCCGCAAAGTCGCGCCTCTTCCGAGCCTCCTCTCTCGCGGCTAGAAGGGCGGCTTCCTTCGAGGTCAGCTCTTGGGGGGAGAAGTCGAGGACGCCGAGGACCGAGTCGACCCTCCGGAGGGCGCCAAGGACCTCTCCGGCTGACTGTTCAGAAAGCTTCCCGCCATCTATCAGAAGGTTCGTCTTCTTCGCGACCACGAAGATGGCAGCCAAGGCCTCGGGTACGTTGAGGTCGCGGTCCATTGCCTCCTCGAAACCTCCCGCCATCTCCGATCCCAGCCCTCCGCCGTCGCTCCCTGATGTTCCCTTCACGGATTCGAGGCGCCTAGAGAACTCTTGGAGCCTCTCCCGCAGGGCCTTCGCCTGGGCGAGACCCGCGTTTGTCAAGTCCATGCGGTCGCGGTAATGTGAGGAGATCAAGAACGTCCGAACGACTCTCGGAGACCAGCCCTCCTTGACCAGGTCCCTCAGGTAGACCACGTTCCCTACCGACTTGTGCATCTCCGCACCCTCTACACTGAGAAAGTCCGAGTGGAGCCAGTACTTCACGAACTTCTTTCCGGTCGCTGACTCGGACTGCGCTATCTCGTTCTCATGGTGTGGGAACTTGTTGTCCAGCCCACCCGTGTGGATGTCGAAGGACTCGCCGAGGTACTTCATCGACATGGCAGAGCACTCGATGTGCCAGCCCGGACGGCCCTTTCCGAGCTCCGTCTCCCAAAAGACGTCACCGTCATCGCGGTCCCAGGACTTCCAGAGCGCAAAGTCCGCGGCCTCTGTCTTCTCTTCGTAGTGATCTGTCGAGACCCTTCCGGCTGACTTGAGCGAGTCGAGCCTTACTCCTGACAGTGCGCCGTAGGACGGGAACTTGGAGACGCTGAAGTAGACCGAGCCGTCGGGCGCGGTGTACGCAAATCCCTTCTGCAGCAGGACCTTGATCAGGGCGACCATCTCTTGGACATGTTCAGTCGCCCTCGGGTATTTCTCGGCGCGTTCAACGAAGAGGGCGGCGAGGTCCTCCATGAACGCAGCTTCGTAGAATCTGGTGTGTTCTGCGAGCGGCTTGCCGGTCTCCTTGATCCCCTTGATTATCCGGTCTTCGACGTCGGTGATGTTCATCACCTGAAAGACCTTATACCCTTTGAACTTCAGATATCTCCTAAGGACGTCCTCGAAGACGAAGGTCCTCAGGTTTCCAATGTGCGCGTAATTCCAGACAGTCGGGCCGCAAGTGTACATCCTGACCTCACCATCTGTGCACGGGACGAACTCTTCGAGCGAACGGCCGAGGCTGTTAAAGAGCTTCAGCAATTTGGCGACCAGTGTAGGTCAATACTCAGAAAATAAAAAGGAACGGGAGAGTAGAATCTACTTCAGCTTTCCAATTCTGAAGATTTGCTTGCCACAGGAGGCGCACGTTCCCTTGATGGCAGGCCGGCCATTCTTCAGTTTGATTTGCTTGGGATTCTTGATCTCCCGGTTCTTCTTCTTCTCGTACACGCAGTATCCAGTGACCATCTGCGAGTTTCCTCGGCCCCAATTCGCTCGAAATGATATATAAACATCACCTAAACGGCTCGAAATGGGGTTTTTCAGGCCTAGGCGCCGGTTTGTCGGCGATTGGGATACCAAGAAGCCCTGCGCCTAGGTAGGAGAAGGGAAGGAGATTTCAGAAAGGTCGGGGATTGCCCCGCCTTACCGTCTTGGCTGGCCCCGTTTGTCAATCGAGGAGAGGCCCCGAGGATGGGACGTCTGCCGTCTTTGAAGGGAATGGGGCCCTTTTGCCCCTGCGAGCGCTGAAGTGGTTCCTCCTTCCCCAATAGGCATGATTCTGGTAGATTTCGCCAATAGGGGGCGGCGGAACGCAATTATACGCGCCTCCGCCGGGAGAGCTTTGGGTTTTGTTCGGAAGCAGAGGGTCAAAGACCGCGATAGGGGCCCTGGTGGCAGCGCGGATAGTCTACGCGGTCAACTGGCTGAACATCGGGGCGGTCTACACGCTGATGGGACCGGACCTGAGCGGAGGCGTCGGCGGGCTGGGGATCCTGACCTCGGCCTTCTATCTGGGGCTCGGCATCTTCCAGGTCCCTGGAGGGCTCCTAGCCGCAAAGTGGGGCCCCAAGAAGATAGTCACTCTGGGGGTCCTTCTCTCTTCGACCGCCGCGATCGGGACCTCAGCCTCTGGGAGTCTGGTCGAGGTGGCCACGTTCAGGCTGGTCGTCGGGGCAGGGATGGCCTTCGTCTTCGCGCCGGCCGTCGTGCTGGTTGCCACTCTGATGTCCGGGAGGAAGTCCGGGATGGCGGCAGGACTCTTCAACTCTGCCTTCGATGTCGGCGGGATCTTCGGCCTCTTCGCATGGATTGTGATCGCTACCGTGACCGGGTGGAGGTCGAGCCTCTTCCTGAGCGGGGGGCTGGGAGTGGCGACCGGGGCTCTGGTCTACTTCCTAGTCCCGGGTGGCGACGCAAGGGCAATCCCCGGGGAAATCTATTCGAAACTGGGATCGGTCCTGCGCGACAGGCGTCTCGTCCTGGTCGGCCTTGGGATCCTGGGGACCGACATAGGGGTCACGCTCTTCTCAAGCTTCGCCGTCTATTACCTGGTGAACACCGTACGAGTAGACCCGGCCGTCGCGGGGTTGGTGGGAGGATCGGTGTACGGAGTTGCAATCTTTTCTACCCTCTGGGGCGGCCGGGTCTATGACAGGGTCGGCAAGCCCGGACTCCTCATGCTGGTCTCGAACCTCGGGGTCGTAGCTGCAGTCGCGCTGAGCTCCATAGAGACTCTTGCCGTAGTCGCAGCGGCCGCAGTGCTCCTAGGCGTCGCTTCGAGCGTGGCTTTCACAGTAGGTTTCGCCGCAGCGAGGGACTTCAACACCGCTGGCGAGAAGTACGATTCGCTCGCAATCGCCTGGGTCAATTGCATCGGCCTCTTCGGGTCTTTCTGGCCGCCCCTTGTCTTCTCGTTTCTCGTAGAGAGGGTGGGGTACTGGGCGGCGTGGGGAGGAGGAGCCGCCCTCTCACTTGCGCTGACCTTGCCGCTTCTTTTGCTTAGGGAATAGCTAGAGGGGCGTTGCGATGATTTCGTCGCCCTTGTTCACGGTGACTTCGAGCCCTTCGACGCCTATCTCCTTGATCTCGGGGACCTGAATCCCGAGTTCCTCGATCTTGGACCTGTGCCGGGTTATCGCCTTCATCCATGCCTCTGAGCGGTCCTCCACCTTCGGGACGCCGAGGCCAGACTTTGCTGCGAGCGCCTCCAGCTTCTGGTCGTACTCGAAGAAATCGCCAGGCAGCTTCCAAAAGTCCTCCATCGGCCGGAAGAGGAGGGGAGAGAGATAGATGAATCCGTGCTTGAGCTGACGAGAAATCATCGATTTTTGCTCGTCGCCCATCTTCTCCGCGAGCCTCTCCAGCATAGCAAGGGTCCCGGTGAGATGCCTGGACTCGTCCTTCGTTATGTTCCTGAATGCCGAGGAGTAGACTTTGTTGGTCGAACGCTCGCCGACCTCCTTGAAGATCAGCTGCGCCCCTATCTCCGCGAAGAAGAAGCTGGAGAAGATGAGTTCTAGCGGATACTTCCCCCATGCCTGGTTGAAGGCGCTCCAGTAGCGGCGTCCGTTCTCGTAGAGGGCGGTGATGTTGCCTAACGCCTTCTCCTCGAGCGTGGTCTTGGGCTTGAACTTGTAGGGGAAGTTGGGGCAGACGCGAGCGCACGCCCTGCGGCAGACTTCGTCATGTCGGCACTCGTCGAAGGCGACCGCAGAGAGGAACTTCTTTGTGGGATCCTCGAAGTCGTGCGTCGCGGCCTGGACCGCGGCTGCTCCGAAGGCTCCAATGCCGGACTTTTCGAAGAGGGCGAGCTTGGAGAGCCAGTAGGCCTGCGCCACGGCCTCGTCGGAAGAGAAGTTCTTGGCGTCGCACTCTTCCCACGGCAGGTCGACCGGGCTCCAGTTCTGCGGGAACCAGAGTTCGTAGGTCCTGAGCAGCGTCTCGGAGACCACGTCCCAGTTGCCCGGAAAGACGTTTCCGTCGTCTTTTTCCGCCAAGTTAGAGTTCACAGAGCAATACGGCCGTAATTAAGCAAAGGGGCTCAGGGCGCCTTGACGACGACGCTTCCAGTCATGTAGGAGTGGTAGATGCACTTGAAAGAGTAGCTCCCGACTCCGAAGGTGTGGCTCCATGTGCCCCCTGGGAGGATGTCACCTGAATCGAAGCTCCCGTCGCTCGCGGTGACAGTGTGCTTGACTGTGTCCTGGTTGCTGAATATCACGGTGTTGTTGACCCCTGAGACCAGGTTCAGTGCCTTCGGGCTGAATCCCAGGTTGGTGTTCGACCCTGTCCCCGTCGGGATGGTCCCAAGCGCCACTCCGCTCGTCGAGGGGTCCTTCACAACGACCTTCGCCTGCATCCACTGATGGTAGAGGCAGAAGTAGGTGAAGTTCCCTGCGGCCGTGAATTTGTGGACCCACTTCGCACCGGGTGCGATGTCGCCGGAGTCGAAGCTGTGGTCGGTCGCAGTTACCGTGTGCTTGGCGCTGTCCGCGTTGACGAAGGTCACCGTGTCGTTGACCCCGAGGAAGACCGTCACCACCCTTGGAGCGAAGTTGAGCTGGAGACTAGACCCGACGCCCACCGGCATCAGAACGGAGCCCCCGACAGGAGGGGGGTTGCTCCCGCCAAGGCCCGGCTGGAGCGGGACCGCGAGCTCGGCGCCGATGAGCGCGCCTACAAGTATCATCACGACCCCCACTGTGAGGAGGAATCCGCGCCCGGGCTTCGACGGTTCTTCTTGTGTCTCCATTCCAATCACCCTAGAGATGCCAGCATGGCTATCAGGAGCGCGGACAGGAACATGATCGGGATGAGCGCGAAAAGGCGAAGGGAGCCCGGCTCGTCCTTGAGCTGCATGTAGAACAGGACTATCGCAATCGCCTGACTGGTGGCGAGGACTGTCACCACCGTGGCTACAGTTGCGAATCCCAAGTGACTGTAGAAAGAGGCAGACTCAGCGATGACGGCGAGCACCATGTACGCCCAGACGCCGAGAGCCACGATGGTCTTCATCATTCCACCCTATAGCAGATAGAACAGGGGGAAGACAAAACACCACACGATGTCGACGAAGGCCCAGTAGAGCCCGAAGTTCTCGATCGCTTCGTGGGAGTCCTTTGAGTAGGTCCCCATGGCCGTCTTTTTCATGAGGTAGGCCATGACGAGCAGTCCGGCAGTCACGTGGGCGCCGTGGAGCCCGACGATGATGTAGTACGCGCTGGCAGCCAGCGAAGTTGTCGGGTCGGTCAAGACGAAGCCCGAGGCCCCAAGGTTGACCCACTCAGACACCTTGACCCCCATGAAGACCGCGCCAAGGACGAAGGTGAGTCCCATCCATCCGAGGGACCGCCTCACATCGCCGCCGCGAATTGATTGCAAAGCCAGGAACATCGTCAAGCCGCTCGTGACTAGGACGAGGGTGTTGAAGGTCCCAAGGGGGACTTCGTGGATGGTTCCAGCGGCCGGCCAGGCTGGAGCGGCGGCGCGAATGAAGATGTACGCTCCAAGGAAGCTCCCGAAGAGGACCACCTCGGATGACAGGAAGACCCACATCCCGAGCTTCATCTTGGGGATCGCTGCGAAGGGCCACCTGTCACCGACCGGCTCGGCGGGGATCACGAACTTGCCACGGAGGTCATCCCTCCCCCAGCCCCAGAAAGAGTACACGACTATGGCCGCCCCGACGAGCAGCAGTGGCAGCCCGGCAAGACCCGGGTAGAAGGCGGCTCCGATCAGGAAGACCAGCGCCCCTAGGGAGAGCTGGATGGGCCTGGAGCTCAAGTGGCCGTAGTGCCCCTCTCCCGCGACGAGAGAGTGAGAGGCTGCCGGCGAGGAGGCTGAGAGCTGCCCAATCCATCCCGCCGATGGGGCGGCGCCCTCGGCCGCAGGGGTCAGTCCCTCAACGTGCGAGGTCCATTCGAGGTCAGGCGAACCCCACGGGTTGGCCGGAGCGACTGGACCCCTGAACCAGGTGTAGAGCAGGTTGGCAGCCAGCAGTATCTGAGCTCCGGCAAAGACGAACGCCCCAACCGACGCTATCGCGTTGAGGATGGACAAGTCGCCGACGTTCTGGTAGGTGAAGTATCGCCTCGGCATGTCGTAGAGGAAGTTCATTGGGAAGTAGAGGACATTGAAACCTACGAACGAGATTACAAAGTGCCACTTGCCGAGTTTCTCGTTGTACATCCGTCCGGTCATCCGCGGAAGCCAATAGTAGATCCCTCCGATAATCCCAAAGATCGCCGCACCTACCATCACGTAATGGAAGTGGGACACCACGAAGTATGAGCCCCTGAAGACTCTGTCCAAAACTGGGGAAGAGAGGAAGACTCCCGTAATCCCTCCAATGATGAAGAGTATCACTCCCCCAAGGGCGAAAAGCATCGGAGTCGCGAACTTGACCCTCCCCCTGATCAAAGACTCGACGAACGATAGGGTAATCACGTCAAACGGAATCGATATCGCTATAGTTGCGATACTGAACGCTCCTTGAAGCGACACTGGAATTCCAGTGAGGAACATGTGGTGCATCCAGACTCCGAAGCTTAGGGGGATGACGACAAGGCCCGTCGCAACCAGAATCGCGTTTCTGGCGGCGAGGGGGCGCCCTGTGAAACTCGGCAGAATGTTCGCAATGATCCCGAAGCCGGGGAGCAGGACGATGTACACCTCTGGGTGACCGAAGAACCAGAAGAGGTTGTCCCAAAGCAGGGAGGGTTGGATGCCTGTAGAAGTGAAGAAGACTGTACCAAAGATTCTATCCGCCGAGGCTAGGACGAAAGCCGCGATCAGGGTAGGGAAGGCGAAGAGCATCGCAATGATTGTGAACAGCATGAACCAGGTGAACATCGGCAGCCTGGAGAGTGTCATGCTTGGGGCCCTAAGCCAGATAATCGAGACCATGAAATTCACGCTGCCCAGTGTCACCGAGACCGCGAGGAGGACCATCCCCAAGTATGCAAGGGTCGGCCCCGTACCCTGTGAAAGGACAGCGAGCGGCTGATAGGTCGTCCACCCGGCATCAGCCGTCCCCCCGGGGACGAAGAAGCTCAGAACCGCGAGGACCCCCCCTGCCAAGTAAAGCCAATAGCTCATTGCGTTGAGTCGCGGGAATGCAAGGTCAGCCGCGCCAATCTGGAGAGGGACGAAGTAGTTGGCCAGCCCCAGCGCGACCGGGGAGAGGAACCAGAAGATCATGATTAGCCCGTGCATGGTGAAGGCCTGGTTGTAGTAGGCCGACGAGAGGAAGGTGTTGTCAGGGACCGAGAGTTGAACCCTCATGAGCATAGCGAGGATGGCTCCTATGAACCCGAAGTAGAGGGAGGTGAAAAAGTAGAGAATCCCCACATCTTTGTGGTTGGTCGTGTACAGCCAGCGGCTAATCCACCACTGGACCATCTTTAGTGCCCCTGCCAGGCGTCCCAGGCACCTTGGCTGACGACGGTGAGGTTGGCGAACATCTTGGCGTGCCCGAAGCCGCAGAACTCGAAGCACCGGATGGCGTTCTTGTAGAAGCCGGGGTCGGGCACCATGAACCAGAGCTGGTTGGTCTTCCCTCCTATGGCGTCCTCCTTCACAGCAAGAACGTTGATACCGAAAGTGTGGAAGACATCCTTCGTAGTGACGTTGAGCAGGATTATCTTGCCTGCCGGGACCGTAAGGTTGTTCGACACAGACCTGCCGTTGGGGTAGGTGAAGCTCCATCCCCACTGATAGGCGCTGACCTGGATCTGTACGCACTGATTGGGCGTCTGCGTGCAGGCAGCGGGGATCTCAATGTTGCCAAAGGCCGCGAATGTTTGATATTCGGCGGCGCTGAGCACGGAGATGCTGATCAGCACAGTGACGAGGACAATCTTCCAGCCCTCGGTCTTGTGCTCGAGCGGAGGTTCCTGATCTCCCCTCGACCTGTACCTGATCATGAAGAAGGCCAGCATCGCAATCACTACGACTGCGGCCCCCGTCCCGAAGAACACATACCAGTTTAGCAGGAAGTCGAAGGTGGCGGTGGTTGGAGGGGTGGTCGAAAGCAGACCCTGAAGCATCGCTTACAGCGCCGCTTCGACCGAGTTGCGGTTATAAGCTTTGGTAGCATCAACCCGACTTGGAGGATTTCGTCGGGTCTGGGGGCTCGCCCGTCGAAGGCATAATTAGCTCGAGTAGTCGAGGCACTTTTGCGGTGGGTTGGCGGAGCGGTTACGCGCGCGCCTGCAGTGATACCCGTCAGTGAGCGCGTTCACGTGGGTCCGAGAGCGCAAGGGAGGGATTCCCTTTCGCTGGGAGTCCCACACCCACCTTCTCTTCTGGGCGCCTAGACGAACAGGGCGGTGAGGACTATCGACGAGACGAAGACTATCGATATCGTGTTGACCACCTTGATTAGAGAGTTGATCGCCGGGCCGGCCGTGTCCTTGAATGGGTCTCCCACTGTGTCGCCCATCACCGCAGCTTTGTGCGCGTCCGACCCCTTCCCTCCGAACTGGCCCGTCTCGATATACTTCTTGGCGTTGTCCCATGCTGCCCCGCCGTTGGTCATCAGGAAAGCTAGGAAGACGCCGGACACTACGCTACCTATGAGGAGCCCTCCGAGCGCCAGGGGGCCCAGCACGAAGCCGACCACCAGGGGGGTTCCGACGGCGAGCGCCCCCGGCTTGGCGAGCTCCCGGATCGCTGCTGAAGTGCTGATGTCTACGCACTTCGCGTAGTCGGGCTTGGCGGTGCCCTCCATGATCCCGGGGATCTCCTTGAATTGGCGCCTCACCTCGTTGACGATGGTGAATGCAGCTCTCCCGACCGCCTTGATCAGGAAGCTCGAAAAGTAGAACGGGAGGAGGCCCCCGATCAGGAGCCCGACGATTACGTAAGGGTCCGAGAGGGAGAAGACGAGCTGTCCGTTCACGAAGTGCGCCGAGTACCTGCTTACCACCGCTGCCCCTCCAGCCTTTATCACATTGCTGACTTCGTTTTGGAACGCCTCGAAGATGGCCACGGCAGCGAGGGCCGCCGAAGTGACGGCGAAGGCCTTCGTGGTCGCCTTGGTCGTGTTGCCGATCGCGTCCAGCTCGTCTGTGACTGCCCGGACCGAGGCGTCCAGCCCTGCCATCTCCACTATCCCGTTTGCGTTGTCGGTGATAGGGCCGAATGAGTCGATCGACATGATGACGCCGGTGAGAGAGAGCATCGACATGGTAGCGACGGCCGTGCTGTAGATGCCGGTAAGCTGGTCGCCGCCGGAGGCTTCGAAACCGATGAAGTACGAGACAAGTATCGCGACTACGAGGACCAGGGCTGAGGGGGCGGTGCTCGTGAGGCCCGTGGAGAATCCTGACAGGAAGTTGGTGGCGGCGCCGGTCTTGCTCGACTCGGCGATCTCCCTGACCGGCGAGTACGCGTAGGAGGTGTAGTAGTTTGCCACATTCTCGATGGCGACGACCACTATGACTCCCACTCCTGCACTGGCGAACAGATAGGTACCGAGCGTGGAGTTCTGGAAGAGGGCCTGACCCAGGAAGTAGTCAAGCAGTATCGCGACGGCCGCCGCTATCAGAAGAGTGACGTTGAGGGCCCGGAGAGGGTTTGACTTGATAGACTTTCTGACGTAGAAGCTCGCCACGATGGCGCCTATGATGCCCGAAGAACCTAGGACGAGGGGGTAGAGGAGGAGAGAAGCGGAGCCACCCTTTGACAAGAGCAAGGCGCCCAGGATCATGACGGCTATGGCAGTAACGACGTAGGATTCGTAGACATCCGCGCCCATGCCCGCGCAATCGCCGACGTTGTCCCCCACGTTGTCCGCGATGACGGCCGGGTTTCGAGGGTCGTCCTCAGGGATCCCGGCCTCGACCTTGCCTACGAGGTCTGCTCCGACGTCTGCCGCCTTGGTGTAGATTCCGCCCGAGACTCTCATGAACATAGCGATGAGCGACGCTCCGAAGCCAAGACCTGCGAGGGTTGCAGGCTGCGTAACGATCGTGGAAGAGAAGAGGACATAGTATGCCGAGAGTCCTAGGAGGTCAAGGCCCACGACCGTCATCCCCATCACTCCTCCGCCCTTGAAAGACAGGGCCAGTGCGCTTCCGAGGCCCTGCTTTGCCGCTTCGGCGGTCCTTGAGCTGGTCCTTACTGTGACCGCCATCCCGACGTATCCAGCGATTGCTGAGAGGACGGCGCCCAGGGCGAACCCGGCGGCGGTCGCTCCGCCAGTGCGGGCGGGGAGGTCGATCAGACCGAAGATCAGTACGACTATGACCACAGCTATGGGCGCGATCACTTTGTACTCCCTTCCGAGGAAGGCGGCGGCACCCTGCCTGACCGCCTCTGCGATCTCGGTCATCTTGGCTGAACCCTTTGGTTGCCTTCTCAGGTACGCCCAGAGGATTCCGGCATAGAGTAGCGCGATGAATGAGACGCCTAAGGCGATGATTGCGTAGTCCAGCGCCAAACTCTGAAGGCGCCTCGGATTTCGGCTTATAAGCGATTCTGGGAGCTGGCCGGCTTTCTCTTGGCCGACCTTGTCTGGAGGTATGAGACGATCAAGGGCAGCACAAGGGTGGCTTCTGCGTACAGCGTCGCCTGGGCGGCCTTCACTTTCACCTTGCCCCACGAGACGGCCTCTCGGACCTGGGCTCCGCTCAGGGACCCGTCGTACTCCATCGCCGTGGTGACATAACAGGCATAGTCCAGGCCCCCTCTGAAGAGGTTCCACCAGATCAGGTGGTGCTTGGATATCCCCCCACCAATCACCAAGGCGCCCGTCTTCTTCGCTTCTGAGGTGATGTCTGACAGGCGGCGCTCGTCGCCCATGAGGTCCACCGCGAAGTCGCGGTGTCTCTCCGCGAAGAGCCACAGCTGGGAGCCGACTGCCCCGTCCGTGATGCCTGGCACGAATACAGGGACCTCTCTTTTCTGAGCCCAGTAGAGAAGAGAGTGCGCAGAGCCGAGCTCATGGCCGATTTCTTTGCACAAGGACTCTGTAGTAGTGGAGTGCGTCCCGTCCTTGTAGAGGCGGGAGAGGACGGGTCGCAGGAACTTCTCTATCGCGGGGCCGTAGGAGTCTAGAGGGATGAGGACATTGCCGAGCCTGTGGAACCCCTCCCTGCGGAGGCGTGCGTCGTCCAAGTCGAAGCTCCCATGATAGTAGGACCCAAGGGTCCGAGCGATGTCATGGTCTAGGGTACCGCACGTCGTAATTATCGCGTCGACGAACCCCCCTTTGACAAGGTCGATCAACAACCCCCGAGCCCCCGTGGCCACTATGTCAGCGGGAAAGGAGAGGAACCTTGTGCAACCGGTCGTCTGCATCGAATCCAGAGTCGACGCTATCTTCTCGAGATTAGGGGCCATGAAGCCGCCCATCTTGCCCATCGCTCGGACGAGGGACAACACTTCATCGGACGGGCGAGCGTGCAGGTCTTGGACCTTGGCGAGGCCCGACGTGTTCAATCGAGGGCGCAACGACCGTACTTCTGATATAACTCTTGGGAACTTCACGTTCCGAGACGGGACTCCCTCCCCACTACATGGCAGTCACGTCGGTCCGCCGTTGATAGCGGTCCCGGGTATTCGCGTGTCGCTGCTTGCAGATAATCACGAGTACCCCCTTGGCCCGCATGCAGGATTTCGACTTCGACTCCAAGTGCGTGGACTGTTCGAGGACCTTGGTGGACGCAGGAGACGAGCTTGTCTGTCCGGAGTGCGGAATAGTAACAGAGAAGGCCGTCATTGAAGTGAAGGCGACTCGACCAACGATGGGGTCGGCCCTCGCAAAGCAGGCGCTTGGGAGCTACTTGGGGCCTCTCGAGCCGCGCAGACGGGACCTTCGTTCAAAGGGAGTCTCCGGCGAGAGTTCGAAGGTCACCTATCTCAAGACGATCTCCGACCATCTCGACAGGGAAGACTCGGCTGTCTACTTCTGCGCCAAACTGGCCGAGAGGGTAAGCGAAAAGTTGTCACTGCCGGAGGTCGTGTTGGCTCAGTCGGTCTCTGTGATGAGAAAAGTCATCAATGCTAGGCAGTCGTCGACTGGGGCGCCCCTGGCTGCGGTCTCCGCGTACGCGCTGATTGCGGCTTGCAGGATCGAGGGGGTCACGTCGGTGAGCGTGAGGGAGATCGTGGATGTCTATCGGAGCTTGGGGCGCAAGGTAAAGGCATCATCGATAATCAAGCTCTCGATTGATTCGCCCGTAAGGCTGGCCCCGCGCAGACCCGAGCACTACCTTTCGAGAGTGATAGCAAAGCTCTCTCTGGACCCGAAGCTCTGCAGAGCGCTCGATGCCAAGGGCGTCAGCATAACAGGGTATCAGAATCAGCTCCGGAGCGAAGCGCTCGCCATCATCACTTCGGTGGACGAAGCCCTCATCGCCGGGCACAACCCGTGCGCGCTAGCTGCGACAGCGGTCTACGCGGCCGAAGTGGCGCTAGCGCAGAAGCAAGGGCGACAGAGGATGCTCACCCAGAGAGACTTGGCTGCAGTCGGCGATACGGCGGAGTACACGGTGCGCGAGCAGTATCGAGAGATCTTCAGCCAGGGACCGTTGAAGTCGAAGAGACCAGAACCGTACCCCGCTCCGAGGCTTCGAAGCTGAAAGGACCCGTCGGGCCCGGAACCGATTGTTGAGAGACGGAGGTCAGGTAGGAAACTAAACAGGGTTGCTGCGATAGCATCCTGAAGTGGAACGAGTACTCGAAGCCGATGGCCAAAGCCTGACTCCGGAGCACGTCAGTCTCTGGGGCCGAGGCTCGGCCAACCTCTTTGAGAGTGCAGTCAGTGACTTCGACGCCTGAGAGAAAGAGACGCATTGAGCTCACTGCTGAGAGGCAGAAGCGAATCAAGCTGGAGACCCTGACAGGAATCGAGGCGAAGTGTCGCTCCTCGTTCAGGAGATGGACTCCGACGGAGGGATAACTCCCCATGGACTTTGTGACGATTTCGATGCCGAGGTCCCCTGCGCGAGAACCATTGAACGGGCTGAGAATCCTGTCTTGGTCCTGATGAGCCCCCTCCGGGGCGACCGTGAAGTTCTCGGACACTGCAACGGCCCCCAGGGATCCCGTCGAATTCAAGCCCTTCACGGCTGCGCCTATCTGGTCCGGGGCCTCCGTACAGTCGAAACTTGAGCCTGAAAGCTTCGCTTCTAGCTCACCGAGGGCACCGAGAGCGACTCCACCCTCGAGGATCCGATTATCGTCGTGGAGCTTGCTGGCCGCGTCAGCCGCAAACGTTAGGCGTTCTCGCTCCTGCGCGGCTGCCAACATGGCGACATTCGCAACTGCGAGGGAAGAGAAGACGAACAGAGCGGTCAGCGTCGCCGCTAGGCCTTGTCTGGATCCCATCCCCTGACCTCGAGTAACTCGTGTCCGAGCTGCAACTCGACCTCCGCGAACGGCGTCCCCGGGCGTGGCGAGGGTCCGCACGTGGATGTGGCGGAGCTGACCGTCACTGCAAGCGAAGGGCTTGATAGCGCTGCCTGGACTGAGCAGAGGCCGACGAGGGCGTCTTCACTCAGCTGGAAGAGCCCTGCATCGGATATCCTGGCTGTGAGGGCGTCTCTAGCTTTCGATACCTGGAGCTCATGGGAAGAGGACCTGTCCCAAGGCGTGGGGCTCGTGGCAAGGATGAAGAGGAACGATGAAGTGGCGATCACCGCAGCTACGCCAAGGTCGAGGAATTTCACGGGGGGACCGCACCCGAAAGAACGACCGCTGAGGCCAGTAGACCCAACGGAAGGACCATCCCTATCATAAGACCGATGTCCAGGAAGCTCTCGAATTCAACCAGGCGCGATCACCACGTACCCGGCAACCAACTGCGCAACGTATGGGACCCCTGGATAGATCACAGCGTCCCTTGCAGGGACTCCCAGTTGTTCTGAAGGGCCTTGGTGCGTCGCCTCATAGAAGATCGTAGAGCCAGAGATGACGATGGCCCCAGGATCTCCGGGGGAACCATACCAAAGGTGTGCGACTACGCCTGGCGTCAGAGAACGAAGGAGGGCGCTGACGCCTTCCAGGTGTCTGACTTCGACCCCGAAGTCGCTTCCCCTCCGAACGCCATCCAGAACTGGCGTCATGACGAACAAGAGGGCCATCGCGGCCATGAAGTATGCCCCCCAGGAGGTGATAGAGGAGACCGATGTTGCGGGCAATCTACCCCACCCCGAGTTCCAGGGAAGGCGGGTTCGACACGAATCGATACGTCTTGGTCCCACCTCCCAACAGTAGGGAGAAGTTGCAGTCAGCCGGCACAGCAGACGAGAAGCTCCCAGACGCCGAGGAAAATGAGAGGTTTCCTTCCAGGCACTGTAGAGTCCCTGTAGGAAAGTAGAGGGAGGAGGTAGTAGAACCGTTGACCAGCGCCTCATCGGCGCTCGTCACCAGCGCCGCGAAAGATGCCCTGGCCTGGAGGGAAACTAGGTACTCTTGGTAGGTAGAGTACACCACAGCCGACCCCCCGACTAGGAGCATCGACGCCGTAATTACCAACGCGTACTCGACGATCTCGGCCATCTGCATCCGAGGCGCTTTCGAAATTTAACGCCCAAGGTTGGCAGTTTTATTGTGGTCAGTCCTCAACAAGCGATTCTGGTGCTAGGCAGGTTCGAAAGGCTCCTCCTGGCGATGGCGGCCAAGCCAAGGCGGTCTGCCGAGCCCCCACCGCTTCTCATAGAGCTTCTTGAACCGAGGGGGGCAGATGGCCCCGCCTACGAGGCCTATCCCTTTGCATACTTCGTGCAGTCCTCGAGGGGCCGACCAATGTACAGCATCGCCCACTCGATAAGCGACCAAGAAGTGGCGGCTCTGCGCGGGGTGGTCTCAAGGACATCAGAAGGACTGGACCCCGCTGACGTGATACCACTGACCTTCGTGCGGCTGATAGGAGTGCTCAGCCAGGCGGCGGCTACGAGTCTTGGCGGGTTCATGTCTGGTGGACACACGAAGGCGCTAGCCGAGCTGTGCGCGTACGAAGCGGTGGGCCTCTCGAGGATTCTTGCGTTGGCCAAGGACGAACACGTGACAGAGTTCTACACGGACTCGGACGCATCCCCGTTGTATCTGGACCACTCCGTCTCAGGACGACTGGAGACCTCCATCTCCCTGACGGAGAGGGAGAGGGCGGCGCTTCAGACGCATTCAGACACGTTCAGCGGCTACTCGCTCGACTTCCGGAATCCGTCAATAAAGAACGACTTCGACGTGAGCGGGGCAAAGCTCAGGGTCTCGATCGACCTCGAGCCCATCTCTGTCAACAGGTTCGCCCTTGACGTGAGAAGATTGAACCTGACTTCGATGTCCCTCGATCGCCTCGTGGAAATGGGCGCTATAGGCGCCGACTCTGCGGCAATTCTAGTCGCCTGGCTCGAAGCGGGAGGCAACGTCACAATCATCGGGGAGACCGGCACAGGGAAGACGACGCTCCTCAACGCCCTGGATGAGATGGTGAACCCCCGGCTCAGGAGGGTGTACATCGAAGACGCAGTAGAGACTCGGGACCTCCTGGCGCTCGGGTACCACCAGCTGAAGCTCAAGGTCGACCCTTTCGACAGATCGGGCGCGAGGGAGAGGACGAAGGAGCTAGAAATCGTGAAAGTGCTACACCGGTCCCCGGACATAGTCGTCCTGAGCGAGATACAGTCGGAGGAACATAGCAGGGCCTTCTTTCACTCCTTATCCGCGGGAGCGAGAGGGATGCAGACTTTTCATGCCACGACGGTCGAACAGGCCCTCAGGCGCTGGACAACCGCTCATCATGTCTCGCAGGAGAGCCTGTTGGACCTTGGGCTCCTGGTCCAGATGTCTAGGCCCGACAGATTGGGGTCGCGGAGAATGGTCCACCGCATCTGTCAGTTGGTCCAACAACAAGGGACGTTGAGGGTCAGGGACGCTTTCGTCCGGGACCGGGAGGGCTCCCTTAGAAAGATCTCCGAAGTGTCGGTTCCGGACCTCGGAATCGAATCTGCATGGAGCCGGTTTCAGGACCGGGCGCGGGAGGTAGAGCGGTCCCTCGTCCCAGCCAGGCCACTCGCCCAATGACCCAGTCAGCACTCGAACAATTCGGGTTGGACCGTGTAAGACTTGGAGTGATCGCGTCAGCGGCCTCCGCATCGGCCTCGATAGGGTTCTGGGCTCTTTCACGCCTTCCGCTTGGGGAGACGGCCTACGGCGCAGCCCTTGCCGTGGGGGCGACCGTCTTCTACATCGTGGTGACGACGCCAAGGCGCCTCCTCGAGGTCCAGGCTCTATCGCAAGCGAGGGAGGCGGTGCTTCTTACAGCATCGACAGCCTCCCTTCTCCAAGCGACTGGGTCACGCTCCAGGACGATTCTCACCGTTCACCCCCGCGACCAAGGGGTGCAATCTGCAGTCCGACATGCAGGAAGAGACATACTCCTGGGGAGGAGCCCGGTCGAGTCTGTGCGCGGCCCGGCTGCGATGTTAGCCTCCTACTCCGCGGCGAACGCACTGAGGTCCGTAGCAGAGCACTCCCTGGTCGGCACCCCTGAGGGAGGTGAAGAGGTTCAAGGATTAGAGAACATGGGCGCCCTGTCGCAGGAGACGAAGTTCCCAATACTCATGGCTGCCTGCTTCTTTACGCCGATCCTTCTGTTGCTTTTCGCACTCTTCTCTGGGGAGTGGAGCCCGCTGATTGTCAGCGCCCTAGTGGCAACAGAGGTCGTGACATTGGACCTTGCGTTGCATCTGTGCTCCACAGGGTTGCGGCGAGCCTGATGGACCCGGACCTTGAGCTGGTCAGGTCGCTCAGGAAGGTCCTGGAGATGGCCGCTTCAGGGAGGGGGATAGGGGCGTCGGTCGTAGCAGAGCTCGGCCGATCACGGAGAGGGGAGGCTGCGGCGAGGGAAGTCCTGTTGGGGCACCCATACCAGGGCGCTCTTTGGGGCGTCCTTGGGGGCGGGCATGAGGTCTCGACGATGTTGTCGCTGATCTCTACTGCCGAGGTGTCGAGCGTGCCGCTTGTAGCAGAGAGCGCGAAGGGGCTCGCCGCAACGGTGGAGAGGTGGCTCAAGGCCAAGGAGAACGCAAGACTCGAGTCCAGGGTGATGGTGTTCAGGAGCGCCATCGCGTCGGGGGTCATCGGGGCAGTGACTGCCATGATCGCCAGCCTTGGACCGGTTGTGAGCTCGCTTGACCTTCACGGACAGGCGTCTCGGCCCGACCCCGCATCGATACTCTTGGGTGCGTTCGCGCTGGCGACCATCGGTTCCGCGTTCCTCGGGGCGTTTGTTTCAGGTAAGAAGTTCATCGTCAGCGTGTGCATTACGACGGTCACGTTCGCTTCTGTAGCCCTCCTCGCGGCGCCGATTTCGACTGTGGCTCCAACAATTCCTTGGGCAGTTAAATAGGAATCAAGGCTCTTCCGTCAATGACCGGCCTACGGGGCCTCCAAAAGAGGCGCAGAGGGGCACAGCTGATCGAAGAGGCGCTCCTGCTCTCGGTGGCACTGGTGGCCCTCTCTCTCCTGGTTGGAGGGATCGAGTCGATTCTCAAGCAAGCTTCTGACTTCACAGCCAGCGTCTGGAACACCATCTCTAGTTCGCTGGGCAGCATCTTCGGTTCGGCGTTCCACTGGTGAGGCCTCTGCTTGGAAGAAGGCATGTCGCGTCGGAGCTGGCATGGGCAATAAGGCCAAGCGACAGCATAAGGATCGACGGAATCAACATCCTGGGCGGTGCGTTCGTTGCAGTGGGCCAAGGGTCGAGAATCCGGCTTAGTGCCTTCGTGAGGGTGAGGGTCCCAGAGCCTGCGGAGGACCCGAAGCTCGACTACAATTCGGCCATCAGGTCCACGGTGCAACAACAGAGAATGAGGGGCCTCTTCGAAGGCCTACATCGTGCTGGCGTCCCGTTCGTCTACAACCTGATGATGACGAAGGGGGAACAGGGGCGTGATGGCGCGCCGGTCTTAGAGTTCGACCTAGTGGTAGGGACTTGGCTTGATGGAAAGTCGAACGACTCCAAGCAGCTTCTGAGCTCGATCGAACAGAGCTCAAACATTCTGTGTGCGACGCTTGCGGTCGCCATGCCTAACTCCCAGATCGAGCGTCTGCAGAGGGCTGAGTTGGTCGGTTATGTGAGGCGTCTTCTTCTCCCCGGCACCAGGGACTTGCCGCAGTTGGGCAACACCGGGACAGGGAGCGAACTCTGCTCATTTGAAGCGCCGGGCCCCTCCATTGGCACCACCGACGCCTCGCCTTCCTTCTACGTTCCCAACCTTACCGAGTCCGGAAGGGACGGGCTCCTGTTGGGGTCGGTCAGATCGGGCGGAGCCAGGCTCCACGAGTTCAGACTCCAACTCGATGACCTAAAACGCCACACGTCGATACTCGGGATGACTGGCAGCGGGAAGTCGACCACTGCAAGCACGATCGTCAGGCAGGCAGCCCAGGCGGGCCTCCCCGTGATGGTCCTAGACTGGCACAGCGAGTACTCCCAGTCGGTTGCCGGCGTGCGCGGTAGGGTCGTCTCTCCGGGGACTGACTCGTTCTCATTGAACCCTCTGGAGCCCGGACCCCACACCGATCCGGTGGAGCACATGGCCATGGTCTCCGACATCTTTTCGGACATCTACCACTTCACCCACCCACAGGCGTACATGTTCCGCAACGCGCTCCAGAGAAGGCTGAGCGAGAGAGATGGTGAGGAGGTGCCGACGCTCTCTTCCCTCGTGCGGACGATAGAAGCCTATCCGCTGAGGTCAGCGTACGACAATGAGACCAAGGTGGCGCTCCTCCGGAGGCTCGCTCCCCTGACCCAGGGGCAGGCGGGGAGGGCCCTGGGCGGCCCTGGGATGGTGACCATAGGAGAACTAATGAGAGAGCCGGTCGTGATCGAACTGGCCCAGCTACGGGACATTCAGACGCGTGCAGTTTTCTGCGACATCGTACTCAAGATGATCTATGAGGAGCGAGTCAAAGGAAGGGACTCGCAGCAGCATCTCACTGTGGTCGAGGAGGCGAGGAACGTCGCGCCTGCAAGGAGGGCCGAGGATCCACCCAGCGTGGGCGAGAGAATGATTTCGGAGCTGAGAAAGTTCGGCGAGGACATGCTGTTTGTAGCGCAGTTCCCAACGCAGGTCGCGTCCGAGCTCATCAAGAACTCGGGCACCAAGATAGTCCACCGGGTAGACTGGCCCGACGACATATCACTGGTCGGAGACTCGATGGGCCTGGACAAGCACCAGAGGGCGCATCTTGCGAAGCTTGAGGTCGGCGAGGCTGTCGTGAGCGTTTCGAGGATCCCAAGTTCGATGCTGGTCCAGGTAAGACTTGAGCCGACATCTGGTCAGCTGAGAAGGGAGCGCAATTTCCTTGAAGAGGCGTAGGAAAGCGTCCAGTCAATGAGAGGGCCCGGCCTTGCGCGGTGAGGCTCTTCGAAGTAACGCAGAAGGGACGAAGGCTCTGACTCGGTGGTGTCCAGCTCAAGGGTCGTAGCCTTTCCAAATGCCCGCAACGAGTCGGCTGAGATGAGCCCGATCAGCTCCGCTTCGACGTTAGCTCTGACCTTCGCGGCAGGGTAGCCGCGGGCACTCAGCCTCTCTTTCAGAACTGTGGGATCGCACCTCAGGACCACCACGCTCTTGGCCACTGCCTTTGGCAAGACCTGCGGGAGCAGGTGCCCGTAAAGAACTGATGGCTCGGTCCAGGTAGCCAGCTTGACTCTGAGGGCCTTGGTGTCCACGCGCGAGTCTCGGTCAATGAGACCATGCTTCCTGGCGACCTCTTCAATCGAAACGCATCGCACTCCCAGCCTCCTCGAGACCAGAGCCGACATCGTCTTCTTCCCAGTGCCTGGCGTACCAGTGATCCCTGTTACTACGCCTTGGCGGGGCGGCACCTGTGATCAGAGCTTTGTGGCTGGTGCCTGCTTCTTCAATTTCGTCTGGAAGTGGGCCCTGAACTTGGCTAGCTTGGGCGCTATGACCACCTGGCAATAGGGCTTGCTCGAGTTCCTGCGGAAGTAGTCCTTGTGATAGTCCTCTGCGGGATAGAACGCCTCGAGCTGGACGACCTGGGTGACGATCGGGCTCCTGTAGACCTTCTCGTCCTTGAGCTCCTTGATTATCGCCTCGGCTTCCGCCTTCTGCCCCGGGCTCGAATAGAAGATGACCGACCGGTACTGGGCCCCCTCGTCCGCCCCCTGTCTGTTGAGGGTTGTGGGGTCGTGAGTGGAGAAGAAGACCTCCAGCAGCTCCCTGTAGCTGACTGCTGACGGGTCGAAGGTCACCTGGGCGACCTCAGCGTGTCCGGTAGTTTCCGTGCAAACCTGCTCATAGGTCGGGTTGGGGACCGAGCCGCCGGAGTAGCCGGGCTCGACCTTTGACACTCCTTCGAGCTCCGAGAAGACGGCTTCCGAGCACCAGAAGCAGCCGCTTCCGAAGGTCGCGACCTCAGATCCTGACACAGTTCGGCGCCGAAGGCGCCGGAATTAAAACTTGCAGGTGGCTCTTCCGGCTACGCGCAGAGCCTTGCCGTTCAAGTCAATGACAGACGCTCTCATGCCCGGCCAGGCAGGGGCCCTGAAGGGGAGTTCGGCCATGATCCCCTGATCAGCGGCAGCGACCCTTGCGGAGATCATCTTCCCGGGCAGTTGAACGTGCAGTTCTCGCCCTTCCACTTGCTGCCTGTAGAACGGCGCCGGCTCGAAGAAGAATGAGGGCGACGAACTGAGGGGTGTGGAGGAGTCGTCCAGCCAGTGGGCCCTCTCCAGCTCCTTGGGCTCCATTCCTTTCAGCGAGAGCCCGACCCGCACGCCCCTTCCGGCAGAGTCGAAGTCCTGGTCGCTGACCTGGATGCTCCTTACGTCGAGCTTCGCCCCTTCCGGCCCGGGGATCGGTCTGAGCTGGTCGTGGACTTTGACCTTGCCTGAGAGTACGAATCCTAGGGCGACAGTGCCGACGCCCTTCACCGCGAAGGCCCTGTCGATGAAGACAAGCGTGCCTCGGCTGCTTGTCTCCCTTGCGCCCACGCTTGAAAGGTCGATCGCTCCTGAGGCGGAGTCGTGCTCTAGGATCGGGTAGCTTCCCACAGCGGTTCCCCTCAGGCTGGACTTTGCAACCTCGGGGTCAGAGGAATGGTCGAGGACGACTAGAGACCCCGGCAGCCCGAAAGCCCCGAGGAGCACGGCCAACTCCCCGTCCGGGGGTGTCAGCTTGTCTCTCGGATAGAGGTAGAGCGCGTAGTCCACGATGGAAGCAATGCTGGCATATCCCTGGAGCTTTTCGGGGAAGTCGGACGAGTCCAGGAAGGAGATCTTCCGTCCAGCCTCCGACCTGACGAAGACTGAAAGGCCCTCGGCCTCGCTCTTCTTTGCTACTCCCGCGAGGAACCTCCCCTTCGCCTCTGAATCCGCGCAGAAGACGCCGACGGTGATGTCGTCCATCGGGACCTACTTTCTCTTGAGGTAGGTGTCGAACCATCGGATGTAGTGCCGCAGCCGCGAGACCCTGTGCTTGGGCTTCCCCACTCTGGAGAGGTCGTGGCTCTCGCCAGGGAATAGGACTAGCTCAGCTGTCTTTCCGTGTCTCTTGAGGGCCGTGAAGAATTCAAGCCCTTCGACCATCCAGCATCGGTAGTCCTCCATCGAGTGGACGAGGAGCACGGGGGTCTCCACGTTCGGGACGTAGCGAAGCGGTGAGTCATTGAGGAGCTTCTCCTCGGCGCTCCACGGGTCTCCTCCGACCTGGTCCTGTGTGAAGTAGGGCCCTATGTCGGAGGTCCCCCAGAAGCTGAACCAGTTTGCTATGCTCCTGTCTGCGACCGCGGCCTTGAACCGCTTCGTGTGCCCCACGGCCCAGTTCGCCATGAACCCTCCGTACGAGCCTCCTGCAATCGCCACCCTCCGGCCGTCTATCTTAGGATACTTCTTCAACACGTAGTCAAGGCCCTCCATGAGATCGTCGAAGTCGCGGGTCCCATACCTGCCCCTGATGTCCGCGAATTCCTCAGAGTACCCGTCGCTGCCCCTGGGGTTGAGGTAGACCACTGCATAACCAGCGCCTGCAAAGGCCTGGAACTCGTGCATGTACGAGTAGCCGAAGGCGGTCTTTGGCCCACCATGGACGTAAAGGACAGCGCCCATGGTCTTCTTGGACTTTGGCAGGAGCACCCAGCCCTCGATCTCGACTCCGTCGCTAGCTTTGAAGGAGACCTTGCTGGCGTGCCTGACCTCGACCTCCTTGTAGACCGCCGAGTTCAGGGACGTCAGAGCCTTCTCTTTGGCACCGAGTAAGTAGAGCTCTTCCAAGTGCTCGGCGTCCATAGAGACGAATGCGACCTTGTCGCCGGAAACGTCGAAACCCTCCACGCTCCGTTCTCCTCCTATGACCAGCTCGGGCTCTCCTCCAGGTTTGACCCTGTAGAGATGGGCTGAGCCTCCGTCCGCCTGGACATAGTAGATCCCTGTTTTCGTCCATACGAGGTTCGCAGGCCCATGCGACTTGGCCCGGGCGTCGGAGTTGAGGCCGTTCCCCTTGTTTCGGTCCGTGTCCTCGGCCTTGGACGTCTTCCTCGTGCGGGGGTCGGTCACCCAGACCCTGCTGTGGGACGCGAAGCCGGAAGGGAGGTCGCTCCCTGAAAACGCTATGCGGTCGCCCTCCGGGCTCCACTCCAGAGAGTCGATTGCCATCGTGCCCTTTGTCAGCTTCTTCCTCCGCTTTGTCTTGAGGTCCAGGACGAAGATGTCGGCGATGTAGGGCTTGACGTCATCCGAGGAGACGGCGAGGGCTGCCCGGCCGCCGGCGGAGGAGAGAGCGAAGGCGCTGATGTCGTAGGAACCCGAGGTGAGCTGCTCCGGGTCCCCGCCTTGCGACTTCACTCGGAACAGGTGCTTTCTGCGGTTGTAGGTGAAGCCGAGTCCGTTGAACCAGAAGGTGAGGCGGTTGATGACCTTGACGTCGTCTTTGGGCTTCTTGGTCACGAAGGAAAGGAAGTAGACCCACTTCGAGTCGTGAGACCATGTAGGGGCATCGATGCCCTCTTCGGACCTCCGCAGGAGTCGGGCCTCCCCCCCGGTCGATGAGATGACGTAGAGGGCGTTTCCCTTGTCATCCTTCTTCAGACCTCGCCTGGATGTGAAGAGGATTGACCTTCCGTCAGGGGACCACTTAGGGTCGGAGTCCTTTTTCCCGGTCGTGAAGGGCTGGGCGCCGCCCTTCTTCGTGTCCGCGATGTAGACGTCGGAGTCATAGGCGTCATCTTCCAGGTTGGCCCTGCGGGCCGAGAAAGCGACCTTCTTCCCGTCCGGCGAGATGCTCGGCTCGGAGAGCAGGGAGTAGAGCTTGAAGTCCGAGGGCTCGACGGCTCGCGGCACGCGGCGGCGCCGAGGACGCCAATCTTATGTCTTCCGCGCCTGCAACGGATAAATCCGGAGTCAGGCCGGGCGGCCTGATTTGGCAGACGGGGTTGTTGTCGTAGCCTCTTTCCTTCTCGCCTTCAAGGCCATCCTGATCGAAGGCACCGAGGTCGCCATCCTCGCGGTTGCGACCGTCAAGCAGCTGGGACGGGAGAACGTGCTCCTCGGGGTGCTCATGGGGGCGGGAGGGTCCGTCCTCGTCTTCCTGGGAGTCAGGGAGCTGTTCGTCCTATTGGGAGGAGCCCTGCCTTCTGGAGAGGCCTTGGTGAGCGTTGCGGCCGGCGCGGTGATACTGTACTTCTCATACAGGTTCCTCCGCGGGTTCAAGAAATACTACTTCGGGAAGAAGTCGTTCCAAGACAAGATGGCCAAGGTCGAGGAGGAGGTCGTGGAGAAAGACTTCGTGCGGTATGGGGCGGACAGACCCTCTGTGCTGCCATTCTCGTTCACAAATTCACTGCCTGTCTTCGCGATCACCCTTACTGAAGGATTCGAGGCGAGCCTGGTCCTGGGGGCAGCGGGGACCTTCGACTTCCTGTGGACAATAATCGGAGCGGCGGTGAGCATCGTGCTGATCGTGCTGCTGTCATTGGCGTTCTATCAGTCGCTGCTTCGATTTCCGAGGTCGGTGCTCGACCTCGTTGCTGGGAGCGTACTCTTGACCTTCGGTTCATACTTCGTTGTTTCAGGCGTCCTAGAACTGATCCTGAGCCCCTAGGTCGCTCGACGCTCTGGATTTGCCTGGGAACGGCTTTTAAGCGAAGAGAACCCCGCGAGACGAGGTTTGAGGCGGTCCGCGCCGTCGCGCCGCAAGTGGCTCTCGCCGAGCGTGGGTGCGCTCCTGGGGCTGCTCGGACTGCTTGTTTTCGGCGGTCTCCCCGCGTCGCACGCCTCCGTCACTCTGCCTCAGCAGACGACCCTCTTTGTCGGTGCCCCGCAGTCGGCCGTAGCCTACGACTCGACTCTTGGGAGCATTGACGTGGCATCATACTCATCGCCGTCGTCGGCAGGTACCCTGTCTTTCGTAAACGACACCGCGGGCACAGTCGCGGCTACAGCCTCAGTGGGAAAGGCCCCCTCCGCAGTTGCCGCCGACCCTTCGAACGGCCTGGTCTACGTCGCCAACTCCGGGTCCAACTCGGTTACTGTCCTGAACGGAACAACCCACTCCTGGTTGCGCACCGTGTTGGTGGGGACCGGGCCGGCTGCCCTGGCGGTCGACACCTCGAATGGATACGTCTTCGTCGCGAATTTTGGAGCCAACAGCGTCACGGTACTCAACGACACTTCAAACATGGTCAAGCACGTCACGAACGTAGGGACGAGGCCGGCGGGCGCAGACTTTGACCCTCTCAAGGGAGTCGTCTACGTAGCAAACTCAGGGTCCAACACCGTTTCCGTGATAAGCGACGTCACATTCTTGGTAGTGACGACAGTCGCAGTGGGGTCCCAGCCGGTCGCAGTGCTGGCCGACAACTCCAACGGTCTCGTCTATGTAGCCAACTCCGCCTCCAATACGGTCTCCGTGATCAACGATTCCACCAATTCTGTCGTGAAGACCATACCAGTCGGAACAGGACCCAGCGCCTTAGCCCTCGACCAAGGGAACGGGCTTGTCTACGTAACAGGCGGAACTGACAACTCAGTCACCCTGATTGACGACTCCAGCAATACGGTCGTCTCGAGCTCCGCCGCGGGCCCGAACCCATCAGGGGTTGCCTTTGACTCGTCGACAAACACGGCCTTCGTGGCGGACAGAGGCTCGACGAGCATGAAGCTCTTATTCGGCACGCGAGCCCCATCGGTCTCCGTACTCCCTGCCGTGATAGACTCGGGCCAGAACTCCACACTTTCGATTTCAGGTTCTCCCGCCGGGGGGACTCCCGCGTACTCATGTCAGTGGCTGGACTCGACCGATGGTCTGCACTTCTTCCAGTTCACTTCTTCTGACTGCTCGAGCTCGACGGACACGGGGGCCCTTTCTACCACCACCTACTTTGTCCTTCAGATCAATGACAGCGCCAGCTCTGAGCAGACGGTCTACTCCACTATAGTCCATGTGACGGTGAATCCGACCTTATCTGGGGCTGTTTCTCCAGGCTCACCTTCAATCGACTCGGGCCAGGCTCTGACTCTCTCCGCGCTCCCGTCGCACGGGACCTCTCCCTACTCCTTCCAGTGGTATTCGGGGACAGGCTGTAGCAATGGAAACGCTCTGGGCGGCCAGACCTCGTCTACCCATCCGACGGGAGCGCTGACCTCGCCCACGTCCTACTCTGTGAGAATAAACGACAGCACCACAGGGACGCCTGTCGGCAGCGTCTGCGCCTCCGACTCGGTGGCCGTAAACCCAGCCCTCAACGGGTCCGTCTCTGCCAGCGCGAGTCCCGGAGTAATCGACTCGGGGCAGGGAGCCTGGCTGAACTCGACCTCATCCGCGTCCGGCGGGACCACCCCCTACTCGTGCCAGTGGATGGCGAAGCAGCCGGGCGACATATCGTTCGCACCATTCGGGGCGCCGTACACTTCAGGTTGCGGAAGTGGTTCACTGGTCAGTTCCGCGTCCGGTCCCCTCTTCACAGTCGGGGCATGGCACTTCAAGCTCAGGCTGTCAGACGCGTCCTTCGTGGTCTCTTTCCTCGAGTCAAGTCAACTGGACGTCGCAGTCAACCCTGCCCTCAACGGCGCGGCAGTCATGGCTGACTCTGCCCACTCGAGCGCACCTAACCCTGCACACCTGTCCCGCTCCTCTCCGATCTCCGGTGGTACGGGCCCGTACTCGTGTCAGTGGCTCCAGAGGCAGCCGGGGGCCGGTTCATTCAGCAGCATGGGGGGCCCGTTTACACTGGGCTGTAACACTTCGTCGGCCCCCACGACCACTACAGGGAACCTCACCATGGTGGGCATGTGGCAATTTGCGATGTCTGTATCCGACTCCACAGGGGCCTCCGCGACATCATCGCCTGCAAGCGTTTCGGTGGACAGCCTTGTTGTGACCTGCTCCCCCTCCAACGTTGTGGTCGGGTCTAAGACGGCGTGCAAGGCCACGCTAGCCGGGATCGCGCCCAAGGGAGTAGTAACTTGGTCCAGCGACGGTCCAGGCTCCTTTTCGAGCACGACGTGCAAGGTCGGCGCGAGTGGCTGCGCGGTGAAGTACAAGTCAACGGGCGGGGGGTCTCCGGTCGCCATCACGGCGAGCTACTCCGGCGACGCGGCGAATGCTGCGGTCAGCGCATCTTTCTCGCAGCTAGTCACTCCTCATCCGACGAAGACTTCGGTAGCGTGTGCGCCCTCAGGAGCAGAGGCAGCCTCCTCTACGGTCATTACATGCACTGCTAAGGTGAAAGGATACTCCCCCGTTGGCACTGTCAACTGGTCGCAGACGGGTCTCGGTTCGGTCGACTTCGCGGACTCGTCCTGTTCCCTCTCTGGACAGCAGTGTTCCGTGACCATGACGGGCGGGAATGCGAGCAAGGTGCGCGTGGCTGCGGGCTATGCTGGGGACTCCAACAACGCTGTAAGTTCTGGAGCCTCCAAGGTCACGATAAAGCGCGCCGCTACGGGAGTAGTGGTCACATGCGCACAGCCTTCAATTGCGTCGGGAGCCTCGACACTCTGCACCGCGAGCATCTCAGGGAACTACCTATGGAAGACGGGGATGGTGAAGTGGTCCCTGGGGCCCAGCACGGGGAAGCTGGTCTTCCTGACGAAGTCGTGCACGCTCGTTTCGGGCGCTTGCTCAATCAACGTGACCGGGTCGGCCGTGGGCACCGCGACGATTAAGGCGCTCTACGTTGGCGACCTGAACGACCTCCCCAGTTTCGGGACTGTCAAGATAGACGTTTCTTGAGTGCCCCGGGCGAGATTTGAACTCGCGTCGCTACCTCGAGAGGGTAACATGCTTGACCGGGCTACACCACCGGGGCTACACCGAGCCGCCAAGTGCTTGCGGAAATAAGCTTTGGTCGAAAATCAGGAACTCTGCTTTAGCACCGACTTTGCGGCCAGCTTGATGTCTGATGGCTTTACCGTCTTCCTGCCTGCATGTGCTGCCAGCTCGACCGCCGCCTTTGAGATCTGCAGTCCCAGGGCCTCCAACTCAGTCCTAAGCTCCATGGCTGCGTCGTCCCCCACCCTGTCTGCGCCAGCCTTCTTTATCACCCTGTAGACGGCCGCTAGGCCGAACTCGGAGCCTGACATGTGTCTTTATCGGAAAGCAGGGGTGTTTTAAAAACCTTTGGCCAGTTAAGCGAGGTTTGCTCGCCCTTTTTCGACTGGAAGCGCTCAGACCTGCCCCTTATCGGGAAACAAGAGCCATTCACCTATCGGGCACCCCCTGCGTTCATCTTTGGGTCGGAAGCACGAAGAGTGGCCTGAAATACCACCTGAACGAAGGCTCAGCGTGCGATTCATCGATTCGCACGTCCACCTTTCCGACTATCCTTCCCCCGAGAGCGTGGTCGCCGCCTCCAGGAGAGCCGGGGTATCCCTCACTGCCTGCGGTATCAATGAGCCTACCTCCGCCCGGACCCTTGAGCTAGCAGCCTCGACCCCTGACTTGGTCAAGGCCTTTGTCGGGGTACATCCATCCGACGCTCCTTCCGCCGGAGGCCTGGACTGGTATGAGGGCCTCCTTCGGAGGGCGACCGGGGCAGGAGAGATAGGCCTGGACCCGAAGTATTCCCCGGTGGGAGCCGGGAGCGCCCAGCTGGCGGCGTTCGAGCGCCAGCTAGCCATCGCCGAGGACCTGGGGAAGCCGGTTCAGGTCCACTCGCGCGGGGCCGAAGCTGAGTGTCTTGGAGTCCTGTCTAAGTACGGGCTCAAGAGGGTCCTCATGCACTGGTTCGAGCGAGAGGACTTGGTGAGTACCCTGGTTGAAAGGAGGTACTTCGTGTCGATCGGGCCTGCCATCCTGTACTCGAAGAAGCTTCGAAGAGTTGCGGGGGCCCTTGAGAGAGAGCTTGTCCTGACCGAGTCTGACGGCCCGGTTGCGTTCAGGGCCCTGGAAGGGCCCGGGGGCCCCCAAATGATTCCGAGCGTGGTCTTTGCCCTCTCGGAGGTCTGGGGGTCGGGCTTCGAGGAGGCAGCCCGACAGGTGGAGTCTAACACCAACAATTTCCTGTTTCCCAAGAAAGCTTAACCGCAAGAGGGATTGGGGAGGGCTAAGTTTGGACAGGACCAGGAAGTATGCTGAGCAGATCATGCTGAGGCACCCTGAGGCCTTTGGGCCAGACTACGACAAGAACAAGAAGTCCCTTGAGGACCTTGCCCTGATCCCCTCGAAGCAACTTAGGAACCACATTGCGGGATACATCGCGAAGTCCCTGAAGGTAGAGCCGGACGAAGAAGAAGGAGACGAGGGCGAAGAGACGGCAGGGTAGCCCATGCCCCTGAAGGTCGGGGGGTTCAGGCTCGAGCTCCTTCCGCTAGAGTCGCTGCATCCTCACGAAGAGATCATCCAGAGACATGCCGACGCACTTGCGGTAGAGATGCGGAAGGAAGGGGTCCAGAGAGACCCGATGCTGATAGACACTAAGAGCAAGGTAGTCCTCGACGGTATGCACCGCCTTGCGGCACTGCCCATGATCGGGGCGAAGATGGCCGTCTGCTGCCTAGTCGACTACAGCTCGGAGTCAGTCAACCTCAGCAGGTGGGCCAGGGTGTACGGGGCCTCGGACGACGCTTCCCTCACCGAAGCTGCAGGGGTCCTGGGGGCGACCCGGGAGTGCAGCGCGAGCGAGGCCTTCGAGGCCGTCGAGTCCAAGACTGCGGCCCTCGCGGTGGTCCTGGGTTCCCGCGGGATCGTCTCTGGGAGACGGACGAATCTTCAGGACTCTTTCTCGAAGGTGAGGGCCCTTGACCAAGTGGCAGAGTCGCGAGGATGGGGCAGGGGGTTCGTCCCCGAGGAGGAGGCGATGGGCGACGAAGAGGGAGGAGCGATGTTCGTCCTCCTCCAGAGACTCGACAAGAAGAACGTCCTGGACGCAGGCAGAGCCGGAGCGCTCTTCCCATGCAAGACCTCTCTTCACTCCGTAGACCCCAGGCCGGTGGCGATCAGATTCCCGATCTCTCGCCTTGGACAAGGCAAGGCCAAGCTCGACGCAAAGGCACTGGGGAAGGGCAGGGTGGTCGGAGGCGGGACGGAGTACATGGGCCGAAGGTATAAGGAACGGCTTCTGTTCCTCGACGGCTCTTGATAAGGGTCAGGTGCCTCGGACACATCGCGACCAGCGTGGGAAGAAGAGAGGTCGTGATTTCGGAGGACAACCTGGGCGCGGAGGATCTGGTTGAGCGGGTCCGGGGCCTGTCGAAGGAGGAAGAGCCGGGGTTCACGAAGTACAACACACTGGTCATGGTCTCCGACGGAGAGGCGTTCGTGCCCGCGTCCTCCACCGTGGTAGTGGTCTCGGGAGCGGAGGTCGTCATGATCCCAGTCTCCCATGGCGGTTAGATTGCGGACCCCTCGGGTCAGCGCTTTCAGGATTGATGCCCCCACCACCCCGGAAAAGGCGAAGGAGCACTTCCCCTCTGGGGACTCTGCGGTCATTCTACAGGCTTTGAGCCTGGCGAGCGCGCAGAACCTTGGATTCGTCAGGATGATCGCGGCCCAGACTGTCAAGGCTCGGGCGCGGGGCATACTCCTTGCCAGGAAGCCCGAGGTCGACCTTCTCCTGAGGTTCGCGGGCACCACTCAGATCAAAGAGGCAATCCGGGTGGCAGGTGCCGCGACGGGGAAGCCGTTCCTTCTTGTCGTGATTGGTCAGGCGGGGGCCCTGAAGGGAGCCGGCAGCATAGGAAAGGAGCTTCCGAATCGGCCCTTGACGAAGGAGGAGCTTCTGCGAGTGGAACGCGCTGCGCTGCTCAACGCCCAGAGGAGCTAGGCAGCCCTCTTCAGTCTCTGGATGCTGACGATTTCTGCGGGCGAGAGTACGGAGATCCCTGCGTACTCGCCGAAGACCTGGAGGAAGACCACCTTATCGGGTGAGTCCAGGCTGACCTTCCTGTCCACAGTGTCGGCGATGGCGTCGATGAGCTCCCTGTCAGAGTACGGGGAGTCCCGCGCTTCGATTGTAATCCTGAACGAGTCCGAAGGCCCAATCTGATGGGCGAGGTCCTTGACCGCGGAGACTATCTCCTCTAGCCTCGTGTCCACCACTCGGTCCACCGGGATCACCCGCGTGATGAACCTTACCTTGAAGGGCTCCTGCCTGACGAAGTCGATGATGAAGGAAAGGAGGGCCTTCGGATTCTCTACCCCGACTTCGATGACCCCGTCGTAGGCAGAGCGCTCAATCGTTAGCTTCCGCGCTCCGGAGAGGAGCGCCACCTCCTTGAACTCGGCTGAGGCCTTCGCTTCGAGCCCTTTCGCGGAGGTCACGACCAGGTTCACGGCTGCTTCAACTCGTCCGAGACCCCGACCCGCCCCTGCCTTAAAACCACTATTTCGTCGCCCGACGCCTTGACCACTGTAGATTCCAACCCGAGCAGCCGCCCTCCGTCCAGGACCAAGTCGATGCTGTCCCCGAGCTGAGCGAGGACGTCTTCCGCACTCCGCGCGGAAGGCTGGCCCGAGAGATTGGCGCTCGTCCCAGTCAGGTAGCCCCCGCAAGCGGTGAGGAGCCCTCCTAGGGTCTCGCCTTTCGGGACCCTGACTCCGAGCCACCCCGTTCCTTGATGGAGGAGAGGGGGCAGTGGCGCCCTGACTGGAGCGATTATGGTGAGTTCCCCCGGCCAGTGCTTGGAAGCGAGCTTGGCTCCGGCGCCCCTCAGCGATACAAGCTTCAAGGCCTCGGCCAAACCTGCGCAGAGGACCGGGATCGGCTTTTCGTCCCTTTGCTTGGCCTCGAAGAGGGAGCCAACTGCAGCCCTGTCGAATGGGTCGCAGCCCAGGCCATAGACAGTGTCGGTCGGAAAGGCGAACAGGCCGCCTCGCTTGAAGACACCTACCGCAGTGGGAAAGCAAGACACCTCGAAAGGAAGGACCTGGGTGTTCAAGGATGCCTCCACTCACCGAGACGTTTAATAGGATAATTGAAATCGCGCTGGCCGTCAAAATGTCCGAAGAGGACCAGGAACTCGACGAGGACTCGGACGACGACTCGGACGAGGACGGCTGGGAAGAGGACTCGGACGACGACGGGTTCTAGGAAGTCGGAAACCAAATCCTCCACGTCCTCAGACCAGACTTTAAGAAACTCCCACTAGCCACTACGCCCGAATGCGCAGGACTCTGATCCTTAACTTCAAGAACTATGCCGAGATACAAGGCGAAGGGTCTGTCCGCCTGGCTGCCGCGGCCCTCAGGGTGGCGCGAAAAGTGGAAGTTGAAGTGATCGTGGCTCCTCCCATACCCCTGCTCGGTCTGGTCGTGGGCCGTGTGAGGGGCGCGACCGTCTACAGCCAGTCAGCGGACGGCATCTCTGGGGACAAGACGACCGGCTCGATACTCCCAGAGTCGATCAGGGCCGCCGGCGCGAAGGGGGCGATACTCAATCACAGCGAGTCCAGGATGTCCTATCGAGCCCTCCAAGGACTGGTGCCTAGGATGAAAGCCTCAGGAATAGGCTCCTGCGTATGCTCAAAGACCCCTGCTGAGGCTCAAAGGGTTTCGTACCTCGGCCCAAAGTTCGTGGCGGTGGAGCCGCCTGAGCTCATAGGGACGGGAGTCTCAGTCTCCAGGGCGAGGCCGGGGTTGATCAAAGAAACGGTGGAAAGGCTCAGGAGCTCCGGGTACAGGGGGAGGATTCTCTGCGGGGCGGGGATAGTGAGCGGCGAAGACGTGGCCAGGGCTGTCAACCTCGGAACGGACGGGATCCTTGTCGCGAGCAGCGTGGTCAAGGCGAAGGACTGGGCTTCGAAACTCGAGGAATTGTCGGAGCCACTTTCGCGCTGAACTCGAAACGTGTAAATAGAGTCCAAAAAAGCGCGAAATCTATGAGCGAGGCGAGGCCGAACCCGTTCTCAAACGCCCTCGAACAGCTAAGGATCGCTGCCGAGTACCTGAAGCTTGACGAAGGAATTCACGAGATGCTGATGCACCCAAAGCGCGAGCTAACCGTCTCGATTCCCACAAGGATGGACAACGGGAAGACCCACGTCTTCACCGGCTACAGGGTCCAATACAGCGACGCCAGAGGGCCGTCGAAGGGAGGCATACGGTACCACCCGAACGTTTCGCTCGACGAAGTTAAGGCCCTTGCGTGCTGGATGACATGGAAGTGCAGCATCGCCGACATACCATTCGGGGGAGCAAAAGGCGGGGTCATCTGCGACCCGAAGAAGATGTCACTGCAAGAACTCGAGAGAATGACGAGGAGATACACATTCGCCATCGCTGACTTCATCGGACCCTACAGGGACGTCCCTGCACCCGACGTCTACACGAACGCCCAGGTGATGGCGTGGATAGTCGACACTTACAGCACTTTGAAGGGCTACATGGTCCCTGAGGTAGTGACGGGGAAGCCGATCGCTCTCGGCGGGTCGCTAGGCAGAGACACCGCCACCGGCAGAGGAGCGGTCTTCTGCACGGTCGAGGCCGCGAGAGTGAAGGGGATGGACCTCAAGAAGTCGACCTTCGCCGTGGAAGGCTTTGGGAACGCGGGCGCGAACTACGCAGAGATACTGCAAGGATACGGCTCGAAGATGGTCGCGGCGAGCGACTCCAAGGGCGGAGTCATGAGCAAGGGAGGGATCGATGCTACCAAGCTTGTCGCCCACAAGGCAATTACCGGGTCGGTCATCGGGATGCCAGGGACTCAACCCGTCACAGACGACGAGCTCCTTCAGCTGGAGGTGGACATCGTGTGCCCGGCAGCACTGGAGAATGCAATCACCGTCGATATCGCGAAGGGGATGAAGGCCAAGTTAGTAGTCGAGTGCGCGAACGGGCCGACGACCCCAGCAGCGGACAAGGTCGTCGACTCAAACAAGGTCTTCCTCGTGCCCGATATCCTTGCAAACTCTGGCGGGGTGATTGTCAGCTACCTTGAATGGGTGCAGAACCTTGACAGGATCAGCTGGCCAGAGTCTGAGGTAAACTCAAAGCTCGAGTCGAAGATCACAGGGGCATTCAGGGAGGTCTATCAGACCTCGCTGAAGCACTCGACTTCTATGAGGACCGCCGCCCTCATGGTGGGGGTTGGACGGGTCGCAGACGCCATCAAGACCCTCGGCATCTTCCCCTAGCCACCTACTCAGCGGCGACCGCCCGCTCCAGCTCGCGGACGAGGTCCGAGTTCCCAATGTAGAAGGGCGAAGTCTCTTCAAGCTCTCTAGGCTCGATGTCCAGGATGTCCCCTCTGCCGTCGCTTGCGTAGCCGCCAGCCTGCTTGTTGATGAACGCCATCGGGGCCGTCTCGTAGTGAAGCCTGAGCTTGCCCATGGGCTTCGTTGCGAGTTGGGGATACGAAAAGATGCCACCGCGCGCCAGCACCTGGTTGTAGTCGCCTACGAAGGTCCCGCAGTACCTGTTCCTCATGCCCCGAGAGGGAAGCGAGTCGACGAAGATCTTCACGGGGGCTATCCAATCGCTCCGGAGCCCTCCGAACCCGTAGACCTCCGGCTTATGAGGCAGCTTCAGGTCGAGCGCGTGCAGCTGAAAGGTGAACTTGGGCCCATCGCGGACGGCCACGAACCTGTGAACCCCTTTGCCGAAGCTCAGAGTGATAGTGAGCATACCGCCATAGGTAACGTAAAGCGCCCCCACGAGGCTCCGCCCAGACGAAGGGAGGCGCCTGTCATAGAAGCCGAAAATGCTCCCGAGGGGGTTGTTCGTCTCGACGTTGGAGCTGCCGTCGAGCGGGTCCATAGCTACGCTGACCTTGCCCTTCCCGCTCATGGGCTGGGCCATCTCTTCCGACGCGACCTCCGCAGCCTGCCCTGTGGTAAGGAGCGCGTCCGTGAACAGGTCGTTCGAGAAGACGTCTATCGCCTTCTGGGTGTCCCCGGACGGGTTGACCCCAGCCAGGAGGCCTGACTTGAACGGGATGTTCCCCCATACATCGACGCACGTCGTCGATATCGAGGTGGTCAGCGAGGCCAGGTCCTCGGGCGCGTTGAGCCTCAGGAACTCTTCGAGGTTCATCTCATCTCGCCAGGGGGAGGAGGGAATTTAGGGGTGCTGGTGGAGATGTCCTCGCAAAGGCTGTTAAGCTCCGAACGAGGGGGTAAAAGTATGAAGCAAGACAGGATGAAGCCCTTCCTCGAGGGGGGGCACAGCATGTTGCTGGCATACGACCAGGGGCTCGAGCACGGTCCAACTGCGGACTTTGACGACCGGAACGTCGACCCGGCAATAATCATGGAGACGGCCGCGAAGGGGGGTTTCAATGGTGTCGTCTTCCAGAAGGGGGTGGCAGAGAGGTTCTACGATGGCAGGGTCCCGCTGATCGTGAAGCTCAACGGGAAAACCAGCCTGCCCGGCGGGGAGCCGATCTCACGGCAGGTCTGCTCGGTCGAGTACGCCGCTTCGCTCGGGGCCAAGGGGGTAGGTTACACGATCTATCTCGGAAGCGCCCACGAGCCGGAAATGTTCGCTGAGTTCGGGAGGATCCAGGAGGACGCGCACCGCAGGGGCATCGCCGCGATCGCGTGGGTTTATCCGAGGGGGGCAGCTGTGAAGAACGACACTTCCAAAGGGATCGTGGCATATGCGGCCCGGGCGGGGCTCGAGCTTGGGGCAGACGCTGTCAAGATCAAGTACACAGGAGACCCCGAGACATTCTCATGGGCTGTCAAGTCCGCCGGAGGGACCAAGGTCTTCATGAGCGGGGGGCCCAAGGCGCCTACCGAAGAAGAATTCCTCTCTCAGGTCCGGGGGATAATGAAGGCTGGAGCGACTGGCCTCGCAGTCGGGAGGAACGTCTGGCAGAGCAACGAACCGCTAGAGACAGCCCGGAAGATAAGAGAAATCATCTTCTCCGCCTAAGCAGGCAGGAACCTTCAGGGGCGGCTAGGTCCGGGCCTGGACGAGCATCACGTCGAAGAAGGAGCCTACAGACTCTGGCGTCACCAGTTTCATTCCGTACTCCTGGGCCAAAGTCGCTGCTAACGGGGTATTCTTGCCGCTGGACACTATGTTCGTCTCCAGACCCGTGTCATACTTCTTGACGTAAGTACTCAAGACATCGACGTCGCGAGCACCCTCGTAGAAGTCAAACGCGAAGCTGTGGACCCCGTCTGAAACCACGACGGCGAACCTGTGGTCAACGCCGGAGCGACCTTGTACTATTGCTCCCTTCACCACGGCAAGGCCAGCCTTTGTCGCGGCTACCTCGAGAGCGACCTTCTCGAGTTCCATACGGGTTGAATGGGCTTCCCGGGGTAAATATGCATTGCTACCAAAAGAGTTCACCTCCTGCTGTAGTATCATGTATCGGGGAGGCCTCGGGCGGGGAAATGATACGAGTCAGAATGAGTAGGCGTCCTCGCCATGTTCAGCCTGGTCTAGACCGGCTTCCTCTTCTCTCTCACTCACCCTGAGGGGGGTGAAGAGTCCTATCACCCTCAAGAGGAGAAAGGAGCCTATGAATGCGAATCCAGAGACCACAAGGATAGCGAATGCTTCCAGTCCCAGCTGGGCGAGGTTGCCGAAGAGCGCGCCGTTGGGACCTGAGGGATTGACCACGCTGGAGGCGAATATTCCCGTGGCCAGCACTCCCCACATGCTCCCAGCGCCATGGCAGGCGAAGACGTCCAGGGAGTCGTCGAAGATCATCCTGCTGGCCCTCCAATTTGCGACGAGGTTGGAGAGCAACCCTACAACTAGTCCGATTAGGATGGCAGGGGACGAGCCGACATAACCCGCGGCCGGCGTTATCGCCACCAGGCCAGCTACAGCTCCGACCGAGATACCGACGGCAGAGGGCTTCCCCTTCCTGTACCAGTCGAGGAGCATCCAACTCACCGCCCCCGCGGCGGCGGCTAGGTTGGTGTTGACGACAGCCTGGACCGCGACCTCGTTCGCAGCGAGGGCACTCCCCCCGTTAAAGCCGAACCATCCGAACCAGAGTATCGCGGCACCGAGTATGACGTATGGGATGTTGCCCGGGCGTACCTCGTCTGACTTCGTGACACCCTTCCTCCTCCCCACCACGATAGCCGCTGCGAGCGCGGAGACGCCGGCCGAGATGTGGACCACCAGCCCTCCCGCGAAGTCAACGACTCCCATGGTCCTGAGCCACCCTCCGTCGCCCCAGACCCAGTGAGCGACCGGGGCGTAGATGAGAGTCGCCCAAAGAACGGTGAAGAGCAGCAAGGCCTTGAACCTGATGCGCTCCACGAAAGCGCCTATGATCAGCGCAGGTGTTATAGCCGCGAACTTGAGCTGGAAGGCAAAGTAGAGGAGTTCGGGGATCGAGTTCGAGTAGGACGGATTGGGGGCCGCTCCGACGTTGCCGAGGCCGACCTTCGAGAGGTCGCCTATCAAGCCGCCGACAGATGGCGCGAAGGCGAGGCTGTACCCCCAGAGGGCCCACACGAGGCTGACCACGGCGAAGATCATCATCGTCTGGACGATGGTCGATACGAGGTTCTTCCGGCGCACGAGACCCCCGTAGAAGAACCCGAGGGCAGGGGTCATTATCATGACCAGCGCAGTCGCCGTCAGAACCCAGGCTATGTCGGCAGCTTCGAGCGCCAGAGGTGTGTCAGTTCGGGCCGCCGGCGGGGGAGATATTTAGAGTGATAGCCACGTCTCCTGGCAGGCTCGACGGTTCAGCTTTGATAGCCCGGTTACGATACTGAGCCCCTGGTTCGATTGTCGCGCTGAAGCCACCCGGGGTCTGTTGCCTTCGAGCAAGACTAGCCAATTACGGCCGTACCCCTGTAGGTTCCGATGTTTTTCGTCCCCGCTGAACGAGGCGAGTATCTTGACTCCCCCAGACACGGTCCCCGTCACCGTCACGGAGCAGCTCCCTGGTGACACAGTGCGAGCTCGCGCTGAAAGTTAGAGTTCAAGAACCACAGGGTCACTCTGTAGGATTCGTTCCATCACCACCCACATCCAATAGTCATGGACTACCGGAACCTCTCCTTCATCATTTGCGTGAAAGCCCGCTTGTCGTAACGGTACTCTCTGTCGGAGTCCAGCTCACGGTAGAGCTCTCCGGCTGTGGCCCTCCTGAAGAGCACCTTCGAGATCCAAAGGGATTCATCCTTAGTCTTCTTAAGTGGCGTCTTCATGAGATAGAAGGGGTAATCGGACGCTTCGGGCAGCACCCCGACGAATGGGAGGAAGAGAGTGACGATCCTGCAACCGGCCCTCACCTTTCTCTCAAGATTCGCGATGTCCTCTTCAATCTCGCCGAGCCCGGAGTACACGATTGTTGCGTCATTCAGGTCGGACTCCATGAAGTCTTCATTCCTGATTTCGATCCGATCGGCAAGGCCGAGTTCCTGGACTCGCTTCGCAGCTTTCGCAGCCCGACCCCTGTGCATCTCTATTCCCACTGCCCTCTTCACACCGAACTCGGCGACGGCAAGATCGCAGAGCTGGCCCTTCCCGCATCCCAGGTCATAGAAGACGTCTTTGGAGGATGCGCGTGCGAGTTGAAGTATCTTCCGGATGTGCCTGTTGCTCTGGTAGTCTTCTGGACCCAGGCGGTTCAATTTCTCCCCGATAGCGGAGCCAAGGGGGCCATCAGATAAACGAAGGCGTTGTCAGTCCTATATTGATGACGAAGGTTTGCTGTAATACCCCCGATACCTCATTGCGGTAAGGCCCCGATAGGACTGGATCCGTCAAAACGCTTGATCAAAGTACCGTGACTACGGCTCAGGCGAACTGACGGGAACTCGATCATAGTTTGCTTCAGATAGCCCGGCTACGCTTTCACATGTTAATGCTAATCTGTCGCAGCCCCGGTGATCGGAGCCATACCCCAAACGCCCGTTCCAGAAGCGATGGTGTTTAATTACGTCAAACGAGTAATGGCAGTCGATGGCCCAGACGCAGGTCGAAAGGGAACTAAAGTTGATTCGGCAGAGGCTGGAGTCGATTGAGGAGGCTCTGGCAGAGGATATGACCGAAGATGACAAGCGGGCATTGGTAGACGCCCTGAAGGAACACAAGTCAGGGAAGACGGTGCCTTTCAGCGGCAAGAAGCGTTGAAGGTCTTCCTGTCACACCGGGTCCAGAAGTTCCTCGATAGTGCGTCCGCGGACCTTAAGGAGAGGCTGCAGTCTAAGATTGCAGAGCTGTTGACGAGTCCTTATCCGACTGGGTGCAAAAGGCTGAAGGGAGCCCCCAATGCCTACAGGCTAAGGGTAGGCGATTATCGGATTCTCTATTCAATTGTAGAACATGACGAGATAATTGTCTTCAAGATCGGCGCGAGAGAATCGGTCTACGAATAGGACCTCGTGCTTGAACTAATTAGTCACCAAGTGAGGCGGCAGGCCCCAAGCCAGTCGACGCGAACTAGCATATACGAAAGCATGTATAGATATCACAGCCTCCAATTTTGGGCAATGAATTGGCTTGGGATTGGCCTCTTCTCCGGATTGTCAATTGTTCTTACGAATGTATTCGTTCTTGCCCTCGCAGGACTACTTTCGGGCTTCTACTCTTCATCCTACCTCTTTCTCCTTTGTTCCGTGTACGTCGTTGTTCTGGGGTTGTTAGTGGCTCTTGGGTTTCGGTATAGCCCCTGACATCGAAGAATTAACAGCCTGAATCGTGCTCTCTTTGTCAATCAGGGTCTGATTCGAGGACATTTCAAGAGTAGCCCGGCTAGGATTCGAACCTAGGTCGAAGGCTCCAGAGGCCCCCATCCTTGACCACTAGACGACCGGGCTTCAGATGAACGACTCTCTGCTTGCCGATTAAAAGTATTCGAAGGCCTAGGTCCGCTCTGCCATCTGGACTGGCTCTGCCGAGGCAAGCCCGGACACCGTCGCGTCAAGCGACGCTAGGGCCGCCTCCAAGACATCAGGTTGCAAGTTCCCAAAGTGACCTATCCGGATCATCTTGTCTTTCGCTTCGTAGATTCCTCGGGCGAGGACAACCCCGTGGTCAGACTCCATCGTTTTCTGAATGGGCCCGGCCATGCCGTCCTTGACCCAGATCGAAGTTACCGTGTCGGACCTGTAGCCCTCGTCGGCGACGAATCCGAAGCCGTGCGCTGAAACGAACTCTCTCGCAAGTTCTCCCAGCTTCCGATGCCTGGCCCACCTAGCGTCCAGTCCCTCGCTCATCACCTCGGAGAGAGCCTGGCGCAGGCCCTGGAGGACCTGTGTGGCGGGAGTAGCCAGGTACATCCTCGGGTCTTCCATCACTGGCTTCCACCTCAGCAGGCTCATGTAGTACGACTCGATCGGGCTCTCTCGCCTCTCCATCGCCTGGATGGCCCGGTCAGAGGCAGCGAGAAGTACGGCCCCTGGGGCCGCTGCAAGTGCCTTCTGTGAGGCTGTGAAGACGATGTCCGCTCCCAGCTTGTCAAACTCGAGAGGTAGTCCGCCGATGCTGCAGACGCAGTCGACGACCGAGAGAACCCCAGCTGCGTTGCACTCTGCGACCAGCTCTTTGATCGGATTGGCCACCGAAGTCGAAGTGTCCACATGGGTCATGAAGACAGCAGAGTAGTTCGAGCCCTTCAGCTTCTTCCTGAGGTCGTCCGGGTCCGCGTGGCCGCCCTCGGGATAGTCTATGGACTCCGCCACGGCGCCATGGATCTGGTTGAGCATCAGCATCCGCTTCCCGAAGTATCCTGAGCTGAGGGTGAGGGTCCTGTCGCCCCTCGAAACCAGGCTCGTGACGGAAGACTCCATCCCGATGGTGCCGGAGCCTGTAAACACGAACTGGACTCCCTTTTCATTTCTGAAAACCTGCCTTGAGAGACCAATTATTTCCTTGAAAGTGGCATAAAACTCCGCGCCTACGTGAGGAAGCTGCGGGCCTGACATTGCCTTTCTTACTACCTCCGATACGTTGGTTGGTCCCGGAATCAGAAGGAGCTTCTCAGGCAATGAGACCGTGTGCCGGACCACCATTCCGATGGATAAAAACGCTACTTACAGGTGGTCAAAGATGTCCGAGAGGCTCTCGATGTGGATTATCTTCGGGTCGTCCACCCTCGTGGAATGAGCGAGCATGAACCCGATCCTCGCAGAGCGGAGGAATGCCAGGTCGTAGACCGTATCTCCGACAGCGATCGTGTCGCTTGCCCGGATCCCGACCCGGTCCAGCATCCGCTTGTAGGCGACGTCCTTTCGTGTCGGATCGACTCGGCCGACCCCCTCCGGCAGGATCTTCCCTTGGGAATCGAACCTCAAGCCGTTGGCAATGACGTGGTCGATCTTCAGGTCGGAAGCCACCTTCTCCGCGAGTATGTCGATGCCAGAGGTCACCAGTGCCGTCTCGATTCCGCGCTTCCTGAGCCTACTGATTGTGGAGGGGGCGTCCTTTCTGACCTCGTACCCGTTGAGGATCGTCTCGATCTCGCTCCTCGTGACGCCCTTGGGCCAAGAAGAGATGTCCCTGCGCATGAACTCCTGGTAGTCGATCTTCCCCTCGGTGTACAGCTTTAGGGAAGCCGCCCCTTTGCTCTCTGTCCCGAACTTCCTGTGAATCGCGACCCAGCTGCTCTCATGCTCCAGGAGGGTCCCGTCCATGTCAAATGAGGCCAGCCGTATGCCCGCCGTCATATCTTCTGCCTGATTGGCAGGCCCATCAGGTCCATGGACTTTGCCAGCACCTTGCTCGCCGAGTCGACGAGGGCGAGGCGCGCGTTCCTCAGCACCGCATCCTCTTCCTTGTTGACCTGGACGCTCTCGTAGAATTCGTTGAAGGCGACCGCGAGCTCGTGGCCGTACTTCGCGACCTCCCTCGGAGAACGATACTCTCCGGCGGAGGCGACTGCCCTGTCGAGCATGGAGAGTTTCTTCGCCAGGGCCTTCTCCTGGGGGAGGACGAGCTTGGCAGCGGATGCTTGGTCGATTCCTGGTGACCCTGCGGTCTTGCCTAGGATCCGCCTCGCCCTGGCGTAAGTGTAGAGAAGGTAGGGCCCCGTGTCGCCCTGGAACCTCAGCGACTCCTCGAGGTCGAAGACTATCATCTTGTCAGGGTCCTGTTTCAAGAGCTCGTACCTCAGGGCCGAGACAGCGACGGCCTCCGCGACGTCGTCGACCCACTCCTTCGTCTCCGAGAGGTTCCTCCTCCTCGTCTCGGCTTGAGCCTTCTCTTTGAGAGCTGACAGCACGGCATCCGCGTTTACGAAGAGCCCCTTCCTGCCCGACATGTGGGCGAACTCGCCCACGACCTCGAACCCGAGCCGAAGGGCGGTCCGCTTCGAGATGGCGACCACCTCGTAGGACCTGTGCAGGTACCTCTTTGACGCCCCCTTGCTGAGCGACTCGAGGACCTTGGAGACAATCCGCTGGAGGTAGCTCTGGCGGGTGTCGATCACTGATATCGCAAGGTCCGCCCCGCCAAACTTCTTCTTGGCGGTGCCCTTGTCAAGTGTGGTCGTGTAGAGGTTCGGGCCCTCGGGCTGGGGCGTCGGGTACTCTCCGTATCCGAACGGATCCCCAATCAGTCCGATCTTCCATGCGGCGTAGGGGATGTCCTTCGCCACGTACACCACAGTTCCGTCGGAACGCACGACTACTTTCTGTTCCCCCGACTCGGGGTCGGGAATGACCCAGCACCCCTTGTTATCGCCCTCGGTTTCCAGCCTCACGAGGCCTGACTCTTTCATCTTGGAGAAGATGTCATCCCACATCCCTGAGTGGACTATGTGTGACTCCCAGTTGAGCAGGTCGTAGCGGGCGCCCATCCTCCAACAAGTCTGGAGCTGGGCGGCGAGGATCCTTGCCACGATCGACCTTGCGTACTCTGCGATCGGGCCGGTTCCCTTCTCGACCTCCTTGAGGACGAGCGACTGCTTCTCCTTGAGGGAGGGGTCCTTCGCGTACTCTTGGTTTACCTTGACGTAAACCTCGTCGCCGCAATAGCTGTCGTACTTCGAGCCCTCAGGAGGTTCGTCCGAGTATCCCAGGAACTTGAAGCCGACGACCACATCCGCCACCTGGGCCCCGGAGTCGTCGATGTAGTTCAAGGCCTGGACGTCGTTTCCGAGGTACCTCAGGACCCTGACCAGAGAGTCTCCGAGCACGAGGTTCCGCGCGTGCCCGATGTGGAGGGCCTTGTTTGGGTTCACGTTGGTGTGCTCGACTGCAATCGTCTGGCCGACGCCGGCCCTCTCCCCCATCTCTCCGGAGGTGATCGCTTTGATCGAGTCCGCTATGAAAGGCCCATAGTTTATGCTAAAATTGACGTAGCCTCCTCGGTGAGGGGTGACCGAACCGATGTATTTCGTTCCTGAGAGCCTGTTCATGACCTTCGATGCCAGCTCGATGGCCACTTCGCCCGGTTTCCTCGAGGCGCCCCTAGCGATCCTGATGGGCAGCGCGCAGGCGAGGTCGCCGTACTCTGGAGACGGGGGGACGACCAGGTCTATCTGGTCTTGGTGCCCGTAGGATTCCGAGGCCTCGGAAAGGACCCTCCTGACTTCATCCTCGAATTCAAGGAACTTCAAGCTGTCCGAGTCTCACGAGCGACCCGATAAAAGGTATCGCGGCCCCAACGCTTCTTAACGACTTAATCTTGGGCACCTCTGGGCCCGTAGCCTAGCACGGATCAGGGCGTCAGCCTCCGAAGCTGAAGACCGAGGGTTCGAATCCCTCCGGGCCCGCCATCAGACTCGCATCGCGACGCCGCACGGAAATTCTTGATTGCGTCATGGATATTAACGTCGAGCAATTTTCAATTTCAACCAACGATGAAATTCCTCTTTGTCACCAACGAGAGTCTCTCCGCCGACCTCGCCTGGCAGCTCAAGAAAGAGGGACACGAGGTAAAGATGTACTGCCACAGCCAGGGAGAGAAGGACGTAGGGGTCGGATTCTTCGAGAAGATCGACGATTGGGAACCGTTCAAGGACTGGGCGGACGTGATCGTCTTCGACGACGTCGGTTTCGGACCCAAGGCGGAGGCGCTGAGAAGTGAAGGAAAGTTGGTCTTCGGTGGCTCAGTCTACACAGACAAGCTGGAGTTCGACAGGGAGTTCGGACAGTCCGAGCTCAACGCGGCGGGGGTCGACGTCCTCCCGAGCTGGAACTTCACCTCTTTCGATGAGGCGATAATCTTCGTGAAGGCGAACCCGGACAGGTATGTGCTCAAGCCGAGCGGGAAGGCCCAGAGCGAGAAAGAGTTGCTCTTCATAGGCCAGGACGTAGACGGGAAGGACGTCCTGCAGATCCTCGAACACTACAAGGCGAACTGGTCAAAGAAGATCAAGGAGTTCCAGATTCAGAAGTTCGCTGAGGGCGTGGAAGTCGCTGTGGGGGCTTTCTTCAACGGCAAGGACTTCATAATGCCGATTTGTGTAAACTTCGAGCACAAGAGACTCTTCCCCCACGAGCTGGGCCCAAGTACTGGCGAGATGGGGACGACGGTCTTCTACACGAAGGACAGCCCCGTTTTCGAAAGAACCCTGCTCAAGATGAAGGAGAAGCTGGCCGAGAGCCACTATGTGGGGTACATCGACATCAACTGCATCGCCAACGCCAAGGGGACCTGGCCTCTGGAGTGGACGTCGAGGTTCGGGTACCCGACGATTAGCATCCAGATGGAGGGGATCACAAGCGACTGGGGCACCCTCGTCCACGACCTCGCTGAAGGGAAGGAGGCCGTCTTGAAGGCGAAGAAAGGGTATCAGGTCGGAGTGGTCGTCACCATTCCTCCCTGGCCCTTCGAAGACGAAAAGGCGTTCAAGAAGTATTCCGAGGGGGCGACCATACTCTTCAGGCGCCAGAGCCTCGACGGCATCCACATCGGAGAGGTTAAGCTTGAGGAGGGAGACTGGCACATCGCAGGGCAGTCGGGCTACGCGCTCGTAGTGACCGGGTCGGGGGCTACGATGGCTGATGCGATAGAGAAGGCCTACGCGAACGTGAAGAACGTGATGATTCCCAACATGTTCTACAGGACTGACATCGGCCACAAGTGGACCCACGACAGCGACATGCTGTTGAGCTGGGGCTATCTCTAGCCCGGGCTCAAGTCAGTCCCCGCGGCCTCTCACGTCTTTCGGAGGCCATGCGAGGAAGGTGGAAGGTTTTTCTGGCGACCTCTGGGCGTCGGCGACATGGAAGGGGCGTACAAGTCGTTCCGCCTGCCCGAGTCGACCCTACACTACCCGGCTTCAAGGGAGTTCAGGACAGAGCACGTCAAGATTGAACTAGACGTGGACTTCAAGGGAAAGAAGATCTCCGGCTCCTGCTCTTTGACAGTCTCGCCGATCGCGGAAGAGCTGCGGACAGTCAAGCTCGACGCCCGCTCGATGACGATAACCGGGGTGACCCTCGGAGACAGCGACCTGAAATTCGAGCACAACGGCGAGGTCCTCGCGGTCCACCTTCCAAGTCCAGTGACAAGTCGTACGACCATCAAGGTGGACTACTGGGCCATTCCTTCCGAGGGAGTCTACTTCACTGGGCCAGACGTGGAACACCCGGAGAAGGAAGTCCAGGCTTGGACGCACAACGAGTCCGAATTTGCGAGGTACTGGTTCCCCTGCTTCGACCATCCTAACGAAAGGTCGAGCAGCGAGATCGTAGTGAGGGTCCCGAGAGGATTCAGGGTCGTCTCCAACGGGCGCCTCGTCTCGATGACTGAGGACGGGGAGAGTTCGACTTTCCACTGGTTGGAGGAGACGCCTCACCCGACCTACCTCACCTCTTTCGTGGCCGGGAGGCTCGGGGAGATTACGGACGAGGTGGATGGGATAAAGCTCGGGTACTACTTCCCAGAGTCGAAAAGGGCCGACGCCCTCAGGTACTTCGGCGAGACGCCTGCGATGATGGAGGCCTTCAAGGCCTTGACCGGCATGAAGTACCCGTACCCCAAGTACTCCCAGACCGTCGTTGAGGACTTCATCTACGGAGGGATGGAGAACTTCAACGCCACCACGCTCGCGATGAACTACTTCCCCGAAGCCGACTCGGAGGAAGACTTCTCGACCTCCTATGGGGCGCCCCAGACAAACGCGGTCAACCTGGTGGCGCACGAGCTCGCCCACCAGTGGTTCGGGGACTACGTAACTTGCGTCGACTGGTCGCACGCATGGCTCAACGAGGGCTTCGCGACATACTTCCAGGGCCTCTATCTTGAGAAGACAAGAGGGGTGGATGCCTTCAGATGGGACCTCTGGGCGAGGGCCGAGGAGTACTTCGAAGAGGACGAGAAAAGATACAGGAGGCCCATAGTTGACAGAGAGTATGTCTATCATGACGACGTCTTCGACCACACCACCTACCAGAAAGGCGAGTGGATGCTGCACGAGCTCAGGTACCTGATAGGCGACAGGGCTTTCTTCGCAGGCATTACCGAGCATCTGAGAAGTAACGCACTGGGCAACGTCGACACGCACGACTTGAGGAAGGCCATGGAGAAGACCAGCGGGGTATCCCTCGAGGAATTCTTTGAGCAGGCCTTCTTCAGCCCGGGCTTTCCCGAGCTGGAGGTAGCCTACGACTGGGACGAAGGCTCAAAGGTTGCGACCGTTACTATGAAGCAGGTCCAGAAGTTGGAGATGGGGACCCCCCGCTTCAAGCTTCCACTCGAGGTAGTCTTCTACGTCGGCGGGAAGAGGGCGAGCACCAGGGTCTGGCTCAGAACCGAGGAACAGTCATTCTCTTTCGGCTTGGCTTCGCGGCCGAACATCGTCGAGGTGGACCCGCAACGATGGATACTGAAGAAGGTCGCATTCAAGAAGGGCATCGACCTGTTGGTTGCTCAGCTCAGAGGGAGCGAGGACGCCTCGAGCAGGGAGGACGCGGCGGGGTCTATAGGAGCGGTGAAGGCTGACTCAGCGATTCCCGCCCTTATCGAGGCTGCCACGAAGGAACAGTTCTGGGCTGTAAGGAGCGCCTCGATTAGAGCCCTCGGCGTGATCGGCTCCGAGTCGGCCCTGGTGGCCCTTCTCGGTCTTGGCCTTCCGCAGCACCGCAGGGTCAGGCGGGCGGTAGCGGAGGCCCTCGGCCACTTCACGGCAGACAAGGCCAAGGAGACCTTGTCAGGACTTCTGAAGGGCGACCCGAGCCCGTACGTGAGGTGCGAAGCTGCTCTCTCGCTATCCAAGGTATGGAAGGATGGTGCCCTGCCGATCCTCAAGGAGGCGATGAAGGTTCACACGACCAACCTAGTCCTCTCCGAGGCGTGCCTGCACGCAATCGGAGGGGTCGAAGGAAGAGAAGCTTCAGAGACGATCTTGGAGAACCTGAGGTACGGGAAGCCGACGAGGGCAAGAATCGGGGCACTGAAGGGGATCAAGAGTAGAGGTGTGGCTCTCCAGGAGGAGGTCAAAGTGCTGAAGGAGGTACTTCTCCGCGACAAGGAGTTCCGGGTCAGGCAGTATCTGTCGAGCGAAGTGATGCCCGCGCTGGCGGACCGAAGGTTCCTAGGGGCGCTGAAAGAGTCTTCCGAAGGAGACAAAGACCCGAGGATCCGCAGGACCTCGCTTGAGGCCTACTATCAGATCTTGAACTAGGCCTGGCCAGACGGGCCTACTCTTCGAGCTTCTTCCTCAGCGACTCGCCGTGGGTCGCGGTCACCCTCGACTGCTTGGACGATAGTAGCCTCTTCATCTTGGGGCCCATCGAATCGAACACAGCCGCGAGGTTGTAGCCGGTCTCCGAGAAGGCACGCCTGTCTCGAGGCGTGAAGACCTCGACTGAGACCTCGTATCGCGCGTGGGTCTTGGAGGCCTTCTTCGTCTTCACTACGGCCCGGACTTCCTCGATGAATGGGAAGACCTTGTAGAGCTCGGAGGAGAGCCGCTCGAATTTGACCTTCGCCTCTGCGGCCTCTATCGGCTCTTCTGGAAGGCCCACGATATAGAAGGGCGGCGTCGAAGAGCGTGGCATATGAAAACAACCCGGGTGTGAAGGGTCCCGGCTTTATGGATTCTGCCGGATGCTGGGCGGTCAGACCTCCAGGACCCCAAGAATCTCAGGGAGGCTGGAGACGACCATGGGAGCCCCTGCTGACCTCAGGGCAACCTCGGTGTACGACCCGGTCGCGACAGAGACGATGCGCAGGCCTGCTTCTCGAGCCGCGGTGACGTCCTGCACGCTGTCTCCGACATAACACGCGGAGAGAGGAGTGGAGGCAAGGCCCGCGACCGCCCTGAGCAGCCCCTCCGGGTGAGGCTTCATTTGGAAAACGTCGTCTCTCGTGAGCACGAGTTCGAATTTCGAGACCAGGCCGTTCCTCTCAAGGATTCTCCTAGCTGCTTTCTTCCCGCTGTTGGTGACGATGCCCAGCCTCACTCCCTTGGCCGAGAGCGCGTCCAGGGTCTCGTGCGTACCTGGGAAGACGGTCGCGCTGCTTGCGTTCCCCTCTTCGACAGCGTCGAGAATGGAATAGAGTTCCGGCCTAAGGGAAGAGTATGACTCCCCCGACTGGCTCTTGGCCGCGTCCAGTATCTTCTGGATGGGGGTTTCGGGGCCAAGCCCGGTCACGTCGTAGCTGCGGTCTTCTAGGGCGCGGACCATGGCCGTCCTCGCTCCGAAGACGTCGAACTTGTACCGGACGAGGGTGCCGTCTACGTCAAAGATCACCGCGGCCAGCATCGTTCTAGATCTTCTTCTTTGAGAAGAGGAGGAGGATGGCCAAGCCAGCGAGCCCTATGGCTATGGCCAGGATGGCGAATGCTGAGATGAGGTCGGAGCCGGCCTGAAGGACCAACGACGGCAGGAACAACGCGAATTCTTGGTCCACATTTGTATTTATCCGTTGTTGAGAGACCGCGAAGGCCGGACCCGTTAAAGGATTAAGTAACTTGGAAGGTTCCTAGGGCCAGATGGGTCCCCGCCTCACTTGCTTCGGGGGGGTCGGCGAGATTGGGGGCAACAAGTTCCTGCTTGAAGATTCTGGGTCCAAGGTACTGCTCGACTTTGGGACAGGGTTCGTCGAGGGAGCCGACTACTTTGATTCGTTCATCGCCCCCAGAGGGGTGAATGGGGCGGGGGACCTCTTCGAGTTCGGGCTCCTGCCGCAGATCGAAGGCCTCTACTCCGAGGAATCGCTTCAGAACACAAAGATGCGATACACCGACCCCGAAGTCGACGGAGTCGTCCTCAGCCACTACCACAGCGACCACATGGGGCGGATTTCGTACATCGACCCCAAGATCCCAGTCTACTGCGGGGAGACGACAGCTCTCATCCATGATGCCTACAGCGAGGCCTCCGGGTCGCCGCTCGACGGGCGGGAGCTCAGGAAATTCAGGACGGGAGACAGTTTCAAGGTCGGCGCGTTCGAGTTCGTCCCCGTCCACGTGGACCATTCGATACCGGGGGCCTACGGATTTGTGATACACCACAGCGAGGGGACTATGGCCTACACGGGGGACTTCAGGTTTCATGGACCTGCGGGCAGGATGACTCAGGACTTCCTCGACGCGGCGCAGCAAGCCAAGCCGGACGTCCTTCTCACCGAAGGGACCAGGGTCAGAGAGGGAGACGGAAAGTCGGACTCGAGCGAGGAGGAAGTCCTCCAGGAAGCTACATCAATTGTGGCCGGGACTCAGAACCTAGCTTTCTCCACCTTCAGGGGGAACGATGTCGACAGGATCAACACATTTGACGCAGCGGCGAAGAAGACGGGGAGGACCCTTGTAGTCTCCATGAAGACTGCGGTCCTCCTTGAGAAGCTGGCTGCCGACAAGAAGCTCAAGGTCCCGAGGGTTGGCGATGAGGTTCGGGTCTACGTGAAGAGGAAGAGGTCGGGGACCTTCGAAGACTCCGACTATCGGCCCTGGGAACGCAGGTTCCTCGACCATGGCATCACGGCGACAGAAGTGAGCGAGAAGCAGGGGAGCGTCTTCCTCCACCTAGAGGCCTGGAACTTCCCGGAGCTCGTGGACATCAAGCCCAGGCCGGGCGGGGTCTACATCCATGCCGCCACGGAGGCGTTCAACGAGGAGGGAGAGCGCGAGGAAGGGGTGATACGCAACTGGATAGACCACCTGGGGTTCGACTACCGGCAGCTTCACGCGTCTGGGCATGCGCCGATGCGAGGGGTGGAGGACGCGGTGGCGAAGGTGGGGGCGAAGGTCGTGATACCCATCCACACTGAGCGACCTGACCTGTTTGCCACATTCAAGGGGAAGGAAGCCTGGACGTTGAGGCCCCCGGCAAAGGGGGTCCCGCTCTCTCTGTCAGACCGGTGACAGCTTATTATGAGCTGGACTCGGCGGTGAGGCCGTTGCAGAGGCTGAAACTGGAGCCAGGAAACTGGGACCTAGACGACGCCCTTCCAGGAGCCGAGTCCGGAGGCTTCGAGCGGACTGTCGCCGGGCTGAGGGCAAAGGCCGGTACGTTCGAGGGGATGAGGAAGAACCTCGCGAACTTCGGTCCGGGCGAGGTAGCGGATGCCTTGAAGCTCTATGAGAGCATGTACGAGGACGTCGCAAGGCTCGGGTCACATGCCTACATGCGCTATTCGACGGACACGGGCGACCAGAAGGCGAAGGCTGCCCTGGACACCGCAGAAGAAATCAAGGCGGAGGTGGACAACAGGGCCATCTTCTTCAGACTCTGGTGGACGGGCCTGAAGGGTCAAGACGTTGCGAAGCTCCTTCCGTCGGACCCAGACTACCGGCACTTCCTCGGGCTTTGGCGCGACCTGAAGCCGTTCACCCTCGATGAGAAAGTGGAGCAGGCGGTCAATCTGAAGAACGTGACTGGCTTCGCGGGATGGACCCATCACTACGACAAGGTCGTCTCCGGGTTCACCTTCACCGTGAAGGTGAAGGGAAGGGCGCTCAAGGACGCGTCCGGAAAGCCAAGGCAGATGGTCGTCGACGAGGTAACGCGCCTCTTCACCTCTGCTGACGCCCCGACGAGGGAGGCCGCGTACCAGGCCCTGCTTGGCAGGTATGCGAAGGAGGGCGAAATCCTCGGTGAAGTCTACAGGACGATCGTGAGGGACTGGGGAAACGAGAACATCAAAATGAGGAAGTACGCCTCGCCGATCTCAGCCCGGAACCTAGAGAACGACGTGAGCGACGAGGCGGTCGCCACCCTCCTGAAGTCCTGCAGGGCCAACGCCCCAGTCTTCCAGGAGTTCTTCAGGCTGAAGGGAAAGATGCTTGGACTGCCTAAGATGTCGAGGTATCACATCTACGCGCCGCTGGCGAAGAAGGAGAGGAAATTCGAGTACGCGACTGCCGTGCAGATGGTCTCGGACGCCTACAAGGAGTTCGACCCAAGAATCGCCGGCTTGATGATCAAGGTGTTCGAGAGGGGCCACGTGGACGCCAGCCCAAGGAAGGGGAAGACCAACGGCGCCTACTGCGCGAGCATAACGCCGGACGTGGTTCCGTACATGTTCCTCAACTACTCGGGGGCCACGAGAGACGTCTACACCATCGCCCACGAGTCTGGCCATGCGGTCCACAGCCAGCTGGCCTCCTCGCACTCGGTGCTCACGTTCCAGCCGCCGCTGGTCCTAGCCGAGACGGCCTCGGTTTTTGGAGAGATGATCCTGTTCGACAAGTACATGCGCGAGGAGAAGGACCCGGAGCTCAGGAGGGCCGTGCTGCTGGAGAAGATCTCTTCGATGTACGCGACCATTGGGAGGCAGGCTTACTTCGTGGTCTTCGAGAACGAGGCGCACTCGAAGGTGGTAGAAGGCGCAACAGTCTCCGACCTCTGTGGAGTCTACTCAAGGATCCTGGCCGAGCAGTTCGGCGCCGCAGTCGCTGTCCCCGACGAGTTCAAGTGGGAATGGACGTACATCCCTCACATCTTCCGCACTCCCTTCTACTGCTATGCCTATGCTTTCGGGAACCTGCTCAGCCTTGCGCTCTATGACTCCTACACAAAGGAAGGGAAGGAGTTCGTCCCGAAGTACAGGAAGATCCTAGCCTACGGAGGCTCGGCGAGCCCGGCGAAGATCCTGGACGAGGTCGGGGTGGACGTAGCTTCCGCGGCTTTCTGGCAGGGCGGCTTCGACGTCATCAAGAGGATGACCTCCGAGCTGCGCAAGCTGTAGACGAAGGAGGGGGCCCCAGAGACGAACCGAAGACAGGCGGTCGTGTTCTACGGAGGCCTCGGTTTTCTCATCCTGATTGTGATTGTCTTCTACTACTTCCTCTCCTCGGGTGGGACGTACGTGACGATAGGCGAGCTCTTCCTGGTCTGGGTCTTCGCGTATCTTGTGCTGTCGCTCCTGGGGCCGCGCCTCAGACGCTGGTCTAGAGAGGGGGGCGCCGCAAGACAAGGGAGCGTTGAGCCGCCAAAGGCACAAATAACGAGTGACAGGCCGGAGTGACCATGAAGCGCGAAGAGGCCAAGGACCTCGCCGAGGCCGCGGTCTCGAAGGCAAGGGCTTCCGGCGCTTCTTACGCTGAGGCGAGAGTTCAGAGCACGAGGGCGCGGCAGTACGTCCTCAAGAACGGCGAAGCCCAGCCCTCGTTCTTCGGCGAAGGGTACGGCATCGGGATCAGGGTCATCGCAAGGGGAGCCCTGGGGTTCGGGGCCACGAACGACATGAAGCGTGAGGCGGTCTCTGACATCGCGGCGAGGGCGGTCAGGCTTGCGAAGGCTTCGTCGTCGCTTTTGGCAAAGCCGATTTCATTCGACGATTCGAAGGCTTCCAGGCGCAAGTGGGCGGCGCCAGAGAGCAAGAAGGTCGAGAACGCAGACGCGGGATGGCTCAGGAAGGTGCTGGTAGAGATCGAGAAGCGGATAGCTGATGGGAGGGCTGGGGTAAAGATACCGGGAAGGCTTCTGTTCCTTGCTGCAGAGCTCGAAGAGAAGTACTTCATCAACAGCGACGGGGCCCAGGTCGAGGCGAGGCTCCCGAGGGTAGGCTTCTTCGGCTCCCTGACGGCGATGGAGGGAGGCTCGGCGGTCCAGAGGTTCATCCAGCAGGGAGAGACCGGAGGCCTGGAGGTCGTTGACAGGGTCAATCTGGTGGAGAAGATCGAGGAGGAGGCCAGGACCCTCGGGCGCGTCCTCAAGACCGCGGGCAAGCCTCCTACGGACACCCTGGACGTGGTGCTAAGTCCGGAGCTCTCGGGCATCGCGGCCCACGAGTCCGTCGGGCATCCTCAGGAGGCAGACAGGGTCCTCGGGAGGGAGGGCGCTCAGGCCGGAGAGTCGTACCTCAAAGCCGACAGCCTGGGGAGGAAGATCGGCAGCACGGAAGCCAACATAAGCGACGACCCGACTCTGCTTCACTCCAACGGGTACACCCCAGTCGACGAGGAAGGAGTCCAGGCGAAGAAGAGGAGGCTGATCAAGGACGGCATAATCAACGAGTTCCTCCAGAACAGGAACACCGCGACCCAGTTCGGGCTGAGGAGCAACGGGGCGTCCAGGTCGGTGTCCTTCGACAGGGAGCCCATCATCAGGATGTCAAACACCTTCGTGGAGCCCGGCGACTATTCGACGGAGGAACTGATCAAGGAGGTGAAGCACGGAGTATTCTTCAAGACCTTCACGGAGTGGAACATCGACGACAAGAGGCTCAACCAGAGGTACGTTGCCCTCGAGGCCTATCTGATCGAGAAGGGTGAGACGAAGGGTCTCGTGAAGGCGCCGGTACTTGAGATAACGACGCCCCGGCTCTGGGGAAGCGTCAAAGCCAGGAGCAAGCACATGGAGTTCGAGGCCGCGGTCTGCGGGAAGGGCGACCCGTCCCAGGGGGCCCCGGTCTGGACGGGCGGTCCCGAGACCCTCCTGCAGGGGATAAAGCTGGGAGCAAGGTGAGAAGGTAGTTGGACCTTCAGGGCCTCAACGAAGAGGCGGTCTCGACGGCTGGGAAGCTGGGCGCGGACGACGCGGTCTCGCTGGGAGTAAGGAGCGCCGACAGGATGATCAGGTTCGCCAACAGCAGCGTCACGGTAGTCAACCAGGTCGAGGAAGCCGAACTGACGGTGTACCTCGCGAAGAACAAGCGCAGGGCGATCGCTTCCACGTCGAACCTCGACTCGTCGAGCGTGAAGAAGTTCGTCCGGGACCTGTTCGGTTCCCTCAAGGGGCTCCCCGTGTCGGAGTACGTCCCCCTGCCCGAGAAGGCGACCAAGTTCTCCGCGAGCAGGGTCAGCTATGACAAGAGGCTGGTCGACATGGGCGAGGCTCTTCCGGGCCTTGCGAAGAGCGCGATCGAGGCTTCGCACGAGGCCGGCGGCAAGAGGTCTGCAGGCGTCATCGACGCGGGTGTGGTGACCTACTCGATCCTCACATCGGCAGGGGCCAGGGGGACCGACTCGAGGACCGCCATCACTCTGAACATCCGCTCCTTCGCCCAGAAGGACGCCAGCGGGCACGGGCTCTCCTGCTCTTCGTCGCTGGCAGGCTTCCAGCCGGCCGAGGCCGGGAGGAGGGCGGGCCACGACGCGAAGAAGATGGTCGAGTCGTCCGAGCCTGAGGCGGGAACCTACGAAGTGCTCCTCAGCCCCACCGTCGCCTCGAACATCGTAGAGACGGTCGCAGGTGCCGCATCGGCCTTCGCAGTGGATGCTGGGACCTCCTACCTCGCCGAGAAGCTGGGTAAGAAGGTCGCTTCACGGGCGTTCAGCCTGACCGACCATGGGATCACTCAGGGAGGCCTCGGCGGGCGAGTCTTTGACGACGAAGGAAGCCCAACCGGTACGACCAAGGTGATCGAGAGAGGGACACTGAAAGGTTACTTCCACAACCTCACCACCGCGAAGAAGTGGAAGACGAAGACGACGGGGAGCGCGGGCCTTGTGACGCCGCACCCATGGAACATCGAGGTCGGCCAGGGGGACTCCAACTACGACGAGATGCTCAAGGAGATGAAGAGGGGGATAATTCTGACGAGCAACTGGTACACCAGGTTCAAGAATTATCGGACGGGCGAGTTCTCGACGGTTCCCAGGGACGGCGCATACTTGGTGGAGAACGGGAAGGTCGTGAAGTCGCTGAAGGGGATGCGCGCCGGGGGGGACCTGCTTCGTTTCTTCTCCTCGGTCAGGCTGCTTTCAAAGTCCAGGGAGTGGATCGAGTGGTGGGAGGTGGACACGCCCACGCTGTGTCCGTGGATGCTGGTCGACGGCGTCAAGGTCACAAGGGCCTACGAATAGGGCCTGGCTCACCAAAGCCTCAAAAGCCGCTGGGCGCGGAGCGGCCAACGTGTGGCCCAACATCCGGAAGCAGTTCGCAAGACAGGTCGTCAGGCCCGACGTAGTAAGGAAGATGATAGAGTGCGGGATGAGGGTCACTGAGGAGCTGAAGATCTACGTGGGCGACGTCGAGCTGGACTACTCCTCGGTCGCGAGAGCGGTGGGAGTCGACAGGAGGGTCGTCAAGCAGACGGTGGACCAGATCTGCAAGAACAGGTACCTTTACTCAATCTTCTCAAGGACGAGGCCCCTCGGCACCAGCCTGGTCGACCTCGTGTCTCAGCTGGGATACACGGCGCTGGTGGTCGAGGCTGACCCCAGGTCTCCGGGCGTGATGGCCGGGGTGGCAGCGATCCTCGCCAGGCATGGGATGGTCGTCAGGCAGGCCCTTGCTGATGACCCGGACATGGTCCAGGACGCCAAGATGACGCTGGTCGTCGAGGGCCAGCTTTCGGGGGAGACCATCGAAGAGGTCAGCTCCTTGAAGGCGGTAAAGAGCATCAAGATCCTGAAGTAGAATGGCGCGAGCCCACGACGTCGCGGTCATGCACGACTTCTATGTCGACAGGCTCGTGTTCACGTCCGACCTTGGAGACCTTACGGGAGCCATCGGCGCAAAGTCCAGGGAGGGGGGCGGAGGGATACATGGGGTCAAGCAGGCGGAGGTCAGGGGCGGGAACGCCGTCAACCTCGCACATGCGCTCGCACGCCTGGGACTGAAGACTCTGCTGATCACCCACTGCGATCCGCCCCACGTGGGCATGCTCGAGGCTGCATTCGAGGGCCTCGACGCCGAGTTGAGGATCAAGGACGGTGAGCCGGGCCTGACGGTGGCGCTGGAGGGGAGGACGAACGTGATGCTCTCCGACCCCGGCCTCGCGGGCGAGTTCGGGCCCGAGATCCTTGGGCCGGAAGACTGGAAGGGCTTGAAGTCGGCGAAGGTGGTCTGCTCCGTCAACTGGGCCGCGAACAGCAAGGGGACCCAGCTCCTCAGAGGGCTGAGAAAGAGGCTGGGGCCCGATGCGCGGATCTTTGTCGACCCAGCGGACTTCCGGGACAGGGGTGGAGACGTTCGCGAGCTCTTCGATTCTATCAGGCGCGGGGGGACGGCAGACTGGGTGAGCATGAACGAGCAGGAGGCAGTCTTTGCTGCAGGGACACTGGGTATTGGGAGTGCTTCGCGGAGGGAGCTCTGCAGCGGCCTCGCGAGGTGGTTGGGCGTGTCGTTCGACCTGCACTGCGAGGATGCCTCCTACACAAGCAGCGGGAGCAAGGTCTTCGAGGCGAAGACTCCCCGAGCGAACCCTCTTCGCCTCACCGGCGCGGGCGATGTCTGGGACGCAGGCACGATCTTCTGCAGGCTAAGAGATGAAGCGGACGAGGCGAGACTGAGGTTCGCCAACAGGGCGGCGCGGCTGTACCTGGCATCGAAGGAGGGCCTTCCTCCGACCGAGTCCGAGGTGAGGAAGGCTCGGTGACTACTTCTCGAGCATGCGCGAGAAGGTCCAGGACACCGTGCTCAGGATCTCGCTGAGCCTGGCCTTGTCCCTATAGTTCTCGACGGTAAGGCGTCCCACGAGTCCGTTCTTCTCCTCCACGTCGAAGCGCAGCTCGAGGCCCTTCGAGAGCTTCCCCGCCCTGACGAGCTCCTCGTCCTTCGTCTTCATTCCCTGCAGGATCTTGGTGACGAGGAATGACTTGAACGGCGGGGTGGCCGCCTTCAGGCCGACGCCGCCGACCGGCTCTACAGAGACGCTGTCGGGAGTCACCGCAGCAGTCGCGATGACCTCTCCGCCCTTGTCGCGCTTGATCTCTCGGACTTCAGGTGCCTCCCTCGGCTCTGCCATCATCTCGATGGCAGGGCGGAAAGTGGATGCCCTCAGTGTAGCGTCGACATACCCAAGCGTCTCCCTGAGCCTCCCGATCTCCTCCTCGTGCTCTGCTATCCTCTCCTCGAGCCAGAGCTTCAGTTCGGCGGCTTTCTTCAGTTCCACGTCCCCGGAAGCCATGGTTGCGCGGTCCTGAGCTGCGCACTAAAAAGATTAGCAGCGAGAGGGCCCATGATGGGAGGCGTGGGTGAAAGTGTTAAGACTCCAGGGCGGGCCGCCCGTGTCCCTTGCTGAGGCCGAAGCGTAGGACTGCGCTCGTCGCGGCCGCCTCATCTTTCGCGGCGGTCTACGCGGTACTCGGCCTTGTCCCGCTCTCCAAGCTGGTAGTAGGCGCCGGGTTCCTGTCGGCGAGCAAGGTCGTGGCCCCGATTGGAGGGATGGTCTTCGGGCCGGCCGTCGGAGGGCTCGCGGCCGTCGTCGGCGACTTCATCGACGTCGCGCTGGGGAGGATTGTCCTCGACGCGTTCGGGATTCCCATACTGGCCGCGGACGTGGCCATTGCCCTTACCGCTGGGCTTGCGTTCTCAGGAAGGAGGGTCGCCGCGGTGGTTGTGCCCGTCGCGGCCCTTGCCGTCTACGTCCTCGACCCCGTCTCGGTGCTGCTTGTCGCTGGGTTCCCGTTCGTTTGGTTCCACTCAGTCGGCTTCGTGCTGCTGGGCTTCGCCCTCCTCCTCGAGAAGAGGGGTGCGCTGTCGAGGCTGAGCCCGTTCTTCATAGGCGCGGTCGCGTTGTCTTCGGAGCTCTGCGGGCAACTTGTCGGCACTCTGGTCGGCCAGACCCTACAGGTTCAGGTCTACTCTCTGTTGAGCCCTGATGCCTGGGCTGCGAGGACTTCGATCGTCTTCTGGCTCTATCCTCCCGAGAGGTCGGTCTTCGCCGCCTTGTCGCTGCTGGTGGCGTACCCCGTGTTGAAGGCCCTGTCCAGGAAGGCCCCGGCGGATCCTAGAGTTTCCTGATGATCGCCCTGGCCATCTCTCTGGTGCCCGATTTGCCGCCGAGGTCGTAGGTGAGATGGGTCCCCTCCTTCATCACCGCATGGGTCGCGCCAAAGATGGCCTTCGCTGCCCTCTTCTCTCCGAGGTAGTCCAGCATCCACGCGCCCGAGAGGATCGTGGCCGTAGGATTCACCTTGTCCTTGCCTGCGTACTTGGGAGTGCTGCCGTGCGCGGGCTCGAACATGGCGTAGCCGTCACCGAAGTTCCCAGAGTAGACGACGCCGATGCTCCCGACGAGCCCCGAGGCCTCTTCTGACATGATGTCCATGAACAGGTTGGTCCCGACGATGACGGACCGATTGAACCTCTGGGGATTCTTCACCAGCTGCTGAGCGAAGTTGTCGATGAAGAGGTCCTCGAGCTCGACCCCTTTGTGGGCCTTGGCTACGCCCCTGACGGAGTCAAGGAACATGGTGTCGGTGACCTTCAGGATGTTGGCTTTCGAGATGGCAAAGACCTTCTTCCACCCCCTCCTGTCAGCCTCCTCGAATGCGAACTTGGCGACCTTCGTGGACTTGTCTTTCGTGATCAGCCTGATGGCAATCGAGACGTCGTCCGAGAGCTTGTGCTCTATCCCGGCATACAGGCCTTCGGTCGCCTCCCTGACAAGCACGAAGTCTACGTCGCCGAGGGGCCCTTTCTGTCCGGGGAAGGTCTTGACCGGTCTGACGTTCGCATAGAGATTGAAACGCTGGCGGATGCTGACAGCGACGCTCCGAGGCGTGCCTGGAATCGGGAGAGTCGTGGTCGGGCCCTTGAGGCAGCAGTCAGCCGACTCGAGGACCTTCCATGAGGCGTCTGGGACGAAGGTCGGGCCCTTGCTCTTTTCCCACCATTCAGACCCGGCTTCGCAGGTAAGAAATTCCGCGGATGTCCCCGCAGCTTTCAGGACTTCAAGGGTCGCTCCGACCAGCTCGGGGCCGGTCCCGTCCCCCTTGATCACTGCGACCTTCTTCAAGCGGAGGCCGCGGGGCTCAGGACGGGCTTAAACGCTTCGATGGAGCTAGCCTTCAATCTTGAAATCGTGATGCCTCCGCACAGCCGCCTCCCGCACTATGACCGAGTCGACCCGTGCGCGCGGGGGCCCCCTCCTCGCCCACTCCACCAGAAGAGCCACGTCGTATGGTTCCCCCTCCAGGTGCGCCTGTACGGAACCGTCGGCCAGGTTCTTGACCCATCCCCTCACCCCGTGCTGGGAGGCGAGGCGGGCCATCGAGGCCCTGAAGAGGACGCCGTGCACAAGGCCGTCGATGATCAGCATCTTTGCCACCTTCATCCAGGCCACCGGCCGGGACGAGGCGCGTGTTTCAAGCTGACGGGGGGCCGGGCCACGTGGAGGCGTAGGTCAACCGATAAATATGGAGAGCGGGCTCGAAGGGGCATGTCCGAAGTCAAGGTGGAAGCGACTGCCATCGAGGCTGAGATGTCTAAGATCATCGACCCGGAGCTCGGAAGGCCCATCACGGATCTGAAACTCATCGACAAGGTGCAGGTGGACGGCGGGCACGTGGACCTCGAGTTTCACCTGACAGCCCAATACTGTCCTCCCGTCTTCGCCTTGAAGATCGCCAGCGACATAAAGAAAGGGCTCCTCGCAGTGAATGGTGTGAAGGACGCGAAGGTCACCCTCAGGGGGCACTACCTCGCCGATGCGGTCAACAAGCAGGTCAACAAGCCTGCTCCAGTCCCACAGTAGCCCCTGAAGATCAGTCAAAGCATATAGAGAACTCGGACTTCTATAGAGTGTGAACGCCCGCAAGGTGCTGGAGATGGGGGGAGGGACGTATCTCGTCTCGATTCCAAAGGCGTGGGCGAAGAAGAACGGGATCACGAAGGGCGCCACGGTCTCGGTGGAAGAGCTCTCGGGCAGGAAGCTGCTCCTGAGACCCATCGAAGATGTCCAGGAGAAGCCAAAGGAGGTCGTGATCGAGTACCCCGGAGAAGACCTCGCCCAGGTGAGGAACGACCTCACTGGAGCATACCTGTTGGGTTACGACGTGATAAGGATCCAGGGGCGGAACGTGATCTCGAGAGAAGACAGGGCGGGGATCAAAGCCACGATGGGGAGGCTCGTGGGATTGGAGATCATGGACGAGGACTCGAAGAGGATGACCGTTCAGTTCCTCCTGGAGTCCTCGGCGATCGTGCCCGAGAGGATCGTGAGGAGGATGTCGGGCCTCCTCGAGGGGATGCTCAGGGACACGCTGGAGGGCCTCGCAAAGGGGGACAGGAAGCTACTGGCGATCGTCGGAGAGAGGGACGACGAGGTCGACAGATTGTACTTCCTCCTGGTGAGGGCGACGAGGGACGCGATAATCAGACCGGGGGTAGCAGAGAGCTACGGCCTGACGCCCGTCGACGTGCTTGACTACAGGGTGGTCGCCAGCTTCCTCGAGAGCGTGGGCGACGCGGTTACGGAGCTCTCCAAGAGGCTCAACGCGTCCCCCACTTCGAAGCAGGCCTCCAGGGCATATGGTTCGTGCGTCTCTCGATTGATTGAGATGAACGAGCTGGCCACCAAGGCTTTCATCTCGAGGCGCGCCGGGAGGCTCGGATCGCCGAACCTGAAGGTTCAGAGCCTTGCTGGAGAAGTGAACGCGCTGATAGCGGAGGCCTCCTCAAGGCAGGGCGGAGAAGGGAGCGGAGTCGCGGAGATCCTGGGCTCGCTGGACAGGGTCAGCAAACTTCTGGTGGACGTCTCCGACCTGGCAGTTATCACACACGCCACAGCGCAGTAGGTTCGGTGCCCGATGAAGAAGGCGATTCCTGCCAGCAACGCTTAATTATAGAAATCGTTCGGCTGCAATATGCCGAGATATCTCTTCGTGACTGGAGGGGTGATGTCAGGCCTCGGCAAGGGCATTACAACCTCCTCGGTTGCGAAGCTTCTCCAGCTCTCTGGCTTGAAGGTAAGTTGCCTCAAGATCGACCCCTACTTGAACTTCGATGCCGGTACGATGAACCCGTACACCCACGGGGAGGTCTTCGTGACGGACGATGGAGGCGAGACCGACATGGACCTCGGCAACTACGAGCGCTTCCTGAACGTCAACATGACAAGGTCCAACAACATCACGACAGGCCAGATCTACAAGAAGGTGATCGACGAAGAGAGGAAGGGCCGGTTCCTCGGGAAGTCTGTGCAGATCATCCCGCACATAACTGATGAAATTAAGCGCAGGATTCGCGAGCTGGCCGCTGCAGAGAGGGTCGACATCCTAGTCGTCGAGTGCGGGGGCACCGTGGGCGACATTGAGAGCCTGCCCTTCCTGGAGGCTTTCAGGCAGATGAGGATGGAGGAGGGCTGGGGACGCACTCTGTTCATGCACGTCAGCCTCGCCCCAGAGCTCTCGGTCGTAGGGGAGATGAAGACCAAGCCGACCCAGCACAGCGTTCAGGAGATGAGGAGGATTGGCATCCAGCCGGACGTCGCCGTGATTCGCGGCACCAGGCCCCTGCCCAAGGAGGCCAAAGAGAAGATCTCCCTCTTCACCAGCGTCCCGCTCGGGAGCGTGATATCAGACCCCGACGTGGCCTCGATCTACGAGGTTCCCAGGCTACTCGCGAAGGAGGGCATACTGAAGCCCGTCCTGAAGCAGCTGGGCACGAAGTCGAGGCCTAAGATGTCGAAGTGGAACGGCGTCGCCAGGAGGTTCGTCGGAAAGAGGAGGGAAGTAGACATAGCCCTCATCGGGAAGTACGCCAGCCTCTCCGACAGCTACGTGAGCGTCAACCAGGCTCTCGCCCACGCGGCGGCCGCGAAGGGGGTCAGGGCGAAGATTTCGTGGATCGAGTCGGAAGAGCTCGAGTCAGACCCGTCAAAACTGAAGCTCGTCGAAGCTCAGGACGGGATCGTCCTTCCTCAAGGTTTCGGGAGCCGGGGGATCGAAGGAAAGATTGCCGCCGCCAACCACGCAAGAGTGAAACAGATACCGTTCCTTGGGCTCTGCTTCGGGTTTCAGCTGGCGACGGTCGCTTTCGCAAGGAACGTCCTCGGATTCGAGGACGCCAACACGACTGAGGTGGCGCCGGAGACGAGGCATCCTGTGATTGACCTCCTCCCCGAACAGAAGAATGTCTCGGACCTCGGAGGAACGATGAGGCTGGGCGGGCACGATGTCTTCCTGGAAAGGCCAAGCCGGGCCTATGAGATCTATCGGAGCGCGAAGATCCGTGAGAGGCACAGGCACAGGTTCGAAGTCAATCAGAAGTACCTGAAGGCGATGGGCGAAAGGGGCCTGAAGTACTCGGCGTTCAGCGACGGCGGGAAACGGGCCGAGATCCTCGAGCTCGAAGGCCATCCGTTCTACATGGGGACGCAGTTCCATCCGGAGTACGTCAGCAGGCCCGAGCGCCCGGAGCCGATCTACTTGGCCTTCTTGGAGGCGTGCGCATCGGCCCCTCGTCGAAAGAGATCCTCGTAGGCATCAGAGACCCTGACCGCCAGCGTCGCTACCTCTCTCGCGCTCCTTCCGAAGAGGTAGGTGCTGGGCTCAATCCCCTCGCCGCCGCGGTCTACCACTGCCCAGAAGTCCGTCGCAGGGGCCTTGAGCCTCCGCTCGAGCGCAGCGGTGGCTGGGTCCCCTTCACCCCTCACGGACCGGCTCGAGACCTCGATGCTCTGCACGCGGGTTGTCGAGAGCGCACTCTTCATCTCGTTGTCGTAGAGCAGGTTGATGCAGGCTCTGAACTCCGGCCGCCTTCTCCTGGCAGTGAGCAAGAACTTCGACAAGTGGCTCGACGCACCTGCGGCGGGCGGAAGCACGCTCATGGCCCGGCCCTTGACGCGGACGATCCGCCCGGGGACAGCCACCACATCGTCTGGCGAGTCCGAGTCGAAGGCCAGGGAGGCCAGGTTCGCAGAGACCTGCGGGACTACCAGCGGGAAGGTGGCCGATGATTCGAGAATGCGGACGGCAGCCGAGACCTCAGCTACGCCGAGGGACCTCTTCTTCTCTACAGCCCCGTAAAGCTCGATGCAGACCTCGCAGTCGGCGAGGCCCGGATGGTCTGCCCTGTGCGGTCCGCACACGGACCCTGCCCCTAACAGTCCGGTCCAGATCGAGGTGAGGGCCTCGACGCCCTGTACCGGGCCGGCCAGGACCCCTTCCGAGATCCGTCCCACGTTCTCGTCAGCCTCCTTTCGGGACACCGAGAAACGCTCGAGGGTCGCGTAAGGCTTCTCTCCTTTTGATGAGAGGTAGTTGCTCACGGATGCCTGGGTGACACCGAGCAGGCTGGATATCCTGCTCTGCGACAGTCCCATGGACCGCAGGCGTCTCGCCACGAGAATCCTCATTGCGGGAAGATAAGACTCGACCATTAGTTCGTCCGGGGGCTGCAATCCTATAATCGACTTATTCACCAGTTTATAAGGGTGGTCGGACAGGCGAGCAGAGTGGGTTCAGGCCAGGATCCCCCCGGCGGAAAGAGGCACCCCGGCCCCGCAGTAGCCCTCTCTGTGGTAACAGTCTTCTCGTCTCTCATCGCGCTGGCGACCTTCCTTTCGATCAAACTGCCCGAGCCGCTCGGAGAGATTACCTGGGCCCCGCCGATCTATCTAGCCCTGGCCGTCCTCGCAGGGGCCAGGCCCGGATTCGCCGCGACAGCGATAGGGTCATTCGTCGGCGAGTCGCTGAACATCACCTACCTAGGGTGGCCCGCCATCTATGCGCCGGGCATCGTGTGGGCAAGAGCCCCGGAGGCGCTCATCGTAGCCTGGGCGAGCAAGAGGGGCACCAAGACCCTTGTAGCTGCGATGGTCGGAGCGACGGTCTTTGAGACGCTGGCCTTCTTCCTCCCCGATTGGGCCTTCTACACCTACGGCCTCTTCGGGTACGGATCGCCGACGGACGTGACTTCAGGTTTCTACGCTGCGAGCATAGACTTTCTGACCCTCCTCGACTTGGCATTCATTCCGGTCGCCCTGATCCTCGTCAAGGCAGCCGGGCCAGCCTTCAAGAGGCTCGGGTTCGACTAGGTCTCCGTCGTTGCGCCCAATGGGCAAGGCCGGGGTCTCGTTCATGAGAGACGCGATCTTCCCCAACCTGGGCTCGAGAAGCCCCCGCGTACTTGTGGGGCCGGGGAGAGGGCTCGACAACGCCGTCGTGGCCCTGAGGGGAAGGGACGTGATGATAGCGACCGTGGACCCCATTTCGATGGTCCCTTCGCTCGGGCCCGAACTCTCGGCGTGGCTCAGCGTCCACCTGATTGCCTCTGACTACTTCGCCTCTGGGACGAGCCCGACCTTCGCCACTTTCAGCTACAACTTTCCGCGCGCGATGGCGGGATCGGAGAGGGGCGGCTATCTGCGCGCGGTCGGCCGAGAGTGCGGCAAGCTCGGAGTTTCGATAATAGGCGGGCACACGGGCAGTTATCCAGGGGCTGCGTTCACCGTCGTGGGCGCAGGCTCGATGCTGGGCTTCGCCAGGCGAGGGGGGTTCGTCACACCTGCGATGGCAAGGGCAGGGGATGCGGTCCTGATGACAAAGCATGCGGCAATCGAGGGTGCCGCCACGCTCGCGCTCTCCTTCCCGGAGAGGGCCAGAGAACGAGTGGGCAAAGGCCTGGCCGTAAAGGCGGAGAGGATGATACGACTCTGTTCGACGGTCAGGGACTCCGTCGTGGCCGCTAGGGAGGGGCTCGGGGAGGGGGCTGTCACTTCGATGCACGACGCGACCGAGGGCGGGGTGATCGGGGGCCTGGAGGAGATGGCGGCTGCATCAAAGAAGGCGTTCGTGGTAGAAGAAGAGGCCATACCAGTATCGCCGGCCGCGAAGGCGGTGTGCGCCGAGTTCGGCCTCGACCCGTTGAGGACCCTCGGGGAAGGGGCGCTGCTCATCACTTGCTCGCCGGATAGCGTTGGTGGCCTCAAGGCAAGGATGGCCAGGGCCCGAATCGCGGTGGCGGAGTTGGGGGCCGTGAGGGCCGGGCGGGGGCTACTTCTCAGGCGGAAGGGAGGAGGCGAGAGCCTGGAGGGCCCGGTGGACGACCGCTATTGGGAGGCCTACGCTAGAGCCTCAAAGGGCCGCAACTAACGAGATTCTTTCAAATAACAACGCCTGAGGGGACCCACAGTAAGTTTGTCGTCGATTGAGCGCGCGGCCAGGATCCTGAAGACCGTCAAGGACGAAGAGTGGAGGACCCTTGCGGCCCTCGAGAGGATCGCCACGAGCTATGGCTCCGCCGACCGCGGGCGCCTGTCACGCTCGGCGAGGCTCCCCCAGGAGAGAGTCAGCTTCGCGGTGCAGGAGCTGGTGAAGAAGGGGCTCGCCCAACGGCGCGGGGAGGGGTTCGCACTGAGACAGGAGGGGGTCGAGGTGATGGCCCTGAGGGACTATGTGAAGAAGGACCTGATCTTCGCACTGGGGCCGGCAATCGCCAAGGGAAAGGAGTCTGACGTCTACGAAGCAGTGACCGAGGAGGGGACGAGATATGCGCTCAAGTTCTACAAGATAGGTCGGACCAGCTTCAAGCAGGTCAGGAGGAGGCGACAGCAGGAAGGCGGGGAGATCAAGAACTGGGTGACCGCCAACTATGAGGCGGCCAGGAAGGAGTACGAGGCCCTCAAAGACCTGGGCGGGCTGTCGCCTTCGTTCCCTGAGGTCATTTCCTACAGCAGGAGCACAGTCCTCTCGGAGCAGCTCACGGGGGTGAGGCTGTCGCAGCGCCCGGACCTGGTAGATGCCCGGTCCTCGGAGGCCTCTGTATTCGAGGCGATGAGGAAGGCCTACTTGGTCGCGGAGCTGATCAACGCGGACCTCAGCGAGTACAACATACTCACGGACGGGGAGAGGGTTTGGCTCATCGACTGGCCCCAGGCGGTCAGGGCGAACCATCCCAACGCCTCCGAGTATCTCAAGCACGACGTCGAAGCAGTAGCCACGTTCTTCAGGAGGGCGTTCGACGTGGAGATGGAACCCGCGAAGGCGCTGGCATACGTCCGGGGCGAAGCTTCTGCCCTAGAATAGCGGGATCTTCTTCTGAAGGATCATCTTCGTGACCTTCCGGATGTCCCTCAGGGACTCGTCCAGGATCGACAGGATGTCCGAGCGGACGGCCCCCATCCTTGTCCCCTTCTCCAGGACGACGGCGGCGCTCGCGATCAGGGGCTGGTCGATCGGCTTCCCGATCCTGCTGAGGACCCTTACGTAGGCCTCCCTGATTCCCCCGACCTCGTCGACGATCTCTCTTGCCGAGAGGATTGCGAGTGCGTTTAGGATCTTTCCGGTGTGGTTCACTGGGTTCTTCCCTGCCGTTGCCTCCATGGAGTACTGGCGCATCGGGGAGATGAGCCCATTGACCCTGTTGCCGCGCCCGGTGTTCCCGTCGTCGCCCTGCTCCGCCGAGGTCCCTGTGACCGTGAGATAGTAGTCGCCCCGCTTCAGGTCGTCGGCCGCGTTGAGCTTGTACCTTACGTCGAGGTCCACGCCTTCGGCCAGCTTGTCGATCTCCTTCCCCACGTCGCCGAGGACGCTGACGTAGTGGCTCGCGTTGGGGATCAGGGGAGAGACCATCGCGGCGGCTACGGTGAGCTCGAGCCTCTTCCCCTTCCTCATCCCCATGACCTTGACGTCCTCGCCGACCTCCGGGTACTTCTTCTTGAACGCCGCAGAGTTGAGCCTGTTCTCTATTCCAAGGACGAGGCCCTCGGTGGGGGTAAGGGGTGCGAATCCCACGCCGATGGAGGTGTCGTTGGAGACGGGCATCACCCCCTTCCTCATGAAGACGGAGACGAGGTCGGGCGAGCCCTGCTTGATCTTGGTGTCGATGACTACGTGCCTGTCGGGGTCGAGGAACCGCATGGTCTCCTTGACGAAGGAGCGGATCGACTCTCTTGCTATCTCCTCCACTGGGATGAGGACGTTCTTACCTTTGAATGGGACTGTCTCGGTCGCCCTTCCCGCGACCATCAGGTAGATCGGGGTGCTCACCCTTCCGCCCCCGAACTTGGCAAGGGACTTTCCGCCGACCAGGATACCCTTGTCGACGTTGTGGTGGAGTATCGAGCCGAATTCGCCGAGGTAGTGAGAACTCAGACCCAGCGAGACGGCTTCGCAGGCGCCGTCGATTAAGCTGTCCGGGTGTCCCTTCCCCTTTCTCTCTACTATCTCTACTTCGAAGTCTCTGACGCTGTGGCCCTTGATTTCCTCAGCGTGGAGGGACCTTTGCGCCAAAGGTAGGCCTCCCTAGAGTCTGTCCTCTATCCTGATGTAGAGGACGTTGTTGCCCCTTATGACGACCTTCCCATAAGTTGCGATTTTCGCCCCGTTCTCCGTCTCCTCTGCGTCGACGAGGATGACGTTCATGTACGGGTCGACGTTGGACATCTTCCCTCTGTACTCTATCTCGCTCTTTAGGCGGACGGCGACCTGCTTGCTCGTTGCTTTTTGGAGGACGCTTAGAGGACGCTTTGCTTGGGGCTGGGCCTGCGGTTGAGGATTCACGTCGTGCTTTTTCGCAGGGCGAAAATCACAGTTAAAAAGCAATCGGTGCGATTCGCGACATGAAAGAGGGACTTGGAGGGCTGAAAGATTGGGTGGAGATGGACGGGGCCGAGACGGCCGAAAGGGCCTCCTCCCTCTGGTTCAGCCCGAGCGGGTCAAGGAGCCTGGACGAACTGCTCGGGGGAGGATACCGGGCAGGGCGGGTCGTCGAGGTCTTTGGTAAGAGCAACAGTGGCAAGACCCAGATCGCCATGCAAGCGGCACTGTACTCCTCGATCAAAGGCAGGAGGACTCTGTTCATAGACACGGAGGGCTCGTTCAGGCCAGAGAGGATCGCAGAGATCGCTGCAGCCAGAGGCCTGACGAAGAGCGTTGTCCTTGAGAGCATAGTCTATCTTCGGGCGACGACCATGGCCGAGCAGGAGGAGGCGGTCATGCGGGCCGCTGAGAGAGAGCTGACGTCGGAGTGCGAGTTGGTGATAGTCGACAGCCTCACCAAGAACTTCACCCTCGAGCTCCCAGGAAACGCAAACCTCGCGAACAGGCAGGGAGCCCTGGGAGTCCATCTCAGCAGGATGGCCAGGGACGCCATAGTCAACGAGAGGGCCTATCTTGTCACGAACAGGGTCACCTTCGGGTCGCGAAGCGAGGTCGAGATAGGGGGAAAGACCGTGGACCAGCTGGTCCATGGGTCGCTCTGGCTTGAAAGGTCGGGCGGCTCGCTAAGGGCAACAGACACGCGCACCGGGAAGATAGCTTCGCTCTCGCTGGGAATCGCGGGAGTAGAGTAACGCCCTTAGGACGTGCAGAGCCCGGCGGGCGAGGACCCACCGAGGGTGTTGTTGTCGCACTTGTCGTTGGAGTAGGTGTTGGCGGTGCCGGCGGTCCCTGTCCCGACCGAGTCGTCAGCATAGCCATACCCGGAGTTCTTGTTTGCCTTGTCGTCGCCAAGGGTCGAGGTCACCGAACTGACCAAGTGGAAACCGCTCCCGGTGTTGCTGTTCGCCTGGTCCTTCATCAGCGAGTTCGAGGACGACCTCTCTACCAGGAACCCGCCGCCCGTGTTGGCGTTCGCGTTGCTCTTGCTGATGGAGTTGGAGTTGGACGAGTTGAGCAGGTGGAAGCCTACTCCGACGTTCCTGTTCGCGCGGGCCTTCTCGATGAGGTTCGTGGAGGAGTTGAAGACCCTGAATCCGTCGCCGCCGTTCCTGTCGGCGCTGGCGTCCCTTACCGCGTTCGACCCGGATGAGAGGATGGAGAACCCGCCGACGGTGTTCCTGTTGGCGTGGTCCCCTTGCAGCGTGTTGGAGTTAGAGCCCGCAGCGAGAGTGAAACCGATCCCGTTGTGATCCGCGTCGTTGTTCTTGAGGGTGTTCGATGAAGAGGTCTCGAACCTGAAGCCGCCGGTGTTGAACTTTGCGTGGTTGTTCCTCAGAGTGTTGTGAGATGAACTCTGAAGGAGGATGCCGTACCCGGTGTTGTTCCTGACCGCGTTCTCGCGGAGCACGTTGGTGTCGGAGCCGGAGGCCAGGTGGATTCCGGAGCCGCCGTTGTGTATCGCCTTCCCCTCTCCCAGGGTGTTGGAGGTCGAGGACTGCAGGAGGAAGCCGTCTCCGCCGTTGGAGGAGCCCCTGTCGGCCTTCAGGACGTTGGTAGCCGCGCTGAGGAGCTTGAAGCCGTTGGCGACATTGTCCGTCGCGATGTTGCCCTTCAGGGTGTCCATGCTGGAGGCCGACACCACGAAGCCGTCGGCCTTGTTGTTCGTCGCCGAGTTCTTCTCAAGCTTGTCGTTGTTCGAAGAGTTCGTCACCAGGAAGCCGATCGAGTTGTTGGTCGCCGTATTGTGGCGTATCCTGTCCTTTGTTGATCCTACCAGCTCGACACCGTTCACGAAACCATTCACTGTGCAATTGCCGACGGTCACGTTCTTGAATCCAGAAATGGAGATGCCTGCACCGACCCCGTTACCTTTCACCAGGTGCCCGGCGCAGTCGAGAGAGATGTTGTCCGCGCCGATGATGAGACCGTCCCCTGGGCAGGGGCCGACGTCTGCCGCGAGCGCGACTGACAGGGTAAGAGTAGAACCGCAAGCAGGAGGGACGGCATGGACCGACACGGGCACGATCGATAGTGCGGAAATCAGGAAGAGCCCGACAATCGCGGCAGGAGTAAGCCTACCGAATCTCCCGGCAGACATGGAGACTCGTTAGAGGTTTACAGATATATAACAAATGTGGAACAGTGTTCTTACTGGCTCGCACGACGAGCCTCTCCATTGATGCGCGGGATTTGACAATCGATACAACAGATTTTGTCGTCTGGTCTTATTGAAGGTTAAATACGCTACAAGGCTCGTGCTCTCGAGCAAGGTCTTGTACGAAGGCGTTTCTTCAGTGCTCCAGTCCCTTAGGGACTCGGAGGTGGACGATGCGAAGAGCAAGCTCGCCGCTCTCATCCCCGCGGCGCGAAACGAGCGAGAGAGAGGGAGCCTTCTCGCAGCGAGCGGGATCCTCGCGAGCATCACGAAGGCCAAGGACGGGACCCTACAGACGTGGTCTCCGGAGAGAGTTTCGAGGGCCGCCAGTTCCATTAGCGGGAGCCAGATGTCAGACGAGTTCGACCAGGGGTACGCAGAGACCCTAGTCAGCTACTCGAAGCTCACGCCGACGCAAGCGTAAAGAGCAGTATCCACGTAAACAGGAAGAGCATGAAGTATCCTAGCAGCCCGGTCGTGTACATCTTGCTCGTGCTCTGCTTGTCCAGGTTTCTGAACCAGAAGAACCTGGCCACGTAGTAAGAAGCAAGGTATCCGATCAGCCCGACCGTCAGGCCGCTAGTGGGGTCGACCCCGAAGATGAAGTGGGCCCCGGCCCCAGCCAACACCCCCAGTAGAATCCGCGTCCAATAGAGCTTATCAAACTGGGATGAAGGCACAGCGTTCGTGGCAGAACTATCAGGCTTCGAAGTCTTGGCGCTCGTCAGAGAAATCGATTTGGCGCTTCGAGGTTCGTACATTAATAACATTTATTCGCTCGGCGAGTCGCAAGTCCTCAGGCTGAGGCGCCCCGAGGAGGGAGACCGCTGGCTGGTCGCGTCGCCCCGGCGCGGCGTCTGGGTCTCGACCAAGGTCTCAGAAAGGTCAGAGACCTCGCCTTTCACTTCGAAGCTGAGGGGCGAGCTCGAGAGGGCCAAGTTTCTCAGCGCCTCGCAAGCGGACCTCGACAGGGTCTTCGTGCTGGAGTTCGAGGTCGGAGAGGGGAGTAAGAAGCTCGTTGTGGAGATGATGCCCCCAGGGAACGTAGTCCTCGTCGACGACGATGGGAGGATAGGCCAGGTCTTGAGGGAGGTCCGCTCCCCTTCGAGGAGGTTGGTCAAGGGAGGCGCTTACTCACAGCCCTCGCAGAGGAGGCTGAGCCCAATTCAGGCCAGCCCAGCCGAGGTCGCGGCTGCGCTCGGGAAGGAGAGTACGGTCGGAAAGGCATTTGGGAGGAACTTCTCGATACCGAAGAAGTACGTCGCCGAGACACTGGCGAGGCTGGGTCTCAAGGACGAAGACCCGTCGAGCCTCCTCGCGGGCAGGGAGCAGGAGGCCGCGGAGGTCCTGGCGAGGATCGTCTCGGCCGCAAGGAAGTCTCCCAGCCCTTGCGTCTGCTCTGTCCAGGACGGCGAGGACATCTTTGCTGTCGAGCCGCGAGCGTTCCCGCTAGTCAGGAAGGGTGCGTCGTTGTCGGAGTTGTGCGACGACCTCCTCCTTGCCGATGTGGAGTCAGACGGCGTGGAGCCCGAAGCCCAGGTGGACGAGAGGAGGCGCCAGGCCGAGCTGACGGTCATGAAGCTTGAAGCCGACGCGAAGAGACTGGAGGAAGAGGCCAGGGGGACAAAGGCCAGAGCTGTGGAGGCTGCGAAGTCAGAGTCTCTTGCTGAGGCCCTGAAGTTGATGGAGGCCGCCGGGCTTCGCCCCAGGCGCGCCCCCTCCACAGCTGCGGCTGCGGCTTCGCTGCTCTACGATGAGGCGAAGAGGCTCGAGGAGGGAGCGCGAGACTCGCTCGCGGCCGCGAAGAGGATAGGAAAGAAAGCAGGCGCCATCCCTGAGAAGGTCCCCTCTAGAAGGAAGGTGCTGCCTAGGAGGCACTCCGAGTGGTTCGAGAAGTTCAGGTGGTTCCGGACAAGTGGGGGCAAGCTTGCCCTCGGGGGGAGAGACGCGGGCTCCAACTCACTTCTCGTGAAGAGGCACATGGCGGAAGGGGACACCGTCTTTCATGCCGACCTCTTCGGCTCGCCCTTCTTCGTCCTGAAGGAAGGAAAGAACCAGAACGACGCGGAGGTCCGCGAGGTCGCGCAGGCGACGGCCGCCTTCAGTAGCGCCTGGAAGACAGGGCTCGGGGCGGCGGACGCGTACTGGGTCGGCCCTGACCAGGTGTCGACCGCTGCGCCGAGCGGGGAGTTCCTCTCGAGGGGGAGCTTTGCGATCAAGGGGAAGAAGAACTACGTGACCCGCAACATCCTGGAAGTGGCCGTGGGCCTCGACGAGCGCGGCAGGGTCGTAGCAGGGCCCGAGTCGGCCCTAGCTCCAGGGCTGAAGGGATACGTCATCCTGAGGCCGCACAAGGAGAAAGGCTCGGATACTGCGAAGAAGGTGCTCAAGGAGCTCCAAGCCTTGGCCGGTGAGGAACCTGTTGAGGCCACGCTGGACGAAGTCGCGAGAGCCCTGCCCACTGGTGGAGGCAAGGTCGTCAGGAAGGGCACCGAGAGCAGGGCCCCAGGCAGAAGGCCCCAGTCTGACACCTAGACGAGGGAGTCAGCGACGATCTCGGCCACGTCCCTGACGTCCATTCCCGTGTTCATCACCTTGGTCGTGTCCTCGAACATCGACATGCAGAAAGGACACTCGGTGGCAATCTCCTTCGCGCCCGTCGAGGCAGCCTCCTCAGTCCTGATACCGGCGATCGAACGCTGCTGAGGCACCTTGAACCAATAGTTGGAACCCCCCGCCCCGCAGCAGAACGTCTTCTCCTTGCGCCTCCCCATTTCCCTCAGGTCCGACACGGCAGCCCCCAGGACGGCCCGCGGCTCGTCGAAGACGTTGTTGTACCTGGCCGCGTAGCATGCGTCGTGGAGAGTCACGGAGATCTTCTGGACCTTGTCCGGGGGGAGGCTGATCCTTCCGTCGCGGATCAGGTCCGAGATGAGCTGAGTGTGATATACGACTTCGAACTTCCCGCCGAACGCCGGATACTCGTTCTTGAGGGAGTTAAAGCAGTGCGGGCACGAAGCGATCACCTTCTTGACCCCGTAGGAGTTCATCTTCTCTACGTTCTGGATCGCGAGCTCCTGGAACCTGCCCTCCTCTCCCAGGCGACGCGCGGGGTCCCCAGTGCACATCTCTTCGGGACCCAGGATCGCGAACGAGAGCCCCGCCGACTTCAGTATCTTGCCAAGGGCCTTGGCTATCCCCTGCGCGCGGGTGTCGAAGGATGAAACGCACCCGACCCAGAAGAGGTACTCCGCGTCCCTGTTGGCGGCCAGGGTGGGGACTCCGAGGCCTGAAGCCCAGTCGGCCCTGGCGGACTGCCTGAATCCGTACGGGTTCTGGCTCTGGGCCAGGTTCGAGAGAAGCGAGGTCTTCTCCTTGTCGAGCTTGGTCCTGCTCACGAGCTCGCGCCTAAGGTCGTAGACCACGTCCAGGTGCTGAACCCCGACCGGACAGCTGCTCACGCAGGCGCCGCAGGAGGTGCACGACCAGAGCTCGTCATCGCTCGCGAGGGAGAAGGGGTCTGTCTCCGGGCCCGACTCCGCGAGCAAGCTCATCTTGCGGACGAGGAGCCTGGGCGAGAGTGGGCGGCCGGCCTCGGTCGCCGGGCAGGCGGCTTCGCAGGCTCCGATTTCTACGCACGAGTCAAAGGACAGGCGGTCGGACGTCCGAAAGTCAGAGTAGGTCCTGACCCCGGCCCTGATCTCTGAGGCGTCTGTCTTCCCGGAGATGACGTCGGCCAGGTTGAACGGAATGGTCATCGTGGATAGGGGCCTGTCGTAGGTCGACAGCAGGTTGACAGTGGGGCGAGCATAGTAGTAAGCTACGAGCAGGTTCCGGACTGAGCCAAGGATGGCTCCCGTCGCCCACAGCTGAGGGATCCAGAGGACTGCAAGCTCGGAGGCGGTCAGGGCGATGGCGGCCATGAGGACCAGCTGGAGGGCCGTGGAAGAAGACGAAAGTCGGGCGTCCGTGCGGACGAGGTCTCTCTCGACCCGCTTGCTCCTGCCGAACCTCTCAATCCGCCAGGCGAAGGCGGCCACCAGCCCCACGAGGATCGGGAGCGACGCAATCAGGATCAGGAGCCGCAACGCCGGGGCGAGACCAAGGACGGGGTCGAGCGCGAAGGCCCCTATCGAGAGGCCGACTCCCGCCGCTATCGAGAGGTGCATCAGGAAGACGGGCTCCCCCGTGGAGAGGCGGCCCAGCTCGTCCTTGGTGAGCCCGAGGAGACGGCCCGGCCTCAGGCTGGAGGGGGACTTCGCAGACTCCCGGAGGACGGCGAAGATGGCGACAGCGACGCTGGCGAGGAAGCCGGCGTAGACCGCCGCGTATGCGAGGTCGGGAGGAGCCACTCGCAGAGGCCGAGCGGTACTCGGCTTATAGGCTTGCCAGAGGCGAGCATCAGGTCCGCGACGAAAGCGCCGCGGCCAGGGCAGGCACCACCTGATAGAGGTCTCCGACGATCCCGTAGTCAGACGCCTGGAAGATGGGCGCTTCCTTGTCGGTGTTGATCGCGACCACCACCTTGGAGTCCTTCATCCCTGCGATGTGCTGGAGCTGCCCCGAGATCCCGACCGCGATGTAGAGCTCGGGCCTGACCGTGACCCCCGTCAGGCCGATGTGGTGCTCCTCCGGGAGCCATCCTAGGTCGGACGACAGCGGCCTCGAGCACCCGAGCGCCCCTCCGAGGAGGCGCGCCAGCTCTTCGAGAATGGGCAGGTCTTCTTTCTTCTTGACCCCTCGTCCCGCCGATACTATCACCCTCGCCCTCTTCAGGTCCACGGAGCCGGAGGCCTTCGGGGCCCTCTGGACCGTCCTGGTGAGCCGCCTGACTTCCCCTACGTCCAGTTCCACGGTCCCCCCCTCCTTGGTCGAAGCTCTGGCAAAGGACCCGGACTTGACCGTAGCGACGCATGGGAGGGTGGCGCGGACCCTCGCGACGACCCTTCCTCCGAAGGCCCCCCGCTCGCCTGTGAGGGACTTCCCGTCGGTGGCGAGTGAAGTGGCATCGGAGATGCACCCAAGGCCGAGCTTCGCGGCGAGGCGGGCCGCTACCTCCCTTCCGTCTCTGGTGGCTCCGACCAAGACCGCGACAGGTCTCGCACTCTCGAAGGCCCGGTTCATCGCCTCGGCGGCCACCTCGGGGCTTGTGGCGTCTCCCCCGCCTACGGTGAGGACCAGCCTCTCGCCTGGGCTCGCCGAGCCCCGCGGGCGTCCTACTTCCACCAAGACCGGGGTCGCGCCCAGTTCCTTCCCCAGAGACTCGGCTGCGGTGTAGAGCTCGCTGGAGAGATCCGGGGACTCCGAGTACGCCCAGATTGAGGGACCCTTCACTGCAGGACTCCGTCCTTCCTCAGGGCCTCGAGGAGCTTCTTCGCAGCCTCCTCGGGGGCGCCCTCGAAGATGACGTGCTTGCGACTGACCTGCTGGACGCGCATTCCGGTGACCTGCGCCGCTCGCTCGGCCGCGGGCATGGCCGGCGACGACTCCTCAATCGGCTTCTTCGCGGCCTGCATTATCTGGATCAGGGTGGGGTACCTCGGCTCGTTGATCTCGCTGACCACCGAGACCACCGCCGGCATGGGCGCCTCGACGGTCTCCACAGCCTCCTCGAGAGCCCTCTCTGCCACTACCTTTCCTTCGCCAGCTTCGATCTTTCGGGAGTAGCCGACGTAGGGGAGGCCCAGCAGCTCGGCCAGCATGGGAGGGACCTGTCCCGTGTATGCGTCAGAGGAGCCTTCGGAGCAGACGACAAGGTCGAAGGGGCCGGCCCTGGCTATCGCGTCGGACAGCAGCCTCGCCGTGCCCAGGGTGTCGAGCGCGAAGGGCTGGGAGACGACCAGCGTCCCTCTGTCAGCGCCCATCGCGAGGGCCTCCTTCAGGGACTTCTTCGCATCCGGACCCCCGACAGTGAAGACCACTACCTCTCCACCCAGCGCGGCGCGGACCCTGAGAGCTTCTTCGACCGCGTTCTTGTCGAAGGTGCTCATCTTTGTCGCTGCCCCTTCCAGCTGGGGTCTGCCCGAGGGGTCGACCCTCAGCTCCGCCTCGTCGAGCGCCTGCTTCACGCAGACTGCTATCTTCATCCGGAGCGCGCCAGTTCCCTGCCGGCGATGAGCAACCTCAATACATCGGAGGTCCCCTCGCCTATTGTAAGGAGCCTGGCGTCCCTCCAGTGCCTGTGGACGTCGTCGGTGGTGTACCCGTGCCCTCCGAAGAGCTGGATGGCAAGGTCGCAGACCCTGACGGACATCTCGGTAGCGAAGACCTTGGCCTGGGCAGCCTCAGACGAGTACTCGGCCCCCGACTCCCTTGCCCTGGCCGCGTGCATGCACAGCAGCCTCCCGGCGGTTATCCCTGTCCTCATGTCGGCTATCTTCTCCCTCGTCAGCTGGAAGTCGGAGATGGGGGAGCCGAAGGCCTTCCTTTGCTTCGTGTAAACCAGGGCCTTTTCGAGGGCGACCCTTGCGATCCCCACGCAGAGTGACCCCATCACGATTCTGCTGCCGCTGAGCATCTTCTTGGCGTACTCGAAACCCTGGCCCTCGGTGCCCACCAGCGCGCTTTCCCCGACCTCGCAGTCGGAGAAGCGGACCTCGGACGTCCTCGACCCGCGCATCCCGAGCTTGGGGAGGTCGGCTCCGAAGCTGATGCCCGGGTTGGACTTCTCGACTATGAAGCTAGAGGGCCCCTTGTCGGTTGCCGCGAAAACGAAGTAGACGTCCGCCTCGCCCGCGTTCGTTATGAACGACTTCGACCCGTTGAGGACCCACCCTTTGCCAGACCTCTTCGCCCGGGTCGCCATGGACTTGGCGTCGGACCCCGAGGTTGGCTCCGTGAGGCTGAACGATGCGACCTTCTTCCCCGAGATGATGTCCGGCACGTACTTCCGCTTCTGCTCCTCGGTCCCGAACTGAAAGATCCCTTCGGCCGCGGTGTTGTGGATCGCGACGCTCAATGCGAGGCCCGCGTCCGAGTAGCCCGCGAACTCGGCCGCCAGCACGTAGATTCCGAAGGGGAGCCCGAGGCCCCCGTACTCCTTCGGGAAGGGAATCTGGCAGAACCCCTGCGCGAGCAGGCCCTCCCTGCTGGGGGCCATCTTCAACGAGCCGTCGTCGATCCCCTTCGAGCGCGGAAGGACTTTACCCTCCATGTAGCCTCCGAGCGCTTCGAGGATCGAGGCGTACTCCTCGTGTTCTGGATAGTTGGACTTCAGCAGGAGCCTGTGCTCAGGGCTCAGGAGGGGCACTGAACTTCAGGCGCGCCCCCGGTCGGAGTCATTTAATCGTTCTTGTGAGACGATGAGAAATTCTAAAAGAAGTCGGGGCGCGGGGCGCCGCGTGGCGCTCGCAGACAGGCTCGCAGGATACGCTCTTTCCGTAGACTTCAGGTCCCTCGACTCCAGGACCGTCAAGGAGACGAAGGCGCGCATGGTCGATGCGCTCGGGTGCGCGATCGGCGCATACGGGGAGGCGCCTGCGAGGGCTGCCCGGAGGGCCGTCTCGAAGCTCTCCTCTCGCGGGCCCTCGACCGTCTTGGGGTCCGGAGCGGGGGCGCCTCCTGACCTTGCCGCCTTCGCCAACGGCCTGATGGTCAGGTACTTCGACTTCAACGACACCTATCTTTCGAAGGAGCCCGCCCACCCGAGCGACAACATCCCGCCGGTGTTCGCGGTGGCCGAGGCCGAGGACCTCGGGGGCAGGGAAGCGATCGCAGCCGCGGTCGTGGCCTACGAGGTCCAGTGCAGGCTCTGCGATGCGGCGGACATCAGGCACCGCGGATGGGACCACGTGAACTACGGCCTGGTCTCCACGTCCCTTGCGGCAGCGAAGCTGATGGGCCTGGAGGCGGGCAGGGCCGCGCAGGCCGTCAACATTTCCTTGAACTCGCACATCGCGATGCGGCAGGTGAGGGCGGGGGAGCTCTCCATGTGGAAGGGGGCCTCCTTCGCGAACGCAGCCAGGAACGGGGTCTTCTCGGCCTATCTCGCGAGGGAGGGGGTCACGGGCCCGACTCCGGTCTTCGAAGGGGAGATGGGCTTCTTCAAGCAGGTCTCAGGGCCCTTCAGGCTGGACGTCGACAAGTTCGGAGGGCGGCTTGGGAGGTTCAAGGTCAACGAGACCTACATCAAGTTCTGGCCGGCGGAGTACCATGCCCAGACCGCGGTCTGGGCCGCGATCGAAGTCATGAAGAAGGCGGGGCGCGCAGGCCAGATCAAGGAGGTGCTCGTCGAGACGCACGAGGCCGGGTACACCATCCTTGCGAAGGACAGGGAGAAGTGGCGGCCTGCTACAAAGGAGACCGCGGACCACAGCCTGCCGTACATGGTCGCCATGGCCCTCCTGAAGGGAAGGGTAGACAACGAGACCTACTCGGAGGAGAACATCCATGACGAGAAGAACCTCGACATGGTGCGAAGGGTGAAGGTAGTCGAGGACAAGAGGCTCACACAGATGTACCCCGCCGGTGGGATGCCCAACAGGGTGACTGTGACCATGGCAGACGGGCGGAAGGTCTCCTCCCAGGTCGATTTCCCACGGGGGCACCCGCTCAACCCCATGACGAAGCTGGAAGTAGAGGCAAAGTTCCTGAACCTGACGAGGAAGCACCTGGGGGCGAAGAGGGCGAGGAAGGCGCTCGATGAGCTCTGGCGCCTCGAGACGGCCAGGGACCTCGAGCACGTGCTGGGGCTCCTGAAGGTCGCCGGGCGCGGTTCAAAGGCTTAAAGCTCAAATTCCTGCGGGTTTCATCGTGAAGCTCGCGCTCGGCTTCAACCCCGTGATGAGCGCCGCCGAACTGTCCAGGGTCGCGTCCAAGGCCGAGGAGTTGGGATACGACTCGGTCTGGGTGCACGAGAGCCTCTTCCAGAGGGACGTAGTCACGTACCTGTCGTCGATGGCCCTCGCGACGAGGAGCCTGCGGGTCGGTTCGGGGATAATCAACACCTACACAAGGCACCCTGTCGCGGCTGCGTCTACGTTCGCGACCCTCTCCGAGCTGGCAGGGGGGAGGGTCATCTTCGGCCTGGGGCTCGGGAGCTTCCCTACGATACCGCTCATCGGCCATCAGATCTTCCCAGTGGACAAGTCGAAGCCTCTGAAGAGGGTTCAGGAATACCTGGAGGTCGTCAGGAGAGTCTGGGGAGGGCAGAAGGTCGACTTCGAGGGCGAGTTCTTCAAGGTCCACAACCTCACCATGGGCTTCAAGGTGGAGCAGAAGATCCCGATCTTCGTAGCCTCGCTGTCGCCGATGATCCAGTCATACGCCGGCGCGAACGCGGACGGGGCGATCCTCTCTCCCGCGCTCAGCACCGTCAAGGCGACCGAGGCGATGGTTGCCAACGTGGCCCGCGGCGAAGGGCGGAAGGGGAGGAAGGTTGAGAGGGCCTCTTACATGATGACGTCCCTCGACCCTGACCCGAAGAAAGCGGTCGAGGCGGTGCGCGATTACTACTTCTTCGTCTATCAGCTCTCCGAGGTCGTAAGGCCCGAAGCCCTGTCCCCCTACGGCGTGACCCCGGAGAGGCTGGCGCCTATGAAAGAGGCCTGGAAGAGGGGCGACCTGCCCGAGGCCAAGCGCCTCGTCCCCGAGGAGGCGATCGAGGCATTGACCTTGTCGGGCGGAGTGGACCATGCCAAGGACCGGCTTGCAGAGTACGTCAAGACCGGGGTGACCCTGCCCATCCTGATGCCGATAGGGAACGTCGAGTTCGCGATGAGGGCCATGTCCGGGGGCCCTGCGTAGTTGCAGTTCGCGCTGTTCACGAGGCTCGTCAGGGCCCAGTTCGCCCCCATAATGGTGGGGCCAGTCCTGCTGGGGGCGGCTCTCGCCTGGCACCTCGAAGGCGCGTTTTCCCCTTGGCTCTTTCTGTTTGCGCTCCTGGGCTCCGTGTGCCTGCTCCTCGCGGCGAATGCCATCGACGATGTCTACGACTACCAGAGCGGCACAGACGCTGTCGCCGAGAAAGCCTTCCCCCCTGACGCTCCCGGCTGGAAGCCAATCCCGAGGGGAGTCGTCACGGTCAGGTCGGCGTACCAGGTCTCCTTCGCTCTTTACGCCCTCTCTATCTCGATAGGGGTCGGGCTCTCCCTGGTCGTCGGCTGGTACGCGCTGGGGATCGCGATTCCCGGGATACTCCTCAGCTACTTCTACACTGCGCCTCCCCTGCGCCTCGACTACAGGGGCCTGGGGCTCGGGGAGCTTTCGATACTCTTCAGCTTCGGCCCCATCCCTGCCCTGGGTGCCTACTACGTGATGTCCGGACACTTCTCCCTCCTTCCACTCCTTGTGGCCCTTCCGTCAGGGCTGCTGACCGTCGCCTTGCTGGTGTCCCACGACCAGATCTTCTACGACGTGTACAAGGAGTCGGGCAAGAGGTCGCTCGCCGTGGTGATCGGGAGGAAGAGCGCTTCAGTCTTGGTCACCTCCCTCGCCGTTGGAGCATTCGTGCTGCTCCTGGCGCTGGTCGCCGCTGCCGTCGTCCCGGTCATGGGGCTCCTCGCGCTCGGGGCGCTCCCCCTGCTGGTCGCAGTCTTTGATGTAAAGGGCGAGGAGAGGACCGTCCCCGAGTACGGGCGGAGGACGACCAGGGCATTCGTCTTGTCGACTGTATTCACGCTCCTCCTGTCCGCAGGGCTCGTCCTCGCCTGAGAGGGTGGCTCTGACTGACAAGGTCACTGACCTACGTCGGCGTAGCCGCCGTCTTCGCTTCGATGCTCGCGCTCTTCCTCCTCCCGCGGGGCCTGTTCATCCCGATCACCTTCGTGGCGACCTCCCTGATGGTGGCGACCGCCTATGCCTCGGGGGCGCCGAAGCGACCCGCAGGCCTCGGGAGGAACCTCCTCGTGGGCGTCGCCTCCGCTCTCCTCCTCTACCTCGTGTTCTACCTGGGGAACGCAGGGCTCTGGGTCCTGAAGCCTCTCGGGCTCGACCCCTCGTACCAGTCCTCGATCTACTCCCTGATCGCGTCGCCCTCGAACCCGCTCTCTCTGCAGCTGGCCGTCCTGCTCTTCGACGCGGCCGGGTACGAGGCCTTCTTCAGGGGCTTCATGCAGAAGCGCCTCGAGGCAAGACTGGGGACTGCGGCCGCCCCTGCCGTCGCGCTCGTGGACGCCGGACTCCATCTCGCTACCTTCAACCCGCTCTGGGTCGCCACCACCTTCGTCGCCGACCTCTTCTGGGGCCTGACCTTCAAGTATGGCCGGGGAGCCACGGCCAGCTTCACTTCGCACCTGCTATGGGACGTCGCGATCTTCGTCATCAGACCCATAGTGTAAATCGCGAAAGCCAATAATATCAAGGAGAGACGGGGCCGAGGCGTGGCAGAGCGGGTCGAGATCATCGGGGTGGGGTCCGAGGGATTCAGGCCTGCGATAACCGACCTTTCTACTCGAGAGCTGATGTACGAGGCGGCGGCCAAGGCGTACGACGACGCCGGGGTCGACCCCCGGAAGGACGTAGGCTCTTTCATCACCTGCACCGAGGACTTCTGGGAGGGATGGAGCATCACCGACGAGATGGTCCCAGACCAGGTCGGAGGCGCGGGAAGGCCGGTCTGCACGGTCCCGGCCGACGGGATCATCGGGCTGGGGCAAGCCCTCATGCACATCAGGTCGGGCGTCGCCGACGTGGTCGCAGTAGAAGCCCACAGCAAGGTCGCGGACGTCCTTGACAAGCAGGCGGTAGAGAACCTGGCGCTCGACCCCACGTACCAGAGGGTGACGGGGGCCAACTCCGACGTCCTGGCCGGCCTTGAGATGAGCGCGTTCATGAAGTCCACCGGTACAACCAGAGATGAGCTCAGCAGGGCGGTCAGCTCCTCGAAGAAGCGGGCCATGTCCAACTCGCGCGCGAGCTACGGAGCGGACATGAAGCCCCGGGACGTAAGCGAGGCCGAACCCCTGTCGCTCCCGCTGAGGAGATACGACAAGCCGGACTTCGCCGAAGCTGCTGTGGTGCTGGTGCTCGCCTCGGAGCGCTGGGCGAAGAAGAACAAGAAGGAAGGGGTCTCAGTGGACGGGCTCGCTTGGATGTCTGCGACCCCGTGGTTCGAGGGTGGGGACGTACAGGGAGCCTCTTACCTTTCGCGGGCCTGGAAGGCGGTGATGAAGCAGACGGGGCTGAGCAGCACCTCAGGTTTCGACATCCTCGAGGTCGACGACACTTACTCCTACAAGCTCTTCCAACACCTCGGGGCCTTGGGGCTCAACCTTACGGACGCATCGAAGCTGGCCCAGGACGGCGGCAGGAGGCTGAATCCGAGCGGCGGCTCGCTCGGGACCGGGTACCTGATCGAGGCGTCGGGCTCGCACAGGGTCCTCGAGTGCGTGCTGCAACTGACCGGGCGCGCCGGAGGGAACCAGGTCAAGGCCGCAAAGAGGGCCCTGGCGACGTCGTGGAGGGGGAATCCGACCGGGACCGGGGCTGCGGTGGCCCTGTCGGTGGGAAGCTGAGATGAAGAGGGTCGCGGTCATCGGCGCCGGGATGACGAAGTTCCGCAGGCGGATGCTCGAGACCGGGAGGGAGCTCTCGTTCGAGGCCTCGAGGATGGCCCTCGACTCGGCCGGGATGGAGATCAAGGACGTCGAGTCCGTTGTCATGGGGACCGCCCCGGACGCATTCGACGGGGTCCACATGAAGGGGGAGTACCTCATGGACGGGGCCGGCGGGACCAACAAGCCCTACAGCAGGGTCTACGTGGGCGGGGGGACGGGCGTCTTCGTCCCGGTCGCAGGATGGTGGCACGTTGCCTCGGGGCAGTTCGACACGTGCCTGGTGGTAGGGGAGGAGAAGATGTCGCCGCTCCATCCTCACCCGCAGTACGCGTTCTGGAGCATCTTCGACCACACGCTCGAGAGGCCGCTCGGGGTCACGCTGCTCTGGATCTTCTCGCTCGAGATGCGCAGGTACATGCACGTCCACGGGATCAAGGAGGAGGACATCGCCCTGGTCTCGGTGAAGAACAAGGGGAACGCGATGGACCATCCGTGCGCCCAGCTCCCGGCCAGGATCACAGTCGACGACGTGATGAAGAGCGAGCCGATCTGCCTGCCTGTCAAGAGGCTGGACGTTTCGCCCACCTCCGACGGGGCGGCGGCGGTGATGCTCGCGTCCGAGGACGTGGCGAGGAAGTACACCGACGACCCGATCTGGATCGACGGCGTCGGCTGGAACGTGGACACCCAATACTGGACCAACAGGGACCTCTACTACCCGAGGTACGTCGAGAAGGCCGCAAGGATGGCCTACAAGATGGCGAAGATAGACGAGCCCAAGAAGCAGATCGACTTCGCGGAGGTATACGACCCGTTCGACTACAAGGAGCTGCACCACCTCGAGGGGGTCCTCCTCGCGGACAAGGGCCAGGCGCCCAGGATGACCCGCGAGGGAATCACTCAGAGGGACGGGGACCTCCCGGTCAACCCTTCAGGCGGGCTCCTAGGGGTAGGGAACCCAATCGCGGCTGCCGGGACGATGAAGGTCTGCGAGCTCTTCTGGCAGCTGAGGGGAGAGGCGGGCAAGAGACAGGTGAAGAAGGAAGTCAACAGGGGCCTCGCCCAGGCCTGGGGAGACCTCTTGCAGGTGGGTACCGTAATCACGATGAGAAGGTAGCGTTGTCCGTGGCCTCCGGCGAGGTGCTGTGGGAGCCGGGCGAGTCCCAGAGGAGGGGCTCGAACATAGCGAAGTTCGCGGAGGAGCTCGGCAGGGAGTGCACCAGCGAGGAGACCTACCGGAAGCTCTGGCAGTGGTCGGTGGAGGACCTGGAAGGATTCTGGGGAGCGGTCTGGGAGTCCATGAAAGTCGAAGGCGGCGCGCCATACACCCGGGTCCTCGCGGAGAGGAAGATGCCGGGCGCCAGGTGGTTCCCAGGTGCGAGGCTCAACTACGCCCAGAGGGCACTGTCGGTCGGAGGCCCGGGGCCCGCGCTCGTGTGCGTCGACGAGGAAGGCGAAGCGGAGGAGGTGAGCTGGAGCCAGCTGAAGGCTGAGGTCGGAGCCGCCGCGGCGTGGCTCCGCGGAGCCGGGGTCGTCAAGGGCGACAGGGTGGCGGCATACCTTCCGAACGTCAAGGAGTCGGTGGTGGGCCTCCTCGCGACCGCAAGCCTAGGAGCTGTCTGGTCCAGCTGCTCTCCGGAGTTCGGGGCCCAGAGCGCAGGAGACAGGTTCAGGCAGATCGGACCCAGGGTGCTGCTCGCAGGGACCCAGTACTCTTACGGCGGTAAGCGCTTCGACAGGAGGGAGGCGGTCGAGGAGATCGCCGCTTCACTGCCGACCTTGGAGAGGACGGTCATCCTCCCTGGAGGGGAGGTCCCCGCGGGCCTCAGGGGAGGGACTGAGTGGGCGGAGCTTTCGGAGGCGCGGGGTACCCTCGAGTTCGAGCAGGTCCCCTTCGACCACCCTCTCTGGGTCCTCTACTCCTCCGGGACGACGGGCCTCCCGAAGGCCATCGTTCAGGGGCACGGGGGCATAGTGCTGGAGCACCTCAAGGCCCTCTCCCTCCACGTGGATGTGAGACCGACGGACCGATTCTTCTGGTTCACCACGACCGGTTGGATGATGTGGAACTTCCTGGCGGGGGGCCTTCTCTTGGGAGCGACGGTCGTTCTGTACGACGGGAGCCCGACCTACCCTGACCACGGAGCCCTGTGGACTCTGGCGGAGAAGCATGAGGTCACGATCCTTGGGACGAGCGCTGCGCTCGTCGGCGCATGCATGAAGGCAGGAATCTCTCCTCGCTCGACGCACAGGCTCGGCGCGCTGAGGGAGGTAGGGTCCACAGGCTCGCCCCTCTCGCCCGAAGGCTTTCGCTGGGTCTACGAGGAAGTGAAGCGGGAGGTCTGGCTCGCCTCCATAAGCGGAGGGACGGACCTCTGCACTGAGTTCGTCGGCGGGTCGCCGGTCCTTCCGGTGAGGGCCGGGGAGCTGCAGTGCAGGTGCCTGGGGGCTAAGGTCGAGGCCTATGACGAAGGGGGGAGGCCGATCCTCGGCGGGACTGGCGAGCTGGTCATCTCGGAACCTATGCCGAGCATGCCGCTGTACTTCTGGGGGGACGAGGACGGGTCCAGGTACCGGGAGAGCTACTTCGCGGACTTCCCGGGGGTCTGGAGGCACGGCGACTGGATAGAGGTCCTCCCGAGCGGCTCCTGCAGGATACTGGGACGGTCCGACGCGACCATCAAGAGGATGGGCGTCAGGATCGGCACGAGCGAGCTCTACAGGGTGGTCGAAGCGCTCCCGGAGGTCTATGATTCGCTGGCCGTGGACTTCGAACGAGGAGGGAAGGAGGAGATCCTGCTCTTCGTGGCCCTGAGGCCGGGGTCGAACCTGGACGCAGGGCTCGTCGAAAGGATCAAGGGTGCGGTCAGGAAGGACCTCTCCCCGAGGCACGTCCCCGACTGGGTCATCGAGGTCCCTTCGGTTCCCAGAACGATCAACGGGAAGAAGCTCGAAGTCCCGGTGAAGAAGATCATGATGGGGCAAGACGTTTCTGGGTCTCTGAGCCGGGGGTCCCTGGCAGACCCGGGGTCCGTCGACTTCTTCGTGGCTCTCGCGAGGAGGCTGGAGAGCGGCGGAAAACTTTGAAATGCGATGGCTGGGCAGGAGTGAAGCGCGGATGAGCTCCAAGATCGCAAAGTACCCGGGGAAGGAGATGAGGATGGACGAGATCAAGGCAGGCAAGTTCCTGATGACCGGGTACGAGACGACCCTCAAGTATTCGTTCACCTCCGGGGTCGCGATAAGCAGGTTCCTGGACGGGCTCAAGGAAGGCCAGCTGTGGGCCAGGAAGTGCAACGTGTGCGGGAGGACGATGATCCCTCCAAGGATGTACTGCGAGGAGGACTTCCGGCCGACCGACGAGTGGGTCCGCGTGAAGGACACTGGCAAGGTCAGCACCTTCTCGATCAGTTTCGTCAACAACGACGCCAGCAGGAGGAAGAAGCCGATCGTGGTCGCTGTCATAGAGATTGACGGAGCCTCGCCCGAGATGGGCATCCTGCACCTCATGGGAGAGATAAAGCCCGACAAGGTGCAGGTCGGGATGAAGGTGGAGGCGGTCTGGCTTCCCAAGGCTGAGAGGAAGGGGGCGATAACCGACATCGCCTACTTCAGGCCGAGGCGCTGAAGTTGCCGCTCCGCGAGAGGATAGCGAGCGTCGACCGCCTGCGGGCATGGACTGACCAGATACCCCTGCACTACGAGTACTCGGCGGGCGTGGCGGGAGAGAAGTTCCTCCGCGCGCTCATCAAGGGCCGGATCCTTTCGTCGAAGTGCGCCAGGTGCGGGCGGTCTTACCTGCCGCCCAAGGCGTACTGCACCAACTGCTACCTCGAGATCAGAGACTACGTCGAAGTGGGGCCAGCAGGAACGGTCTCGGCTGTGACCCAGAGTCACGTCGACTTCAGCGGCAGACCCTCGAAGCCGAGGACCTTCGTCTTCGTGACATTCGCGGGAGTCCAGGGCGGGATCGTCCACTACGCGGCGGTGGAGGGGCTCAGGATAGGGTCGAGGGTGAGGGCGAGGTTCAAGGCTGAGTCGAAGAGGAAGGGGACGCTGCTGGACCTCGAAGGGTTCGAGAAGGCCTAGGCCTTCACAGGCGTCAGCCACTGGGAGTACCGCTTCACCTTCCCGTGGACGACCGAGTCGTAGAGCTTCTGTATCTTGTCAGTGATCGGAAAGCCGTTGTAGCCCACCTTCCTGCCGTCTACTTCTCTGATCTTTGCGATCCCGACCGCCGTGCCGCTGAAGAAGAGCTCGTCCGACGTGTAGAGCTCCTCCTTGGTGGAATCGTTCCTGTAGAACTTGACCTTGAGGTCGCGGGCGACCTGGATGACGGTGTCCCTCGTGATGCCTCTGAGGATCCCGGAGCTGGCTGGCGGCGTGCTCAGGATCTCGTCCTTGACGCGGAAGATGTTCTCCCCCGGTCCTTCGGCGACCATGCCATGGCTGTTGAGCATGATGGCTTCGTCGTATCCGGCCGCGATTGCCTCCATCTTCGCAAGAGCCGAGTTCGCGTAGTTGGCCGCACACTTCGCCTGTATGGGTAGCGCCCTGGAGTCTATCCTCACCCAGCTAGAGATCGTGGCCCTTACGCCCCTGTCTAGGGCCTGCTGCCCGAGGTAGGGGCCCCACTCCCACGGGGCTATCGCGACCGAAATCTTGTTCTTGAGAGGGTTGAGCCCCATCTCGCCGTATCCGGTGTAGGCGATCGGCCTCAGGTAGCAGTCGCTGACTTTGTTCCGGGCGACCAGCTCGACACACGCCTCCTTGAGCTCCTTTGCCGAGAAACCAACGTCCATCCGGTAGATCTTGGCGCTGTTGAGAAATCTCTCCAGGTGGTCACCAAGCCGGAAGACCGCAGGGCCCGAAGGGGTCGAGAAGCATCGTATGCCTTCGAAGACTGCGTACCCGTAGTGGAGAGCGTGGGTCAGGATGTGGATCTTGGCGTCGGCCCAATCGACGAACTTGCCGTCCATCCATATCTCGCTGAGGGCCTTCATCGGCATGTGGCCGCCGAGGTCCACGGTATTTAGGGATGCCTTTGCTCGGTTCTGGGTAGTAGTCCTCGGTTGCTCGACAAAAATCGTCTCGGTGTGTAATGTCGGTTGCTGGCGATATGTCTATTTCATTCCCTTTGGTCGGGATGGAAAGTTGAGAGGGCCAAGAATCGTCGGAGTCGTGGTCATCCTCTGCCTGCTCACCATCGCGAATCTTCCCCAGACTGTGAACGGCCAAACTACCCCTTGGATTGACAAGAATGCGGCTACAGAGTATGCGACCAATCTCATCGATAACCTCAACACTCTTGTTGTTGAGAAATACGGGCAGTATCCCAACTCGACCGTAGCAAAAGCGTTTCCCCTCTTCCACGAATCCCACGATTCCTTCAACGTGACTGTGGTAAGGTGGAGTCTGATTCACCCTGACCTTGCGACTTTTCTCTTCACCCACATCGCTTCCGATACACCGCAGGTCTACATCAAAAACACCACTTTCCTCGACATGCTCCTCCCAGGAAAAGGGGCAAACTCGACATTCGTCGTTAACTGCCCAACTTGCCAGTATGGGTTCGATTCTTACTTCAGCAAGGATGACTTCCGCTCCAAGGTCACTTTCATCCCACTCGTCTGGGTTGCCTACACTTCCTCTGGCGAGATGAATAATCCATTGGAGGTCTCTGCCTCGGTCGCCCACTTCCTCTTCGACAAAGAACAGACAGCCCTGTTGAACACGACCTCGACCGCTCAAAGAGGCCCTTCTGACATCTTTACCCCACTGAATGACCTCGTGACCATCATAGTCCTCGTTACTGTCATCGGGGGGGCTATCGGGGCGTATCGAAACAAGAGCGTGAGACAGAAGGTCGAGAAGTGGTGGCATGGCGGTTAGGGCGACCTCAACAGAATCAGCATGACCACCGCTAACACTAAGACTACCAATAGAGTGGTTCGGAGGACCAGTCGCTCTTCCTTCAGTTCCCTGATTTCGTCCTGAAGTATTCGCTCACGATTATCCTGACCACTTCGGGAACCGTCGCTATCCTCCTGACCTTCCGCTCCTCCTCCAGCCCTTTCATCATCTCGTGGGTCATGGCGACGGTTATCTTCGGGGTCGCTTGCTTGGGCGTTCCTATCACCTCCTATGCGGGCATTAGGTGGCATAGGAAGGCTTATAATGGTATTGGTGGTATAGGACGGTGTTAGGTGGCATAAGATGGCAAGCCTCGAACAAATGCGGGAAGAAATGGGAGCGGACGAATTTGCCGAGTTTCTTGAGGCAGAGGAGTCCCGAAGGGAACTGATGTCGGAGTCGTGGGACTGAGATGAGCGACCCCCACGACCAGAACAGGATAAGCGAAGAGAGGCGAGACCGTGGCCTCCTAATCGCCCGAGCAGAGGGCCAAGTCCGAAGAATCTGGGACGGGCTTTACTTCGTCCGGTCGCAATCAGGTCAAGGGGAGTATCAGGTCTCGCAGAAGGGCGGGAGGTGGGTCTGCTCATGCCCCGACTTCGCCAACCGATACACGCGCTGTAAGCACATCTGGGCCGTTGAGATTAGCATGAGGATACGAAAAACGGTGGACGGGCAGAGGACAATCGCCGAGGTATCGGTCTCCGAGTGTTTCTTCTGCCACTCGCAGACTCTCAAAAAGTCTGGAATCCGAAGGAACAGGAGCGGGGACATCCAGAGGTTCGCGTGCCTCGTCTGTCACCGAACCTTCTCGGTGAATGTGGGCTTTGAACGCATGAAACACAATCCGAAGGCGATAACGATGGCCCTCCAACTCTACTTTAGCGGGGAAAGCCTTCGAAATACTCAGAAGGCCCTCAGACTCCTCGGCGTGGAAATCACGCACAAGACAGTCCTGAATTGGATTCGGAAGTATGTGGCCCTGATGGGAAGGTATCTCGACCAGATTACGCCTGATGTGGGAGAGAAGTGGAGAGCGGATGAGGTCTATGTCAAGTTCCGAGGCGATATGAAATACCTCTACGCGATGATGGACGACGAGACCCGCTTCTGGATAGCGCAACAGGTCGCGGACACGAAATACACGGCAGACATCAGGCCCCTCTTCGCTCAAGCCAAGGAGCGAGCGGGGAAGGTTCCCCTCGTCCTGATAACGGATGGAGGCCGACACTTCAACAAGCCGTTCAAGCGGGAGTTTCAGTCCACCGACCGCTACTCCCAGCACGTCGCGGACATCACCCTCAGAGGCAAAGTCCACAACAACAAGATGGAGAGGATGAACGGTGAGGTTCGAGACCGAGAAAAGACCATGCGGGGCCTCAAGAGGACGGACACTCCGATACTCAAGGGCCTCCAAATCTACCACAACTTCGTAAGACCCCACGAGTCCTTGAACGGAGAGACTCCTGCCGACCGAGCGGGAATCAGAGTCGAAGGGAGAGATAAGTTCCTGACCCTGATTCAGAACGCGAGCAGGGCCAGAGCAACCGAGATTACACAGAAGCAGGGGACACTTTGAGCAACAGTCAATTTCCCAGAACCCTTTGCTCATCGCAACGAGCGATTTATTATCGCCAGTTGACGACGCCGCGCCGATGTCGGATCCTGTCATCATCTCGGCCTGCAGGACCCCGATCGGCAAGTTCGGTAAGAGCCTGTTGGGCGTTGGAGCTCCCAAGCTCGGCTCGCTCGTGGTCCAGGAGGCGATGCGCAGGGCAAAGGTCCGCCCGGCCGACGTGGACGAGGTCCTCTTCGGGAACGTTGTCTCCGCGGGTCTTGGTCAGAACCCCGCCAGGCAGGTCGCGATCGGGGCAGGCATCCCCTTCGCGGTGGGGTCGGTTACGATCAACAAGGTCTGCGGCTCGGGCCTGAAGGCTGCGATGCTCGCGGCCCAGTCGATCAAGGCGGGAGACAACGAGGTCGTGGTCGCCGGAGGGATGGAGAGCATGAGCAACGCGCCCTACCTCATGAGGGGCGCCAGGTGGGGGGTCAAGTTTGGGGAGGCGAGGCTTCTCGACGCAATGATCGCCGACGGCCTCTGGGACGCCTATCACGGATACCACATGGGGATCACTGGAGAGATGGTCGCCAAGAAGTTCGGGATTTCGAGGAAGGACGCGGACGAGTTCGCGTACGGGAGCCACAGGAAGGCAGCGAGGGCAACCGAGGATGGGACCTTCTCCGAGGAGATAGTCAAAGTGGAGGTGCAGAGAGAGGGGGGCGAGACTATCCAGTTCGCAGCCGACGAGTGCGTCAGGGGGGACACCACAATGGAGAAGCTCGGGAGGTTGAAGCCGGTCTTCAAGGAGGGCGGGGTCTTGACGGCTGGCAACTCGTCCCAGCTCAGCGACGGGGCCGCCGCAGTGGTCGTCGCGTCAGAGGAGGCTGCGGATAGGCTGGGCGCGAAGCCCCTGGCGAGGATCAGGGCCTACGGGACTGGCGGGCTCGAGCCGGCAAGGGTGATGGAAGCCCCCATCCCGACCACGAAGGCGCTCTTGAAGAAGGAGAAGATGAGCATCGGGGACATCGACCTCGTAGAGCACAACGAAGCCTACTCCACGGCGTCGATAGCGGTCCGGAGGGCGCTGGGGGTGGAGGAGGAGAAGTTCAACATCAGCGGGGGAGCGGTAGCCCTCGGGCACCCCATCGGCTGCAGCGGGGCGAGGGTCTTGACGACTCTGCTCTACGGGCTGAAGAAGACGGGCGGGAAGACGGGCCTCGCGACGCTCTGCCTCGGCGGGGGCAACGCGGTCTCGATGATCATCGAGAGGTAGCCTCCTCCCTCAGCTTTCGGCGGAAGACCTTCCCGACCAGGGTCTTGGGCAGTTCGGGGACGAACGCGTAGTGCCTGGGGACCTTGTAACTGGCCAGCTTCTCCTTGCAGAGCGAGCCCAGCGACTCTTCTGCTCCTGCCTCCGCGACGCCCGGCTTGAGGACTACGAATGCCTTCACCGACTCGCCCATGTACGCGTCCGCCACCCCGAGGACCGAGGCCTCCTTGACGAGCGGAGACTCGTAGAGGACCTCTTCGACCTCCCTCGGATAGACCTTGAGGCCCCCCACTGATATCATGTCCTTCTTCCTGTCGACGATGTAGAGGTAGCCGTCCTGGTCCATCTTCGCGATGTCTCCGGTCAGGAGCCAGCCGTCCCTGAGCGCGAGCCCCGACTCCACTTCCTTCTGCCAGTACCCCTTCATGACCTGGGGACCCTTCAGCTCCAGCTCCCCGACCTCGCCTACCTCCACGACCTTGTTCGGGTCGTCGATGTCCACGAGCCTGACGTCGGTGGAGGGAAATGGTATCCCGATGGATCCGTCCTTCGGGAGGCCTTCCTTGAATGGGTTCGTCGAGCCCACCGCAGCCGACTCGGTCAGGCCATATCCTTCGACCAGGTTGCCCCCCGTCAGGTCGTTGAACTTCTTCCTGACGGCGACTGGGAGGGGAGCACCGCCCGAGAAGGAGACCCTGACCGTGCCCAGGTCGAAGCTCGCGACCTTGGGGTGGTTGATGACTGCGACGTACATCGTGGGGACTCCGCAGAAGCACGTCACCTTCTCTCTCTGGATTGTCCGCATCACATCTTCGACATCGAACCTCGGGAGGAGAACGACCGACCCGCCTGAAAGCAGCGGCGCGTTCATGCAGGCGGTCATCCCGAAGATGTGGAAGAGCGGAAGGACGGCGAGGGAGACGTCAGTCCGGGCGAGCGGGAGGGACATGGCGCCCATAGCAGCCGCTGCGAGGAGGTTGTAGTGGGTCAGCATGGCGCCCTTGGAGGTGCCGGTGGTGCCTCCAGTGTACTGGATGACTGCAAGGTCTTCCTTGGGCCTGACCTCGGCGAGTGAGGTCGAGGGCTGCGATGCGCCTACAAGGTCTACGAAGCGCAGGGCGTTCTCCCTCCCCTTGTCCTTCACCTTGGCAAGACCGGCGAGGCGCCTCTTGACCCCCGGGAGGTAGTCGGTGACGCTCGCGGTGATGACGTGCCTGAGGGGAAGCCTGCTCCTGCACTTCTCCAGGGCTTCGAAGAGGTCGTTCCCCCTCACGACGTCGTTGGCCGCCACCACGATGGTGCTGCCGGAGTCTCTCAGCTGGAGCTCCAGCTCCCTCTCCTTGTAGCGAGGGCTGCAGGGCACAACGACCCCTCCGGCCTTCAGTATGCCGAAGAACGCGATCACGAACTGAGGAGTGTTGGGCGAAAAGATGGCGACCCTCTCCCCCTTGTGCAACCCCAGGCCCTCGAGCGCGGCGGCGAAGCGGGACGACAGCTTGTCCACCTCGGAGTACGTGAGCGTCCTTCCTTGGTACCTGAGGCAGGTGCTGCTCCCCCAGGCCGCGGCCGGCTTCGAGATGACGGAGTAGAGCGGCTCTTCGGGGACCTCGGCCTCCTTTGCGAGGTACCTGGGCCAGGACTTGAGCCACGGCCGCTCGGCTTGCAACGCGTCGGCGAAGAGAGGGCGACCGGCCTTAAGGATTCCGAGGAGAAATTCGTTCCTCGGCCCGCTTAGGCTTAAGTATGCAGGGAGGCGGTTGCGAGTTGAGAGGGATGGTCGAGGAGAAGGAGAAGTACCTGGTCCTCTGCGTGGACAGAGACGACGACCTGGGCACCAAGACCAAGATCGAGACCCCGGTCGTGGGGAGGGAGGCTGTTCTCGCTGCAGCTACTGCGCTCGCCCTCGCGGACCCCGAGGAGGCGGACGCCAACGCGATCTTCTCCTCGGTAAGGAAGTACGACGAGCTGGTCAGGGCGGGGACTCCCTGCGAAGTCGCGGTGGTCTGCGGGGAGACGAACCGGGGCTTCGAGGCCGACCGGAGGGTGGCGAAGGAGCTGAACAGGGTCCTGATCGGGGCCGATTACACGGGAGTGGTGCTCATCTCGGACGGGGGGGAGGACGAACAGGTCATACCGATAATCCAGAGCATCAGGCCCATTGTCTCGGTGCAGCGGGTGACGGTCAAGCACAGCCAGACGGTCGAGGAGACCTACCAGGTGCTCGGGAGGTACCTGAGGATGCTCGTCTTCGACCCGCACTACTCGAAGTGGAGCCTGGGAGTCCCAGGGCTGATCTTCATCCTGGCGACGATTCTGATCGTGTCCCAGCACGCCTTTGAGGCGGAACTGACCGCGCTCCTCGTGCTGGGCGGGGCCTTCTTCATCAGGGGGTTCAGCATCGACAGGACTGTCGCAGGCCTGCTCCAGCGGGGCCCGACGGGGTACATCAGGCTCTTCACGATGGTCGCGAGCGTCCTGATCGTGGTGGTGGGGCTGATCACCGGGTACGGGAACATGCTGAGCCAGTCCCCATCCGGATATGTGGCGGCGGTCGTCGCAGACCCCGGACTCATCTTCGTCTACGGGGCCACCCTCACAGGATACCTGATCAACGGGAGCCTCGCGCTGGTCTGGGCAGGAATCGCGATCTATGCCACGGGCGCGCTCCTCTCTCACCTTGCCAGGGACAGCGTCCTGTGGAAGAGAGACGGGTTCGTCCTCGCCATGCTCGCGATACTCTACCTCCCGGTGAGGACCTTCTCGGAGTTCTTGATCAGGGGGACGACAGAGTCGACCTTCCTCCTGGTCTCCTACGTGCTGATAGGGCTGGCCGCCCTCTTCGCCCTGACCACCACGATCTACCCGAGAGTCAGGACAAGGGCGGGACCGGAAGCTGAATAGCGGATGCTCGATGGGGCGCTGCGGCTGCTGGGAGCCTACAAGCTCTACGAAAGGCGACTGAGGTCCCAGATAGAGCAGGAAGGGAAGCCGACACACATAGGGATCATCCTCGACGGCAACAGGAGGTGGGCAGCCAGCCAGGGCGTCCAGGACGGCCTGGGTCATCAGGAAGGCGCGAACAGGGCCGAGGAGCTCCTGGACTGGTGCCACGAGCTCAGGATCAAGACCGTGACCCTCTACGTCCTCTCCACCGAGAACCTCGACCGGGGCGCGGAAGAGCTCAAGGACCTCTTCGTCCTGATCGAGGGGAGGCTCGCCCGGCTCTTGACCGACGAGAGGATAACGAGATACAGGGTCAGGGTGAGGGCGATCGGGCAGTTAGGGCTCCTGCCCCAGTCGATACGAGACCTCCTACAGGCGATCGAGGAGAAGACCGCCTCCTTCGACGAGCACTACCTGAACATCGCGGTCGCGTACGGAGGGAGGGCGGAGATCACCGACATGGTGAGGTCTGTCGCCCAGGACGTGAAGGCGGGGACGCTCGCCCCCGAACAGATCACCGAAGAGACGATCTCGAAGCGCCTCTACACCTCGTACCTGCCCAACCAGGAGCCTGACCTCATAATCAGGACGTCGGGCGAGGAGAGGATGAGCGGCTTCCTGCTGTGGCAGGGGGCCTACTCAGAGCTGGTCTTCATGGACGTCTTCTGGCCCGCCTTTCGGTTCATCGACCTGCTCAGGGCCGTCAGGACCTACCAGAAGCGGCGCAGGCGGCACGGCAAGTAGCGCAAATCGTTATAACCGCTGAACGGAGTGGGCTCTCGACTTGAAGGTAAGCCTCGGGACGCTCAAGTACAAGGGAGAGGAGCTAGTCACGTTCCTAGAGCCTAGAGTAGGCGTCAAGCCCTCACTCTCCGGTGACACTCTCGAGATGGAAGACTCTGGGCTGAGGCAGGGGGTCAGGCCGAGGCAGGTCAAGACATACCTGAAGAGGTTCCTCTACATGAACGGGGTCAGGAAGAACTACAGGGTCTTCGTGACAGGGACCGAGCTTAAGATACAGGAGATCGAACTTGGCGAGAAGGAAGAGGAAGGCAAGAAGGAGGAGAAGGAAGCGAAGAAGGAAGAGCCCGAGGCCCCGGGGAAGGAAGATTCTCCTGCCGAGGATGCGCCGGCGGAGCCCGAGGCGAAGGAGCCGAAGTCAGAAAAGCCCAAGAAGGCGGCCCCCAAGAAGCCGAAGGCGAAGAAGAAGGCAGAAGAAGAGGCTTAGGCGCCCGGCCTTGCCCGCCGAACCCGCTCTTTGCGAAGTGCCAGCTCTCTGAGCAGCGCCCGCAGATAGTTCCTAGATTCCCTGAGCTCCCTGAGGGCCTGCTTGAAGTCTCCCACCCTGAAGCTGGCCGAGCCCTTTTTCAGGTTCCTCAGTGCGAACTGGAGGGCCTGCCTCTCGTCAGGGACCGAGTAGGCCCTGACTTTGATGAACCTTCCCGGGTTCTCCTCCCTCGTATCCACCTTGATGAAGGCGATGCTCTTCTCGACCCTCAGGTACGAGAGCCAGATGTCGCGCTCCTGCTCCTCGGTCGGCTCTCCGCGGATCTCCGGGACGAGACCCTCGAGGCCCTCCTCCGCGCGCGCCAGGTCGGAGGCGGTCTCCTCTCTCCAGTTGCCCACGCCGAGACAAGAGTCCGGGGGTTTTTAGACGGAGACCAGCTTTTGGCCCGTTCATACTTATAACGGGCTGGAAGTCGGCACGCAAACGATTGCCGAAGAAGGCTGAGCCGAAGATTGGCGGCGCGTGTTTCGTAAAGCTCAACTCGCTGGTGGAACTCGGGAGGCTTTCATGCGCCCTCGAACGCGCCCCCTTCCCGCTCTTCGCGTTCAAGCACGACGACTTGACCAGGATCGCGGCGCAGGCGGACCTCTACATGGGGACCCCGATCTTCTACTTCTTTGACGCGCCGAGCCCCGGAGAGTTCCTCGCCTACAGGAACTCGGGAGACGGCGAGGAGGTCCAGCTAGTCCCCGCAGCGAACAACGCCACCTACCTCTACGCCCCCGTGATCAGGGTCAACAAGATGCCGGAGTCCCTCTCCCCGAAGGAGGAGTTCGGAGACAAGTACATGTCGGTCGAGGTCCTCGACCTGCCGAGCCTCGTCAAGGTCGGGACGTACAAGATGCTCTTCGAGGAGCCGCCGCTCCCGCTCTTCTCGTTCAAGAACGGGGCGGGGTGGGTCATCGGCACGTTCGCGAGGATTGACGACTACGAAGAAGCGTCGATATTCTTCTACACTAAGGCGAAGGAGGCGCCGACCTCGGGGTTCGTAAGGTACTCCCCGGACAAGATTGCGGAGACCTCATTCGTGACGAGGACGGACGAGCACGGCTACTACTACATCAAGGTCGTCAAATTGGACGCGCCGCATCCGATGGTCCAGTTCTGACCTTCGTCGGTCTCCCGGCTTCTGCGACCAGGAACTTCTCTGCCCCCGCCAGAATCGACTTCGAGTTGTCGTAGGAGGCCCGGTCGAGGGCTTGGGGGTAGTGATACCAGCCGAAGCCGTGGTGTTCGAAGGAGATCTTGACGTTGTCGTCCTGGGTCCTCCCCAGCATATACGTCACTTTCTTGTGAACGTTCTTGCCATCGCGCCTGTAGTAGTACTCGATGACCTTCCTGAAGCCCGGGACGAGCTCGATCTCCTTGAGGCCCGTCTCCTCGCCCACCTCCCGAAGAACGGTCTGCAGCTCGGACTCGCCCTTCTCCATGTTGCCCTTGGGGAAGTCCCACCTTCCTCCGTTCTCGAGGAGGAGATACCTGCGCCCCTCGGGCCTCTCCGTGTAGACCACGGCCCCGGCTGAATGTTCCTCCATGGGCCGTTTGCCAGGGAGGACCAATTATTAGGACTCTGCGGCGGTTCCTTCTTGTCTTGCCCGCTCGGATCGGTCGGCTCCAGAGCGGCACCGAGGAACTGTTAACCCTCCAAGAGATGGGAAATCCGACTTCTCTCATCTCCAGCCAGTTAACGCTCGTTGGGAAAGTGTCGGCTGAGTGTTCTCCCCACCCTACGCAGGGTTAAGTAACCAAGAGGGGAATCCCCTTCGTCTTGAAAGTCCCTACGCTTCCCGATTGGGTCTTTTTGGGTTCGCTCGTAGTTGGCCCCGTGATACTGACGGTAGAGTTCGCTTTGCTCTACAAACTGAATCTCGCGGATTCGCTACTGACGATTCTGATTCTCGCAACGGTGTTTACAGGAGCCTCATCTTTTTTATTGACTGGCTCCATCGGCCGAAGCTGGAATATGTTGACAACTTTACCGGCGAAGTAGAAGTTACCTTCAAAGTAGGAAAAGAAAAGGTCAAGAAGAAAGTCTGGATGATGTTCGTGCGCATAGGCAACGGAGGCACGACCCCTGCGCAACAACCGAGGCTTTTGTTCCAACTTTGGAAGAAAGATGAACCCAAGGACAAGTGGAGGCCTGTCTTCGTCCTTCACAGGGAACTCGGCGATGCGGAGGCCATCCCCATACAGACCTTCGAAGAAGACAGGATGGAAGGCCAATTAGCACTAACTCTCTGTCGAAGGGGGCTGAGGCCAATCGATAGCATCGAACCAAGGGCGGGTGATAAATTCGTCTTCGGGTTTGCGTTCGAAGACGGCAAGAATTTCTATCTTGCGATTGACCATTCCCCAATACCGATTCCGCTCGGAGCAGGGTCGCGCATCGTCAAACTCTCGGCGCGTTCAATCAACCGCTTTCAGAGCCCGTATTACGAGGAGGAGTTCCTTCTATGGGTAGGCAAGTGGAACGATGTTTCATTGACGAGAATTGAAGGGGACACTATGAAGTTCTTGAAAGGTTTTGTGGAACGAGACTCATGACTTCGCCAGCGCCTCGCTTACGATCGTGCGGATTGTCTCTGGAATCGAATCAAAAGCGCGTCTCTTGCGCTCGGCCTCCAGCCTCCGCTCCAATTCCTCAGTCATGGCTACTGTGTATTTCTTCATCATCGGCATTCTCCCCGTCCGCTTTCGTATTTAACCATACGCCCATAGACGGCTATGGGGGTAAGGGTTATATGGCTGGCGATAGACACCTATGGAAGCATGACTACCGAACAAGCGCGACTCGAAATGGACTCGGACGACTTCGAGGCGTGGGCGCAATTCCAAGAGAGCAAGAGGGAGCAGGCTTAGACATGGCCTCTCCCGTTTTTGATTATCGAAAGGCAAGGGGCGAGGCAATCGCCAAGGTCGAGACCAATGTAAGGCGCATAGACCAGAGCGAGTATCGCGTGAGGTCTCAGTCGGGCCAAGGGGAATACGCCGTCCTCTCGACCGAGGCGGGCTGGAATTGCTCCTGCCCCGACTTCGCCTTCCGAGGTCTGAAGTGCAAACACGCCTTCGCGGTAGAACTCTCTCTAAAGATTCGTCAGAGAATAGAGAACGCGAGGCGTCTCGTGCCTCTCGACTTCCAATCGTGCCTCTACTGCGGGTCTGAGCAACTCGTGAAGGACGGCCTCCTTCACAACAAGGGAGGGGATATCCAGAGGATATCATGCAAGATTTGCGGTAAGAGGTTCACCCGAAACATCGGGTTCGAGCGAATGAAGGCAAGCCCAGAGGCGATTACGCAAGCCATGCAACTCTACTTCTCGGGCGTGAGCCTGAGAGGGACTCAGAGGGCCTTGGCCCTCCAAGGAGTGAGGGTCTCTCATGTCGCGGTTTACAAGTGGATTCGCAAGTATGTCCGAATCATGCACAAGTATCTCCAAACCGTTAGGCCGAATGTCTCGGACACATGGAGGGCCGACGAGTTGTGGGTGAAGGTCAAGGGCGACATGAAGTATCTTTTCGCCGTCATGGACGACGAGACCCGATTCTGGATAGCCCAAGAGGTCGCGGACACGAAGGACAAGTATGACGCTACGAGCCTGTTCTTCAAGGCCAACATAGAAGCGGGGAAAGTTCCAGCGACGCTGATAACCGACGGCCTCTACACTTACCGAACCGCGTTCAAGAGACAGATAGCGGGGAGGAGGCACGATGTAGCCCAAGTCCACATCAGGGAGATAGCGATCGCGGGCAAGGTTCACAATAACAAGATGGAGAGGATGAACGGAGAAGTCCGCGACAGAGAGAAGGTCATGCGGGGCCTCAAGAAGAAGGACACGCCGATAGTCGAGGGCCTCCGCATCTACCACAACTTCATCCGACCGCACGAGGCCTCAACGGAGACACGCCAGCCGACCGCGCGGGAATCAAGGTCGAAGGCCCTAACAAATGGCTTACCCTGATACAGAACGCCAAGCACAAGGAGACATGGGAGTCATGAGCATCTCCAGACAGTTAACAGGAAGAACTCCCCCGCAAGGCCATCTCCAGAAGAGTTACCAGAACCGGCACCGAAGGTTTATTATCCAATTTTATGGCGATATAAATTCGAGACTTGGGCAAGATCAAGGTCGCGATTGCAGGGGTCGGGAACTGCGCGTCCGCGCTCATCCAGGGGATCAACTACTATACCGAAAAGGGGCCCGACGAAGGGCTCACCTACTGGAAGGTCGGCCGGTACACCCCTGAAGACCTCGAGTTCGTGGCGGCCTTCGATGTATCGGCCAAGAAGGTGGGGAAGGACCTTTCACAGGCGATCTTCAGCGCGCCAAACAACACCGAGAAGATCAGCGAGGTGGCGAAGATGGGTGTCACGGTCAAGAAGGGGCCGGTCCTCGACGGGATCGGGAAGTACCTGAAGGAGGTCGTCCCGCTCTCAGGGAAGAAAGACGAGTCAGTGCCAGATGAGCTCGAGAGGTCCGGCGCGGAGATTCTGGTCAACTACCTCCCGGTGGGGAGCACCAAAGCCTCGCACATGTACGCGGAGGCGGCACTCGAAGCCGGCGTCGGTTTCATCAACGCCATACCTGTCTTCATCGCCTCTGACGAGGCTTGGGCCTCGAGGTTCGCGAAGGCGAACCTGCCGGTCGCCGGGGACGACGTCATGAGCCAAATAGGCGCCACGGTGCTGCACAAGACGCTCGTGAAGATGGCCATAGACAGGGGCGTCAAGGTGGACGAGACCTACCAGCTCAACATAGGAGGCGACACCGACTTCCTGAACATGCTCGAGGAGAGCCGGCTCAAGGACAAGAGGGAGAGCAAGACGAGCGCCGTGAGGGCGATGTCTCCCTACGAGGTCCCGACCAGGATAGGGCCCAGCGACTACGTGCCGTTCCTCGACAACGACAAGGTCTGCTACATCTGGCTAAAGGGCAGGTACTTCGGAGGGACCACCGTCAAGATGGACGTCAAGCTCCACGTGGTAGACGCCTACGACAGCGGCGGGGTAATGGTGGACGCGATCCGGGGGACCCGCCTGGCGCTGGACAGGGGGGTCGGGGGCCAGCTCACGAGCCTCTCCGCGTTCTGCTTCAAGCATCCGCCAGTCCAGATGCCTTACCCGGCGGCAAAGTCCGCCTTCGAAGAGTTCAGCTCTGGGAAACTGGAACGCTGACGCCCGCCTTCCTTCTGAGGTAGAAGGCAGCAGCCAGGACCAGGACCAGGACGACCCCGGTGGGGATGTAGTACCTGGTCAGGGCGTTTTCGCCTATAGTGAAGCCGTTGGTCGGAACCTTCCCGACGACAGTGGTACCAGAGTAGTCGAAGGTCAGCTTGGCTCCCTTGTAGGGGACTGCGATGCCCGATCCTGCGACCGCGGTGGCCGACGCGGTGTTGGAGCCTCCGGCCCTGAGGATGTCGATGTTCATGCTGAGGACGCCCGATGAGATCGACGAGTTCTGGAGGCCCGAAAGCGAGAGCCCAGACGGGATGGGCATCGTGAAGTGGACGGTCGAGACATCCACGCCCGAGGTATTGTTGATCGTCAGGACCAACTGGAAGGGCTTCCCTTCTGTGGGGTTGGAAGGCGAAGTCTTGATGGATACGGCGAAGGGCTGGTAGGCGTAGACGCCCGGGCCGGGCCTCCTGATTGAGAAGGATGTCGAACCAAAGTAGAAGTTTGAGAAGATGTCAGCACTCGAGAGGTTTCCGGAGGCGGTCGACGAGGCGACCACCTTGTACTGGAAGCCGAGGCTGCCGCCCGCCGCCACGAGCGGGGTCGTGCTGGAGGGTGCCGCAGTCCCGGTCAGTGTGTCGAACCCGTCAATCACGGCTGAGATGCTCGCGTTTCGGACATCGAAGGGCCCTGCGTTGGTGGCGTTGACAGACACCTGCGAAGTCATGCCCGCGAAGAACTTGGACGGGTTGTAGGCCTTGGTGTAGACGAAGCCTGCAGGGATTGGGACGGAATTCGACTGCCCGGAGAAGACATAGGGCGAGGAGTCGCTGGTGTACGAGAATGGGGCCAGGACGTAGTTCCTTGGAGTCGTCGTGTTGATCTTCAGGTAGGCGACCTTTGAAGCGGAGAGCGGTAAGGTCGTGTAGTTCAGGACGAATGCTCCGATGCTTCCGTTGCTGCAGGCTATCCCTGCCCCCTTAGCAGCCCCGCACCCAAGGGAGGTCGGGAGGTGTCCTCCGGCAAAGAACGACTTCGCGGTCGCAAGGCCCAAGTTGGAAGTCGTGAAAGTAAGCGTCACGTTGGATCCTCCCCCTTTGAGGGCCGAGATAGTGGCTCCGACCGTGAGCGTGACGAAGGAGATCCTCATCGAGACATGCGAGAACACCTCCGAATAGGAGTTGGTCGTCGCGTTGTAGAGGACGCTGTTCGGGTTCCGGTAGGAGACCGCGTACGTCTTCGAGACGTTTACGCCGGTCAGGCCCTGGGCAGATTCCACGACATCGACCGAGGCAGAGCCTCCGTTGGCTGCTATGCCGCTAATCGAAGTGTTCCCTGCGATCGTCACGGACGAAGCGGCAAGTGTTCCTATGTTGGTCGCCACGACCTTGACCTTTTGTTCCAAACCCACCACCCTGCCGTAGCCGCCCGACGGGATGGCCCTGGCATAGACGAGTGCATCATCTATTCCCAGCGAGAGGGGAATCGCGTTCAACGTGGCCTGGCCGCGTCTCGTCTGCAAGCCTGCCGTGTAAGTAAAGTCCACTTTGAGGGCGGGTATCTCGACCTTCTCCTGCGCGGTCCCATTGACCTGGAGGGTGTAGACTGGGGTCGTCCTGGACCCCGGCGCAAGGGTCGAGGCCGTCCATGTCGAATTTCCGGTTACCAGCTTGAACTGGTGAGTTGCCTTCCACCAGTCGTCCTTGATGGTCAGCTTCGTGATTGAGGTGTCGTTTGACAAATTGGAGATCGACAGCGTAACCGAGAGATTGTCGCCCGTGTGGAGGACTCCCACGCTCACTGTCCTGGACGCTAGGAGCAAAGCTGGCTGTTCGAGGTCGGTCACGTTCAGGCGATAGATCTTCTTCCCAGGCGCCACGTTGAGGACGTAGGAGCTCGCGAAGTGAGGCAGGTCGTTTGAAACATTGGCCGTGTCAGTGGAATTGACTATGCCGTCCAGGAACCTCACGGAGATGACCGAGGAAGTGCTCTTGTTGGACGCCACGATCGAGCTGAGGGTCGTCCCGAAGTAGGTCTTGATGTCCGGGCGCTTACTTGAGTCTAGCGCGCTTCCCGACATCGAGCCGATGATAAGCGAGTGGTTGAAGGAGGAACCTGACTTCACGCCCGAGAGGATCACTATCGGGGACGGGGTGGCGATGAAGGTCGACGAGGTCACGCCGCTAGCGAAACCGCCGAACCCGGTGGGAAGCGAAGAGAGCAGGGTCCTCGGGACTGTCGCGTCGAAGGAGACGGGACTGTAGAAGGTGTAGACTTCGGACCCGTTGGAATAAGAAACGAAGGCAGACAGGAGGTAAGAGTCAAGACCTTTGGCGGCCGCCTGAGCATGGTCGAACGAATCTGCACCGACTGTCAGGAAGAGACCCTGAGAGGGCACGAACGGGGCCGGGTAGAGACCGTAACCCGCGGCTCCGAAGACCTGGAAGTCTGACTTCCACGCGGTGGTCTTGACTGCCGTCACGTTGTACCAGGTCACCCCCGAAGTCGACTCGAGGGCGGAGAGCTTCGAGGACGCGTTGACGTGCGAGAACGAGAGGTACCACAGGGCGCTCGACCCTGCCACTGAGACGCTCAGCTTCTCCGTGTAGGGGACGGCGGCTCCAGCCTTCAGTACCGGCAGCGCCGAGACGAGCATCAGAGAGATTACTAGGATTGCGAGTGCCTGAGAACGCTTCAAGCGAGACGCCGAAGGCCGACCGTTTTGCCTATAAAACCGTTGAATCGCTTTTCTTACTTCTTTCTCGGCGAGTCTTCCGCCGGGTCGTCGACTCCCTTGTCGTCGAGGAGGAAGACAGCGTCCCTCTCGGGGTGGTACGGGCTGTCGACCATCCTGGCTATGCGGTTCTTGGCAGCCTTCCTCAGGTAGATCCTGTAGGTGCTGGTGTGGGCGACGACGTGCCCGCCCGTGGGCCTCGTCGGGTCGCCGAAGAACGAATCGGGAGCCGCCTGGACCTGGTTGGTGACCACCACTGCGACGTTGTAGATCTCCGCGGTCCTCAGGAGCTGGTGCATGAACCTGTTCAGGCGCTGCTGCCTCTCGGAGAGGGTGCCCCTGCCCACGAACTCGGCCCTGTAGTGCGCGACCGCGCTGTCCAGCACTACGAGCTTCACCTTGTTCGCCTCGATGTACCTGCCGAGATCCTTGACAATCAGCTCCTGGTGGGCGCTGTTGTAGGCCCTGGCGACAGTGATCCGCGAGAGTATCTTGTCGGAGTCGAAGCCGCGCGCCTCTGCGATCTCCGCGATGCGCTCCGGCCTGAAGGTCCCCTCAGTGTCGATGTAGATCGCGCCAGCTCCGAGGCCCCCCTGGTCCTTGTCCGCCTGGACCAACACGCAGAGCGTGTGGCAGATCTGGCTCTTCCCGCTCCCGAACTCGCCGTAGAACTCTGTCATGGCCCACGTCTCTATCCCACCGCCGAGGAGGTCGTCCAGGTTCTTGGAGCCGGTCGAGACTCTGTCGATCGCCTTCCGCTTCACGAGCAGGTCGGCCGCGTTCATGAAGTCCGGCTCGAGCCTCTTCAGCTCCACGAGCTTCTTCCTCGCCTTGTTGTTCAGCTCCACCGCCTTTGAGACGTCGATGTCGACTGCATCCGCGATGTCCATCGGGCCTGCGGTCGCGAGGTCGAGGATTGTCTCAATCCCGGCGTCGTTGAGCTTCTGTTTCGTGGCCGGACCCACGCCCGGAAGGGTGTCCAACTCCAGCTCTTCGTTAGTTTCAGACAACTGAATCGGACGGCCCTTCTGGGCTAATTAAGCGTAGCCTAGGGAGAGATCCGTGAAACTGTCCGGGGGAAGAGGCTCGCTGACCTGATGTGCTTGAGCCCGGCGATCCACCTTGTCGAGCGCTCGACCCCGATCCCGAACCCGGAGTGAGGCGGCATGCCGAACTTGCGCAGCTCCAGGTACCAGGAGAAGGAATCCACGGGGAGGTCCTGCCCGGAGATCCGCTGCATCAGCTCCTTGTGGTCGTGGATCCTCTGCCCTCCAGTAGCCAGCTCCCCGAACCCTTCGGGCGCTATGAGGTCGGCTGACTTGGTCACCTTGGGCCTGTCCGGGTAGGTCATGTGGTAGAAGCTCCTCGCGCTCAGGGGATAGTCGGTGACGAAGAAGGGGGACTCCATCGTCATGCTGATCGCCCTCTCGGCCTCGGTGGGTAGGTCGTCTCCCCACTCGAACCCCAGGCCCTTCTTCTCAGCTATCCCTCGCGCCTCGTCGTAGCTCATCCTAGGGAACGGGACCTCGGGGCGCTTCAGGGTCCTGCCGAGGACCGCGAGCTCCGCCTTCCTCCTGTCGAGGACCCGCCCCGCCATCGAGGAGAGGAGCCCCTCCTGGACCTTCATGTTCTCAGGCTGCTCAGTGAAGGCCTGCTCCGCTTCTATCATCCAGAACTCGGTCAGGTGCTTTGACGTCTTCGACTTCTCGGCCCTGAAGGCGGGCTGAAAGATCCAGACCTTCTGGAGCGCAGGGAGCGCGGCCTCCTCGTAGAACTGTGCGCTCTGCGAGAGGTTGACCTTCTTGCCGAAGTAGTCCACGGAGAAGAGAGTGGAACCGCCCTCGACTGCGGCCTGCACGAAGGTCGGGGCCGAGATCAGCTGGAATCCGTTCTCGCGGAAGTAGTCGAAAGCGGCGCCTATCACCTCGGCCCTGATCCTCATCGCCGCTATCGCCTTCGGGCCTCTGATGCTCAGGTGCCTCTTGTCGAACAGGAAAGACCGAGACTTGACAGCCGTCTTCGTGATGGGCCAGCTCTCGGCGGCGGAGACAACCTGGAACTCGCTGGCGGATATCTCCTTTCCGCCGGGGGCCCTCTTGTCGTCCTTCACCTCTCCTCTTACGATAACCGCAGACTCTCTTGTGACAGACTTTGCTGCGTTGAAGGCCTCGTCGCTGGCAAGGCCCTTCTTCGCAGAGACCTGCACATAGCCGGAACCGTCTCTCACTACGGCGAAGACCAGCCCCCCCACCGCGTGCTTCCTCGCCACCCAGCCCTTTACCTCGACTTGTGTCCCCGGCTCGGACGAGACGACCTCGGCTGCTGACCTGACTCTAGAGTCCTCGTCTTTCAACGCGAGATGGCTCGTCCTAGGGGCTAAAAGTGTGACGCGGGAGCCAACGGTTAAAGAAGCGACAAAGGCTCGCGGCCTCATTGCCCAGGAGGGCCGCCATCCTGCGGTGGACGGGGAGGGGGAGCATAGAGGACCTGAGGAGTTCTGTCGTCTCGACCCTGAAGGACGAGAAGCTGGATGGTCGCGTGCGGGTGGTGGGTCAATCCATAGTCGTAGGCGGAGCGGAGCCAGTCGCTGTAGCCGCTCTGTTCAGGTTCACGCCAGGGATCTCTTGGGTCGCAGTTGGCGACTCGGGGAGCTCCTTCAAGGTCATCGTAGAGGCCGGCCGGGACCTCGGACGACGGTACCTGAAGCCTGGGAGAGGGTTTGTGGTCAAGGCAGACGCGACGGCCGGAAAGCTGTCCTCCGACTTGGTCGGCGCCCTGACATCTGCACTGGTCGAAGCGGTCAAGGGGGCGAGGGTCAGGGAGGAGAGCCCGGAAGTCGTCTTCAGGGCAGCGATCGACGAGCGAGGCGGGGCCGTGGGTGCCGAGATAGCGGAGGGCCCAGGCGGGTCCCCGACGGGCCGCGAAGAGGCAACGTGCCTGGTATCTGGGGGCAAGCACAGTTCAGTTGTCGCATGGATGGCGCTCCTGGCAGGGTACAGGGTCACCCTGGTCCATGCGAGAGTAAACGAGTCCAGCATGTTGGCAGTCTCCCGCCTATATTCAGAGCTCTCCCATCGCGTGGCCCCCAGGGCGCTGAGGCTGAGCGTGCTTTACTCGAAGTCCCCTTCAGCTGCACTGTCAGGCTGGGCCCGGAAAAATGGCGGCGAAGTATTCGGCGGATTCCATCATGGATGTAGCGATGTCCCTCTCGCGCTTGCTGCAACTGCCAAGGCGCCGCTCTGGATACTCCCGGAGGAGTCATTCGAGTCCGCGTTCACGGGCCTCTCGACGGTCGATCAGAGTGCCAGGGCTGACTGGGTCGAGGGGACAGCAAGGTGGCGGGAGCGCTCGTATGCCGGGGGCAGGGCCGATGTCAGCGATGTGCTTGACGGCCTCGACTGACCGCTGAGTCGAGGGTCCTCACGACCTCCTCCTTGGCGTTGAAGCTCGCAGCCCAGTAGCCTAATCTCTTCGCCTTGTCTGCGAACCCTCCTCCGGTCATCGCTCGGAGAGAGTCGCGAAGCCCTTCCGCGTCGAGCTCGTCCTGCTGGAGCACGATGGAGACCCCGAGGCGCGAAGCCTTCTCAGCGTTGCCCTCTTGTTCGGGCTGCCTGGGAATGGGTATCAAGAGTGACGGCTTCTGCGAGAGTATCGTCTGGCCGATCGTGCCGTGGCCCGCCCTTGAGACCACTACGTCGCATGCGTGGAAATAGAACTCTGCTATGGAGCACCAGCCGTAGTACCACCCACCGCCCGTCCTCAGGGGGTCGGGACCCGAGGAAGGGTCCCCCCCCGAGACTACGAAGACGAACTCGTCCGACAGCTCCTTCGAGAGGACAAGGGCCTTGTTGACCATCGCCGACCTTGTCCTCGGCGGGCCCGAGACCTGCCAGAAGACCTTCGGACGGGGGTCAGCGGCGAACTCGCGCCCGGCACCGTCCGGAGTCCCCCTGCCTGATGGGATGAGGAAGCCCACATATCGGGTCTTCTCGACGTTGCTCCCCCAGAGGTTCTTCTCGCTAATCGTGTAGGGCGGGGGGAGGTCGGGCAGGAGCACCTCGTCGCTGAACTCCCACAGCTTCCCCATCCCGGAGGAAGTGCCGACGGAGAGCAGCCTTGTCGCCGCCCCTTGATGCCCGTGGGTGCTCGTCAGGTTCAGCTGGTTGAGCACAGTGAACGTCGGCAGCCTGTGGACCCGCGCCGCGAGGACGGTCGAGAGCGCTGAGTCGCTGAGGACAACGTCAGGGGCGAAGCGGCCGATGTTCTCGACTTCGTGGGCCACCTGCTGGTAGGTCCTCAGGAGGATCGCGGGGGAGGCGGTGATAGTCTCTCGCATCGCGAACTCCCCGGTCGGGGCGTACTTCACGTCGGCCAGGGGAAGCAGGTTGCACGCGAACCCCTTCTTCTCGATCATGGAAGCCACCTCGCCGGAGGAGGACATCCTCACCTCCCAGCCGAGCTCTCTGAGCGCGCCTGCAACCTCCAGCATCCTGCTTGCGTGACCGAGGCCCGAGCCGAAGCAGCCCACGTAGACCCTTGGCATCTTAGGATGCTCTCTGTTTGACTTCGCGAACAGGGCCACCCGGGGTCGCCTCTGCGAAGATCTGGGCCTGGAAAATTTGAACCTCGGTCTCCGGGTCGAGCCACGAATCTGGAGGGAGCCCTGCCTTCGTGCAGGCCTGGGAGAGGAACTCGGTCGCATCCATGCCGAACTCCGTTGCGACCTGGGGCAGGAGGAGGCCGCTGTAGTGACCTCTGCTCACCATCAAGCCGTCGACCCCGACCCTGACCTTAGATGGGAAGTCGGTCCTCTTGGCTGAGGCCAGCTTCGCAGGGGGCGACAGGACGCTGACCTCGAAGAGCACCGAACCAAGCTCTCTGGTAGACACCGGTCGGAACCTCGGGTCCTCGGTCGCAGCCGAGACAGAGGCGGAGGTGATCGCCTCACCGAGTCTCATGACGGGGTACGGGTACCCGATGCACCCTCTCAGTTTCTCCGGCCCGTCCGAAGCGCTGTTTATGGTAACGAAGACGCCGGTCTCCTTCAAGAAAGCCCCCTCCCAGCCCCGATTGAAGGGCGCTTGGCCCGCGAGCAGCCCGGACACCGAGGCCCTAGCGAGGCGGACCGCTTCTTCTCCCTCTTCTGGCGACAGAGGCAATCGATTTCTCCCTGAGGCGCCTCTCAAGCGACCTTAACTTTTTCCAGTGGCTGCCCTTCCAGTAGACCTTCCCGCACTCAGAACAGGCGTAGAAGAGCCTGTGCCGCTCTTCCGACGCCCGAGGGACGCGTCCCCTGAGGTCTCGCTTCGCAATCGCTTGCAGGGTGCCGTTGCAGACCGAACACCTTGGAGCACCAAGGCGCAGTGGGTTCTCGGCCTCTTCGAATTCCTTGGCCATGGACGCGATCCGGCCCGAGTCACTGATGCCGATGACCAGCACGGCTCTTACCCCTTTGGACCTAGCTCGCGCCGCGAGTGCCCTGTCCGCAGTGACTACGACCCTGCCCTGTTCCCTGGCGATTTGGATGAGGCCTTCGTCGTTCCCATGCTTGTAGTACAACGAGTCGACGCCGAAGGCGCGGAGCTTCCTGGCAAGGGAGCCGAGCATTGCGTCCACGATGACGCCTTCTGGGGCTCTTCGGTGCGGAGACATCTCCGCCTCCTTTGCTTACCTCGTCGTCTCTGCAGACTTGACCGCCATGTAGAGGCGCCTGGCGGCAGGGTCTTTCTCGAAGTGCTCCCTGATCGGAGAGATTATCCTGTCCAGAGACTCCCCTACACCCCTCTTCAGGTCCGCCGGGTGCAGCTTGCCAGCGAGGAAGGCTGTTTCCAGCTCCTCATAGGAGGCGAACTCCTCGTTGCCGCCGAACTTCTCAGGCCGCTCGACCTTGAGGGTCTTCTGTTTCCTGAAGATGATGTACTTCGAGTACTCCATTGGAGCGTTCCCTTCGAGGACCTTCGCAGGGCAGTAGGCAGAGTTGAGCTTCTTCAGTATCACTTCTTTGCCGTCGTGCACGAAGATCGATGTCTCAGGCTTGCTCTTGCTCATCTTGCTGGTGATCTCCGAGTCCACCGCCGCGCTCTCGTCGAAGCCCTCCGCCTCCTTCTTCCCCTGCAGCCCTATCAGCATGTGATGATGTATTGCCACTGGCTTCTTCCACTTCATCTTCTCCGCGATCTCTCGAGCGAGTATGTTGGCCCTGCGCTGGTCGAGGCCGAGCTGGCATATGTCCACGTCCAGCCAGAAGATGTCGGCGACCTGCATCATCGGGTAGAAGAGCTGGGCCGTATGGACGGCCTCCTTGGTCGTCCGGCCTGCGATGGTAAGCGCCCTCTGAGTCCGTGCCAGGGTAGTCTCCTGTGCGACCGTGACCACACGCTTCCAATAGTCCTCTTGCCTGGCGGCCTCGCTCGTCCAGAGGACCTCGACCTTTGACATGTCGACGCCGGCCGCGCGCCACACCTCCACGAAGTACTTCCCGACCTCCTGGATCTTGTCCAGGTCGCCGCCCATCTTGTTGTTGACCCAGGCGAACCAGTCCGCTATCCAAAGCTTCATCTTGACCCCGGCCTTGACCATGTCCTCGACGAGGATCGGCCTCAAGACTCCGAAGGGGAGGTGGGCGAGCCCGCTGGGCTCGAAGCCGTCGTATGCGGTCGGATGGTCGTTGGTCTCCAAGAGGGTCCGGAGCTCCCTCTCAGTGATGATCTCCTCGCCGACACCCTTGAGGAGGCTCATCCTGGACTCGAGGTCCATCTAGCGCTGCCTCCCTGAAGGCGCGGTGCTAAGGTAATGAGACTGAAGCTCTTGGAGCAATGGGCCCATTCGGGGTCGGACCTTCCTAGACCTTTGGCACGTCCCTTCCGTTTTTCCTCGAGAGCAGGAAGGAACCCACGATAAGGATTGTGACCAGGACGGCCGCCGGCGCCTGGGCCGGGAATTCGGGGATGCCGCCCGACGACAGGGTCGTTGTGGACTGGGTGCTCGATGTGGCGACGGAGGCAGTCGTCTGGGTCGAGACCGTGGTCGGAGACCAAGTGGTCTGGCTGAGGGTCGAAGTGGTCGCTGTCGTTGCGGCGCTGGACTGGCTGGTCGTCGCCGCCTCGGGGGTCGCGAAGTAGGCCGAGTCTATGTACGGCGAGGCGTTCTGCCCTCCTACGCAGAAGACCGAGCCCGCTCCGGAGACACACGAGAGGCCTGTCACCTTCAGAGGATAGTCGGGGCCCTTCGTCCATGCTCCAAGCGCGGAGCCGCTGACCATCGAGTAGTAGGTCGAGTTCACGTAGGCTCCGTGGTATCCGGCCGCGCAGTACACGTAGCTTTGGACCAGCGCGCAGGCAAGCCCGTATGTTGCCATCGGATAGCCGGCTGTCGTCGTCCACTGGGCAAGGCCGCCCGAGTTCATCGTTGAGTGGTAGACCGAGCTCGTGGAGCCCGCGATGCAGAAGACGTCGTCGGAGGACACGACGCAGCTCTGGTCGTAGACTTTCTGAGGCAGGCTATGAGTGGTGGACCAGGAGCCGATCCCGGACGAGGACACGGGAGCGAAGAAAGCCCCTGACACAGACCCGTTGTCGGAGAGGCCGCCGGCGCAGTAGAGGTATCCCGAGTGAGCGAAGCATCCCCCTTCGGCTATGGGTATCGGGTAGTCCGCAGTGTTAGTCCATGCCCCGACCCCCTGCGCTGACACCTGAGCGAAGTAGGTCTCGTTGGTAGGGCTTGGGGCGTAGCCACCGACGCAGTAGACGTAGCCCCCAGACAGTGCGCAGTCCTCCACGCTGACATGGAGCGGGTAATCCGTGGTCTTGTTCCAGGCGCCGACTCCGTCGGATGAGAGCACTGCGAAGTAGACCGAATTTGAAGGCCCTGGGCTGCCTCCGCCGACGCAGTAGACATAGCTCTGACCTTGGGAATCCTCGACGCAGCTACCTCCCGAGATGGGCTGTGGATAGGAAGTGGTGGGGTTCCACCCTGTCAGGACTTGGCCATGGGCAAGCGGAACCGTCCCTGAAATCAGTAGTAGGACTGTGAAGAACCCGAATACTGCTGAGCAGGAGGGCAGACGGACCCCGGACTTCGTGTGCAGGAGCGGACGAAGGCCCGGGTAATTATTTAAGAACGATGAACCGCGAATCGTCCAACACCCTCGGGCCGAGCCCTAGGTTGATCCCTGTTGCTTTGGCCTACTCTTGGCCAACGCAGCGACCACCAGCCCGAATATCACCACTGCCACACCCTGATGCAGCGCGACCAGGGACGGCTGCAGCTCTCGGGACACTACAAGGCCCCCTAGGAGGATCTCACCAAAGATCAGGGCTATCGACGCGAGCAGAAGTTTCCTCGCGGGGTCCCCGCCGAAACTCCCGCGCCAATAGATCGCGGCAGAGGCGAGGAGAAGGAACGTGGACAGGAGCGCCAGGATCCTGTGTGTGTACTCGGCCACCGGGCCGAGCTGTGCAGGCGGTAGGAGCCCCCCGAGACACGTGGGCCAGTCCCTTGGGAGGTCGGTGCCGCATGCACCACCGAAGCCCGCCGCTGTGACGTAGGCGCCGACCATTAGCTGGAGAAGCAGGGCCACGACTGACGCGAACAGAGCGATTCGCTTGAAGTCCAAGCCTTCGGTGCCGGCCCGCGTTGTCGTCTTAAGGGTTCTAGGCCTTCGTGAGGAGTTCGTCGACCTTAGTCTTGAGGACCGCCGCGGGGACCGCGCCGATCACGATATCCTCGACCTTGCCCTTTGCGAAGAACATGACCGTAGGTATGCTCATGATACCGAAATGCATCGCGAGCTCCTGGTTCTGGTCGGTGTCGATCTTGACGAACTTCACTTTCCCTTCGTACTCCTTGGAGAGGCGCTCCAGGATCGGCTCCACGACCTTGCAGGGGCCGCACCAGTCCGCGTAGAAGTCCACCAGCACGGGCTGGGAGGACCGGATGACCTCGTCCTGGAACCTGCTTCCTTCGATGTGCATCACTTTCTCACTCAATGTTGTTCTTGGTGTTCTCCCCGCGCCCTTGCTTATAATTTTGCCTCGGCCTTAAGCTCTTCTGCGGGCAGGTGCAGGCCTTCCCTTAGGGGGCCGGACTTCCAGGCCCTGGTCGTCTGGTTGTAGGTTGCCAGGGTGCCCTTTCCAATCGAGTCCCAGACCAGCTGCTTGAAGGAGTAGCCGCCCGCATACTCTGAGACCAGTTGGGCCTTGACCCTGGTGCGCGGATGCCTGGACACGATCGCGCAGCAGTCCTTGTATTCCTCGAGGGAAGTCTCGTACGTGCCGATTCTTCTCGCGAGCGCGATCACTTCCTCCTTGTCATAGGAGAGGAGCGGCCTCAGTATCGGGAGGGTCGAGCCCTCGTCGAAGGCCTTCAGATTCCAGAGCGTCTGCGAAGCAGCCTGCGAGAGAGCGTCGCCCGTGGAGATCCCCGAGGCTCCGAGTGCGGGCGCGACCGCCTCCGCGGTCATGCGCATGAACCTGCGGAACAAGGAGGGCTCCAGCTCCCCCGGGACCCCGAAAGTAGAAATCTGATAGTCGGCAAAAGGCACGAGGATCAGTGTGTTCTTGCCAGAGTAGGCAGACAGCATCTCGACGAGCCTCGCGACTTTGCTCGTCAACGGAACCTCGGGCGTCGGTGCCAGGTAGAAGTGGAGGTAGACCGGCCTGCATCCGCGCTTCATCATCAGCCATGCCGAGACCGGGGAGTCGATCCCCCCGGAGAAGAGGTGGACGACCCTTCCAGCAGTACCCACTGGGAGCCCCCCCGGGCCCTTGGACCTGTCCGAGTATACCAGAGCCCTCTCCCGCAGAACGTCCACGTGGATCGTCAGCTCCGGCCCGTCTAGGCGGACCTTCTTGCCGGTCTTTGAGACGACCTCGGCGCCTAGTCTTCTCTCGAGCTCCGTGGACGAGAGGGGAAACGACTTGTCCGACCTCCTTGCCGCGATTTTGAAAGTAGCCTCGTTGCCGGATGCATGCAGCATGACCTCTTCACGGATCTTGCCGTAGTCTCTCTCCGAGATCGTAGCACGGGCGAACCATGAGAGGCCGAAGACGGTGGAGAGGGCGGGAGCGACCTCCTCTGCGCTGCCCTTAGCCCTAATCAGGAACCTCCCATCCTCGAAGGAGATGCTCGCCTCGAGGCCTGAGAGGGCCTTGCCAAGGTTCCTGCGCAAGAGCCTGACGAACTCCGGCCTGTTCTTGCCCTTCAGCGCGATCTCAGAGTAGTGGGCTACGAAGGTCTCCATGGCAAGGCCCTCAGAGGACCGCGGCCGCCATCGCCGCCAGGAAGATGACCGCGAGGTAGGGGCTGGAGAACTTGAACGCGAGCCAGGCGTTCTCCTTCGTCGGCGAGCGGAGCACCTTGATGTTGGTCCCGAGCAGCAAGGCGTCGAAAACGACTGTAACCACGAGGTAAACGGCGAGGCCTAGCCCGCTGAGATAGAAGGCCAGCAGGAGGCTGACGGGTATCAGGAGGAGCGTGTTGGCCACTATGTACTTCGACGCCCGGGCGGGACCGAGGACCGAGGGCAGCATGGGAATTCCGACTGAGCTGTAGTCCTGTTCGGTGATCACCGCCAAGCTCCAGAAGTGGCTAGGGGTCCAGACGAAGACCAGCGCCCCGAGGACCCACCCGTACTCAGCGAAGGCAGAAGTCACCGCATACCAGCCTGCCAGCGCGGCGCAGCTCCCCGCGAACCCCCCTAGGACGATGTTCCAAGTCGTCCTTGGCTTCAGGAACATGGTGTAGACCGGGACGTATACGAAGGCGCCGAGGGCGATGAAGATGGTGGCCAGGTAGTTGAGGGTCAGGAGCGCGACTGCGAGCCCGGCAATGATCAGTCCAAACCCGAGAAGGAGCGCATGCGTGGCCGGGACGATCTTCTTTGCGGGAAGTGGCCTGTTCATCGTCCTCTTCATCTTCGCGTCGATCCCCATCTCGAGGTAGCTGTTCAGGGCGAGCGCCCCGGCTGAGGTGGCCGCTCCTCCCACGAGGAGGCCAATGATAATCAGTAGCGACGGGATCGTGCGAGCGGCAACGACAGCCGACCCCACCGCGACCATGAGGAGCAGGGGGACGATCTTCGGCTTTGTCAGCGCGACGTAATCAGATAGTGTCATGCAACGGCACCGGTAGAAACCCGCGCCGACCCGAGCGCGTATTATTGCTTTGCTCGAATCTCGGAAACCCTTAAGAAATCTTTGACGCTCGCCCGTCTCGTCCCGCGGTAGCTCAGCCTGGTAGACCTCTCAAGAGGACCAAAAGCTTCCGGCTGTAGTGGTCGGCCATCGGCTGACCCGTTCAGCCTACTCAGGCCACAGTCACCGGAGTGTCGTCGGCTCAAAAGGACCGCAAGGTCCTCAGGATCCGACCCGCGGGATTTCCCTTTCTCGGGCTTATTTCGTCAATCCGAGGGCGTTTCCAGCCTTCTTTTCCATAGGGAGGGTGTCAGGAATGGGCAGGGCGTATGGGGTCTTGTAGGTGCGCATCGAACTTCATCCTCGGAAGATAGCCTCCCCCTACTTTCCTATCCAGGCAACGCTTATGGAGCCGAGCCGAAGGGCGCCCAACAATGAAGGTCTGGATACCCGTGGCGCTGGGCGCAGTCATAACGTTCGCGTATGTCTTCTTCTACTTCCTGAGCACCGTCGGTGGCGCAACCTCCTTCGGCCTCGTCAACTCCGTGGGCCTCGCGGCCGTATTCATCGGGCTAGTCGCGGCGGGTCTCCTGCTCAGGCGAGCGACCCCGCCCAAATAGTCGCGTCTCATCTCGAAACGCTTAAGAACGCTGAGACGCTCGATTGGTTTTGAGCTTTGGACAACGAGTTCCTGGCCCTTTCCGCGGCTTTCATGATCCTCGGCATCACAGGTATCATCCTCTTCAACGGGCCTCCGACTCCGGCCGGCGACTCTTGCTACTGCCTGATTCCCAGCCCCGAGCCGGGCGCCGCGCAAGGAACTTCCAGCATCCTCCTTGCGCTCGGGGTCATGTTCTTCCCGATGGGCCTGATGAAGGGAGGCCTCCCCACGTTCCGCAGAGCTCCGGCTGCTCCGCAGATGATCAAGTCCCCCGCAGGGACAGTCATCTCTCCAGTGCATGTCATCAGCGGGAACGCGTTCACTTTCGGAGTCGTCGTGCTCCTCATTGGGGTAGACGCTGTCTTGATACCCGGGTACCTGGTCTACAGGAACGTCTGGTACGAGCTGGCGGGCGCTCTGCTGGCAGCGGCTGGCGGAATCTCCGCCTTATGGAGCCTCAGGAAGCCTTCGGGCGCTTCATAATCGCGAGGAACCGTTTTATCCGGTCGCGAGAGGGGTCGGAAAAGCATGAGCGCGAAGCCCTCAAAGACCAAGGCCACCAAGAAATCGAAGGCCGAGCCCAAAGCAGCCAAGGTAGCCAAGGTCGTATCAATCCGTCCGTCTGGGACTCCTCCCCGGCCGATGGTCCTGAGCAGGCACGTCGACACTATGATCACGAGGGAGGGCAGAGGATTCTCGATGGTGGAGCTGGCCGGGGCGAGCGTCTCTCAGAAGGACGCCTGGAAGTGGGGGGTGAAGCTGGACTCGAAGAGAAGGAGCTTGTTAGACCACAACGTGGAGTCGCTGCGGAAGTGGGCCTCTACGGCCCAGAAGCCGAAAGTGGCCGAGCCCAAGCCTGAACCAGTCGTCGAGGCTGAGCCTGAGCCCAAGCCGAAGCCGGCCGCGGCCAAGAAGGCGACGAAGAAGCCAGCCGCAAAGAAGAAGAAAGCCTAGTCAGTCTTCCGATGCTCTTGCTGCCATGTACAGGTACTGCTGCGCGTATCCTGCGTGGGGCCCGAAGTACCGCCTGGCGGACCTCGATATCGCCTCGTAGTCCCCCTTCCCAATCTTCGCCTTGCCCTCGCGAGCAAGCTTCTTGCGCACTTCAGGCGCAATGAGGCGCGGATAGGAGCTGGCAAGGACCTTGGCGATCCACACGTCGATGGGGAAGGACTCGTCCTTGTCGCAGGAATAGAGTAGGACGCAGTCCGCGACTTTCGGGCCGACCCCGAGCAGGAGCTTTTCCCCGAAGAGCTTCTCGAGCATCGAGCTCCTGGCGTCCTCGTAGTCCCTCATGGCCAGCTCGCTGAAGTCCACCTTCCCGAGCTCCACCGAGGTGGCCACGTGCTTCAGGAACGGGGCCCTGTAGCCGAGGCCGCAGGCCCTGAGGTCTTCGACCTTCGCTGAGGCAAGGGCCTCCGGCTTGGGGAAGGAATGGTGCTCCACGCCCTCGAACTCAAAGCTCTGCCCGTACTTCGCGCAGACGGCAGAGACCATCTTCTTGATCCTGGGTATGTTGGCGTTGGTCGCGAGGAGGAAGGACGCGAGGCACTCCCACCTCTCCTGTCTGACAAGGCGCGTCCCGTAGAACTTCTGGACCGCCTCCCGGATGACCTTGTCCTTCGCGATCGAGGAGATTATCGGGTCCAGGTCCTCGTCCAGTCGGAAGTATCGCCTGACGAACTCGCTGGAGATCAGGTCGGAGGACGCGTCGAGCCTGAGGGCCGAGCCCTCCTGCCTAGCCTTGAGGACCTCGCCAGAGACGACTCCGTACCACCACTCTCCCCTGCGCTCCCACCGGAAGACCTGCCCGCTCTCCAGGGTGTAGTCGAGGTTGAAGGGTGACTCAAGGCCGACCGTGAACTCCAAGTCTGCGAAGGTCATGGGAGCGGTCGGTAAAAGACTCTTTTCGCCCTTGGGCACATTTCAAATAGGCTGGGAGGGCGCGAAGCCCTTCTTGTCCAGCGAGTACCGGGCCTCGACGAGGAAGTCCCGGGCCCTCTTCGAGCGTGCCAAGAAGGTCTTCGCAGGAGGGGTCAACCACAACGCGAGGTTCTACGAGCCCTACCCGATCTTCGTCAAGAAGGCGAAGGGCCAGCACATCTGGGACGAGGACGGGAGGAGGTACACCGACTACTGGATGGGGCACTTGGCCCTGATACTTGGCCACTCGCCGGACGTGGTGGTGAAGGCGCTCGCGGAGCAGATTCCTGAGGGGACGCACTTTGGCATGAGCAGCCGACTGTCCGTGGAGCTGGGTGAGGAGGTCCAGAGGGCGGTAAGGTGCGCAGAGATGCTGCGGTTCTGCAACACCGGGGCCGAGGCGACGATGTACCTGGTGAGGCTCGCGCGGGGGTCCACACGGAAGAGGGTCATAGTGAAGATGGCGGGGGGCTGGCACGGGTACAACACGGAGCTCAACAAAGGGGTCCAGAGGCCGTTCGGCAAGCCCGAGAGCGCCGGGATACTGCCGGAGGAGCAAGAGTTCGTGGTCACTGCTAAGTTCAACGACCTCGAGGACGCCCGAAGGGTCCTGAAGCGAGCCAGAGGCGACGTGGCCGCGATACTCCTCGAGCCGGTCCTCGGGGCGGGCGGGTGCATCCCAGCCGAGAGGGACTACCTAAAGGGCCTGAGGGAGCTGGCGGATGAAACGGGTGCGCTCCTCGCCTTCGACGAGATAATCACAGGCTTCAGGGTCGCCTACGGCGGCGCGCAGGAGTGGTATGGGGTGACCCCGGACCTGGCGGCGTTCGGGAAGGTCGTTGGAGGGGGCCTGCCGATAGGGCTCGTCTGCGGGCGGAAGGAGATCATTTCCCTTGCGGACCCGACGAGGAGGGCGGGATTCGTCTCGATTGGGGGCGGGACATTCTCGGAGAACCCCCTTACGATGGTGGCTGGGCTCGCGACGCTCAGACTACTTCGCAAGGACAGGACCTCGATCTATCCCCGGCTTGAAGTAATTGGGAACTCTCTTAGAAAGAGGGTAGACGAATCCTTCGCAGAGTCTGGCAAGAAGACACTTACGACTGGGCTCGGTTCTCTGTTCATGACCCACTTCGTGAGGGGGTCCGACAGGTCTGTGAAGACTCGGAGGGAAGAAGAGGAAGCCTACCGAAAGTACGCCCTTTACCTGATGACCAAAGGAGTGTTTCTTCTTCCGGGACACCCTGCCGGCATTTCGCTCTCACACACGAACTCGAACATCGCAGCCTTCGTTCGGGAGAGCCAGAACTTCTCGGCAGAAGCAGTTGCCTGACTGCAATCCTAGACTAGCAAGTTTCACTTTCACCCGACTCTGTCACGGCTAGTGATACTTTGGGCCGTGGTGCCTAAAATCGAGTTTGACCCCCTCAGGTCCGGTGGCGCAAGGGAAGATTCCTGCCCTAGAGTCGAGGTTGAAGGCATACGATGAATTTTCGTCGATTAGACACCACAGAGCACGGGTCCATGTGGTGGCGGACATCACTTCCAAGTATGGCATTTCAAGCACAACAATATACTCGTGGTACAGGGGAAAGACCCCTTGGGGTAAGAGAGCGGGGAGGGTGTCCATTGTCCCTGAGCTCTTGTATGTCCTCGGCGCTCTGTTAGGTGATGGATGCATATACCACTGGAGGGGAGTCTTCCAGGTCTGGCTGGTAGGAGATAGGAAGTTCGTTCAGAAGTACGCCATGAAGCTCGGGCGCTGCCTTGATAGAAACGTTCCCTATTACAAATATGGTTCTAAGAATGCGTGGTTCGTAAGGGTCAATAACTCCGAGCGTTACTTCCTTCTAAGGGACATTCGCAAGAATCACGGCTTGCTTCAGGATCTGGTCAACAGGGTGGGCCGCAACCGAGGATTGCTCGAACTTGTGGAGGGGTTCTTCGACGCAGAGGGGTGCGTGAAAGCCATCAAGGAGCGTCAAAGGAAGACCGCAAAGATCTGTCTTGACGTCTGCAACACCAATCTTGGTCTGATCAAGGTCATGCAACTCTCCATTGCTGAATCGTTGCACATCCCTTCGAAGATTTCGATTCAAAGACCCAAGCCACCTCGAGTTACCGCCTATCACCTCAGAATTTACAAGAAAACAGACGTGAAGCGGTTCTTGTCAATCGTACCTACGACCAAGCTCAGGGAGAGCAGGCGGCGTTTAGCAGAAGTCTGGTTTGCGAAAAAAGGGCGATGGGGAAAGTCTACTTTGCAACTTTCCCGAGTCTAGCGTCCACATCCACCCAGTTGACGACGTTCCACCAGTTGTCTATGTACTTTGGTCGGTCTGGCCCAACGTCATACAGGTAACTATGTTCCCACATGTCACACCCGAGGAGTATCGTGGCTCCGCTCAGGTTCATTATGTTTTGTTTCTCGATCTGGGTCAGGACCAGGGAGTCTGTCAGGGGGTCGTGTAGCAGCAGGGCCCAGCCCGAACCCTCTACGGTCTTGGCCGCATCGGTGAATTGGGTCTTGAATTTGTCGAACCCGCCGAAGTCCCTGTTGATCCAATCTGCGAGCTTCCCTCCCGCCGATCCCCCGCCTTTCCCAGCCGGCGCTAGGTTGGGCCAGAAGATCGAGTGAAGGACGTGTCCGTCGTAGTTGAAAGAGAAGTCTCTGAGGACTGCACGAGTGTCGATTTGCATCTGGCCGCCTCTGGCCTTCTCAAGCTTCTCGAGGGCCGCATTCGCTCCGTTTACGTAGGCCTGGTGATGCTTTGTGTGATGGAGGGTCATCGTCTTCTCGGAAATGTGCGGTTCTAGCGCGTTGTATGCGTATGGAAGTTGTGGAAGTGTGTATGTCTTAGCCATGGGACGAGGCGATTCCGACCTCGTAATAATCTTGTTCCTTCAGACGGTGATGGAAGGCTTCGCCTTCTTCGCCTTCTGCCAGTCGTCGAGGAACCTCTTGAGCCCGGAGTCGGTCAGCGGGTGCTGCATCATCTTCTCCATTATTTCAGGAGGCATTGTGGCGATGTCCGCGCCGATCTTGGCCGCCTCGAGGACGTGCTGCGGGTGCCGTATGCTGCCGACGAGCACCTCGGTGTTCAGCCGATAGTTGTCCCTGATCTTTACTAGATCTTCGACCACTTCCATGCCTCTCTGTCCGATGTCGTCGAGCCTTCCGATGAAGGGGCTGATGAAGGAGGCGCCGGCTTTCGCCGCCAGGAGGCCCTGGTTTGCCGAGAAGACGAGCGTGACGTTGACCCTGATCCCCATCCCTGAGATGGTCTTCGTGGCCCTGAGGCCTTCGGGGATGACCGGGACCTTGACCACGACGTTCGGCGCAAGCGAGGAGAGGTGCTTCGCCTCCGCGACCATGGCGTCGTGCTCTGTAGCGACCACCTCTGCGCTCACGTCGCCCTTTACCTCCTTGCAGATCCTCACTACTATCTCCTCGAATTCTCCCTGCTCCTTGGCCACCAGGCTGGGGTTGGTGGTAATCCCGTCAACGACTCCCATTTGGTTGAGCTTCCTGATCCACTCGAAGTTGGCTGTATCGAGGAAGAGTTTCATGCTCTGCTACAAACCTCCGAGTTGGGTTTTAAACGTTGACGGAAGTTGAACCCTCGACCGCGATTCAAAGTGGTAGCGCAGAACACATTGTGGCGAGCAGAGCCGGTAGAGCCTGCTTAGCCCCTCTGTCTGGGTGACTCGATGGACTGTTGGCCTAAGCACGCCTGCATCATAAATGGAGGCGGCGCGCTCCTTAAATAGCACACATAGTATAATTTTACAGCTCGTCAGACATGAGGGTAAACGCGAGGGTCAGAAGGTTCGGTAATTCGCTGGGAGTCGTAGTCCCTTTTGAAGAAGCGGAGCGGATGGGGCTCTCGCCAGGCGACTCGGTGGAATTAGAGGTGGTTAGGAAGGCCAACCTCAAGGACTTGTTCGGGACCATCAAATTCGCCAATAGCGCGCAAGAGATCAAGGACGAGGACAGGCAGGGTTGGCACGACTAGCAGCAGAGCGGGGTTACTTCCTGGACACGTATGCAATGATCGAGTACCTTTCAGGGAACAGGTCCTACGCAGCTTACTTCGAGTCGGGCCGCCTCGCGACCTCTCTTCTCAACCTCGCCGAACTCTACTACCGCGTGCTCTTCGAGCGAGGGAAGGACGAAGCAGAGTCGACCTACACGGCCTTCAGGGCGTACCAAGGAGAGATTACGCACGAGGACATAACGCTTGGCATGCAGTTGAGGTTGAGGAGGAGGGCAGGGGGATCTAACCTATCTTACACCGACGCGATCGGCTACGCGATGTCGGAGAGAATGGGCCTTAGATTCCTTACCGGTGACAAGGCCTTCAAAGCAATGGGGAACGTTGAGTTCGTGAAGTAGACCTGAGCGCCGGGGTTCTCTAGTCGGGGCGCCTCAGGAGTAACTCGGAGGCCCGCTCGATTTCACTCGAAGTGAGGCCGTACTTTGCCAGAAGCTCCGGGGCCTCCCCACTCTCGCCGAACGTGTCCATCACCCCGACGCGCTTCATGGGCACAGGGGCCTGCTCGCCGAGGACCTCGGCAACCGCGGAGCCCATCCCGCCCATGATGTTGTGCTCCTCCGCCGTAACTACGCGCCCGCACCTCCTCGCGTACTTCGTGATTGTATCAGAGTCTATGGGCTTTATCGTGTGGAGGTCTATCACGGCCGCGGAGGTTCCCCGGACTTTGAGGGACTCGGCAGCCTTGACCGCCTCCGGGACCATGATCCCGCATGCGACGATTGCCACGTCCGACCCGTCGATGACGACCTTGGCCTCCCCCTTCCCATACTCAAACCCCGAGTCGTACACGACCTTCGTCGTTGGCCTCGTCAGGCGGACATAGAACGGCCCTGGGATTGACGCGACCGCCAAGACAGTCGCTTTCGTCGAGACCGCATCCGCGGGGACAACCACGCTCATCCGGGGGATCGCCCTCATTATGGCGATGTCCTCGACCTGCTGGTGGGAGGCCCCGTCAGGGCCGACGGAGATCCCCCCATGGGAACAGACGATCTTGACGTTCAGGTTGGGGTACGCGATGTTGTTCCTGATCTGGTCTACGCACTTCCCAGGGACGAAGATAGCGTAGGTTCCCGCGTATGCGACCTTGCCGGCGAGCGCCATCCCGGCCGCCACCGAGATCAGGTTCTGTTCCGCGATCCCGATGTTGAAGAACCGGTTCGGATACTTGGTGGAGAAGACCCCCGACTTCAGGGAGCCTGTTGTGTCGGCCCCTAAGACCACGACCTCCGGATTGCTGGCCCCCAGTTCTAGCAGGGCCTCCCCGTAGGCGTCCCGCATGGCGCCCTGTTTCGAGAGCATCAGGCACCACCGCCCTTGGACGCGGCTTCCCTCAGCTTTCCGATGGCCTTCACCGGGTCTGGCTTGTTGAACACGCCCGCTCCGGCCACGAGCACGTTCCCACCCCTCTTTACGACTTCCCGGGCGTTCTCTGGCTCGACCCCTCCGTCCACTTCCAGGTCGGTGCCGAGCCCCTTCTCCTCGATGTGCCTTGCTAGCCTCTGCAGCTTGGGGAGGACTGACACGTCCATCGACTGGCCGCTGAACCCGGGGTTGACTGTCATCACGACCAGGGCAGAGATCTTGTCCAACCTTTCGGCCGCCCACTGGGGGAGCTCCGTCCCAGGCTTGAGGGCCAGCCCCACTTCCTTCCCCCGTCCCCTGACAGTCGAAGCGAGCCTGTCAAACTTCGGGCCGTCGAGGATCTCCGCATGGAAAGAGAGCAGGTCGGAGCCTGCCTCCAGGAACTTCTCGACGTAGAGCTCGGGCTTCTCGATCATCAGGTGGGTGTCGAACATCAGGTCGGTGTGCTTCCTCAGGGCCTTGACCATGCCAGGGCCGAACGTGATGTTGGGAGCGAAGTGCCCGTCTATGACGTCGAGGTGTACCTGGTCGGCCCCGCCGCGGGAGCAGATCTCCGCGGCCTTTCCTAGTTCCCCGAGGTCCCACGCGAGGATCGACGGCGCGATTCGCACTCGCTTCAAGAGATCACTTCAGTTCGCTGAGGGCGTCCGAGAGGTTGTCCTTGGACGGGGGCGTGCCGTGGTACGCGGGGGACCACTCCATGAAGGAGATCCCCTTGCCCTTTACCGTGTGGGCTATCACCACTGTCGGCCTGTTCCTCGTCGAGGCGGCAAGCTCGAAGCCGTCGAGGAGTTGGAGAAAATCGTATCCGTCGACCTCTATCACGTTCCAGTTGAAGGCCCTCCACTTCGCAGCCAGTGGTTCGATCGGCATGATCTGCTCGGTGAGGCCGTCCTGCTGGATCCCGTTCCTGTCGATGATCGCAGTGAGGTTGTCGAGCTTGTACTTTGACGCCGCCATCGCCGCCTCCCAGACCTGCCCCTCCTGCTGCTCGCCGTCTCCCATCAGCACATAGGTCCTGTAGGCCTTCCGGTCGAGCTTTGCTGCGAGCGAGGTCCCGACCCCGAGGGAGAGTCCGATCCCCTCCGAGCCCGCTGGCGCCTCGATCCCCGGGATGCCCATGGAGGGGTGCCCCTGGAGCCTGGAGCCCATCTTGCGAAGGGTCATCAGCTCCTCGACGGGGAAGAAGCCCGCCTGGGCGAGGATGGAGTAAAGGAGAGGGGCGGCGTGGCCCTTGCTTAGGAAGAAGCGGTCCCGCTCCGGCCAGGAGGGGTTCTTCGCGTCGAACCTCATCTGATGGAAGAAGAGAGTGACGAGGAGCTCCACCGCCGAGAGCGAGCCTCCGGGGTGCCCCGAGCCTGCCTCCGCGAGGCTCCTGAGTATCAGCCTTCGGGTGTCGCGCGCGAGCTCCTTGAGCCTGAGGACCTCCTGCGCGGTCTCCATCAGCGCCTCACCGGTACCTGGACAATGCGCTGGACGAGGTCGTCTGTGCCCTGGACCTTGCCCTCGAGGTCGTGGAGGGTCAGAGAGGTGGTCCTCTGCAGCTCGCTCCTAGCCTCCCCTGCTCCGTTGCTGAGCACGGCTGCCTGGTAGGCACTGCCGCCTGACGCGACCGCAAGGGCGAAGACGCCGGTCATCGCGTCCCTGACCCCGACCTTGCTGAAGAGGTTCTTCTTCCCTCTGATCGGCGGGAAGAGGGTCACGTTGTCCTTGTCGAAGAGCGTCACGCCCTGGTCGCCCCTGGTGATCAGGATCGACTTGCAGTCCAGGCGGCTGAGGAGGTTGACCCCCATGTTCCTCAGGCTCGTCTCGTTGACTATGGTCATCCCGGTCGCGTGGGCAGCCTCCTCGAGGTTGGACTTCACGTACGTCACACCGGAGAAGTCGAGGTAGTGGTGCATCTTGGGCTGAGCGACCACTATCTTCCCGGCGTCGTGCGCTGCGCCCACCACCCCGCTGATCAGGAAGCTGGTGATGGCCCCCCGGTCGTAGTCCGAGAGGACGACGCAGTCGATGTCCTTGATGAGCGGCTCGGCCTCGGCGAGGAGCTTCTTTGCCATCGCCAGGGGCACGTCGCGCCTATCCTCCCTGTCGATCCTAAGCATGTGGAAGGTGTTCACCATGATCCACGTCCTCAGCGAGGTGGGCCTGGATGGGTCGGTGACGACCCCGTTGTGAGAGACCCCGTACTTTGCGAACTCTGACTTTAGCCATGTACCGTATTCGTCGGCGCCGGCCAGGCCAACGAGGCTGACCGAGGCGCCAAGAGAGACCAGCTCCCTTGAGAGGTTCGCGGCCCCCCCCGGCAGGAATGTCTCCCCGATGTAGTCTCCGGCAGGGACCGGGGCCTCGCGGGCGAGCTTCCTGGCTGCGACCTCCACGAACCTGCTGACTATGAGGTCCCCGATGACGAGAACCTTGCGCCCTTGGAACTGTCGCAAGAGACCGGTCAGGCTTTCCTTGTCGACCGTGTCTAAGGGCATCCTTTTTCGATAATTCTGCCTCCCCCTGACACATTTAACCTTTGAAGAGAATTTTCGGACCGGATGAAAGTCGAGACCTTGTCCGGTCAGCCGGGGACCAAGCGGGGCCTGGCCAGGCCTCTCCTCGCGACGAAGTAGGAGGCTACGAGAGCTGCGGTCACCGCGAGCGCCAGCCCGGCCTGGGGCGGGAACTCTGGGATTCCGCCTCCCTGGTTCGTGGAGCAGGAGGTCGTCGTCGACTTTGTTATGGTGTCGTAGGTGGTCTTGAACTTGGAGACGTCGTAGCGGGTGCTCGTAGAAGAGATCGTGACCCTGGTGACGACGTTGCCTGTGATGGTCGTCGTAAGCTGGCTCGTTGTGGCCGACGTCGAGTTGACCGTTTGCGTGGTCGGCACGTTGGTGGTGCTGTAAGTCGTTGCTTCGGTGACCTGGGTTGTGTTGCCTGTCAAGGTCGAGGTCGTAACGGTCCCGACCGTGTCGGAGAAGGTCTGCTGAGTGGTCGTCACGTCGGCGTGATAAGTGGTGTAGTACGAAGTATCCTGCTGTACCGTGCTGGTGACTGTGGTGAGCGCGCCGACCGCGCCCACGGTGGTGTAGGTGGTGGTGTAGTAGGTCCCGTACGTCCCTGTGAAGGTCTGGCTTGACTGGTATTGCGTCGTGTAAGTGTTGGTTTGCCTCGTCACGACCGAGGTCGTAATGGTCGTCGTCGAGCTAGAGTTGAGGGTCACAGTCGTCTGCGTGAGCTTGGTGTCTACCAACTGGGTGGTGTAGGTGGACGCCACTGGGAAGGTAGTCGCTATGGTGGTGTTGCCGGTGCTCGTCGTCGCGTGCCCGATGGTGTCCGTGCCTGTGGCGCGCGTGATGGAGGTTGTCGTCGAGGTGGTGATCGTCCTAGTCGAGGTCACGACCGTCCCTCCTGACACCGTGATGGTCTTGCAAGGGGCGGCGGCCTGGCCCTCTGAGACCGGAGACGGGAGAAGCGTGAGAAGTACGAGAAGGCCCAGCACCACCGCGAGGATCAGAGGTTTTCTGGAGCCCCTTGGTTCCATCAATCTCTCGTGGCGCTGGGGTGCGGGCGCTGTCTAAAGAACGTATGCCGCTGAAGAGGGCACGTTGCCCCGTCTCATGGCTCGCTTGCTGCCTTCTTCTCGGAGGCCCAGGCCTTCTCCAGGAGCTCCTGGATTATCGGGAGGGCCTTCTTGAGCTCCCTGTCCATCGCGAGCGGGTCGTACCCCTTCGGCGGGGGGAAGTCCAGGAACTTTTGGTTCGGGTCCGCGTTCACGTAGTCCTTGCTGGCCTCGAAGATCCCCATCAGGGCGCGTCCGTCAAGACGGGAGAGCTCTGACTTCCATGAATGGTGGAATCCTTTGTCCGAAAGGAATGTGAGCTTGACGTCGCCTTCCGCCTCCTTCCTCACGTCCTCCCAGAAGGCCTTGTCGAGGTCTCCGGCCACTACCTCTCCCGACTTCAGCTTGTCCGAGTAGGACTTTGCCAGCCTTTCGACTCTCGCCGGGGTGGACTCGAAGCGCTCAGCTATCGCCTCGTCGGAGAGGCCCAGCTGCGAGAGATAGTAGCATCCTTCCTCGAGGACTTCGTCGCTGATCTCGGCTTCGTGGGCGGTGGGCATGGGCTTGAGAGGGTTGCTCGCGCTATTAACCTAGGCGCCGAACTTCTTGTCCCTCTCGTAGAGGGAGTGCGAGCGGTTGAGGTAGGGTATCGGGCTGAACCAGTTCCACTTGCCCATGAACTGCATCACCGCCGGGACCAGGTAAGTCCTAACCACCAGGGCGTCGATTAGTATCGAGAACGCGAAGGCGAAGCCCATCTGCTTGAGGAGGAGGTCGCTCGAGAGCATCAGGGCCCCGAGGGAGCCCGCAAGGATGATCGCGGCCGCGGTGATGATCCCGCCTGTCTGCTCGATTGCCCCGACTATGGAGTCGTCAAGGGATCTGCCTTTGGTCGCCTCCTCGCGGATCCTCGTCAGGATGAAGACGTTGTAGTCCATCCCAAGGCCCAGGAGGGTTACGAAGAGGAAGAACGGGGTGATGAAGAGGATCTGGTAGTTGAAGTACTGGGCGAAGACCAGGCGGGTGACCGCGAGCGTCCAGATTATACTCATGAGGACCGACAGGACTGCGAAGACCGGGAGGAAGAGAGAGCCCAGGACGACCAGGAGGACGAGCGCGACTCCAACTGCCACTATCGGGACTATGGAGTTGAACTGCGCGTCGAAGACGTTCTTCGTGTCGAGGATCGAGCCCGAGGCCCCACCTACGTAGACTCCCGTGACCCCCTGCGCCGAGTCGTAGTTCGCGTGGGCGTACTGCCTGATCGCCTGCGCGTCAGCGATCGCAGCCGTGGAGAAGGGGTCGATGGCGAGGTTGACCGTGATTAGCGCCGTGGAATTGTCCTTACCGATGCTCTGCAGGACCTTGTTGAAGGTCCTCTGGCCCTCGGCCGTGGAGGTGTTGATCGCTGCGTAGTTTACCTGCTCGCCAAAGGGCCTTGTCGGGCCGCTGACGTTGCGTATGTCCGCCGACTGCGCCAGGTGGGTCGAGAGTTCATCGACCTGGCCCATCGACGAGCTGTCGAAGCTATGACCCGTTACGATCGCATGGTCGAAGGTAAGGATGACGTAGGTCGGCGAGAGCCTTCCGCCGCCGAAGGAGTCGGTCAGCTGGTTGGAGGCCGAGACGGACTCGAGGTTGGACGGGGCCGCCGAGAGGAAGTCGTAGGTAGGGGTCGTGGTGGAGTAGACGTAGATCGCTGGCACAGAGACCAGGAGGGCGACGATGATGAGCGCCTTCGAGTTCCGGACTGCGAACGACCCGCTCCTCGAGAAGTACCCGGACTTCTTCTCGAGCTTCGAGAGGACCGAAGCGGAGTATCTCTCGAACCTTTTACCGGAATTAGGCCAGAAGGCCCTGCCTCCGACCATCCCTATGATTGCCGGAACGAGGGTGAGGGCGACCGCCAGGGCCACCAGGACGCCGAAGCCCACCACGAAGCCCATCGTCCTAAGGTAGACCACTGAGGTGAAGGCGAGGGAGAGAAATGAGATGATGACCGTGGCCCCGCTCGTCGCGATGCTCTCCCCGGCCCAGGTCACCGAGGTCTCTACGGCGTCCTGGACTGAGAGCCCACGGACCCTCTCCTCCCTGTACCTCGCGATGACGAAGACGCTGTAGTCAGTCCCGACCCCTATCAGTACGGTGAGCAGGATCGTCGGAATGGTGAAGTCCACCTTGGCCACGTACGTCCCTACGATCACGATGAAGACCTGGGAGATCCCGAGGGCGACCCCGATCGTCCCCAGCGTGATGAAGGGGGTCAGAAGCGACCTGAAGAAGAGTCCCGTGGCCACGATGAGAAGCACCAGCGTCACTGGGAGTATGAGGTCGAGGTCCTGCTGGGTGGACGTGCCGAAGTCGTTGGAGATCGCGTCCTGGCCGGTCACCTGAGGAGCTGCCAGGCCCGCGGCCGCGCTCTGAGAGTAGACGTGGGCCACGATCCAACGCACCGCCAAGAGGTTGGGTGTGCCACCCGTGTTGAGCCCCAGGGAGACGATCGTCGTGTCCCTGCCAGGGGAGACGAAGGACGAGATGAGCGACGCAAGCCCGGGGTCGACCGCGTATCCCTTCGGGTCGGCGACAACGTTCCCGGCCAGGGCGTAGAGCGACTCGTTGTCTGGCGATGGGCCCAGCGAGTAGGCTGCGTCGACGAAGGTCTCGGAGAAGCCGCTCGAGACGCTGACGTAGTGGACCGCAAAGACGCCAAGTGAAGAGGAGAATTGGGCCTTCGTCTCGTTGAGGAAGTCCCCGAAGGTGATCGACCTTGTCAGGCCTTCGGCGAAGGGCTTCGGCCCGGCATAGTGGGATGCGATGAAGGCCCGGTCTGCGACGTCGGCCGCGTAGGCGGCCCTGGCCCCGAAGGAGAGGCCGGATGTAGTCGAGTTTGACCAGGATGCGACCCAGGCGTCGTTGAAGTCTGTGAGCATGAATGATGTGTAGTGTTGGTACGCCGTCGCGTTCGCTGAGGAGAGTGTTGCCCCCGCGTTCTGGTATGCTATGTTGTTCGAAGCGTTGACGTCGTGGGTCGAGTTGAAAGCCCCGCTCCAAATCCCGAGGTAGAGGGCGGGCACGCCGTACAACGGCCGCAGGGTGGCGTTAGCCCCGTCGCGCGCAGAGTATGCACCGATGTTGACCCCCGAGATTGCGGCATAGAGCCTGGAGTAAACGTCGACGGTCTGGTTCAGGCCGACGATGGTCGTGTTCGACTTCAAGGAGGAGGTCAGTTCCCTCACCAGCCGCTGAGTGGCGGCAGAGGAGACGTTGTCCGCCGAGATCACGATGAGCAGAGTGCTGTTGGGGACGGACTTCGCGAACTGGGCTGCGACGAGGTCGGCCGCCTTGACCGACTCCAGCTGGTTTCCGGTGGCCGAGCCTTGCTGGAGGGAAGTGACCTTGCCGACGTTGGAAATGATGGGGATGACGAGTACTAGTGCGACAATCCAGGCGACGAGCACGACCTTCCTTCTACGATAGACGACCTTGCCCAGCCTCTTGAAAGGAGTCGAGGAGGGCCTTTGAGATGACTCAGAGACCAATGAAGCCGGGCGAATTTCTATCCTATAAGAATCTGTCCGGCTGAAATCTATCTCTTCTTGACGTAGAGCATCCCGGCCTCTTCCTTGACTTCGTAAAGAGGCTCGTCCGCGACCGGCTCGTCGTAGACTCCTTTACCCGTGTTGAGGTCCCAGACTGTCCCGTGGCCCGCGCAGGTGACCTTCGTCCCCTCCAGGGTTCCTTCGGACAGGTCCCACTCTTCGTGGGTGCAGATCGCCCCCATGCCGTAGTACCTTCCATCGACGTTGCAGATGAGGACCGACTCCCCGTCCACCTCGACCGTCATCATGTTTCCGGTGGGAATCTTCGACGCCTCGACGGCCTTCGCGAAATCGTTCATAACCCACGCGGCCTGCGGTCGGAGATAAAACCTTCCCTAGGCGGGCTGCTGCAGCGCTTCTTCCAGTTCCTTGAGATCCTTTGGCGAGTCAATGTAATGCCAGTCGCCGTAGTGGGGAAAGGAGAGGAGCTCTCCGTGCGCTACCAGCTTCGGGAAGGTCTCCCTCTCGATGTCGCCGTTCTCAGGGAGGTACTTCAGCGCCTTGCGCGCGTTGAGCACGTAGACCCCGCCGTTGATCCAGACGTCCGGAAAGACCGCCTTCTCTTCGAATCCCCTCACAGTCTTCAGCTTGTCTATCTTGACCACGCCGAACCTGGACTTGTACGGGACCACGAGCATCGATGCCGTGATGTCCCCGGCCTGCCTGTGGGCGTCGACCATCCTGCTTGGCGAAAGGTCGGTGACGATGTCCCCGTTGACAATCAGGACAAGGTCCTCGTTGGGCACCCCGGAGAGGGCCTTCTTCACAGCGCCACCCGTCCCCAGGGGAGATTCCTCCACGGAATACCCGACCTTGACTCCTTTGTAGTCGCTCCCAAAGTGCTCCTGGAGCTTCTGCCACTTGTATCCGCAGGCGAAGGTGACCTCGTCGACTCCCCCTTCCTTTGCGAGCCAGTCGATCTGGAGCTCGGAGATCGGCCGCCCGTTGACGAGGACTAGAGGCTTTGGGATGTCCTCGGTCAGGGGCCTGAGGCGCATCGCCTGCCCGCCCGCCAGGATTATGGCCCTCGTCGCGAAAGCACCCGGTCCTCGCCCGGCTTGCCTTCGGACATAAGCGTTCTCCCTGGAAGAGGTGCAGAGCTTACGCTAGGTTTCGGAAAAAAAGAAAGAAGAGAAAGCCGTCTGTTTAGGACAGCTTTCTGATCAGGATTGCAAGAGCCAGCACTAATGTGATGGCTGAGAGTGCAATGGCTACTAGGACGTACGTCGAGACTTGGTTAGCGGCATTTAGCGTGTCCGTAACCTGTCCCGAAAGTCCTGATAGACCATTGACAGACGTCTGAACTTGGCCCAGGGTTGTGCTGATCGAGTTGACCTTCGTTGTCAGGTCGTCGATCTTGGAAGTGATGCCGGAGGTGCCAGTACCTAGTGAGGTACTGATGTCGGCGACTGTTGCCTTGATGGACGAAACATCCGACTGGATGCTCGTGACCATCGAAGAGATGCTTGTGACTGATGCTTGTAGCGATGTTACACTAGCTGAGAGGGTGTTGACAGAGGACTGGATGGATTGCACGGTGGACTGGATGGAGCTGAGGGTCGAGGAGAACGAAGCTATCATCGCGCTGAGCGCGGACAGCTGGTTCGACAGGCCGTTGTAGACCGTGTCGTTGCCCGTCCCTACCCAGAACGTGTCATAGACTTCTGGACCGTATACGTGAGGCGAGCCCGTGTAGTTCTCCGGGGTACTGGTGAGTGAGATCTCGTGGATGCCTGGCCTGAAGCCGGCTGCTACGATCCACAGCCACGCAGTACCGTTGGGGTTGGATGTGACCAAACCGTGTACTCCGACGAAAGAGCCGGAGCTTCCGGTCACGGTGATTGTCTTGCAGGTCACGTGGACCTCGCCGCCTCCGATACCCGAGCCGGTGGTCTTAGTAGTGCAGACCACTTCGGTGTGGGTTCCACTAGTGACGCCGCCAATGAGTGTAGTTGAGAAGTCCGCCATCTGGTTGTCGATGTTGACCGAGTAGTAGTTGACGGGGATGAGCCCTTCTGCTACCACCTGGATTAGGGATCCGGTGTTGTTGAAGGCGTTGTTGTTGTTGACTTCAAGGCTTGCGACGACTGTGAATGGGGTCATAGTGATTCCTGCTTCTGGGAACTCTTCGCACATGTCCTCGTACAGGCCGTCACCAAGGTCAAAGCAGCCCTTGTTGTTCGGAAGGACCGCGTATGACGTTAGTACGCCCGACTCGAGGATGTCTTGGGTAGTGTAGTCGATTGCAGCGACATTGTGGCTACCGCCGAAGGTCTCTGGAACGGTGAACCAAACGGTCCCGTTGAACTGACCGTTGGATCCAGTGGTTCCGTTGACTAGGTTGTACCAGTTACCGTCATTCCACGTAGTGGAGTTCCAGTAAATGAGCACCTTGATGTCCGCCGGGAAGCCATAAGCGCTTAGAGTGACGTTTGTGTTGGGGTTGCTCGCAGTTCCCTGCGATGGTGTGAGAACAAGAGTTGGGAGGACCCAGATGTTGAAGTTGTACCACACGTTGTTGCCAAGGTTGACCTTGACATTGTGGAGGCCGTTGGAGAGGGTAGTCGGGACTGTCAAGCTTCCGTTGAAGAAGCCCTTGGAGCTGGAAGTTGCGCTCCCAACTTGGGTTCCGTTAATCCAGAAGCTGATGGCCGAGCTGACGTACGACCAGTTGCCAGCGATCCAAATTGCGCCGAAGATCTTGGCATAGACGCACTGGGTAGGGCCGGAGCACGGCTTCGCCAGGGCGAGAACGCCCGCAGAGGTTGTGATCGCTGTGTCGTTGGCGTAAACCTTGCCCGAGACCCACGAATTGGTCACATCCACCGCGGTTCCACCGCTGTCGTAGGAGAGTATAGAGGCGAAGCCCCTGTTGCTCTCCGTGAACGTGGTGGTTGCATACGCGGTGTGGGGGCTGTTGCCCTTGTAGGCTGTGAAGGTGATGACGGTCGTCGCGTGAGGACCGCCTGTTCCACCGACACCCTGCTTTGTGTCCAACATCACGGCTGATTGGTTGAAGTAGCCTGGACCGGTGCTGAAGTTGCCGACGATGTTACCCGTCTTCAACTTTGCAGTTCCGTTCGTCCAGTAGTAGAAGGTGTAGCTGTAGCCGAGGAAGATGTTGATGCCCGCTGGGAATCCACCGCCCATGAAAGTGGCTGGCGTTCCAGCCGCACCCGAGGAGGGTGTCACCTGGAGACCAGGCTTTACGATGAGCCTCTGGAGGGCGCCGGCGATTCCGGTACCACCGCAGAAGGTTGGATTCGACCCGCAAGATCCGTCGTATATCTTGATGTAGGCATACGCGCTAGAGATTGTGATCGGGATTGGTCCGATGATCAGCTTCTTCGTAGTTGAACCAGTTCCGATGTAGTAGGTGTGACCCGAGAAGGTCTTGGTCTTGAACGCGCCGACTAGGTCGGTCACGTTGAACGGACCGGCATACCTGATGTCGCCAGCCGTGGTGTTCACGTTACCAAAGCCGTTCTTCGAGATGTAGAGGAAGAACTGCGGGGCAGTGAATGTGACTGGGCCCGTAGTGAAGTCGATCGCGAGCTCAGCAGGGAGCGTTCCCGATGGGACCGCGTTGTCCTGCAGAGTCACGAGTGAAGAACCTGCGACAACCGTTACGTTGTTTGTTGCACCAGCGTAAACGGTGTGTGCCGGGTTCACGTGACCAAGTACCATGTTGCCTGTGATCGTTGCATGAGAGATGCCGATCGGGACGAACAGAATCAATCCCGAAACCAGCAATAGAGCTAGTAATGTTCCTGAACCGAGTTTTCTTGCATACGAATTACTCGTATGTATGTTCATTTTCAGAATTCGCCTCCCAAATCTAGTATTTAAGCCCCATGGACAAATTGTCCATTCTTTGTGGCGTTCGCACCGCTTTGAGGGCTTTTCTCCGGTTCGCCCGGGAAAAAAGAGTGAAAACGTGGCATTAGAATCGTTCAGACGCGTTCAAGAGAGATTTTCAAAGAATCGAAGTGTTTCCTTTTAGAATGGCGGGCAAATGGGGCTCGATTCCCGGTCCTTTATAGCGTTCAACCTCGCGAAGGGGAGTTCTGGGTCCGGAGGCTCTGAGCTACTTGCTCTGCGCTGCGGCCTTTGCGCCCGCTGGCCTGCCCAGGAAAGCCCTCGCATCTGCTCCTCGGAGGTAGTAGACCCCGTAGGCTCCGAAGAGGATGCTGGGGACCCCCAGCTGCCACGCCCCGGTTATCAGAGCGAGGACCCCGAATGCCAGGACCCCGGCTGATGACCACAGGGCGACCGTCCAGGCCCATGGCTTGAGCCTGAAGATCCCATAAAAGGCTGCGAGGGTGGCTGTCCCCAGGACGAGGAGTACCACTCCAAGAAGAATCGCACCCGCAACCACACCTGGAAGGCTGAGTGAGCTCAGGGCTATGAGTAGAATCAGAACACCAGCGAAGGCCTCGAGGACCATCAATGCGGTCACCCCGTTGGGCCTCGGAGGGCCCCTGGGAGCAGGAACATAGACTGGGACCTGAGGGGGAGGCGGAGGCGACTCCTGCAAGCTGGGCGCCGCCTGCTGCTGGGCGACCTGCTGGGGTGTTCCGCAGTTTGGGCAGAACTTCGTCCCAGTCACGAACTCCTTCCCACAATTATTGCAGTATGGCATCGGCGAAAAACCGAGGCTCGGTTGTTAGATAAGCGTATCTGGGTGAGCGGCCCCTTTTTCTATCGAGCTCCCACGATGACCGGCCGTGGACGCACCCGCGTTGCCAACCCGAAGGGACGGGCTGGCCCGCATAGCCCTGCGGCTGGGGGCCGGCGCCCTCGTTGCCCTTGGAGTCTTGCTCTCTCTCCTCGTCCTCAATGCGGCGAGTCCGGGACCCATCCTGTTCGCGGGAGTCGAGTTGGCGTTCTTAGCCTTCTTCGTGTTTGTGACATCTGCGATTTTCTCCGGGTTGTGGCACGCGTACTCGACGCACCCAGCAGAGAGGAAGGCAATGCTGGCGGTCGGAATCATCCTGGGCTTGACCCTAGGAGCGCACCTCTATATCATCAACTCGCCGGCGACGGCGGACTGCTACGACTCGGGGGACATGGTCAATGGGTGCATCGGGGACGAGCAGTACTACGTCCTTGCCGGGGAGAGGATCCAGCATGGCGTCAGCTGTAACGTTGACTTCCGCTCTCTCGTTTCAGATTGCAACTTCGAACACCCCTACCTCTCGAAGGCCTTCGTCGGGGCCGGGATTGCGCTCTTCGGGGACAACGACTTCGGTTGGAGGATATTTCAAGTTCTGCTTGGAACGTCCAGCCTCCCCCTGCTCTACCTCTTGGCGTGGAAGTTGACCGCGAGCCGGAGGTTCTCACTCATCGCTACGGTCCTCCTGGGGCTCGACACTATGTTCTTCGTCCATTCGAGCGCCGCCCTCATCGATGTGCACATGGTCTTCTTCTCCTTGCTGGCATTCGTCACTTACTTCTACAGAGTCAAACTCTGGAGGCTCGACAGGTTCGTCGTCTCAGGCGCCCTTATGGGGATTGCGGGGCTGACAAAGGAGACTGCGGTCTTCCTCGCCCTGACGCTCCTGACTTACCACCTGCTGGCCGGAGAAGCCGGGGAGGGGATCACGGGGGGAGGGTGGATGGCTGCCTTGAAGGCGAGGCTGAAGCCGACCGTGGTCATCGCCGTCTCCGGGTTCGCAGTATTCGCCGTGGGGCTTCAGGTCTACGACTCGCTGTTCGTCAGTTCCTCCGTCCACAGCTTCATAGACCACATAGTCTTCATGCTGAGGTACGGGGCTTCGCTGGTCGGGAAGGGAAGCTACGTGTATGGGCCGAGCAACACCCCAGTCACGCCCTTCTCGTGGCTTACGTACTACTGGCCGATCCCCTACCTCGTCGAGACGTACAGGTACTGCCCGAACCCAGGACCCGGACCTGCCTGCGTGAGCGTCTTCTACACCACTGTTGGGTACCGCAGCTTCACGAACCTCCTTGAGGCTTGGGCTACTTTCCTCTGGGTTCCGCTCACCGTCTACACTCTGTGGAAGAGACTGAAGCCCAGGTCACTCTCCCCCGAGGCAGCGGAGGCTCAGGTGACTGGACCTTCGGACCTCAAGGTCTCGCTACTCTCACTCCTCTGGTTCTCATGGAACTACTTTCCTTATCTTCTCCTCTACGCCTTGGGACGAGTGACCTACCCATTCTACCTGATACCAGCGATGCCGGGCCTCGCCCTTGGTACGGCGTACCTCCTGACTAGGAAGGGGATCCCACGGCCGATCGTCTATCTCTATCTGGCAGGAGTCTTCGGAGTCTTCTTCGTCCTCTTTCCCGTCAAGGCCTTCCTTCCTGAGTGGCTGCGCATCCTGATCGGGTACTAGGTGCGGTGCCGCCCCTTCTAGAGGGGTTTTTGGAGTATAACAACCGTTAAATAAAATATTAGAGCGCGGCCGATGCCCTGCCTAAGATAGCAGACATCACGAGCCAACCGATTCGAGGACTCTCCCTACTGCGCCCAGTTCCCCTGGTGGTCGGATGTTCCTTCAGGAACTCGACCTTGGACTATCGCGAGAAGTTTGCTTCCTTGCTTGGAGGGGTTGGGCTCAGGCGAGCCGTCGGGGACTCGGAGTGGGCGGTCATAGTCACCTGCAACAGGGTGGAGCTGGTGATGGCGACCCAGGACCCCGAGGGCGCCCTTGGCAAGGTCACTGCTTGGTCCATGAGGCGGATCGGGCAAGCACCACTGTACTGCATACAGGGGAGAGAGGCCCTCTCACACCTCTACAGGGTCGCCTCCGGCCTCGACTCTCTTGTAATCGGAGACGCCCAGATACTTGGACAGCTGAGATCCGCTGGGAGGCAGGCGCGTCTCGCCGGGTCCTCCAAGGGGATACTCTCTTCGGTCTTTGACTCCGCTGTGGAGGTGGGATCCAGGGTCGGAACCAATCTTAGAGCGAGAAAGGAGTCTGTGGCTACGCTCGCAATCGCGTTCGCCAGGAAGAAGCTCGGGAGGCCGCCGAAGGGAGTCCTCCTCGTCGGAACGGGCAAGATATCGAGGATCGCTGCGTCCAGCCTCGGGGGGCGGGTCCGAGTTGCTACAAGGAGGCCGAAGCTCCCTCCAAGCTTCGCAGGTGCGGAGCGCGTGGGTTGGAGCCGGATAAGGGAGGCGCTCTCTGAATCAGAGCTAGTGATATGCGCGACGTCGGGGAGCAGACTGGCAGTAACGACCAGTGATGTGAAGGACACAAAGAGGAGAGTGATACTAGACCTCGGGTTCCCGAGGAACGTCGACCCAAGGGTCCGTGGCCGGGGAAGGACGCAGCTATTCGACCTCGACGACCTTGCAAGAGTCGTGAAGGCCCCTGACGACCCGTCGGTCGCCCAGGCGCTGGCCGCCGTGGAGGCCGAGTCATCGAGGTTTGAACGATGGCTCAATGCGAGCAAGCTTGCGCCCGAGCTGCCCGCGATGTTCCAGTGGGCGGAGGCGATAAGGGTTAAGGAGACCGAGGGGACCCTGCGAAGGCTCGACGGGCTGAGCCCAAGGGAGAAGCGGCTCGTAGAAGCCCTCGGGCGGAGGATAACCAGTAAGGTCCTGGCGAAGCCCGCGGCGTTTGCAAAGTTGTCTACTCCTGACCTTCCTCAGGAACAAAGGATGAAGCTCCTTCGTGAGATATTCATCGAGGAGAGACCATGAGGCGGATCAAGATCGGCACGAGGGGCAGCAGGCTGGCCTTGGTCCAGACCGAGATTGTATGCGGGCTGCTTCGGGCACGCGCGGCAACGGAGATCGATGTGCTAGTAGTCAACACCACCGGGGACAAGCTACCCGAAGAGCGAAGGGGAGAGGTCGAAGGCAAGGGAGCGTTCACTGGAGACCTCGAGGCTATGCTCCAGTCCAACGAGATAGACCTCGCCATCCACAGCATGAAGGACCTCCCCACCAGCCTTGGAAGAGGCCTAGAAGTAGGCGCGACCCCGGTCAGGGCGGACCCGCGCGACGCACTTGTCTCCGCGCACGGGCTACTGCTCTCCAACTTACCAAACGGGTCGGCAGTGGGAACGAGCAGCATACGGAGGAAGGCCCAGCTCAGGGCGCTCAGGGGGGACCTGGAGGTCGTGGACCTTCACGGCAATGTGGACACGAGACTGAGGAAGGTGGGAAGCGGGAGCCTGGAGGGCATCGTGATCGCTGCGGCAGGCCTCGAGAGGTTGGGCGAACTCCAGAGAGTCACCGAGTTCTTCTCGATCGACAAGGTCGTCCCCAGCCCCTGCCAGGGGACCATCGCGGTCGAGAGCAGGGTCGAAGACGCGGATGCCGCCTCTTACCTTCGGAGCATCGAGGACCCTAGTGTGAGGACGGAGTCCGAGTGCGAGAGGGCCTTCGCAGCTCGGCTCGGTGGAGACTGCGACCTTCCGGCCGGGTTCTGCGCGAGGCTCGAAGGCGGGTCCATCAGGATGACCGGCGCAATCGCTTCACCCGACGGCTCGAAGGTTGTTCGCCTGGTCGACAATGCTCCGGCCGAAGAGGCTTCGCGGGCGGGCAGAGACTTCGCGGACCGGATGCTCAGCATGGGCGGGAGAGAGATCCTGGAGGAGGTCTTGGCTTGACCGCCGAGCGAAAGACCGTCCTGCTTACTCGGTCCCATGAGGGGAACTTGGAACTCGAGGGAAAGCTCAGGGCCATGGGACTCGAGGTAGTCGCTCTCGACCTTCTCGCCTTCCGCTCCCCCTCATCCTGGTTTGAGGTGGACTCGAAGCTCGAGGAACTTGCGCGGTTTGACTGGCTCGTCTTCACCTCCTCCACCGGGGCCAGGTTCTTCTCGGACAGAATGAAGTATCTTGGCCATCCTCTCTCATGGGGGCCCAAGCCTAAGGTGGGGGCCGTAGGAGAAGGGACTAGGGGAACTCTTGCAGAGCGCGGCGTCCGTGTCGACTTCACTCCTCGGGAGTATCTTACCGAGGCCCTGGCGCGCGACCTCCCCGGGCCGCCAGGGAGCGTCCTGCTTCTCCGGGCAGACATCGCCGAGAAGAGGATGACAGAAGTCCTTCAGGGGAGGGGATTCTCGGTCGAGGATGTTCCCATCTACAGGACTGAGAAGATGAAAATCGATGACCCGGGGCAGGTCCTGGGCACCCAGGTGATAGTCTTCGGCAGTCCGTCAGCGGTTGACTCATTTTGTACCTCCATCCCGGAAGGGATGCTGAACCAGGTCCTTGCGAAGACTGCGGTCTGCATAGGGCCGGTGACAGCCGCAGCGGCGAGGGACCGCGGCTTCACCTCGGTGGTCATGCCCGACCGGAGCACTTTCGAATCCCTCCTCGACCTTGTCCGAGAGACCATGGGGGACCGCTAGGTGGACGCACGCGCCTCACGGCTAAGGAGGCTCCGCGGCTCGGCAGGGATGAGGGCCCTACTGAGAGAGACCGAGCTGAACCCGTCAAGACTCGTCGCCCCACTTTTCGTGTGCGGCGGGACTGGAGTCGTCCGTCCGGTCGAGGGCCTTCCGGGGCTTACCTGCTACTCCGCAGAAGCGGCGGCTTCGCAGGCTAAGAAGCTGAGCGATCTCGGGATCCGGTCCTTCCTTCTCTTCGGGGTGACCGACAGGAAGGACGAGACAGGGTCGGGGGCCTACTCCCCCGATGGAGTGGTGCCGAGCGCAGTCAAGGAGATTCGGACGAAGGTCCCAGACGGCGTGATAATGGCTGACGTCTGCCTCTGTGAGTATACGTCGCACGGGCACTGCGGTGTCCTCTCAGGCGATGTAGTGGACAACGATGCGACCATCCCGCTGCTGGGGAAGGCTGCACTTGCCTATGCGAGGGCAGGGGCAGACGTGGTCGCACCAAGCGCCATGATGGACGGACAGGTCGCGGAGATACGCTCCGCTCTCGACGGCGGGGGATTCAAGGAGACCCTCGTGATGGGCTACTCGGCAAAGTACGCCTCCTCCTTCTACGGCCCCTTCAGGGATGCAGCCGGGTCAGCCCCCTCATTCGGGGACAGGAGGGGCTACCAGATGGACCCACCGAACGCGAGGGAGGCCCTGAGGGAGATCGAGAGCGACGTCAGGGAGGGCGCGGACATCGTGATGGTGAAGCCGGCCCTGGCCTACCTCGACGTGATTGCGAGTGCAAGGGCGAGGTTCGACCTTCCCATCGCCGCCTACAATGTAAGCGGGGAGTATGCGATGGTCGTCGCCGCGTCCCGCATGGGGTGGGTGGACGAAGAGAGGGCAGCCATGGAGGTCCTCACATCCATCAGGCGCGCGGGCGCCGACATCATAATCACATACTTCGCGGAGAAGTTTTCCGGCTGGGGAGGGTCCAGGCCTTGACAGAGGGCCAAGGTCCGACCGACGAGGGCAAGGTCAGGTACCTGAAGTACACCTTCTTCAAGCTCTCGAAGGGCTTCCGCTCCAAGGACGGGGAGGCCCGAAAGGCGATGAAGGCAGACTTCCTCTCCGCCCTCGGGAGGCACGTTGGAAAGGTCGGTCTGCAGTGCTTCTCACTTGTCGGACTAAGAGGCGACGTCGACTTCCTCGTGGTCGCCGACGCTGACGACGTCCTAGAGTTTCAGGCGCTCGTCTCCGACCTACTCGGGACCAGCCTGGGAAGATACCTGGACGTTCCCTACTCTTACCTAGCTCTGAGGAGGGGCTCGCAGTACCTTGGAGAACACCGCCATCCCGGACAGGAGGTTGCGGGGCAGTCTGGGACTGGGATTTCCAAGTTCATCTTCGTCTATCCTTTCGTCAAGAAGAGGGAATGGTACAGGCTCCCGTTCGAGGAGAGGAGGAGGATGATGGGAGACCACTTCAGGATAGGCCACAAGTACCCAAAGATCAAGATCAACACCGGCTATTCGTTCGGCCTGGACGACCAGGAGTTCGTACTCTCGTTCGAAGGAGACGACCCAAGCGACTTCCTCAAGCTCGTCGAGGAGCTCAGAGGTTCGGAGGCGAGCATGTACACCGCCCTCGAAACGCCGATATTCACCTGCGCGAGGGTCCGGCCTGAGAGGATGCTGGACCTGGCGGGATAGGGAGCGAGTTTGGAAACCGCAAGGTCAGCGTCGCTCTTCGAGAGGGCGAAGGAGGTCATGGTGGGCGGGGTCAGCAGCCCAGTGAGGTCCTTTGGCTCGGTCGGTGGAGTGCCGCGGTTCATCGACCGCGGCGAGGGGGCGCGCTTGTGGGACCTGGACGGGTCGAGGTACACGGACTACGTGCTCTCTTGGGGGCCTCTGATAATTGGTCACGCCCATCCTGACGTCCTTAAGGCGATAGTGAGCACTGCCAAGCGGGGGACGAGCTTCGGGGCGCCCACGCTCCCAGAGCTGGAACTCGCCGAGGAGATCCACAGGTCCATGCGCGGAATCGAAAAGTTGAGGTTCGTCAATTCGGGCACCGAGGCGGCGATGTCCGCACTCAGGGTGGCCAGGGCCCACACTCGGAGGAGGAAGGTCCTGAAGTTCGAAGGATGCTATCACGGGCACGCTGACCCCTTCCTGACCGCCGCCGGCTCCGGCTTGGCCACGCTGGAAATACCAACCTCGCCGGGGGTTCCCGAAGGGGTCACCTCAGACACCGTCACTGTTCCGTTCAACGACGTCGAAGCGGTCGCCAAAGTGGTAGAGGCTGAGGGTGAAGGCTTGGCCGCGGTGATAGTCGAGCCGGTCGCAGGGAACATGGGGGTGGTCCCGCCCGAGGAGGGATTCCTACGAGCACTCCGAACGCTGACAAGCTCCTGCGGGGCGGTCCTGATCTTTGACGAGGTCATCACTGGATTCAGAGTCGCTCGGGGCGGGGCCCAGGAACTCTACGACGTCGCCCCGGACCTGACGCTCCTGGGCAAGGTGATCGGCGGAGGGCTGCCCGTGGGGGCGTACGGAGGGTCTTCAGAACTGATGAGCCTCGTCGCCCCAGAAGGCAAGGTCTACCAAGCGGGGACGCTCTCAGGGAATCCAGTTGCCATGGCGGCAGGTCTCGCCACGCTGCGGGCCCTTGACCTGAGGGCCTACGAGCGCCTCGAGAGGACATCTTCGGCCCTGGAGGAGGCCCTACTTCAGGCGGCCTCGGAGGCGGGAGTGGAAGTCACCGTGAATCGGGTCGGATCGATGGTAGGGTTCTATTTCGGCGGCTCGAGGGTCCGTAGCTTTGGCGACGCGAGGGCGACGGCCTCCGATAGGTACCCGAGATTCCATCAACGGATGCTGAAAAGGGGAAACTATCTCCCGCCGTCCCCGTTCGAAACAATCTTCCTCTCGACGGCGCACACCGAGCAAGACGTCGGAGAGACTGGAGGTGCGGCGCTTGCCGCCTTGAAGGAGGAAGGAGACTGAGTCCTTTCATAGACGCGTGTTTCGGCAGGGAGGTCGAATACACCCCTACGTGGTTCATGCGCCAGGCAGGACGATATCTCCCATCGTACCGGAAGCTCAAAGGAAACAGGTCCATCCTCGACGTCGCCAAGGACCCAGGACTTGCCTCGACTGCGGCCTGCGACGCAGTCAGGGAGCTCGGGGTAGACGCAGGCATAATCTTCGCGGACATAATGCTCCCTCTGGAGGGCATGGGGGTCGGTTTCAAGATAGAAGAGAATGTGGGACCGGTCGTCTCCAACCCGATCAGGTCAGCGGATGGGGTCGCGGCCCTTGGAAACTTCGACGCCGAACGAGACGCGGGCGCGGTCTATGACGCAATCGATGAAACGGTGAGGAAGCTCGACGGGGTACCTCTGATCGGATTCTCGGGCGCGCCGTTCACCCTCGCCGGCTATCTCATCGAAGGGATGCCGAGCAGGGAGTTGGGAGTCACAAAGTCGATGATGTACACTCAACCCGAATCCTGGGGGGAGCTCATGACGAAGCTCACCAAGATGGTGAAGGACTATCTCAGGGGGCAGGTCGCCCACGGCGTCCAGGCTGTCCAGCTCTTCGACAGCTGGGTCGGCTGCCTCTCGCCGGAGGACTACGCCCGGTATGTCCTTCCGTATACGAAGGAGATCTTCGATTCAGTCGACCAGAAGGTGGCGACGATCCACTTTTGCGCGTCTTCATCCCACCTCATAGAAGGCTTCCGCGAGACCGGGGCCAGAGTCCTGAGCGTGGACTGGAGAGTCCCCATAGGCAGCGTGTGGAAGAGGTGCGAAGACTCGGTTTCCGTCCAGGGCAATCTAGACCCCTCGCTCGCCGTGGCGGGGGGAAGACGGATGGATGAGGGTGTGACGAGGATAGTCGAACAAGCCAAGCAGCACCGCGGGCATGTTTTCAGCCTGGGGCACGGGGTCCTGAAGGAGACGCCGCCGGAGAACCTGAGGGCGATAGTGAAGACAGTTCGCGAGAGGACGAGGGTCAGGAATTGACGAAGGGCGTGATTCTCATGGCCTACGGGACCCCGGCGTCCCTCGAGGGCGTGGAGGCATACTACACCCATATCCGCGGGGGGCGGAAGCCAAGCGACGAGCAGCTGGAGGACCTCGTGGGGAGGTACAGGGCCATCGGCGGAGCATCTCCCCTGATCAGGATAACCGAGAGCCAGAGAGACGGCCTGGAAGCCAGACTGAGGAGCGAGGGGTCGGAGACCTTGGTCTACGCGGGTATGAAGCACTCCCCGCCGTTCATCGGGGAGGTCGTCGAGAGGGCAGAAAGAGACGGAGTGGACAGCTTGCTCGGAGTAGTCTTGGCTCCGCACTACTCAAAGACCAGCACTGGCGGCTATCTCGCGGCCATGGAAGAGGCCAGCAGGAAGCTCAATGGCAAAGTGAAAATCGATTTCGTGAAGTCTTGGCACGAGAACCCGAAGTTGGTCGAGTTGTGGGGCGTCCTAGTCAACGAGGCGCAAGGACGGTTCGATGGCAGTCACTGGCTGGTCTGCTCTGCCCACAGCCTCCCCGAGAGAATCCTCAAGGAGGGCGACCCCTACAAGGATGAGCTGCTCGAGACCTCGAAGCTTGTCGCGGATGCGACCGGCAACGGGAAGTGGTCATTCGCATTTCAGAGTGCCAGCCACACGGGCGAGCCATGGCTAGGGCCGGACATACTGGAGCATGCAGAGGAGCTCGGCCGCCGCGGGGAGAGGAACCTCCTGGTGGCACCGCTCGGATTCACGTCGGACCACCTCGAAATTCTGTATGACCTGGACGTCGAGTGCAAGAATTGGGCAAAGGAAGCCGGGATGAGGGTCGAGCGGTGCGATCTGCCCAACGCCAGGCCAGAGATGATAGATGCTCTGTATTCGGTCGTCGAGTCGGCTGGCTACTCGGGCTCAGCGCCTCGGGCGTAGCCGGCCCAAATCGGTCGAACAAAACTACCCAAAGGGCCAGCGAGAATAAAGCATCCGCCATTAGAACCGACTGGAGCTTCACAGGGCTCAGGATGTCCGGGTTCTCCAAGAACTGGCAGAATAAGCAAGACCAGAGCGGCGGGGGCAAGGGGCTCAGCGGGCTGCTGAGGAGCTCCGCACCTATCCGCCCTCAGATCGACAAGGCCACACGTGACATCAGTCTTCTCATCTCCAGGCTCGGCGCCGCCGAAGCCAAGATCAAGACTAGGGACGAGACGATCTTCAGGAAGGTGGTCTTCGCGATGCAGAAGGGGGACAGGGACCACGCTGCGATTTACGCTAACGAGCTATCTGAGGTAAGGAAGGTCGGGTCCACAGTGACCGGGGCCAAGCTCGCCCTCGAGCAGGTCTCGATGAGGCTACAGACGATCACCGACCTCGGGGACATCGCCGCTACGCTGGCGCCGACCGTGGCAGTCGTAAGGGGCGTCAAGGCGGGCCTGGGGACGGTGCTCCCGAACGCGCAAGGCGAGCTGGACGAGATTTCATCGCTCCTGAGCAGCACTCTGGTTGAGGCCGGCTCGGTGGGCGGAACGTCGCTGAACTTCGGGGCCGCCAACGATGAGGCTGAGAAGGTCCTTGAGGAGGCCTCGGCGGTCGCGTATCAGAGGATGGAGCAGGAGCTCCCTAGGGTCCCCGCGACCGCAGCGCGGAGCGAAGAGGACGAAGGGCTCCTCGCGTAGACCATACGATAGGCCCGGCCCTTGCCGTACGGGCGCGGCTCCATTTCCAGAGCATTCTCTCTTTTCTACAATCTACCAAGATTATGTATATATATATGGACGGTTGATTCTTGATGCGTCTTGCCGGCCCTCGCGCTCGCGTTCCGACTCAGGAGCAGGGCCCAGAAGGACCTCGCCTTTGCGCAGGATCTGGCGGCCGCGGCCGTATACGATGTCTTCCCCAGCGCAGTACTTCATGGCGGGACCGCAATCTGGAGGTGCTACGGGGGAAACAGATTCTCTGGAGACCTCGACTTCTACCTTCCCAAGTCTGCGGGCGGGCGGTTTGAACTAGTCTCGAGACGCCTGGAGTCGGACGGGCTGGAAAGAGAGAAAGTGAAGAGGACCGAGAGAGCGATCTTCGCGAGCTTTCGGTATCAAAGGTCAGCCGTCAGCCTCGAAGCCGTCCTACGAGAGAGAGAAAGGTCGGTAACTAGGCCATTCGAGACGCTGAACGGAGGGTACTTCGCGGTCAGGACTCTTCCTCCGGAAGGACTTCTCGCGGAGAAAGCCGCGGCCTACTCGGACAGGAGGAAGGTTAGGGACCTCTACGACGTGTTCTCCCTTCTCCCACTCGTCAAGACCAGGGATGAAGCAGTCTCGGCTGTCGAGGAGATGCTCACCAAGTATAAGAAGCCCATCGACGAGAACAGCCTGAAGGCCCTCGTGCTCTCGGGCGTGGCCCCGCGGGCTGAAGAGATGAAGGAGGCGATCCAGGATTGGGCAAGGTAGTACATCTCAGCAAGGTGAAGGACTTCATCCGGATGACCCCCGTGTTCAGGGTCCGGGACGTGGAAATCATCGTCGGAGACAAGGGATACGCCTCCCTCCTGCTGCACAACCTGGCGTGCAAGGGGGAAGTAAGCAGGGTTGCGAGGGGGTGGTACAGCGCGAGGACGGACCCGACCTTCGCGGTCATGGCCTTCATGCCGGCCTACTTGGGGCTCGAGGAGGCCCTCAGCCTCCATAGGCTCTGGGACCAAGCCACCAACCCGGTGATAGTGACCCCATCGAGGGTCCGACCCGGGCTAAGAGAGAGCATGGGCGGGAGGATAGTCGTCCACAGGATCGAGGAGCGGTACTTCTTTGGATACGACTACCTAGAGTACGAAGGCGCCGCTCTTCCAGTATCCGACATCGAGAAGACTTTGATCGACCTGGTCTACTTCGGCGTGAGCCCGGGGAGGGAGTTCGTCAGGAGTGCCTTGAAGCAATCCGATCGCGAGAAGTTGCGGAAGTATCTCCAGAAATATGAAGTCCCCACGAGGAAGAAGCTGGCCTCCGGTGGGCTGCTCGGGCCTTGACTTGACGGATGGCAACCCCTACTTTAGTCGCCTTGATGCAGGAGGGAACGTCTGCCGTCGCTGAACTTCGGGCCGCACACGGCGAAGCCGAGAAGGTCCTGGTGGATGCTTGCAGCTCTTCTATCTCTTCTTCCGGCCCGGCCAATGCTTCAGCGCCTTCTCAGCCTGTCCGGCCATGAATTCTTCCCACCTCTTTGGGTCCTTCTTGATTTCCTCCAACTCCCCGACAAAATCCTCTTCGTTATGTTGACTAGGCCTCATTCTCGCTGACTCCGAATGGTGTACAGACGCTCAAAGGCTTCGCGGGGCGGCCGAGACTCTCACGATGGAGAGGGATGAAAGTGAAGCACACGCTCACTCCCCTGCGACCGGATCGAAGGCTTCGAGCCAGTCCACCTTCTTCAGTGCTTCGTCATGGGTCATGATCTTCTTCACCCCGGCCCTGCTCATCAGTGCGAGGATGGTTGCGTCTCTGCCCCCCACGCCAAGATGCGAGTACCTCTTGAGCATCTCCAGGGAGTCAAGCGCGCTCCTGTACTCAAAGTCTGAAATGACCAAAGGGAAACGGAGAAACAGGCCGAGTCTTTCCCCTCCCTCGACTGGGCCCAGGTTCTTGATCAGGAAGTGGCCCAACTCCATGATTATTGTCGTGTTGATTGCTATCTGTTCCGATTTCAGCGCCTTTTCCACTGGCTCGACCACTGACTTGTGCTCGGGAGAGTCACGATCGAAGTAGTAGGCCCAGATGCTGGTGTCAATGATGAGGATGGACGACACCCCAAATTGTCTTGAGGTCCTCTGGCTTGACGCTCGACCCCCTGACGCATCCTCTGAGTCCGGAGGCAAATTCGTCCACGCCGACCTCCGGCGACAGGACGAGCTCCTTTCCTTTCGTGGAAATCTTCAGCCTTTGCTCAGGTCTTAGCTTGAGCTCCACCCTAATCTCATTGGGTATCACTATCCTTCCTCGTTCGTCGATTACTGCCTCTCCCACGTCGGTTCCCATCCCACTGAAGTCCCCACACGATTATAACCCTTCCTCCAGCTGCCTAGTGCGTTCGCTCCCGGTTCACACCAGGAACTGCGACGTCCGAAGACCGCGCCCTCAATAGCGGTCTGGTTGATGACGCTCCCAGCGAGCCAGGTCCCAGACCTTCAAGCCTAGGGTCTCCGATTCTTCAAGGACATACCTATCGCTGGTCAGCAAGGGAAGGTCGTATCTCCTCGCAGTCGCCACGTGGAATGAGTCGAAATAGCTCAGCCTCCGTCGGCCGCCGTGCCTTCGGTAGAGGTCGAGTGCGTCTTCGGCGATCTCGGGGGTCATCGGAAGAGAGGTCTGTCTGAAAGACTTGATGTCGGCAACGAATCTTTGCGCGACTTCGAGCGGCAACCCGTCAGCCCTTATCGCCGTGATTGCGTCATCGTAGACCTCCGAAGAGGTTCTCAACTCGAGTTCCCCTTCTTCGGCCGACTTCAAGACTAGCTCGGCTTGGACCTGGCACCTTCCGCCCTTGAGGTAGAAGAAGAACACGTCGGTATCGCACAGGAGGGAAGGCGGGTTCTCCCTACCTTCGCCCTGAATCGACAAGGTCTTCTCCCTTTTCCTCCAGTTCTTCCCACTCTGACCCGATCAAGTCCCTGTACTTGCCCTTTAGCTCGGCGAGTCCCTGGATGGGTTCAAGTTCTATCTTGTTCCCCTTTACTGTCACCTGAAAGCGCCTGACGTGCATTCGCTTCCTCAACTCCAAAGGCAGCAGTATCCTTCCTTTCTCGTCCACCTCTACCACCGTCCTCATTCCCACCAGTTCACTAGTGGGCTGATATTTAAGCCCCCCAAGGGACGACTAATAGGCGCCTCAGAATGCAAGGTCTGCCCACTTCTATGCATTTTCTAAACCCTTTTAGCCGGCTGTGCCTCGGACTTGCACGTGCAAAAATCACGAAAACTACTTGCACAATCACTTATTGCGACTAGCATACTATTGCTCTCCGGCCTCGGCGGCGTGATGTCAGTTGCGACTGCCCTTAGCGGGACGAGCGCAGCCACGGCGAGCCCACTCTTCCATGTGAGGGGCGACGCCACCACATCACCGACCGGTCTCTCTCCTACAACAATCAACCAGCTCTATCAGTTCAACCTCCTGTCATGCAGCTCAGGCTTGACCTGTGGCTCAGGGCAGACGATCGCGATTGTGGACGCCTTCGACGACCCAACGGCGGAGAGCGACCTTGCCACCTTCAGCACCCAGTTTGGCCTACCGGCTTGCACTACGGCCAACGGCTGCTTCACCAAGGCAACGCCCCAGGGACTTCCGAGGGCCGACCAGGGTTGGGCACTTGAAATCTCCCTAGACATCCAGTGGGCTCATGCCATAGCGCCTGGCGCCAAAATACTCCTCGTAGAGGCCGCGACCAATAGCTTCACAAACTTGTTCGGCGCCATCGACTACGCCGCGACTCAGAGCGGAGTACACCAACTATCGATGAGTTGGGGAGGCGGCGAATTCTCCAGCGAAGCTTCTTCCGACTCGCACTTCCAGGTTTCCGGCGTCAGCTTCTTCGCGTCGTCCGGAGACGGCGGACACGGCGTGATCTATCCATCTTCCTCTCCGAACGTCATAGGCGTGGGAGGAACCACACTGAACTTCAACAGGGACAAGACCTTCACGGGCGAGACGGCTTGGCCCGGCAGCGGCGGTGGGATTAGCGCCTATGAGAGCGAGCCGTCCTACCAGGTCACATACGGCGGGACCTCCACAGGGACGCTTCTGACCACCACGGGCGGGAACAGAGGCGCGCCTGACGTGTCGTACGACGCGGACCCGAAGTCGGGCGTCTCCGTTTACGACAGCTATGGCTACCACGGGCAGCATGGCTGGTTCCAGGTCGGAGGCACCAGCGCAGGGTCCCCACAGTGGGCCGCGCTCTTCGCCATCGTGAACAGCGGAAGGTCTACTCCCATCTCCTCCACTTCCTTCGGCACTGGCTCCATCGTCTACAACTCCGCAACTGGCAGCGCCTATGCTTCGAACTTCAGGGACATCACCGCAGGGACCAACGGAAACTGCGGAACAGACTGTAGCGCCTCCTCAGGCTACGACTTCGTGACCGGAGTCGGAAGCCCGCTGGCAAACAACTTAGTGCCATACCTCCAGTCGCATTAAAAGATCCATCCGATATTTTTTGCAGAGTCCTAGTGAGAACCAGGTCTCGGCATGCGCTGGTGGATGTGCCGTGGCCTAGGTGCGAGCTTCGGACCTTTGGAGTATGCAGCCGCCGGGAGGTACTGCGACCCCGTTGACCTGGACTTGGGCCTTGAACGTGCAAGCAGACGCGGGAGGGGCCCCGGAGTATGGGACCCCGAGGTAGTAGCATACAAGCTGGCCGTCATTCTTCGTCTCGTTGTTGACCAGCAGTGCGCAGTGGTTGGCCTTCCATCCGGAGGTCTTGTTGATCCAAGCGAGTACGGCGTGGGAAGAGTACACTGGGAGTGAGGTGCTCGAGCCATTCCCAGTGACAACGAAGATGTCTGAGAAGAGCTGCTGCAGGGGCGCGAAGGTCATCGTGCACCCGTCGAAGGGTACCAGAGTCCCGTTGACGCGGGGCGCGGGGCCGTTGGGCGCTATGTTGCAGTCCGTGCCTACCTTCCCTTTGTAGTCCTGGCCGTTGTAGGAACAAGTTATGACGCTCTCTGGGGATATCCTGCTGAAGAGGCCGCCGAAGCCCCCTTGGAGATTGTCGGCCCGGCAGCTCTCGGTGGCGAGCTCCCCGTTCTGGTCGAAGACCGCGAAGGAACGCCAGACAGGGGCCGGACCGGTGTTGAAGGCTGACATCAGATAGGGTAGGAGGAAAACGATGCTCGAGACTATCAGGATGACGACAACCACGACGGCAGCGACCAACTTCAGAGGATTGCGACCGACTTCCCAAGACTCGCCGTCGGTCGGCTCCTTCTGGGCTGGGGGAACACCTTGGACTTGCAATCCGTTTCGGGGCTGATGGGTTGGTTCACTCCCGACTTAAAGTCCTCTGAGGCCAATTTGTGCAGACTTTCGCGCGAAGGGTCAAGGCCTGTTGACACCGCTCATTAGGAACCGTAGCGCCCAAGTGTCGACTGTCTGACGATGCGAAGCGACACCGCTGCGACTGGAATCTTCCTGTTCGCGCTGGGAGCCGTTGTTGTGTCCATTGGATACGGCTTGCAGGCGAGCACCCCCGTCCCTGAAGGCCCGGCGATGGCCTTCTACTATCCCCTGGCTTACCTGGCGACGCTCACCCAGATGGGAGGGTGGCTCGCGACGGGTGCGGGGGCCTTGGTTGCGACGTACGGGACCATAGGGAAGAGCCAACAGAGCTTTTAGTGCAACCTAAGTTGGCCTCGTAAGTAGTCGAGGGAACTCTCGGTCCTCCAACGTCACCCTAGAAACTTCCGCTGCGTCTACGACTTTCCCTTTCTTCCTGCCCAAACAGAGTTCTGGAGGTCAACCGACGTCAACCCCCCGTAGTCTTCCTTCAGTTTGCCCTTCATTGCTTGGCGTATCCTGTGGGGCATGGGTACTACTTACTCTCGTTGCCTTTTGAGATCAGGTCTACCTCCCGACCATACGTCGGTCTTAAATACATGGAATTCATTTATTTCGCATGGTAGTGACCGACACCGCGACGATTACAAGCAAGAGCATGGTCAACATCCCTGCCAGCTTGAGGAGAAAGTACGCGCTCAAAGAAGGCACCAAGGTGGCGTTCGTCGAGTACGAGGGGGCGATTTTGCTTGTCCCTCTCCTGTCACCTAGCGAATTGTTCGGGATAGACAGGGACCACAAAGACGAGATTGTGAAGGCGGTACGAGGCTTAGAGAGTGAGCGCAGAAGAGAAGCGGGAAAGGATTGACCGGTTACACCTTCGATACTGGGGTAATCTCCCTTCACTTCGCTGAAGACCGACGGGTAGAGGGTGCGTTCCGCGACGTCGAGTCGGGCCGCTCCCCTGGAAGCGTGGCCAGCGTGAACATGGCGGAACTCTTCTATCTGACGTGCCGCGTCCTCGGAAGACAGACGGCAGTGATCCGGTTCCGTCAGACTGCCGAGATCCTGAACGTGGTTGAGACGGATGAGGACCTTACGTTGCGGGCGGGGGCGTTCAAGTGCAGGGACTCCCAGCTCTCGCTCTCCGACTCCTTCGCCCTGGCGTTGGCACAGAGGACGGGTGCGATCCTCCTTACCACAGACACCCAGCTCGCGAATAACAAGGCGGTGCGGACTAAGCACTTTCCTGTGTCTACCTAGGACTCGGCCCGGGGCCCCTTCATCGATTCATGGGTTGGCCCGACCTAGTGCTGAGGCTCACGTGCAGGTTAGGCCCTCCTGCCGGAGTGGTTTGCCACCGGCCAAGTTCACCAGGAGCGAACTCCCAGTCATCGGGATAGGAGGGAAGATCGGCGACGCGGAAATCGAACGTCTGAGTCCGAAGCCGCGTGGGAGCTTCAGGACGATTAGATGAGCACCGCCCTCAGATCAGCTACCTTTTCCACCTGTTGGAAGTCGAGGTCTGATGTGACTATCGCGCTTGCCTTGTTAGCCACGGCTACCCCGGCAATCAATACGTCTAGAGCATTGATAGGTCTCCCGACTCTAAGCAACGCGCCCATGATTTGGGCCGCCTCTTCCGAGGCCTTTTGGTCTAGGGGGAGCATCCGGATTTCGCCAACCAGGGCTCTGATCGCCATCTCCTCTTTCTTGAGCCTCATGTGAGAGATGGGGGCCATCAGTTCGAAGTAGGAAATCGCCGTGGTGGCGATGACCTCTCCGGACTGCAAGGCTGCCGCCACAATGGACCTAATTCTCTCACCGCCGCGCAGGAATTCTATCACTGCAGAAGTGTCGAGGATCATCAAGTCCGGGACCTTGCGCCATTCCGGATCGCCCGCGACTCCTTCTCCAACTTCGCCAGGTGCTCGCTGTCAGAGAGTGCGCCCCAGAGAGCAAGCGGGTCTTCCTTCCTGTCCAGAATCCTCTCGATGAGGTCGCTGAAACTCTCGCCGGCGCGTTTGACCCCGGCTAACTTCCGATAGACCTCCTCCCTTATGGCGAGGGTTTTGGTGGGCATCTACATATGTGTATACATCACTACATATTTAAGACCTGCTGCGCCCGGTAACGGTCTTTGCAATCCCCCTTGCCTGCCTGGCGATGATTAACCAGATAGGAGGATGGCTGGCAGGGTGACTACTTTGATGAGGATCGTAGTCACCTCTTGAGCGCAAACCTGAGGCGCCTATACTCCTTCTTGCTGTCTTTTCCCTCTGCGGTGCTCCCGCCCAGTATTACGAACTTCACTTTACCGGGACCTTGGCGAGTCTGAACGAATAGTTCACCAAGGACTGGCCATGCATAAATTGAGGCCGTGTGCCTCTCAAGAAGTAGTTTTCACCGGCACCCTCAGACATGGCCGATTTCGGAGGTCTTCTCGGGCGTGAATACTAGGACCGAATCTGGCTTCCTTCCATTAATCCTCCATTTGTCAAGATGCCAGCCCGAGAGTTCTTCTATGATGCGTTTCATCTTCGGAAAATCTACCCCCTTGACCAATTGGGCTTCCCCCTGGAGCATCACACCTCTTCCAATACCATCCTCGACTACGTCCGTTACGATGCAGCACCTAGAATTCCGTTCGATGTTACGGGCTTTCTTTGTTTTGGCAACTGTTGGTATGTAGACAGTTCCCTTGTGATAGAAGTATCCCACAGGGACACAGTGGGGATAACCTTCTGAGTCCATAGTTGCGATGCGGCAAGTATCGATCCGCTTCAGAAATTGTTCGTGCCTTTGACTGAATCGTACTGCGGTTCCCTTCAAGGGTTCACAATCAATCATCGAGAACCTTGGAACCAGTTAGGTGTGCTGTCGCCGGACGACAGAACTACATGTAGGGCGGAAATTCTCCTCTCTCAAGAGTCGAACACTTTCACCGACCCTGTCTGGGAGTTCCGATTCAAAACTTCCAAACTGTTTTAAGCGGGAATTCCTTCAGACTTCACGATGACCACCCTTGAGAGCAAGGTAGCCTCAATCGAAAGACATCTTGAGGAGCTGGAGGAGACAATGGAAGTGATTTCCGACAAGAAAACCACCAGAAGCATAGCCAGGGGCCTCAAGGACTTGCGGGAAGGGCGATTCCGCAGGTACGAGGACGTGAACGAACTCCTCAAGGGAATCCAGCACGGTTGAGCTACGCCCTCATTTCGACGGCCAACTTCGAACGAGGGATGATGCGTTTGTCTTCCGCGGATTTCAACCGGAGCAGGCAGACACTTTTGGACATAGCTTCGGACCCCTACTCTTTCAAGGAACTGAAGGGAAGGTTCAGGAACCTCCGGAGCGCCCGTTTTGGAGACCGAAGGATAATTTACACCGTAGTGGAACAGAAGAAGGAGGTCGTATTGTTGGCCGTTGAGCCTCGTAGATCAGCCTACGCAAGATGATCCGTGCAACCCTAGTTTGAATCAGAAAGTGTGCGGTCGCCCGGACTTCAACCGCGTCGCATGAATGATCGATGGGAATTCTTGTGTTCAGATTCTGCAATCGTAGGTGACTACTTTGATGGGAAACGTAGTCACCTCTTGAGAGCAACCCTGAGACGCCTGTACTCCTTCAGGATCAGCTCCAGGGCGCCGTCGAGAGCGCGATACCTTTCGCTTTCTGGCAGGATGGACAAAAGGATGAGTTGGAGCCTCTCAGTCAGGAACTCTGCCTCGCCTGCTGAGAGCGTGCTACCTTCCATATCCTACGGTAATAAAGGAATGTCACGGCCGCGAAAAGTATTATCCCGAGGATTATTGCGAAGACGACGAACGACAGGGTGGTGCCCAACCCAGCCGGTACGTTTGACATATCCACACACGCCTATCAGAATAAACATCGCTTCGTATTAAAGCCGCGGCTCCCCAAAAAGCCCACAGCCCTTGCAATGCTACTGCGGTAGGCCACTGGTCAAGACGAGGGAAGGGTTTCTGGTCTGCAGGCAGTGCAGGCGGGCACCGGTAAATTGCGATTGCTTCCCGATTTGAATGCGTGACGTAGGGCCCTAAAGGGAGTCGAAAGAGTCCTTCGAAGAGGCTTTAAGGAAGCTGAGAGTTCGTCTTCCTAAGTGGGAGCCCTTTGCTCCTCCAACACATAATGAAGCTGAACTGCGAAGAATGCAAGCTGAGAACTGAGCATTACGTCCAAATTCGAGATAGTGTGATGCTGGTCTGCCGTTGCCTGAGGTGCGGCCAGCTCAAAAGAAGTCTTGGAGAAGATGACAGGGCCTATCCTTCTGATGACCGTAGGCCGATATACGTGTCCTGACTAGTGAGGGAAATGGTTGACAAGGAAGCGATTCTCTGGCACCCAAAGGAGAACGGCAAGGTAGTCTGCAACGCCTGTTACAGAGGGTGCCTGATACCCGAAGGGTCTCACGGATTCTGTTACGTAAGAAAGAACAAAGGAGGCAGGCTGTACCTCTCCTCGTACGGGAAGCTGGCAGCGATGCAAGTCGACCCGATAGAGAAGAAGCCATTCAACCACTTCTACCCAGGGACGTTCGTATCCACCGTAGGTACCGTGTCCTGCAACTGGCACTGCATGTTTTGCCAGAACCATTCGATAAGCAAGGAAACCGAGGTCTACGGCGAGGACGTGATGCCTGACGAGGTCCCCAACCTGGCCACAGCGAACGAGTGCGAGGGGGTCGGGTTCAGCTACAACGAGCCAACGATCTTCATCGAGTACGTAATCGACGCTGCCAAAGAAGCCCACAACAAGGGAAAGTACACCGTCTTCGTGACCAACGGGTATGCCACGGAGGAAGCAGTCAGGGCGATCAAGGGCTACGTGGACGCCGTCGTCGTGGACTACAAACGGAGCGGAGAGCAGCTCTTCCAGAGGAGGCAGACGATGACCGTCGGCGCAGAGCCCGTGAAGCAGACCCTCCTGGAGCTGAAGAAGCAGGGGATCCACACCGAACTCACCGACCTGATTATACCACAGGTCGGAGAGGACCTTGAGGAGGCAGGGAGGCTCTGCAGGTGGCTGTACGACAACCTCGGACCCGACGTGCCGATTCAATTCACTCAATTCCACCCCGACTACAAATTGCTCGACCTCCCCGTCACCCCCTACGAACTCCTCCTGAAGCACTACGATATGGCGAAGGAAATCGGGTTGAACTACGTCTACGTCGGGAATGTCCCAGGCAGCCCCTACGAGCACACATACTGCCCAGGATGCGGAACGGCGGTCATCAAGAGGTATGGTTTCATGATAACAGACTGGGCCCTGGATGAAAAGCACAATTGCAAGAACTGTGGACACAGAATCCCGATAACCGGCCAAAGGGCGAGCCGCTTCCGTTACAGGGACATTGAGGCCTTCTACATTCCGAAAACCTTGCCCCGATGATGCAGTCCGTAGAAGGGGAACGGCGTCCTTGGTGACATGATTAATGCGTAGTCCGCTAACTGAAGGAACCAAAGAATGACTCGCTCAAAGCTTACCAAAGCGTGGGGTCGCCGGGACCACAAACCTACGCGTGGGTCGAAAATTCGTCCCAACTCGCATGGAAAAGCCCGTAGAATTGGGCTCCCAGCAACCATTCCTGAAAGGTTTTAATTTCCAGGGCTACACTGCGTTCAGGATGTCGGAAGAAGCCGAGTATTCTTATTCGGGGATAGCCTGCGACAACACTGGCGTCATCACCTCTTACGGCATAGGGGCAACAAAGCTGTTCGGCTGGAGGGCGGATGAGGTCATTGGGAAGCAGAGCGTGACAATCTTTCACGAGCCTCAGGCGCTCGCGACCCTCGTCCCCCGGCTTCTAAGGACTGCAGCGGAAACGGGCAAGTTCGAGGAGGAGGTGACCCTGGTCAGGAAGGATGGGTCGAAGTTTCTTGCGATGCTCACCGTAAGGCCAATCAAGAAAGGTGGGGATATTGTGGGCTACATGGGCCTGACCAGGCCGATCAGGGAAGTTACACAATCGCCAGTTGAGATCGCGCCCAGGCAACACGGCGTCTGGATTCGCGAGCTCAGGGCACCGTTTCTCCTTCTCCCCGCAATCTTTGTCCCAGTTGGTCTGCTGATGGCCTGGGGCCAGGGGAGTTTCAACCCGCTCTACGCAGTGCTGACACTGGCTGGCGCGCTGTGCCTCCACGCGAGCGTCAACGTCCTCAACGACTACTTCGATTACACCTCGGGCATCGACCTCATCACCGCCCCGACCCCGTTCAGCGGCGGAAGTACGATACTGCCCTCGAAGTTGTTGACACCCAAGAGCGTCCTTACTGGGGGGCTGCTCTTCCTTTCGGTCGGGACGGCGGTGGGAGCATACTTCGTGGTCCGATTCGCCTTCGACCCCGTTGTCCTGGCCATCACAGGAATCGCCGTCGCTTCTATTCTCGCATACTCCTCGTTCCTCTCCAAGTGGGGGATAGGGGAACTCGTTACAGGCCTCAACTTCGGGCCTCTCCTGGTGCTCGGCACCTACTATGTACAGACCAGGGCCCTAGCTGTCCAGCCTCTCGTGGTCGGAGGAGTCCTGGGCATTCTAACGGCTGGGATTCTTTACATTAACGAGTTCCCGGACGTCGACGCCGACGGCTCAAGGGGCCGGCGGGACCTGGTCGTCAGATGGGGCAAGCAGGCGGCCGCTTCACGCTTCAAGGTGCTGCTGGCGAGCGCCTATGTCGTATTGGTCTTGGGTGTGGCGAGCGGTCTCGTCACGCCCTTAGCCCTTCTGGGTCTGCTTACAATCCCGAAGGCACGTAGCGCGGCAAGAATACTTGATAATACCAAAGGAAAAACTCCTGAACTGATCCCCGGGATGGCCGCAATGGTGATGACGACTCTTCTCACCGGAGTGCTGCTGGCCTTGGCATACCTGGCCCAAGGTCTGATTGGATAAATCTAACAAGATCGGGGTGTCCGGTCGCTGAGACTTCCGACCCACGTTCATGCAAGTCTGTGTTCGTTCTTAATTTACCGTAAATTAAAGCTCAAATCCGACCTATGGCATTATCGGCAGTAGTTTGGTCACACCAAGGTGTGAAGGCTCAAGTATGACCACCTCTATTGGTGAAAGGATACCAACGCCCAAGGTCACCAGAAGCGAACTTCCGGTCATTAGGATAGGAAGGAAGATTGGCGACGCGGAGATTGAGCGCCTGATATCCGAAGCAGCCGCCGAAGTCTCGGGATGAGCCCAGAGGCTGTCGTCTACACCTACGTGCCGGTTGACGCGACTGTCGCGGAGACGAGCGCGGACACCCACGGGACCATCGGTAAGAGCCACAGCGGCTCATAGCCTGGCCAATTCGAACACGTGCCAAGTCCCAGCGCCTTCGCGTAAGAGGCGTAGAGACCAAGGAAGGAAGGCAAGACCGAAAACAGAAGGGGCGCAGCCCGGATCTAGATAGATCAGGACCACGCTGTTGCGGTCGTTCCGGCCACTGAAGCAGAGCACGGACCACTCGTGTAACACGTGTGGTATGCTGAGCCTGACGGAGTATGCAGGTAGACGCTGATCCGTACAACTGGAGAACCAGTGCTCAGTGTCTTTGAGGCCCCTGTCGTTGAACAGCTCGACAGCGATACGAATGTCCAGACGCCGTTAGCTTGTCTGAAGTATGCGTATGTGTACGCCGAACCGTTGTTGTTGTTGCACTTTAGGTGTGCTACAGGGAATGATGCTGTTGCTGGGGCAATGGAAAACGCAAACGCAATCCAAATTGCTGCCCCGACCGCCAGTGTGGTCGACATCGTCTTTGATGTGCCCATCGAGCTTCGTGCCGGATGAAGGTGTTAAAAACGATTGTAAGGGAACAACCTTCTGTCAGGCCCTGCGCATAAACATAAGGCACCACGGAGGGGCAGTCGTGTGGAATCTGATAATCTCCATCCAATTGCCCCGTGCTTGGCCACCGGTTGACTCGACTTACCCGAATTCGACAATTATTCTCTCGGGTATGCCCGAGTTGTTCAGAAATAGGGTAAGCGAGGTGCTTCCCGCGAAGTTCAACTGTTCTAGCTCCTCGAAAGCCCGTAGGGCTTCGGCCGTCCCTCTCAGTTTGAATGCGTACTCCTGAAGTAGCTGGAGGTATACCTCGTTCTTGCCCATCAAGGGGTCCGTAATATCTACCATCAATGACCCAACCTTTTTCCATGCGTTTGGTTTCTTCGCTCGATCGGCGCGCTTAGAAGGACTCTCCCTGTGAAGGTTCTCGCGCATCAACTCCCCTGAGGCCGCCCCATACCTGTCGACCTGCTTCTGATAGTGTTCGAGAAGCTTCTTGATGTAGAGTCTCATGCTCTGGGTAGAGTCGAATGTTACAAGATAGTCGGGGAATTGGGGGACTTTGTCGACCAAGTTCGATCGCCTCTAGACGGGTATCGGGAAGAGTGTCTGGGCGATCGCCACCGTCGCCAGGGTGAGGAGCACCATGACTACGGCGTGTTTGAATCCCTCAGCTATGCTGGCTTCCCCCATCTTGCCGGCCACGATTCCGATCACCCAAGACTCGAACACAGCTGCGGCAAATAGGAGATCCACGGTTTCTGGATCGACCTGGAACTGTGTTGCACTCGAAGCCAGTCCGCTCGCTGCTCCTTGTCCTAAGAAGTATATGAAAATGTAAGTCGTCGAGATTATCATTATCCCTGAGATGTAGGCGATGAATGTATACCCTCGGAGGGCCGCCCTCGTCTCCAGCTCCATCGTATTCACCCTCTTTGTGAAGTCAGCCATGTCAGAGAACGACTTCACAGTACCTCCGCCCACGACTACGACCTCCAGCATCAATGTCCCCACTGCGCGTGCTATCCAGCTGTTGACTCGGACTACGAAGGCGGTAAGGACCTTCTTCAGGGACAGGCCCCATGTCAGTTGAGACCCCATCTTACTGACCGGCCTTGACAGAGCGCCATAATTGCGACCTACGAGCCTCTCCACGCTGGCTTCAGGCGCCAGACCTATCTTCCGACCTTCTGCAACGTCTCTGATAAAGTCAGGCAGGGCCTTCTCGATCCCCCTCCTATCTGCCGAGTACTTCGTCGCGAAGATCGCTGCGGGTAGTGCGAGCACGATCAGGGCGAGCGACAAGTGCAGATAGACTCTGATAGGAAGCGGGAGGAGGTAGAGTGCGACCCCGAACGGAAGCGTGATTGCGAATATCTTGTAGGGTCGGGTGTCCGTGAAGGGCCACTTCGGCTGTGTCCCATCAAGCACAAAGATGAAGACCCCGGAGACCAACGGAACGACCACAAACGCGAAAGTGAAGATGTTGGTGAGCCCCGAGACGTCTCCAGCTACCAGTGATTGCACGATGTACAGGGTGAAGACGATTATTCCGAGAACAACTGTTACGATGAGGTAGATTTCGGCGATCGCCCCGGTTATCTCGGAGGCCCTCTTGATTCTGGCCGCCCTCTCGTCGAAGACTTCCTTCAGCTTGATCGCGAGGTAGTTGATGTTGTCCCCGCCCGTCCGCAGGACTGTGGCGTACCCGGAAAGGAGCTCAGAGTACCACTTGTTGGGGTTGTACCTTGATGCACTCTCGAGAGCGTTGACCGGCTCTTCGCCATAGACCTCCACGTCCACGAGTAGCCTGTAGGCCTCCTTCGATGCGCCCGGGAAGATGTTCATCGTCGAGATTCTCTTCAATATCTGCACCAATGACTGCCCGCCCCCAGCGATTATGGACATGAACCCGACCACGAAGGGAAGCTCATTCTCCAGCCGACTTGCCCTCGAAGCCGCGCTGTATCCAGGCGCGTTCAGTACAATCATTGGGACTATGGGGATGGCGAGAAGCAGGAATGCCGCTGCATTGAAGCCAAGAATGGCGACCGAGAGAGTGACTATCGCAATGACTGCTATTCCGGTCGCAAGCGTCAGAAACAAGGCAACCGAGACTAGCCCCTCGGGGGTCACCGATATGTCAGACTTCAACAGGCTCTCCCTCAGACCCGGTATTGCCTTCGCGATACTTCTGGCTGGGGACCTGAAGATCCTGAAGGACGTGGTGGTGAGTCTGTCGAAGACTGTCAGTGGGACGGGTATCTCAGGCCTGCCGGGTTGGTCAAATCCACTTCTACTCACCCGAACCACGGCCTCCAGTCGCTCCGAGTTCTCTCACTGCCCTCTGGTAGGTTTCATTGGGATTCTTGACGTAGGATTCGAAGAGGGGCGTTGTCTCTCTGAAATTGCGAATGTCCTTGCTCCGCATCCACTTCAAGACGACGCTCCTTCTCCTGATTTCCTCCTCGACATCCCCCATGGACTTTCCCAGGTCCGCTGCGAGCTTCTGCAGCTTTCTGCTGTTCTTGAATGGTGCCGCTGTCTGAGTGTCAGTTGTAGGATCCCAATTGAACATGCGTGTGTAGTCGCCGACACCACCCACCTCGTCCACCGAAATGATTCTTCTTGCTGCGATGGTTCCGCCGTCCGGCGTTGGCAGTACAACCCTCCTCACGGTATACACGAGGTCCAGGAAGGAGATGAAAGAATCGGGCACGTCCATTGGCTTTGAAGTCAGCCTCTGTATCGCCGATGCGGCCTCGTCGGCGTGGAGGGTACAGAAACCCCCGTGGCCAGTGCTTATCGCCTGGAACAGGACGTAGGCCTCCTCACCTCTGACCTCCCCCACAACGATAATGTCGGGCCTCATCCTCATCGCTGCCTTTACGAGCTCGAAGAGGCCTATCTCGCCGGGTCCCTCTTCGGTCACGCCGTACTTCTCCCTGGAGACAAGCGGTGACCAGTTCGGATGAGCAAGGTTGAGCTCCTGGACCTCTTCTATGGTGATTATCTTGGCGTTCGTCCTTGTCATGGTGAGAAGCGCGTTGAGGAGGGTCGTCTTGCCAGACCCAGTGGCTCCCACTACCATCGCGACAGCCTTGTTCTCCATCAGCAGCCAAGTGTAGGCTGCGAGGTTGAAATCGAGGACGCCCAGCTTGAGCATGTCGATGATCGTTATTGGGTCTTCTCTGAACCTCCTTATGTTCAGGGTCCCTCCCGAAGGCGAGACTTCCGTCATGTAGGTGGCGATCATCCTGTGCCCGCCGGGTAGGGTTCCCTGCACTATCGGATAAGCGGTCGAAACGTGCCTCCCCGAGATGTGGGCGAACCTACCTATCAGGTCCGTCATGGATTCCGCGTCTTCGAACACCACATTGGTGGGAATCCTCTCGTACTTGTTGTGATAAATGAAGACGGGCTTGTCGATGCCGTCGACCGAAATGTCCTCAATGTTAGCGTCCCTCAGAAGGCCGTCGAGGTCGCCAAAGCCCACAATGTCTCTCTCCGCGAAGTAAAGAATCTTGGACCAAGGAAGCTTGGGAATCTCGATGGAGTACTTTGATGCTATCTTCCTTGCCTGAAGGTCGAAGTATTCGCTTGGGTTGACCTGCGTTCTTGGAATCGTCAATTCGTTCTCCAGGGCTTTCATCAGGTAGGTGTACGTCTGCGCCTCTGAATCTGAGAGGGGGACTTCGTCGAGGAAGTAGACGGTGTTGTTCCCTGTCGGGTCTTGGGCAATTGTCGCGTATACGAACGCGCTGTAGATGGGATACCTCTCGATGACCTTCCAATTCGGAGGGACCGGCCTTCCGGTGCGGGGGCGCATTATTTCCGAAGCGACGGGCTTTCGCTCGAATACGCTCAGCAGTCCCGGCTTCCCTGACTGAGCCACGGTTCTCTTACTTTGCTTCTCCGCTTCCTCGATGGCACGTTCGTCCTCAGCGCTCTCCCTCTTTGTCTGCTTTGCCTGGGCCCTCTCCTGATCTCTACGCTCTCTCTCTTCTCGTCGTGTTGCCTCCATCTCGGCTTTGAGCTTCCTCTCAGCTTCCTTCCTGGCCCTTTCCTGTTCCTTGATTCGCTCCCTTTCCTCTTTCCTCGCCAAGTCGGACTCTTCACTTTTGGCCCCACCTGATTTGTTCTTCTGACTTTCGTCTGTCAATTTTCAACCCATTCCATTTCTAACTCAGGCTCGAATCGTGTACTATTAATCTCAGTCGGACACCGCCAGCTCAAATTCGACGTTCTGGTAGCCTCTCCGGGAGAGCTTAAGGTGCGCATAGCAACTCAATATAGGAAAATTGTGACATAGGGCAGATTTTGGCCGTAATTTGCCGACGTGGCGGCACAACTAGCTTGGTTAGTGCCTTCGCAACCGTGGGATAGTATGAATACGAGTAAATCCGCTGGTGGGGTTATCGAACTTGACCCCGTGGTGATTTGCCCAATACCTACTTGACTTACAGTTCGACACCCTGATCCACCTTGCTGACAGACAGGATAGGGGTTAGCCCCGCCCGATGAAGCGAAAGTGAGGGTCACCGGCTTATTGTACTGCAGGACAATGGGAGTGTAGTGGTCGAGGATTACGCTCCCAGATGTTGAAACTAGGTACCAGTAAAGGAGGCCAAAGCCGCTCGCACCATGAGGCGTAAACATTTCCAGCACAGTGTTCTCGTCCAAGACAAGGTTCTTGTGTAGAGAATTGAGGTTCTTAACGGTAATCGAGAATGCTAAGCCCGAGTAGGTTGGACCAGTGTTCGCATATAACGCACTGTTAATTGTAAATGCAGAAGAAAATGCCGCAGACAAACAGAACCCTGAGGTATCGGTCGCAACATTCGCAGCAGGGCAAGTTGGATTCTGCGCTGGAGTCTGTACTGTGTAGAAGATGAACGAGTTCTGATTGAGGAAAAGATCCCCGATCGCCCCGCTGGAGAGCGCGTTCAGCGCCGCTTGAACAGGAGTGGGCGGATAAGTCTGAACGAATACATTGCCTCGGGAAGTGACAACCTTGAGAAGACAATTAGGGGAGCTTGCGATTGTTATGATACAAGGCACTCCTGTATCGATGAATGAAGAGTTCCCCAGGACACTTGTCGTAACTGGAGGAAAGGGAGGTGATGAACTTGCCGTTTCGCTCGTGACAACGTTGGAGGCATCAGTTACGAAGGCAGCAACTATCGTTGTCGCAACACCACCCCTGTTCGTAGCCATGAATTGAAGATCATTTGTTATCGGGTCGATCTGGGTCGCCAGCACGAGGTTCTCGGATAAGGCAGCTTGCTGGTTCAGAAACCTCGCTTGTTGTGCCCCCTGAAGCAGGGCATTGTTTGTGTTCACACTAAGATAGAATCCCAAACCAACTGTAAAGATCAAGGCGAAGAGGATTACCGCCGCAATTATTCCCGCGACGCCTCTGACTCTCTGGCCTCTTCTTAATTTGATTTTCAAGGTGCCACTCCGAACTGGATAGCTACGTAGCCATAGTTCGTCAATACTCGTGCGAAGTAGATTCTACCGGAGTCGAAAATCTGACCGTTCGGAAGAGATACAGTTACAGACGCGACTTGACCTGGCTGAAGAGGCCATTGATGGATAGTCGTAGTACCCGATGTCTGGGTTGTTATTAGAAGAGTGGTCGTGCCTGAGGTAGAGGTGGTCGTTCCGGACGAAAAGGAGAAGGTACCCGCATTCGTAGCACCTGCCTCCGTGATCAGAGTCGTTTTTGTACCGCTTATCGTGGTTACTAGGAATTGAAATGGCGCTATATTGCACCCTGAGTTCACAGTCTGCGTACCCGTGTAGAGGTTATTGATTGTAGATGTCGTAGCCGATGTCGCAGTCGAAGAGGACGCTGCGCTTGTCGTCAGTGGCGTTAGAGTAGCCGCAGATGTCGAGTAACTGAATCCAGTACTGGTAGTAGACGTTGTAGTTGTGGTCGTCAGAGTGGTTATGAATCGTGTAGTAATTGGTGTGGTTGTCGTCGTCGTGGAATAGGTCAAGGTACCCGATGTCGTGGTCTTAGAGGTAGTACTAGTACCCGAAGTGGTTGTCGTAGTTATCGTAGAGCTTCCCGATGTGGTGCTCGAAGTGGAGGTCGTCGTGCCAGATGTGGTCGTGGCAACCGAGTGCTGCCGGAAGTAGTAGTTGTGGTGGTTGTTAGAGGCACTCCCCTGCTCGTTGTGGTCACTGTGATTATCCTTGTACCAGATGTGGTGCTCGAAGTACTCGTCGTTGTCCCTGAGGTCGTCATCGTGGAATAGGTCAAGGTACCCGATGTCGTGGTCTTAGAGGTAGTACTAGTACCCGAAGTGGTTGTCGTAGTTATCGTAGAGCTTCCCGATGTGGTGCTCGAAGTGGAGGTCGTCGTGCCAGATGTGGTCGTGGCAACCGCAGATGTCGAGGCAATGGTCGACGTCACCGTGGCCGTCGGAGCCGTCGCGGCGCTTGCGGTCAAGAATGTGGTCGTCGAAGAGATAATGGAGGTAACCGTCGGGGAACTTGTTGTCGATGTAGTCGTGGTTGTTACGAACAACGGGCTTGTACTTGTACCGTACATCGTGCTAGTCCCAGGCGAGTTGTACAAGACTAGGGCTACGATTGACAAAGGTTTTTGCCCTGAATTAAGAAGCCACAATGTTGCGGTGTTGGGGTTTGCCGCTTTGTCAAACTGAATTGCGACGACGTCGAGTTTCACGCTGAAGCAATTTACCCCAGCCTGGGCCGACGCCCCTATTTGGCTCCCGGCAACTCCTGACTGCGAGTTTGCAAAGACGAACAGAAGCACGCCAGCGACCAGTGTGATCCCTATCGTCACAACGGACCCTAAAAGCTCGGAAACGGCTAATCTCCTGCGAAATTTCTTCCTAAGATACATGAGCGTACGATTAAACTCAAACGAGTCGTTGACAGATTTAAGTTTTCCAGCCGTCAGTGAGGTTCTGTTAACTTGACTGGTGTCCAAGGTCCTCCCTGTTAACTCGCTGGTGCCGAATGAGTCGGCTCGGCGCAAGTTAACAGAGCCGTCAGTGACGTTGAAACTTGCCTGCCGCTCGAGTTGAAGCATGAATGAGGGGCGGGCTAACTTCTGAAGTGAATAGTGAGAGGATGTTACGAGGTAAGCGAACGCTGTCTTACTTGAGCGCTAAGCGAACGTGTTCGCAAATGAGATTGTCTGGCCCCCAGTGAGGACCACATTGCCGGAGAAGCTGTCGCCAGGGTTCGCCGTTCCGGTTCCTACCGCGGTGAAAGTTATGTATTTCGTGGCCCCGGCAGCAAGGACACAGTTCACGCCTGAGACCGTAACCGTCCCTCCGCCTGCGTTGGATGAGATTGTCACCGACCTAATTGTGCCAGCTCCAGTTCCAGTGTTGTGTAATTCAAGCGATTGACCTGCGGTGGCGGACGCCGTGCAGGTCGCGGCTACTGCCCCTGGGGTCGCTAGTGTTCCGGAAGATATCGTGAGTGTGCTCGACGATATGTAGGAAATCTGCGGTGGATTTCCAAAGATATTGAAGAGATTGAAAACGAACCCTGCGATGGCAATTCCTGCGATCAGTGTAATCGCAATCAATATGACAGTGGCCAGAATTGGAGTAATGGCTTTCCTGCCATGGCTCGCATCTATCTTCATTATTCAAAAGGCCCAAACCGGGCGCATATATGCGTTTCTGCCAGAATCACACAATATTGCAATTGGGGTTTCACTTGCGCATAAACATCGTTCACATGGGCTTCTTTTACTCGGGCGGAGGCGAGAAGGTAGCCATCCGCCAGGCTTTGGGCCTTCGCAGGCGGGGGCATCTGGTCAATGTATTCAGCCCGATTATTTATCCGGATAGGAGCTTCCCCCGGCTTCTAAAGGAGGTGGCTCCTCAGAGGCTCGTACCACACTTCCCATTCCCATTTCCATTCCGGGAAGGTTCCGCGATGCTGGCGTCCGCGATCCTCCCCCTAGGGCTCCGGAAGTCGGCAGACTGCGACGTTCTAATCTGTCACTCTCAACCCAGCATGTGGCTGGGTCTCAGAACCAATTCGCTCTTCGACGTCCCGTACGTGGGCTATCTGCACCAACTGACCACATTCATTCATCAACGTCCCAAGATCGGGGAGAACTGGAACACCCCCGACTTTCAACTCCTCAGTGGGTTAGTCGGGAACCTTGGAAGGCCGGTAGCCAGGGCACTAGATCAGATGTGCCACAGGAGGGCTAGGAAGTTACTGTACAACTCGGACTGGACGAGGGGCCTCTTCTCCCAGGAATACAGGGTCGGAGGAAGCACATGTTATCCCGGGGTCGACCCGCCCATCGTTCGCGGCGCAATTCGTCACAACCAGGTGGTTATGGCAGCCAGACACTACCCTTGGAAGAGGATCGACCTCGCTTTTGAGGTAATTCGTCGCCTGAAGGGGAACATACCCAAGCTGATGATAACTGGAAAGGAGACCTCGACAACTCCCACTCTTCGGAAGCGTGCGTCGGACCTTGGGGTATCGAACTTGGTGGATTTCACTGGGTATCTGGACGATGAGACCCTATCAAGATGCTTTGCCGAGTCGAAGGCATACATTCAAACGAGCATCGCGGAGCCTTTCGGACTAGGCCCACTTGAAGCTCAGGCTCACGGAGTTCCGGCCGTCGTATGGGGTGACTCAGGGGTCAAGGAGACGGTTCTCGACGGGGAGACCGGCTTCCACGCAAAGCCCTACGACCTTGATGACTTTGCATCGAAGCTCCAGACAATTCTCACGGACCAGGAACTCTGGAGGAAGATGTCTGCTCGGGCTGTGGAGTGGGCTTCCAGCTTTACCTGGGACAGACACCTCGACATCGTGGAGGCTGCAGTGATTGACGCTCAGAAGTGATAAGGAACTCACCCTAAACTTGGGGTCCGGCGACCAGACCTATGGCGACGTCAGACTCGACCTCTTCCCCACCGCCTCAACAAACATCGTTGGCGATTGTCAGCATCTTCCCTTCAGGGAGGGCGCATTCGCAAGGGTCTACGAACAGAACCTCTTCGAGCATCTCCCGAATCCGGGCAGGCATCTCGACGAGGTGAGGCGGGTGTTGATGCCTTCAGGGGTCCTAACGCTCATCACCGACAACGCGGCTTGCCTGAAGTTCTACATCTTGGGCACGCACACGGGCGGCTACCGAAAGCACGACGGGAAAGACGTGCACTACGCCGTCTTCACTCTCGAGCACATCAGAAACTTCGTGGCAAATTCAGGCCTCAGGTTGAGGCAGCTCAAGCTCGTCGACACAGACTATTATACCAGAATCATCGACCGCGTCGTTCGCGTGTTCGCCCCGTCTCTCTCCTATCCTAGGATCTACCTTGAGGCGGAGAGGCCCTGAAGCTCCAGCTCACTCTCGACCTCGACATCTACTGGGCCGGACTCAAGGACCTCGCCTCCAAGTTCAACATAACCCACTTCCTGCTCCTCTACTTCGCCGTCCATATGCTTCAGATTGCCTTCCCCAACGACGGAGGGATGGTCTTTGACGAGGCACACTACATCCCGGCGAGCCAGGACACCCTGGGAGGCATAGCGGCGAACGCGGAGCATCCCCCGCTACCCAAGCTCATTTCTGCGCTGGGAATCGGCCTCCTGGGCAACAACTGGTTCGGCTGGAGGTTCCCCCAAGTCCTGATGCAGATTGCCGCGATGTACCTGTTCTATCTCATCGCAAGGAGGCTCCTCGGCGAGAGATGGGGGCTGCTCGCGACGATGTTCCTCGGGCTGGACACTGTCTGGTTCATTCATGGAGGGACGCTCCTCATCGACATGCCGATGTTCCTCTTTGGCCTGCTCGCCATTGAGCTCTACATGCGCAAGCGCCCGTGGCTCTCCGCGGCGAGCATGGGCCTCGCCTTCACGGCTAGGGAGATGAGCATCTTCTGGTTCGGAGCACTAGTGATCTATCACCTCTACACAAACAGACAAACCATGGGCCCGGCGCTGAGGGTTGGCGTCAAGTACCTCGCCGTGGCGCTGCTCGTCTTCGGAGTGGTGATGTTCGCGTACGACATCAGGTACCAGCCTCCGATCTCGACGAGCGTAACGACCACGGTCAATACCCAAGTCATCGAGAACAACGGAACGGCAGTCACGACCTTTACGACGACATTCTTGAGCACCAGCAAGCAGGTTATCTGGAACCCGATTCAACATGTCTTGTTCATCTATCAGTACCACGGCCCCAGCGGGATAGTCATAGACGAACCGTACGCGCCTTACCAATTCGCGTGGAACTGGATCTTGCCGTTTGACCCCGTGCCCTTCAACGGCACTTATCACGCTCCGGAGCCGTTCAACTCAGCCACCTACTATCGGGTGGACGTGGACGTATCGGCTGGGAACGTAACTAACCACTACATCCCGACTTGGTATCAGGCCCAGGCCAACCTTGCGGTCTGGTATGGGTTCTGGCCCGCGCTCGCGGGTGCAATCTACTTGATACTCAAGCGGAGGGAGACCGGCACGGCCCTGTTCATTGCCGGAGGAATCGCCCTCAACTATGCCCCGTGGTTGGCCCTGAGCGTCCTCGTCCGTCGCATAGGCTTCAACTATTACTTCATCTACACGCTGCCATTCGTCGCCCTTGGGCTCGCCTTCTTCTACAAGCAAATGCCCAGCAAGTACGGGAGAGAACTCGCAGTCTTGAACTTAGTGTTGGCGCTCTTCTTCTTCGTGTGGTTCTTCCCAGTTCGTCCTCTCACCTAAGGTGAGTTCAGTACTGGACGTTTTGGCGCAGTTCGAACCCTAGACCGTTGAGCCGCCAAGCTCAGACAGCTTACGGCCTGTCACGATTCGAGCCGAAGAGAAGAGCATCGACCTCACCACCTCTGTTTTCACGTCTCTGAGGCCATTGGTCGTCAGCATGACCTCGGCTTCCTTTCGGTCGCCGGTTACCATCATCGAGATTGCCCCGCCCGGCTTCAGGACCCTCACCATTTCATTGACTGAGTAGATACGGTCTGCAAGCCTCTCGAACTTCCCTGTCCCAAAGCCCGAGAGCACGAGGTCAATGGCCCCAGACTTGATTGGAAGTTGCCTGGCGTCAGAACTTGCCAGTTCCAAACTCTTGGATCCATTTCCCCCTTGTGGCTTGTTGTCGAGTCGCTGAATCTCCTGTCTCCTCGCCCCTATTGATACGTCCAGTGCAAGGACCAACCCCGAAGGGATTCGCGGCGCTACCTCCTTTGTTATCAGCCCGTGACCGCATAGGACCTCCGCGACCACTTCGTCGCCTCCCCATGGAATCTCCTTGACTAAGCGGACTGCTTCCCTTGGCTTTACGACACTTGAATTCCATATTTGAATCACAGCCGCGAACATGTACGCCGAGCCTCCGATGGCGACCAAGTACGAAAGTACCAACGCTGAGAAGTGCGAACTCCCGAACTGGTATGCCCCGAAGACCCCAAGGGCCATCAGCACCTCTCCACACACGATCAGTATCAGGGCGATTCGGCTGGGCTCTAAGAAGTAGAATGACGAATTCCTGGCCGCTCGGGTCTCCTTTTGAGTCATCGCATACTTCGCCTGGACTCCGATATTTCTAGGTTGTTGGAGGTTGCCAACTAGGGAAGTGTGGTGTCCGTCGTAGTGGTCGAATCGGTCGTATGGACTGTAGTTGAGATGTCTGTGGTAGTGGTTGCATAAGTGGTATGAAGGGTCGTAGACGTGTCAGTAGTCGTGGTCGAATGAGTCGTATGGATAGTGTTCGAAGTGTCGGTTGTGGTAGTCGAATAGCTAGTCGAAATCGTCGTGGAGGTCAGCCAAGACGTAAGGGTCGAAGTCGCTGAAGTCGTCGTTATTGCGGGGGCCGTCGTCGTCGTCGTGCGCGTAATGGTCCTCGTTCCCGCCGTCGACCTGAACTCCACCGAAGTAACGGTGAACGTGCTCGTCTGCAACACCGTCTGAGGAAAAGTCGAAGTGACAGTCGACGTAGCGGTCTCAAGCGTGCTTGTGACCACTGAAACCAAAGTGATCGTCGAAGAGAGAGTGAGCCGCGAGGTTGACGTCGATGAGAAGCTCTCGATCGATGTTGTCGGTTGAGTGAGCGTGCTAACAACCGTCGCAGTTTTGGAGTTGGCCCCAAGGATGACCACGGAGGAATAAGTTCCCCCAATTGTCAGGAGTAGGATTAGGATAATGCCACCCAGCGCGTAGCCTCCGACCCGCACAAACTTGGCATCCGAACTCGTGCTTAAAATCATTGGGGCGCGAAAACGACACTTTTCGTCAGAAAATCAGGACTGCGAATCCATAATCGCACATCGTATCATGCCCTTTGGAGTTTCGTGCGGAAAACGGATAAAAACACGTCAAAGGGCAGATTCCTTCGATGAGAGCACCTGCTCGGTCTCCCTCCTCCCAAGAAAGGACCGCATTCCTGATTGGTGGTGTCTAGCTCGTCTCGGCGTTTTACGGCAGTCACCCTGTGCGCGCTATTTGTCCTCGTCGCCTTCGAGATACAAGGAGGAGAGGCAGCCACCGTCCCCAAGGTCGGGCAGCCCTACGCCTTGGCTCTTCAAATCCTTCCGCCGAAGCTCCCCGCTGACGGCAATGAATACTCGGCCGTCGTAGTCTCGCTCCTCGACCCCTCGGGCCGCCCGTCGTTCCCGACCTCTTACGTGACTGTCTACCTCACTTCGTCTCAACAGAACGTGGCGACCGTCGACCAGAGCCTCGTGATCAGTCCGGGCTCGAACTACGGGGTAGCGAACCTGACAACCACGATTACGACCGGGTCGACCGTGATAACCGCTGCCTCTCCCGGCCTTCAGTCCGCTTCATCAGTTTCCACGACCGTAACGCCGAGCGGGTTCCCCTCGAGCCTGAAAGTCTTCGTCGCGCCCAGCACGGTCCCGGCCAGGCCTGGTAGTCAGGGCGTAGTCATCGTCGAGCTGCTAGACAAGAACAACCTGCCGACGAAGCCCACCTCGGACATCACGATTCAGCTTACCACCAGCGAGCCAAGGGTGGCGAACCTGACGGACTCGACCTTGACGCTTCAGGCCGGGAACCTGGAGGTCCAGGGAGGGTTCCTCACCACCTTCCGCCCAGGCCAGGCGGTGGTGACCGCTTCAGCCCCGGGCCTAGGCACTGGAAGGGCCACGGTAAATGTCAAGGGGCCGGCGCCGACCAACCTCAAGGTCTACGCCCAGCCGGCGAAGATCCCGGTTTCGACCAGCGGCAAGCTTACGATAGTCCTGACTGACTCGACGGGCAATCCTGCGAGGGCGCAGAGCGACATCACGGTCCTGCTCAGCTCCTCGAACACCAGCCTCGCCAAGGTCAAGAGCACGCTGACAATCCCCGGAGGTAGCATGTACGCCATCACGACGGTCAACTCGACGGCTGTCAACGGCAACGCGATCATTTACGCCGCTTCCACTAACCTCGTCACCGGATCCGTCTCGATAAGGTCCTACTTCCCGTCACTTACGCCTACAAGGCTGAAGCTGGAGCTTGCGCCCCCGGTGGTCCTCGCCGACAATACAGTGTACAGCTCTATCATGGTGTCATTGGAGGACTCGGGCGGCGCACCGGCGCTCGCAGCTGTTGACACCACAGTGAGGCTCACTGCGTCAAACACCCAAGTGGGAACTGTCCCTGCATCGGTCGTGATTGTCCATTCAACGAACTTCAAGGTCATACCTTTCGACGCCACCTTCTTCTCCGGCTCGACAGGAATCACCGCCCAGGGCCTTGACAGCTCTCTGACCATCGACACCGTCCAGCAGGCTACCTACGGGCCAGTCCCAACGAAGGTGGTCCTGACGGCGCTCTTCGGAACTTCGGGAAGGGGAGGCACACTGCCGGCTGACGGAAAGCTCTACAACGCTCTTGAGGTCTCCCTCGTGGACGCGTCCGGTTCGCCTGCGGTGGCACCGGAGGACCTCCCCATCCAGCTCCTGTCCACAGCCTCCGGGGTGGTCTCAGTTGATACGGCCGCCACAATCCCAGCCGGCTCGACTGCGATCATAACCGGTGTCCAGACGAGCACCCTGTCCGGCCGGGCCAACCTCACTGCGTTCGCGCAAGGGCTTACTATCTCGGGGCTTCAGGTGCTGACGGTGGTCCCGGCGCCCTCTGCCCTCGCTGCCTGGGTCAGCCCTTCCACAACCCTGTACTCCTCAGTCGCGCTCTCCCCGTTGCTCTTCGTCCAGCTCCAGGACTCCGCGGGCAACCCGGCCAGGGCGCAGTCGCCCATCAGCGCGACCGTGACTTCGTCCAACGGGGCTGAGGTCCAGACTCCCATTGCCTTGACATTCCCGCAAGGTACCGACCACATCTCGGTCCGGGTTGAGCTGAAGCACAACGGGTCCACCGTGCTTACCGTGACTTCGTCCGGACTTACCTCGGCGAACGCGAGGATCGACGCCCGGTCTCCGACGCTCGCAATCGCCATAACCGCAAACCCGCCCACGATCTTCTCGAACGCGAGCTCGATAGTCAAGCTGACCTTGATGGCAGAGGGGGCGCCGCTGCCGGGCGCGACGGTCGCTTGGAACTCCAGCCTGGGCAGAGTGGAACCCAACGCCACCTTGACATCGACCTCCGGGCTGGCCTCAATCACATTCAAGCCGTCGCAGAGCGGCCTGGCCAAGATCTTTGCGATCATCTCGCACCCGTCTCTGGGCACCTACACCATGAAGGTCTCGGTGACTATCAACCCCGCGCCGAATAGAGCTCCACCTACGCTTTTGCAGCTAATCCTCTCCTACCTGATCTATGTCATCCCGGTCGTCGCTGCGATCATCGGGCTGGTGGTCTTCCGTACAATCAGGCGGCGGAGAAGTAAAGCCAGAGAGGAATTGGAAGCAGGGTTCCAGACCCTCTCCTAGTACGAGTCAAGCCTCGGCAGTGTGATACGCGACTCTCCCCTCAATCGAGTGCGCGGGAGGAAGCAGGCCCAATCGAAGGCGCGAGACTTTGGCCTCTTTGAGCCGGCCCTCTTCGGTGATCTCCTCGAATACCGAGCTGTTCCCGGCTATCAGGAGCGCGACCCTGCCGCCGTCCTTCAAGACCCTGATCACCTGCACCGAGGCCTTCCTCATCTCGAGCGACCCCTTTAGCCTGTGAAGGGCCATTCCCGATACGACGGCGTCGAAGGCCCGGTCCTTGAACGGGAGGTGGGTCGGCTCCCCCATGACTAGTGAAATCTTGGACTCGGTGCCGCAGATTCGCGCGTTGGCAAGGAGAGAGGCAGGGCTGTTTCCCGTCACCTCCGTGGGCCTCCATCTGTCCAGCGAGACCACTAAGCCGTCCTTCAGCCTGGCAGCCACAGTATTGGCGAACATCCCTCTCCCGGACCCTATGTCTAGCACCACTTCGTTTCCTCCCCAAGAGATCGTCGCTGCCAGCCGGGCCACCTCCCTAGGCTTCCACGCCTTGCGGCCCAGGTACAGGCCCGCCCCGAACCCGATGAAGATCAGCCCTGCAAGAAGAAGGAGGAGGCTCAGCATGAAGACCCAGAGGGGTCCGAGAGTCGACCGAAGGAACTGCACCGAGAAGCCCGAGGCAGCCACCAAGATTCCCGCCGCCAAGAGCGAAAAGATGGTCACTGGGTCGTCCGTTCCATAGTCGGGCTTTCCTGGCAGTAGTGAAGGCGCTTGGCGGTCCTCAGACTTCGGCCCTGCCTTGTTGGGCATTTCGATTGGCGGGTGCCCTTTCACAAGGGCCGATAAGCGTTACAGTGGTATGGGGATGAAGAGGCGGGCCAGGCTGACCGCTATGATGCTCGCGATGACGAGGGCGAACCCGTGCTTGAAACCGTCCGACAGGCTGCTCTCCCCCATCTTCCCTGCTACGAGTCCGATTATGAAGGAGTCGAAGACCGCCGTCGTAAGAAGGAGGTCGATCGTGTGAGGGTCAATCGAGCTCGTCTTGTACCCCAGGGTCGCGGGGGCAGAGAGCATGTAGACAAGGATGAAGGTCGTGAGGATCACCATAACGCCCGCGATGTAGGTAACGAAGACGAAAGGCCTCAGTGCCGAGCGCCGCTGGCTTTCGAGGTCGTTGATTGTCCGCGCAAAGGAGGCCATTTCGGTAAAGCTTCGGATTGTTCCTCCGCCAACGTCGACTACTTCTATCATCAGGATTCCTGTGGCACGGGTGATCCAGCTCGCGACCGAGGAGGTGAATGTGGAGATGACCTTCGAGAGAGAGACGCCCCAGGAAAGCTGGGCGCCCATTTTCTTGACGTGCCTCGAAAGCACCCCATAGTTCCTTGATGAGAGGCGTTCTATGCTCTGTTCAGGAGATAGGCCTGTCTTCCTCCCCTCTGTCACGTCCCCTATGAAGTCAGGAAGTGCCCTCTCAAGCCGTCTCCTCTCACGAGAGAGCCTGAAGGAAAAGGCGGCTGGAGCACCAGACGCGACGCCCAAGGCGAGGGAGGTGTGGATGTAGAGTGGCACCGGGAGGGGAAGGAGCATTGTTAGAATCGCAAACGGGATCATGATTCCGAAAAGCCTGTAGGGGCGGTAGTCCGTGTAAGGCCACTTGGTCTGAACGGCATCTGTGATATAGATGAAACCGGCCGAGAGCAGAGGGACGACCAGGAAGGCGAAAACGTACAGGTTCTGTAGGCCCGCGACGTTCTTCGAAATCATTGTCTGGACCATGTAGAGGGTATACAAGGTCATTCCAAGGACGACGGTCACTGTCAGGTATGCTTCCGCTATCGTCCCTGTGATGTCGGAAGAAGCCTTGACGATCGCGGACCGGTTGGCGATAAGGTCCCTCAGCTTGAGCTGGATGTAAGCTTCGAAGCTGCCTCCGGACTTTAGGACCGCCGTATAGCCCGCGAGGAATTCCGACCAGTACCTGCTGGGGCTGAGCCGCGAAGCATTCTCCATGGCGGTGATGGGGTCCTGGCCGAAGACATCGGTGTCCACGAGTATCCGCTTCGCTTCCTTCTTGGATGCGGGCAGGACGTCCATCTGGGAAATCCTCCTCAGGGTCTCGATGGGAGACACGCCTCCTCCCGCGAGGACGCTCATGTATCCTAGCACGAAGGGAAGCTCGGTGTCGATGGCTGCGGCCCTGCCGGCCGAGCTAAGTTTCGGAAGGTTGGTGATCAGGATGTAGACGATGGGGGTCGCGACCGGAAGAAACGCGAAGAACACCATGTTGAGGACAAGCACACCGTAGACCGCGAACACTGAAGTGACTAGACCGGTCACGAACGCGGAGAAGAGCGCAAGTGAGACCAGCCCCTCTGGCGAGGTCCTGAGGTTGGACTTCAGAATCTGCGAGCGCAGGCCTGGCATCCCCTCCGCGATGCGCGCCGAAGGACCTTGGAAGATCTTGAAGGTGAGAGCCACGAACTTGTCGAAGAGGCTCAGGAGGGGCTCTCGTTTGGCTTTGCCCTCCAGCTCGCTCAGGAGCACGTCGCTCATTTCTGGATCTCTTCTATCTGGGGCGTGGCGATCCCCATCGCCTTGACCTCGTTGAGGGCCCTCTGGTAGGTCTCCTCGGGTCGGCTGACGTAGTAGTCGAGGATTGGAGAGACCTCCTTGAAATTGCGGATTCCCTTCTGCTGAATCCACTTCAGGACTATGCTCCTCCTGTTGATCTCTTCTACGAGCTGACCAGGCTCGAATCCGCCGTCCCTCGCGAGGCGCTGGATCCTAGGACTCTTCTCGAGGTTGGCTCCCTTGAACGTATCAGTGCGGGCGTCCCACTTGAAGATCTTCTCGTATACCTTGTCGCTGACAATCTCGTCGACTGAGACGATCCTTCTGATCGACTTGAAGCCACCCGTGGGAGTCGGCATCGAAATCCTCCTGACCACGAAGATGATGTCGAGGAAAGGCAGGAACGCTGCGGGGACGTTCATCGGGGCTGAGAGGAGCCTCTGGACGGCCGAGGTCTCGTCGTCGGCGTGGAGAGTGCAAAGTCCGCCGTGTCCCGTGCTGATCGCCTGGAAGAGGACATAGGCTTCTTGGCCCCTCACCTCTCCTACCACGAGTATGTCCGGCCTCATCCTCATAGCGGCCTTGACAAGTTCGAAGAGGTCGACTTCGCCGGCCCTCTCCTCAGTTGCCGCATAGCTCTCCCTCGAGACGAGAGGTGTCCAGTTCTGATGTGGTACGTTGATCTCTTGGACCTCTTCGATTGTAACAAGCTTGGTGTTTAGCCTGGTCAAGGTCAGGATCGCGTTCAGAAGCGTGGTCTTGCCGGCGCCGGTCGCGCCCACGACTATGGCGGTTGAGCGATTCTGCATGAGGAGCCATGTGTACGCCGCAATCTTGTAGTCGAGGAGGTTGAGATTGAGCATGTCGATAATCGTCAGTGGGTCTTCCCTGAACTTCCTGATCGTCGCACTGCTTCCTTGAGGCGAGACTTCCCTGCGGAAGGTAGCAATCAGCCTGTGCCTTCCAGGCAGGGTGCCCTGGACGATGGGGAAGGCGGTAGAGACATGCTTTCCGGCCATGTGGGAGAGCCTTGTAACGATGTTGTCGAGCTCGTCGTCGTTGGGGATGGTGATGTTCGTCTCGAGGGTTTCGTGACCCTTGTGGTAAATGAAAATCGGCTTGCCTGAGCCGTCCAGTGAAATGTCTTCGATGTTGGGGTCCTTGAGGGGGCCGTCCAGCACGCCGAATCCGACCAAGTCGCGCTCAGCGAAGTAGATGATCTTGGACCAGGACGTAGCAGGTACGCGGATGCTGTACTTCAGGACGATGCGCCTGGCTTGGTCTGAGAAGTACTGGCGCGGATTGACCTCTGACCTTGGGACGGTCAGTTCAGCCTCCAAAGTGTCGAGGATGTAGGAGTAGATGCCCGCCTCGGCCTTCGAGAGGGGGACCTCGTCCAAGAAGTACTTCTTCGCTCCAAGGGGGCTCTCGGAGATCTCGGCGAATGCGAAGGGGCTGTTGACTGGGTACCTGTCGATGACCCTCCAAGATGGAGGTATCCTCGTCCCGGTCATCGGGAAGCGGATATTGGTCTTCCTGAGGAGCGAAATCAGCTTCTCCTGCGACTTCTTCGTCTCGCCGGGCCTTGCTTCTCCGCCTGGGCGGCTCAGTACGTGGCCCTCCACCGCTTCAGGTTCCGACGGTTTCGAGATCTCTTCGGCCGGAACCGTCGAGTCCTGACTCCCAGACGACATCTAAGGTCCACCTGGCACAATTCTGAGACTCGGCAATTTCGTCCCAAAGCGGGCTTCCAACCTAATATAGATTTGAGAGGGGTTGTGAGGGCTCATCAGGGGCATCAATCGGAGTCCTTGAGAAGGTGTGGAGAAGTACAACTAAGTCTCCGTGAAGGTCGCGCTCGCGGCCACGACCGAGGTCGTTGTGTCGTAGACGATGACATAGTAGGTTCCAGCCGTCGCTTGGTTGACGGTCAATGTGACGCCACCCGGTATAGCGCCTGCCCCACTCGTCGTAAGGGTAAAGGAGCTGCTCACACAGGTGGCGGTTGTGGCGCTTGAGCTGAGGCAGTATGAGTAGGACTTCGAGTTTGCGTAGTTGGAGCCACTGAGTGTCGTCACCGTGTTAGAACCATGAGGTCCAGAAGTGATTGTGAGACTCAACGTTGGAGCCGGGGAAACGGTGAAGACAGCCTGAGCGGTATTCCCTTGGGCATCTGTCGCCACCACAGAGTGGGTACCCCCGCCCGAGGTCGGGACTAAGAAAGTAGTTGCCCCCGGGATGGCGCCAGCACCTGTGGCGGTTACGGCTGCGGGGCTGGTCGTCAAGACATTGCCGTCGTAGGAGAAGCCTATTGGAGCGCTTGCCGTGAAGCCCGATCCGGTCAAGGTTACAGAGGATCCGAGTTTGCCGCTTACGGGGGCCAGGCTTAGGGTTCCAGGGGTCTGGAAGTAGGTCAGCACTAGTGGTTCGTTCTCACCTACTGGCACAACGCTCCCCGTACAACCTGTGTAACCTAGAGTAGTACACCCAACCCCAAATACGCCGTGCAGATAGAAGGAACCCGGACCGGTCCCACCGGCGGCAGGGCACGTGGTCGCCGAACAGCTATTGCCCATAGGTGTCCCTGTGAAGTAGACCGTCACTGGGTGAAGAGAGTTCGTCGTGACATCGGGAGCGGGAAGCAAGATACCGTCTCCCAAGCACACAGGAGTGCCTGAGCCAGAGGTTCCTCCGCACGTGATAAGTCCTGTACTCGATACCGACCCTATGTACCACACGAAATTCTTGGAGCTGGAACCGGGCGGCTGATTGGTGATAAAGAACAGGCTGTCAGCGTCCAAGACTATGTTTCTGTGACCAGTTGTGTCTGTATCCGAGAGGTTAGCCGAGAACACGAGTACTTTTCCCGTGTTCGTTAGTGGGCTCACCGTGGTCCATCCCGTCGGGGCATTCTTCACGTTAAATGTGCCGCCTATGCAGTTTGTGTTGAATGGGTTGTTCGCGCAGCCGAAAGAATTGTAGTTGTCAAGGTGGCAACCGGAAGCTCCGGGCAGACATCCATTCCCGCCGGTCACTACCGTGCCCCAACTCCTAAAACTGTCGAAGTCCAGCGCTATGTACCCAAGCCCGCTCGAGCTGGTCGCGCGGCACGTCGTAGTCGTCGGATCGCAGCCTTGGGTGACTACGAGTGGTTCGCAGGAGCTTGTTGCCCCGGCGTTGTTCGAGTCTCCTGAGTAGACAGCATGCCAGCTGAAAGCCCCTAGGCTGTTGAATGTCACCGAGGCGGAGTTAGGCACCACTGCGTTTGTTACGGTAACAGCTACACCAACGGTTGTCGCCATTCCGCCGCAACCAGCCCCAGTGAAATACGAATAAGTGACGGTTCCACCTGCGTTGGTCGTCACGCCTATCAGGTTCGCCTGGTCATAAACTGAGGTAGCAGGAAGGACCGAGGTGGCCGACAGCGTGGTAATGATGGCGCTCACAAAGTTGAGGTTCGTCACCAAAAGTGGCTCGCATGGGCTGGTCGCCGGGTTGTTGTTGGCGTCTCCGCCGTACACTGCGACCCAGCTGAAGGAGCCCGCGCTGGAGTAGGCGAAGGCGCTTGAGTTTGAACTTACCTTGCCGTTGACTACGGAGGAAGTGCTGACCTGGACCCGGGTCCCTTGGCAGATTCCGCTTGCCGTGTACCTGTAATAGGTGACGGTCCCTCCTGCATCGGACGTCACGCCATCCAGGGTCGCTTGGTCGAAGACGGAGCCTCCCGGGGAGATGACGTTCGCAGATAGGGTGGTCGTAAAGGACGAAATTATCGTGTGAAGAACCAGGAGTGGCTCGCAGGGGCTGTTCGCCGCGGCGTTGTTGGCGTCGCCGGAGTAGACTGCCTTCCATGAGTACGCGCCGGCCGTGCTGTACACCACAGTGGATGAGGCAGGTGCGATTCCGTTCGTCACCGTCACCGGAGAGCCAACCTGAGTCTGACCCGTAGTACACAGGCCATCCGAGTAGCGGTTGTAGGTCACCGTGCCGCCTGCCGTACTTGTGACCCCCTCGAAGTAAGCCTGGTCAAAGACGGACCCGCCAGGAGAGATGACATTCGCCGAGAGGGTGGTGGTGAAGGCTGGGATGTAGGTCTGAGCCACGTAAAGCGGCTCGCAGGGGCTGGTCGCTCCTGCGTTGTTCGCATCGCCAGAGTACACCGCCTTCCAGGAGTAGGCCCCGGCTGTATTGAAAGTCACGGACGAGGAACTTGGGACCACGGCGTTGGTTACAGTGACGGGAGAGCCCACAGTGGTCTGACCGGTGGTGCAGAGGCCATCGGAATAGCGGCTGTAGGTGACCGTCCCTCCCGCTGTTGTTGTTACTCCCTCGAGAGTGGCCTGGTCGAAGACCGACTGCCCGGGCGTGATGACGTTGGCTGAAAGGGTAGTGGTGAAAGCGGGGATGTACGTCTGGCTAACCAAGAGTGGTTCGCACGGGCTAGTCGCGCCTGCGTTGTTCGCGTCCCCCGAATAGACTGCGTTCCAACTCAGGGTCCCGGCCGAGTTGAAAACGACAGAAGCGGAGTTTGGCACAACTGCGTTCGTGACTGTTGCGGCAGAGCCCACCTGCGTCTGTCCCGCCGAGCAGAGCCCGTTGGAGTACCGATAGTATGTGACGGTCCCGCCCGCAGTAGGCGTCACTCCGATCAGCGTCGCCTGGTCGTAGACAGAGTTGCCCGGGGTTATCACGTAGGATGAGAGGCTGGTGACCACCCCGACAGCAGAATTCGAGTTGGTCACGAAGAGGGGCTCGCAGGGGCTATTGGCCGCGGCGTTGTTCGCGTCTCCCGAGTAGACGGCCTTCCATGAATAGGCCCCGTAGGTGTTGTAGGTCACTGAAGCTGAGTTGGGGGCGACGCCGTTTGTAACCGTCACAGGAGACCCCACCTGCGTCTGTCCCGCCGAGCAGAGCCCGTCGGAGTATCGGTAGTAGGTCACAGTGCCCCCGGCGGTGCTTGTCACGCCCTCCAGTGTTGCCTGGTCGAACACTGACCCACCTGGGAGGATTACATTCGCCGACAGCGTTGTCGTGAACGACGGGATGAAAGTCTGAGACACGAGCAAAGGCTCGCAGGGACTGGTCGCAGCCGCGTTGTTCGCGTCGCCCGAATAGACTGCGTTCCAGCTCAGTGTCCCCGCGGAGTTGAACGTTACAGAGGCGGAGTTCGGCACCGCCCCGTTGGTCACGGTCGCGGCCGACCCCACCTGGGTCTGCCCAGCCGAGCAAAGGCCGTTGGAGTACCGATAGTAGGTGACGGTCCCTCCCGCCCCTGGTGTCACGCCGATCAGTGTCGCCTGGTCGAAGACGGAGTTCCCTGGGGTTATCACGTAGGATGAAAGCGTGGTGACCACACCAACTTTGGAGTTGGAGTTTGTAACGAAGAGGGGCTCGCAGGGGCTGTTGGCCGCGGCATTGTTCGCGTCTCCTGAGTACACTGCCTTCCAGGAGTAGGCCCCGTACGTGTTGTAGGTTACTGAGGCTGAATTCGGGGCAACACCGTTCGTGACCGTCACTGGGGACCCGACCTGGGTCTGGCCGGCCGAGCAGAGCCCGTCTGTGTAGCGGGAGTAGGTGACCGTGCCACCTGCGGTGCTAGTGACGCCCTCCAAGGTCGCCTGGTCAAAGACTGAGCCGCCAGGCAGGATCACGTTTGCCGACAGGGCGGTCGTAAAGGACGGGATGAAGGTCTGTGCCACTAGCAAAGGCTCGCATGGGCTGGTAGCGGCGGAGTTGTCGACATCACCGGAATAGGCGGCGCTCCAGCTGTAAGTCCCGGCAGTGTTGTACGTGAAGCTCGAGGAGGCAGGGACCAGTCCGTTGGTCACAGACGCGGGCGAGCCAACCTGGGTCTGCCCCGAGCTGCAGAGTCCGTCCGAGTATCTGTAGTAGGTGACCGTGCCTCCGGCCGCGATGGTGACTCCAGCGAGCAACGCTTGATCGTAAACCGAGTTGCCGGGCGTAATCACGTTCGAGGAAAGGGTGGTGATGATGGCCCTTACGAAGGTCAGAGAAATCGACAGCGGCTCGCAGGCGCTGGTCGTGGGGTTGTTCTTGGCGTCTCCCGAGTAGACTGCAACCCAGCTGTAGGAGCCTGCCGTTGCGTAGACGACGGACGAGGAGTTGGCCCCAACAATTCCGTTGGTGACAGTCGCCTGGCTGACCTGGAGCCTGCCGCCCTGACATATGGCGCTAGAAGTGTATCGATAGTAGGTGACCGTCCCGGAGGCGTCAGTAGTGACCGCGGAGAGCCTCGCCTGGTCGAAGACCGACCCGCCGGGCAGGATTACGTTTGACGAGAGGGTAGTCACGAGGCCAGGTACGAAGGTGTCAGTGACATACAGAGGCTCGCATGGGCTGTTCGCTGGGAGGTTGTTGGCGTCCCCTGAGTAGATCGCGTTCCAGCTGTATGAGCCTGCGGTGTTGAAGGTCACGGCGTTGGAGCTCGTCTGGACGATGCCGGCCACCACATCCACGGGGGAACCTACCTGGGAGGGCGTGCTGGAGCAGTCGCCGCTTGTAGAGTAGTAATAGAAAGTTACAGTTCCCCCCGCGCCCGTCGTCGCCCCCGCGAGGGTGGCCTGGTCGCTCACCGAACCGCCCGGCTTGATTACGCTGGAGGAGAGGGTGGTGGTAAGGGACGGCTGGATGTTCGATGAAGTGGCGGTCAGAGGCTCGCAGGCGCTTGTAGCGCCGGCGTTGCTTCCGTCTCCCGAATAGACTGCCTTCCAGCTGTACAACCCCGCGACGGCGAACGTCGCAGAGGGAGAGTTGGGAACCAGCCCGCTGGTGACTGTCACCTGCCCGACCTGGGTTTGACCTGTCGTACAGGTCCCGTCGGAGTACCTGTAGTATGTGACGGTGCCGCTGGCGGTGACAGTGACCCCGTTGAGCGTCGCCTGGTCGTAGACCGAAGCAGGGGGGACTACGGTTGTCGCGGAGAGCGTCGTGACTATCGTCGTGAGGATGCCGGATGCCGTGTTGATCAGGAGGGGCTGGCAGGATCCGGTGGCAGCGTTATTGGCCCCGTCGCCCGAATAGATCGCTCTCCAGCTGTAGAGGCCTGGGCTGCTGAAGGCGACCGCCGCAGAGTCAGGCACGATTCCGTTGACAACAGTGACCGAGCTTACGATTATGGGGGTCCCGGTGCAAATGGGGCTCGAGGGATTGAAGTATTCGTAGGTTACTGTGCCGCTCGCGGTCGGCGTGACGCCAGCGAGGACCGATTGGTCGAAGATCGCATTTCCGGGGAACGCGTAGCTGGCGTTCAGGGTCCCGATTATCCCAGGGAGGACCGGCGAGTGCTCGGAGAAGTTCGAGCCGACCCCCTGAGTCGTTGTGAATACGTTTCCGGTCTTAGTGATGACCCCCAGCGTGTAGCGACCATCAGCGAGGGGCGCATAGTTGGTGTCGAAGAGTATCTGAGAGCCGGCCCCGCTGACGTCCAGCGCGAGCGGTATGGAACCATTGAAAGCAGGCGCAGAGTTCGAGCTGAATGGGCTCATGATAGTCTGCGTGGTCAGCATTGCGGTAGCGTTCGGGACCAGGTTTCCGTTCGGGTCTGCCACGAAAGCTGCTATCAGGTCGAGGGGTGCGCCGCCGGTGTTGTTCACCCAGACCTTGAAGGTGTTGGACCCGGTCCCGTTGAGCCCGAGCTGTCCCGACACGGAGACGGACTCTCTGCTCTTGTCCTGGTTGAATATCTGATTTCTCTCTTCGGCCTGGCTGAACTGGCCATTGAGTGTGTTCGAGAAGAGGAGGAAGCCGAGGCCTGCGGTGAAGATCAGCGCGAACATGATTATCGCCGCGATGATCCCCGAGATTGCCTTCTGCCTGCGCCTGCCCCTTAAGAGTCTCAATTTCTTAGACCTTCAATTTCGGAAAGCTCAGGACGTATCCGTAGCCCCCGCTGATGGTGACAGTGAAGGAACTTCCGCTGTCGAAAGCGTAGTCGTTCGGGCATCCTGCGGCAATCCCTGGAATGTCAAATTTGAAGTCGGTCAGAACGTTGATCGGGAACGTGGTCACCGCAAGAGGTGTACGCGATATGGGAAATGCGGGAGGCGATATCCAGGTCTCGTAGAGCGAAAGGTCGCTGATAGGCGCGCTGGTTTCACAAAGGACGACGTTGTTGGCGTTCGTGACGATGATGCTCTTCTGGCCAAAGTTGACGACCGACTGCACACCGGAGAGCTTGCCCGAGATTAGGACGCTCGTGATGTTGAGGGCGACTTTTCCGTTGTTGTAGATCCAGAGGTTCAGGGAGTTCCCGGCGGTCGTGTTGGGGAATGAGGAGAACGGCACGACGAACTTCTCGCGGAGCGCGTTTATGTTACTCCCTACGCTGGCGCCGAGCTGGCTCCCGCTGGTTGCCAACTGGCCGTTGACGAACCCGATGGCTGCGACGCCGCCAATCAGAGTTATCGCGATGGTGATGAGGGAGGCGAACAGTTCGGAGAGCGCCCTCCTCTCGGAGGAGTGACCTAGCTTCAATACAGTCTGTTTTTTCTTCTGCCGCCCTTTTATCTATTTAATCGTTATGAGTTGATGTTAGTGTTTAGTGTTCCATCAGAGGGTAAGTTCGCCCCGATATCATGGCAATTTATGCGAAATCTGATTCGAGTTCAGCTTAAAAATCGCAACTCAGCTGCATGATACGTCGATGCAACTCCGGCGGGGCAATAAGAGGCGAGGAGTCGCCGAGCTGCTGTCTGAAGTGATTCTGATAGCAATCACTATGATTTCGGCCGCCGCAGTTTCTGGTTACTTCTACACAAGCCTGAATTCTTACCAGAACGCCGCCCAGGTCAGCGCGCTCGTATCGTCGTGCAACTGGATGACTGGCGTCTGTAGTCTGAGTCTGACAAACACCGGCACGATCGACACCAATGTGATTTCTGGCTCCGGGTGCGCGAGCCTCGACTTCTCGGGGGTCAAGGTGATGGCGAGTTCGTGCGCCGCGACAGGAGGGTCCATCAAGAGCGCGAAGACCACCATGGTAGCGGCGAATTTCGGAGGTCCGCTGAGTCCGATACCTCACGCAGGGCAGAGGTTGACCGGGTCGATCAGCCTGACGAACGGCGCAGTCTTGTACTTCGCCGGCACTTTCTAGGATTGTGGCCGGTCGCCCGGCTTCCGGGGTCGAGGGTCAAAGTTGCCATGGTGAACTTTTGTAGACCCCCAAAATCGTATCATGTGAAGATTTGTCATCCATAATGGTTATTAGGAACTTTTCAGGCCCCTTTTTTCATAAGATGAACATACGCAACAACAGCGACAGAAAAGCCATCTCACCAGTCCTAGCAACAGTCATCCTCATTGCAATCACCCTCGTGGCTGCAGTGGCGATCGCAGGTTTCGTCTTCGGGCTCTTCGGCTCGTTCACGAACACCGCACAAGTCTCAGCGAGCAATGTCTCATGCGATGCCGCATCGGGACGCTGCACAGTGGGGCTTCTGAACACAGGAACATCCAACACATCAACTACAGGCTCTTGCAGTGAAACGTACAGCGGAGCCACTCAGACCTCGAACAACAGCACACAAGCAGTCGTAACGGCGGGTGCCGGAGCGGTATCCTTCACCTGCTCGTTCGCATGGGTGCCCGGAACCTCCGGTTCTCAAGTGACAGGGTCGATTTCCCTAACTAACGGCGGAAACGTCCTGTTCTCGGGATCGTTCTCCTAGACACACAATAGATGGTAATTGGCGCACAGCCTAAACAGGCATGTGCGCACTTTCTTATTTTGAAGGAAAAAGAAGAATGTTCTCACTCCCCCTCTTGACCATCGAACTTCCCCCGAGCCCGAGTTAGGACTTCGAATAGAGTAAAATACGCCTCCCATTCACGCGGACAGACTATTCATGGGAAAAGACGACCTACCAGGTTCTCCTATAGAAATCGACTCGGAGGCGGGCGTGATTCAGGAGAAGCCGCTGGAGTCCAGGGTGATGACGATTAGCGCCCAGGGGTGGGCCAACGTCAAGGTCGAGCTGGACAGCACCTTCATGTCGGGAGCCGCGATCATCATGCAACGCATGGGCTACAGCTATGGCAGGTACATCGCCAGGATTGCCAAGCAGAAGGCCCAGAAGACCAAGAAGGAGGTCAACTCGAAATCGGTCTTTCAGGTAATCCTTGACGCGGCGAAGGCCCATGGGTGGGGACAGTTCAGTCTGAACAGCGGCAACTTCGAGACGGGGGTGGCCTCCATCGTGGTGAAAGACTGCTTCTTCTGCCTGTTTGACAAGAAAGGAACTGTCCCTCGGTGCAACTATCTGGTTGGAGTGGTAGGGGGAGTTGCCGACGAATTGACTGGGTTCTCGCACCGCGTGGGAGAGGGGCGGTGCGCAGCCAAGGACGACGGGCTCTGTGAAGTGAAGGTCGAGCGAGTCACTGCGGCGAGCTAGCGCACTGTTGGCCTTCGAAACCCAAACACGGATTCCTGGTTCATAACCCATTATAACGCCGGAGAGCTCTCGTGCTCTCATGATTCAGGAGCAAAGAGGAGAGGCGCCGGAGCCCCCCGACGCTTTTCCCGAGACCCTGGGCCAGATACAAGGCGAGTATCTGCACCTGAGGGAGCTGATGGAGAAGGAGAGGAAGTACACGCAGAGCCTCGCGGAGCTGATAGGCGCGGTCCAGCAGGAGGTCGACGCCCCGATCCCGCTGAGCAGGGGCGCGTTCGCCAGCGTCCCGATCGACGTGAAGTCGGCGTTCCTACTTCCCGACGCGAACGTCCTCGTCGTCGACTCGTCGGGTGGTAAGGCTTCCAGGCCTCTGAAGGCGATGCCAGTGGAGGTTATCATGGCAGTCGCTCACGAGAGCACGGCCGAGCTCAAGAGGCTCCTTGGAGACCGGCGGAGGGCGCTCGCGAAGAGAGTTCAGATGCTGGAGAAGGTACTGGACGAGCTCGGGAAGATCAAAGAAACGATGAGGCCGGAGACAGCCGCCCGAGCGGAGCCGGAACCCGAAGTGCATCACGATGCAGTGCAAGAGGAAGCCCCGGTGGTCAAGACAGACGCGAAAGAGAAGCAAGTGGCAGGGGCCGACTACAGCTACACCGGGTCCTTCGAGGAGAAGCGGCAGGCGCTAAACGGCAAGCAGTTCCCGTTCACAAACTCGACAACCTAGGACTCCGCGAGGTAGGTATATCTTGGAGCAGGTCGCGTCAGTGACCGCACCCCGTTGAGTTCAGTCAAACAGCGCTGGTCCCGCAGGTACCACGAAGTAAAGGAGAGGGACGAGCGCTGGATCAGTAGCATCGACATCAGGATGATGAACAGGGCCCTCGGAGTCTTGTTCGTCGCGTTCGTCTCCCTCAACTTCGTCGACGTCCTCACGACCCTTGCTGCCATCTCGAACGGGGGGGCCTATGCGGAGATGAACCCGATCGCCGCGGGGTTGTTCAGGCTCGGGTTCGGAGGATTCGTGCTCGCCCTCGGCCTGAAGTACTTCCCAATCGTTCCTCTTGCGTACGGGGTCTTCATCAAAGAGACCGCGGCCCGCTCCGTGCAGGTCCGCACTGTCAAGCTGGCCACGCTCTGCGTCCTCGGGGCTGCGGATGTGTTCTATCTGGCGGTCGCGATAAACAACCTGCTGAACCTGGCGATAGCCCTGGGCTGAACGCGTACACACAGAGGAAAAACCGTTATTAGGGAAGGACAGCCTAAACACGACTGTGATCCCTGAGATCTCTTTCGACACGTCCACCTCCATGCTGAAGTTCCATGCGACGGCCGACTTGAGGAGGTACCTGAAGAGGGCGCTGGAGGCGAACTTGAGAGAGATGGACAAAGTCAGCGACGTCATCGCGCTCGTGATGCGGGATGACAGGATCGACTCCGAGAGCCCGAGCGTCAAGGGCTGGGTCAAGGCCGGCACGGTCTTTGTCAACAAGAGCGACCCCGAGAAAGCGACTCTCGACGTTCTCTTCGCGCTGACCAGGGAGATCAAGCCGAGGATCGCCCAGATACAGGAAGCGTTGAAGGCGACGGAGAAACTGGAGTCCCTGGGCGTCGATGCGGAGGACGCCCTGCTCCTGTACACAAAGTTCGGCATGCCGGAGAGGTTCATCGTGATCAAGACTGATGCGCCCGAAGAACAACAGACTTTCGAGCTCAAAGCAAGCTACATCACGCAGTGATTGGCTCCCATCCGCTCAGTTGTTGCGAGATTGAACGGAAAACTGGCGCAGGCCTTGTTGATTTTTCTACGCGCTTCTCTCAGTTATTAACCGAACACCGAGATGAGTGAGGCGGGCATTGGTAGAGCTCAGGGTCCGATTGGAGAAGATCGAGGCCTCGAAGCTCGTCCCTGAGTCGACGCCCGACCAGGAAGTCGTGTACAAGGTCAACGTGTCTTTGAAGGAGGTCGAGAGGAATCCGGGCGATGTCCGGTTGGCCTTCTCTCTGGACGTGACGGCGCAACCTGCTGTGGCCAGGATCACCATGGTCGGCTCGGTCGAGATCGTAGGAACAAAGCAGGAGACTCAACAGCTCCTAACATCTGAGAACCCTAAGCTGGCCCCACCGATCCTTACGAAGGTGTATGAGAGGACCTATGGAACCCTGTACCTCATCTGCGATGCGCTTGAAGTGCCTCATCCGTTGCCCACCCTGCTGAGGGAGTGAGAGGCTAACCTGCCCTACTATTCCGATTTTACATGAACAAGCCTTAACTACCCCTATGTGCTTTCGTAAGGGTGCGAGCATGGCGACAATCCAGGAACTTTTCGAGGTGATTCCCCAGGGACCGCAGAGCAGGAGGTCCTCCATGGAGATCTTGTGTGACATACTCGAGGTCGTCTCCTCGGGAATGGAGAAGCCTACCCACATCATTTACAAGGCGAACATCAGCTGGAAGGTTCTCAACAACAGCCTGAAGACTCTGTTGTCGAATGGACTGGTATTCAGGTCGAACGAGGGGAAGCGCGACGTGTACAAGCTGACTGACAAGGGCTACGCGGCCCTGGGCTTGTACAAAGACCTCAAGACGAGGCTGGCCCATTCCGAAGGAGTCCTCCCCTCGCACACTTTCCATCACGTCTTCTGAGCAGCGGCAGGAACTCATCGCTTGCGGTAGAGTCCGTCTATCCTGTCCAGCCTGGGCTTTACGAAGGTGTTGACGCTGCTCTGAATGAAAGAAAGAGCCTCGGCCCTAAGGTCGGCTGCCATGGGAGAGGTGGCTGCAGGCCCGATCGCTAGGTCCTCTTCTCTGTCGCAGGCCGCGTGCACTCGGTCGATCGCCATGTAGATCTCCGCGAGGTCCTGGGAGAGCTCCGGCTTGAGCCTGAAGAGCATGCCCTGGTTCCTCAAGTTGTCGTAAGCGGTGGTGTAGAACCTTGGGATGGGGATGGCATAGGGACTTCCCACCTTCTGCTTCTCTGTGTATTCGACGATGGACTTCGAGAGCTGGATGTTGAGCCTCACCTCGCCCATCATCGCCGCCCTTGCGGTCCTGAACCTCCTGGAGCTCGAAGCCGAGAGCCCGGCCCAGAGCAGGAGTCCGAGAATCGCGATGATCGCGAGGTAGGGGACGACGTAAGTGTACAGATAGTTGATGACGAGGGAGATGAGCGAGTCCAGCGAGAGTGCCGCCAACGGACCCAACTCGCAAGAAGCGGTTAAAATGCTAGATGGAGCCGCAATCTACCTGGGGTCGCCTCCGTGTGACTATGTCCACATTGTATCATGAGCCGCGAGTTTCAAACGAAGGTAAAACGTTCATTAAAGGCCCTCCTTCGGCGGGGGCCAAGGCATTGGGTTTCAGCGTCCACAGCGTGGCGCTCTTCGCGAGCTTGCTCGTGGTAGAGCTGGCCCTGGTAGTGAGCGGAAACCTCTTCCTCCTTTCGATTGTCGTGACAGCCTCGGTCTTCGTCATGGGCACAAGGGCGGACTTCGAGACTTTGGCGAAGAAGTACGAGGATGCCGGACATCCGGCCGGTCCTTCAGGCTCCGTGGTGGGAGCCTCTGGAGTGAGCCACAGCTTCGCGTTCGTGGTCTCCTCCACGACGGGAGGTGTCGATGTGGTCTCCGATACGGCTCTTTCGGTGTCGGAAGTGGACGAGACGAAGGTCTTGGGGTTCTTCGCGAAGGTCTACGACGTGAAACCGAGGGCCGCGGTCCTCTGCGTGTCTCCGCGCCTCAATCCTGGAGCTGCCGACCTAGCAAGGCAGTACGGCCTGACTGTCATTGAGAACGACAAGCCGAGGGAGCTGGTCGGGATGCTGGGGAAGACGATCGACAAGATCCTTGGGCTCTAGGCCTGGTTCCGCTGAAAACTGCTTTTTCGGAAAGCGACAACCTTAGTTCTTAAATAACTTGGTCTCTCGCGAATGGTAGTGCCCATGAAAGGGGTGGAAAAGAGGGCTTTTCCTTACCACTACGCGCCCGGGAAGAGGCTCTTCCACATTGTAGCGAGGATGAGTGACGAACCTGGATCCTTCAGCTCGATCTTAGACCTGCTCGCGTCCCAGGTCGACCTGATAGGGACCGAGACCTACGGAGTCGATGAGGGGTCGGCTGTCTTCAGCGGGTTCGCAGAGCCGCTCTCGCCGACCCAGACGCCGTCCGAACTCGAGAAGGTCATCATGGGCTCCAAAGCCGCCCGGGAGGCAATGGTGACCGAGGGAAGCGATGGGATGCTCGTCGACAAGTTCCACACTGGTCTGGAGGTGGGGCCCCAGTCCCTGATGTACTTCCGCAGGGGCGCGATGTCCAAAGTCTTCGACAAGGTCGTCGAGCTCTTCGGGAGCGGCGGAGAGACGCTCCTCTACAACGAGGGAAACGCGATGGGCAGGGACAATGCGGCGGTCATGATCAATCTGATCGGGAAGGAAATGGTCAGAAGGCAATCCGACCAGCTGAGGTTCGTCCTCCAGGCCCAGGGTTGGGGCTCGCTCTCGGTCCCCCAGAGAGACCCCGCAGGGTGGTCGAAGGTCCAGGTGAACGACTGCTTCGAGTGCAGCGAGAGCGGCGGGAAGAGGCACAGCTGCAACTTCCTCCGAGGGTACCTCGAGGGCTCGGGCACGACCGTCTACGACGTCGAGATGCGGTCAGAGGAGACGAAGTGCATTCTCCGCGGTGATCCCGTTTGCGAGTTCGCTCTGGGCCCGAAGCGCTGAGGTTTCGTCCAATGAGCATAGGGGCGAGGAGCTCATGGGGGTACGATCTTCGTGACTGACCCTAGGCTGAAGGAGAGGCGCGCGGAGGTCTTTCCGTACCACTATGAGCCAAAGAAGCGGCTGGTACACATCGTCGTCAGGATATCGAACGAGCCCGGGTCGCTGGGAGCGATACTGGACCTGCTTGCCCACAAGGTCGACCTGGTGGGAACGAGCACGTACCTGACCCCGGAGGGAAGCGCGGTCTTCAGCGGGTTCGCGGCCGTGCTCGACAAGGGCGAGAGCGTAGAGAAGTTGAGAGAGATGCTGATGTCGTCTTCCAGGGCAATCGACGCGTATGTCGCGGAGGGAAGCGAGGGGATGCTTGTCGACAGCTTCCACACTGGAATCCGGATCGCGGACCAGGCTTACATGCGGTTCAGGCGCGAGGGCCTCTCAAAAGTCTTCGACAGGGTGGTCGAACTGTTCGGGACCGGCGGGGACACTCTGATTCACAGCGAGGGCGTGACGCTGGGGAAGGACAACGCGAAGGGAATCATCAAGCTGGTGGGGGCGGACATGGCGGTCAAGAAGACAGAGGACCTCAGGCTGGTTCTCAGGGCGATGGGCTGGGGTCACATCACCGTACCGGAGCTGGACGAAGATGTCAGAGGGGTGGTGCAGGTGGCAGACTGCTTCGAGTGCTGCTCGGGCTCAAAGGTCAGGGGCGGGTGCCACTTCTTCCGCGGTTACCTGGAGGGCTATGCCTCGACTCTCTACGGCCTCGACCTCACTTCCGAGGAGACGAGATGTACCTTGAGGGACGAACAAGTCTGCGAGTTCGTCATAAAACCGAGAGAGCCTTAGGCACCGGAAAATCAGGGAGGAGGGGGTTCGAACCCCCTCTGAATCTTCTATGATAGGTCTGATGTGAGGTTGGCGACGACTGGAGTGCCCCAGCCCGTCGTCTTGTCGTATCCTGCCCCAGCACTGAAGCCAGGTAGGACGCCGCCGAGCATGTTGTTGCCCAGCAGGATGTCATGGAAGTCGTTTGTCTTCTGCCCAGCGGTCAGCCCGTAGAGGGTCGGGTTCGCGAACCCGATGGACCCGAGCGATGCGATCGCCCTTGCCTGGTTCACTAACGCGAAGATGGCCGCCCACTGTGGGGAGCCTGCGCTGGTCCCGCCGACCACGAAGTAGCCCGCTGCGCTGAGGAAGGAGGCCTTGACCAGGACTCCGCCGTCGATTGCCGCATTGTACGCGACGTCTGGGGTCGTCCTGCTAGTGAGGCCTAGTCCGGACTGGTAGCCCGGCACTGAAGTGAAGAGTATGCTTGGAGCTCCGCCCGTGGCTGCCCCGAAGGAGATCTCGTTCCAGACCTGCTCACCGCCGTAGCCGACTGGTGTGCAGTTGGGAAGGGCCAACCTCGGGTTGGTGCATGGGCCGAGGTAGGTCGAGAGGCCTGAGGTGCAGGTCATGTTCGCCGCGCAAGGCGATAGGGTGCCAGTGGCGTTGTATGGATTGCCCATTGTGCCGCCCACGCCCGTGACGTATGGGTCGGAGGCTGGGAATAGGGCGTTGGTGAAGCCGAAGCCGTTGGAGCCGCCGCTGTCGCCCGCCGATGCAAGGACAGTGTCGTTCGCCGCCGCGGCTGCGATGTAGTTGAGGTGGGCCTGCATCACCTGTGCGTTGTTGTTGTGGACGTAGGGCTCCGGGATGCCGAAGCTCTGGGATATGATTGACCCTGGGTAGAGGGCGATCGCTGCCGCCTCGGCGTCATTGATGGCGTTGCCAGAAGAGGAAGAAGCGACGACCAGTACGATGTCGGCCTGAGGTGCCATGGCGTGGGCCCACTCGACGTCGAGCGAGGTCTCTACGCCCCAGCCGATGACGTCGTGCTTATAGTCACCTGGCGTAAATGCAGGACATCCGCCGTTTCCGCAGAAGACTGTGAACGACGGAGGTGCGGGAAGCCCGAAGTACGCGTCGAAGGTCGCCAGGTCGGCGGCTATCGTGGGACTTCCGTACGCATCTACGATGAGGATGGTCTGGCCGGACCCGTTGAGGCTAGAGGGGAAGTCGTAGGCCTTGCTGATGAAACTGGGAGAGTAGCAGACTATCTTGCCTCCGCCGGAGCCGCAGAGCGGTATTCCCTGAGGCGAGGTGCCGTCGGGGGTCGCTGCGGTCCACGTGACAAGGGGTTTGTAGTAGAAGGTGGAGCTTGATGAGCTCCCTGCCGCGAAGGCGAAGGGGCTCAGGAAGAGGGTGAAAGCGAAGATGAAACTTGCGATTGCAGATACTTTCTTCAAGTGTTTTTCGTCGACGGAACGAATCCAATTTCCTATATAAGAAAAGTGGAGCCTGTCTACTCAAAGCGGGCGCCGCGAATCGTGTCCAATGTTGCGCATCGGTTTAAATGCCGGCGCCATCGGGTCCGGAACAAGTTGTCTCAGACTGCAATTCAGCGACCCCTGATCCCGAGGCAGCCGGAGGTCAACATCGGGAGCGCGGGCCACGTGGACCACGGGAAGACAAGCACGCTGCAGAGCATCACAGGGGTTTGGGCGAGCGCCCACAGTGAGGAGCTGAAGAGAGGGATCACGATCAAGGTGGGATACGCGGACGCCGCATTCTACAAGTGCGCGCACACTCCAGCGCCAGCAGCGTACTCGACGAGCCCAAAGTGCCCGGTCTGCGGGAAGGACACCAAGCTCCTGAGGGCGGTCAGCTTCGTGGACTGCCCGGGGCACGAGAGCCTCATGACCAACATGCTCGCCGGGGCCTTCCTCATGGACGGGGCTTTGCTGCTGATAGCGGCCAACGAGCCGGTCCCCAGGCCCCAGACGAGGGAGCACCTCCAAGCCCTACAGATGCTGGGGATGAACAAGATAGTCATCGCCCAGAACAAGGTCGACCTAGTCACCGACCAGGAGGCGAAGAAGAATTACCAGCAGATAGAGAAGTTTGTGGAGGGGACGGTCGCGGAGAAGGCGCCCATAGTGCCGATATCAGCGCAGCAGAGGCTCAACATCGACGCGCTCATCGAGGCCCTGGAGGAGGTCATACCCACCCCGAAGAGAGAGGCGAGGGCCGACTCGCTGATGTATGTCGTCAGGAGCTTTGATGTGAACAGGCCGGGGGCGGACGTCTCGGGGCTTTCTGGAGGCGTCCTCGGCGGGAGCCTCACCAGAGGAGAGCTGGAAGTGGGAGATGAAGTAGAACTGAAGCCGGGGATGGTAGACGAGAGGAGCGGCAAGTTCGTTCCCGTGGTCACCAAGGTCTCCGGGCTGCAGACGGGCGCTGGGACCACGGAGAAGGTCGGCCCTGGAGGACTCGTGGCGGTCGGGACATACCTGGACCCCACGTTCACGAAGGGAGACCAGATGGTAGGGAGCGTCATAGGAAAGCCCGGGACCCTGCCGCCTACATGGGAACACGTTACACTGGACCTGGACCTGCTCGAGACGGCGGTCGGGTCCGCCGAGCTTGTCAAGGTGGAGAAGGTCAAGCCAGGAGAGGTCCTCAGGCTCAATCTGGGGACAGCCTCCGCTCAGGCCTCTGTGACCTCCGCGAGGAGCGATGTAATAGAGCTGGACCTCAAGAAGCCGGTCGCGGTCGAGGCCGGGATGAGAGCTGCGATCAGCAGGCGCATCGCGGAGAGGTGGCGCCTGATCGGCTCGGGCGTCCTGAAGTAGCGAATGCCGAAGGTCATCTTCGACAGCAGCTTCCTGATGGCAGTCATGGAGCGCCCCACGACATGGTACGAGGACCTTGGCACCATCTTGGGCAAGGTCGAACCGGTCATGCTCGACTGCGTCAGGGAGGAACTCCTCAAGATCTCCAACGGCGAAGGAAAGAGAGCAAGGTTCGCCTCGCTTGCCCTGGAAGTCTCACGTGGCTTCGCTCCCTTGCCCTGTGGGGGCGCGGAGGTCGACGACGAGATAGTCTCAGCCGCCCTCTCCCACGGGGCGGCGGTGGCGACCGTGGATGGGACCTTGATTCAGTCTCTGAGAAGCGCCAAAGTCAAGGTCATGAGCCTTGGCGGAGGCAGAGTCATCGAAAGGTCCTGACCGCGTGCCACTGTCGGAGACGTCGAAGGCACGCGTAAATAGCCCCAAGCGATACCTTCTGAAAGTTGTTAGGAAGGAGAACATTCGGGAACAGCCTGCCCGGACTGCTCTTGCTGACACTCCTCTTCGTCTCGGTGCTGGGCGTCTCCCCCGTGAGAGCAGTTGCGATCTCTCCACCTTGCGGGGCTACGCTCACAGGCTCCAACACCCTCGGTTCTGATGTCGGGCCGTGTTTCGGGAACGGTCTGATCATAGGCGGGAGCGGGACGACCTTGAACTGCGCGGGCCACACCATTTCGGGGGCAGGCTCGGGAGCTGGCGTCTGGATCGCGGACGTCGACCACGTCATGGTGAAGAATTGCGTCGTCACCGGGTTCTACACAGGGTACTATCTCTTCGATGTGTCCGCGAGTTCGCTGACCAAGGACAACGCGACCCGGAACGCCCAGGTGGGCTTTTCCACCTACTCTTCCCTTCAGAACGTCTTCAAGAGGACCGCTGCGACCAACAACGGAGGAGAAGGTTATTTGCTGTCCGGGTCCTCGAACGGCAACCAGCTGACGCAGAACTACGCCATCAACAACACTTGGTGGGGATTCTACTTCCAGACCTCTCACGGCAACGTGTTGAAGTCGAACTACGCGGTAGGCAACGGCCTTGACGGATTCATCTTCGACAACGCCCCGGAGATCGTAAAGAGCAACACGGCGATTGCAAACGGTGCGAGCGGGTTCCTGTTCTACAACGGAGGCGACAACTCCTTCCTCTCGGGGAACAGGGCCTTCAACAACTCAGAGGCCGGCTTCAAGGTCGTCGGCTCGGGCAACGTCACGCTGAGGAACAACTGGGCGAGCGGCAGCGCTGTGGGATACCGCCTCCAGAACTCTCCTGCGGCGACTCTGGCCAGGAACTCGGCGTCGAACAACACCAACGAGGGATACTGGCTCGACTCCGGCTCGGGCGGAGCGACGTTGGTGAAGAACACAGCGAGGACGACAGCTGGCTACGGCTTTGCAATCGGGAGTAGCTCGAACACTCTGGACTGGAACGTGGCAGAGAGGAACGGAGCAGCTGGGTTCTACCTCTATGGAACCGCAGTCAACAACACCCTCGAGAGGAACCTTGCAAGGTGGAACCTGGGCGACGGGTACTGGGTGGAGGGATCCTCGAATTCCTTCAGGATGAACATCGGCAGCGCCAACGGGGGCGCAGGGTTCTACCTCTTCAACGCAAGCTCCAACTATTTCTTCAGGAACACGGCGAACACCAACGCCGGCGCGGGGAACGTCACGGGGTGGGGATACTTCCTCGTCGGTTCTAGTGGGAACACACTCATCAAGAACACGGCTTACAACGACGGGTATGGGTTCTGGCTGGACCCCAACTCCCTGGGCAACAACGTCACGAGGAACAGCGTCAAGAGCTCGGGCCAGCTCCAGCTGAGGGGATTCTACGACCTCTCCACGGGCGCTGCGACCCTGGGCACGGCGAACTTCTATTCGATGAATGTCTGCAACAACGGCAAGCAGGCGACTTGGACCCCGAGCCTGCCGGACGTCTCTTCACCGTTCTAACAAGCTTAGTAGCCACCGAAATCTCGGGGCTGAGAGGATGATCATCGGCCCGCTTGCGTTCGACGCCGACAGCGAGAAAGAAAGGATAGCCTCGTTCGTTCGTCGAATCGTGCGCGGGGCCGCGGCGAAGGGAGTGGTCTTGGGTCTGAGCGGAGGGGTGGACTCGGCCGTAGCAGGGGCAATAGCGGTCGAAGCCTTGGGGAAGAAACGAGTCACCGGGCTCCTCATGCCCTCGGCGAGCACGCCGAAGGCGGACGTGGAAGACGCGAGGAAGCTGGCCAGGGGCTGGGGGATAAGATCCCACGAGATCCCAATTGGAGGGATTGTCGCCGCTCTGGAGGGGGCGTCAGACTTTGAAGGAACCAAACTCGCCAAGGCGAACCTGCAGGCGAGGGCCAGGATGACTGTCCTCTACTACTACTCGAACTCGAAAAACCTGCTCGTCTTGGGGACCGGAGACCGCTCTGAGGTGGAGTCGGGGTTTTTTACAAAGTGGGGTGACGGAGGCGTAGACCTCCTCCCGATCGCCCATCTCTACAAGACTCAAGTCAGGGCCCTCGGGAAGTCTATGGGCCTCCCGAAGAGGGTGGTCGAAAAGCCCGCGTCCCCTCAGCTGTGGACGGGACACAAGGCGGAGGACGAACTGCCGGCGCCCTACGAAAAGCTGGACCTCGTACTGTACTGCCTCTTTGATGAAGACTTGTCAAAGTCGAGAGTAGCCAAGAAGGCCGAGGTCCCCGTAGCCGTGGTGGAGGAAGCGCTTCGGATGAACAAGAGGTCCGAGCACAAGAGGCGGATGCCACCCTCCCTCTCCCCGGCCCAGAATTTTCGTCTCATCTCTACCAAAGATTAATATCTCCTACTCGAAGCGAGGTGCCGAATCCTGAGCATTCATGTTTGAGCTAGTCAACCTAGAGGATGTTGTGCGCGTTCCGCCCGACAAGTTCGGCTCGCCTCTCGAGAAGGTCGCCCTGGAGCTCCTGAAACTGAAGTACGAGAGCACAATCAACCCGGACCACGGATACCTGATCCTGGTGACCAAGGTCGAGGTCGACAAGGTCGGGAAGATCATAGCAGGAGACGGGGCAACCTACCACAGGGTCAGGTTCGAGGTCCTCAGCTTCTTCCCGCTGAAGCAGGAGCTCGTAGAAGGCGAGATTGTAGAGGTGACCGACTTCGGGGCCTTCGTCAGGATCGGCCCGGCTGACGCCCTCCTTCACCTGAGCCAGATCATGGACGACTATCTGACGAGCGACGTGAAGTCTGGCATCATCACCGCCTCCCAGAGCAAGAAGACCCTCAGGGTCGGGAGCAAGGTCAGGGTGAGGATCACGGCGGTGAGCCTGGGGCACGGGATCTCGATGGGGAAGATCGGAGTGACGTGCAGGCAGCCGTTCCTGGGCGCCCTGGAGTGGATCGACGAAGAGATCGTAAAGGCGGCAAAGGCGCGCAAGGTCGAGGAAAGGGCGAAGTAGGGCTTGAAGGAGCTGGCCTGCCGCAAGTGCAGGATGCTGACCAACGAGAAGGCCTGCCCCAACGACGGTTCCACGGAGCTGAGTAACGAGTGGTCCGGCCTCATCATAATCATCAACGCCGAGAAGTCCCAGGTCGCGAAGACCCTGGGCATAGCGAAGGCCGGCAGGTACGCCCTCAAGGTCAGCTGACCTCTTGCCGAAGGTCTACAAGCTCCCCAAGAGCCTCAGGTCGTCGCTCGCGAAGCCCCTGGGCCGACTCTTTGAGGCCGACGAGCTGACTGGGACCGCCTTCAAGAGAGCCGTGGAAGAGCCGGCGATGGTCATCACCGTGGGCGACAGGGTGACCGAGACCGTCTGGGGGATGGGCCGGGCGCCCGACCTCCAGGTCGTGGACTCGAAGGAGAACAGGGTAAACAGGGAGCCCCCGGAAGTCCCCTTCGCCAGGCAGGTCAATGTGAAGAACCCGGCCGGCTCGCTGTCGCAGGAGGCCATCGAGGGAGTCAGAGATGCCCTAGGAGGGAAGAAGCCCGCTCGCCTGTTTGTGGACGGGGAGGAGGACCTGCTCGCGATCCCAGTCATCGCGCTTGCGCCGGTCTCTGCGGTCGTGTTCTACGGCCAGCCGGGAGAGGGGATAGTCGCGGTGAGGGCAGACTCACTGTCGAAGTCGAGGAACAGGCGGATCCTGTCCGAGATGGGCGTCTCAGACCTTCGCTGAGCTGCTCGTCTCTCCGTCGGAGGGAAGTCGCCCCTCGGAGAGCGGGAGGCGTGCCCGTAGCTCTTTCATTATGAGCCAAGTTCCATCGCCGAAGATTGCCCTGAGCTTCTCCTCAAAAGAAGGGAGCTCAGGGGTCCCAGTGTAGAAGAGGACGCTTGCCATGCCTCCCCTTCCGAAGAGGTGCTCCAGAGCCGCCCGTGCTGCGGGCGCAAAAGCGTCCTTCTGGTCAGATTCTTGCCTTTTAGCGGCCAAGCCTCGCGCTCATCACTCTTGGCTCCCCTTCGGATTCCAGACCGAGTAGAACTCGAAGAAGCCGTAGAGGAGCAGGAAGACGAATCCGGCGTAGAACAGGAAGTCGACGGTGTCGAGCAAGGGGTCGCTTCCCGCCAGCCTGGCGATCTGACCCACCTGTCCTGCGGCGTAAAACAGGGGCGCCAACGCGATATCCCGCCATGGCTTCGCCATCAGGCCCCCGCTGAACTTCGCCCTCACCTGAAGCGCGAAGAATGAGGCACCCAGGGCCAAGACCACCAAGAGTATGTCCAAGAGCGCCGCGAAGGCGTCGAACACGGGGACGCATGGCTCATGCTTTTTCATAAGCTTTGGGGCCTTGCCGAAGGAGGAAGTCTGAGCTGAGGCCCTCGCAGTAACTGGACACCGTCTGGTCGAGCAAGTTAATATCCCCGAACAAAGCGGGGCGACCAAGGTGCAGGCACAGAAGAAATGGGACTCCAAGGTGCTCGACAGGTCGTACGTAGAGATGCCCATGGAGGGGAAGGCCGGAAGTGTCTCAAGAAAGGAGGCGATCGAGGCGCTCGCAAAGGAGATGGGCGTCCCCGCCGAGAACGTCGCTCTGGTGCGGATGGACGGGCAGTCGGGGACTACCGACGTGGTGGCGAAGTTCTACGTCTACGGTTCTGCTGATTCGAAGAAGAAGCTGCATCGCGGTTACCTTGACGAGAGGATGCTGACCAAGGAAGAACGAGAGAAGCTCAAGCAGGAGAGGAAGAAGGCGGCGGCCCCCGCCCCTGAGGCGAAGAAGTAGTGTCGAAGCAGCAGCCGGCTCCTCCGCCCGCGCCAGCGCCCGCCCCCGCGGCGGCCCCGGAAGCCCCCGTAGAGGAGAAGAAGCCTGAGAAGAAGGTCAAGCCGAAGGCGCCCAAGAGGAGGATCCAGGTCTACAAGCTCTACAAGGTCGACGGGGAGAACCTGTCGCGCCTGAGGAAGGAGTGCCCTAGGTGCGGCCGCGGCTACTTCATGGCACAGCACGAGAGCAGGCACACGTGCGGGCACTGCGGGTACACGACTTACTCGACCAAGGCATAGGCATAGGCGCCCATCGTCTCCCTGAGCATCTTCGCCATCCCGGGCGTCAGAAAGGGCTGGAAGGGCCTGTAGTACTTCGAGCTCATCGCCTTGGCCACGCTGGGTCTGTCGCCCCCCTTGACGTAGGCCTGGAGGAAGGACTCGGCGACCTTCCTCATCGCATCCTCCTTGACCGAGAGCTTGGAGGTGTAGTACAAGAACTCGGCAAGGTCCCAGGCCTTGTCGCCTGAGGGCTGGGCCTGCTCCAGGTCGGTGAGGTAGAGGCCCTTCTCGGACACGACCACGTTGCTCGCCTTCGCGTCACCAATCGCGAGCCCCTTCTCATGGGCGGACGCAAGGAGGGCCCCGTACGCAGAGACGTGGGCGAGCCCGTCCTCCTTTCCTTTGAAGACCGAGTCGATGACGGAGGCGAGGGTAGGGCCGGATACGAACTCCTTGACCAGTACTCGCTCTTCCGGTGCGACCGCCAGCACCGATGGAACGGAGAGGCCCGCGGCCTTGAGCCTGAGGGACATCCCATACTCCCTGTCCAGCCTCGCCATCGGAGCCATGCTGAACCGTTGCGTCGCGGAGGCCCAGATCCCGAGGAGGGCCCACTTCAAGGACCTCACGTCCGTGTAGGTCTTGACCACGACCGAAGCCTCGCGCCCCGAGTCCCTGAAGGTAAGGACCCGCGTGGTCGAGTAGGGCTCTCCGATGAACCTCTCCTTGGTAGAGTACCTGTCAAAGCCCAGGAGGCCCGCGAGCTGCTTCTCGAGGAGCGACGCGTCAGGGATGACCTTGCCCTCTTCAAGTCGGAGGAGAGACCGGGGACGCTCCAGCTCGAGCAGGGGCGGCGGATTCTCGCGCATTCTCTTGAGTTTGGACTGGGCCTCCCTCCTGAAGACTCCGAGCCCGACCCGACCTGCGTAACCGTGAATGGCGTATTGCGTCACGCCCCGCGTAGTGCCCGTGAAGATCGACTGCGCCTTCGTGAAGGCATCTCCACGGAGCTTCTCCGGGACAACCCGCACGCCGTCGGGCCCGACTTTCAGGAAAGCCCTCCCACTCAAAGAGGCCGCGGCCCCAGCGAAGCCGGCCATCGACTGGGCCCTGTTCTCGCTCCCGAGAGGGCAGGTGTAGGTCTGCACGTAGCTGTAGGTAGCGGGCGGGTAGAGGGCTGCCCGCCTGCTCAGCTTGTAGAAGAGGAAGTAGTCATAGGGGACGAGGAGGTGACGGGAGAAGTCGCCGTAGTCGGATGAGAGCTCCAGCAGGGCCTCCATCAGCACCCGCTTCTTGTACTCCAGCTCGACCGCCCTGAAGAGCTGTTCGTTGGAGATCGGCTCGTAGGCGTTGAGGAACCTTCCGGCCACGAACTCTCCCATGTAGGAGGTGCGTGCGTCCTCCCAGAGCAGCTCCTCGTCGACGATGAGCGCTGAAACGGGGACGGGGGAGTCCACGTACTTGTACCTGACACCCTCGCGGAACCTCTTGCAGACTAGTATCAGGTCGTAGTCGGAGTCTCCTCGCGCGTAGCCGGCGACCTTCGAGCCGTAGGCGCAGATGCCCGAGATCGAGGACTTGCCGACCAGGGCAGTGCCCAGCTTCGAGAGGGTCTCGCGCTCTTCTTCGGAGAGCCTCAATTCTTCATCTTCTCTTCGATGAGCGCAACCCTTGCCAGGACGGCGGGGTCGAAGCGGGCGCCGGACACGGACTCCATCGAGAGCCTGACGACGTTCTCCTCGGGGCCTACCCAGCGCAGGGGGAGGTTCTTCGAGATCCACATGTCGCCCGCCTTCTTGTTGAGGCTCTTGTCGTAGAGCCCGTCTTTGAACTTCCTGGTGACGAGGCCGACGAGGGCCTTTTCGGTGAAGACGAGCTTAGCCGGGACCGTCCGCTCGGAGTCGGCGAAGGAAGCCTCGTAGAGTGTCGTGGCGCGCGCGTCGCTGACCACGTTGGACCTGCTAAGCTTGCGGACGAGGTCCACATAGTGAGTGAACTCGTGCGCCGCCACGGCGTCGATCGTGCCCTTCGTCCCGAAGGCGACCAGCGCGGCGGCGAACTGGACCAGTATCGTGAGACCCCCCATGCCGGTGGTGGGAATGACCCTCGCGAACATGACTCCCATCTGGCCGTACTCGGCGCCGCCCTTCGAGACTGGCAGAGTCGGCTCGATGTAGTACGGAGGATACTTGATGCCGCTCGCTTTCTCCACCCTCGCGACCGCGGAGGCGACCAGCTTGAGCCTCAGGCGGACCTTCTTCGCCATCGGCTGAGGGACCTTCCCCTGGGCCACGGCCTGGTCGAAGAGGATCAGAGGGTCCAACTGGGCGCGACGGCCCCCAGATGCTTATGAGTCTTAGTCCGTCACTCTTTGATCTTGAAGGTCACGGGCGGAATCCGCTGGGAGACCTCCATGAATATCTCCGCGTGCATGACCCCTGGGATCTTTCCTATCACGTCGTAGACGGCCCGGTGGAGTTCGTCCAGGGACTGCCCCTTCAGGTTGGCGATAATGTCGAAACGCCCCGTCACCTCGCGGATGAGCCTGACCCCCTCGGTCTTCTCGATGTCCTTGAGGATGTTGTCCCTCTGCTTGGGGTCGATGTTTAGCCCCGCAAGGGCCCCGGCCCTCATACCGAGGGTGTCCTCGTTGACTATCACTGTGAACTTCTCTATGATCCCCCTGTTCCTTAGCCGCTTGATCCTGCTGTACATCACCGAAAGGTTGACCCCCATCTGCTTGCTCAGTCGGGGGACCGAGATCGAGGCGTCCGCGTACAGGGCTGAGAGAATCTTCATGTCCAAATCGTCGAGGCGGGCCATGTTTTTGACTTGGCTGTAGGGTTTCTTGGATATATTTCTACTTTCTTGAAGGAGTTCGAGGAATTGAGGTAGAGGGAACCGCTCTACGCGGTCTTGGCCGCTTGCTCGGTCCGCATCGCGTTGACCTGATAGACTTCCTCGGTCACCGTGTTTCCCCTCACCAGGCGCCTCTTCTTCGAGCCGCCCTCCTTTGATTTGTACCCCACGCCTGCGCTCATGAGGACGTAGTTCTTCCCGCCTCCGAGGACGTCGGAGCGCATCGGGAAGCCGGCCTTGTCGCTGCCGCCGGTGATCTTGATCATCCCGGTCAGACCCAGGAGGGTCGCGTCCACGACCTCCCCTATCTTGCGCCCCATGAGAGGCTGGGCGGTCGCGTCCTTGAGCTCTGCGACTTCAGACTTGCCCGTCTTCGGGTCGGAGAGCACCAGCTTGAACGAAGCCATTCCGGGCCCTCCGAATCCCGACCGGATATAAGCACTACCCGCCGCGACCGACTCGGGGGCGCCTAGAACCCGAACATCGGGTCCGAGGGGGACTTTATCCTCATGATCTCGTCCAGGGCCTCGCGCTCGTCCTCCGTGAGCGAACCCAGGAGCTTGGTCCTCAGGAGTCGGGCTTCGTGGCTCCGCGGGAGGGTGAAGATGGTGTCGTTCTCCTTGACCTGCCTTCCGAGGGTCGGCCCGTCGACGGAGATTGCTACCTTGTCCCCCATCTTCGCCTCGAGGATGCTCTTCCCCGAGTCCTGAATCTGTTCGACGGTCCCAAGCTCGACGCCCTCGGCCGACATCAGCTTGACCTTGGGCCTGAGGCGCCCGGCGAGGATTTCCACCCCGAAGACGGCAGGGTCGTTGCGCCTGAAGAACGATCCAGGGAGGGCCTTCAGCTTGCACGGGCGGGTCAGGTTTGAGAGGGCCGCGCGCTCGTCCGTCTCCTTCTTCGCCACCGACCAGTTGACGTAGTTGTCGATGACCTCGTAGATGATGCCCGAGACGAAGATCGGGACAGCGCCCACGAACTCCTTCGCTTCGGGGAGGACCTTGGCGTCGAACCCGAGGATCGCCCCGAGGTACGGGTCGTGGTCGCCGACGACCTGGGCGTCCACGATGTCGTTCTTCGAGATGTCCCCGATGTCTGCCTGCCTGACGGGGACGCCCCTCTCCTCCAGCATCCTCAGGACCGCCTCGAGGCCGCCCACGCTGCCCGCCTTCACTATGACCCCCATGTTGTCGGTCCTGACCACGATGTTCGAGAGCTCCTTCTCCATCTCCGACCTCAGGGCCTTGAACTGGCCGTCGGTCTTGAACGAGGCGACGGTGGTCCCGGCGACGACGCCTGCGAGGTCGACGCAGACCAGCTTGACCCCGGCCGCCGCGGTGACGGAGTCGACCTGGGTGAACCTGTCCCTCGGGTCGCGCATCTCGTCGAGGGGCTTGGGCATGAAGAGGCCCTTCACCTTCGACTTGAAGGCGCCGTCCTTCCTGACGAGTGCGATCGAGTCCCCTACTTTGAGCCTCCCCTCGGTGAGGATCACGTTCGCGGTCTCGCCGATTCCCACCTCCTCCTGCATCTCGAGTATGATCCCCCGGGCGCCCCTCGACTCCTCGGCCAGCTGGAGCTTTCCCTTCAGGAACTGCTGGGAGAGGCCGATGAGGACCGCGAGGAGTTCTGGGATTCCCAGCTTGCTGCGCGCGGAGATGGGGACGATCGTGACCTGCTGCTTGAAGTCCTTGACCCTGTAGTAGGCGTCTGACTGGAAGCCCAGCCTCGAAAGGCCCCCGACGACGTTGTAGAGCCTCTCCTCCAGCTCGTCGTTCCAGGAGGGTGGCTGCTCCTTGAAGACTGGGAGGAGCGCGCCCTGGCTCCCCTTCTTCCACCCCACTATCATGTCGACCTTGTTCAGAGCCACGAGGAAGGGCACTTTCCGCTGCTTGAGGATGTCGATGCTCTCGAGGGTCTGGTTCTCGAGGCCCTTGAGGACGTCCACTACCACGATGGCAAAGTCCGCGGCCGAGCCCCCGCGGAGGCGCAGGTTGGAGAAGACGGCGTGCCCGGGCGTGTCAATCATCAGGAGCCCGGGGATCTCCAGCTCCCCCCCCGCAAGGTCGAGGAGGGGCCCGCAGATCTGCTTGAGCGTCTCCAGGGGGAAGAAGGACGCGCCTATCTCCTGAGTAATCCCGCCCACTTCGCGCGCCTGGACGGCTGTGCCCCTAAGTCCGTCAAGCAAAGTCGTTTTCCCGGCGTCAACGTGACCCAGGACGACTACTACGGGCTGCCGCAGGTGCTGCTTCGAATCTGGCATGTAGGGCCAGGCCTCTTAGAATTGCGTCCTCACCCGGCTGTCCCGAAGAAAGCGGCCTGCTCCTTGGAGAAGCTCTCTGCGGAGTCTGAGGCGTGGATGACGTTGTCGGTCAGGCCAAGGCCCAGGTCCCCACGGACCGTCCCGGCTGCAGCCTCCCAGCTCTTGGTCGCACCGACCATGCGCCTCACAGTCGCGACCGCGTCCCGCCCCGAGAGGACGGCCCCCACGACAGGACCGGAGGAGATGAAGCTGACGAGCTCGCCGAAGAAGGGCTTGTCCTTGTGGACGCCGTAGAAGTTCTCCGCCTGAGACTTTGACATGGTCGTCATGTGAAGGCGCTTGATCAAGAAACCCTTGGCCTCGAACCTACCCAAGACTTCGCCGACCAATCCCCGCCTGACTGCGTCCGGCTTTACTACCACGAGTGTGTCTTCAGACCCAGAGCTCACTGGCCCTTCTGCCTCCTCGCCCACTTCAGTTTGCGAGAGTCCCTGCCAAGCTTGATGTCGTTGACCTTGCACTTGGAGGAGCAGTAGGAGCGGGTGGAGCCGTCGTTCTTCACGAAAAGGATGCCGGAGCCGAGACGGACCTCTTTGCCGCAGAAAGCGCATCTCTTTGGAACGTACAATTCAAACAACCTACCCCGTGTTTCTTTTCAACCCCTTTGGGCGTTCATATAAAAACTGTGAGAGGCCTAAGCGCCCAGACGAGTCTCACAATTTCGTCGTGCAGGGGCGTTAAGAATTCTCCTCTCTTCAGTCAACGATTGGTAATAGAGCTAGATTCTACACTATACGACAAGCCTGCTGGGGTCCTCGTCGACACCAAGCTCGCAAGATTCGCAGGCCTGGCCTACGGAGATGGCTATCCGCAGTGGGGCGAAATCAGGGTCGTCACTTCGAACCAAGAATTCAAGGACTCGCTGGTCGACCTTGTGAAGCGAATTGCTCTGGAGAACAGGATTGGCTGGCGAGCGTACACGAGACCTCGAAACATATCTGACAACCCCCAACATACGGTTGCTCTGGATTCTACGCTCATAAGGCGAGCCTTCTTCGATGACATGATGCAGCCAAGGTATGACTCGATGCATTCTGTTGCGATGGAAGAGGATCTGGCGCCACACTTCCAGTCCGGAATCAGCGATGCCGAAGGAAGCCTACTTCCGCCTGTCCCAATCGAGTCACCCCACGGTAGGATTTTCGCGATGGTCAACTCGGACAGGCGGCTCCTGGGCATATCCAGACTCTCCTTGGTTTCCCAGATCAGGCTAGAGCCCAGTTCGGTGAGGACTCGACTGAGCAGCCACAGAGGACGCAAGCATGAAACTCACGGCGTGACCATCGTTACGAGGAAGAACTCCTACTTGATTGAGATCCTCTCTGGAGGGAAGAAGAAATGGCTCGAAAGGGTCGGCACTTTGTTGAAGCATCCGCAGAAGTCAAGGGTCGCCGCGGATCTTCTGAGGACGTATGATCAAGGAGCAGGTAGATAGCTAGTATTGAGACTTCGCGGAGACACCAAAACTGAAAATCAGCTTTTTGTCGTCTCTTGGGAGCCTTCCGGTCCTTGAAAGTCAGGATGAGGCCTATTCTAGCCTTAGATTAGCGAAATAAGCTCATTTCAGCTTCCGAGCTTCGCGTTCAGTTTCTCTTAAAACTAGCACGTCCGCGAGCCGAATGGGTCCTTTTACGTTCCTAGTGAGAATCCGGCCCTTCTCCTTCCCTTCCAGAATCTTGACCCTGACCTGAGTAATCTCCCCAGCGACCCCCGTCCTTCCGACGATCTGGACGACCTCAGCCGGGGTTAGGCTCTCGACTTCTTTCTTGCTGCTCATGCGGCCTTGTTCAGCCTCGCCAGCTCCTGGGTCACCTGCTCGAGGATCTGGGCTCCTTCGCCAGCTTCGATGACCGCTGCTGAGGCGGTCGAGACGTCAATCCCGATGGCTGGGCCTATCTGGTCCTTGGAGGGAACGAACACGTAGGGAATCTTGCGCTCTTCGCAGAGTATCGGAAGGTGGGCAACGACCTCGGGCGGCGTGACGTCCTCGGCGATGACTACCAGCTTAGCGAGCCCGCGCTCGATTGCCTTCGTGGCCTCGTTTGTCCCTCTCCGAACCTTTCCGGAACGAGATGCCTGTCGAAGGACCTCGTAGGCTGCCTCAGAGACTTCCTTAGGGGTGTCGACCTTGATGTAGTACGGCTTGGGGGTCATCTTGCATATCTCCCAAAAGTCGGGGTCTTTGGGGCGTAGATAAACCTTGACCGGGTCTGATGGCGGTTGGGCCTCTGTGAGCTGGATTCCCTAGCCGCTGAGGACCAAGACCCCGGGCGAGTCGACCCTGGCGAACCCGATGCGGGGGAGCTGCACCACTTCACCGACCTTGAGGCTGGAGTAGGCTTCCTCCGCGAAGCCTCCAAGTACCTTGAGGCTCTCCTTGTCGAAGTTTCCAGCGTCGTCGAATAGGGCGCCGGGCGAAAGAGCCCTGACCTCCTCGTGGTCGGGCGTCACCCATTGGAACTTCCTGGTGCCGTCGATGAGCTCGTCGCCTGCGTAATCCCCTGTGGCTTTCGCTCCCGAAGATTTCAGCTTGACGTTGTAGAGGTCCATGAGCCTGAAGAGAGTCCCCTCCTTGATGGCCGCGAGGTCGGGCTTGGCGACGAAGAAGACCCCACGAGTGGGTATAGTCCTGGACCCGAGGTCGTTCTGCGGGTGGAAAGAGATGTTGGCGTCGCGCTCGGGAGCCCCTTGGACGGTGAGCTCCACCGGGTCTGGGACGAAGAAGATTCTCTTCGAGACTGGGTCGAGGAGTTTCCTGTTGAGGGACAGCAGGATGCTCCAGTCGTACTCGTGCTCGGACTTCGTGTACCCGACGAGCAGCGTGAACTGCCTGATCGCCTCGGGGATGATACCCCTCCTCTTGACCCCCTCCACGGTGGGCATGCGGGGGTCGTCCCAGCCCGTGACGAGTTTCTGCTCGACCAGGGGGCGGAGGAGGCGCTTCGACACGGGCGTCCCCTTGAAGTTGAACCTCGAGAACTGTATGACCTCCGGCGTCCTGAGTCCGAGGGCCTCCCTGAGGAGCTGCTGCAGCTCTGTCCTGAACTCCGAGCTCCTGAGGATGTGAGTGATCCCGCAGACTTCATCCTCCACTGCGTTGGCGAGGTCGTAGGTGGGCCACAGGGAGTACTTTGTCCCCGTCAGAGGGTGAGGATGGTCGATGGTCCTGAAGAGGTTGGTGTCCCTGAGGGAGAAGTTGAGGCTCTGCATGTCGCCCTTGAAGCGGATCACGTACTCTCCCTCTTTGTGCTTCTTGGCGAGGAGCTCGTCCCAGGTTCTCAGGCTCGCTTCGGGGGGAGTCTCGCGGTGCTCGCATGCCTTGCCCTCGAAGCGTAGCTGCTTGACTCTCTCGGGCGGACAGGAGCAGGCATAGGCGTGCCCTGATTCGATTAGCTTCTTGCCGTGCGAGTAGACGATCTCGAGGTCGTCGGAGACGTTCTTCTCGTGGTCCCACTCGATTCCGAGCCACTTCGCGCCCGACCTGAAGCTGTCGTAGTAGAGAGGCTGGACCTTCCGGGGGTTGGTGTCCTCGAAGCGGAGCCAGAGCTGTCCGCCGTACATCTCCTTGTAGAGGAAATTAATGGTGAAAGCCATGGCGTGCCCGATCGTCATGAACCCGGATGGCTCGGGGGGGAGGCGGAAGGCGGTCTTCCCCTTGACCGCGTTGGGGAGGGGGTCGAGGCCCGACCTGGTCTCCCTCTGGGCAGGCTTGTCCGCTTCCGGGTACTTCCGTGCGAGGAGCTCGGCCTGCTGGGCCGAGGACATCGAGTTGACCTGCTGCACCGAGGCCTGGGCGGCCTTCGCCACTGCCCCAGAGTTGGACCTCAGGTCTGGGAACTCTGCGAGGACGCGCCCGATGACGGCTCCCACCTCGGCCTTGCCGGCGTGCTTGGTTGCGTTGAGGAGGGCCCCCTTCTCGAGGGCCGCGAGGACTTCTTCCCGCAGCTCGGACTGGCCCTTTACCATTCCCGATCGACCGCGAACCTCGCGAAGGAGCCGAGGAGGGCGGCCGCCTCCCTGTCCGCCGACCAGTCGACCGTCCCTAGCGACGCCGTCGCCTCCTTCATCAGCTCTGTGGCGCGCTTCCTGGCGTAGCCTACGGCGTCGTGGCTCTCGATCAGCTGCAGAACATAGGAGACCTCCTCGGGGGTCTTGTCAGCCCTCTCCTTGTTCATGATCTCGGTCAGCCGAGCCCTCTCTGACGGGGAGGCGACCTTGAGGAGGTGCAGGAGTATGAGGGTCCGCTTCCCCTCGAGGAGGTCGTCGGAGGTCGCCTTGCCATACTTCTTCTGGTCGCCGACTATGTTCAGCGCGTCGTCCTGGATCTGGAAGGCGACCCCGAGCTTGATCCCAAAGTCCTCCAGCGCCTCAAGGGCCTCGGGGCCCGCGCCTGCGACTATCGCGCCGAGCCTGCAAGGAGAGGCGACGGTGTACCACGAGGTCTTTTTCCTGCACATCTGGAAGTAGTCGGCCTCGGTCAGGTCCCAGCGGCGGTTCCTCACCCAGCCCAGCTCCATGTGCTGTCCCTCTGTCGTCTCGTTGACCATCCTCGCGAACTCCTCCATGACCCTGAGAGTCGTCTCCATCCCGACCCTGTCCTTGTTGAGGAGGAGGGCCCCCCACATGCGTGCGTGGAGTGCGTCCCCGGCGTTTATTGCTAGGGCGTCGCCGAACTTGCGGTGGAGGGAGGGCTCGCCCCTGCGGAGTTCGGAGCCGTCCTCGATGTCGTCGTGTATGAGTATCCAGTGCTGGAAGAGCTCGATGCAGGCAGCTGTGAGGAGTGCGGAGTCCTCGGTCCCACCCGCGGCGCGGCAGGTCGTCACGCAGAGGAAGGGGCGCATCCCCTTGGCCGGCCGGGCAGGGTAGTCGCGCATCATTCCGTAGAGGAGGTCCACCTCCTTGACCGGGCTCGACTTTGGAAGAAGGTCGGTGAGGATGAGCTGGTCCACCCGCCCCTTCACTCGCTTCATCTCTGATTGGAGGTCGCTCATGAGGGAGGCACCGGTCGGCTCGGGGTCAGGATCGGACCACTGTCCCGTAGAACTCGAGCCCCTTCAGGGCCTTCGAGAACTCGTTCCTGCGATAGCCTGAGACGAAGCAGACCTTGGACCCAAGCGTCGCGAGGCGGGCCGCCACGTCAAGCTTCAACTTCATCCCTCCGGTCGCGTCGTCGCCCGCGTCGACCTTCATCTTCCGGATCTTGGAGGGGGAGAGCTCGGGTATGATCACGCTCGTGTTCTCCTCGTAGACTCCGTCCACGTCGAGGGCGAAGACGCACCTCTCAGGGAGGAGGCTCTTGGCCAGCTCGAGGACGATTAGGTCCCCCGACAGGATCCTGAACCCGTTCCCCGAGGTCGTCACGTCCCCGAAGGTAAGGGGGGTCATCTTCTTCTTGAGGAGGTCCCTCAGCCACTTGGCCAGCTCCGCCTTCCCGGCCCTGCCGGCGGCGTCGAAGGGGGAGAAGGGGTAGGGGTTGACCTTGAACTCCATCATCGTCCTGCAGACCAACTGGTTGAGCTCGTACATCGCAGCCCTGGTCCTGGCCACGCCATGGGGCGAGGCCTCCGAAGGGGTCGAGGAGATCCCGTGCTGGTGGGCTAGGACGTGCCCGAAGGAGCCGCCTCCGTGGACCACTACGACGTTCTCGTCGGAGGAAGCTATCTCCTCGGAGAGGGCCGAGACGACGTCCGAGCGGTAGGAGTAGGGCTTGGACTTGTCGGTTATCACCGAGCCACCCAGCTTGGCGACTACCGTCTTAGCCAGCTCTGGACACCCCTGACCGGAATCTCCGTCTTGAACGCGTCAAATCCTCGCGCGGTGAGGCCCGAGATTATGCTTTTTTCCTTTCCTTTGGGCGCGACCGCGACCGCGCTCCCGCCCCCTCCGGCGCCGGTCAGCTTGGCGCCGTAGGACCCGAGGGAGAGGAAGAGGTCCACGAGCCGGTCGAGCGAGGCGTTCGAGACCCCCATGGTGGAGAGGACAGCGTGGTTGAAGGAGAGGAGCCGGCCGAGGGACTTGATGTCTCCTTCGCGGAGCTTCTGGGCGGCCAGGAGGCTGATCTCCCCGGCTGACTCTGTGAGGCCTGCGAAGAGGGCAGGGAACATCTCCCTGACTGCGGAGACCCTGCTGATCTGGCGCTTCGTGCTCCTTGTTACGCCAGTATAGGCAACGAGGAGAGACCTGGGGGAGTCCAGACGGACCGGCCTCGGCTTCTCGCCCGGCCTGAAGAGGAGGACGCCTCCCCGCGAGCAGATCGCGGGGTCAATGCCCGAGGGCTTGCCGTGCACCTCCTTCTCGCCTATCATCGACCAGCGGGCGGCTTCGTCGGGGGTGAGCCTGATTCCCTGGAGCTTCGCCACCGCCGCTGCGACGGAGACCAGCGTCGAGGCTGAGGAGCCCAGGCCCGCGCCCTCGGGGATCTCTGAAGAGATCGACACCGAGAGGCCCGTGGGGAAAGAGTGCTCGCGCGCCATGGCCTCGACGACCTTGTACGCGGGAAGGAGAGGGGCGCGGCGGGGGCCCGGGAACCTTGTCGAGTGGATGTGGAGCCTGTCAGCCTTCGAGACCTCGACATGAGAGCGCCTTGAGACCGCGGCTGCGAGTGCCCAGGCGCCGTGGACTACGAAGTGCTCGCCGGTGAGGATGACCTTGGCGGGAGCTTCGGCGATGGCCATCATGATGCTACGAATCTCAATGAACCGTACCCCACGACCTGATGCTTGTCGCCGGTCGTGTCGCCGCTGGTCGCGTACTTGAGGAGCTCCCCCCTCTTGAGGCCTAGGGCCCGGGCCAGGGAGACGACGGTCGCGATCGGGCCATACCCGCAGGCGGTCACCTGGAGCTCGGCGAGGGTGGAGTAGAAGCCGTCGAGGTCCAGCGCGCAAGCCTCCTCGAGGAGGGCACCGTCCTTTCGCCTCGCGGACTCGTCCGGCTCGTAGTGCGTCAGGTCGGAGGAGGCGACGATCACAGGCCTCCGCCCTTCGACAGCTGCTTGGAGGCCCCTGGCGACCGACTCGGCCGTGGCCTGGTCCTGGAGGAGCATGGAAACGGGGAGTAAGCTCACCGCGTCCCCGAAGATGTGCTGCAGGAACGGAAGCTGTACCTCCAGCGAGTGCTCCATCCTTTGCGACTCCGGCTCGAAGGAGACGAGGTCGCAGGCGTCGGCGAGCTTGGAGGCGGCCTCGGTGTCGACCCGAAGGGCCCCCAGGGGCGTCTCCCAGAGACCGGACTCGAAGGTCGAGACCCCGCTCCCCACTCCGTAGTGGTTTGGCGCGACGACCACTAGGAGGTCTGGGTCCCTCAGAGAAGAGGCGTGCAGGTAGCTGTGCGCCGCGATCGCGCCCGAGTACTGGTATCCGGCGTGCGGCGATACGACGGCGACCGCGTCAATCTTGGCAGGATCGTCCGGCGGGAGCCTTCCGGGCCCTAGAGGGGAGAGGTATGACTCCTTGATCATCGTGGTCAGCTCGGAGGGGTCGGAGGGATAGAATGAACCGGCGACCGCAGGCTTCCGGGTGGGCAAGCGTGGCCGCTAGTCGCGGCGTTCGGATATACGTTCCTCTAGGATCTCGGCCTTCTGCTCTTCGTCGATCTTGGTCTCGAAGTCCTCTATCGAGTACTTCATCGGCGCGTCAGGGGCCAGCTGGCCCGCGTTGACGAGAGTCGACCTTGCGAGCAGCCAGAAGATGGCCGCGATGGCCTTTCGTCCCCTGTTGTTTCCCGGTATGACCAGGTCGACGTCGTCGGTGATGTTGTCAGTGTCGCAGACTGCGATGACCGGGACTCCCAGCTTGCCGGCTTCTACTATCGCCTGCGTGTCGGACATCGGGTCGGCGACCAGCACCAGCTCCGCGTCGAGATGGCCGGGGTAGAGCGGGTTCGTGAAAGTCCCTGGCATGAACCTCCCGATCCTCTTCATCGCGCCAGTCGCCTCGCAGAACTTCTCGACCGCCATGGTGCCGTGCTCCCGGCTGGTGTAGACGACAGTGTTCTGGGCGCCGATCTTCGCGATGAACTTCCCCGCGACCTCTATGCGGTCGAGGGTCTGAGGGTAGTCGATCATGTGGAGCCCGTCGGGCCTCGGCTTCGCTGTGAATTTCTCCATGCTCTTCGTCCGGACCGGGGTCCCGATCCTGATGCCGGTGGCAAGCAGGGCCTTCTCTGAGAGGTTCCCCGCAACGATGGTGTCTTCGGAGCCCGCCTCGTCGTCTTCGAACTGGGACATCGACAGATCGCCCTACTGGACGTCCGCCTTGCGGCTGAAGAAGGGCAGGACCTGGTCGATGACGTCCACTGATGAGATGAGCATCCTTCGGCAGCAGTATCGTTTGAGCCCGAGGTCGTCGAGTACCTTGGCCGGATCTTCGCCCGACTTGGTCCTGGATTGGAAGGTCACGAACTTCTCGCCGATAAGGCGCCCGCAGGTGAAGCAGCGGATAGGGATCATCATGCTCTCAAATCACCTGTAGCTCTTCTGTCTCTTGCGGCGCGCTCCCGGTCCGCCGAACTTCTTGGGCTCCGCCTGTCGCGGGTCCCCGGAGAGGAGATACTTGTTGAACGCGTTCATCCTGTCCTTGTACTCACTGCCCCTGACTTGGTCTACGTAGGCCCTCGCTATCGCCATGGCCGCTGCGTCGGCCTGGCCCATGAAGCCTCCGCCAGAGACGCTGACGTCGATATCGTACTTCTCCCTGAGCTCCGAGACGACGGCGATCGGCCCGAGGAGGTGGAGGCGCGCAGGCTCGGGTTCCCACAGTTCGACCGGGGTGCCGTTGACTCGGACCCTTCCGGCCCCGAGGGTGATTGCGGCCGTGGCCCTTGCGGTCTTGCGGGCACCTGAGTAGAGCTTGGGGGCCTTCTTAACCGCGGGCTTCGCTGAGGCGACCACTAGTCGTTCCACCCCAGGCTCTTGGAGAGCTCCTGCATGGTGACGTACACTGGGATCGGGCGCGACGCCGTGGAGTCGGGGAACTGCATCAGCTTCGCCGCGTCGACTCCCTGCGGGACGCCGATGTATACCCTGAGCCTCTTCATGGCCAGGCTGCCCTTCGGCTTCTTGCGGGGGACCATGCCCCTGACCATCCTACGTAGGATGTTGTCAGGCCTTCGGGGGTGGATGGGGCCGTAGATCGGGTTGACCCTGCTTGCGATCTCGAGCTTCTCCTTCCACTCGTTGATAACCGCGGTCCTGGAACCGGAGAGGAGCGACTTCTCTGCGTTCACGACCACCACTCTCTTCCCCGAGAGGATCAGCTTGGCCACCTTGGAGGAGAGGCGCCCCGCGATCTGGTTGGTCGCGTCGACGTAGGTCGTGCCACTACTTGACAAGCTTGACTCCGCTGCCCTTCGGGTACTTCTTGATGAACTGCTCAACAGTGAGGGCCGTCCCTCCCGCCGACTCGATCTTTGACTTCGCGCTGGAGGAGAAGGAAAAAGCGCCCACGACCACCTTCTTGTCGATGCTGCCGAAACCGAGGACTTTGCCGGGGACGAACAGAGCGCCGTCCTGGGCGGCGATACGAGAGAGGCGTCCGAGGTTGATCGCTACGCGGTTCTCCGTCGGTCCTGAGAGGAGGCGAGATGCTACGCCCCAGATCGGGGCCTTCTGTTCCTTGGCCGCGCGCTCGAGCATCACCGAGGCGTATCGCAGAAGCGGGTTTGCCGAGGTCATGACGAGCCTGCCGCGACCGAGACCTGTATCTGTTTTAGCTTCTTCTCGAGCAGGTCGATTGCCTTTAGGACTATCTTGCCCGCGGGGAGACCCCCGGCTGACTCTACCATCAGGTTGTAGGTGCCTTCGTTCTTGCCGTCGGTGAGGACTGCGACCGTGCACGGCTGCCACTTCGCGTGCTCCTTGCCTCTTCCGAGGCGCGCGTAAGCTTCGAGCTTGACAGACTGCCCCACGGCGAGCTTCACGAGGGGTATGCTCTCGCTGACGGGCCTGACTTCCCTGTCCTCTGAGACCAGGTCGCCCGAGGTTACTATCGTGATCTTCTCCTTGCCCTTGGCGTCGAGGACGAAGAGGACCCGGCACTTGTGGCACCCGAGGGGGTTGCCGCAGTCGCAGTCCTCTGGAAGGTTGTATCTTTCGAGGTCGGTCCTGATCGGGACCATGCCGAGGCGGTGGGCGAGTATCTCGTCGTAGAGCACTGAGGAGTTCTCCAGGATCACCACGTCGTCTATCGCCATCGCGGGTACCTCTGCGATGCAAAAGCGCCTAACGGCGTTGGCATAAGAGCGGTCGATTCCTTCCAGTTGGAGGGTTACAGAGTCCGTAGTCTCTTCTAGGAGCTTGACCTTAACCATCGACCACACCTGCTAGGTTGCAATATTTGCCCATGAGACGTACCGCTTCTAGCTTGCGGTTTCTTTTCTGGTTAAAAAGGTTTGGAAGGCGATTGGGGCGTTTCAACCCCCCGTCTGCCCCCAGACCGTCGTCCGCCCAACCCTTAACACAAGGCAAGCATCCTCGGGGGCCGATGAAGCGAAGGGGCATCTCCAAGGGGAGGGCGGCCCTTGCAGGGCTCGCAGTCGTGGCAGTTGTGGTCGCGACTACGGCTTACCTGGGATACTACTATGGCCTCGGCGGCGGACCTGCGGCATCGGGCGATAGGTTCCAATCCCTTCAGGGCAAGTACTTGGAGTACAACTTCTCTTCCGGGCAGGGCGGGTCGATGAGATGGGAGTTCAGGTTCTCGCAGGTCTCCGCGGACAGCGTCAACCTGACGAACAAAGTGACCGGGCTCTTCCACGCAGGCACTTCTGACAATTCAGTGAATGCGACCAACTGGTTCGTTGTCGGGACGGACTCGCGGCTGGTCGAGAAGGCGGACGTGAGGTACAGCGGACCGTGGTTCTTGGATCCCTCTTCCCCGGACTTCATCAACAGCTCCTTCTTCCTGTGGATTCCGAAGGGCCTGGGGATCTCTTCCAGCGTGCCCATCGGCTTTGGATACGATACTGGGCAAAAGTCAGAGAGCGTCCCGATTGTCGCGCGCGACACGTTCGTCGTCGCAGGGCACCAGTGTGTGACCCTGAGGGCGGAGTTGGACCGGACCGGCGCCTTTGGAAGCGAGAGATGGATCTTCTGGTACGATGAGTCCTCCGGGTTCCTGGTCAAGTTCCAGTTTGGGACGCAGTCGCTCGAACTGGTCGGCGGGAATGCGATCTCCAACCCCTAGGCCGGAGGCGCCATCAGCCCCGACGGGTCGGAGAGGCTGCAACAGAAACGGCTTGACTGACCTTGTGTGACGCAAGTCCGAGTACAGCCTCCGAGAGGACCATGATGAGGGTCCCAGCGACGAGTAGCGGTATCGTCAGCTGCGGATGCAACAGCGACCGACGTAGGGCGAGCAACTGGTTAGGCACTCTTGAACAAGCCCTAACCCCACAACGAAGGCCCCAACAAGAATGAACAAGGCCGCGGCGGTCTGGACCGTCGACCAATTTGGCATCTCCGCCGTCCCATGATGAGAGCCCTTCAAAACTTATATCCCAAAGCGGTCGGGCAGGTTTGGAAATTGTCGACCGCGGCTGAGTTCAGGCATCTCGTGAGGATCGCAGGGAAGGACCTCGAAGGTGGAAAGAAGCTAATCATAGCGCTCTCGGACCTGAGAGGCGTAGGGTACAATTTCGCGAACGTTATCACCAAGAGTCTCAGCCTCGACCCACGGGTAAGGCTCGGGACGCTCTCAGACGAGCAGATCAAGGACGTGGAACGCGCGATTCAGGCCTCTTCGCAGGGGCAGCTGCCGCAGTGGTATTACAACAGGAGGAACGACCCGGAGACCGGGGAGACGAAGCAGCTCCTGGGGTCCGACCTCGACTTCATCCAGAGGAACGACATCGAGGACGAGAGGAACATCCAGAGTTGGAAGGGAGTAAGGCACAGCCTGGGTCTGAAGGTCAGGGGCCAGAGGACGAGGACGACCGGCAGGAAGGGAAGGACCGTCGGGGTCAGGAAGGCCACGCTGGTCGCGGCCGCAAAGGCTGCGGCGACGGCTAAGGAAGAGAAGTAATTCTTGGGAGACCCGAAGAAGGCGAGGAAGCAGTACAACAGGCCGCGCAGCCCTTGGCGGGCTGACCAGTTGGCCCAGGAGCTGTACCTCGTCGGAACCTTCGGACTCAGAAACAAGAGGGAACTTTGGAAGGCTCAGACGCAGCTAAGCTCCGCCAGGAAGCAGGCGAGGACCCTCCTTGCGGCGACCGAGGCCGTCAGGCTGCGCGAAGAGAAGAAGCTCCTCGACAGTCTTTACAAGCGCGGGCTCGTGACCGAGGGGGCTTCGCTGGACGACATACTCAGCCTGACGGTGGAAGATATGCTCGCCAGAAGGCTCCAGACGCTCGTGTTCAAGAATGGGATGGCCCTATCGCCCCTGCACTCCAGGCAGCTGATAGTCCACGGGCATGTCGCCCTGGGGAAGAGGACGATCACCATCCCCGGGTATGAAGTTCGGCACAAGGAGGAGGCGACGCTCATGTTGCTTATGCCGAAGAAGGAGGCGCCCGCGGCACCGGCACCCGCCCCGTCCGAGGGACCCGCTCCCAATCCCGAAGCGGAGCCGCAGGCGGCGGAGCAGAAGGCAGAGGCGAGCTAGTTGGCCACCGAGGAAGAGGTCCTGACCGAGAGGTGGGGCGTAGTGCACGTCTACTCCTCCTACAACAACACGATAGTACACATCACCGACCTGACCGGGGCGGAGACGATCGCGTTCTCCTCCGGCGGCAGGCACGTGAAGGCTGACAGGTTCGAGTCGTCCCCCTACGCTGCGATGCGAAGCGCCTCGGCCGCATCAGAGGTGGCCAAGGGCAAGGGGATTACTTCGGTCCACATCAAAGTCAGGGCCGTCGGGGGGACCGGGCCCAGGACGCCGGGGCCTGGAGCCCAGGCAGCGATCAGAGCCATCGCGAGGGCCGGGTTCAAGATAGGCAGGATTGAGGACGCGACCCCAATTCCGCACGACACAACAAGGAAGAAGGGCGGCCGAAGAGGAAGAAGGGCCTAGGCCCGAGCCTGCCTCAAGATCTCGACTGAATCGACCTTTCCGTCGCCGTCTCTGTCGGCTCCCCTGAGCACAGAAGCGTAGTCTCCGTCCCTGTACTTTTGGAAGAGCGAATCGGCGAAGTTGCAGATCCCGATGATGGCCGCCTTTGTCCCCGCGCCCGTGAGGCCAGCCGCCAGGATGCATGTCCGTTGGCTATCCCACGGGTTCTTGACCTTGGCCACGACGCAGTCGAGCTCTGAGGAGTATGTGGCGCCCCTGTCATCGACTATCGAGCCCCAGAAGCCGCCCGCCTTGAATCGTATCGGCAGGCTGGGGTTCAGCTCCTCGGCCACCACGTTCGTCCTCGGGCCTCCGACGATTACGAGGTTGTGCCCCAGGAGCTTCTCCGCCCTGAGGTCGACGTCGAGCTTCACTGGAAAGGTCTGGGGGAGCGAGACGAACTGGCCGAGTGCGAACCCGAGCTGCACGGCGTAGTGCCCGTCCCTCGCCTGGGTGCCGGTCGCCCCGTGCTGGAGGGGGGAGCCGACGACGATCCATCCGTCGAAGACCCCGGAGGAGAAGAACTCCCTGAAGAACCGGCCCAGCGACTTGGACCTCGAGGACGACTGCAGGGTCGGCATCGACTCCCCCTCCACAGGGAATTCGACCGCGTACCCGTCCGCGGAGAGGGCGTAGTGGTTGGCCTCTCCCCCGCGGATCGACTCGCTCTTCACCCGGGCGATCAGGCCCGCCTTCTCGAGCCTGCCGATGTGGTAGTACACCGTCTGGTGGTGGACGCCCAGGGCGCGGGCGACCTCCGCCGGGTACTTTGGCCCGCCCGCCAGGAGCTCGAGAATCTTCTGACCCACCTTACTGGAGGCGGGACGGAAGCCGTCAGGCCTGTCTGCGACCAGGACTCTCTTGGCGAGGCCGTCTCCTCCCTTGGGGTCGAAGAGTAGTTTTTCCTTGTGCACACCGGCTGAAGGGCCGGACCACTAATAAACGGTTTTGCATGGTTTCGAGGACAGCGGGACCTTTCAACCGCGCCAGATGCACAGGTGCCTATGCATGGTCGAGGAATCCCTTTTGCTGGGGTTATTACACAGAGGAGGTTCGCGAAAGGGCATGTGCGGAATAGTCGGATGCGTGTCTGACGAGCCGGTCGCGGGGCTTCTCCTCGACGGTCTGCGGAGAGTGGAGTATCGCGGGTACGACTCGGCAGGGATGGCCACGATAAGCGGCTCGATGCTGAGGGTAAGGAAGGGAGCCGGGCGCGTCGACGAGATCGAAGGAAAGCACGCCCTCTCCGGCCTAAAGGGCTCAATCGGGATAGCACACACCAGGTGGGCCACGCACGGGGGCGTCAGCGACAAGAACGCGCACCCTCATGCCTCTTGCAGGGAGGCGGTCGCTGTAATCCACAACGGCATAATCGAGAACTATCGGCCGCTCAAGAAGGCCCTGACGCGAGGGGGCCACAGGTTCAAGAGCGAGACTGACACGGAGGTAATCTCGCACCTGATCGAGTCAGAGTACCAGCGAGTCAAAGACCCGCTCAAGGCGACCCTGGCGGCCACGAAGAAGCTGAAGGGACAGTACGCGATTGCGGTGCTCTTCCAGGACAGGCCGGACGTGATCATCGGCGCAAGGAAGGACGCGCCGCTCATCGTCGGGGTGGGGGACGGGAAGATGTTCCTCGCGAGCGACGTTCTTGCGTTCATAGAGCACACCGACAGGACCATCTTCCTCGACAACCACGAGGTCGTCGAGCTGACGAAGGACGGCGCCAAGATCATCGGGCCGAAGGGCAAGGAGGTCAGGCGCAAGCCGACGCAGGTCGCCTGGGAGCTCTCGGACCTGTCGAAGACGGAGTACGCTCACTACACTCTCAAGGAGATCAACGAACAACCTCAGACCGTAGTGGCGGCTTCGGTCCAGGAGCAGGGGAAGGTCGAGCAGTTCGCTTCTGCCATCAGGAGGGCGAAGTCACTCTTCATCACCGCGTCGGGGACGAGCTATCACGCGGGCCTTCTGATGAAGTTCAGGCTCAACAAGGAAGCAGGGATCAGGTGCGACGTAGTCGTGGCCGGGGAGCTCAAGGAGCACGCGGGGTTCCTCACCAAGGGGTCGGTGGTAGTTGTACTCTCCCAGAGCGGTGAGACGGCGGACGTGATGGAGGCGGTCAAGGTGGCACGGAAGAGCGGGGCCCGCGTCCTGTCGATCGTGAACGCGGCCGGCTCGACCCTCGCCAGGGAGAGCGACGTGGTCCTGCTCCTCAACTGCGGGCCCGAGGTCGGGGTCGCGGCGACCAAGAGCTTCACCGCCCAGGTGGTGGTCGCGAGCTTAGTGGTGGATGCGGTCCTGGGCAAGAAGCGCCCCAACGGTATCCACGAGCTCTCGGAGGCGGTCAAAGTGGCGCTGGGCACCGAGAAGGAGGTACTGAAGCTCGTGAAGCTCTACTCGGAGAGGCCCGACTTTTACTTCGTCGCCAGGGGCTACGAGAGCCCCGTCGCGATGGAGGGGGCGCTGAAGCTCAAGGAGCTCTCGTACATCCATGCGGAGGGGATGCCTGCGAGCGAGCTCAAGCACGGTACCCTCGCGCTCATAGAGAAAGGGACCCCGGTAGTGGTCATCAACCCGTCAGGAGACACGCATGCAGACTCGCTCTCGAGCGCCGAGGAGCTCAAGGCTCGCGGAGCGGAGGTAATCGGGGTCTCTGACGAGAGGGACCAGGTCTACGCCCATTTCCTCAAGGTTCCCAAAGTCCAGCCGAAGTACATGCCAGTCGTGGAAGCGATACCCCTCCAACTCTTGGCGTATCACTTCGCGGTCGCGCGGAGGAACGACCCCGACTACCCCCGGAACCTCGCGAAGTCTGTCACTGTCAAGTAAAGCAATTAAGCGGAACCTGGAGGACCTGCGGGCGTGACGTCAAAGAAGAAAGTCCTCTCGAAACCAGTCTCGACTATCCAGGTCGGAAGGAAGAGCCTGTCCGCATTGCTGGACCAGATGTCGCAGACGGGCTTCCAGGGCAAGAAGCTCGGCGAGGTCGCAAAGATCTGGGCCGAGATGGCCCGCCAGAGGGACCTGACGATATTCCTTGGACTGACCGGGTCGCTCAGCACCACGGGTCAGTGGAAGATCATCCGGTGGCTCATCGAGAAGAGGTACGTCGACGTCCTGGTCAGCACCGGAGCGAACATCTCTGAAGACATTCTGGAGGCCCTCGGCTACCACTACTATCAGGGGACTTGGCTCGCCGACGACGAGAAGCTCCTTAGGCTCAAGGTGGACCGGTTCTACGACGTGTACGCGGACGAGCTACAGTACCGGAAGCTCGAGGAGACGATCTACAAGTTCGCCTCGACCTTGGACCCCAAGAAGACCTACTCCACCAGGGAGTTCCTTCACCAGTTCGGGGAGTATCTTTCGAAGAGAGGAATCGACAGCATAGTGGCGGCGGCGTATGAGAACAACGTCCCGATCTATTCGCCTGGCCTGATCGACAGCGGGTACGGCGTTGCCCTGAGCCTGCTCAAGAGGCAGAAGGGGAAGCTGATCAGGCTGGACCAGACCAAGGACATGGAGGAGCTGGCGCAGATCGCAGAGAGGACAAAGAGGACCGGAGTCGTCTACCTTGGGGGAGGGGTCCCGAAGGACACCATCCAGCTGGCCACGATAATCAAGTCGCTGGCGAAGGGCGGGGAGGAGGAGACTCCGCACGAGTACGCTATTCAGATCACTGCGGACTCTCCCCAGTGGGGAGGCCTCTCAGGCTGCACCCTCGAAGAGGCTATCTCCTGGGGGAAGATCTCCTCTGAAGCCAAGAAGGCGACGCTCTACGCGGACATAACCCTGGCACTGCCTCTCGTGGCCCACGCGATCAACGAAAAGGTCGTGAAGAGGAGCTACCCGCCCGACCTGCGCTGGGTCTTCAAGGAATAGTCACAGGTTCAGGGTCGCTGAGCGGTCCTCGCCGTAAGAGAGGAGAGAGACCTTCACTCCTGCCTCCTCGCGGATCAAGTCCAGGAGGGCCCTAAGTGGCCCTCGCGATGGGTCTTTGAAGTCGCCCTCGCCAATCGGCTCCAGCGTCTTGTAGACAGGCTCGGCGTCATCGACGGAGGCGAGGAAGTCGAAAAAGTCCGAGGATTCCTTGCCGCCCGACCTGTAGGCCGTGCAGGCTTCGAGCTCGCCGAGCCCGGCGAGGACGTCGACCTTCGTCAGGGCTATGCTGGTGACTCCGCTGAGCCTGGCTGCGTACTTTACGGCGACGAGGTCGAGCCACCCGATCCGGCGGGGCCTCCCGGTGGTCACGCCGTACTCCTTCCCCTTCTCCCTGATACTATCGGCGAGTGCTCCCCTGAATTCGGTCGGGAACGGGCCTTCTCCGACCCGAGTGGTGTAGCACTTTACAACCCCGACCGAGCCTGGAGGGGCGGCCCCGACCCCAGTGCCGACGGGCGCGTAGGTCGCGAGGGTCGAGGAGCTTGTCACGAAAGGGTACGTCCCGTAAAGGAGGTCCAGCATCGCACCGTGGGCCCCTTCGAAGAGGACCCCCTTGTCCCTCCCTGCACTGGCAACCTCCCCAGCAACGTCCCCCAGAAGCGGCCGGAGGAGCTCCCTCGAGGACTCGAGCCAAGGTCCGAAGCCCTTGGTAGAGATGCCAAGGCGCTCGTAGAAAGTCGTCAGGTGAGAAGCCTCGAAGGAGTCTGAGAAGAGGTCCACGGCCCGGGGCGTGAGCCTGAGCGCCCTCATCGCGTAGGCGGGGCCCAGGCCCATCTTTGTTGTCCCGAGGGGCTGGCCGGCCCTCAGCCCCTCCAGGAAGGAGTCGAATTCCTTCTCCATCGGGGTCACGAGGGAGCAGCGAGGGTCCACGACGAGGTCCGGCTTGAAGCCCCTCTGCGAAAGCAAGTGAAGCTCCTCGGCGAGGACCACGGTGTCGAGAGCCACTCCGGCGCCGATCAGCAGCCGCTTTGACCTGAGCGCGCCCGAGGGAATGAGGTGAAACTTGTACGCCTGTCCGTCGAGGACGATTGTGTGCCCCGCGTTGCTGCCCCCGTTGTACCTCGCGACCGCCTCGAACCCCTCCGAGAGGTAGTCGACGACCTTCCCCTTGCCCTCGTCGCCCCACTGGAGGCCCACGACTGCCAAGCTGGGGACCCTACATCACCCTCTTGATGTCGTGAGGGTGGCTCTCCTTTACCCCAGCGGGCGTGATTGTGATGAACTCGGCCTTCTTCTGAAGTTCTGAGATGCTCCTCGCGCCTGAGTAGCTCATGCCGGACCTCAGTCCCCCGACGAGCTCCCTGACGACCTCCTCCACCTTCCCCTTGTAGGGGATGAGCCCCTCGACTCCCTCAGGAACGCTCTCCTCGATGACTTCCTCTATCATCTCGTCGTCCAGCCGCTCTCCTCCCTCCCTCACCTTGCGGCCCACGCTCGCGGCCAAGGAGGCCATTCCGCGGGTCAGCTTGTACCTCACTCCGTCCCTGAGGATCGTTGGTCCTGGGCTCTCTTCTGTCCCGGCGAAGAGGCTCCCAATCATCACGGTAGAGGCACCGGCTGCGAGGGCCTTCGTGACGTCCCCTGGGTTCCTGATCCCCCCGTCCGCGATGACGGGTACCCCAGCGTCCCTGGCGGGCCTCGCGCTGTCGAGGACCGCCGTGAGCTGAGGGACGCCCGAGCCGGTCACTATCCTTGTGATGCAGATGCTGCCCGAGCCGACCCCCACCTTGACTGCGTCGGCGCCCGCCTTGATCAGGTCTGCCGAGCCTCTGGACGTTGCTACGTTTCCTGCGACCACGTCGACCGAGGGGAACGCGCGCTTGACCTCCCTCAGGGTCTCGATCGCGAGCGTGGAGTGCCCGTGGGCTACGTCCACGACCAAGGCATCCGTCCCCGCGTCGACGAGGCGCCCTGCCCTCTCCATGTGGTCCCCCCGAACCCCGATCGCTGCGGCGACCCTCAGGCGCCCCCTGGAGTCCTTGGTCGCGTGGGGGAACTGTTTTCTCTTGAGGATGTCTCTCGAAGTGATGAGCCCCGCCAGGCGTCGGTCGCGTCCGATCAGGGGAAGCTTCTCCACCTTGTGGTCCCTGAGGAGGCTCTTGGCCCTCTCAAGGCTGACGCCCCGAGGTGCAGTGACCAGGTCCCTGAACGGCGTCATGACTTCCTTCACAGGCCTCCGCATGTTGTCCTCTAGGATGATGTCTCGCCTTGTCACCAGGCCCAAGACTCGTTTCTTCCCGTCGACCACAACGAGGCCGCCGACGTTCGCGCCGCGTATCGCCTCTGAGGCGTCGCCGACCGTCGCCTCAGGCCCCAAGGTCATCGGGTCCTCGATGACCACGCTCTCCGAGCGCTTCACCTTGGTGACCTCTGAGACCTGTTCGGAGACGCTGAGGAACCTGTGGATGACCCCGATGCCCCCGAGGCAGGCAAGCGAGATTGCCATCGAGGACTCGGTGACAGTGTCCATGTTGGCGCTTACGATCGGGACGGAGAGCGGAATGTTGCGAGAGAAGAGGGTTCTCGTGTCAGCGTCTCTCCGGGAGGTGACCGAGGAGTGCTTGGGTGAGAGGAGGACGTCGTCGAAAGTGAGGGCGACCCTGAAGGCCGCTTCGGGACCCTTCACTTGACGTCAGCTTCAGTTCTGGGCTTATAGCGTTTGTGGAGGCGCCGCGAACCTTCTACGAGAGGGCGACCCTGACGACAAGCGGAGACGTCGCCGCTGTCGAGGTCTTGCCGAAGTAGCTGGCCGAGGAGGCCGTGACTCCGCCGAGGAGGCGGAAGGTCCCTGTGCTGGAGAAGGACCAGTCAAAGGACAGGGAGATTGTGTGCGAGGCTCCGGAGTCTACGTGGCCCAGGGACAGGTCGAACCATGACCTGCTGAACGTGAGGGAGCCGCCACAGGCAGAGACGGTCATCCGCATCTTCGGCAGGGCATCGCCCGACCAGACGGTCGTGCCGTCGCAGGAGATCCTGAAGTTCGAACCGGCCGACGCCTTCATGACCGAGCCGCGGACGTGCACTTGGTCAAGGACGGTGCGTGCGGCGAATGAATAGCTCGCCGCGTAGGAGCCCACTTGGCCAGGGGCGAGCCTTGTAGGCCCTGATAGGGAGAAGCGAATCGTCTGGGGGATGGAGTAGTGCGCAGTCAACGTGACGGGCCCGCTGAGGGTCACCGAAACGAAGCGGCTCGTCGAGTTCCAACCGTTGGAGGTCCAGCTGGTGAAGTAGGCTCGGTCACTGGTCGGCGACACGAACGGACCCCTCTTGGCGGTCAGGGAGAGGGTGCTCCCGGCGTTGTACCATCCGGGGGAGCCCTGGAGCAGGGGCCTGCTGGTGACCCAGCTGGGGTCGGACCTTACGGTCAGGAGGAACTGCTTGGACCAGAGGGCGGTCTGCTGGACAGGTCCTCCTAGAGTGGCAGCGCCGGATGCGAGGGAGCCGTTGTACCCACCGGCAGAGTAGCTGGTCCACCCGAGGAAGAGGTACCTGGTGCCGGATCCGGTGACCACGATTGACGTCTGGAGCGCGAAAGAAGCGCGGGACCCTGAGTCGTACCATCCGTTCCCGACTGCGCTCCCGTGTGAGGTCGTGATTCCGAGGTAGTACTGCTGGCGATAAGTGGCCGTGACTGTCGCGTTCTCTGTGACTTCGGAGGGCCTGTCGTCGGCCGAGAAGGCGCACCTGCCTCCTTGGCCGTTAGAGACTGCGGTCGGGTAAGTGCCAGTAGGCGCATCGCCGGACTGGACCCACTCGGACTCTGGGAGGGAAGCGCTGAAGGCGCAACCGGCTGCCTGGTATTCCACGAGGAAGCACGTCGAGACGCAGCCCTCTGTAGCGTAAGTGGCAGTGACGTTGGTGGGCTGTGATACAAGGGAGGGACGGTCGTCCCCGATGAACCTGCAGGTGACCCCGGCGCCGTTCGCCGCGCTCGTCGGGAAGCCGCCGGTCGCGGAAGAGTTCTCGTCAACCCACTCGGGCCCGGGGGTGCTGACCGGGAACGGGCAGCCTGTCGTCGAGTAGGTGACGTAGTTCTGTTGGACCCACGCGGCCGACTCGGAGATGGGCCCGGTCATCTCAAGCGAGGAGGAGAGGGAGGTCCCGTTGAAGCCTCCCTCGGAGAAGCTCGTCCAGACGACGAGGGAGTAGCGGGTCGTGGAGCTCTGATACTCGGGCGAAGTCGCGCCGAAGTCGGCGGCGGACCCGCTTTCGTACCAACCCTCTCCGCTCGGACTTCCGTGGTCTGAGGAGACTGTCAGGAAGAAAGAAGTGTCGTAAGTTCCGTTGACTGTGATGGGGGCCTCCACGGGGCTCGGCCGGTCGTCGGCCACGAAGGTACACCTGGTCCCTGCGCCATCGTCCGACGTGGAAGTGAATAGTAGGGTCGAGTTGTCACCGGAGTAGACCCACTCCGACTGTGGGACCGAGAGGTCCACCGCGCAGCCCGTAGCCGCGTACGCAACTAGATACTGGGTCGACCAGGTCGCGGACTGCGAGATTGGGCCGGAGAGCGTGACCTGGTGAGAAAGGTCAGTGCCGGTGTAGGAGCCGGTCCCTGAGCCTTCCCAGCCTTCAAGGAGGTGCCTGGTCCCCGAGGATGGGTACTCGATGGTGGCAGCGGTCCCGAAGGTGGAGGAGGATCCGGAGTCGAACCAGCCTCCGCCGCTCGCTTCGCTGAAGGAAGTTGTGACGTTGAGGTAGTACTGCGTCCTGTACGACGCGGAGACGTTCGTAGCGCTGGTCACAGACAGCCCAGAAGAGCGGTCGGTCGAAGTCAGCGCATACCTGACCCCCGTCGTTCCTTGTACCGTCAAAGGAAAAGCGAAGGTGAGCGTCGACCCCTGGTCGGCCCAGAAGGAGATCGGAGTCTGGCCAGAGGAGGGGCTGCCTGCGGAGTAGTCCACGACCGGCTGCTCTGCTGACCCTGACTGTCGAAGCATGACTTTGAACTGGGTCGTGAAGGAGGCTGAGGCGGACTTCGCAGAGTCCACCAAGACTGTTGTGGAGGGAGAAGAGGATGTGGAAGCGCCCGACCAAGAGGAGAAGACGTACCTGGTAGCCCCTGAAGTCACCACGCTGTCTACTTCTATGCCGGCGCTGCCGCCCGCCTGAACCCAGCACGTCTCAGTAGATCCTGAGGTCGAGCACGATGAACCCCCTGAGACGGCGCCGAGGTGGGAGATGCCGACGAGTGCGGGAACCGAGATTGAGAGAGCGTACTGGTGGGTGAAGGCAACCGCGAGGGTAGAGTACCCGGAGGAGGTGCCCGAGAGGGTCTGGGCGGAAGACCACCTTTCGGTGAGCGACGGGGCTGTGATCGGACTCGAGACTGTCCAGTCGGTGCCCGAATCGAGCCATGTCTCCATCGACCCCGCGGAAAGAGATCTTGAGACCCCGGCCCCCATGGAAGTGTAGGAGAGAGACGGAGCGGTGGTCGGAGTGCTCGAATCTGAGGTGGAGTAGGAGGTCTGGAGGACGTACTGGTGGAAGAATTCGAAGGAGTAGGTAGCGGAGGACGACGCTGGGACGGCCGGAAGGTCTGCCTCCCACCTCTCAGTGGACCCTGAGCCCTGCAGGGGGTTGGTTACCGATATGCTCCCCGAAGCGTCGAACCAAGTGGAGGTGGGACTGCCGGTCACGGACTGCGAGTAGGAGGAGCCGAACCGAAGGCCCGACGCGTCGGGAGCTCCGGGAGACCCGCCGTCGGACACCGAGTAGGAGAAAGTCTGAGAGTACTGGTGGAAGTAAACGAGGGACGAAGTCGCGCCGGCAGACGTCACTTGAGCGTACGAACACGTGCCTGCGGCCCCGCAGGCCCACCGTGCATTGGAGGAGGCGCCCGCGATGGTCTGAGGACTGCTAGGGATGCTTCCATAATCCGCATAGGCCTGGCAAGAAGCAGAAGTGGAGCCCGAAACTACAGCGATGCTGCACAAGGTCGACCCGGCACCAAGGTACATGCCGGAGACCAAGAGAGGCCCGAGGCCGGGATCGAAGAGAGGTTGTGCGCCCGGGGTCGCCTCGAAGGTCTGGCTCAGCTGGGCGTAGTAGCTCACTGACTGCGAGCCACTCGAGGTGACTGAGTCAGTCGTGCACGGAGAGCACATCCATCTCTCATCCGAGGGCGGAGAGGAGAGGACGATGCTGAAGGACCCTGCTCCGGCGTGGTCGACGTAGGCTGAACACCCATCCGAGGCGTCGCCTGAGACTGTCGAGATGGAACAGAGCGACGTAGTAGAGCCGAAGCTGCTCCCGGTCACGGTCGCACTCATGTCTGTCTTGTCAAAGTAGGCAAGGGCCGCCGCAGAGGCTGTCCATGTGGTGCTCCATTGTTTGTACGAGTCGCAGTTGTTTGTGTTGCCTCCGCTGGTCTGGGTGAATGAGCATGCGACTGAAGACTGCCAACGGGAGCCCGACGGCGCCCCGGAAGCGGCCTGGGCGACGGACACGCCTGTGTTGTAATCAGAGTACCCGGTGCAGGAGGCTGATGAGGAGGCGGCCGAGGCAACGGTGCAGACTGTGCCCGAGGCCCCTAGGGAAACGCCCGTCACCGCCCAGGACATCCCGGTGTCGAAGGAGGCTTGCGCCCTCGCGGATACCTGGTAGGTATTGGAGAGCTGCTTGTAGTAGTCCCCGTTCACCGTCGAGCCTCCAGAGGTGACCGAAGGCGTCGGGCAGGACGCGCACACCCATCGCACGTCCGAGCCAGCCCCGCTCATCGTGGCCGAGAACGCTATCGACCCGGAGGCGTCCGTGTAGGCGGAACAGGAGCCCGTGGCCTGGCCGCCGGAGGGAGAGATAGCGCAGACGGTGGAGGTCGACCCCAGCTGGTTCCCGGTTATCAAAGTGGAGAGGCCCGAGTCGAAGGTCGTCTGGGCCCTCGCGGTCGCCTGGAAGGTGTTGGAATACTGTTTGTAGAAGTCGGTGTTGTACGTACTCCCGCCCGCCGAAATCGATGAGGTAGAAGAGCTCCCGCCCGCCGAGTTGATCCACCTGGAATTGGAAGGAGAGCCGCCGATCGTGGCCGCGATGCTCGCGGGCTGCCCGGTGTCCGAGTAGCCCGAGCAGGAGGCAGTCGACTGCCCTGACGTTACTGCTGCGGTGCAGACGGTCGCAGAGCTGACCCCAAGGGAGGTTCCGGTGAAAGAGAAGGCAGAGAGCCCAGAGTCGAAAGAGGTCTGCGCTCGAGCAGTGAGCTGGAAGGAGTTGGACCACTGCTTGTAGTAGTTGACGTTGACCAAGTTGTTCCCGGATGTCTGAGAGGAGGTGGTGCAGGACCCGCAGATCCACTGCGAGTTGGACGGTGCTCCTGCCATCGTCGAATCGAAGGTAGCCGACTGTGCGTTGTCGATGTATCCAGTACAGGAAGTGGTCGCGGGGGTCCCTGAAGTGCTCAGGGTGCAAATCGTAGCACCCGCCGAGCCGAAGACTCGGCCCTTCACAAGGGAACTCAGCCCATTGTCCAACGTCGACTGCGCCTTCGCGGTGGCTTGCCAAGTCTCGGTCCACTGTTTGTAGTAGTTCACGGCCACCGTGGTCCCGCCCGAAGACACCGCTGAGGTGGAACAGGTAGAACACGCCCATCGGGAGTTGGCCGGGGACCCTCCAATCGTGCCAGGGAATGAGCCCGATTGGGAGTTGTCGATGTACCCTGAACAAGTGTCGGAAGAGTGACCGCTGATGGGAACGATCGAACAGATGTTCGCTGAGGTCCCCAGGGAGGTGCCCGTCACCGTGAGGGAGGAGAGGCCGGAGTCAAACGTTGACTGCGCGTTGGCGGCCGCGGACCAGGTCGTGGACCACTGCTTGTAATAGCTCACGGTCTTCGTCGTGCCGCCTGAGGTGATCGACCCGAAGTTGCACGTAGAGCACTTCCATTGTGAGTTCGCCGGCGGGGTGCTTATCGTGGTGGAGACTGACGGGGCGTTGGAGTTGTCTACGTAGCCGCTGCAGGTGTCGGACGAGTGGCCGCTCGTGGGGGTGACCGTGCAGACGGTCGCTGACGAGCCTAGTGAGGTTCCAGATATCGCGACGCTCGAGAGTCCTGAATCGAAGGTCGACTGGGCAGTGGCCGACAAGCTGAAGGTGTTGGTCCACTGCTTGTAGTAGTTGCAGACGTCGGTGTTCCCGCCCGTTGTGTCTGAGAAGGAGCAGGTGCCCGACCTGAGCCACTGGGAGTTCGCCGGAGCGCCGCTCAGAGTGGAGGGAAAGTTGGAGACGGCGCGGTTGTAGTCGGACCAGACGTTGGACAGGGTCGAAGAAGATGATCCACCAGTGATCGTCATGCTTCCGAGGCTCGTGCCCGCGCTCCCTGCGACTGTGCCCTGCACGGTTATCGAGCCGAGACCGGAGTCGAAGGTCGACTGGGCATTGGAGGTCGAGGAATAGGAGTTCCGAAGCTGTGCATAATTCGTGAAGGACCACGAAGGAGAACACGTGCCGGTCGTGCAGGAGGTCACGCTTGCAGTGGTGGCTCCCCCGGAGAACCTGTCCCTAGTGTTGGTGGCGTCAGAAGGCTCGGTCGCAGTGAGGGAGGTGGAGGGGGCGAGCAGGATGTTGTGGGAGGCTCCGTCGCACAAGAGGGTCTTGGGAGTCGGGCTTCCGCCTGAGAGGGCGAGCGTAACCTGCGCCGCTGAGTTGTCCATGGTGCACGCGGACGGCTGGGTCACCTGGAACTTGTAGACGACCGCGAGCTCAAGCCATCCCCTCGTCCCGGTGTTGTCGTTGGTCTGTGACCCGATCGAGAGGGCCGCGGTGTTGCTTCCCAGGGCAGTGTTGGCAGAGTATTCGTCGTATTCGTTCTGGTTACGCACAGTAGCGTTCCTGCAGGTGGAGCCAGTGGAGAAGTCCGTGCCCTTCGCGGTCCCTGCTGTGTAGGAGGCGCTGGGCGTGATCGACTGGCTGGAGCCGCAGGTCTGATAGGCGGAGTAGACGTAGACAAGGTCTCCGGAGGACGGTGTGAAGGAAGTCACGGAGGAAGAGATTGTTCCTGAGGTGACTGTGCCTGTCCCCGAGGAACTGGTTCTCAAGACGTCTGAGGCGCCGCTGAACTCCAGGCAGGTGAACCATGCCACTGTGGGCGCGGAACTGAGAGTGATCGTGATTGTGTCGGCCCCGGAAGCGTGGGTCTGCTGGGCCGAGTAGATGTAGCCCACGAAGTTGGTCGTGGCCCCGCTCGTGGTCGCAGTCTTGTCCTGGGCGAAGGAGTTGCCCAGGGTGTCAGTGACCGAAGTGACAGTCACGCTGGTCGGATAGTAAGAGAAGGAGACTACCAACAGGTTGTTCTGAACCGGGTTGATGGTGTAGGCGCATGTGGGGGTCGACGAAGTGGAGCTCGCGCCAGCCTTTTGCTGCACAAAGGCTGAGGTTGCTCCAGCTGGCGGAGGCGAAACAAGAGCGAGAGCAAGGCCAAGCAGGAGCAAGGCTAGGACGAAGGTACCTGCCCTCGGCCTGATCGAACGAGAACTTGCAGAACTTACGCTGGCTCTCTCACCACGCATGGTTACACGCAATTACGATTGTGCACATTTGGGCACCCTTGTTAAGTTCTCCTACGTTTGGGTCAACTCGATTGGATTTATTTTCGAATTTACCTGGATAACCCGCCACTTCTCTATGGTCTTGCCGTCCCCTAGTTCTCGGGCTCAAGCCTGCCGCGCAGAAGGCGCACTGCCCCCGCTATCGCGAGGCCAGAGACGAACCCGCCTATGTGGGCTGCATAGGCTACCCCGGTGTCCACGCCTCCGGAGGACAATAGCAACTGCAGGAGGAACCAGCCGCCGATGAACCAGTAAGCCCGGACGGGGGCGATGAAGTACCCCAGGAGAGAGATGACCTGGGCCTTCGGGTAGAACACGAGGTAGGCGGCCAGCGCCCCGGAGATCGCACCCGAGGCCCCGACGCCGGGGATGTAGATGTCCGGAGGCCCTGTCGCCGCCGAGATGTACACCTGGGCCAGGCCCCCGATCACCCCCGCTGCCAAGTAGAAGGCCAGGTACTTCACATGGCCGAACCGGTCCTCCACGTTGTCGCCGAAGACGAACAGGAACAGCATGTTTCCGGCCACGTGCCAGAATCCGGCGTGGAGGAACTGGGAGGTGACAAGGGTCGCAAGGCTCAGTATCCCGACCCCTCTGAAGGCCTGGAGGATGAAGTAGGGGACGACCCCGAAATTGATGAAAAGATAGTAGGTCGGCTCGGCGGAGAAATTCCCTGTGAGGACCAGCTCAGCGACGAAGATGATCAGGTTGAGCCCTATGAGCCCCCAGTTGATCCAAGGCCGCGTGCCCGGCCTGTTCATGTCGTAGAGTGGAAGCAGTGGATTGGAGCCTCACGACGGAGGGCTTAGTGGATGGTATTACTCCTTTCGCGGTCTCATGTCAAGGCGCCGAGGGTGGGATTTGAACCCACAACCCGATTTCTCGAGACAGGCTCGCCGGCCGATGATTTTCCAGGCTTGCGCGCTATTCTGCGCCCTACCAGGTTAGGCGACCTCGGCGTTCCTAACCCGGATGACGGGCGCTTAAAACCTCGCTAAGCTCTGGGGGCCTTGACTGGAGGCTGCTTCTTCCAGCCCTTCGGATAGGTGCCTCTGCGCATGACAACCCTCTCCGTGGTCGAGGCAAGGCCCCTCTTCATCGAAGCGATCTCGTCCGTCGTGAGGAGCGCCTTCCCCACGGCGACCAGCTCCATCTTCGGCGACATAATCGCGAGAGGGTCGTCCTTCGAGACGCCCTTGGAGACGGAGAGGATCCCCGGGATCCCCACTCTTGCCCCGTGGCAGACCGCGTCGACCGCAGAGTCTCTTACGACCATTCTCTTCGTCGTCCCAAGCGAGCTCTCCACGGGCTTGACCAGCCGCCTCAGGGGGGCCTCGTCGCCCATCTTCAGCCGGAAGGCCGCGTCGTTGAGCTGATGAAGCGTAACGAACCCTGCGCCTTCTTCCAGCGGCCCGACCTTTGTCCGCCTCAGCTCGACCATGGTGGCACCGACCCCGAGGACCTCTCCCATGTCGTAGACCAGCTTCCTGATGTAGGTCCCAGACTGGCACAGGCACCTGAACATGTGCAGGTTGCCGTGGGACTCTGTCAGCTCCAGTTCGTAGACCGTCCTGGTCCTGACCTGCCTGCTGACCGAGGAGCGCTGGGGCGGCCTCTGAAAGATCTCGCCCGTGAACTCGGCCACTACTGATTCGAGCTGCTTCTTCGGGACTGACGAGTGGATGCGGAGGGCGCCCCTGTACTCCTTTGGGAAGAGGAGCAGCAGGCTCAGGGCTTTGGTCGACTGGCCGAGTCCGATGGGGAGAAGGCCCGAGACCCCGGGGTCGAGGGTGCCGCTGTGCCCTGCCTTCTCGACTCCGAGGAGGCGCCTGACCCAGGCGACGACTTCGTGGCTGGTGGGGCCCCTCGGCTTGTCGAGGGGTATCAGGCCGTAGTCCAGGAGCTCCTTGACCGGGCGCTCAGAAGGCGCGAACCCGTGGGTGGGGTCGCTCGGCTCTTCGTCGAGGACGAGCATGTTCCCCTGGATCAAAGCACTCAGCTCCTCCTGCTCTTCACGTACTCGAGGATGATCTCCGCGACCTGCGCCTCGTCGATGGTGTCGGTGTCGACCACGAGGTCGAAGGGCCCCAAGTCCTTGCCGAACTCGATCGAGTAGATCTTCTTGTACAGCTTGTAGTTCTCGGTGTCGCGGACCGAGAGGACGGACCTGCACTCTGCCACCGAGAGCCCGTCCCTCTTCGCCATCCTGGCGGCCCGGCTCTCAACGCTCCCCGAGAGCCAGACCTTGACCCCGTCCCCCGTGAGCCACGGCACCGGATAGCTGGTGATCACTACGTCGCCCTTCTTAGCTTTCTTCAGGAGCCGCTCGTCCACTTCCTTGTCGAAGCTCGAGGAGCGCTTCCTCTCCTGCAGGAACTTCATCCCCTCGCCCTTGTCCCACCAGTCCTCGCCGCCGGTGCTGTACCCTTCTTCGGCTGCCATCTCCTTGAGCACGTCTCCCCCTCCCACCATCTGCAGTGAGAGCTCCGAGGCAACCATCTTCGACACGGTCGTCTTCCCGACCGCCGGCATTCCAGAGATGATTATGGCCTTCAAGGTCGAGCCTAGGTCGTTGTGCGAAGGAGCTTGCTCAGGATGCCCGAGAAGGTGAAGGAGCTGAGGATGTACCACCAGAACAGAGCCATCGTCCCGTTCGGGTTGACGAGGTAAGGTATCGGATAGGGCGAGAAGGCCACGGTGACGTTGAGTCCCCCCAGGAAGAAAGCCATCAGGTAGTAAACGCCCAGCAGCGGGACGATGGTGATCCCGGTCACCTTCAGCCGGGCGGTCTGGATCTTGCTCTGGGTCTGCTTCATGGCCAGATCTCTGCGCGCGAGCTTCTCGAGCCTCGCCTTGTCCTTGGCTAGCGTGGCTTCTCTCTTCTCTTTGTTGTAATCTGCAAGCTCGGCCTTCATCTTCCTTTCAGCGTCGAGGTTGACGAAACGCCTGGTGACGAACTGGGTCACGAGCCCCAGGCCGACGGAGGTGAGCGTCACGATGAGCGTGGACTCCGGCGGCCGGATTCCAGGTATTGAGAAGTGTGCCAGGGTGGTCCGCACGGTGTCGTTGACCGCCACGAGGTGTGGGCCGACCGAGGACTGGGGGACTATGAAGGTGCACCCAGCGAGGGAGCCCTTCGGGTCGGTCTTGCACGTGCCGGAGAGCGAGAGCGAGGCGTTGTCGTAGGTCGCGGTTACTGTCTGGTTGGGGGCCAGCTCCTTTCCTCCTATCGTCACTATCGAGCCAGCGAGGTCGGTTGAGGGAGCGAGCGAGACGGCTGGTCCGGGGAGGGCCGGCGGGAATAGGTACGGGACGATGACATAGTTGGCGAGGAGGGCGACGCCAACGACTCCCACCAGGAGGAGCGCGAGCCCGGGGCGCCTCTGGCCCTTGGGAGCCCTGGAATTCTTGGAGCTCATCTGGACATTGCCTCCTTCAGCACCTTCGCCACGCTACCTGCTGCGTCGGCGGACCTGCCCGAGTCGTTCCTGAGCATCAGCATCGGCGCTCCAGTCACGGTTGAGGTAATTGCTACGAACTGCCTGGCGAGCGCCAGGTCAGCCTCTATGTCCGCCTTGCGCGCCTCGTCCCTCCTCCTCGTGCCGTCCTTCAGCCTCCGAGCGAGCACCTCGTCCGGGGTCGCCTCCAAGAGGACGATGTGCGTGGGCTTCAGAGCGACCGCGATGTCGAAGGGGATCCCCGGCCAGAAGCCTTCGGGGGTGCGTATGAACACGTGGGTGTCGATGAGGACGACCTGCTCCCTCATCTTGGAGATGCGGACCGCGGCCAGCTTCTGAAGGCGCCGCTGCTTCTCCACCGGGAGCTTCCTGAGGTCGTCCCTTTCCGTGGCCCAGCCGAGGCGCTTTGCTTCCGCCGTCATCTCAGAGCCGAAGTTGGCGACCCTGGACCCCTTGATCATCTTGAGCAAGGCGCCCACTATGGTGGTCTTGCCGACTCCTGGTATCCCTACGATGACCGCCCGCAGCCTCACTGGCCTAGCCAGCTCCGATGAGTCCGGCAAGGGTCGGAGAGACCTCTTCCACCTGCTCCTTGAGCAGGTTCTGGTAGTACTGCAGGATGATGTCGCACATCAGGAGTATGCCTATGCCCGAGCCGAAGACCCCGAAGAGGTCCGAGACCCCGGCCACGAGGCCTATCATTATGCCTCCGATTATGGTCAACGTCGGGATGTACCTGTTGAGGACCTGCTCTATCGAGAGGCCGGTCCTGCGGAACCCTGGGACCTGGACGTTGGCGTCCATCAGGTTCTTCGCCACCGCCCTCGGGTTGAGGCCGCCGATCTCGACCCAGAGCCGGGCGAAGAGGACCGCCATGCCGACCAGGTAGAGCAGGTAGATCGCCGCGTGGATTGGGTTCGTCACAGTGTCCTCGACCCCCTGGGGCGCGGTCATGTAGTAGACGAGGCCCCCGTTAGGGAACTGACTCTGGGTCCCGTTGACTGCCGCCGGCCAGCTCCCGATGTACTTCAGCCACCACGACGGGTTGGAGCTCTGATAGTTGTAGAGGATCCTCGTGAAGAAGGTGATGTTCGCGCTGAGCGCAGACACGAGGATGACCGGAATGTTGGAGACGTAGAGGAGCTTGATGGGGTAGACTCCTTGGAAGCCTCTGTACTTCACGGAGGTGATCGGGAGCTCGATCCTGATTCCCTCGATGTAGACTATGACCAGGAGCATCACCAGGGTAAGGGCGAATGTGAGGAGGCTCGGGTAGCGAAACTGCCGGACGAGGATGTCGGAGACGTTGTTGCTGAAGAGGGAAGAGAGGAGCGCTGGGAGGAAGCCGAAGATCTCAGGAGGCTGTCCGATCGTGATGGGGGAGAAGGTGTACCACATTACTGTCTGGCAGACTCCCGCCAAGATGAAGAGGCTGACGCCGCTCCCCAGGCCCCATCCCTTCTGAATCATCTCGTCCAGGAGAAGGACGAAGAGGCTCGCGATGAAGAGCTGGATGAAGATCACGATGTCCTGGTTGGGAGTGAGGCAGTTGCTCGTGACGGTGGCGCTGCAGGGGAAGCCGAGCGCACCGCCGAGTATGTAGGCGAGGGACTCGCCCACTATCACTATCAGAGTGAGGAACTTCGTCGCGGAGCCGAAGATCGCCCTGTCAGCAGGGTCGTTCATCTTCAGCTTGATGATGTCGCTGCCCACGAGAAGCTGCAGGATCAGGCCTGAGGTGACGATGGGCCCTATTCCCAGCTCCATCAGGGTTCCCTGGGTCGAGGCGAAGACGACCCTGAGGAAGGCTAGCTGGTCCTGCTGGTGCCCCGGCCCGCCGAACCCGTAGAGCGGGGTCGTCGCCATTACAAGGTAGGCGATGAGCGCGAAGCCGGTCCAGATGAAGCGCTCGTTGAGGCTGGGTTTGCGCTCTGGTTTGGGGATCTCCGGCAGCACGGTCCCTACGTTCTTGATGAACTCGCGCATCGAGGCCAATGGACGCGCCCTACCCCTCGACCGCTAGCTTTCCACCGGCGGCCTCTATCTTGGCCTGAGCTCTCTTTGTGAAGTACCCGACCTTGACTTCGTAGGCGCCTTGGACCGCGCCGGACCCCAGGAGCTTCTGGAAGCCCAAGGAGGTCAGGTCGAGGCTCTTTCCGCCCCTCGCGAGCGAGTCGAGGTCGCCTACGTTGACCCAGGTGGTCGGCTTCGCGTAGTATCCTGGGGGCCTGAACGGGTCCCTCCCGAAGTGGTCGGGGTCGTACTTGATCAGCCAGCTCCACTTGTGCTTGTGGAGGCCCGCGTTTCCGTGGCCGCCCTGCTTTCCCGAGTGGCGGTGTTGCCCGATCTGCCCGTATCCGTGGGTCCTCATGCCCCTGTACCTTCTTGCCTTCCTAGCCCTGGTCGGCAACTACATCATCCTCCTCACGATCTCTTCGAGCTTGGGGTTCTTCCCGAGGATCCCGTTCTCGGAGGCCTGGCGCCTCATGGACCTCCTGAACCCTCCCTTGGGCGGGGCGAGGCGGAAGTATGGGCGGATGCCTCCCACGGCCGTGAGCCTGAGGCCTTCCTTTAGCATGCGCCCGGCCATCTCCTCGTGGCTCTTGAACCCGAGCTCCTTGAGCGAGGCGGCGTCCAGCTCCTTGGTCTCGGTGACCATCCCGCGCTTCTTCAGGAGGGAGGCGAGGAAGTCGGCATCGAGGTCTGACCACGCCACGAAGTCTTTGCAGAGCTTGAGCATCCCGACTGTGTTCGGGTCGTCGGTGACTACCGACGCTGAGAACCTTCGGGCAACCTTGAGCTCCTCGAGGGCCTTTCTGACCGGGCCCGGGGAGTTGATCGCTCCGTGGAGGTTGAGCACGAGGAGGAGAGCCATCCATCCATCACCTATACGTTGAGCCCGTGCGACATCCGGAAGGCGTCGTAGGCTGCGTTGGCTAGGGAGGACATGGTGTTCGTTGAGCCGAAGGTCCTGATCCACGCGTCCTTCACGCCCGCCAGTTGGAGGAGGTTCTTCAGGGCGGGCCCCGCGACGAGACCGAGGGCTCGCGGCCCGGGGATCACTTCGATGGTGACGCTCCCTGCCTTTCCCTTGATCTTGTAGGGCACAGAGTGCATCCGGCCGCATCTGCACTCCCAGCTGCCGCATCCGAGTTTGACAGGGATTATGTTGAGGAGGGCTTGGCTGGTCGCCTTCTCGATGGCCTCTCGCGTCTGCATCGCCTTGCCCTTGCCGACGCCGAACCAGCCGGCGCCGTTGCCGACAGCGACCACCGCCGAGAACCTGGTCAGCTCGCCGGCGTCCGTCTGCTTCTGAACCACGCTGACTCCCACCACCTCGCTCCTGAGCTCTGGGAGGAGTTTCTTGACGATCTCCGCCTCGCGGATCCTGAGCCCGTTCCTGAAAATCTCGTCCAGAGTAGTGATCTTGCCTTCGTTGACCTGGGCTCCGAGCTTGGTCCTCGGGACCCACGGGCGCTCTTCCTCCTCCTGTGCTCGCCTGTAGGAAGACATCACTTTCCTACTCCTATGGCCGACTTCGCCTTCTCAAAGGCGGCCGGGTACTCCTCCGGGGTGAAGCCCGCCTTCAGCAGGCCTGAGAAGGCCTTCTTGTAGGAGTCCTGGTTTTCCTTGGAAAGCTTCGACGCGTACTCCGCGATCGACTTGCCGCTTATCCTGTCCTCGGAGGGGAAGGCATCCTCCCCTGCGGGTATCTCGACGCCTGAGTCGATCACTCCCTTGAGGAAGGCCGAGACCCTCGCACCCTTGATGAACGGGACCAGGCCGTTGTAGAGCACCGCCTCCTTGACCCCCTTGGAAAGCGCCTTCTTGCCGGCGAGCATCCCCAGGAGGTAGCACGCAGGTGTTGACTTTGTGGAGCCCTTCCACCCGATCTTGGCGAGCTCCCTCGAGTGCGAGGAGGAGACCACCGCATCCCCTTCCACTCGGGGCGTCACGAATTGAGACGAGACGTGCTTGTTGGAGAACCTCACGACTAGGAGGGGCTTCGAGGAGGTGATTGCCTTCCGGCGCGACCGATAGTCGGTGACGCCCTCCCGTCTCCGCCTCAGGACAGGGGCATGGGCCTGCATTACTTCTTGGCCTCCTTCATGAGGTCCAGGAGGTGCTTTACCCCCCTGACCTGGCCGCCCTTGACCTGCTTGTAGAGGCTCTTGTAGGCGTCCTGGCTGAGTTCCTTCCTCTCCTTCGCGACCTTGAGTCTCCATCGCAGGGCGCGGACCTTGATGATCCATGCGTCCTTGCGAGGGTTCCTCGCCTTGGCCGCGCCCTCTGTGGACCCAGAGCCGCGGCCCCTCTTGAGCTTGCGCATGGCGACCCGATGGCGCCCCCTGGAGACTCCCTTCTCCGGGGCTGCCCTTATCGCTCCGAACCCGATGAGCCCCCGTATGGTGCTACGGGTGATCGCATCCTGAATCAGGTCAGAGTACTCCTCGTCGAAGATGACCCTGTCTAGCCCGACGCCGAGCACAGAGGCTGCGATCCTTCGCTTACTCCTTAGGTTCAATTATCCTCAACCCTGTCGGATTCACGACCCTGATCCCGAGCTCCGTGGCCCTCTTCAGGATGGTGTCCCTCTTCTTTGCGCCTACGGTGCGCCCGATCCGCGCTACGTCCCGTCCGGGAACGAGGTCGTCTAGGTCTGCCGGCCTTGAGACGAGAGCCTCGAAGTGGCCGCTCGGGTGGAGCCCCCGGGACTTTACCGGGCCCCTATACCCAACTCTGACCAGCTTGGGCCAGCCCTTGTCCTGGCGCCGCATCTTGTTGTCGATGCCCTTGGGCTTTCTCCACTCTGGGTGTATCCTGCCGTACCTCCAGCTCTCCTGTCTGATGAACTTGGGCCTTGTCGAGGAGACCAGCTTGCGCTTGGCGACGAGCTCCTTGAGCCCCTTCTCCTGCGACTGCTTTGACTTTGGCAATTTCTACCAGCCCTCCTCCTTTTGGTAGATATACACGCCGTCGAGGAAGACCCTCTGGTCCTTCCTGCGGATCTTGGTGGCAAGCTCCACGTTGGCGGCTGTCTGCCCGACGTCTTCCACTGAGACCCCTTTCACGATGATGTCGTCGCCCTCTATCGTCACCTTGCAGGAGCCGACGACCTTTGAGACCCTCGGGGACCTCTCGCCCACGAAGTTCTCCACGTGGATCTCGTCGCCCTTGGTCTTGACCGAGATTGGGAAGTGGGCGTAGACGACCTTGAGCCTGTAGGTGTACCCCTTGGTGACCCCGGTGACCATGTTGTTGACCAGGCTCAGGACAGTGTTGATGATCACGTTGTCCTTCTTCTTCTTCGAGAAGGGCGAGAAGAGGACCTTTCCGTCCTCTACTGCGATGTCCACGTTGACCTTGTCGAAGTGCTTGTGTGCCTCCCCCAGCTTTCCCTTGACGGTGAGGGTCCTCCCCTTGAGGCTCGCTGTCACCCCTTCTGGGAGCGAGACCGCGGTCTGCTGTAGCTGCTTAGTAGACAAAGCCTATGAGCCTCCCGCCGATCTTCTTCTCCTGGGCCTCTACATGGGACATCACTCCCTGCGGCGTGGAGATGATCAGCGTCCCGACCCCGACTGCGGGGAGATACCTGTGTTCCCAGTCGACGAGCTTGAGCGACCTGACCGGGAACCGGGGGGAGATCACTCCGCAACGGTTGATCCTTCCAAGCAGCTGGACCTTGAGCTTGCCCCCCACCCCGTCGTCGATGTGCTCGAATTCCCCCACGTACTTCTTCTTCTGGAGGACCTTCAGGACCTCCCTCGCGAGGTTCGAGGACGGTATCACGATCGCCTCCTTCTTGTGCCTCATCTCCGCGTTCTGAAGGCCTGCGAAGAGGTTCGAGAGTATGTTTGTGGCTGCCAACTTCTATTCCCCTAATCGTACTTCCTGAAGCCGAGCTTCTCGGCTACCTCCCTGAAGCACTGCCTGCACAAGACCAGGTCGTAAGACCGGATGACTGCCCCGTACTGCCCGCACCTCTTGCAGTAGTGGGTCGACTTGCCGTACTTCCTTACCTTTGTATGCCGTTCTTTCATGAAACAGTAACCCCGAAGTTGTTCCTGAAGTAGTCGAGGGAGTCCTCCCTCGACACGCGGTGGGCCTTGCCCACCTTGGAGGTGCGCCTGCTCCTCCTGGAGACGCTGTAGCCTGGCCTCTCGAGGAGTATCGAGACGTTCATCCCGAGGATCCCGATCTCCGGGTCGTAGCGGATTCCGGGGATCTCGATGTGCTCCTTGATCCCGAAGGACACTGAGCCTCTGCTGTCGAAGCACGACTCCGGGAGCTTCTTCTCTCTGGCAGCGAGCAGTTTCTCGATCAGGGCCTGCGTCTCCTCTCCCCGCACCGTGACCACGACCCCGATCGGCTCGCCTTTGTGGATGCCAAAGTCTCTGACGGCCTTCTTGGCCTTCGTCTGGCTGGGCTTCTGACCCGTCACCTGTTGGAGGACCTTCTTGCCCCTCTCGATGGCCTCGCCTGACTTACCGAGACCGATGTTCAGGACGACCTTGCCGACCTTGAGCTTCCTCATCGGACTCTCCTGGACGGCTTTCTGGCTCAAGAGGCGGCCCCCACGGTGATCAGCGGCTCTTCGGTCCCGACGGGGAAGACCAGCCGGGAGGGGATCTCAGCCTCGCCGCTGGGGAGGGATATCCTGACCATCTTCTCCCTCGAAATCGTCCCGTTCTTCACTTCTACTATCTTGCCCGTCTGTCCTGCCCGCAGCCCGGTGAGCACGAGGCCAATGCCTCCCTTTTCGAGGCGCGCCTGGCCGAGTACCTTCTGGGAGGGGACCTCGAGGAGGATCGCGTCGCCGGGAGACAGGTTGAGCTTGTCGTCCAGGACAGAACGGCCGTCGTGAAGGCCGTACTGGGTGTGACCCCCTCTCACCTTGGTCTTTGAGTGGATGCTGCAGAGCTTCTTGGCCGTCTCTGAGGAGGAGACCTTGGCAAGCACCAGCCCCTTGGGCGAGGGGACCAGGCGGTAGTCCACGCCTTCGAGCGGCACGCTGACGAGGTTGAAGAGCCCCACTGGGAAGCTGGGCGTCGACCTCTCGACACCGTCCACCTTCACCTTACCGGTCTTGACCATGTACTTCAGCTCCTTCGAAAGGGTGGCCATCGAGGCCAGGTCCCTGAGGACGACCCCGAGAGGGTAGGAGGTGGCAATCGGGTGCGGCCCGGGCGTGGGCTTGAACACGAAGCGCGGACCCTTCCTGGAGATGTCCCAGGAGCGGGGCGCCGCGACCCGCTTGAGCTTGTTGCGACCGCCTTTCTTTCCCAACTAGGCGCTTCCCTCCAGCCTTGCCTTGCGGGTCTTGTCGTCGAGCGAGATCGAGGTCAGGATTACCTTGGAGGAGTCGATGGGGACCGGCGAGGTGCCTCCCTTGATCTTCTCCCTGGTGACTCCCTCGACGTTGAGCTTGCCGTCCTTGGGGTGGACCCTCGTGACCTTGCCCTCGATGTCCTTGAACTCTCCCCTGACTATCCTGACGGAGTCCCCTGCCCTCGGCTTCGCTGTCCGTCGGCCGAACTTCTTCCTGAGGTCGTCGGAGAGGGTGGAACCGAACTTCATGCCCATTCCTCCTATATGATGATGGATGCCAGGTTGGCTATCCTCGGCCACTTCTCTGCGGCCTCGCTCGCGACAGGGCCCTTGATGTCCGTGCCCTTCAGGTCGCCTTCGGGCGTGATGATCACCGCGGCGTTATCCTCGAAGACTACTCTCTGGCCGCTGACCCTCCGGACCGGGTACTTCTGCCTGATTATCACTGCACCGAAGACCGTCTTCTTCAAGTCCGGTGGGCCCTTCTTCACAACGCAGACGATCGAGTCGCCGACAGAGGCTGCCGGGACCCTGCTCAGCCTGCCCTTCGCCTTCGTGACCTGGACGACCCTCAGGGTCTTCGCCCCCGTGTTGTCCGCGCACGTGATCACCGCGTAGAGAGGGATTGCGCGGGTGATGTAGTTCTTGAACTCCTCTACCCCCTTTGCAGAGACTGCACGAGACTTCGTGGACACTACTTTGCCCCCCTCGACTCGACGACCACGAAGGAGATCGTCTTGGAGAGCGGCCTGCACTCCGCTATTGTGACCGCGTCACCGTCGGCTACCGTTATGCAAGACGGAAGGTGCGCGCTGATCCTGCTGCGGCGCCTCTCCCCTCTGTTGTACTTCTTCACCATGTGGAGAAACCCCATCTCGACCACTACGAAGCCCTTGCCGGCCGTGGAGACTGCCTTGCCTGTGAGGAGGCGGCCGCGGACCTTGAGGCTCCCGTGGAACGGGCACCTCTCGTCCTGGCACGTCTTCTTGGGCGCGGCTATCTCGAGTCCTGCGGTGCTCATCCCGTCCGCCCCCAGCGGTCCTGCAGCCTGCCCATGATGGTCGAGCCTTCGACCGGCCCCTCGATGCCTGACAGGACGAAGAGGCTCCCCTTCTTCTCCACCATGAGCTTCCTGTCACCAGACTTTAGCAGGAGCGTCTTGGAGGTCTCGAGCACGACTGTGCCGGCGAGGCCCACCTTGCTCGGGTCCTCGGCCCTAGCGACCGAGACTGCGCGACCTATGACGTTCACTCGCCGATCCCCTTCTCGTGCATTATCGTCAGGACGACCGCGATGTCCTTCTTGATTCTCTGGATGTTGCCGACGTCCTTCTTGACGACGCCTCTCTGTGCGCCGCCGCGAAGCTTGGAGAGCTCCGACCTGAGGTCGAAGAGCCTCTGCCTCAGCTTCTCAGCGTCCTGCGTTCTCAGTTCCTTCGGCTTGAGTTGGGTCATTCTCTTTGTTCTCCTCTTGCTTCACGTCCTCCTTGAACTGGAAGTCCGGGGGGAGGGCGTCTTTGAGTGCGATCTTGACTTTGATTCCGTAGAGGCCCAGCTTCAGGAGGACGTCGGTCGTGGCCTCGCTCACTGACCTGGCGGCGGTGTCACCGCTCTTCGGGACGATCCCGGCCCGGTACTTTTCGCCGTGGGACCTGTCGCTCCTCAGCTTGCCTGCGACCGAGATCTCGACCCCTGCCGCGCCTGCTGCCATGATGTTGTTGACCGTCCACATCGCGGCGCGCCTGAACGCAGTTCCCCTTGAGACGATCTGGGCAATCCGTGCAGCCATGATTCGTGAGTTGAGCTCCGGATTCTCCACCTCGGTGACCGCAATCTGGGCGTTGGGGTACTCGAACCTGGCCGCGACCTTGTCCGTGAGGTCCTTAATCCCCGTTCCTCGCCTTCCGATTGCCAGGCCGGGCCGAGCGACGTAGACCTTGAAAGTGGTCCCCACCGGCGACTTTTGTATCTCCAGGCCCCCGTAGCCCGCGTCCCTCAGTTCCTTTTCGAAGAACTCGTCCATCACCGCAAAGGCGCTGGAGGTGGTGAGAATCGACTTGACTGTGGTTCTCTGCTGGACGGCCATCCTATACTTCCTTGCCTACGACTTCGATGTGTACCAGCTGGTGGAAGTTGGGGGAGCTGCGGCCGTACGCCCTTGGGTAGTAGTCCTTGATCGTCCTGCCGGCGTACCCTGCCGCGTGGATGATCTTGACCTTCTCCGGGTCGAGGCCCTTGAACTCCGAGTTCCCCTCGAGGTTCCTGAGGACGTCGAGGTAGGCCTTGGCCGCTTTCACCGGGTAGGAGCCTGTGGGGAATCCTTGGAGCTCGCTGCGGTGCCCCACCTTTAGCTTGTGGCGCCTGAATGCGATCGGCATCTTCTTGATTGCCACCTGCTCTAGGTGCTCTATTGCCTTCGAGACTGACATGCCTCTTATCGTGACTGCTATCTCGCGGGCGGCCTTGGGGGAGACGTTGACCTCTCTCCCGCTAGCCCTGACGTGTACCGCTGGGTCGAAACCCTCGAAACTGTAACCATACTGAGGCACTTTACCCCTCTCGTAGTCTTTCGCGCTTTGTCGAAGGCGTTAAAAGCTTTCTGAAGCGTCAGGAGAAAAATCCGACGGTAAGCCCTTGCCATCCGGGAGAGAATCTAACCAAACGAGTTTACCCGAGGGCCGATTCTGACGCGTCAATCTTATAATGCCTGAGAACGGGGTCCGAAAATCGTCTGGGACAGTCTGATTGTGGTCTTCAAAGCCTGAGAAGAAGCCGGTGGAGCTCTCTGACAGGTCCTTCGAAGAAAAGACCTGCGACGTTCTCATTATCGGGGCGGGCGGCGCCGGACTACGGGCCGCGATAGAGGCGTTTGACAAGGGCGCAACTACGCTGATAGTCTGCAAGTCCCTCATGGGGAAGGCGCACACGGTGATGGCCGAGGGAGGGATAGCGGCGGCCTTGGGAAACGTCGACGCGGAGGACGGGTGGGAGGTGCACTTCTCTGACACTGTCGTGGAGGGCCAGAACCTGAGCAACTGGCGGATGGCGGAGATCTTCGCGAAGGAGGCGATCGACAGGGTCTATGAGCTGGAGAGGTACGGCGCCCTCTTCGACCGGACAGGGGACGGGAAGATCAGTCAGAGGCCGTTCGGGGCCCATACGTACAGGCGCCTGTGCCACATAGGCGACAGGACGGGGCTCGAGCTGATCAGGACCCTTCAGGACCAGGTCATCGCGAGGGGGGTCCCGTTCATGGACGAGGTCGCGATAACTCGTGTGCTGAGGGACAAGGATTCCGGGCGGGCGGCGGCCGCCGTGGGGATCGACATCAGGACTGGCAGGCTTCTGCTCTTCAGGTTCAAGGCGGTCATTCTCGCCACAGGAGGGATAGGCAAGGTCTACGAGGTCACCTCCAACTCCTACGAGAGCACGGGAGACGGGATCGCGATCGCCTACCGGGCCGGGGCGGAGCTCATGGACATGGAGATGATGCAGTTCCATCCGACCGGCATGATATACCCGGCGGGGGTGAGGGGGATGCTGGTGACAGAGGCGGTCCGAGGGGAGGGCGGGGTCCTGACCAACGCGCAGGGCGAGCGGTTCATGTCGAAGTACGACCCCAAGAGGATGGAGCTCTCGGCGAGGGACGTCGTCGCGAGGGCGATCTACTCCGAGATCACAGGGGGGCGGGGGACGGCCAACGGGGCGGTCTACCTGGACATCTCGCACAGGGGGGAGGCCTACATCAAGAAGAACCTCCCGAGCATGTACGACCAGTTCTTGGAGTTCGCGGGGGTCGACATCACCAAGGAGAAGATGGAGGTCGCGCCGACGGTCCACTACCAGATGGGCGGGGTGAAGGTCGACCCGGAGACCTGCGAGACGACAGTGAAGGGAATGTACGCGGCAGGGGAGGTCGCCTGCGGCCTGCACGGGGGGAACAGGCTGGGCGGCAACTCGCTCTCGGACATCCTGGTCTTCGGGAGGCGGGCAGGGGGAGCGGCCGCAGACGCGGTGAGGGGGACAGAGGCAGGTTCTGCGCCGCAGGAGGCGGTCGAGGAAGAGGTGACGAGGATACTCTCGCCCTTCGGGGTGAAGGACGGCGCGAACCCGTTCCACCTCAAGGAGGAGATAGCTCGAAACATGTGGACGCACGCAGGGATCGTCAGGAATCAGAAGGACCTTGAGGCAGGAGTGGAGGAGCTCAACAAGATCGCGGAGCTGGCGAAGCGCGTCGGTGCAGTAGGCGGGAGGGCCTACAACCAGTCCTGGCTCGATTCGCTTCAGGTATGGGACATGATCCTTGGCTGCGAGGCACTTCTGCTGTCTGCGATTGAAAGGAGAGAGAGCAGGGGAGCCCACACGAGGTCCGACTTCCCTGAGAAGGACGACAAGTGGCTCGTAAACATAATAACCGTTGAGAGGGCCGGCCGCATGGTGCATGACCTCAGGCAGGTCCCCAAGGCCCCGGCGGAGCTGCAGGCTCTGATCAAGGAGGATTGAGTCTGAACCAAGAAGTCGTGACCAAGAGCCTCGAGAAGACTGTCAGGCTGAAGGTCCAGCGAAGCACAGGCGAGGACCCCGGCAGCGTCAGGTACGACACGTTCGAGGTCCCGAGGCAGCCCGGGATGGTGGTCCTCAACGCGATCCACTACATCCAGGCGAACCTTGATCCGTCTCTTTCCGCTAGGTGGAACTGCAAGGCCGGGAGGTGCGGCTCGTGCTCCGCCGAGATCAACGGCAGGCCCAGGCTGATGTGCAAGACCCCGGTCGAGAGCATCGAAGGCGAGATCACGGTCGAGCCCATGAAGGCGTTCCCAAGGCTGAGGGACCTCGTTACGGACGTCGGGGAGAACTGGAAGGTGGCGAAGATGATCCCTCCATTCACTCCACGGGAGTCGGGCGAAGGCGTGTGGCGATTCTATCAGCGCGACGTGGACAGGTCCAGGGAGTTCAGGAAGTGCATAGAGTGCTTTCTCTGCCAGGACGTCTGCCACGTCATCAGAGAGCACGAGGCCGAGTACGTGGGGCCCAGGTGGGTGGTCAAGGCGGCGTCCCTCGACATGCACCCAATGGACGGTCTAAACAGGTCCAAGTTCATGAAGGACGTCGGGGGGCTCGGGTACTGCAACATCACGAAGTGCTGCCAGGAGATCTGTCCGGAGCACATAGTCATCACCGACGACGCGATCATCCCGGAGAAGGAGAGAGTGGTGGACGTCCACTACGACCCTCTGCTGTGGTTGGTCAGGCACGTCCCCCGCAGCCAGGCCCAGCTGGAGGTCGTGATCAAGAAGGTGCTGAAGTACGTCTTCTGGGTCGCATTGGTGGCACCGGTGGTGCTGGTGCCCCTTTACTACCTGGCGAAGGTCTTCTTCCCTCTGCCCTAGAAGCTCAGTTGCTAGCGGAAGAGGACAGCTAGGACCAGAAGGGCGAAGCCTGACCCTTCTATTGCGGCGAGGGTCGTCGGAGGCGCCCCGATTGAGAACGCCTCTATCCCTCCGACCAGCATCACGACAAGACCGAGCAGGAAGAGCGGGTAGCGGGCCCTCTTGGGCATCCTCTGAGACTTTCCAATCAACTGCAAGCCCTCAGCAGAACGAGCATCCGAAGGCCGCCGCCCCACGGAGATAGAGGTCCGCGAAGATGATCGTCAAGAGGCTTATCCAGGCCAGTGCCTCGTGGCGCTTGTTGAGCCAGCTCTGCTTGTCGTACAGGTTCTTCCGCACGCCGCCCCCGTAGACGCAGCTGTAGCAGTCGATGTTCCCGCCGACCACGTGCCTGAATGCATGGCACGAGAGGGTCCACGCTGTGAGCATGAGGGCGTTGGCGAGCAGGACAAAGCTACCGAGACGGAGAAACAGAGAGCCTCCGAAGACCAGAGAGTGGTAGAAGTCGTAGTAGAAGAAAGGTAGGATCGCTATCCCTGCGTAGAGGAAGTACCTGTGGAAGTTCTCGAGTTGGAAGACCGCGTTCCGCTCGCCGGTGTAGTGCCTCCCCTGCCCCTCGCCCCTGTCAGGGTTCGAGCAGCCCAAGGGGTGCTTGAAGATGTGCCTGTGGTAGTCCTTTCTGTAGGCATAGCAGGTGAGCCTAAAGGCTCCAGGAAGGGGGACGATGAGGATCGTGGGGCTGTAGAAAGGGTCGATGTACCCGGCGAACTCGACGACAGGAAAGGCGAGCAGCGCCCAGAATCCCAGGCCAAGTATCCCGATGAACGAATAGAGCCTCCAGTTGGGCTCGAAGAGCTCGTACGGCAGCAGCTGCTTCCACTCGAGCTTCATGGCAGGAGGGCTCCTAGCGCGTGGCTCGCCGGGGCTGATAAAAAAGCAGTTGCGGCTACGCTCAGCCCATGCGGTCTGAGTCGTCGGCGTCTTGGTACTGAGCGCCGAGATATCCGTAAACGCCCGTTTTCAGGACTTTCATCCCGAGCAGCGCGCACTTGACGCGGGAGGGCCCCAGCTCAGGGTTGCCGAGCATCTTGAAGACGTCCTCCTTGGAGAGGACCTTGACCCAGTCGAGCTTCTTGCCCTTGGCCAACTCGGTGAGCATCGAAGCCGAAGCCAGGCTGATCGCGCACCCCTTCCCCGAGAACTTGATCTGGTCGATGCTGGAACCGTCCCCCACCTTGATCTGCATGTCGACTTCGTCGCCGCAGAGAGGGTTGGTGTCGTGAGACTCGATGTCGAACTTCTCGAGCTTCCCGAAGTTGCGCGGGTTCCTGTAATAGTCGAGGATCAATTCCCTGTAGATGTCTGCGCTGCTCATATCTTGAAGATCTGCGCCGCCTTCTCGAGTCCGGCCCGTAGGGCGTCGATGTCGTCGTTGGAGTTGTAGACATGGAAGCTGGCCCGGCTGGTCGCGGCGACGTCCAGCCAGCGCATCAGAGGCTGGGCGCAGTGGTGGCCAGAACGGATCGCTATCCCTTCTTCGTCGAGGATCGTGGCGAGGTCGTGAGGGTGCACGTCAGCGAGGTTGAACGATATCACGCCTGCCTTCTTCTCTGGGTCGGACGGGCCGTAGTGCTTGAAGCCCTTGACCTTCGCGAGCTCAGAGAGGGCGTAGCCGATGAGACGCCTTTCGTGGTCTCTGACCTTGCCCATCCCGATGGAAGTCAAGTAGTCTACGGCTGCCCCGAGCCCGATCGAGTCGGCTATGTTGACCGTACCTGCCTCGAACTTGTAGGGGACATCGTTCCAGGTCGAGTGGTCGAGGAAGACCTCGCGTATCATTTCTCCGCCGCCGTGGAATGGATCCATCTCCTCGAGGAGGGCCTTTCTCCCGAAGAGCCCCCCTATCCCGGTGGGGCCGAGCATCTTGTGGCCTGAGAATGCGTAGAAGTCGCACCCGATGGAAGAGACGTCCACTGGTAGGTGGGGGACTGCCTGGGCGCCGTCGACTACGGTGGTTGCGCCCGCGCTGGAGGCCTTCGCGCAGAGGGAACCCACATCGTTGGTGGTCCCGAGCACGTTCGAGCAGTGAGTAAGTGCCACGAGGCGAGGAGCCTCACGCAGGAGTTCCTCGAAGCTCCCGAGGTCCAGGGTCCCGTCCGGGTTGAGCTCCACGAACTTCAGCCTTGCCTCCTTGTGCTTTGCCAGGAGCTGCCAGGGGACGATGTTGCTGTGGTGCTCCATCATCGTTGTGACGAGCAGGTCCCCCCTCTGGACGAACTTCTCGCCCCAGGCGAACCTCACGAGGTTGGTAGCTTCGGTGGTCCCCCTGACGAAGACGAGCTCCTTCGCCGACGATCCTATGAACGCGGCTGTCTTCTTCCTCGCGCCCTCGTAGGCAGCAGTCGCCTCTTCCCCAAGTGTGTGGACCGACCTGTGCACGTTGGAGTTGTACCTGGAATAGTAGTCGTCGAGCGCCTGGATGACCTGCTTCGGCTTCTGGGTGGTCGCGGCGTTGTCAAGGTAGACCAGCCGCTTTCCTCTGACCTGCCTTCTCAGGATGGGAAAGTCGGCCCTGATCCTCTCCATGTCGAGGACTTCTGCCTCTAGCAAATGGTCATCGCCGCCCTAGACCTCGACAAAAATCGTCTCGCCGTCTATTTTAACATTGAAGCGCCTGAGCGGCTCGGTGGCCGGCGGGTTCTGGACCTGGCCAGTCCGCAGGTCGAACTGAGAGAGGTGGAGCGGGCAGACTATCCGCTCTTCGAGGACGAATCCGAGCGCGAGGTCGGTCTCTTCGTGGGTGCACGTTCCGCTGACCGCCGAGACCTCCCCTCCGATCTTCGAGAGGATAAGGTGGTTGCCGCCGATGTCCACCGGATAGATAGCACCCTCTGCCAGCTCTGAGTACTTCACCGCGGGCAGGAACTCGGGCACGAGGTCACCTTCGGTACTTGTAGTGGCGCTCGAAGATGTCCTCGGACTGCCTGACTTCGGGGGACGTTTCTCCGGTCTTCGCAAGAAGGGTCTCCCGGTCGACCATCCGCCTCTTCTCCCCCAGCCACTTGCCTTCGATCATGAACCTCGCGCCCTCGCGAGTCGACTCGATGGGGACCCTGGAGAGCACTGGCTCAAAGAATCCCAGAACTACCATCTTCCGGGCCTCGTCAGGAGGAAGACCCCTTGCCTCCAAGTAGAAGAGCTGCTCCTCGTCGATCTGGGCGACGGAGGCCGAGTGGGTCGCCTTTACTTCGTTGTTGTCGATCTCCAAGCCAGGTATCCCGTCCGACCTGGCGGAGCGGCCGAGGATCATCGCATGGTGGGCGAGGTAGGAGCGCGAGTTCTTTGCAGCGTTGACGATCTTGATCATGCCCTTGAAGATCGTCTGCGACTCCCCCTTGAGGACGCCCCTTGCCTGCGTGGAGCCGGTCGAGTCGGGCGAGTTGTGCCTGAGATTGGACTCGAAGTCGTACCTCTGCTTGGCGTCTGTGAAGAAGATCTCGAACCCCTCCGCCTGGGAGCCTCTGCCGTCGAGCAGGAAGTTCATCCTCGAGCGGGAGACCGAAGCCCCGAGCGCGAGGGCACTCACTGACGCCCGAGAGTCGTTGAGGGTCTGGATCGCTCGGTTGGACACGTGGACTGCCCTTTCGTCGAGGAGCTGGACCGACGAGAAGTCCACGTGGGACCCCGGCCCGGCGAGGAGCTCTACGTTGGAGGCCACGAAGGAGGGATCGGAGGAGCTCTTGGAGTAGAGCTCATCTAGGAAAACGAACCTGGAGCCCTCCTCGGCGACGAGGAAGCACTGGTCGACCACCGCCGAGGTGGGCGAGTCGAGCAGGACCATCCTCCTGAGTGGCCTTTCCACAGTCACGCCCTTGGGGACGTAGACGACTGTCCCGCTGTTGAAGAAGGCGTTCACGAAGGCGGCGTACCTGTCATCCGCAGACCTCACGAGGCGCCCCTCGAAGAGCTTCTTGACGAGCGGCTCGTTCTCCGCCATGGCCTCGTGGAGGGAGAGGAGCTTGACGCCCTGCGAGTCGAGGTCCTTGTCCACCTCTGCGTGGACCTGCGTGTGATTGCCCTGGAGGATGATGTTCCTCTCCCCTCCTGTCAGATACCCCTGGAAGAATGCGCGGAAGTCCAGCTTTGAGCCCGTGCCCTGGACCGAGAACTGGCCGAGTTCGAAGTCGCTGATTCTCGCGTACTTGGTGTACAGTGGGTTCTTCTCGGGAGGAAGGACGGCGAACTCCTTCAGCGAGTCGAGCCTGGCCCTGGCGAGCCACTCCGGCTCTTGGAGGGAACTTGAAAGAGAGCGGACGAGAGATTCGTCGAAGGTGCCGGCGATTGCCTGGGTCATTGTGGCATGCTCCCGGGCGGCTAGCCCACGGCGTTGGTCATTTCGATCGACATCAGGCGGTTGAACTCGACGGCGTATGTCATGGGTAGCTCCTTCGCGAAGGGCTCGAGGAACCCGTTGACGACCATGCTCAGGGCGTCGCCCTCCGAGATCCCGCGGGCCATCAGGTAGAAGAGCTGCTCCTCCCCCACCTTCCCAACGCTCGCCTCGTGCGTGACTGTCGCATCGTCCTCCTGGATCTCCATGTACGGGTACGTCGCCGTGGTGCTCTTCCCATCTATCAGAAGAGCGTCGCAGCGGACAGTGCTCTTGACGTTCTTGGCCCCCTTCGCGATGTGGAGGAGGCCCCTGTAGGCTGTGTGGCCGCCGTCCTTCGAGACGGAGCGGGAGATTATCCTCGAGGTAGTGTCCCTGGCGAGGTGGACGGCCTTGCCCCCCGTGTCCTGGACCTGGCCTGCGCCTGCGTAGGCCACGGAGATGATGTCCGCCTTGGCCCGGGGGCCGAGTAGATAGATTGACGGATACTTCCTAGTCAGCTTTGACCCTCCGTTGAAGTCGACCCATGAGACTGTCGCCTCCTCGTGGGCGTGCGCCCTCTTGGTGACAAGGTTGAGCACGTCCCTTGACCAGTTCTGGAGGGTGGTGTACTTCACGAAGGAACCCTTGCGGGCAACGATCTCGACTATGGCGGAGTGGAGGGACTGCGATGAGTACACGGGCGCCGAGCACCCCTCGATGTAGGTCACTTCGCTGTAGGGCTCCCCGATGATGAGCGTCCGCTCGAACTGGCCCATGTTCCTCTCGTTGATTCTGAAGTACGCTTGGAGCGGAGTGGTGACTTTGACGCCCTCCGGCACGTAGACGAAGCTCCCGGCGCTCCAGACCGCCGTCTGGAGGGCGGCGATGTAGTTGTCCTTGTATGGCACGACCGTCCCGAAATACTTCTTCATGATGTCCGGGTACTGCTTCAGGGCCGTGACCGTGTCAGTGAAGACGACTCCCTGCTTTGCGAGGTCCCCCTGGATGCTGTGGTAAACGGCCTCGCTCTCGTAGATGGCGCCAACTCCCGCCAGGAACTTCTTCTCTGCCTCGGCGATTCCCAGCTTGTCATACGTCCTCCTGATGTACTCGGGGAGCTGGTCCCACGAGTCCGCTGCCTTCTTCGTGGGGCTCGCATAGTAGTAGAATGATTGGAAGTCGATGTCCGCCAGGTCGGGAGCCCACGCGGGCGGCTTCAAGTCCAGGAAGTACTTCAGCGCCTGCATCCTCAGCTGCTCCATCCAGGCGGGCTCGTCGTGGAGCCTCACAATCTCTTGGACGACCCTCTCGCTCAGGCCCTTGGTCCCTGCGACCGCATAGGAGTCGACCGGGTCGCTGAATCCGTACTTCTCCTTGTAGTCCTCTGTTACGATGTCTACCTTTGAAGCAGTCACTCTCTCATCCTCGAATATAACATAGGTTATTTTCCTCGTTAAAAGCGTTATGGGGCCTGAGGAGCCACCTGCTCCTCCCCCGCGTAGCCCTTGATCCAGGTGTATCCCCTCTCCTCGAGAAGCCTCGAGAGGTCCTCCCCTCCAGACTCGATGATCCTCCCCTGGTACATCACATGCACGAACTGCGGCTTCACGTACTTCAGTATCCTCTGGTAGTGGGTTATCAGGAGGGTCCCCATGTGCGGCCCCGAGACCTTGTTGATTCCCTCCGCGACTATGCGGAGCGCGTCGATGTCCAGCCCGGAGTCGGTCTCGTCGAGGACCGCGAACTTCGGCTGCATCAGGGCCATCTGAAGGATTTCCGCGCGCTTCTTCTCCCCTCCGGAGAAGCCCTCGTTCAGGTACCGGGTCAGGAAGGCTTCGTCCATGCTCAACATCTTCAGCCTCTCGGCGACGGTCTCTTTGAATTCGAAGATGGTCGGCGCTTCGGTTCCGGCCGGCCTGGAATTGTTGAAGGCGGCCCTGAGGAAGGAGAACATGCTCACGCCCTGGACGCTGACAGGGTACTGGAACGCGAGGAAGAGGCCCTTCCTGACCCTCTTGTCAGGGGTAAGGCCGATGATGCTCTCCCCATCGATCAGAACGTCGCCGGAGGTGACCTGGTACTTCGGGTGCCCCATGAGCGTGTAGGCGAGGGTGCTCTTGCCTGAACCGTTGGGCCCCATGAGCGCGTGGGTCTCACCCTGCGAGACCGCGAGGTCCACGCCCTTCAGAATCTCCTTTCCATCCACCGAGGCGCGGAGGCCCTTTATCTCGAGCTTCATTCGAATGAGAGCGAACGACGTTCAACCGTATTTAAGGGTTATAACATAAGTTATACCGCGACCGCGATCTGGCGTCTGATGGCCGAACTTCCCGCGATTCGACTGGTCCGGCGCAGAGAACAGGCGAATCAGTTACTCTAGCTGACGCTTATCGATACCGGCGCGGTCGTGACTGTCTCTGGGCTCGCCGAGGAGTCCGTGACCGTGAGTTCGAACTGCCAGGTGCCTACCTCCCCCAGGTTCCCCGTGGAGACCGCGTACAGAGTGGACTCGTTGCACGAGAAGGAAGTCCCCAGGTTTTGGAACGAGACGTCGGAGGGACCTTCCACAAGCCACTGACAGGTGAAGGGACCCGTCCCGCCGAAGATGTCCGAAGTCATGAAGATGACTGCGCCGTGTCCGCTCGCCACCGAGGAGAGGCTCGTGTCCACAGAGGGAGCGACGAGCGCTGGGTTCACCGCCACTGGCTTGGTCAGGGAGATCGCTGACGAGGGACTCCCCGCGGAGTCGGTGACGACTGCGCAGAACCAGGTGTCAGAAGAGATGGTCGGCAGGTCGCTGAAGTGGACCGAGAGTGCGGTCCCATTGCTCGAGTCCGCTAGGGTCGAGGAGTCGGAACAGGAGCTGGTTGAGCTGGAGTACACTGCTACAGAGTAGGGGGAAGTCCCTCCGGTCCAGGAAACGGTGACCGGGACCGACTGGCCCGTGTCAATGCCCGACGGAGCGGAGAGGGCGGGAACGTGCAGGGCGGCATTTACGACGACTGTGATCGGCGCAGAGGCGACGGTTGGCTTGCCGTCTGCGGAGTCGGCCACCTGGAGCTTGAATTGCCACGACCCGGTCGATGAGAGGCCGCTCAGACCGAGGCTGGGCGAGCCAGAGCACGGGAAGGCAGTCTGGGCGACGAAGGAGGATGAAGCAGGCGACTTCTTGAGCCACTGGCAGGTGTACGGCTCGGTCCCTCCGCTCAGCGGGCCGGAGGTCGAGACTGAGGAGTTCTGACCGAGGTCCATGACGGGCGGCGCTGCCACGAGGGACGGGGCGCCGAGAGGCGGGTTGACTGTCACGTCCGCAGAGGGCGAAGAAACAGCGGCAGGGATGGCGGAGTGGTCCACGATGATCGCGCAGTAGGTGGTGTCCGCACTCAGGGTCGGCAACCCGATGAACTTCGCCTTGAGTCCGCTGACGCTCTTCGTGGCCACGATCGGGGAACTGACGTTGCAGGAACCCGAACTGCTCGCGTGGAGCACTACTGTGTACTTCGGGATCCCCCCGCTCCAGCTGACGAAGGCGTTGACTGACTGCCCGCTGTCAATCACTCCGGAGGACAAGGTCAAGGCGGGGGAGGTGAGCGCCGTGTTGACCTTCAAGGAGGCAGGCTTTGAGATGACGTTGACAGGGGTGTTTGAGCTGTCGGTCACGGAGAGCTTGAACCTCCAGACCCCCGTGGGGCCCAGGGACCCGGTCGACTGGCCGAAGAGTGAGGGCCCGCACAAGAACGGACTGCCGAGGTCGGAGTATACTCCCGCGCCGGGTGCCTCCACGAGCCACTGGCAGGTCAGCGGGGCAGTCCCGCCCACCGCCGCAATGTTGGAGGTGTAGACGGTCGGGGACTGTCCCGACTCGATTACCTTAGCGGAGACGAAGACCTTGTTGACTTTGAGCGGAGCGTTCACTGAGACTGTCACCGGGCTTGACTGGATCGTGGTCGGGAGCCCCGCGCTGTCGGTCACGCTCAGTTCGAACTGCCAGCTCCCTGCCTTTGTAAGTGCCCCGGTCGGGGTCGAAGGCAGGGATGACGTATCGCAGGAGAAGGCGCCGCCCAAGCTGGTGAACGAGGTGGCTGCGGGGGCCTTCTTGAGCCAAGAACAGCTGTAAGGTCCGCTTCCCCCCGAGAAGGGCGAAGTCGTGGAGATCGTGAGGCTCTGCCCAACCACGACCCCTCCAGCGGATGCTGAGACTACTGGCGCGCCCAAGGCTGCGTGGGCGACTACCCCCGCGCTCAGTGAGGAGGTGATGGCAGGGACTCCCGAGTCATCAGAGACAGTGGCGCAGTACCAGATGCCCATCGTGACGTTCGTGTTGAACAGGACGGAGACGCTCCAAGACGACGATGTCAGGTCGGAAGCCGAGGAGACAAGGGTAGAGTTCGAGTCGCAGGCTGCCGACCCACTGCTGTAGAGCGAGGACCCGAAGGTGGAGGTCCCGCCGGTCCATGACACTACGATGCTGGCACTCTCGCCCGAGTCGAGGACGTTCGGATTGGCTGTTACGAGGGGCGTCCCGAGCACACGGTTGACCGTTACTGACGCGGCGCCGGAGACGACCGTCACAGGAGACGGTGAGCTATCGGTCACCTGGAGCTCGAAGCGCCAAGTACCGACGGTCGAGAGAGGCCCTGTGGAGGTCGAGGGCAGGGTGGTGGTGTCGCAAGAGAACGCGGAGTTCAGGTTTGAGAATGAGCCAGCTCCGGGGGCCTTCGACAGCCACTGGCAGGTATAGGGGGAGGTCCCTCCGGCGAATGCGACCGCCGTCGAGAGAAGCTCGCTCTGGCCGCTGTCGATCGTTCCGGGGCTGACCCCTATCACAGGGGGAGACAGGCTCGCGTCTACGGGCGCCAGAGGAATAAGCAGGACCAGGAAGAGGAGGAGTGAGAGGGCAGCGAAGGGCGCCCTGCGGGCCCTGTGGAGTCCGTTGTTCGGCACGCTGTCACCTGCTCGTCGGGCCGGCAGCCTCCTCTCTTAAGTCTGCCAAGAGGCGTAACTGAGCCTAGACTCACGATCTCCTATTTCGTCCGTAGGGCCTTCCCTCTTCTGTTACGAACCGGAGGCCTTCTTGGCGACAGCCTCGAGGAACTCCCTGTCCAGGGAGGAGAAGGCGCCGAGCTGGTCGCTGTCGATGTCGATTTCACCCACGACCCGGCCGTCGCGGAAGATGGGGACCACGATTTCAGCCTTGGTCGAGAGGAAGCACTGCAGGTACCTGGGGTCCTTGCTCACGTCCGACACGATTTCCGTCCTCCCTGCCTTGGCGGCGAACCCGCAGACCCCCTTTCCGATGGGTATCCGCGTGTGCTCGGTCGCGGCGGGGCCCGCCCAGGCGTCCAAGACGAGGTCGTTCCCTTGGACCATGTATATCCCCACCCAAGAGTAGGACGGGACGTTCCTGTTGAGCTCCTTGACGATGGCCTCTCTGGCCTCCTTTCCTCTTGCGGCCTTCAGGGTGGATTCAAGCGTCGAGAGGACACTTTTTGCCTGCTCTCTGCTGAGTCGGACTGTCGAGGCCTTCAATTCGGGGCGCACTCTCGCCTTGCGGTATTTATCTCCGATGTGGCTATGGCGTCCGTTCGATGCCGAATCTGTATGCCAGGGCCGCGGCGACCGAGCCCAGGACCGGACCCACCAGGTAGACGAACCAGTAATAAGGGAGGAAAGAGCCTGCGATCATTGGGCCGAACGCGCGCGCTGGGTTCATCGCAGCGCCGGTCAGGGCTCCCCCGACCAGTACGTCCGCGAGGACCGCGAGTCCGATTCCGAGCCCCCCGATCTTAGGAGCTCTCTCGTCGACGGCGGTGCCGTAGACGGCGAAGACCAGCACGAAAGTAAGGAGCGCCTCAATGGCGACACCCTGGACTACTGCGACCTGTCCTGAGAGTGTGGGGGCTCCCCAGTGGGCAGCGCTGCCGAGCGAGGACGGAAAGGAGAGGACGAGGAGAAGGCCCGCTGCCGTCGCCCCGGCGAGCTCAGCAACTACGTACGGGACGAGGGCGTTCAGCTCCAGCTTGCGGCCCACTACCAGCCCGACCGCGACCGCAGGGTTGAGGACCCCGCCGGAGACTCCCATGGTCGCCGAGACGGCCATCGCCAGGCCCAGGCCGTTCGCGAAGGCTGCGATCAAGATGCCCGAGGAGAGCGCCTGTCCGCCGAGAGCCTGGGCCCCGACTGCCGAGCCTGCTCCGACGAGCACGAAGACGAAGGTCCCGAGGAACTCAGCTGTGATTCTTCTTGACAGAGGAGCCCGAGACGACATCCGAAGTTCCGGTCGCGCTTCGAAGTCCACTTAAGAATTTCCGGAGGTCGCTAAAGTTCGAGAATGGTTTATATACACAACCTCAGGTTGTATACCTCGAATTACATGTCTCAAGGGACACCAGTCATCATCCTGAAGGAAGGTTCGGGCGAGTCCAGAGGTAGGGAAGCCCAAAGGAACAACATCTCGGCTGCGAAGCTGATATCGGAGATAGTCAGGACGTCGCTCGGCCCGAGAGGGATGGACAAGATGCTCGTAGACTCGATGGGGGACGTGACGATCACCAACGACGGCGCTACAATGCTGAAGGAGCTCGACATTCAGCACCCGGCCGCAAAGATGATGGTCGAGATCAGCAAGGCGACAGACAATGAAGTTGGGGACGGAACCACGTCGGCGGTCGTAGTCGCTGGTTCGCTTCTCGAGAAGGCCGAGGACCTGATTGGGAAGGAGGTGCACCCGGTCGTCATAGTCGAAGGATACGCGAAGGCGGCAGAGAAGGCGCAGAAGGTCCTCGAGGAGATGGCGGAGAAGGTCGACCCCGCCAGCAGGGAAGACCTCATGAAGATAGCAAACACGAGCATGATGACCAAGCTCGTTAACGAGGACTCGCCCCACCTCTCAAGGGTGGTGGTGGACGCGATTCTCCTCGTGGCCGAGAAGAGGGAGGCAGGGTACAAGGTCGACATCGACAACGTCAAGGTCGAGAAGAAGCCGGGCGGAGCGCTCACCGACACGAAACTCGTGCAGGGAATAGTCTTGGACAAGGAAGTCGTCCACTCCGGGATGCCGAAGAGGGCGGACGAAGCGAAGGTGGCCCTCATCAACTCCGCCCTCGAGATAGAGAAGACCGAGTTCTCGGCCGAGATAAGAATCAACGACCCGACGCAGATGCAACAGTTCATGGACGAAGAGAGCAACATCCTGAGGGGCATGGTGGACAAGGTGAAGTCCGCCGGTGCTAGCGTCCTCGTCTGTCAGAAGGGGATCGACGACCTGGCGCAGCACTTCCTGGCAAAGGCGGGCATCCTTGCGGTGAGGCGGGTCAAGGAGAGCGATATGACCAAGCTCGCGAAGGCGACCGGGGCAAGGATCGTCACCAACCTGGACGACCTCTCGGGCAAAGACCTAGGATACGCAAAGCTGGTCGAGGAGAGGAAGCTCGAGGACGACAAGTGGGTCTTCGTAGAGGGGTGCAAGAACCCGAAGGCGGTGACAATCCTAGTGAGAGGCGGGACGCAGCGCATCGTGGACGAAGCTGAGAGGGCGCTCCACGACGCACTCATGGTGACCAAGGACGTCGTCGAACTGCCCGCTGTGGTTGCAGGCGGAGGCGCCCCAGAGGCAGAGGTGTCCTTCCAGCTGAGGTCGTGGGCTCAGAAGCTCTCAGGCCGAGAGCAACTCGCGGCTCTGAAGTTCGCGGACGCCATGGAGAGCATCCCGCTGACCCTGGCCGAGAACGCCGGGATGGACCCTATCGACACTCAGGTCGACCTCAGAGCGAGGCACGGAAAGTCGAAAGAAGGCAAGTGGTACGGAGTCGACGCGCTTAACGGCAAGGTCGCCGACATGTACGCGAAGAACGTCTGGGAGCCCCTCGCGGTGAAGCTTCAGATTCTCAGGGCTGCCACCGAGGCCGCATCGATGATCCTGAGGATCGACGACGTGATCGCGGCCAGCAAGATGAAGGCACCTCCGGGCGGCGGCGGAGGCATGGGCGGCATGCCCCCGATGGGCTAAAACGTCGGAAAGCCGAGACTGGCTTCTGGAAAACCGCCTAACTTCACTGCCTTGTCATAGACCACGCTCGCGACTGCCACGTCCTCCAACGCGGCGCCTCCGGACTTGAACATCGTCTTGCCCTTTGGCTTGACCCTCCCTGAGATTATTTCCTTCAGTTCCACCGCCTTCCCCCAGTAGAATGTGCCCGCGGCTTCGGCCTGAATCAGGTCCCCGTACTCGGTCTTGGCCTGGGGGAGGTCGTCTACGGCTATGGTCTCGAAGGTGCCGACAGCCCCGGCCGTAATCTCCGAGTGCTCGGGATTGTTCCCCCCACAAACGTTGATGTGCGATAGGTCCTCGACTGCAGTCTCCTCGACGAAAGGGACCGCGGCGGACGTGATCGTGGACGCGACCTGGACCCCCCTCATTGCCCCTGAAGCCGTCAGGGCGGCCTCTGCGTCGATGCCGAGGCCCGAGAGCTTCCCTGCGAACGCCTCACGGTGCCCGGGGTTAGGGCTCCAGACCTTGGCCCGGGTCAGACCGACGGCCGTCTGAATCGCAATCACCTGGGTGAGCGCCTGCCTGCCCGACCCTAGGACCGCAAGAGTGGGGTTCCGGCTCGGGTGCATGTGCTTCGTGGCGACTCCCGATGCTCCTCCGGTCCTGAACCTGCCAAGGACGTCGGCACCCATGACCGCGAGGAGCTCGGAGTCCTTCGAGTCGAAGAGCAAGAAGACGAACCTGGTCCCCTTCGCAGAGCTCAGGTAGCACTTCAGGCCCGACCTCCCAAGGTACGGGAGAGAAGCGTGCATCGCGTTGATCACTGCCCCCGGCGCCCTGGACCTCGTTCGGGGCGAGTTCACCGCCTCTCCTGCGGACTCCCGCCTGAAGGCCTCCTCGAGCGCGGGAACGACCTCCTTCATGTCAAGGAGGGCCTCGACCTGCGGCTCAGAGAGTAGGAGCGTCAACTGGACTTAGGCTTCTTCCTTCTTCTCTTCCGTCTCCGGATTGCCCCAGCGGCCTACCTTGGGGACGCCCTTGGTCCTGAAGAGTGCCATGCCCTGTTGATACCTCTGGAGCTCGACCTCCAAGAACCTGATGTCCGACGCCAGGGATGCGAGCTGCTTCTCCTTCCCCGACTTCCCGGTCAGCTCCGCGACCTTCGCTTTTTTCTCCTGGACCATTCCCGAGATGAGTTCCTCGTACTCGGTGGTCATCGCAGAAACCCGGCGGCCTGTCGAAACTATAAAGGCGTTGTCGATTAGCGGTCGTCATGCGGCCGCAGCTCTTGGTGGGCGGTCTCCTTGTCGGGCTGATGGGAGCCTCCTTCTTGGTCCTCGAGCTGCCCTTCGTATATTTTTGGGGGATACCGTTTTTGATTGGGGGGAGCCTGATGGCCCTCGCGAGTCCCTTCCTCTCGGAGACCCACGGGCCGGTCAAGCCGCCAGAAGGGTACAAGTTCTGCGTCTACTGTTCCAACCAGATGCCGGCGGAGGCGGAGAGGTGCCAGCACTGCAACGGCCTTCAGCCCAGGGAGGGAAGGTAGGTGGAGGAGCTCGCGGCGAAGCCTGCGGGTCTGAGGGTCGCGCGGGACGTGGTCTACTTCAGGGGACACCCGATGGTCAGGTCGCTTCATCCGACGACGATCGAGGTCACGGCCGATGAGCACCTGACAGAGAAGGGGGACTGCATCGTGGGGGTCGGGGCCACGAAGGGATGCGCCCAGCTGGACGAGGCGGTGAAGTCCGGCCTGAGGAGGCCCGGCTCAAGGGTCAAGGTCACGTTGAAGGTCGGTGGAGCTTCGTTCGTCGTGCGAGCAGGGGGCGACCCCGGCCTGGAGCTGACGCACCCGGGGGAAATCGTCATCAGGAGGAGCGGGTTTCTTAGCCCGAGGACTGTAGCGGTCGGAGCGGACGCTGCGGCGGCCGACATCCCGCGCGAGATGGTCCGGGCACTCTCGAGGGCCGACGCGAGGGGCGAGCTCGAGATCGAGGTCTCCTGAAGATGGGGAAGTACAGCTCCACAGGCTACACGATGCAGGCGCTGGTGAAGTACCACGGGCTCAAGGACTGGAGCCTACGGCTCCCCTATCACGACAGCATCTCAGTCAACACGACCTCGATGATGACCGAGGCCCAGATATCGGACGAAGCAAAGGGGGGAGTCTTCATGGGAGGCAAGCCAGTGGTCACGGCCAATTCTAGGCTCGAAGCAGTTGTGGGGAGGATCAAGCCCGGCGCCAGGGTCGAAGACTTCCGCATAGACAGCAAGAACCTGCCAAGGGGAGAGGCGAAGGGCGTGGGATACTCCTCGTCCGCAGGTGCGGCCCTTACCCTGCTCTGCCACAAGCTCCTGGTCGGGGGAGAGCCTGACTTGAAGTCCCTCTCCAGGACTGCGAGGCTCTTTGCAGCCTCCGCGGCCAGGTCCCTCGTGGGCGGATTTTCGAGGCTCTACGCCGGGGACGACGACGAGGGGACCTACGCGGAGAAGTTCGCGGACGCATCAGACCTGGACCTGAGGATGGTCATAGTCCCCCTTCCCTCCAAGGTCAGGACAGAGGAAGCCCACAAGGAAGTGCTCACCTCCCCCTTCTTCGATGCGAGGGTCAGGTCCGCCCAGAAGCGATGCGACGAGATGGAGAAGGCGATCCGTGGCAACGACATAGACGCAGTGGGGGTCTTGGCCGAGAGAGACACCTTAGAGCTCCACAGCCTCACGATGACCGGCGAGAACAGGCTTGTGATCATGACGGAGGACACCATCAGGATAATCAGCAGGGTCAGGGAGCTGAGGAGTCAGGGGGCGAAGGCGTACTTTTCGATGCAGACGGGGCCCACGGTCTTCGTGAACACCACGGAGGAGCACGAGAAGGCCGTCAAGCGAGCAGTTGAGAAGATGGGATACAGAGCCTACCTGTCGGGCGTCGGGCCAGAGGCCAGGCTCGCCTGAAAGCGGGGAAGTGATGGACCCGGAATGAAGACGGTCAAGGAGTACCTGGTGGAACTTGAAAGAAACAAGGAGGGGAGGCCCGAGCAGGTCAGGGACGGGCTTGAGATCTACATCGAGCTGTGGAGGAAGACGATCCTGAGGGGAGTCATAGCTGACTCTGACCGTGTAGAGGACGCCCTCGAGAAGATAGAGAAGGCCGGCGGGCTCTACACGGCAGCCGAAGGGCCCACGGACGCAGCGCCTACCGGCTGACCTCGCCGCCGTCGACGACGAGGACCTGTCCGGTAATGAAGCTCGAGTCATCGCTGGCCAGGAACAGAGCGACCTTGGCCACCTCCTCCGGGGAACCGAAGCGCCCTAAGGGGATCGCGGCCCTGTAGGACTCCAGCTGAGCCTTGGCGAGCCATTCGACCCATATCGTTTCGATTGACCCCAAGGCCATGCAGTTGACCCTGACCTTCGGCGCGAGCGTCCTCGCGAGCATCCGCGTCATGGAGATGACCGCGCCCTTGGCAGAAGCATAGACCAGGCCCTCAGAGTCGCCAGCGAGAGCGGGAGTTGATGCGATGTTGACGACCGCTCCCTTCTTCATGATCTTGGCGGCCGCCTGGGTGCATAGAAATGTCCCGAACGCGTCGACTGCGAAGACCCGCCTCCACATGTCGAGTGTGATCCTTGAGAGGGGGACGTTCCAGATCCGCCTGTCCGACAGGCCCGCCGCGTTTACCAAGACATCCAGCCCGCCGAGCTCACTCCAGACCTCGCGGAAGAGGCGGGACACGCTTTCAGGGTCTGAGACGTCGGCGTGCATCGCCGTGGCGGTCCCTCCAGACCTCCGGATCTCCCGGGCCACCCTGTCGATGTGCGGGTCTCCGGCCCTGTGGGCTATCACTACCTCGGCCCCCTCCGAGGCGAGCTTGCGCGCGATTGCCGCGCCGATGCCCTGAGAAGAGCCCGTCACGAGGGCGCGCTTCGAAGAAAGCCTCGAACCTCGAGCTGCAGGACTGTTCTTCCGCAAGGAGCTAGGGCCTGGGAGCGCGGTCGCGGGCGGTGGAGCTCGCTGAGTACTTCTTCAGGAACTCGATGTTGAAGAGGGATGCCTTTGCTGAGTTCCGGACCATCTCGTCGGGGTCGTCCAAGGCCTTCTTCAGGACCTCCTCCGAGTCTGCGGTCCCTATGGACCCGATCGCGGCGGCGGATTCGTGCCTGACGATGGGGTCGCGGTCTTCGCGGACTGCCTTGGCCAGCGCTGCGTTGCCCGCCGGGAGGCCGATCTGTCCGAGGGAGAAGGCAGCCTCGTGCCTGACCAGAGGGTCGGGGTCGTTGAACAGGACATCGGCGAGGGCCGGGACAGATTTCTCCGCTCCGACCTCGGCGAGTATGCACACCGCGTGGACCCTCAATACGAGGCTCGGTTCGTTCTTCAGGACCTCGATGAAGTAGGACTCGTCCTTCCGGCCCCACGCATCCTCCATCCCTCTCATCACGTCCATGCAGTGGGCCTCGTCGTCGACTATGACGCTCGTGTACAACGTTTCGGGTGCCAGGGCTTCGGGCTATAAAGTGAACTGCGGCACTACGTGAGCGCGGACCTCAGGTCGGCCAACAGGTCGACCGCGTCTTCGATGCCCACAGAGAACCGCACGAGGCCCTCGCCGATGCCGATTTCCCTCCTGCGCTCCGGGGTCAGGCTGGTGTGGGTCATGGTCGCAGGCTGCTCGACAAGAGACTCCACCCCCCCGAGGCTCTCGGCCACCGAGAAGAGCCGAAGTCTTCCGAGGAACTTGCGGGCCGCGGCCCCTCCCCCCTTCATCTCCGCTGACAGCATCCCGCCCCCAAGCCGCATCTGGGCCTTGGCGAGGCGTCTCTGGGGATGGCTGCTCAGTCCCGGGTAGTGGACAGACGAGACCTTCGGGTGCCTCTCGAGGAACTCGGCCACCTCCTGCGCGTTCTCACTGTGCCTCTCCATCCTCAAGTGGAGGGTCTTGGCACCTCTGAGGACGAGGAAGCAGTCGAACGGAGAAGGTACTGCCCCGAGCGCATTCTGGTTGAACTTCACCGCCTCGTAGACCCTGGGGTCAGAGATGGCGACAGCACCTCCCACTACGTCGCTGTGCCCACCGATGTACTTCGTGGTGCTATGGACGGCCGCGTCCGCCCCTAGCGCAATGGGGTTCTGGAGGTAGGGGCTCGCGAAGGTGTTGTCTACGACCGTGGCCGCCCCCCTCTTCCGGGCGAGACTTGAGATCTTGCGTATGTCCGCAATCCGCATCAGAGGGTTCGTGGGGCTTTCGAGCCAGACGACCTTCGTCCTACCTCGAATTGCGGCCTCGACTGAACTCGGGTCCCGGGTGTCGACGTAGGTTGTCCCCACTCCGAACTTCCTGAAGGTCGTCTCGAAGAGTCGGACTGTGCCCCCGTAGAGGTCCTTCTCGGCAACGATGTGGTCACCCTTCCTGAGGATTGAAAGCAACAGTGTGGTCTCGGCCCCCATCCCAGAAGAGAATGCGAGCGCGTGGCGCGCCCCTTCCATCGATGCGATCCTCTGCTCAAGTGCCGTGCGCGTCGGGTTTCCGGTCCTGGAGTACTCCAGCCCTGCCGTGGGCTTGTCCGCGAACCGGCGAGCAAAGGTTGCCGAGAGGTGGATGGGGACAACTACGTCTCCGCTTAGCGGAAGCCCGGGCTCCTCGCCCGCGTGGACCGCCCTCGTGCCGAACTTCATGGACCGGGTCAGGACTTGCGCACCTTATCACGTCTGCGGTCTCGGCGAGCCGACCCGGCCCTGCTGTGTCCGGTCCTCCTTCGAGCCGGCCCGGGGGCCTGCGACTCTGTCTTGAAGCCGTTCTTCCTCATCCATGAATCGTTGAAGACCTTGTTGAGATAGCTGCGACCTGTGTCTGGGAGAATGACGACGACGAGCTTGCCAGGGCCCAACGAACGCGCGGCCTTGATCGCCCCTACGACGGCGGCCCCCGACGAGGTCCCGGCGAGTATCCCCTCCTCCCTAGCGAGGCGCCTGGTCATGATCATCGACTCCTCGTCGGTGACTTTCACGAACGAGTCGACTACCTCCATGTCGAGCGTCGTCGGAAGGAAGTCCTCGCCTATCCCTTCTATCTTGTACGCCTTCGGGGCCGCCCTCTTCCCTCTGTGGAGAGCAGTGAGAATCGAGCCCTGGGGGTCCACGCCCACCACTCGGACCGAAGGGTTCCTCTCCTTGAGGTACCTGCCCGTCCCGCTGATCGTCCCGCCAGTCCCGACCCCGGCGACCAGCATGTCGACCTTCCCCTTGGTCTGACTCCAGATCTCAGGGCCGGTGGATTCGTAGTGGGACCTCGGATTCGCCAGGTTCTCGTACTGGTTGGGCATGAACGATTGGGGTGTCTTTCTGACGATCTTCTTCGCAACTTCGACGTAGTGCTCGGGGTCGCCGGGGGAGACGTCCGACCGCGTCACTACGACCTTGGCGCCCATCGCCCTGAGTAGGGAGACCTTGTCGGCGCTCATCTTGTCTGGGACCGTGAAGACCAACTTGTATCCTCTCAACACAGCCGCCATCGCCAGGCCCATTCCGGTGTTCCCTGAGGTGGGCTCCACGATTGTCCCGCCGCGGACAAGCAGGCCTTTCCTCTCCGCTTGCCTGATCATGGAGATTCCGATCCTGTCCTTGATACTCCCTCCCGGGTTGAAGAACTCGAGCTTGGCCAAGATCCTTGGCTTCAGCCCAGCCGTCACCCTCGAGAGTCTGACCATCGGAGTCTCTCCGATGAGCCCCAGGATATCCTCCGCAACGCGGCCGGCCATGTTGTCAGAGTCCCCGTCGGCCGAGTGTGATAAAGTGCCCTCTCAGCCCGAAATCCAAGCGACCGCATTCGGGAGGAAGTTGGTGATGTAGACCTCCTGGTTGACCGGGTCGTACGCTAGGTGGGTGGGAGTAGAGCCGACGCCGTAGGAGTAGACCACGTCGTTTGTGCTCGGAATCGCTGAGATGCAGATCTGGTAGTAGTCAGCCAGGTAGATGTATCCGTTGTGCGGGTCGTAGACCATCTTAGGCAGGTCGCCGACCCAACCGATGGGGAGGACCGCGACCACCTCGTTGCCGCTGGAGATCGCAGTGATCTGGCGGAGGTAGGAGTCGACGACGTAGGTGTCCCTATTGGATGGGTTGTAGATCAGACTCGAGATGTCCCAGGTTAGCGAGATATTGGCCACGACAGAGTTGGAGCTGGAGATTGCGGAGAGATTGGACAGCCCGGGAAGCGTGACATAGGTCTCGTTGTTGGCGGGGCTGAACGCGAGGGCGGTGGGATAGGGGTTGTTGGTCTCGTTGCCGATGATCTGAGTGAAGTTCAGAGTCGCGACTACGGCATCGGCGGCGGAGATGCTCACCACGGTGCCCCCAAAGTAGTCCGCAACGTAGACCTGGTGATTGACGGGGCTGTAGGAGAAGGCAATGGGCTTCACGAACCCAGTGATGTTCGATACGACAGCGTTGGTGCTGTTAATCGCGTACACCGAGCCGAGAGCCCCGATGTACATTTCCTGGTTCCAGGGACTGTACCCCATCCGTACACTTCCTGGCTCCACGGTCGTGTCTTCAGTCCGCCCCCCCGGATTCTTCATTGAGTAGTTGCCCACTATGGTGTTGGAAGTGGAGAGAGCGATCACGTAGTTCGAGTCCGGGCAGGCAGCGAAAACCTCCTGGCTCCCCGGGTCATAGGCAAGCTCACGCGGCCCGTCGCAGATCGTCACGGTCGCGACCACGACGTTGCTGGAGTTGATTACGCTGAGGGAAGACTCTCCCCAGTTGGCAACGTAGGTGTAGTTGTTCGCGGGGTCGAAGACGATGCCGAGTGGCCGACTGCCGACGGATATGGAGTGGAGCGAGATCCACAGGTCAGAGATGGATGAGACGGCGTCCGACCCGTGGTCGACGACGTACACCCTCCGGTTGGCAGCGTTGAACGACGCCGCGAGAGGATCTGCACCGACCGAGAACGTAACGGTGTAGAGTAGGCTGGATGCAACTGCCGTGACACTCGAATCGTTGCGATTGAGGACCCAGACCTCGCGGTGGAGTGAGTAGTACGTCATGCTGGAAGGCCCGACGCCCACCGCTATGGTCTTGACGACTAAGTTGTACTTCGAGATCACAGTGACTTCTGCTGATCCATAGTTGGAGACATACATCTTGCCGTTCGAGGCGGAGTACAGCAGGCCCCGCGGGCCCAGCCCGACCGCAATCGTCGTAATGAGGGGGAGCGCATTGTTGGCCTTGAAGACCGAGACGGTCCCGTCTCCTGCATTGGCCACGAAGATCTCCTTGTTCGCAGCGTCGAACGCTATCGCTCTTGGGTCAGAGCCGACGGCAGCTGAAGCGGTGGGCACAAACCTGTAGATGGAGGTGACAGTCATCGCATCGTGACTGAGCGCGAAGACATGACCGTTTCCAACAGCAAGCGCGGTGGGCCGGGAAGACAAGTGGATCGTGAGTGTTACTGTTAGAGCCTTCCCGATGACAGAGATCGTGTTGTCGTCTCGGTTGGCCACGTAGGCGTACGAACTGAGGACTGCGATGTCCGACGGATGGGAGCCTACTGTGACCGTGGCGACGACTGACAGGAGGCTGGGCGAGATGACGCTGACAGTCCCGTCGCCCTGGTTCACGACAAAAATCATTCTATGGTTATTGGGGCCCACTCCCAAGGCAATCGCCACGGGCTCCGACCCGACGGTGATGTTCGCGACCACCTTATCGTACTTGTTGAACACCGTCACCGTTCCCTCATCGTGGTTGGCGACGTAGGTGTACCCTTGGAAGGCGAGCGTCGCGACGGGCCCAGCCCCGGTGGGAAGCGTGGTCACGAACTTGGGCGAGAGTGGTGTGTACGCCTGGACTTGGAGGGAAGGAAGGACGAAGGCGATCAGCATAACAACGAGAAGTGGAGCAGAGAAGGCCCGCGTCGCTCGCGCCCGGGGGGCGCGGCGGCCCATCGACCCTCCGTCCCGTGCGGGGGACATGTGATTGCTTTTTGGGAGTCCGGATACTTAATGGTTCTCGGAGGAGGGGGAGAGGACGCGCGCAGGCTGCGAGCCCGGGGGCCCTGGACAAGCTATATCCTAGAGTCTGACCTCCCTGCGGGTGGTTGTGAGCCTTAACGAGAGGAACTCAGCAATCATAGTGATTCTGCTCGGTCTGACCGTCTTCGCCCTCGGAGCCTTGGCGCTGAGCATCTGGGCTCTCCTCGGGATCGCGATCGCCTCGGCCTCGGCCACAGTGTTCACCTTCAGAGCCTTCGGCAGGCGGGTACTGCTTGCAGCGCTCGTTTCATCGGTATTTGGAGCAATGGTCGCCTGGATTGCAATGAGGACGATGATGCGACTGGTCGCGGTCAGTTCGGGGATCTCCCTGACCCTGACCGCAGGAGGGACCTTGGCGATCCTGGGAACGGCGCTCTTGATGGGAATCCTCCCGGGAGTGGGACTAGTGCACTTCAGGGCCAGGTTCGGCACGTCGATCTGGACGAGCATCGCGTACGGGTGGGTCCTTTCGATTCTGGGGGGCGTCCCGATGGCCCTGCTCCTGTCGGCGGAGATTATTCGAATCGCGTCAGACCCGGCGATTCCGGTCGCGTTCCTCCTCGAGGTCCCGATCCTCTTCGCGTTAACTGTGGACCTGTCGCTCAGGGGTCTGGGGCGCTGGACCCGGCTGGGCGCTCCGAGCTTCCGCGGCTGATCGCTTCGAAGGCCCGCTCCCCGAGATTGAAAGCGCTCCGGTGAACAAGGGAGCGAGGCCAACGGCCCCTAGGACTACCCCTATCACGACCCACGCGGCGGGGCCAGACTGGCTCGCCCACCAAGGGTCCAGCTGAAGGGCGAAGATGGCCGGCACGACGTCCTTGACGAAGGGAGAAGAGAACCACATCTGGTCCGGGGGGACGGCCCCCACAAAGGAGGCGAGGCCGCTGAGGACGACCCCTGCGAGGTAGAGCAGGTACACGAGAGACCTGCGCAGGGCCGATCTCAGGGTCTCGAGTATGAAGCCCGCGGGGATCAGGAGCAGGGGGATCGCAGCAACGAGGAAACGCGGGCCGTAGGAGTTCCCGGCTGTCGGCGCGTACCACATCGAATATGGGACGAAGATGCAGAGGAACAGCACCAGGAGCATTGCGACCCTGGAGTCGAACTTCGACGGCCTCAACGAGCCAAGGAGTCCTACGACGCCCACCAGGAGCACGGGGGAGTACACGAAGATGCCTCTGAGGGGCGTGAAGAGGTTGAGGTAGGCACCGTCGAGGAGCGGGAAGCTGAACGCCCCTAGGACCCCGGCACCTCCGAGATACACCTGCTCGGACGCGGCGAACGGGTTCCCGAAGCTCGCGTAGTTGTAGGCGAACAGCAGGAGGACCCCGGCCGCGGAGGCCATCGTGAAGAGGACCCCCCTCTCGAGCCTTGCGGCCCTGGGCCCCTTCGAGCCCAGGAGGAGATATCCCAGGATGGGGAAGATCAGTATCCCGTCGACATAGTCGACGGTGAGGGCGACCCCGACCGAGACCCCGCACAAGAGAGCGTCGCGGGAAGGATGGCCGGGCTCGCCCTTGGAGGCGGAGAGCAGGAAGTAGACCGAAGAGAGGACGAACAGAGCGGACACGTCGCTCTGGAAGAAGAAGGTGGCGAAGGGCCAGCTGATCGTCGAGAAGGCGTACGAGAAGGCGACGAAGGCTGCCGCCAGCTCCCCGAAGAAGAAGTCCTTCCCGATCCTGTAGAGGACGAAGGCCGCCAGGGAGTTGGCGATCGCGACGAAGAGCTCCGAGGTGGGCAAGACGTACCCGAAGACGGCGAACCCGCCCTGCAAGTAGAAGCCAAGGGCGACGAAGGGGAAGGCGAGTATCGCAGCCCCCGGGGCGGACGCCGAGTAGTACGACCCGTTGTAGGCGAAGATGTCCACCGAGTTCTTCTGGAAGTCCCCGACCTGCCCGATCGCGAAGCTGTGGTGAGCGTAGATCGCCCAGTCCAGGTCGATGAGGCTCGACGGGTGGTCGGTGGCCCAGAACCCGTTGAGGGTGACGAAGTAGACAGCCAACGGGAGGAGGAAGACGAGGAGGGGGAGTGGAAGGAGCGGATTGGTGTTCTTCACTTCATCCGACCTCTAACTGAATGGTTTGGCGATTTAAGGCTGAGAGAGAGCGGGCCCGGTGGGATTCGAACCCACGACATGCTGGTGACTCCGGTCGGGCATAAGAGCCAGCCGATCTAGGTAGTCCTCTCTAACCTGGCTTCTCGCAGGATTTTCCTGCTCTGAGCCACGGGCCCACGCACGAAGAGCCTTCGATAATTGGTTAAAGCGTTATCGGTGGCGGAGTGGACTTGTACCTCGGTCCGATGACCTCCATGAATTTGGCTATTTCTAGTTGAGAAGTAACCCTCAGAGTGTAGACCCCGTGCTTCTCGGTGAGCCTGTTGCAGAGTATACCGAACCTTATCAGCTCGTCATGAATCTGGTTCATCAAAGTCTTGAGCTTCATTCGTATCTGCAACGACAGTAGGTTATCGTAGACCCTTGCATGTTGGTTGTACGCCTTAGAATATCGTCGATAGAGCGATCCTTCCGCATGATAGACCCCTCTAATGCATCGAGAGGTGTATCCTTTCTTGAATATGACTCTTGGTATCATCGCGTCTGCTTTCTTCCCGATTGGTAGGCCCAGCCCCGAGAGATATGTGACGAGCTCTTTGTCGTTGATGTGATATCGCGTTGTGTTGTCATTTCGCAAGTACAAACGACCACTGACGCCGAAGGTCGTTTCCATCGTTGGTTTTACGAACTCTTCGTAGTACCAAAATTCTGACTTGTGGGCAGTGAACGCCACGACGTTTGACTCATGCCGTCCGTGAAGTCTCCGACTCAGGCATCCGTCTCCAAGATGAAGCCCGATTACCTCGGCGAGGTCAGGCGTAACGTCCGGGGGCACGTTCAATGACCGAAGTTGAACATAGCTGAATTTCAAGAAGCGCGAGGTCCTGATGGGTGAAGGGGGGGAGAGTTCTGAAACTTCTTCAGCATTGATATACCGACGTTGGTTCTCAGTCGGATGAGATGGCCAGACTAACCTTCGTCGGCCTCGGATTGGGCCCCAGGGGCATAAGCCTCGAGGGCGTCGAGGAGCTCCGAACCGCGGACGTCGTCTACCTAGAGTACTACACGACCCCCCACGAGCCGACCCTGCTCCGAGAGCTGCAGAGCGCGACCGGGGCCAAGATCACGGTCGTCGACAGGGACTTTGTCGAGGACGGAAGGAGGATCCTCGAAGAGGCGGGCACGAAGAAGGTGGCTCTCGCGGTCCTGGGGGACCCGATGATCGCGACCACGCACGACGACCTGAGGACGAGGGCGATCAGGGCTGGCGTGGAAACCACTGTCGTCCACTCGGCCAGCATAGCGTCGGCCGCGGCCAGCGCGTCAGGCCTTCACTACTACAAGTTCTCGAGGACCACGACCGTCACCAGGGAGTCGGTCAACAAGCTCTCTCAGGTGTACCACCTGCTGCACCAGAACCTCCTCGAGGGGGCCCACACTCTCCTGCTGTTGGAGTACGACCAGCAGAGCGGCGAAGGGGTCTCGCCGGCGGACGCGGTCGCGGGGCTCCTGCTGGCAGAGGCGAACTTCAAGCGAGGAGTGGTGACCGAGGAGACCTTCGGCCTGGTGGAGTCCAGGCTGGGGAGGGAGAACTCTGCCATGGCCGGTGGGTCGTTCGCTGAGCTGGGGAGGAAGGAGTTCGGGGATTCGCCCCACTCCCTTGTCGTGCCTGGCAAGCTCCACTTCACAGAGGTCGAGTCGGTCTCGGCGATCTTCTCCCTGGCCCCGGAGAGCGTGCGCGGGAACTCGGACTCGGTCCTCAGGACAGCGCAGAGCCTCGTTCCGAAGTACGTGGAGAAGACGAGGAAGGCGCTCTCAGGCGCGGCATCGAAGCTGGGCCCGTCGTATTCAGCTGTGTTGGAGAACGCGGAGCTCTACCTGAGGGACGCGGAGAGGAACCTCGCGGAGGGGGAGGACGAGATCGCGATGCTCAACGTGGGCTACGCAGAGGGGCTTCTGGACGCGCTCGGCTTCGCCGGCCTGGTCAAGGTGGAGTGGTGATGGAGAGGAAGCGCATGCTCGCCTCGGTCTTTGCGCTGAGGGTCGCAGGCGTCAGGGCGTCAAGGGAGGCGGTCGCGAGGAAGCTGGGAGTCGAGGAAGAGGACATTGTAGGGCCCCTGGCGGAGCTCGCAAAGTCAGGGCATCTACGCGCCTCCAGGGGAGGGCTCGCACTCACTGAGAAGGGGAGGAAGGCGATCAGGGTCGTCTTCATCGGAGGAGGGTTCGAGCTGATACACCACGGCCACCTCCATACGGTGGAGAGGGCGAGGGCCCTTGGGGACGCCCTGGTCGTGTCGGTCGCGAGGGACAGCACGATAAGGAAGAGGAAGGGGCGCGAGCCGGTCGCCGACGAGAGGCAGAGGGTCAGGCTACTGGAGGCCCTGAGGTCAGTGGATGCGGCGATACTTGGCGTCGAGGGCGACATCTACGAGACGCTCGAGATGGTGAGGCCCGACGTCGTGGCGCTCGGGTACGACCAGTATCACATGGAGCGGGAGGTGGCCTCGGAGGCGAGGAAGAGAGGGATGAAGGTCAGGGTCGTGAGGCTGGACTCCCCTTCCCCTGAAGTGAAGACGAGCTCGCTCCTCGGCAGGTACTAACGCCGCCGGCCGAGCTTCTTCTCGAGGCGGGCCATCGCCTCGTTAACAGAGTCGCGCCGCGTCTCCTCGGTGAGCAGGCCCCTCGTGTCCTCCACGAGCATGCGGGCCACGTCTATCTTCCTCCGGGCCCCGTTCGCGACGTGGTCGTATACCGCCAGGGGAGAGCAGCTAGAGTAAAGGTCCTCCATGACAGCGAAGTACTTTCTGGCCCTCGGAAGGTCGCTCTTCATCACGGAATCGAGCACGAGGCGCTTGAGCTCTCCCACTGTGTCGAGCAGGCCCAGGAGATACGCTTCGGGAGAGGCTCCGAGGGACTCGCGAGAGGGAACCTTGCTGCCCTGCGAGAGAGCGACGACGGATGAGGCCTCGACGAACTCCGCCTCGGGGGAGACGATGTACCGCGAAAGGGGCCCGGTCCCCTTTGCCTTCAGCTCTGCGAGCATGGATGAAGCGTTCGCAAGTTCCTTCTTGGCTTCCCCGAGCTTTCCCGTGTGTACGCTGATTATCGCCCGGGAGGAGGCAGAGATCACGTCCCTTGTGTCCTTGAGGACCCTGTCTCTGCGCTCGAGCTGGTCAGAGAAGTGGTGCTCCATTTCCTTCAGGGAGCGCCTGAGAGCGTCCATTTGCGAGGCGCCCGCGGGACCGGCAGTCATAAGCCTACCGAGACCGCCGAACGCTTATCAGCGGAACGACGGCCCGGGCCTTGATTGGACGGGACCGCGAAGGCGCTCGCGCAGACGGCTCTCGCGGGGGCGCTGTGGGGGACCTCGTTCCCTGTCGTTGCGTTCGGGATCGGCGAGGGCCTGGACCCCCTGAGCTTCGTCTTCTTTCGCTTCGCGGCCGCCGCGCCGCTGATGGTCGCCGCCTCGGCCCTCCTGGGGAAGAGGGTATGGCCGCTGCTCAGGTCGAGGGGGGTCTGGGTGGTCGGCGGGCTCAACGCTGTCGGGTTCTTCTGTCAGTTCGTAGGGCAGGCACACACGAGCGCGTCCCTGGCCGCGCTCCTGGTCAACCTCTCAGTCGTCCTCGCGGCGGGGGGAGGGGTGCTCTTTCTTGGAGAGAGGCTGGGCGTAGCCAAGGCGGCCGGGGTGGCGCTTGCGTTCGGGGGAGCGTTTCTGCTCACTACTGAAGGGGACCCGGGCTCCGTGGGGGGTGGCGAGCTTGTGGGAGTTGCGCTCTACCTGGTCGCGGCTGTGTCGTGGGCCGGGTACATCGTGTACTCGAAGAGGGAGACTGACAGGTTGGGCTGGGACCCGGTCGCGGTCTCTGCCTGCATAGTCCTGGTCACGGCCCTTCTCGCGCTTCCTCTGGCCCTGGCGGGCGGGCTGCGCTGGCCGAGCGGGACGGAGGCCTTGGCGGTTGTCGCCTACACGTCGGTATTCAACACGGCGCTGCCCTTTGTGCTCTACCAGTCCGGGCTGAAGCGACTGCCTGCGGGGACTTCTGCGGTGGTCCTGGCGGTGGAGATCGTCGTGGCGGTCGCGATATCCGTGGCCTTCCTGGGCGAGAGCCTGGGGACTGCGGGGGCGGTAGGAGCCGTGGCGGTATTGGTTTCGATTCTGTTGGTCTCAAGGGACCAATTGGGCAGCAAGAGCTTATCCGTTCGCGAAACCGACGCGGTGGGAGTAAGGGAACCTTAGCTGTTGGTAGTGAACCGATATAGGAAAGGCCGAGAACGCGAGTATCGTACGATGGAGATACTGAAGCGAGAGGGTTGGATGGTCTCGAGGAGCGCGGCATCTCACGGGGCCGTCGATGTCTTCGCAGCAAAGGGCGGCAAGATGCTCCTTGTCCAAGTCAAGAGCGGAAGGGCGAGGGTCCAGAAGGCCGAGCTGGAAGAGCTGGTCGAGTGGGGGAGGAGTTCAAACGGGGACGCGGAGGTCTGGCACTTCCGCAAGGGAGGGAAGCTTGAGAAGAGGAGGGTGCACGCCTCGAAGGGGGGAGGGGCGTGAAGGCGAAGTGCTACTTCTGCGACACAGAGCTGGAGGTCGTGCTGCACACCTACAGGGTCGGACCGAAGGAGGAGCCGGTCTGCGAGGAGTGCCACTCCAAGACCGTCAACAGAAGGGCGGCGAAGGAGAAGGAGTCGTCAGGCTGAGGCGCACGCGCGCTTTAGCTGGCGGATGAGCGTAGAGCACTCGGTGAAGCGTTCGTCGTCGGCCCCGCGCTGGTGGCAGTCGAGGGCCCGCTCGTACTCATCGAGGGCTGAAAGGGCCTTGAGGGCCGGAGTCGCGCTGGGCTCCGAGAGTATCAGGCGTCCGGCCGTCTCGTACCAGTCGGCTGCGTCCTCGTACTGCTCGAGCTGGAAGAAGCACCGCGCGATCGACTCGCAGACCGAGACCTTGTGGATGGAAGAGGTGAACGCTTCGAACTCTTCCTTGAGCTCGTAGACGGCGGCGTTGCCGCTGCGCATCTTCTGGACGCCGAAGAGGGCAGAGAAGTCGGTCATCGGGAGTGGCTCGCGGGACGCGGGTTTGAGGTGCCTACTCTAGAAATCTTGAGCCTCGAATCAACGGTCTAGTGCTCGGTCATGACCGCGTCCTCTGCCTCCCTGAGGCGGCGCCGGGCCAGGGCCTGCTGGAACCGCTTCTTCTCGGCCGCTGTGCTCGGTAGGAGCTTCGGTATCGCGGTCGGCCTGCCCTTGGCGTCCAGGGCGACGTAGGTCAGGTAGCAGGAGCCTGTGTGGGTAGACTTGCGCGTGGTCGGGTCCTGTGCCTCGATGCGCACCCCGATCTCCATGGAGGTCTTGCCGACGTAGTTGACGGTGCCCTTGAGGATGAGGAGGTTTCCGACATAGACGGGGGCGTAGAAGTTCATCCGGTCGATGGAAGCGGTGACGCAGTTGATCCCCGCGTGACGCCATGCGACGATTGCCGCGATCTCGTCCATGTAGCGCATGATCGCTCCGCCGAAGACGTTGCCGAGGACGTTCGCGTCGGTGGGCATCATCAAGCGGGCGGTGCTCATTTCAGACTCGGAGGGGCGCTTTCCTGGGAGCATCGAGTGGGAGCGGAGGTCCGAGGTTCATAAAGGTGAATCTGCCACGACTGCTCTCAGGCGGACGGAGGACCCAGGCTATTGTTGAGACTCCTTCTCCTTGAGGATGGACGAGAGAAGGGAGAGGGATACGTTACCTCCGCTGACCACGAGTACGAGCTTGGACCCGCCTTCTCCGCGGAGGGAGCCCTTCATCGCTGCGAGGGGGGCGGCCCCGGCAGGTTCGGCCAGGACGCGGGCCCTCGAGAGGAGGTCGTACATAGCGTCCCTGATCTCGGCGTCGTCCACGAGCCCTACCTTCGCGACGTGCTTCATGACTGCCTCGAGGGTCAGGGTGCCGGGGATCGAGGCCTGCATTCCGTCGGCGATTGTAGGCTTCGGGACGACCCTGGTGGGCCTTCCGGCGCGGATGGACTCGAGCATCGAAGGGATCGCAGTCGTCTCGGCCCCCAGCACCGTCACTTTCTCGAGGGAGGCCTTCAGAGCTATAGCGACTCCGGAGATCAGGCCCCCGCCTCCTATCGCGACCACAGCGGTGTCGAGGTCGGGGAGCTGGCGGGAGATCTCGAGCCCGCAGGTGCCCTGCCCTGCTATTATCACCGGGTCGTTGAACGCGTGAATCAGAGTCAGCTCCCTCTTCCGGGACAGGGAGGCGGCGTTCTCGGCCGTCTCGTCGTACCCCGAGCCGAACCTCACCACCTCGGCCCCCTGCTCCTCGATCGCGCGCAGCTTGGAGGGGTTTACGTTCTGAGGGACGCAGATGGTCGAGGAGACGCCGAAGAGACGCGATGCGTAGGCTACCGCGAAGCCGTGGTTCCCGGAGGAGGCAGTGATGACGCCTCTGCGGAGGCTCCCCTGGTCGAGCGTCAGGAGCTTGTTGACCGCTCCGCGGATCTTGAAGACCCGGATCGGGTGGAAGGTCTCGAGCTTCAGGTGGACCTCCCTGCCCAGGAGCTCCGAGATGCCGCGAGAGTGCTCGAGGGGAGTCTGCGGCACGTGCGGCCTGATCCGCGACTCGGCCTCCTCGATTTCCTTGAGGCCTGGGAGACCGGCCCCGCTCAGCCGAACCACTTCTCGAGGCTCTCTGTCTGGGGTGGGGGCTTGTCCTGGACCCTGGCGATCGCAGACTCGACGCGGTCGCGGGAGAAGGAGTGCTGGCCCACGAGGTAGGAGACGACCCTGGACCGGTCCATCGGCTTCCACTCGGGCTTGACCCCCTTCACCGAGGGAGCGTCGAGGTAGAGCTTCCGTATCTCGGGATAGGGCACCCCTCCCAGCTTGTCCTTGAGCTCAGAGATGTCCTCGAGGCGGGCGTACTTCTTGAGGTACTTGAGGGCCGTGACAGGTCCGACGCCATCGAAGCCGTCCGGGTTGAAGTCGGTGCCGAGGAGGATTGCGAAGTCGACCAGCTGCTCCCTGGTCAGTCCCGTGGAGGAGAGCACGTCCGAGAGCTTGATCCGCTCTGGCTGAACGTTGATGACTATTCCCTTGCTGGGGAGGCGCCTCTTGCCGGAGATCGTCACGTTGCGGACGAGGACGGGCGCCCCGAAGACGAGAGAGTCGTGGTCCTGGGATGCGACCGCGTTGACTGTGCCCTCCGTCGCCATCACCGACGCCTGGGCCTCGCCTTCGGAGGGAGCGTCGACCCATGGGATGCCCATCGCGTCGAGAAGCTCCTTGGCGTCCGCGACCATGTCCCTGCGAAGGACAGTCGACGCCTCTGCAAACTTTCTGGCCTGCGGCAGGTCCCCGGCCTGGAGCGCCTTCAGGTACTGGTCCTTTGCCTCGCTCCTTTGGGCAGAGCGGCGCCTGATCTCCTCGGTCTTGAGCTCGGGAGGCTTCCCGTCGAAGACGTAGACGAGCTTCATCCCGAGCTCCATGAGGTTCACGTTGCGGTAGAAGAGCCCGGAGATGTGGGACGTGACCCGGCCATGCGAGTCCTTCAGGTGCCCCCCGTCCATGCCGCGGATGATCGCGAGGAACTGGTAGAGCGTGTTGTACCCGTCTACTGCAAGCTTCCAGCCGCTGAGGTCTTCGAGCTGGATCTTCTCCCGGGGAATCGAGCCGCTGAAGTCTACGCCCATCTGGGGCCACGCGGCCCCCCGGCGCGATTTATCCCTTGGTTCACTCGTTGAGCCGGGTCGCTCGGACTTCGCCAGGGTTCTCCCTGGCTTCGATCCTCCTCTTGTCCTTGGAGACCCATCGGATGGTGATCAGTCCGATGATCTCGAGCTGCATCAGTAGCTTGTCGCGCTCGTCGGGGGAGCACTTGCTCCCGTTCTTGTTGAGCGCCTCGAGGAGGTCTTCGTCGGTAGTGCTGCCCTTCGCCTTTATCCATTCGAATGCGGCGTATCGCAGAGGGTATCTCATCAAAGGTCACTTCGGGTAAGAAACGGTGTTGGAAGGTGGCGCCTGTGCGCTATAAAAGGTGTGCAGGACGGCGATTCAGGTCGGGATCTTGCTAGACATCCGGCTCACTCCGAGGAGTTCGGACTGCCCGACGAGTGGGGCCTTCGAGACCACGTCCTCGATCTTGTCTACCACGCCATCCTCTTCGGGCACCACGACGTCCACTATCACCGCTGAGAGACCATAGGCTATCGGCTCGATCCTCTGGTTGCGGATAGAGGCCCCGGGCGGGAGGGAGCTCGCGACCGAGTCGACGATCTTCTGGTGCTCAGTAGTCGTGTCTTGAGGTAGGAGCTTGAGCCTGATAACGTAGGAGCCCACGGCGAGCCCCTAGGGTCCTTCGAATCCGCAGTTGGAGCAGGTGTACACGCGGGAGAACTTCCTGCACTTCTCGCACCGCCAGATCAGGGTCTCATGGCACTTTGGGCAGTTGAACTTGGTGGCCCGTTCCGCCGGCTTCACCGGACGGTTGCAGGAGGTGCAGAGCGGGAGCGTGACGGTCGCCTGAGACATTTCTTTTCGACCCTCCTTGTCCCGGCAGATATAGATTGCTGAGAAGGGTTCTGTCCAAACGGGGGGAGTCCATCTCTCTGTCCATCATCGGGAGATGCTGGGACATCGGTTTCAAGGCCTCTTCTCCTCCGCCCGTCGCTTCCTCTCTCTGTCCAATTCCCTCGCCCAAGTTCCGTATCGTTCTTTGCTGACCATGAGGTTTTTCTCGACGCTCAGAAGGAACTCCTCGAGTATCATGAGTAGTTCCTCCTTCATCGGCTCCGAGATTTCTCTCTTTGGCTTCTTCAGCGAGGCCTTGCTCCCCTTCGTTCCCACATAGACGGAATCCTGCCTTCTTACTTCCATGTTGGTTATCAGGTCGATAATGTGCCCCTTCCCCTTGAGATTCACCTTGTCCGTGTTGTAGGTATCTCTCAGGATTTTGTCCACTTCGAGGGCTTTTGCTTCTCCTCCTTCGGCCTGCGCCGCTTTGAGGAACAGAAAAAGGGCGAAGAGATTCTGCTTGCTCTTGTGCGAGGTCATTATCGGCCACGGCTTCTTGCCGTCGACTTGCGCTATCAGTTCCTCAGGTTTAGCGCTACCCTTCGATACCATGTCCGCAAGTTGGGCCTTCATCAGTTCCTCAATAGATGCCACAGCGAGCGTGAACGCCCTCGGCGAACCCCTCTTCATCAGGAGCCAAGCCTCGTCGCGAAGTTCCGCCGCATTGAGGTAAGCCTCCTTCGCAATCTCCCAATAGTCTGTTTCCGCATCCTTGGTCAATGACACACCTCTCGGTCGTGGGCCGCGTTCTGAATGACTGTCTCCCATTTGTTCCCCCCCTCAATCGAAATCCCCGCCGCCTCTGCGGGCGTCTTGCCCTTCAGGGCCATATGGGGCCTGAAGTAGTTGTGGTAGAGTTGGATTCCCTTCAGTATCGGGGAGTCGGCCCTCTTGACCCCGCGCATGACCTTCTCACGGTCTCTGAACTCTCCGTTTAGCCGTTCCATCTTGTTGTTGTTATGGTCGCCCTTCAGAGTGATGTGTCGGATGTGGACGGTCTTGGGCTGGTTCGGGTTGTAGATGTTGCGATACTCCCTCTTCCAAGCGTCGTGATAGGCTTCCATCCCGTCCGTGATTATCGTCTGAGGCTTCTTCCCCATCAGGTCGCGACTTCTCGCGAAGAGGCTTCCCGCGTCGTGCCTTCCCTTCGTGTCAGCGACTTCCTGAGCAATCCAGAAGCGGGTCTCGTCGTCCATCGTGGCGAAAAGATACTTCGTGTTGCCGCTAATCTTCAGATAGACCTCATCCGCCCTCCATGTGTCTGAGACCTGAGGGGTGATTTGACTCAGATACTTCTCCATCAGGGCGACATACTTCGCAATCCAGTTGTGGATTGTCTGTGGGGACCTGATTTCGACTCCCTGAAGCAAGAGGGCCTTCTGTGTAGTCCTCAGGCTCTCGCCTGAAAAGTAGAGTTGGAGGGCAGTGGTGATCGCCTGAGGAGTCGCCTTCATCCCCTCGAAGCCGATGTTTCGGGCGAACCTCTTGCCGCACGAGCGGCACGAGAAACGTTGGATGTTCCCGTTCTGGTTGTGCCTGAGGCCGTCCTTGACTACCTCGACAGAGGCACAGAAGAGGCACGACTGGTAGTCAAGGGGCACGACCCTCTTGGCGTTCTCTATTCTCCGCCTAATCTCAAGAGAGAGTTCGACCGCGAAGATGTGCTTACACTTCTGCTCTCGGTGGATGAAGTCGGGGCAAGCGCAAGTCCAGCCGAGTTCTGTCGAGAGGACTTGGTATTCCCCATTCCCCGACTGGCTCTTGACGCGATACTCGTTCTGGTCTATCCTTCGGACGTTGAACTCGACCTCTGCGATTGTCTGCCCCTTCATCCTGCGAGAATCAAAAACGGGAGTGGTCATCGGTCGGCCAACTCCCAGTCGTTCTGACGGGCCTCTGAGTCCTCGAAGGATTCGCCCATCTCCCTTGCGTCGATTTGCGCGGGTGTCATGTGTCCATAGGTGTATATCCGCACCTATATTAGCATTGTCCCTATTGACACCTATACGCACACAGTTAAATACGAATGCTGAGGGGGAGAATGCCGATGCAGAAGCGGTATAATGTCGCCATGACTGAGGAGTTGGAACGGAGGCTTGAAGCCGAGCGGAAAAAACGGGCTCTTGATTCGATTCCTGAGACAATACGGTATATCGTAAGTGACTATCTTGCGAAGGTCTGACGCTCGAAGTTGAAGCATAGTTATGACTAAATAACGGAGTGAGGGGCTCAATCATGTTGCGGACACGCGGAGGACGGTCAACCTTCGGAGGGCTATTCGGTATACTACTCTTCATGGTTCTCGCGGTGGCGATCTTCCAGATTCTCGGCCAGACGTTCAACTCCTCGTCTTTGACGGGGGCGGGAACCAACTTCCTCGAAGTGCTATTCATTATGGTGATTGTCATCTTCCTCATGAGACTTCTCGGAGGTGGGGGAAGAGGCGGAGTCTGACTTCGCCTTTCTTTTTACGACCAATTCTTCGACCCAATCCTTGACCAATTCTTCGAAGACGAAAATATAGTATCCTGACGCCGCGAAGATAGAGAGTGCAACGAGCGCCGTGATGAAGGCATATGGTGAGATGTCAACAGTCGAGAATATCCCCGCTCCTTCTACCATCACCCAGTCTACGAGCGCAATCACGCCAGACACGACCGAGAAGTATCGTATTCTCCTCAGAACGCGATAGGGGTATCGAGCATCTTTCTCGGGCTTTCCGCGTCTCAACATGGCGTCATGGACGTCCTTGGACTTGTCATGATACTCATGGGGAAGGAAGAATGCCGTCAAGACCATGATTCCAGCCCACCCGAAACCGAAGGCCGTAGCGTCGAACTGCATTAACGCCAGCAACGCGAGCACCCCGATGATATAAGCCCCCACCGAAATTTCTTGGGTTTCACGCTTCCCTTCATGGCTATGGCGAATCTCCTTAAGAGAGGAATATCGCAATCAGGCCCATCTCCCGATGATGGACAGAGAGATGGACTCCCCCCGTTTGGACAGAACCCTGAGAAGGAGAGGCGCTTTGCGTCTAGGCCAGGACTGAGCGGAGCTCGGTGGCTGCGACGACCCTTGCCACCCGGAGGAGCCCGGGGAGGCCGAGCGCAGCAAGGAGGGCGGAAGCGTGGAAGTCGAAGTCTGTCTGCGAAAGGCGGAGCATCAGCTTTGGGGTGGCCATCACGTCGACCAGAGATTCGAGGTCCTGGTTGGAGAGACGCTCGAAGAGCCCTCTGAGCCTGCGCATGGTGCGCATCTCCTTGAGGAAGCGAGAGTCCCACTCCCGCTGGTAGTTCGCCAGTGCCGAAGGTCGATCGGTCTTGATGCTCTCCGCACACCATCGGGCCGCCGCGACGGCACCGGCCACGGAGGTCATTATCCCCCCCGCCGTTGTCGGCTTGACCTGGCCGGCTGATTCGCCGACGAAGATCCTGCGCCTCGTGACAAAGCTGGAAATCGGGCCTCCCACGTAGATCGGGGCGGAGACCCTGCGGAGTATCTTGGAGGGCCTGCTGGAGAGGAAGGCGTCGAGGGCCTTGAAGGGGTTGACGCCACGCCCAGCCGCACCGACCTTTGCCCTGTGGTTACCGAATGGAATCACCCAGGCGAAGAACCCCGGATATTTCGAGGCGTCCGGGTAGACTTCGACGACCCTCTCCCTGACCCAGTCTCCCTCTATCTCGTACTTCGCAGCGGGGAGGATCCCGGACCTCGGGCTGGAGGAGGGGCCGGTCGCGTCGACGTAGTACCTGGCGGAGAGGCTCTCGCCCGCTTCGACTTTCACGCCCTCGGCGGTCGAGGAGACTGAGGAGACCCTCGAGCCCGTCCGGACCTGGGACCCGGCTGACGCAGCCTCTTCGGCGAGCTGCTTGTCGTAAGCGCTCCTGTCTAGTACGACGACGTCGAGGGCGGTCGCATTGACGGCAAAGCGGCGGCCTCGGGGCGAGGTGATCAGCGCAGACGAGATGCCGTTCTGCACCACGTCCGGGGCGGGCGGGTGCCCGAAGAGCTTCAGGCCGCGAAGACTGACGAGTCCGTCGCACTTCTCGGGCTCGCCGACCTCGGGGTGCTCCTCGAGCACGAGGACGGAGAGGCCCCTGCGGGAGGCTTCGGACGAGAAGGCGAGCCCGGCGACGCTCCCCCCGCCGACTATGACGTCGAAATCGGGGCGCAATTTCGAAGGACTCTGCAAAGGCTTATTCACAGTCGTAATAAAGTGGACGAGATGAAACAGGCAGTAGTGGTGAGGACAGACATCAAGATGGGCAAAGGGAAGATTGCGGCGCAGGTCGCCCACGCATCTCTCGCCGCGGCGGAGGAGGCCATGGGCAGAAGGTCGGCATGGTACGAGGCCTGGAAACAGGGAGGTCAGGCCAAGGTGGTGCTGAAGGCGCAGGGAGAAGACGAGCTTCAGGAGCTCTTCAGGATGGCGAGGGCAGCGAAGCTCCCTTCGGCGCTCATACAGGACAGGGGGCTGACACAGGTCGAGCCTGGGACGGTGACGTGCCTGGGGATCGGGCCAGGCCCTGACGAGGAAGTCGACAAGATCACCGGGAAGCTCAAGCTCCTTTGAGAGGGGCCCCATCCGCCGACGCTGCCGTCGGCATGGAGGTCTATGTCACGGACGGCGCTCCGTGCACTGGCAGGGCCAAGGCGCTGGACTCGGACTTCCGAGTCCAGGAATACCTAAGCCTCGAGGGACTGCAGTCTGAGAGAGGCGAGGGGTACGTCCCTCTCTACAGGGTCGAGAAGAGGGGGATTGACACGATGCACCTGGCGAAGGAACTCGCAGCTGTCCTCAAGAGCCGGGTCAGCTACGGAGGGCTCAAGGACAAGAGGGCTCACGCGGTCCAGTACATCACTCCAACCAGCTCGAGGGCCCTTAGCCCTGCGAGGGCGTCGTCAGAAGGCTGGGAAGCCACGCTGGAAGGATTTCTCCCACGGCCGCTGTCCCGCGGACAGGTCGTAGCGAACTCTTTCGAGTTGATCCTCAGAGACTGCTGCAGCGAGGTCGGGGAGAGAGCGAACGACGCGCTTGAAACCTCTGCGGGCCACAGGCTTCCCAATTTCTACGGACACCAGAGATTCGGGCTGAGGGGGGTAGGTACGCACAGGGTGGGGCGGGAGATCGTGAAGGGGAGATTCGAGGAGGCCGTAAGACTGCTCCTCTGTGAGCCTCGGGAGAGAGACTCATCTGAAGCCGGCGAGGCGAGACAGGCCTTCAGGGAGGGGAGGTATGAGGAAGGGGTCGGGCTACTTCCGAGGGGCCAGGAGGAAGAAGCGAGCGTCGCACGCGCCCTCGCCAGAAGGCCAGGCGACTGGATAGGGGCCCTCAGGAGCGTCCCGGTCAAGCTCCGGAGGCTCTACGTCCAGGCCTACCAGTCGTATCTCTTCAACAGGACCCTGAGCAGGGCCCTCAGGAGTGGGCTGGACATCTCCTCGTACGAATCGGGAGACAACTGGAGCCGGCTCGGTGAGGACGGGCTTACGCTGTCTCGCGTCGGCGGGGTCAGGGACCCTCCGGAGCAGGGGGCGGTCCCGATGGTCCAGATCCCTGGATTCGCGATCAGGGACTACGGTTCGCGGTTCGACGCCTGCCTCAAAGAGGTCCTGGAAGAGGAGGGAGTCACGGGCGGAGAGTTCTACGTCAAGGAGATGCTGGAGGCGTCGGCCGAGGGAGGCTTCAGGGTCCCCCACCTCCTGGTCGCCGGTACTTCGGCAGAGTCCGGTCCGGGGACAGCGACCCTGAAGTTCACGCTGGCCAAGGGACAGTATGCGACCGTCTTCATCAGGGAGGTCCTGAAACCGGCAGACCCCGCAAACGCCGGTCTCGCCTAGAATCCTTATACGCCGTTTTCAGATGGCAACCTCAATCCATGTCCGAGGAGGTCTTCGACCTTACGATCGTCGGCGCGGGGCCGAGCGGCTTGTTCGCGGCCTTCTATGCGGGGCTGAGGCAGATGAAGACGAAGGTGGTCGACGCCCTGGAGGAGCCGGGAGGACAGGTGGCCGTCCTTTATCCTGAGAAGTACATCTTCGACGCCCCCGGATTTGCGAAGATCCTGGCGAAGGACCTGGTCAAGAACCTGGTGGAGCAGGCCTTCCAGTACAGCCCCACGGTCGTCCTGGGCGAGAGGGTGACCGCGCTCCAGAAGAAGGACGGGATCTTTGAGCTTGGGACCGACAAGGGGACAAAGCATCTGAGCAAGGCGGTCCTCATCGCGGCAGGAGTAGGGGCCTTTTCACCGAACAGGCTGGAGGCCCTGGGTGCGGCAGACTACGAGGGGAAGGGAGTCTATTACTTCGTGAAGGACAAGAGCGTCTTCAAGGACAAGAGGCTCCTGATCGTTGGAGGAGGGGACTCGGCGGTGGACTGGGCCTTGAACATCAAGGGCCTCGCGAAGAAGATCACTCTGGTCCACAGGAGGGACATCTTCAGGGCGCACGAGCAGAGTGTCGCGGACCTGCTGAATTCTGAGGTCGAGATGAGGCTCTTCTATGAGGTCAAGAGCGTCTCAGGGGACGGCGCTAGAGTCACGGGAGCGGTAATCTTCGACAACAGGTCGAAGGTCGAGACGACCATAGAGGTCGACGCGATCCTGGTCAACATAGGGTTCAGGGCAGACCTCGGTCCGATAAAGGACTGGGGGCTGCAGATCGACGGGAGGGAGATCTCTGTCAACGGCAAGATGGAGACCAACATCCCGGGTGTCTATGTGGCGGGAGACATCGCGGGACCGATGGACGGAGTGAAGCTCAACCTGATCGCGACCGGGTATGCGCAGGCGGCTCTTGCGGTCAACGTGGCGAAGGCGTACATCGACCCGAACTCTAAGATCTTCCCAGGCCACAGCAGCGAAATGAAGAGATAGGACTCAGGTCGTAATGCCGAGGACGCGCCGGTAGTTGTAGTCCTTCCTCACGGCTGGGTGGAGCGGGTCCACTAGGATGCACTCGAACCATGCGTGGATGCCATCCTCCCAGACTGGGTAGGACCCGAGGAGCTTCAGGTTCGGGTGGCGCTGGGAGACTCTCCTCTCGGCTACCGCCTGGGAAGAGACAGCGGACTTGATCTTGAGGACTCCCATGTGCTTGGGCCTTCTGCCTGAGGTGGGGCGCTGCTTCCTCATCCCTCCTCTGGAGACCCTCGCGCGAACGACCACGACGCCCTCCTTGGCCTTGTAGCCCAGGGCGCGCGCCCGGTCGAGGCGCCACGGGCGGTCGACTCTTAGCATGGCCGGCTCCTTCCGAAGGTCTACGGCCCTCTCCCTGATGTTGGCAGCCTTCTCGTGGAAGATGCTCTGCCAAGTCTTCGCGATCTGCCTGTACATGGGCATCTGAGCGCCTCGAAGGCGGTGGCCAAATAAACGTTCTCGGCCTAGGTGCCGGAAAAGAAGGCCGCTACCTTCTCACCGATGTACCTGACCGCGCTCCCCTGCGCTTCCTGGGTCTGGCCCCCGACGTGCGGGGTGAGGATGGTCCGGGGGGCGGTGAGGATCGCACCAGAAGGGGGCTCCTGTTCGAAGACGTCGAGCGCGGCGCCCATGATCTTGCGGTCTTCGAGGGCCTTCGAGAGGGCGGCCTCGTCGACCACCCCTCCGCGCGAAGTGTTGACCAAGAAGGAGGTCGGCTTCATCTTCGAGAGCCTGGCAGAGTCGACGAGGTGCCTGGTTTCCTCGGTCAAGGGAACGTGGAGGGTGATGTAGTCTGCGCTCCCGAAGAGCTGGTCGAGGGTTGCGAGCCGGGCGCCGACGCTTGACAAGGCGTCCGGCGGGATCGGGATGACGTCGTAGACTAGGACGGGCATCCCGAGGACGTGCGCGATCTCGGCGATCCTCCTGCCAATCCTCCCAAAGCCGACGACTCCCAGGGTCTTGCTCTTCAGCTCGGTCCCCGTCAGTGAGTTCTTCTCCCACCCCCCTGACTTGGTGGACTTGTCGGCGTCCACAAGATGTCGGGAGAGGGCGAGCATCAGCGCGACGACGTGCTCAGAGACAGCCTCGACGAGGGACTCGGGACTGTTGATGACTTTGACCCCCTTTGACTCGGCGTATCCGACGTCTATGTTGTCCAGGCCGGTCCCCGGGCGCGCGACCAGCTTGAGGCGCGTCGCCTTGTCGAGGACCTCCCGGTCGACCTTCGTCCTGCTCCGGACCAAGATCGCGTCGAAGGTGCCGGCGATCCCGAGGAGCTCCTCGTGCGAGATTGTCGGGCGATAGTCGACTTCGACCTTGGGGCCGAGGCCGAGCTCGTTGACGTCGATCTGGTCGCAGATCAGTAACCGTGGCATTGCTTCAGGCGCTCCGGCGGATGCACTGCCTCGCCGCCTCAGCGACGAGCGATATATCGGTTGATTGGACCTGGTCCAGTTCTGCGAGTGCACGGACGTCTTGTGGCTGTGCGGAGGCAAGGGCCACCGCGGCGTGCGAGCCAGGGCTCCCGCCCACCAGTTGCAGGCCCAACAGGCGCAGCGACCTGCGCTCGTAGAGGACTGAACAGACTTCCGGACCTTCGCCCGTGACCGTCCGCGAGGCGTCGAGGCCTGCCCAGGTCGCCTCGTCGTGGGTCAGCCCCGCGACGGAGACCGGGACCCCGAAGAACTCGAAGCTCTCGGGGGGAGGCGAGGTTAAATGCGCGTGCCGACCGGCAGCGTTGGCCCCTGCGACCCGGGGAGGCGAAGGGGCCGATCCTGCGGGCGTGCCGGATGCGAAGGCCCCCGGAGAGTAGGCGGACGAGCCCCCTGCCGCGAACAGCCCGGGCGTGTCGGAGGCCTGGGACGAGTCGACGAGGATGGCTCCCCTCTCTCCGACTGAGGCCTCGAGCAGGGGCGGGTTCGGGACCGTGGAGGGGAGGGCGAGGAGCAGGTCGCATGGGAGGAGCTCCCTTGTGGAAAGCAGGACGACCTGGACCCTCGAGCTTCCGAGCGCGGCCGCGACCTGGCCGCGGGCAAGCCCTAAGCTGTGTTGGCTCGCGATGCCAGCCAGAGCCCCGGCTCCTTCGGCGCAGAGCCTACGAAGACCGATGGGAGAACCAGTGACGAGGGTCACTTTCGAGCCTCCAATGACGAGTCCGGCCGCGAGTGCGAGCGCCTCGGGCCCCTCCCCCTGGACGACCACGCGGTCCCCCGGAGGGGTTTCGTCCGGGCCAGCGTCGCCCGTCAGGAAGACCCCGGGCTTGGACGACCCTGGAAATCGCCTTACCCTCTTCTTGGTTCCGGTCGAGACCACCACGGCGTCGTAGTGACCCCGGGACCGGGATGTGGAGACTGCGCGGGCTCCGTTTACAGAGATTACCCTCGTTCCCCACGAGACGGACCCTTCGAGCGACCCGAGGAATCGGGACAGACCTCCTGCTTCGGGGAGGGGCTCGGCCTCGAAGACTTCGACCGCGGCGCCCCTCGCAGACGCTTCGACGGCGGCGGCAGTGCCCGCCTTTCCTGCCCCGACGACTGCGACTCGCCGCATGTTACTGCGAGAATTCGCTGAGGGTTATAACGGGGACAGGGTCCGGACCGCCCGTGATCGTGGGGGTCGTCGGCAAACCTAATGTCGGCAAGTCGACCTTCTTCGCGGCCGCGACGATGAAGGACGTTCCCATCGCGGACTATCCTTTCACGACGATCCAGGCGAACGTAGGGGTCGCTTACCTGAAGACGAAGTGCGTGTGCAGGGAGCTCGGCGTCACTGACAAGCCAAGAAACTCGCTCTGCGTCGATGGGTCCAGGCTCATCCCGGTCAGGCTGATCGATGTCGCGGGACTCGTCGAAGGGGCCTCGCAGGGAAGGGGCCTCGGGAACCAGTTCCTCGACGAGCTAAGGCAGGCGGACGCCCTGATCCAGGTCGTCGACGCCTCAGGCTCGACAGACCTCGAAGGGAAGAAGGTCCCGGTCGGGAGCCACGACCCGAGCCTGGACGTGGAGATGGTGGAAAGGGAGTTCGACCTCTGGGTCTTCGGGCTCCTCAAGAGGGACTGGGAGAAGGCCTCACGCCTCGTCGAGCAGTCGCGAGGGAAGGCGGTCGACCATGTGGCAGACAGGCTCTCTGGGCTTTCAGTTTCCGCGGCGGACGTCGAGGAGGTCGTACTGAGGATAGGCCTGAGGATAGAGAAGCCCAGCGCGTGGACGGACGCTCAGCTCATGGAGCTGGTGGTGGGGGTCAGGAAGCTGACGAAGCCCTCGCTCGTGGCTGCGAACAAGGCCGACCTTCCAAGCGCCCAGGGGAACGTGGAGAAGCTCAAGGCCACGGGGAGGAAGGTCGTTCCCTGCGCCTCCGAGGCCGAGCTCCTCCTGAGGAAGGCCGCCGAGCACGGGCTCGTTAGATACGCGGCTGGGGACGGCACCTTCTCGGTGGACGACCCTTCGAAGCTCAGCCCCGCCCAGTCCGGCGCCCTAAAGATGGTGGATGAGAGGGTCCTGAAGGTCTACGGAGGGACGGGAGTCCAGACGGCCATCAACGAGGCCTTCTTCTCGCTTCTGAAGGCGATAGTGGTCTTCCCGGTCGAAGACGAGACGAAGTTCTCAGACAAGGCCGGGAACGTGCTCCCGGACGCTTTCGTCATGAAGGGGGGCTCGACCGCTCTGGACCTTGCTCGGGCCGTGCACACGGAGCTGGCCGAGAGCTTCCTCTACGCGGTGAATGCCAGGGACGGGAGAAGGCTTGCGGCCGACCATAGGCTCGAGAACAGGGACGTGATCAGGATCGTCTCAGGCAGCAAGCGGGGCTAGGGCCTCGGCTCGCTTGGCTTCGGGCCTGGAGATCAGCTTGCTCTTTCGCACCCCCACGTGCCTCAGGTGCGTGACCTTCTTCGCCTCGTTGTAGACGTCCGACGCCACCTTCTGCAGGACGAGTTCCTGAGCGAAGCCTTCGTAGTTCATCCCCCCTGCCTTCTCCGCGATTACCTTGTCCATGACGATGCGGAGGTCGTGCTTCTTGGAGCTGTTCATCTTTCCTTGAGACAGGGCCATGCAGTAGACTCTCACGACGTATCCGTCCTTGGTCGTGTAGTCCTTGATGAAGTCAGACATCGAGGAGCCGCGCCTGATCAGGCTCCTAAGGAATTCTCTCGAGTATTCGTGGCCCTTGAAGACCGTGTGGGCGGTCTCCCCTTCTACCCGGTCGATCTGGAAGAAGAGCTTGAACGCGTAGTGCTGGGGGTCCTGCTTCAGGATGTCGTAGAGCGTCGTCTCGATGACCCTCCCCGTGGGCTTCTCGATGTCGGTGAGCGGGACCCTAGCGATCGGAGCGTTGCCGAACGAAGCAGAGGCAGTGACTGTGACCCAGGTCTTCAGCTTCCACTTGTCTCTGACCTTGGCGACCTTCTTCGGCAATCTTGGACGACCCGACTCTTTCGGGCTTATAACCTCACTGCCGTTTGAGCGAGGTCGTCCCGCCCATGTAGGGGTGGAGGACCTTTGGTATTGTCACCGAGCCGTCAGCCAGTTGGAAGTTCTCGACGAGGGCCACGAGGGTCCTGGTCACGACGGCCGTAGAGTTCAGGGTGTGGACGAGAGAGGTTGGGTCGCTCTGCTTGTCTCTGTACCTGATGGCGAGGCGCCGCGACTGGAAGTCGGTCACGTTGCTGGCCGACCCCATCTCCCTGTACTTCCCCTGTCCCGGCAGCCAGGCCTCGATGTCGTAGGTCTTGGCTGACATGAATCCGGTGTCCCCGCTGCAGAGGGTCACGACGCGGTGGGGGATGCCGATGGCCCTGTAGATCTCCTCGGTGTTCCCTATCAGCTCCTCGTGGATGGCCCAGCTCTCCTCAGGCCTGCAGAATGCGACCTGCTCGACCTTGTAGAACTGGTGCACTCTGAAGATGCCCTTGGTGTCCCTCCCGTGGGCCCCGGCTTCAACTCTGAAGCATGGCGAGAGGCCTGCATAGCGCATGGGGAGGCCCTTCGGCTCGAGGATCTCGTCGCTGTGCATCGCGACCAGCGAGTGCTCGGAGGTGGCGATCAGGTTGAGGTCCTCGCCCTCTAACTTGTAGATGACCGGACCGAAGTCGTCGATGTTGACCGCCCCCTCGTATGACGCTCGGTTGAGCATGAAGGGCGGCTCCACCGGCGTGAAGCCCTTGGCGGCCAGGAAGTCGAGGGCGAAGCGCATTATCGCGTGCTCGAGCCTGACGGCGTCGCCCTTCAGGAAGGAAAAGCGCGCACCGGCGACCTTGGCCGCCCGCTCCATGTCGAGCATGCCTAGGCCGTTCAGAATGTCCAGGTGGTCCTTGGGCTCGAACTTGAAAGCAGGGCCCTCGCCCCACGTGCGGACTACGACGCTGTCGGACTCGTCCTTCCCCTGGGGGACGCTCTGGTGCAGCAGGTTGGGGAGGGACATCAGGATCTTATCGAGGCGCAGACGCCTCTCCTCTGCCCGAGCTTCGAGGTCCTTGATCTGGCGTGGTATCTCCTTGACCTCTACCAGCTTCTCATCGGCTGACTTCCCCCCCTTCTTCAGGCCGGCTATCTGGGCCGTCAGCTCGTTGTGCTTGTGCCTGAGGCGGTCGACCTCGGTCTTGAGCCGGCGCCAGTCCGAGTCGGCGGAGGCGGCCTCTTCGACCAAGGGAGCCTTACCTTCAGCCCCCCGTCGGCGGAGGCTCTCGACTATCGCGCCGGGGTTCTCCCTGACTACCTTGATGTCGATCAAGCGGATGCTTTGTCCTCGGGCCCCGAGGGGCGTGGACCTGATAAAAGCCATACCCCCTGAAAGAGCGCAGCGTCTCGAAGGATGGAGATTGCAGTCGAAAGGGAGGTCGAAATCCTGGGCGACCGGATGGAATAGGAAAGGGTCGATGCCCTGAGCTTCGACTCCACTTCGAGGCCGGGTGGGAGGTTGGCGTTGTCAGGGGCAAGGACCTCTGCGAGAGAGAGCGCAGCGACTTCGGACCGCGAAGCGATTGAAAGCTGGACTTCGGCCCTCAAGGAGAGACCCGCTCAGCGATGGCCTTGGAGAAGGCGTCGGCCATCGAGGCCGGGATCTTTGCCCCTGCTGCCATCGAGTGGCCCCCACCCACCCCAGACACGGCCTCGGCCGAATCGCGCATCAGCTTGGCCAGGTTTACCACCCCTGGATAGGAGTCCCCGACCCTGGAGGAGACCTTGACGTCAGAGTCCCGGCTCGTCGCGAATCCCACCACGACCTTGTCCCTGTAGCTCGGGGTCGAGGTCAGGATCGAGAGCACAGGACCCAGGAGCTTCTCGTCGACCGCCCCCTCGCCCCTGACCAGCACGAGCGAGCCCTGCGTGGAGATCCTCGAAGGGTCGGAGGTGAGAGACTCCAGGGCTCTGCTGATCCCGGCCCTGTAGTCTGACAGCGTCTTCATTGCGGCGGCCAAGGACTCGGACCTGTCCCCCAGGCAGACCGCTACCCCGACCCCTGAGGCCTCCATCCGCCCGCAGGAGTTGAGCAGAGTTCCAAACTCCCTGGCGTCCCTCAGGGGCGTGTAGGGGTCCTCGAGCTCGAGCGTGTAGACCTCCCCGAAGAGCCCGGCGAGGGCCTCTGTTGCTCCTTCCGCCTGCCCGACCATGCTCGCGAGCACCTCAATGACCTTCTTCTTCTCGTCAGCGCTGAGAGATGAGACCGAGCGCCAGACACTTCCTTCCTTCAGGGCGAGCCCGGATTGGTGGAGCGCGGCGAGGATGGCGTCCTTGTTCCCGGTGACGCCCTTGAGGAGCGGAGTAGATGTCAGCGCGACTGACTCGTGAACGGGACGCGTCTCTCGGCCGGTCAGCATCAGGTCGTTGGCCGTGGAGATGAGGCCCGCCGACTGCGCGTGCTCGAGCGCGGCCCTGTTGAGCCCTGTCAGGGACCTGCCCGGCCCGGAGTCCTGCCTGTCCGCGAGCGCGCCGACGACCGCGAGCGATGCGAGGGCCCGGGCGGACGGGTCCACCGAGGCGGCGAAGAAGTAGGCCATAGTCGAGGAGCAAGCCTCTCGACCGCCATCGTATCCATAGGCCCAGGCGTTGACCACCGACGGCCTCTGGGAGTCACTTTCCTTGATCTGATGGTGGTCGATGACCAGGTACCTTCCGGCGAGAGCCGACTCGAGCTCGTCGAGGAGGGTCGAGGCCAGGTCGGTGAGGATGTAGTAGTCGTACTTCTGGGAGGCCAACGCGGCTACTCCCTTGGGGTCCAGGTCAGGGACCGTTCTGAGTGTGATGTTGGCCCGGGCAGACTTCAGCGCCGAGAAGACGAGAGAGCCGCTGCAGAGGCCGTCGGCGTCGATGTGGGTGACTGCAAGGATCCTCTTCCCGGACTGGGCGAGCTCCACCATCTGGGGAGCGAGGGATGCGTATCGGGCTCTGAGGCCTTCCGGGTCGGGCATCGGAAGGACCAGCCTCCGGCTAGGCTAGCTGTGCGACCACGGCCGTGTACTTGAAGTCGTTGGGGAGCAGGGCCCTCTGCTTGTAGTACTTCGAGAGCCTGTAGATCTTGGCTTCGACAAGCTCGAGAGAGTGAACGTTCTTGCGGTCGCTCCTGTGGGTACGGAGGTGCCTCTGCACCCTCTGCGCCCTGTCGATGAGGTCCTGAAGGTCCTGTGGCATCTTCGGTGCGGCGTTGCCTTCCGCCAGGATCTTCGAGATCGAGGAACCGAGCATCGGCTTCACCAAGGGGACTCCGTAATCGTCCCTGAGGGCGGTGCCTATCCGACTAGGAGAGATCCCGTCCTTACCCATCTTGAGAACTACGGAGCGGACTTCCTCCTTGCTCGTGGCGACCCACGCGGGGACGACCTTGCTGATCGGCCGAGTCTGGTGAGACTTTCCGTGCCTGTGAGAGTGAATCCTTGCCAATCGGAAACTTCGGGCGGCTTCTGGGCGCTGGGCTGATAAACGTTGCCGGGGGCAGGAGTCTGTTAGGCCACCCGGGCGTACCTTCCCCGCCTCTCGATGCTCGCAAGTTGCCTTTGGACGTCTCTCGAATGCTTGGGGCCCGCCACCTCCGCGTATCCTTCCAGGAAGGCGCGCATGCCTGCCGCGGAGATTGAAGGATGGGCTCCGACCGTTGTCTCCTTGGCCAGGCGCAAGTCCACGGCGAAGTCCTCGAGCCTCGTCGTCCGGGAGGAGAGGCCGAAGTCGAGGAGGACCGGCCCCGCGTCCCTGAGGATCACGTTGGCGGTGGTAACGTCGCCGTGGACCATCCCGGCGAGATGAAGCTTCGCGATGCACCTCCCGAGCGCCCTGAAGTGACCCGGCGCACCATTGGGGGACCTCTCGACCCTGTCCTTCATCCTCTCGCCCCTTACCCTCTCCATGACGATGGTGGCGGCTGGCGGGTCGACGAAGTAGACATGGGGAGACTCGACCCCTGCCTCCTTGGCATGGTGGGTCATCTCAGCTTCCCGTGTCGTCCTTGAGAGGCGGATCGCGTCGTCGAGGGCTGCGAGCCTGTACCTCAGGGGGCGCCGCACCTTGAGGATCGCTTCGAGACCCTCCCACCTTCCTTCCAGGATGTCGGCCTCGGCGCCCCTGAACAGAAGGGCGCCCCGGTAGTCAGCTCCTCCAGGGGATGTCGACAGAGTCGACCCTCCATGATTGCTTTACGTCCGCCTCCGCGACCGGGACGCTGATCCCTGCGGAGTGGGCGAGCCAACCGGTCCACGCAATCTGGGCGCCGCAGTCCCCGCTGAGCTCCGGCGGGGTCGAAGCGACCCTGGCGCGGTGCCTCCGAGCCATCTTTGTCATCATCGATGAGAGCCTTCGGTTCGCCGCCACCCCGCCGACTATGAGGACCTCTTTCTTGCCGGTGAGGGCGAGGGCCCGCTCCGTGACCTCTGCCACCATCGCGAAGGCAGTCTCTTGTATCGAGTAGCAGAGGTCTTCGAAGGAGCGCCCTCCGTCAAGGAGCGACTTCGCGGCGGTCAGGAGCCCGGAGAAGGAGACGTCGTTGCCTTTCACGGAGTAGGGGAGTGGGATGAAGTTCTTCGAGCGCCTGGCGGCGGCTTCGATGGCGCCCCCGCACGGAGAAGAGAGCCCGGCGTGCCTGCCGAACTGGTCGAGGAGCTGCCCGAGTGTCAGGTCGAGCGACTCGCCCAGGACTCTCCACCTTCTACCGCCGAACGAGATCACCATCGTGTGGCCGCCCGAGACGAGGAGGACGATGGGATCCTTCGCGCCCGTCACGAGACACCCGAGCTCGATGTGGCCGACCGCGTGGTTGACTGGTACGAGAGGGACGTTGGCTGCCAGCGCCAGCGTCCTGGAGACGACCGCCCCGACCCTGAGGCAGGGGCCCAGGCCTGGCCCCATCGAGTAGCAGACTGCGGAGACCCTCTCGAGGGGGACCCCGGCCTCGCCGAGGGCGTGTCTCAGGACCCCTTCTGCCGCCCTCTGGTGGCTCTGGGAGGCCTCGAAGGGGTGGATGCCCGAGCCGGCGGGCGCCTTGAAGACGTTCTTGGAGTTCGACAGTATCTTCCCAGTGGAGGTAACCACCGAGACAGAGAAGGTGTGGGCCGTGCTCTCTATGCCGACTGCGTATTCCAAAGCGAGCCTACATCTTTCTCGACTGGCGGTAGAGGTCGCCGAGGATGTTGATGTAGGGCTTGACCTCCACCAGGAAGTCCTCGAACTTCCCGCGCTCGAAGGTGGCGTTCCTCTTCCCCCCGTCGATCGCAATCTTCGCGGCAAGGACTATGCCCCCGCTCCTGTCGGGCGTCGACCCTAGGCTAGGGAAGTGTATCAGGGCGCCGTACCCGACTTTCTTCTTCCCCTTGGTGAAAACCACGTTGTAGTACATGCTGAGGGTCTTTGTGAACTGGCGGAGTTGCTTCTCCCTGCTCTCGCTGCGCTTGACGTTGTCGAAGTCCGCGCGCGCGAGCGTGTCGATCATCTCCTTGAGCAGCTTCATCTCCCCGACCTTGTTGGTGTATCCAGCGTATTCGATCGGCATCTGGTACACGCTGTGCATGACAGAGTCCCAGTCGTCGATGACTGCGAAGGTGTCGGTGTCGAGGTTCATCTCGCGCTTCAGCTCGTCCGAGAGGATGTCCTCGAGCGTCAGCTTCTTGGGCATCGAACGAACGCGCAAAGCGGATATAGTTAGGAGTTGCGGAAAAGGTCCGAGCTTGAAGGGCCCCATTCAATCGGTCGAAGCGTCGTACATCCTCCACGCGACTGAGGACGAGGAGAAGGTGAGGAGCGCTTTGGCGAAGCTGCTGGGGGTCGACGTGGAGCCAGTTCTTGAGGAGCTCGAAGGGCACTACGGGAACCCCGTGAGGATGGCGAGTGTGCACCTGACGGGAGACGAGGCCACGGCCGCGTTCAGGTCCGTAGTGAGGGGGCTCTCTCCTGCCGCCCGAGCCGACCTTGTTTCATCGTTGTCTGTTCGGGTCGACGAGCATTCTTCCCTCTTCATCAGGGTGGACAAGCAGGGGCTCGTCTCCGGGATCGCTGCCTTGGGCGACCGGGACACGGTCAGGCTGAAGGTCAAGCCGAGGGGGTTCGTGCCAAAGGGCGCCGGCGCGCAGCACTTTGCGAAGTTGATCGGTGGGAACTGATGGCGAAGAGGTACCTGCTCCTACTGGCCGAGAGGCCCCTGGGGCAGGAGGACCTAGAAGCGATATCCGGCGAACTCAAGGCTAGGGCGCTGCGAGCCTCCGTGATCCAGGTGGACGCGAACCCGATGGCAGTGATAGTAAAGACCGACCAGCGGGGAGCGATGGCTCTTAGAGAGCGGGCGCCTTCGGCCGGGCCGCCACTGAGGGCGGTGCTCTCCTCGGGGTCCATCGGTAAGCTCAAAAGCAGAGCAAAGGCCGCGGTTGCGACAGTCGATGGCCAAGTTCCTAAGTGACGAGTACTTCGGCGACTTCCAGAATGCACTTTCGTCCGATGCGAAGTGGCTGGAGGTCTCGAAGGGGTTCAAGACCACCATAGCGTTCAACGCGACCGACATCGGACAGAACTTTCTGCTCGTGGTGGAGAACGGTGCGACGACTCTGCAAAAAGTGTCGCCCGGGACGGCCGCGGAGTTTTCCTTCGACGGGACTTACGACACCTGGGGCAAGGTCGTGAAGGGAGAGCTCGACCTGCAGAGCGCGGTCCTGAAGGGGCAGCTCAAGTTCAAGGGCTCCCTTACCAAGATCCTGATGTACAGGGACAGGCTCACCAGGGTCGCGGAGGTCATGAGGGACCTCCCCAAGGAATTCTAGGCCTGCACGAATACGTAGTACGGGTTTCCTTCCTTGCTCGTCCTCGACTCCACTTTGACTTTCATCCCGGGCTTGGCCTTCTCGGCCTCGACCCCCTCGAGCCAGGCGAGCGCCTTTGTGCCGCCCTTGAACTCGGCGATCGCAATCACGTAGGGGTCGTTCTCGACGAAGCTGGCAGGGGTGATCTGCACCCGCGTGAATGTCACCAGGGTCGCCTCCTTGCCCAGGTCGACCCATTCGAATTGGGAGCTCATGCACCTTGAGCAGTCAGCCTGAGGCGGGAAGGCGACGTTCCCGCACTCCTTGCACTTCGTTGTCACGAAGCGACCTTCCCGGAGGGCGTCCCAGAACTCCTTCGTCCTCGATATCGGGATGTCGAACCTCAGGGTCAGGGAGCGCCGGGAGTGGAGGGCAGGGTCTCCGGACAACTCGTCAGTCCCTCGAGAGTATGGTGACGTACGCGTAGTGCCCCGTGCCCCCTACGTTGTGGACCAGGCCGATCCCGTTCTTGATCGGGGCCTGCCTGCTCCCGGCCTCGTTCCGCAGCTGCTTGGTCACTTCGACGGCCATTGAAACTCCGGTCGCCCCGATCGGATGCCCCTTCGCCTTGAGGCCGCCGTCGAGGTTGACCGGGATCCGGCCGCCTATCTCAGTCTCGCCTTCTCTGATCATCTTGGCCCCCTCCCCCTTCTTGCAGAACCCGAGGTCTTCGTAAGCCATCAGCTCCGCGATCGTGAAGCAGTCATGGCAGGTCGCGACGTCCACCGAGGATGGCTCGACCTTCGCTATCGAGTACGCTCGTCTTGCGGCCTCGACCGAGGCCCCGAGGCCCACGTAGTCAGGGCGCCGGCTCAGGTTCGCGGAGTCGGACGAGTACCCGATCCCCCTGACCCAGACCGGTGTGTCGGTCAGCTTCCTGGCCACGTCCTCGGAGGCAAGGATGACAGCGGCGGACCCATCGGAAAGGGGGCACGCGTCGTAGAGCTTCAAGGGCCAGGAGACTACCTGCGAGCCCAGGGCCTTCTCAATCGTGATCTCCTTCTGGAACTGGGCGTTGGGGTTCATCGACCCGTAGTGGTGGGCCTTGACCGCGACCCGCGCCATGTCCTCCTCCGTCGTCCCGAACCTGTTCATGTGGGCGACCGCGTACAGCGCGTAGTAAGCGGGGAAGGTCATCCCGTAGTTCTCGAACTCCCAGGTGTACGAGCCGGCTCTTCCGATCAGCTCCACGGATGTCATGGTGTCAACCTCGGTCATCTTCTCGACGCCCACAGCCATGGCGATGTCCCCCTCGCCACTGGCTATCGAGTTGCAGGCAGCCTTCAAGGCGGCGCTCCCGCTCGCGCAGGCTGCCTCGACCCTCATCGTGCCCACCGAGTCGAGCCCCGCGTATTCGTTGACTATCACGGCGGGGAGGGACTCCTCGTACCAGCCGCCGGCGCTGCCGACAACCACGTTCTTGATCTCCTTCTTGTCGATGCCCGCATCTTCGACCGCACCCTTTATCGACTCGAAGGCGAGCTCAGCAACGTTCACGTCCGTCCTCCTCCCGAACTTCGAGTGCCCTACGCCGACGATCGCTACGCGGCCCATGACAGGCTCACTCCCCGTCTAGGAGTTCCTTTGAGAGGATCCATCGCTGGACCTCCGACGTCCCCTCCACGATGTCCAGGACCTTGGCGTCGCGCAGGTACCTCTCGAGAGGGAGGGCCTTGCTCACGCCGTACCCGCCGTGGATCTGGATGGAGCGCTCCGCGACCCAGACCGCAGTCTCGCTCGCGAAGTACTTCGCCATCGCCGCCTCCTTGAGGAACTCGTCGCCCTTGTCGTGGATGGATGCGGCCTTGTAGGTCAGGAGCTTCGCCGCCTCTGTCCTCGTCGCCATGTCTGCGATCATGAACCTGATCGCTTCGTACTTGGCGAGGGGCCTGTCGAAGATGTTCCTCTTCTTCGCGTACTTTATCGCCTCTTCGAGGGCCGCTTCGGCGAGGCCCACGGCGGCCGCGGCCGCCCCTATCCTTGACTTGCTGAGGATGGTGAGCGCTATGAGGAATCCGTCCCCTTCCCTGCCCATCAGGGCGGAGGCGGGGATCCGGCAGTCCGCGAACGTGAGCTCGGCGGTCGCTGTCCCTCTCGCGCCCATCACCTCGAGCTTCTGCCCGACGCTGAAGCCCGGGGTCCCCTTTTCGACTATGAAGGCGCTGATCCCCGCGGCGCCGTCCTCGGGCGTGCCCGTCCTGGCGAAGAAGACGAGCAGGTCCGCGACCGCGCCCTGCGTGATGAAGATCTTGGACCCGTTGACGACGTATGAGTCGCCGTCCTTGGTAGCCCTAGTGGAGATCCCTGCGGCGTCAGAGCCGGCTCCGGGCTCCGTCAGCCCGTACGCCCCGATGATCTCTCCCTTTACGAGGCGAGGCAGGTACCTTGACCTCTGCTCCTCGGTGCCGGACAGAGCGATGGCGCTGCCGACCAGGCCGTTCTGGACGCCCATGATGAACCCCGCCGAGAGGCTCACTCGCGAAATCTCCTCCCCGACGATCACCGAGCCCATCAGGTCCAGGCCCAGCCCTCCGTATTCCTTGGGGACTGAAAGGCCGAGAAGGCCGTATTCGCCCATCTTCTTCTGAAGCTCGAACGGATACTCGTCAGTCCTGTCAATCCGGGCCGCGACTGGGAGGACCTCTCTCTTCGCGAACTCCCGCGCCCACTTTCTGAGCTCAGAGTAGTCTGTCTCGTCCAGAGCCTGCTCAGAACGGGTCACCAACGTCTCCATAACCTATTGGTTACCATCATTTCCATTGGAAATAACCTTTCCCTTTCACCAGACGGCGGCTACTGGACCGCATGAGAGCGGCGCAGCCGGGCCACTTCGGCGCGTGAGTATCCCAGCGATTCGAGGATCCTGGGCGTGTCTGCCCCGAGCTCGGGCGCCTGAGTCTGGGGCTTGGACCTCATCCTCGGACGAGACAGGACCGGGGCGCCCAGGACGTGCCCGCTGTGCGGGACCCGGACGAGGGCGCCCGCAGCCTTTGCCCAGTCGCTCTGGAGCGCCTCTGAGACGGTCAGGACTGGGGTGACGCACGTATCCTTGTGCATCAGGAGACGAGCCCAGTGGTCCCTCGTCCTCGCGGAGAAGATCTTCTTCAGCGTGGACTTCACCTGCCGTCGCTCCGGAGGGCTCCCGAACCTCTTGCCTTCCAGCTCGGGCACCCCGAGTGCCACGACCAGGTTGTGCCAGAACCTCTCCTCGATCGCGGCGACGGCTACGTGGCGCCCGTCGGAGGTCGGGTAGATGCTGTAGTAGGGCGTCGACCCGAAGATCAGGCTGTGCCCCGGGACAGGCTCCTCGCCGGTCGCGATGTAGGTCGCCGCGGGGAGGACCATCCAAGACGCAAGGGACGGGACAATGGGGACGTCGATGTAGACGGGCCCACGCCGCCCGGCGAGAGCGCCAAGTATTGCGAGCGCGGCGTGCATCCCCGAAGCCAGGTCGCCGAGCTGCAGAAGGGGAGGGGTCGGAGGGCCGTAGGAGAGCGTACCGGCCATCGCCTGGAAGTTGACGTCGTGCCCAGGCATCGAGCTCAGAGGGCTCTTCTGGCCGTAGGCGGAGATCGAGCAGTACACTATCTTCGGGCTGATGGTTTTCACTTCTTCATACGAGAACCCCAGCCTCTTCATCGCCCCCGGCCTGAACCCCTCGACGAAGACGTCGGCACGCTCGAGGAGGCGCCTCATGACCCCTCGACCTTCCTTGGACTTCAGGTCGACCCCGATGCTCGACTTGTTCCGGTTGACTATGTCGTGGACGGGACTCTTCCCTCGCTTGGTCGGGGGCGTCGCCCGCATGTAGTCGCCCAGGCCGGGCTGCTCGACCTTGGTGACTTCTGCACCCATGTCAGAGAGGAGCATCGTGGCGTAGCCGCCGGGGAAGAGGCGAGTTGCGTCGACGACCCTGACGCCGTCCAGAAAGCCCACTCCTCAGCTCCGTTGCAAGAGAATTAAAATCCGACCAACACAATTCAAATCGTCTCGTGACTGTCTAGGGTTCCAAGAATCAGTATATTCAGCCCTGCCGTAGAAGTCTTGGGCCTGCATCATCCTGACCTGGGGGAACTAGCCAACGATGCGAATGTTAGCTCAGAAGTGATAGTAAAGACCGTCACAAGCCCACTCAAAGAGATATGTCCATGTGACATTGCCGAAGTATAGTATCCTTCCCTGAACATCATAGAGCGCCCCACATTCGAAAAGGTAGAACGATGGCGAAGCCACAGCCCGCCACTCACCTATGTTTGCTTTTGTCACCACATGTCTATTGATGGACACGATAGGGGCGAAGAGGAAGAGAAGTGAGGCCAACAAAACAATCGCCACGGCTTTCTTGTCCCTGTTCATTCGGAACACCATTCTCTCACCCTCGATCTCGTCGGGCGGTCTTGTTAAAGGTCTAAATCTGAGGGCGCAGAGTCCCTTCCGACGATGAGGTGAACGCCGTCCCAGTCATAGCCCGGGTTAGCTCCATGGGCAGATGATGACCTCGCGACGATACCGAGTCAAACTTCTCAGCATTAATATCGGGCGAAGTGCGGCGTTGCTCCCTTGGGAAGGTCGGTCAAGGTGCACGACGACACGCACTCGGCGCTGAAGGCGATCAAAGCGAGGAAGAGGAGCGGGAGCATTGACGAGGTGATCAGGGAGATGGTCAGGGCAACGACGGGGACGCCAGTCGAGAAGACCAGGAAGGGGTCAGGGGCTGCGGAACTCTCGGAGTACCTCACCGAATAGCCGGCAAGACAGAAATACGATTCTCTAGGAGCACGTTGCGATGGCGAAGTTCGACGGGATCATCGGGAAGGCCCTGCTGACTGTCGAGGAGAAGGAGAACGATCTGACGCTCGTATTCGCGGACAACAGGTATCTCTTCGTCAAGCTCGACAACGGGAAGATAAGGTCCGACAGCGTCCCCGAGTAGGCCTATTCCTCTTCGAGGATCTGGACCGGCACAGCGCCGCCGACGAGGTCCTTGAACCTCTTGGCGTCCGCGAGGCTCCCAACGATTTTGTTGATGTGCATGGGCACCGCAACCTTCAGCTTCATCGCCATGGCAGCCTCCGCCGCCTCCTCCGCGGTCATCACGTACGTCCCGGAGACGGGGAGGAAGGCGACGTCCACGTCGAGGGCCTTCATCTCGGGGGTCGCGTCGGAGTCGCCCGCGTGGTAGAACCTGGACCCGTCGAGGGTCACGACGTATCCCACGCGGCCGTCAGCCTTCGGATGGAAGAGCTTCCCAGGCTCGCGGTACTTGTTGACGTTGTACGCCGCGACCGCCTGGACCGTCACGCCCTTCAGCTCGACAACAGACCCGGGCTCCAGGAAGACCTTCTCGAGGTCGAACTTGGCTAGGGGCTCCTCGCAGATCCGCGGGGCGACGAGGGTCGATGAGGGGCCGGTGAAGCGCCTGATGTCCTCCTCGCTCAGGTGGTCTTGGTGCTCGTGAGATATCAGGAGGAGGTCCGCCTTGTAGTCGCCCTTGGCCTTGAAGGGGTCTATGACAACGGTCTTGCTTCCTTGGAGTACGAACCCGTCGTGCCCTAGCCAGCGGACCTGGACTCCTCCGAAAGTCCACAAGTTCCGCCCTGCTCCTACAGGTCGAGTGCTTCTTCCTTGATGCCCGACCGCTCGACGGTCAAGATGTCGATGCCGTTTCCGCTCATCGCGTCTCTTGCCACCGCGGACCTGATCGCTGAGACCAGGAGGTCGCGGGCTTCTTTCTGAGACATCTCAGCCCTGTAGCCTGACTCGACTACGCCTATCGCAGTCTCCTCTCCAGTCCCCACGGTCGCATACTGGTCGGAGATTACGCTGCCCAGCGGGTCCAATACGTAGACGATCGGCTTCGCGCCGACGCCGCCTAGGATCACCTGGGTCAGCAGGGGGGCGTAACGGTTCTGGAACATGAGCGTGGACATCAGCTTCGCGACCGAATTCGGCTTCAGGGCCTTCCTGGATTCGAGCTCCTTCAGCTTGGAGTAGACTGATACCTCCTTTACGAGGTTCTGCATGTCGGCCACCATGCCCGCGCAGACCGCCCCGACGGTGTCGGTGACCCTGAAGACCTTGCGCCCCGACTTGCTCCTCACGAAGCTCCCGAGGGTGATCCTTCTCTCCGCGCCCAGCACGACGCCCTCCTTGTAGGCGATGCCGACCGCAGTCGCTCCTGGCAGGTATGCTTCGTACGACACTTGAAATCTTTCGACAGCGAAAAGATTCGTCCTTTTAGACGTTGTGTTAGAAAAGTCGGCCTATCGTCCCGAGGGCCTCGCCTCGAGCACAGTCCCTCCCCCGTCATTCCTCGTCAAGAACTCGCATGAGGTGAAGAGGCGCGCGAGCTCGATCCCTGACTCGAGGTGTGGGGTAACCGAGGCAAGGCGGACGGCCGAGGGACCATCGGCCAGCGAGAGGAGGGGGATCAGCATGTCGGCGACGTTGTCGTCCAGGCAGGCGCCCGACTTCAGATAGGCGACGAACCTCGAAGCGGAGTCAAGGCCCACCTCCTCGGCTCGCCTGCCTCTTGAGCCGAGCGCATCAGAGCCCAGGAACGCGCTGTTCGAGGTCGCAGAGATCGTTATCGACGAACCAGGGGAGTCCGACTCCTCGAGCGTTACTTCTTCGCGGACATTCAAACCGGTCTCGACGAGCACTTCTTTTGCGGCCCTCGCCTGTCTCTCCGCCACGTGCCTCGGCAGGGCGCCGCACCTGCTCGAGAGAGTGACTTCGGCCAGAGTGGCAGGAGAGTCCAGGCGCAGTGGATTGGGCATCGGGCACGGCTCGATAGAAGCTTCCACTTTCCCCCCTCCCTTCGGATAGTAGCCCCGCCTGGTCGCCCTGGCGTCGAACCTGACGCCCGCTGCCCCGAAAACGGGCTGTACAACCCTCGTCAGATAGTCGAAGGTGGGGCTCCATGGCACGTCCGTCCCGCCCCTCAGCCGGAGCCTGAGCGAGGAGTTGCTCAAAGACACGGCGGGGATGACGGCCTGAAGGACGAGCGGGATGCTAGCTGCCGTCCCCATGTCTATCGATACCTCTCTGGACCTCAGAGGCCCCGGAGCGAAGGTGACCTCGGAAGAGCCTTCGACGGCGCCGCCCAGGGTACAGTCGAAGACCTCGGAGAGCACCCTGAGAGATGAGGCGTGCTGTCTCTTCAGCCCTGGCACCTCTCGGCCGGCCCTAACCTTGGAGACCCTGACCGGCTTCCCGACTATCGCTGAGAAGGCCACGGCAGTCCTGAGGATCTGGCCCCCGCCCTCCCCCCTCGACCCGTCGACTTCGACGTACTCCACGGCCCAGCCCCAGTGCGCCCTGAGATTAAGCAGCCGGGCCGCCGGGCCACTTCAATCGATAAATAGCGCTGCGGCCCTCACGGTCAGGCTTTGAAGGAGGGAAGGGCCCGAAGATTGTGGGCAGGAGTGATGGTGCTCGGGCTCGTCGCCTCGATGTTTCTCACAGGAGTCTCTCGCCCGGCCAGCGCGACAACGCTGCCTTCCTGCGGGATGGTCGTCACTACGTCAGTCACATTCAAGGCGGACCTCGGCCCCTGCGACGGGAACGGGCTCATGGTGGTCTCGGACAACGTCGTCATCGACTGCAAGCGCCACGCCCTGACCGGGTCCGGGAGCGGGACAGGATTCAACCTGACGCAAGTCGACAAGGTGACTCTGAAGAACTGCCTCGTCTCCGGCTTCTCCTATGGAGTGGCAGTCGGGCTATCATCCAACGTGACCGTCAAGGGGGTCACAGCCTCGAACAACGTCGTCGGCTTCCTGATGGACAGGACTACGCACAGCACCTTCAAGGGTGACGCGGCCAGGAACAACTACAACGGGTTCGTCCTTAGCTCCTCCTCCAGCACCACGATGAAGGCCAACACGGCTAGTCACAACCAGTTCGCAGGGTTCCAGGCCACCTTCGCGACCAACAGCACGCTGAAAGGGAACTTTGCGAAGGACAACTACAATGGTTTCGTAGTTTCTCTCTCGTCCAGCACGACCCTCAAGGGGAACTCCGCGAGCCGGAACAACTTCCTAGGGTTCGAGCTGGACAGCACTCAGAACAGCACGGTCAGGGAGAACTTTGCCAGGAACAACGGCTACGGGTTCTACGTGACTTCCTCGACGGGAGACACGGTGAAGGGGAACCTTGCGAAGGACAACTACAACGGGTTCGGCATCTGGTACTCCACCCTCATGACTGTCCTGAGGAACACGGCGCAGAACAACAACTACAGTGGTTTCGAGGTCGAATATTCATACAACAGCTCCATAACCAGGAACACCGCCAAGAACAACGGGTACGCAGGATTTTCGATGTGGGGGGCTGCGGGGAACCTCGTCAAGAGCAACACCGCCAACAGGAACTCGAACGGCTTCGTCCTCGGGACTGACTCGAGCGGCAATCAGCTCAGTGCCAACGCAGCCGACGTGAACTCTATGTTCGGATACTCTGACTATACCTCAGGGTCTCAGACCTCTGGGACCGCCAATCCTTATGCCACCAACGAATGCCAGGGCAACCTTGCGGGATGCTCCAGCCCGTCTGGACTCGGCGCACCGCAGCCCTGACACTTGAGTTAAGACGCTCCGACCCTTCAAGGCTTAAAGAACGCAAGTCCAGGCGGGAGTTCTCAATGAAGGGAGGGCAGCCCGAGCTCCTGAAAGCAGCCGCGGCGACCCTGTTCCTTCTCCTGCTCACAACAGCCGTCCCGCCCGTTGTGAACGCCGACGGGCCGGCATGCGGAGCCATAATCTCGGGATCGATCACTCTCAACGCGGACGTGGGCCCTTGCGACTCCCTCGGAGTGGGGGGAGTCGCGCTCGACGTGGGGACCTCCGGGGCTTCCCTCGACTGCCACGGGCACGCAATCAAAGGAAACGGGACCGCAGGCACGATCGGAATCAGGCTGGAGCAGGTTGACGTAGTGAAGATCAAGAACTGCCGCATCCAGGGCTTCCACATCGGGGTCTTCGTGCACGGCTCGACCTTGGGCAGCTTCGAGAAGAACGTGGTAAGGAGGAACGACTACGGGTTCTCTCTCCTGGCCTCCGATCTGAACACCCTCAAAGGTGACAGGGCCATCGAGAACACCTTCGGCTACTTCCTGCAGGGGAGCACCGAGAACATCCTCAAGGGGAGCACTGCCACGGGCAACGGGAACGGGTACTACCTGCTCAACTCGCCCGCGAACCTGCTGAGGGGCAACTCTGCGTACGACAACAACGGAGCGGGCTTCGTCGTCGATGGCTCGTCCAACGTAAGGCTCGAGAGGAACTCGGCCAAGGGCAACAACTTCGACGGCTTCGTAGTCATGGGGCGCACCACCAACGAGAGCCTCAGGTTCAACACTGGCAGCGGGAACAACGGGAACGGATTCTACCTGGGCGGGTCGGACCACGGGTTCGTCGTGGGCAACAGGGCGAGCGCGAACACCGGACACGGCTTCCTGATTGCCTCGTCAACATCAGTGGAAGTGAGAGGGAATAGGGCAGTTGAGAATCTCTACGGCATCTTCCTACTCGGAAGCACGGGAAACAGCCTCACGGGGAACCTTGCCAAGGGAAGCCTCTACTCCGGGTTCTACTTCAGCGGGACGTCTCTGAACAACACGGTGAGCGCGAACGAAGCCAACGTCAACGCGAAGTACGGGTACCTCGACCGAACGACCGGGACAGGCACCTCCAGTTCGGGCAACTTCTACGCGGACGACATCTGCAGGAACAACGGGGTCGCGGGCGGTTACCTCAACGACCTCTGCGCACCCTAACAATAGCGCAACGGCGGTTTCCTTCTTAAATAGCCCAGAGCGGGCCGCGCGAAAGTGAGATGAGAGTCGGGCTATTCGTAGGCCGCTTTCAGCCCTTCCACCTTGGGCACCTGGCCGCAGTCAAGTACGCCATGGCAAGGGTCGACTACCTGTACGTGGTCGTAGGGAGCGCGCAAAGGAGCCACGAGAGGGACAACCCATTCACCGCCTCCGAGAGGATCACGATGATCAAGAGCGCCCTCGACGGGGGCGGGGTCGACCCGAAGAAGTGGATGGCGATACCTATCGCGGACGCGGACTCGCACTCGCTCTGGGTCTCCTCAGTCGAGTCGATGGTCCCCAGGTTCGACGTAGTGTTCACGAACGACGCGCTCACCTTCCTGCTCTTCAAAGAGGAGGGCGAGGAGGTCAAGGCGGTGCCGTACAAGGACAGGAGCAGGTACTCTGCGACCAACGTGCGGGACAGGATCCTCGAGAGGAAGGACTGGGAGAGCCTCGTGCCGCCGGAGGTCGGGAAGCTGGTGAAGAAGTTCGGCGGAGTGGAGAGGGTGAGGGCGCTCATGAGGAAGGACCTGTCGGGGGCCGGACGTGCATAGAGACCAGAACCTGATCATGCTGCCTGGCCCGACCAACGTGTCGGACCGCGTCATGCAGGCGATGCTGGGGCCGATAATCAACCACAGGGGGGACTCCTTCCGGGCGCTCTTCAAGGGGGTCACCGAGAAGGCTAGGCACCTGTTCCAGACCGATGGGGACGTAGTGATCTTCTCAGCCTCGGGGACCGGAGGGGTGGAGGCTGCAGTCTGGAACCTGATCAGGCCGGGAGACGTCGCCCTGGTCCCTGTCTTCGGAGAGTTCAGCGCCCGCCTGGCAGAGACTGTGGAGATGGCAGGGGGCACGGCAGTGAGGGTCAAGGCCGATTCGGGCGCGGTGCCGCCCTTCGAGGAGGTCAGGGCCGCCGCCGAGAAGACTGGTCCGTTCAAGGCGCTCTTCCTGGTCCACAACGAGACGAGTACAGGGGTCGCAGCCCCGTACCTCAAGGAGGCGGCCCTCCTCGCAAAGAAGCATGGGGCGTTCTCAGTCATCGACGCCATCTCCAGCCTCGGAGGCTACGCGATCCCGGTCGACGAATGGGGAGTGGACGTGTGCATCACGGGGAGCCAGAAGTGCATAGCGGCGCCCCCTGGGCTGGCGCTCCTCTCTGTCAGCGAGAGGGTCGTCCAGTTCCTCAAGGGCTCGCCACCCAAGACCCGTTATTTCGAGATTCCCAGGTACCTTGAGTATGCGGCGAGGGGAGAGACCCCCTTCACTCCGGCCCTGCCTCTGGTGTACGCCTTGGACGAGGCCCTCAAGGAACTCCTCGAGGAGGGGCTCGCGCGCAGGGTCGAAAGGCACGACAGGATGTCGGCCCTGCTGTACGACGGCCTGGGCGGGATGGGTCTGAAGCCTGTGGCCGAGAAGGCCGTCAGGTCCAGAACGGTCATCGCTTCCTACTATCCGCCTGGGATAGAGGACGCGGCGTTCAGGAAGTCGCTCGCCCATGACAAGGGGATAGTCGTCGCCGGAGGGTTCGGGCCCTTCGCCGGGAAAGTCTTCAGAGTCGGATGCATGGGGCAGATCAACGAGGAGTTCGTGTCTAGGACCCTGAAGGCAATCGGTGAGACGCTGGCGATTCGAAAGAGCGCCTAAAACCTATAAACCCAATGAGAAGGTTGTCCGAAAACATGGCCTTTGAGAAGGGCGACCTGATTCTGGCGAACTATACCGCCAAGGTCAAGGACACCGGCGAGGCGATCGAGACGACGCTCGAAGCCGACGCCAAGAAGCTCAACATCTACGACGCGACGAGGAAGTACGAACCAAGGCTCGTGGCAGTGGGCGAGGGATGGCTCCTGTCGGGCCTTGAGGACGAGGTGAAGGGCATGGGCGTCGCCCAGAAGAAGGAGATAGAGCTGACGCCTGAGAAGGCATTCGGGGTCAGGGACCCAACTCAGACGAGGATGATACCACTGAGGAAGTTCGGCGAGAGGGAGCACGAGCTGACTGTGGGCGACTCGGTGGACATCGACAATAGAGTCGGGATAGTGAGGTTCATCGGCTCCGGCAGGGCCCAGGTCGACTTCAACCACAGGCTGGCAGGAAAGTCCATAGTCTACGACTTCGAGGTGCTGAAGAAGCTCGAGAGCGACGAGGACAAGGTCCGGGCCCTCGTGGACCGGAGGCTGGCAGGGGAAGGGGGCAGGGTCTCCTTCGAGCTGGGGGAGACGGAACTGAGGGTCTCGATTCCCGAGGAGCTCTTCCTCGTCGACGGCCTGCAGATCATAAAGAGAGGCATCGCCAATGACGTCTTCAAATTCGTCCCTCGCCTGGCGAAGCTCACCTTCTCCGAGGACTTTGCGAACGAGAAGGTAGTCGCGAAGAAGGAGGAGGTCAAGGAGCCGGAGAAGGTCGAGGCGGCGGTCCCGAAGCCGAGAAAGCGCAAGGCGGCCCCCGCGCCGTCGACTTCCTAGAGTACCCCAGTCTCTTCTGCGAGCCTGGCGGCGGCCGTCCGCTTCAGTCTTGCCTTTGAGAGAATCGTGTACCTGTCGGGCCTTATGGAGCTCGCCTTCACGAGGGCCTCTACGACCTGAGCCTTGTCGGTCCCAATCTCCTCGGCCGTGACCGGCGCTCCTACTTCGACGAGCGACCTTCGGACCCCCTTCCAGTCAAGCCCGTGGAGCTTCGCCATCATGATTGTCCCAAGACCGCACTTCTCTCCGTGGAGCCCGGACTCGGGGGCGATGAAGTCTAGATAGTGGCTGAAGAGGTGCTCAGAGCCGCTGCAGGGCCTTGAGCTGCCGGCTATCCCGGCTGCGACCCCGGTGCTGATCAGGGCCTCGACCAGGTCCCTGACGCTCTCCTTGCCGAACTTGCCAATCCTCTTGGAGTCCTTGAGGACGACGTCCGCGCTCATCAGCGCCAGGCTAGCCGCATAGCTTCCGTAGTACTCCCCGTTCGTCCTGTGCGCCAGTTGCCAGTCCTTGACGGCGGTCAGCTTCGACACTAGGTCTCCGCACCCAGAGGCGAGGAGGCGCCTCGGCGCCGAGGATATGACGTCTATGTCCGCGAGTATCCCCACGGGTGGCTTCGCCTTCACGGAATAGGGCCTGTCGAGTCCCTTGAGCGAGGCGAAGGGGCTCGCGATCCCGTCATGAGATGCGCTCGTCGGCAGCGAGTAGAAGGAGATCCCTCTCCTGAATGCCGCAAGCTTCCCGACGTCGACGCTCTTCCCGCCCCCCACCCCCACTATGCAGCTGGACCCCTTTGAGCCAGCAACGACGCGCTCGACGTTCGCGACGTCAGCAGCCTTCACTTCGACCCAGAGCGGTTGCCTGACCAGGGCCTTCTCGATAGAATCCCTGACCCTGTCTTTGACGTGCGAGCCAGCGGCGACGACGACCTTCTTTCTTCCCGCAGACTCCTTTACGAACTCCCCGAGCTGCGTCAGCACCCCGTCCCCGATGAGGACCTTGGTCGGCAGCTCCATCAGGTGGAAGCGTTGCTCCACGAAGGTATGATGCCTGTTCGACTCGATTTAAGGTCATTCGCCCCCCCGGAGGATTCGTGGGCTCTGCGGAACAGGCCCGTCCGGACGCGACCGCGCGGGAAAGATTAAAAAAGGAACGGACGGCGCTTGGGTCTGCCTTCTAGGGAAGGTAGTTTCTATTGGAAGCTGCAAATAACAAGAGGTTCGCAGGCAAGCCGCTCGGAGCGGCAGTGTACCACGGGACCACGACGGTGGGCCTGGTGTGCGCGGACGGGGTCGTATTGGCCACGGACACTAGGGTAACCGCAGGCGGGTTCATAGCGCACAAGAGGGGGAAGAAGCTCCTCCGCATCGACGACAACATCGCGATGACCATCTCCGGCGGGGTCGCGGACGCTCAGAACGTGGTCGACACTCTGAAGTACTACACCAACCTCTACAGGATCGAGAAGAGACGCCTAATGCCCGTAAGGGCCGCAGCGCAGGTCGTCTCGAACGTTCTCTTTTCTTCACGACTCTACCCCTTCATCGCCGACGTGCTGGTGGGAGGGGTCGACCCGTCTGGGGGCTCGCTCTACAATGTGGACTTCTTCGGTTCCAAGAACCAGGAGAAGATGATGGCGACGGGGAGTGGCTCGCCCGTTGCTTACGGAGTCCTGGAGTCGGAGTTCAAGGTGGGCACGACGGCCGCGAAGGCCTACCCCCTGGCTGCGAAGGCTATCATAGCCGCAACGAGGCGGAACGTCGCGACCGGCGACCACTTCGACGTCGCCATCCTCGACAAGGACGGGTTCCGCGAAATCCCTGAGCAGGAGAAGGAGAAGCTCCTCGCCCAGTTCAGCTCTGACAATTAGTCTTGGAACAGAAATCAAACGGCGCGAGCCTGATGAGCGCCATCCTGACCAACATCCCAGCGGAGGCTCAGATCACCCGGATCGAGTACGAGGGCCCCAGGATCGCGCTCTACACGAAGAACCCTGCCTTCCTGCACAAGAACAGCTACGTGATCTCTGAGATCGTCAACTCCCTCAAGAAGCGGGTGGTCACGCGCACAGAGAAGTCCATCCGGAAGCCGGAGAGCGAGGCGCGCCAGGCCCTCGAGAAGGTCCTCCCGGTCGAGGCGGAGGCGTCGAACTTCTTCTTCGACGACGCCCTCGGGGAGATAGTCGTCGAGGCGGGGAACCCGAAGGCCCTCTCTCAGGAGGCCGGCTTCGACCTCGGCAACGCGATGGAGCTGACGGGCTGGAAGGTCAAGGTCCGCAAGGCCCCCCACGTGAAGTCGACCGCGATCCAGAACATGTACTTCGCGATGAAGGCGGGCAGCGAGGTCCGCGAGAAGTTCTACAGGGAACTAGGGGAGGCGATCTTCAGGCCGAGGCTTACGACCACCGAGCACGTCACGATCAAGACGCTCGGATCCTTCCAGGAGGTCGGGCGCTCCTCTCTGCTTGTCGAGACGGCCGAGAGCAAGGTCCTCCTCGACTGCGGCATCAGCCCCGGTGCGAGGAACACCTGGGACGCGTACCCCAGGCTTGACTGGGCGGACATCTCGCCGCGCGACCTCGACGCAATCGTGATCAGCCACTCTCACCTCGACCACATGGGCTTCCTGCCGGCGATGTTCAAGTACGGATACGACGGCCCCGTCTACTGCACCGAGCCGACTCTGCCCCTGATGACCCTCCTCCAGAACGACTTTGTCAAGATAGCTCAGATCGAGGGTGGCCGGCTGATCTACGACCAGAAGGACATCCGGGACGAGATCCAGCACACCATCACCCTCCCCTACGGGCTCGTCACCGACATCTCGCCCGACATCAAGCTCGTGTTCAACAACGCCGGGCACATACTCGGCTCCGCGACCGTCCACCTCCACATCGGGGAGGGAGCGCACAACATAGTCTACACGGGCGACTACAAGTACGGCCGGACTCAGCTCTTCGACTCGGCCACGTGGAACTACCCCCGGGTCGAGACCCTGATCACCGAGAGCACCTACGGCGCCAAGGAGGACATCATGCCGGTCCGCGAAGAGGTCGAGATGAACTTCGTCAACGCGATCAACAACACCCTGAAGGCCGGGGGCAAGGTCCTCATCCCAACGCCCGCAGTCGGGCGGGCGCAAGAGATCATGCTGGTCATCGACCAATACATGCGCAACAAGGTCCTCGTGGAGGCCCCGGTCTTCATGGAGGGGATGATCTCTGAGGCGACCGCGATCCACGTCTCCTACTGCGACTACCTCTCGAGGGAGCTCAGGTCCAAGATAATCGACGAGGGAGTCAACCCCTTCAGGTCGGAGTACTTCACAGAGGTGGAGCACCCGTCCGACAGGGAGGAGGCCTACAGGGAGGGCCCAGCGATCATCATGGCGACCTCGGGGATGCTCGAGGGAGGCCCCGTATTGGACTACTTCGAGAACCTCGCCCCTTCTGAGAGGAACAAGATCCTCTTCGTCTCCTACCAGGTCCAGGGCACCATAGGGCGGAGGGTCCTCGACGGGAGCGGCCAGGCGAGCCTCATGGGCCAGGACGGGAAGATCAAGATCGTGGACGTCAAGTGCGGTGTCCAGAAGGTGGACGGCTTCTCGGGGCACAGCGACTACAACCAGATAATCAGGTTCGTGGGCAAGGTCAGGCCGAAGCTCCAGCTCGTACTCGTCAACCACGGCGAGAAGCGCAAGACGGAGAACCTGGCGTACGCGATTTCGAGGATCTACAGGGTTCCTGCGATACATCCGGCCGTGCAGGAAGCGATCAGGGTCTACTGAATGAACTTCGATGTCGAGTCCCAAAGTCCGCCAAAGGTGTAGTTAGGACGTACGCAATAGAGCGGACAGAGCCATCTCCAAATTGAGTGTCTTCGACAGGATCAAGAGCGCGTTCTGGGAAACTGGTTTCATCGAGGAACTGGCCCAACACTTCGACCAAATGGGCGTGAAGTCCAGTGCATTGCCTCACGGCAGTCCGGAAGCAATACATCATACGCCGACCTTTGGCATATTCGGAAATCCTCCGATCGGCTCGTTGAAACTCTACGGAAGGAGCGCAGACTTCGTGGAGGTTTATCGGAAGCCCGTGAGAGGAAGCAGAGGCCCTGGCCAAATACTGTACAGCTATCTGTATGTCGTCAGAATCAACATTGGAAACCAGGACGATTTCAATGCATCTACCGAGCCGTTCAAGAAAGGCCTATTGAAGAGGGAGACCATTGGTTTCGACTGGAAGGGTGGTCGTCTGGCAAGCGCCTTGAACTCTGACGTTGAACTAAAGCGATCCGTGATTGAGATTGGTTTCCCTGACATCAGAGTCAGGGCCAACAAGAGAGACGGATATGTCGGGATCGGTGCGCCGGTCAGGTGGGATACCCTGGCAGTAAACGGAGTTCCTGTCAAACACCTGTTGATGGTTGGGAAGAATCTTCCGAGCAGGGAGTCATTCGATGTCTTCGACGAGATTGCCAGGCAGGTTCGTGGTCTGCCGACCAGCCCGTCCTAGTGCAGCTCACTGGTAGAGTGCTGGAACAGCTCCGACTGGTTCGGTAACCTATCACGGGACTTGGACTCGAAACTGATCAGTTACACTTCCTAGCCGAGCCAACTTCAATCAGGACATGTGCATTAATTTCTGGGTTTGAGCCTCGTCTCCGAGGATTCAATCCCGCCTTAGATGAGATTGGTAGCTCTGGTGGCCTTTGCTCAGGTCAAATTCGCCGACAGTTAGGATCTACTAGGAGGGTCGAGTCGGTTACTACTGCAGTCCGCGCCAGATCTTGACGCCCGGAGGAGTGATCACGACCCTCTCGTCGCCCAGCCTCGCGATGTCCCCTCCCACCGAGGTCGCGAACTCGTAGAGCTGCTCCACCGAGGACTTTAGCTCGTCGAGGCTCTTCTGGGCCAGTGGCGTCACCTTGAGTATGACTATGGTCTTGTTGGTGACGTCCTCCTGGATCTTCGGGATGTCTTCGACGCTCTTGAGGGGTATCGCCTTCAGCAGTATCTCCTTCGTCTTGCCCTCCAACCTCCTCTCCTGTATCATCCCTGACATGGTTCTATTTTTCCTCTGGCCTGTTATTAAGCTTGGACCGAAGGGAGCAATTCTGCGCGCGATGTGAATTTGTTAGACCAACTGGTAGAGTAATCTTCAGGAATCGGAGAATTCGTTCTCCGGATATAAGGGGAGGGGACCCTGAAAGTTATCGCAGCTCAGAGCGTCTTGTAGAGGGCCCAGTACCTGTCGCCCACGTAGTGGAGGTTCTTCAGGCAGGGGCCCTTCTTGACCTCCTTCGCCTCCTCGCTCGAGAGCTCCGCCAGCCCGATGGCTATCGCCCGCCCCTTCTTCTCTTCCTTGACCACGACGACCTTGCCCTTCTCTCCCCAGTCGTCGAAGCGCCTGATGCCCGGCCTCATAACGTCTGCCCCGTTGACCAGGAACCTTATCGCTCCCTCGTCGACCACCGCCTCGGGGAAGAGCGCGAGCGCGTCGAACGAGCCGAGGAATGGGAGGTACCTCTCCTTGTGCTGGACGAAGACCTTCCCGGCGAGGGTCACGAAGACCACACCCTGGTCCGGCTCGGCGCACTCGGCCTGAGTGGACTTTGGGAGGGCCAGAGAGACGCCGAGGGAGGACTCGATCTTTCCGATGATCTCCGTGGAGTCCCTGCCTGAAAGGACCCACTTCTTCATCTGGGAGTCGCTAAATGACTGCTTAAATAAATCCATTCGAGAGGCCGGCACAAGATCAGTATGTCAGTCGACATGGCGGTCAAGGTCCTCGACGAGAGCGTCGGCAAGACCGTGCTCATCAAGCTGAAGGGCGGCAAGATCATCAGGGGCACGCTTCAGGGCTTCGACCAGCACATGAACCTCTCCCTCGAGAAGGCGGAGGAGGTCTCGGAGGACGGAAAGTCCAACTCGCTTGGCATGCTCATCGTAAGAGGAGACAACATCATCATGATCTCACCGCCTCCGGCCTAAGAAGAATTCGCCGACCCGAGCGCACCCTCCTGACTTCGGTCAAGAGCTTCGATGAAAGCGCAAGCAACACAATCGAGAACCCTGCGAAGACCATCGCCCGGCTGTCGTTTCAATTGGCAGGCTGAACCCGGAAGCGACTTGAACGAAGTGGGTACAGCGTGCAACGATCAGGGGACATGTTCCGGAGTCCGACGCCTGGAAGAGGACTCCTCCCACCACGAGAAGTTCCCCAACTCCAGCCGTGGCGAACAGGTTCATCAGACCGCCATGGCCGAATCTACTTTTAATACCGAAGGCCCCACCCGAGGGACAGGAACCAACGAATGGCACTTGACCTCCTGACCGGGATCGTCGCAGGCGCGGCGGGGCTCGGGCTCGGGGGAGTCGCCGCCTACTACGTCTTCTACTCGAGGGGCAGGCCCCAGAAGGTCCTGGCCGCTGCCAGGGACTCCAAGGGGCAAGTCGCCCTCGCATCGGTCACCTCCTCTGAACTCGAGAAGTCCAAGCGGGAGATGCGCACGATCATGGTCGAGAGGGACCTCCTCTCCTCGGCGCTCATGAAGCTCTACGAGGCCGAGAACGAGGGGAGGATCACGAGGGAAGAGAGAGAAACCATCTCGAAGCGCTACTCCGAGCAGATCAAGGACCTCCAGTCCAAGCTCAAGGACGTGGAGCTCATAGTCGAAGTGGGCGAGCTCGAGGGCCTGCGTAACGACCTGGTCAGCCTCTTCGAGGGGAAGATCCAGAACATCGAGGGGAGGCTGGAGGCCGCCAAGCAGAGGCTGGGCACGGCGGTCCCCGAGATGGTCAGGAAGGAGGCATCGACCCCCAAGGCTGAGCGGGCCACCGACCTCGAGAAGGTGGTGGAGAGGAGGGCCAAGCCCGAGATGAGCGAGGCGGAGAAGAAGCGCAAGGAGATCATGGACGACGTGATGGGCGAACTCGCCCGTCTAGAGCAGCTGGACGTGGACAAGAAGCCTCAGGAAATTTGACCGATAAGCAAAGGCAGGCCCTGAAGGGAGTGGCCCAGGAACTCTCAAAGAAGCTCCCATCCGGGAGCACGATAGGCCTCGGGAGCGGCTCGACGGTCGCGACGCTCCTCGAAGAGCTCTCCCCGCTGGTGATGGCGAAAGGGAGGCGAATATCCGGGGTCCCCACCTCCACCCAGATCGAGCTGGTCGCTTCCAGGAACGGGATCGACCTCGTGCCTTTTCGGGGGTCGGTCGACCTCGTGGTCGACGGCGCCGACCAGGTCGACAACAAGCTCAACCTGATCAAGGGGGGAGGGGGCGCACTGCTCAGGGAGAAGGTAGTGATGGGCAGCGCGAAGGCGATTGCGATCGTTGCCTCCGAGAACAAGTTCGCGGCCCGACTCTGCGAGAGGGGGGCGAGGGTCCCTGTGGAGGTGGTGCCGATGGCCCGCGAAAGCGCCAAGGTCAGGCTCTCCCTCCTCGGCGGCGTCCCCGAGGAGAGGCTGATGCAGAAGGGGTACCCCTACTTTACTGAGAACGGGAACCTGATCCTCGACACGATGTTCGAGCCGCTGGACGACCCGGCCCAGCTCGAGTCCAAGGTGAAGTCGGTCCCGGGGGTCGTTGAGGTCGGGGTCTTCACGTTCAAGCCGATCACGGTCTACAAGCTCATGGACGACGGGACGTACGATGCGCTCAGCAGCAAGACGAAGTAAGGAAGCGCACAGACCTTGAGCGCGCTCTTGAGGCGGTGCCCTTCCTGCGGCAGGCACTTCTCAGTCGAGCTGACCAGCAAGAAAGTCCTGTCAGTCGAAGACGACACCGAGCGAGTGATGCACGACATCATTGTCAGGGCTCCCAGAGGTCAGGTCCTCGGCCCCATCGTCACTTACGAGGACGTGCCGATCGAAAGGGAGTCAATCGAAATCGGCTACGAGTGCAGGCACTGCCACCATCAATGGAAGGAGACGATCATCAAAATCCAGAAGGGCTGGCGATAAGACCGCAGCGGACTCAGAAGTCGCGAGCCAAGGCCCAAACCTCGCAATCTCCAATTAGACTTATAACCTCCTCTCAGGGACGATTCAACAATCATGACGAGAGACGCGGGCTACAAGTCTGCCCCGATCGACCCGAACTTCCTCTCGAAGCCAGACCAGTTCCCTGTCACCGGCGAGCACGTCAGCCACAAGGTCAGGGCACTCGGCGCGAGCAGGATGGACGGGGACGCCAAGCCTTACCCGACCACCAACGGGATCCACGGGACGTCGGTAGCGATCGACTGGGAGTCGTGCGTTGCGGACGGGGTCTGCATGGACGTCTGCCCTGTCTTCGTCTTCGAGTGGCTCCTGAACCCCGGTCAGGCTGGGACGGGCAAGGACAAGGTCCTCGAGAGCGGCTCCGAGGAGTGGAACTCATACAGGACTGACAAGTCGGACCCCGTGCGTGAGAACGACTGCATCTACTGCATGGCTTGTGAAACAAGTTGCCCGACGCAGTCAATCAAGATCACCCAGCCTTAGCCGCAGTCAGCAATCGCTTCGCGACCCGTAGTTCCACAACTTGCTTCGCAATGCCGACAAAGTCATCACGGCCTTGGCGTATTTCCTGGCGCAACTGAGACACCCTGGGCCCGACCGCATCCCACCGTTCACTTCCTTTGAGAGCGCGCGCCATCCTAGACTTGGCCTGTTTCTCTTCGTGCCTTAGGCTCAAGACCCCCAGGAAAGACTTGGATTCCTCAGACCTTGTAATGAGAACCCTCCAGTAATCCTTCTTCATCTCAATCTGGAATCCCGGAGACCTGAACCCTTTCGCTTTGTCCAGATAGGGCGCAAGTGGATTGAAACCCAGGTCCCTTATCCAACGGCGCACGAGTTCCAGGAGCCGGAGGTTGGTGTTGTAGTATGCGATTACCACTGCGACCGAGTTTTTGGCCTTGTAGATTCCCACGCTGCCTTCGGCGTCGAGGAGCCCGGAGAGGTATGCCCGCTTGAGTGCCTGGCTTGTGGAGACCCAAGCCCATACATCTTCGTGGCTTTGGGTTAGGAAATCGAAACTGGGGTCCAGAATGACGGCGAGATTCCATTCGTAGGTCTTCGTGTCTTTCTTGTATCTTGCATATCTGTACACGTGACCATGCCCACCAAACAGGCGGTCGAAGAGTCTCGCCATGGCAGGGTGCGTCGTGCTCGTGCTCACCTTTACCACGTCTTTCCAAGGCCTAGATGTAGTCAGGTCTCCATGCTTCAGCCCCAGCAAGTACGCCTTGTCCTCGTCCGTCCCGTCGAAGGGCCTCCGCTCGTACTTCCTCCTCTTCTCCCTGATCGCCTTGAGCCGCGCCTCCTCGAAGGGGCGCGCCCTGACCCCGAGCTCCCTGCAGAGCCAAGAGGTGTAGCCGCTGGTCTTGTTGCCTATCCGCTTCGCGAGGTCTGAGAGGGAGACGCCCTGCTCCACGTGGACCCTGAATAGGTAGGCCTTGAGCAGGCCTCGCGTCGGCTCGTGGAGGGACCGGATGCTTAGGCCCTTGGTCCTCAGTAGGGTGATGACTCGCGGGTCGTCCTCGTCGGCCAACGACTCCGAGGTGCCTGTGAGTACTTAGCGCCCACCATGGCCTCAGAGCGGCTTAAAGCCGGGCTGCGCCGGGCGCGCTCATTGGCCAGCATCAGGCCGTACGCGCTCCTCATCACGCTCTCTGTCATCTGGGGGATGGCCTTCGTCGCGATCAGGCAGGCGGACTTTGAGCTCGACTCCAACAACCTGACCCTCCTGAGGTGGCTCATCGTCTCCGCGGCGTTCCTGATCCTCTATCGCTTCATAGTCAGGCCCAAGGCGAAGTTCGAGCGGAAGGACTTTCCCAGGCTCATAGTCGTGGCCGCGACGAGCGTAGCGATCTACCACCTGTCCCTCAACGCGTCGGAGAAGATCGTGAACGCGTCCCTCGCAGGGCTGCTCATCTCTCTTGCGCCTCTCACGACAGTGCTTCTTTCTTCCATCGTGCTCCATGAGAAGATCTCCTCGAGGATCTGGGGAGCGCTGGTGCTCGCGATCGCGGGCGCAGTGGTTATCTCGAGCCCGGACCTGAGCCTCACGGGCGCGGCCTTCGGGCCAGGCCTGGTGGTCGTGGCCGCGATGGCGGGGGCGACCTTCACTGTGTCGTCGAAGCCCCTGGTCGCAAAGTACGGGCCTTATCCCGTGGCCGCGTGGGCCGCGTTTCTTGGGACCGCGATGCTGCTGCCTCTGGTGACCCCCGGGCTCCTGACGCAGGCCGAGGGGCTCTCGGCGACCGGGTGGCTCAGCGTGCTCTATCTTGCGATCCTCAGCACGGTGATAGCGAACATGATCTTCTACACCCTGGTCAGCAGGCAGGCGCTCTCAAAGCTGGGGGTCCAGCTCTACCTGGTCCCCATCGTGAGCGCGGTCGGCGGGGTCCTGCTCCTGGGGGAGCAGCTGGGGGTCGCGACCCTCGTCGGTGGCGCACTCCTCCTGGTGGCTGTGGGGCTCGCGACGAGCGGCCGGCACTGATTCAGGAAGCTTTTTGTCTGCGGGGCAGGCGGTCGTTCGAGATTTGAACGAGGACGAGGAGCTGAGGCTCATCGAGCAGAGGAAGCTGCTCGCGATGAGGAGGAAGCTGGAGGCCAGGGATGCGCCCGCCCCGGCTGTGAAGAACGACAGGGAGGTCGTGGAGGGGGTCCTCTACGACAGGGGGGACGAGGTCCTCGAGGCTGCGTACTCTTTCTACCCCCGGGAGACGGAGAGGCTCGTCGGGGAGCTGGCAGGGCTGGTGAAGTCTGGGAGGCTCAAGGACAGGGTCTCCGGAGGGGAGCTGTACTCTATCTTCAGACAGGTGGGGCTCAGGTTCAGGCTCAAGACCTCGATCAGGGTCCAGGACAAGGGGAAGCTGGTCGACCTGAGCGAGAAGCTTTCGAGGAGGGAGTAGGAGTAATGGGAGGGGTCGTAAGGGAGAAGGTCGTCTCGGTCCCCGAGGGGACGGTCCTTGTCTGCGGGCTCCCGGGGAGCGGGTACGTGGGCAAGCTGGCCGCGGACCACCTCGTGGACGAGTTAGGGCTCAAGAAGGTGGCCGAGTATTCCAGCGAGAGCTTCCCGCCCCAGGTCAACGTGAAGGCGGACGGGACTGTGGAGGAGCAAAAGGGAGGGGTCTACTTCGCGAAGGTGGACGGGAAGGGGCTCATGGTCTTCACAGCGGACGCGCAGCCGACGACCTCCGAGGGGGAGTACGAGCTCTCGGACGCGGTCGTGGGGTTCGCGAAGAAGTGCGGGGTGGGGAAGGTCTACACCCTCGCGGCGTACATCACGGGCGGGTTCTCTGATGCGCCCAAGGTCTACGGGGCCGGGACCTCGAAGGAGATGCTGGACGCGCTCTCCGGGTCGGGGGTGACCCTGATGAAGGACGGGGCCGTGAGCGGGATGAACGGGCTCCTGGTCGGGGTGGCGGCGCTGAGGGGGATGGAGGGAGGGTGTCTCCTGGGCGAGACCTCGGGATACGTGGTGGACGCGGGGGCCTCGAGGGCGGTCCTGGAGGTCCTCTCCAAGGTGGTGGGCTTCTCGATAGACACCTCCAAGCTGAAGGAGAAGGCGGAGGAGACGCAGAAGGTGATCAGCCAGCTCCAGGCGATGGCAGAGTCGGCGGAGACGAGCCCTCAGCCGAAGCGCGAGCGCCCCGGGTACATCGGCTAGAACGGGAAGAAGTCCGGGAAGGAGACGTGGAAGGAGCGGACGAGGACAAAGTCCAGCACGAGCAGGATTATCCAGGCGAGGACCACGATGCCTATCGCGCCCAGCCAGCCGGTGTCGAAGGCAGAGCGGTAGACCGCGAGCCAGACGATTATCCCGATTATCGAGGCGAGGGCGAGCGCGCTCGAGGGTAGGACGGGCCCTAGGAAGAAGGCGACGACCCAGTAGACTATGAAGTACGCGAGGCCGCCCCCGAGGGTCGCCCCCATCGCCGTCCTGAACCCGGAGCGCCCGTGCGTGACCGCCTTGCCCGCGAAGTAGACCGGGATCGAGACTATGACCCAGAGGATCACGAGGCCGACCACGTAGACCAGGATCCCCACTGCGTCGGAGGGGAGGGACGGGAGGGAGACCAATCTCCTGACTCCTTGTGCGGTCTCGGGTTCCGTATTTAATCCTGAGCGGTGTTCAGCCCTTGATGTTGCCTATAGGCCTCAGGGCTACGACCTTCTTGGAGATGCCAGCCCTGTCCATCGTCTCGACGACCTCGGAGATGTCCTTGTAGGCCATGCCTGCCTCCTCCGCGAGGCCGTCCATCGTCGCCGCCTTGACGTATATCCCCCGCTCCAGCATCCTCTTCTGAAGCTCCGCGCCCCGGACCTCGCGCCTGGCTGCCGTCCTAGACATCGTCCTCCCCGAGCCGTGGGCGGTCGAGCCGAAGGTCTCCTCCATCGCCTTCTGCGTCCCTAGGAGGAGGTAGGAGCCGGTCTCCATGGACCCACCGATGATCACCGGCTGGCCGATGGAGCGGTAGGGTAGGGGTATGTCCGGGTGCCCGGGGCCGAAGCTCCGGGTCGCGCCCTTGCGGTGGACGAGGAGGTCGGCGGTCCTCTTGTCGAAGGTGTGGCGCTCTACCTTGGCGATGTTGTGGCAGACGTCGTAGACTAGTCCCATGTCGAGAGCCTCTGCGTCCTTGTGGAAGACCTTGGAGAAGGCCTCCCTGACGCGGTGGACGATCACCTGGCGGTTGGCGAAGGCCATGTTTGCGGCGCAGACCATGGCCCCGTAGTAGTCCCCGCCCTCCTTGGAGGAGAAGGGGGCGCAGGCCAGCTCGCGGTCGCGGACTGTGATGTTGTACTTGCGCATCGCGCCGTCGAAGACCCGGAGGTAGTCGCTACCGACCTGGTGCCCGAAGCCGCGGCTTCCGCAGTGGACCATCACCACGACCTGGTCCTCGTGGACGATCCCGAAGTGCTTTGCGAGGTTTGGGTCGAAGAACCGAGAGGGGTCCACGACCTGGATCTCGAGGTAGTGGTTGCCGGAGCCGAGGGTCCCGAGCTGTCCGATCCCGCGGCTTCGGGCCTGGGGGCTGACCTTGGACGGGTCGGCGCCCTTGATGAAGCCGCCCTCTTCCACGTGCGAGGGGTCGTCCTCCCAGGCGAGCTCGTTCTCGGCGCACCACTTGACTCCGTACTTCATTACCTCCTCGAACTGGGGCTCGGAGAGACGGAGAGTCCCCTTTACGCCCACTCCGGCCGGGACGAGCCTGAACATCAGGTCTACCAGTTCTTTTACCTTGGATTTGACCTCAGAATAGCGTAAATTTGTGCGTATGAGACGCATACCGCAATTTATGTCAAATCCGACCCCGCCGGGCGAAATCACGCCCGAATCAAGTTCGAAAGCGGCAACGCCGCCTATTGGGAACCCGTAGCCCCAGTGGGCGTCGGCCATGGCGTAGGCGTGGCGGACAATCCCCGGAAGACAGGCGAGGTTGGTCACCTGCTCGATGACCCCCGAGTCCATCGACTCGAGGAGCTTCCTGGTAGCGTAGATCCGCGAAGGGACGAGCATCCCCTGCTTGTACGAGGTGGGGATCTCCCAGGTCACGTCGGAGACTTGTTTGATGGAATCGACCATGGGCAAGCGGAATCTTTGACGCCGGGCCGGTCTTGATACTTTAAGGGTTTGGAGGTTTGGGGCTTCATTGACTGCACCGGACTGCGGCTCATGACTTAGGGGCCGAAAACGAAACTGGCGACTGAGTACGAGTTGTTGGTGGCTCTCACCGTCAACTGAGCCTGGAGCTGATAGTAGCTGCCGGTCCAGTTCCCAAAGTGGTAGCCGGGATTAGGAATCGCGGATAGGATTACCTTCGAGCCTTCAGGGACCGCGAAGCTCCTGGTAACTCCGTCTGAGACCATGACTGGGATTCCTCTGTTTATCGCGGAAGAGTAGACCTCGACCGTTCCACCGTGAATGGATGAAACCTGGACCACGGGGGTGAATGTCCTATTGCAACAGGCGACCGTTTCGTAGGTCGAGGCATTCTCCCAGAAGAAGGAGTCGCCTACGTAGAGGCTTTGGTCTGAGGACTCCTTCCATTGGAGGATCGGGTGGATCTCCCAACAGGAGTATCCGTGCCAGGCTTGGTCTTCGTTTTGTTCGAGGACGTTGTCGCAGTAGACAATGCCGGTGATGTCGATGACGCTGCCTACCCTGGGGATTGTGAGGGGATGCGAGGGAATGATCTCGGTGATGAATATGCTACCTTCGAAGTTGCACCCCGATGAGTTGCTCGGAGGAGTCAGCCCCGTTCCGCAGATGGAGCGATCGGTGACAGCGACGTGGTAGTCGCCGTCGTCTTCGTGCTGCACGTAGAGGACTCGAAGGTTAAGGACACTGACCACAGCCCCTCCGGTTCCCCTCTTGTCGAGCGCGGTGTGAAACTGCCCTGCCTTCAGCTGTGCCAGGGTCGCGGTGAATCCCATAGACTGTTGCTGAAGCCCAATGGCGATGACCCCGATCAGGAGGATGGCGGTGTACGTCGGACGATCTTTGGACAGCTTCAACCGAGTTTACCTAAGCGCAGGGAACGAGTCGCTGATTCTCTTCAGGTCGGCTCAAATGTCGAGGACCACCGTAGCCTTCCAGCCTTCAGGAGTGTTGACGATGCTGAACATGTGCATTGTCACGGCCTTGACATCATTGCGAAGGGTGTGCCGAACTCTGTCGATTGGTTCTCCTCGCAATGAGGCCTTGAGGGCGCCGCCATCTTTTGTCAGCGTGACCTTGACCTCCTTGAATAGGAGCGAGTCCACGTCTTTGACGACTATGAGTTCGGTGAGAAAGTCGTAGAGCAGGCGCTCTCGGTCCTCGGCATTCAAAGTGACCTCTTTCGACTTGGCTGCACGGAGGGTAGAGGGATCGACCATGATGTCAGTGAGCGCAAGGGCGCAGGCCTCGAAGAGTCCAGAAAGAGAATCGGAGGTGGCCTCGAAGGCGATGTCGGCGAGGGCGACGTCTGGGAGGAACCTGTGGGGCACGGAGGCTCGCCGCGATTCCAAACTTCTTAATCTATGCGGCTGGCTCGATCCTCGATGAAGGCGAGGCTTCTGGACCTCACCCTGGAGGACCCGTACTCGAACCTCGCCCTTGAGGAGGCGCTGTTGGTCGAGTTCTCCGAACCGACGGTCAGGGTGTGGGACAGTCAGGTTTCGGTGGTGGTGGGGAGAGGGCAGCTGGCGTCGCATGAGACCGACCTCGACTATTGCAGGGCAAAGGGGATACCGGTCGTGAGGAGGATGAGCGCTGGCGGGGCGGTGTACAACGGGCCGGGGAACACGAACTGGTCGTTCCTCGTGGGCAGGAGGAGCGAGGTCGTCGGGCCCTCGGCGGGTGCAAAGGACGTTTTCGAGGCGTTTGCAAGAGTCTTGGTCAGGGCTCTGAAGTCTTGCGGCCTTGCCTGCGAGTTCAAGCCGCCGAACAGCCTGGTCACCGGGAAAGGGAAGGTGAGCGGAATGGCTGCGTACGTCGCCAAGGAGGCTGTGTTGTGCCACGGGACACTGCTCAGGGAGGCCGACCTGGAAGAGGTCCAGAGGCTGACCAAGCCCAAGGACGAGAAGCTGGAGAGGCGTTATCCCAGGAGCAACTTCACTCGAGTGGCCAACTGCGGACTCTTGAGGAGCGAGTTCGTCGGAGCGCTGGGCAGAGAAGGGACGTTCGAACTGAAGGCGGGGCGTCTGACTGCTCTCGAGGAAGAGAGGCTCAAGGGCCTCAGGGAGAAGTACGCGAGCGACGGCTGGAACCTGGGCGACCCGTTCACTTGATCAGGCCGAGTTCCTTCCCGGCCTTCTCGAAGGCGTTGACGGCGAAGTCAACGTCAGAGTCGGACAGGGCCGCGTTCATGATGGTCCTGATCCTGGCCTTTCCTTGCCCGACCATCGGGTAGACGATCGGAAGCGCGAAGACTCCCAATTCGAAGAGGCGCGCTGACAGCCTCTTCGCTGCACCGCTGTCCCCAACCATTACCGGGGTGATCGGGGTGCGGCTCTTCCCGACGTCGAAACCCAGGTCCTCCATAGCTTTCTTGAACCTGCGCGTGTTGGCCCAGAGCTTCAGGACGTGCTGGGGTTCTGTTTCGAGGACGTCGATGGCCGCGAGGCAGGCCGCGACGACGGCTGGCGGGTGTGAGCCGCTCAAGAGCCAGGTCCTTGACTTGTTGTATGCGAAGTTCCTGAGGTCGGTCGAGCCGGAGACATGGCCCCCGACGACTCCGAAGGCTTTCGAAAAGGTGCCCATCTCGACTTGGACCTTCTGCCTCGGGAGCTTGAAGAAAGCGACTATGCCCCTTCCCCCTTCGCCCAGCACGCCCTCGCCGTGGGCGTCGTCGACGTAGAGCATCGCCCCGTGCTCTTCGGCGAGGTCCGCGATCTTGTCGAGGGGTGCGATGTCGCCGTCCATTGAGAAGACGCCGTCAGTGATTATCAGGATTCTCTGGTACGAGGGGGAGGCCTTCTCGGCCTCTGCGAGGACGCGCGCGAGGTCCTCGGAGTCGGCGTGCTTGTAGACGCCCCTCTCAGCGTGGGAGAGGCGGACCCCGTCGATGATGCTCCCATGGTTTAGCTCGTCGCTGATGACAAGGTCGCCCTTGCCGGCAAGCTGGGGGATCAGGCCGGCGTTGGCCGCGAAGCCCGTCTGGTAGACCAGCGAAGCCTCGGCGCCCTTGAAGGCCGCGAGGCGCCTCTCGAGCTCCATGTGGAGGTCCATGTTTCCCGCGATGGGGCGCACGGACCCTGAGCCGGCGCCGTAGGTCTTGACTGCCTCGATCGCAGCCTCCTTGAGCTTGGGGTGGTTGCTGAGTCCAAGGTAGTTGTTGGAGCAGAACATCAGGACCTTCTTGCCGTCGACCATGCACCAGGGGGAGCTCGGGCCGCCCAGCACGCGGAGCCTCCAGTCAATCTCCTGTCGGACGAGGTCGTCGTACTCCGCCTTCAGGAACGAGGTTGGGTCGCGCATCTTTGTCCAGTCCGGGGGTCTGATGGAGGGTCTAAACGTCTTTCGCCGCGAGGCGTGGGCCGAGCTTCTGGAGCATGTCGGAGGTCATCCTGCCGAGGTCGAACTTGTGGGCCCAGCCCCAGTCGCGGCGGGCCTCCGCGTCGTCGATGGACATCGGCCAGGAGTCGGCGATCTTCTGGCGGGAGTCGGGCGCATAGGAGATTGTGAAGGTCTGGATGTGGCGCTTGATCTCAGAGGCGAGGTCTCCGGCTGAGAAGCTGATGGCGGCAAGGTTGTATCCGAGGTGCCTCGGGACCCTGGAGTGGTCGGCCTCCATGAAGCCGACGGTGCCTTCGAGGGCGTCTGGCATGTACATCATGGGGAGGACTGTGTCCTCTCGGAGGAAACAGGAGTAAGACCCCTTCTTGAGGGCCTCATAGAAGATCTCGACGGCGTAGTCGGTCGTACCTCCTCCCGGGGGGGACTCGCTGCTGATGAGGCCCGGGTAGCGGAGGACCCGGACGTCGAGGTCATACTTCAGGAAGTAGTAGTTGCAGAGGAGCTCGCCGGCGACCTTTGTGACCCCGTACATCGTGGTGGGGTTGAGGGCTGCGCTCTGGGGGGCGGAGGTCCTTGGGGCGTCCGGGCCGTAGACGGCGATGGAGCTGGGCCAGAAGACCCTCGAGAGCTTGGCGTTCCGGGCGACCTCAAGGACGTTGCGGAGGCCGTCCATGTTGATGCGCCATGCGAGCTGTGGGTCCTTCTCGCCGGTCGCGGAGAGAAGGGCGGCGAGGTGGTAGAGAGTGTCGATCTTGTTCTCATTGACCGCGGCGGCGAGGGCAGAGGGGTCGGAGATGTCGAGCTGGATGGTCGGGCCGTCTTTCAAGGCGGGGATGCCCTGGGCTCTGTGGAGCCCCGCGACAACGTTGTCCTTTCCGTACTTTGAGCGGAGGAGGGGGACTAGTTCGGCGCCTATCTGTCCGGCGGCTCCGGTCACGAGGACCCTGGGAGACAACTGCGGCGGGGCGCGTCCGTGCCCGTTTAAAGATTGGCGGATTCTAGGAGAGAATCTTCATCGTGATCGTCGACACGACCCCGGGCTTGGACCTGAGGTTGTCAGCGATTATCGACTTTACGGCCTGGTCGTCGTTCCCCTCGACCATGACGAGGAGGTCGTAGAGCCCGTAGAGCTGGTAGACCGACTTGATGCCGGGCATCTCCTTCAAGGCGGCGAGGCTCTGCTCCTCTGAGCCGGGGCTGAGGTTGACTAGGACTATCGCGCGCTCCATCGCTTCATCATTAGCAAGGGGCTTTGGTTAAATCTTGTGCCGGGGCGAGAGGCCAGCACGCTACGAGCCCAGGATCCGCTTCACTGCTGAGGCCAGGGTCAGCGCCTCTTCCCCTCTGGAGGACATGTCCCTCAGGGTCACCTTGCGCGCTGAAATCTCCTTCTCGCCTATGATCACGGCCCACGAGGCGCCCATCCTGCTGGCGTCCTCGAGCTGCTTGGAGAGGGGCCTCTCCTGGAATGACGCGTCGGTCTGGATCCCTTCCTCCCTAAGCTGGCGTTGGATGCCGAGCGCGTGCTTCCATGCGGAAGGTCCGGCGAAGGCCACGTAGACGAGGGACCTCTTCGGGCCTCCCTTACCAGCGAGGGAGAGCGCGATCCGCTCCATACCGCCGGCGGCACCGGTGGCGGAGAGGTCGTCCCGCCCGAAGGTCTTGGGGAGGAGGTCGTACCTCCCGCCCCCGGCGAGAGAGCCGAGGTCGGGGTGGTCTCCGTCGTAGACCTCGAAGACGATCCCAGTGTAGTAGTCAATGCCCCTCACGACCCCGAGGTTGAACTCGAAGTTCGAGACCCCCCTGTGGGAGAGAGAGTCCTTGAGCTCGGCCAGGGAGGAGACGTCGAGCTTGAGCTCCTCGAGCTTTGAAATGACCTTGGCGGGCGGGCCTGAGGTGCGGCCGAGCTCGAACAGCGACTCGATCTGCTTCGATTCGAAGCCCTTCTTAGTGTACTCTGACTTGAGCTCGGGGAGGCTCCGCTTCTGGGCCTTGTCGAGGGCCCTCATCAGTTCCGGCGCCCTCTGAGTGGCTACGCCGAGGTTGCGGGTGATGAACTCTTCCACGACTCTCCGGTCTCCCACGGAGACCTTGAAGCCCTTGAGACCGAGTTTCTCGAATAGGCGGGAGGTGGCTTCGATTACTTCTGCGTCTGCGCCCACGCTCCTGGGCCCGAAGATCTCGAGGTCCCACTGCCTGAACCAGCGGTACCTTGCGTGCTGCGGCTCGTCGTACCTCCAGACTCCTGCAAGGGCGGCGAGCTTGACGGGAGGCTTCAGGTCGCGCCTGGAGCATGCGTAGCGGGTCATCCCTACGGTAAGGTCGAAACGGAGGCCCACGTCGCGACCCCCCTTGTCCTTGAAGGCGTAGATCTCGCGCTCGACGTCCGCCCCGCTCTTCGCCCCTAGGATCGAGACGTGTTCTATGGGGGCGGGCTCCATCATCTGGAAGTTGTAGAGGCCCGCGACTTCCTCGAAGGCGCGCTGGATCCTCGACTGGATCGCATAGTCCTCGGGCTCGATGTCCCTGATTCCGCGGGGTAAGGATAGGTCCGTCCTAATCGCCCTTCTTCTTCAGCTTGGAGAGCTGGGCCAGCATCGCAGTAAGCTGGAGTTCGGGCTGGGAGCCCTGGACGAGGCGGAAGTCGTACTCTGCGAGTATCTCGACCGCCTTGGCAAGGTCGTCGACCTCCATCGAGGTGACCACCTCGTTCGCGAAGCGAAGGAAGTCCCGCTCGGGGATGCCGTAGACGCGCGTCAGCTCGACCATCTTAGTTCGGGCGCCTTCGAAGTTCCCGCCCATCGCAAGGGTGATTATCTCGCCGACCCTGGACCGCACGCTCGACCCGGAGACTGTCTTGACCGAGTCTTGTGTCAGCTCGCCTGATGAGGATGCGGCCTGGAGAAGGTTGATCGCCTGCCTGAGGTCCCCCTGGGTAGCCTCGAAGACCGAGGCGAAGACCGAGTCGTCAGCGTAGGCGAGGCTCTCTTTCTTCGCTATCGCCTTCAAGTGCTCGACGACCGACTCCTCGTCTAGGCGCTGGAATCTGAAGATCGCGCAGCGGCTCTGGATCGCTTCAATGATGCCCGATGAGTAATTGCAGACCAGGACGAAACGGGTATACTTTGAGTACTCCTCCATGATCCTCCGGAGGGCGTTCTGCGAGTCGCGGGTCATTTCGTCGGATTCGTCGAGGACCACGAGCCGGAAGGGGACCCCCTCGCGCCGGTCGACGAACCTCGCGAAGACCTTGACCTTCTCCCTGACAGTGTCGATGCCGCGCTCGTCGCTCGCGTTGAGCATCAGCGTGTAGTCGGCCCAGTGCTCGCCGAGGACCTGCTTCGCGACGATGAGGGCTGTGGTAGTCTTCCCTGACCCGGGCGGCCCTGCGAACAATAGGTGAGGGAGCTCTTCCTTGCGAGCGAGGAGAGAGGAGAGCCTCGACTTGATGGCTTTCTGGTTTGCGACTTCTTCGAGCTTCTGGGGGCGATACTTCTCGACCCACATCAGGTTCTCGATGGGCATCAGATGAGCGAGCCCCTGACGGAGACACAAGCCATTTGAGAAAACTCGACCTCTCAGCGTATTTATTCCTTCGAGGCCATGAGAGCGACTCGAGGGGAGAGGGCCTCCCTCGGCCAGGCGGATGAGAACGAGATAATAGGATGTTCGAAGTCCGAAATTGACCACCCATGAGCGGGAGAGGAATCTTCCTTGTCCTCGTGTTGGCGATGCTGCTGCCCAGCGTTCCTCTTGCAGGCGCGGTGGACGGGTCCTTCCTGCCAGGCTCCCAGGTGCAGTTGCACGGTCCGCTGGTCGACAAGGTCCTGATCAGTGTTTACTACACTGACTCAAGTATGCAGGGCGCAGTCGCAGCAGGAACCATACAGGCTCCTGAATGGACGTTTAGCACCGGCGCATACACCTCTCTGGGTAGCAACCCTGATGTCATCGAAAACTCGACTGTGAGCTATTCGTGGTTCGGCCTAAATTTCAATACTCTGAAAGCCCCAGGTAGCAACGTCCACTTCCGAAGGGCGGTCCAGTACCTCCAAGACTACAGCTACATTCAGACGACGATCCTGAACGGAGTTGAAGGAATCGCTTCGCCGGACGTTCTCCCATGCCCGGCATACGGAGGAGCGTGCAATCCCATGGACGGCGGCAACGCAAGCGTGAAGTCGTATTCCTTCAACCTCACTGCTGCAGCGGCCGAGCTGCTTGCGGGAGGATTCTTCTGCGACGGTTGCTCTGCTTCGAACGCCAACAGCTCGACGCATTGGTTCTACGATTCGTTGCACACCAGCGCCCTGTTCCCCACTCTATGGAGAAGGACGACACATCATAGGGACCCTTGGGGTGCCAGGATGTCGTTCGAAGCGTCGCAGATTGGGCTGGCACTCGACAATCGCCTGTGCTGCTTCGGTGGAGGCATAGGAGGCGCATTCACCTACTGTTACGCTCCCTTGGCCCACGAGATAATAACGCCTGGCCAGTTCCAGGGGACAACGGGTGCCCTAGCCTGGCAGAACTCCCCCCAGGTTGTGAACTCGACCGTGGTCGCGTCTGTGGGCTGCGACATGTACACGTTCGGTTTCATAGGAGGACCGGACTATGACGGAACCTTGCAGGAGTACAACTCTCAGTTCTCAGGGACACCGACGAACCTGGGGAACTTCGAGAACCAGAGCGTCAACATCGCGACGAACCACGTATCCTATGCGCACGACAGGACGACAGCCGAGCAATGGGCCAGAAACTTCGCGGTCGACTATTCCCAGCAGTTGCCCACGGTGATGGGCTACTTCGAGAACCAATTGTTCGCAGAGAACGCGAACGGCTGGACGGGCTTTGCACTCCTCCCCACCCAGAGTCCCAACGAGGCTGCTGGACTCTACTATACTCTCCTTAACGTCCACATGTGCGGTGTTTCTAGCTGCGACATTGGAGGGGTCGGAGGAGGACAACCTGGCGGTACCTTCGCGCTCGCGCTACAGCAGGTCGCAGACCAGGATGGACTCAACCCTCTCTACCAAACGGCCTGGTCGTGGCAGCGGGATGTCTGGGGCGAGTTCTACGATAGTCCTCTTGTCGTCCCCCCCCGGCAAGCAAACGTGCAGGGCGCTCTCGAGGACTACCTCACGACTTCACACTCGATCTCCTCCTTTACGGGACCAACGCCTTCAGGCAAGGGGTCTTTCGACTACCAGGCCATCAAGGGACCCCAGCAACATGCGGCGGCAAACATAGTCAATGGAGAGAGGATCCGCTTCGTCTTTGCAAACAACATCACCTTCAGCGACGGAGTCCCATTGACTGCGGTCGACTATCAGTTCTCCCTCGACGCGTGGAATGTTGCAGGTTCCCCTAACTACCCAGACAGCGCCTCCCCCATGTCAAACATCCTAGGCGGGCCGCTGGGGCTCATCTCGTCGAATGTCGTCGACAGATACACCATTGACATCTATCTCAACATTTCTTCCTTCTGGAACGAAGGCAGGATAGTGTTGCCCATACTGCCCCAACACATCTGGAAGTACTTCAACCTGGACCACGTGTCGACCATTTCCTCCACTCTGGACACCACTAAGCCGTTCTTCTTTCCTACCGGAGCATACGAGACCCAAGGATCCCCTCATCCTTCAAAGTGGCTCCGCTTCCTCAACAACCTCGAGGTGGGCTCCGGGCCGTTCTGGTTGAGGACCTGGGACACGCCCAGTGGGACGGGTGAGATCGACAGAAACCAGTTCTACTTCCGCAGTGCTTGGTACGCGAACCTGTCAGCCAATCAGGTTTCCCCCGGGACCCCCTATCTGTTCAGGACGACACTCGTAATTCCAATCTACAATCCAACTGGCTCTACCTACTGTGGAGTGAGTTCGGGGGCAACGGGCCTGTGCCAGTTGAAGGGAATGACTAATGGATTGTCTATGCCCAAGTTGGGGAAGGTCCTCTGGCTCTACACGGCGGCCGGAGCCCTAGTTAGGAAGTACAATCTCCACATCAACTTGGCCACAGGAGTCTACAGCGCAGCGATTGACACTTCGAGCCTTACCCCCGGAGACTACAGGACATTGATTAGCTCGAGCTACATTTTCCAAGGCCTGCGCAGGACCTGGAGCCAGTCTTCTGGATTCAGAGTTTCGTAGGCCCCGTCCCGACCCTATGATGAAGCCCCAGTGACTCGAGAAGCTCGCTCCCGCGTGGAACGCTCAGAAGGTTATGCGAGATGGTAACATTGGATATTAAGGCCGGTTTCGAAATCCGAGTCGTATGAAGGAGTACTGGCTATCTGCGACCCTAGTGCTCTTCTTCCTCCTGCCCAGCGTCCCGATTGCCGGGGCGACGGACGGCTCCTTCCTCTCATCGAACCAGGTCGGGCTTCACGGGCCTCTGGTGGACAGGGTGGTCATCTCAGTGTATACCTCCGAGGCAGGGATGCTGAACGCGCTCTCGGCAGGCTCGATCCAGGCCCCGGAGTGGAGTTTCAGCACCGGAGGATATGCTACTCTGGCCTCGCAGGCCCACGTAATCGAAGGCGCCACGGTCTCGTATTCCTACTTCAGCATAGCATTCAACACTCTCAAGTTCCCTGGGAGCAGCGTCCACTTCAGGAGGGCGATACAGTACATGCAGGACTACAGCCTGATCCAGTCGACGATCCTCAACGGGGTCGAAGGCGTAGCCTCGCCGGACGTCCTCCCGTGCGCAGCCTATTCGGGCGCCTGCAATCCGATGGACGGGACCAACTCAAGCGTGAAGTTCTATCCCTTCGACCTCGACGCGGCAGGCCAGGAGCTCATCGCGTCTGGGGTCTTCTGTGGGAACTGCGGGGCTGGGAACGACAGCTACGACTCCTCAACGACTTGGTGGACGGACGCCGCGCAGACCCAGGCCTTCTCCCCGAATCTTTGGATCGTCAACGACCACCACAGATACGAGTGGGGGTCGGAGATAGTGAACTGGGCGGGCCAGATCGGATTGCAGATCTCCGCGCACACGCCCCCGGGCAGGGCTGGAGCCTCTGCGAACTGCTACGGGCCCAACTCGCGAGAGGTTATGTCCCCAGGGTCCTTCCAGGGTACGACGGGCGCGAACGCATGGGAGAATACCCCGCAGCACGTGAATTCTACCCAGACCGGGCTCGACCTCTGCGACATGTACACGAAGGCAGACAGCCCTGGCCCCGAGTACTACTACAACATGGAGCAGTACAACAGCCAGTTTTCCGGGACCCCGGTCAACATGGAGAACTTCGAGAATCAGACCCTCAACGTGGCCACGAGCCATGTTATGCTTGCGCCAGACCAGCAGTCAGCGGAGCGCTGGGCAAGGAACTTCGCCGTCTATTACTCGCAGCAGGTACCGACCGTCATGGGCTACTTTGAGAACCAGCTATTCGCAAACAACGTAAATGGGTGGACTGGTTTCGCACAGATTCCCACCCAGAGTCCCAACGACCTGGCGGGGCTCTACTACAGCCTCCTCAACGTCCACAGGTGCGGGCCAAGCTCGTGCGAACTGAACGCTACTGGTGGAGGGAGACCTGGCGGGACCCTCAACCTGGCCCTCGAACATGTGGCCGACCAAGGGGGGCTCAACCCGCTTTATGGAGAGCAGTGGGGTTGGCAGACCGACGTCTGGAGGGTGGTCTACGACGTACCGATGCTCCTCTCGCCTGACAACGCGAGCGTGGTGGACAGCTTCTTGGGCTACATGGTGTCGAGCTTCTCGGTCTCTCCCTTCAGCGGGATGACTCCCGCAGGAAAGGCCGCTTTCGACTACCAGGCGGTAAGGGGACTGGGTCAGCACATTTCGCGGAGGATTCTGAACGGGCAGGAGATCAGGCTCCAGTTCCTCAGGAACATCACCTTCAGCGATGGTATCCCGATGACAGCGCTGGACTACCTGAAGTATTTCGACTTGGACCACTTCTCGACGTCTCAGTCCACGGCGGACACGACCCAGCCGCTCGGGCCGGAGTTGCTGGCCTTCGCCCCTTCCCGCGTGAGGCCTCCTCCTCGGTGGGTCAAGTTCCTGAACAACCTAGAGGTCGGGTCGGGTCCGTTCACGCTGGGGAGTTGGGACAGGGTTAGCGGGACCGGCGAGCTCGACAGGAGTCCCACTTACTTCAGGTCTGCCTGGGACGCCAACCTGACCTCCAACGCCGTGCAGCAGGGGACCCCGTATGTGTTCAGGATGGCGATACAGATGAGGATCTTCAACCCGCTGATAACATCCTACTGCGGAGTCGCCCCTGGGGAGACGGGCTTGTGCACCTTGGCCGGGACAAATCCCGGACAGTCTTGGGCGAGGGTCGGAAAGGTGCTGTCCCTCTTTGACTCGACAGGCCACCTGCTGAAGAAGTACAGCCTGGTCAAGGATGCGTCGATAAGCGGATACAACGCGACGATAAGCACCACCCACCTGGCCCCAGGGGACTACAAGCTCTTGGTGCAGACGATCTTCACCTTCCAGGGGCTTAGGAGGACGTGGATTCAGGTCTCAGGGTTCACAGTCGAACCTTAGGTTAGCTCATGCAACCCTGAGCCCCAGGTATAACTGGGCCAGTTCCTTGTGTGCCAGTAGCTCGGCAGCGGTCCCCTGGTAGACGTTCTTCCCTCCGACTAGAAGGTACGCCTTGTCTCCCATCTCGAGCGCCTTCTTCGCGTTTTGCTCGACCAGCACGACGGTCAGGCCCTTGTCCTTCGCGAGGCTCCTGACGGTGGAGAGGACCTCAGTGGCGATCTTGGGAGAGAGGTTGGCCGTCGGTTCGTCGAACATCACAACCTTTGGCTTTCTGATCAGGGCCATGGTCATCGCGACCATCTGCCTCTCCCCGCCGCTCAGGTTCACTGCCTTCTCCCCGACGAAGGAGGCGAGCCTGGGGAAGAACGCCATGGACTCTTGGATCCGAGCGTCGAGGTCCGCGCGTTTGATCGTGTATCCGGCCATCCTGAAGTTCTCCGAGACGGTCAGGTTCGTGAAGACACTCTCTGTCTGAGGGAGATATGCGACCCCTGAACGCGCTATGACGTGAGGTGCGAGACGCGAGATGACCTGGCCGTCGAGGCTGATGCTCCCGCCCTGAAGGGCGATCAAGCCCGCGATCGTCTTCAGGAGTGTGCTCTTTCCCGACCCGTTGGGCCCCACCACGACGGTCAACTCGCCGGGGCCCGCACTAAGCGAGACCTCGTTGAGGATCCTGAGCTTCCCGTATCCGGAGGAGACGGATTCGACGCTCAGCAAGTGCTAGCCTCCAAGGTAGGCCTCGACCAGCCTCGGATCCTTCATCACTTCTTGGGGGTCGCCGCTCGTGACCACCTTGCCATAGGCCATCGCGATCACTGTGTCGACGTACTTCATCGCTATGTCGAGCCTGTGCTCTACGATGAAGAAGGTGAGGCCCAACGTGTCCCGGAGGGTTACCAGCTTCTCGAAGATCTCGTGTGCGAGCGTCGGGTTTATTCCTGATATCGGCTCGTCGAGAAGGAGCATCTGAGCGTCGCTCATCAGGGCCCTCCCGATTTCTAGGAGTTTCATCTGCCCCCCGCTGAGGGTTGATGCTGGCTTGTCCCAGTTCTTTGTGATGCCGAGCAACTTGAGGATGTTAATCGCACGCTCCACTGAGTTTGCCTCTGCACCCTGCCAGCGGTTCTTCAGCAGAGAGTTGACGAAGGACTCCCCAGGGTTCTTCTTCCTAGCGACGAGAAGGTTCTCGAGGACGGTGAGTTTGCCGAACAGGGAAGGAATCTGGAATGTCCGGACGAGGCCAGCCTCATACACCTTGTGTGCAGGAAGGCCCGTGATGTCCCTCCCTGCGTAGAAGACGCTGCCCGCGTCCTGATGGTATAGGCCGCCGATGACGTTGATCAAGGTGGTCTTGCCGGAGCCGTTAGGGCCTATGAGTATCGTGATTGTCTTTTCCTGAACGCCAAGCGAGACATCGTCGAGGGCCTTCAGGTTTCCGAAGGCCTTCGTCAGACCCCGTGCTTCCAGCGCGTAATTCAAGCGAGACCGTACAAAAAAGGGGTGGAGTCCGATTGTTAAGGTGTGGTTGTGAAGGTGACCGCGTCGGTGGCCACAGCCCATTGACCCGCGGTTACCCAAGTCGCAGTACCGTTGACATCGTGGACGACCCAGATGTTGTACGCGACAGGTATCAGGTCTCCGAACTGGTCCAGTCCGAGCCAGCCAGAATTGCCGAACATGTGGTTGGTGATGAGCGGGACTTGCTTGGCGACTGCTGCGCCGTCGTACGAGCCCGCTGCGATGATACTTAGAGCGGCTACCCAGACTGCGTCGTAGGTGGAACCACCGTATCCGCCGGGGTTCTGTCCATACGCTGCCTGGTATCTCGAAGAGAATGTGCTGAAGACGCTAGTCGAAGGAGGCGCGTAGACGGTGCTGATCAGTTTCACCTGCTCAGAGAGCGGGCCGGTTGCTCCTTGGACGAAGGACGAGAGCGTCGCCTCTCCGTCAGAGCCGAGCCATGTCACGCTCAAGGCAGCCGAAGTGTTGCCGAGCTGTTGCATCAGCGTCGCAACTTCTTCGAAACCGATAGCGTCGACTGCGACCTTGCTGGAGTTTCCGCCAGCATCGTTGATCGCCGCCGTCACTTCGTTGTTGATGGTGGTAAGAAGAGATGAGAAGTCGTTGTTGTTCTCAGGCCACTGGACATCGTTGGTCGCGATTCCGCCGAGGGCGGTGAAGCGAGCAACTGTCGCATTGGCCAGGCCGTCGCCGTAGCTGTCGTGCACGTGAAGCATGACGAGGTGAGTGAAGCCCAAGGTCGTGGCAAGCCTGCCGAGGGCGGCGCCCTGAGCAGAGTCGCTAGGAATGACCCTGAACAACGGACCTCTGTTCGCGTACGAAAGCTTGGCTGAGGTGGACGACTGGCTGATCAGAACTAGGTGGTTCGTGGTAGCGTATGGGAGGATCTGCAGCGCGCCCCCGCTCCATTCTGGCCCGATGAAGACCTTGATGCCCTTGCTTGCAAGGTCCTGGACCGCCGATTGGACGGTGTTGACGTCTGTGGCAGAGTCCTCGTGCGTCACCGCGAAGTGGTAGGATGTGATCCCTGCGGCTGTCAGGTAGGCGTTGACGTCGGCGACCGCCATGTCGACGGCCGGCTTGTCCCTCGCTCCCTGATCGGAAAGACTGCCCGTCAGAGCGACGAGGTCCCCGAGCATGATTTCGCCCGAGAGTCCGGCGTTGACAGTCTTGGTGGTTGTGGTGGTCGAGGTTCCGCCTCCGACCGTGACTGTGCTCGCAAGACCGAGCGATGGTGCGGCGGCATAGATTATGCCGGCGCCGATGAGAAGACCTACAATCAGTACTCCAATAAGTGAACTTGTAGATGCCCCTTTTCTTTTCAAAGTAGGGTAAATCCACGAGACCCTTCCAAAACTATTTAAGACTTTAAGCGCGCATGAGAGATTGGCTGGCCAATTCTAAGTGGTCGAGACATTCTACCTCGACGCGATCCTGAGGGCATCGGTGATCGCGATCATGAGCACGGGGCTCACGCTCATCTACATGACTACGAAGGTGCCGAACTTCGCCCACGGCTCGATACTTACCGTCGGGGCGTACATAGCGTACACTCTCGCGAGCTTCATGAAGGTCTCCCCATACGTGTCCGCGCCCTTAGCGTTCCTTATCGGCGCCGGGGTCTCGCTTGCGATCTACAGGCTCGTCCTCAGGCCTCTGAGGAAGCACGGCTCGCCGATAGTCTCTGTTATGATTGCCACCTTGGCGATCGACATCGCCTTCGTGGGAGTCTTCGGGACGTACTCGGACTACCTCGCAAACGTGTTCCGGCTGATCGGGACGAAGTCGTTCATCCTCATCTCCTACGACTTTTCATTCTTCGGCCTTCAACACTACGGAGCAGCGATAGTCTTCCCGATACTGACGTTATCCATGGTGGGGCTGCTCTATCTCGGGATGACCAGGACGCGCTTCGGGATTGCGATGAGGGCATCAGTGGAGAACCCGGACCTCGCCAGCGTCCTCGGGGTGAGCGTTGAAAGGGTCTACTCCTTCTCCTGGCTCCTTGCGGGAGGCCTCGGGGCGATGGGCGGCGCGCTCGCGACCCTGCACGTGGCAGGCACGCCTGACTTTGGCTCGAAGCTGATTGTGGCCATCTTTGCCGCCTCGGTGCTGGGCGGGTTCTTCAGCATCTACGGGGCAGTGCTTGGAGGGGTCATCGTGGGCGGGGGCGAGGTCCTCTCAGTGAACTACCTTGCTCCGGTCGTCGGGAGCTGGGTCACTCAGTGGATTGAAGGAGTCCCGCTGATCATGATGGCGGTCGCGCTTCTGATCATACCGAAGGGCCTGACGTCGATAAAGCTCAGGAGGAGAAGATAGGTGGTCCTGCCTGCAATCACGGTCTTCGGGATCAACATCGTAAGTTTCTCTTTCGACCTCCTCACTTTCTTCGCGATCTACCTCGCGATTTCGATCAGCCTGAACCTAGAGCTGGGATACGCCGGGATACCCAACTTCGGGAAGGCGCTCATGGTGGCGGCGGGAGGGTCGATCGGGGGCTCGTTCGCCGGCCAGTTCGCGGCCTGGTACCTGCACGTTGACACTCAGGGAGGTTTCTTCAGGCACTGGTACACGATAATCCCGCAGGTCAGCACCATCCTCGAGGGGGACGCCTGGTTCTCGGTCGCCCTCCTCTTCATGACGATTCTGGTGGGGGCGCTCGCGGGCGGCGCGATAGGATACCTGGCGTCCTTCCCTGCGCTGAGGCTGAGGGAGGACTACCTCGCGATGATACTGCTCGCCATGGCCCAGCTGTACGTGATCTTCCTCGCCAACACGTCAGTCATAACCGACTCCACGGACGGGCTTGCGATCCCCGATGTCTTCAGGTTCGCCGGAGAGTGGGGCCCGATCCTCTCGACGGGCACGATAGTGGCTTTTGCGGCCCTGGTCTACCTCTACGCGGAAAGAGTCGCGAGGTCCCCCCTCGGTCGCATGCTGAGGGCCATGAGGGACAACGAGGTCGCTGCCGAGGCTCTGGGCAAGGACACGGTCAAGGCGAGGCGGAACGTCCTGATAGTGGCCTCGATGATAACAGGCGCGGCGGGAGCCCTCTGGGCCTTCCAAGTGGGGATCAGCCAGCCGGGCGAATACACGAGGTTCGTGTGGACGATCTATCCGTGGGTGATGGTGATCATGGGAGGGGCTGCGAACAACTTCGGGGTCGCACTGGGGACCATGGTCTTCTGGTTCATCCTCAAGTTCGTGGACATCGCGAAGTTCTCCTTCTCAGCCTACGTGCCCTTCGAGGTCAACTACCTGCAGTACATGACAGTGGGAGCCATCCTGCTGTTGATCTTGTACTTCAGGCCGGAGGGGATACTCAAGGAGAAGTCCACTGCGACTACTTCATCGTCGAGGCTGAGAGGACTCTTCGGCGGAGACAAGAAAGAACCCGGATAGACGTTAACAACCCCTCAAGACTTAATTACGAACTGGGGCTCTTTGGCCGCCCCACATTGGAAACTACCGAGTCGCGACTCTCCGGGATACTGGAACAGCGGGAAAGGGGATTCCTTCTGGAGAAGGTCAGGGTCAAGCTCAGGAGTTCTCTTGAGAACATCGACGTCGGGGACTTCCGCATCGAGAAGCTGAACGAGGGCGAGACGGCAGAGCTTCCACGCTGGGTCGCAGACGAGCTGGTGAAGTCGGGCCTAGCAGAGATGCCCGAGGAGCCGTTCGAGTCTGAGATGGTCAGGTCTCTGAGCAGGGAGAAGATGATGGGGCCGCTACAGCTGCCACCGCTCCCTCACGACTTCTACGTCAAGATGAAGAGAAGGCTGGCGTTTCTGAGGGAGGCCGCGGCCGAGGGCAGGGGGAAGAAGGAGGACTACGAGAAGGTGCGGGCGGGCAGCTACGACCTCATAGGCCTGAGGCTCAGCAAGCTGCTCGCTCTCTCGAGCTCCGCGACGCCAGCCTCAGTACTTGCGGATAAGCTGACGCCTGAAGAGGTTGCGTTCTTCTCCCTCTCGCAGTCGATCTCAAAGGACTGGAGGGGCGCTCTCTTGGACGGTGCGAAGTAGTGGCCACGCTGGCGAGCGGAAAGCTCTCGGAGATGTTCGAGGACTTCCTCAAGACGGCGGTCGACAGGTCGGGGAACTCGGTCTATAGGACCAAGATATCCCAGCTGATCTCGAGCGAGGGCAAGTCGCTCGTCGTGGACTTCAACGACCTCCTAAGGTACAACGGCGACCTGGCGAACCGCGTCCTCCTCGAGCCAGACTCCTCGCTGGGGTCGTTCAAGATCGCTGCGTTCGAGACGATGAGGAGCGAGAACGCGATGTACGCTGACAGGGTCAAGAGGGAACTCTCCGTCAGAATCAGGGGGATTCCCGAGCAGGTACCCCTCAGGAAGGTCGACACTTCGTACCTGGACAAGATGCTCTCGGTGTCCGGGATGGTCGTCCGGACCTCGGAGCTCAGGCCGCTGATGACCTCCGCGGCGTGGACGTGTCCCAGCGGGCACCTGACGTACCAAGACCAGGACGACCTGGCGCTCAAGCGGCCCCCGAGGTGCGAGCTCTGCGGAGAGGTGAGGAACTTCGAGCTCGACAAGAAGCACAGCAGGTTCATCGACTTCCAGGTGGTGAGGGTGCAAGAGCTGCCGGAGGAGCTCCCGCCCGGCCAGCTTCCTCAGTTCTTTGACGTGAACCTTGAAGGCGACATCGTAAACTCAGCCCGTCCTGGCGACAGGGCGATCCTCTCAGGGATCGTCAGGGCGGTCCCCGACTATTCGGTGGGCGCCGTCAAGACGAGGCTCTTCAAGTCACAGATCGACTGCAACCACGTCGAGATCAAGGGGAAGGAGCCCGACCAGGTGAACATCACGAAGGAGGACGAGGCGCTCATCAGGGGGCTCGCCTCAGAGCCCGACGCGTACGACAGGCTGATCTCCTCCGTGGCTCCGGTCATACTAGGGCATCGCCCAGAGAAGGAAGCGATCCTCCTGCTCCTCGCGGGCGGGAGCGCAACCCCCCTGCCCGACGGGACCAAGCTCAGGGGCGACATGAACGTACTTTTCGTGGGTGATCCTGGCTGTATGGTGGGAGACGAGAGAATAGCTTTGGGCAACGGCGCGATCGTGAAGATTGAACAGGTTGGAAGGTCGCATCTCCAAGACCTGAACTTGCAGGTCCTTACTGGGGAGGGAGGAGGAAAGAGGGATTGGGCGACGAAGTTCCACATCTACAGGCAGCAGCCAGTCCTCGAGGCGGTGACTGAGAGCGGCAAGAGCATCAAGGGGACCTACAACCACCCCATGCTGGTCCTGAGGAACGACGAAGGCAAGATCATCAGAGAGTGGAGAAGGCTCGACGAGCTCAAAGTGGGCGACAGGCTCGTCACCACGACGTTCATCCCCTGCCAAGTCACGAAGTACTTGGATACGGGGTTCGAGGTTGTGCAGCAGAAGCTAGGGCCTAGATTCAGAGGGAGGCTGCCCGATGTCGTCGACCCGAAGCTCGGGGCGTTCCTAGGATACCTGCTGGGCGACGGGTTCGTGAACAAATACCGAGCGGTCCTCTCGGTAGCAGAGCCAGAGGTCGACATCCTTCCGAAATTGGTCGCAATCGAGGAGGACCTCTTCGGGATAAGGCCCGCTGTGATTCGGAGGCTGAGGGAAGACAGGAACGTGGCGATGCACGATGTGTATCTCAACAGCTCTCACATAGCGGCGAACCTACAATTCATGCGAGTGAGGCGGGTGCCCGACCTCATACTGAGGTCGGGAAACGAGGTCGTCGCGGAGTTCCTCAGATGGCTATTTGAGGCGGACGGGACGGTGTTCTCGAAGGGCAGGGGGCGAAGGGCTGTCGGGCTAAAGGCCAAGGACATTGAACTCCTGAGAGATGTGCAGTTCCTCCTCTTGAGGTTCGGAATCCATTCGCGGATAGTCGCGAACGCCTTGCTGATTAGGCGTGGGGAAGACATAGTCAGATACGCGAAGCACATTGGCTTCGTGTCGAAAAAGAAGACGGACAGGCTGAATGAATTGAAATCTCAGGCTCTGGCCTTCGGACGAGTCCACAAGCAAAGGAGCGAGAGAGTAGTTGCCATTCACGAGGGGCCCCTGGAGGATGTCTACGACATCGAGGTCCCTCGCTCGCATCGATTCATAGCGAACGGTCTGATATCTCACAATACGGCCAAGAGTGAGATGCTGAAGTTTGCCGCCCAGGTCGCGCCGAGAGGGATCTACGCGAGCGGGAGAGGCACTACCGCGGCGGGGCTCTCGGCAGCAGTAATCAGGGAGAAGAACGTGTTCATGCTGGAAGCAGGAGTAGTCGTATTGGGCGACCAGGGGATCGCTGCGATAGACGAATTTGAAAAGATGAAGCCCGAGGACAGGACCGCGCTGCACGAGGCGATGGAGCAGAACACTGTCACGATTGCGAAGGGCGGGATCTACGCGACACTCAACGCGAGGACCGCCATACTCGCGGCGTGCAACCCCGTGCTCGGGAGGTACAACCCGTTCCAGAACCTGACGGAAAACATCGGGACCCTTCCGATACCGCTACTGACCAGGTTCGACCTGATCTTCGTGATCAAGGACCAGCCGCATCCCGCGGACGACGAGAAGCTCGCGACGCACATCCTGGCGGTGCACACGAGGAGGACCTACGCCACCCCGCCGCCAGTTGAGTTCTCGCTTCTGAAGAAGTACATCTCCTTCTCGAAGAGAATCACGCCGAACCTGACCAAGGAGGCCTCGGCCAGGCTCAGGGACTACTATCTCGAGCTGAGGAAGGGAGGAGGGGAGGAGGGCCAGATCCCAGCTACTCCGAGGACTTTGGAGTCGCTGATAAGGGTAGCTTCGTCGAGGGCGCGGATCCTGCTGAGGCAAGAGGTGACTGAGGAGGACGCGCTGTCGGCCATATCTCTGATGAACAGGATGGTGGAGGACGTACTGACCGACGCGACCACCAAGAAGACCGACTTTGGCATCCAGCTGGGCAAGCCGCTCGGCGAGACCAAGAACCTGAAGGCTGCGATGGAAGTCTTCAAGGCCCTGGAGGGCCCCGACAAGAAGCCGGTGGAAAGGAAGGCCTTCAAGGACGAGCTGGTGAAATCCAGGTTCTCGGACGAGGACGCCGAGAAGATGATCAGGACGATGTTCAGGGAAGGCATGGTCTACGAGTCGAAGCCGGGCTTCATCCGCAGGCTCGGCGGCTAGCGGCCGGTCGGGATAGTTGAGGTTCGACGAGATAGGGCTCCCCGAGGAGCTGGTGGCATTCACAGCAGGGAAGGGGTACACGGAATTGTATCCCCCGCAGGAGGCTGCGGTGAAGGCGGGGCTGCTGGAGGGGAAGAGCCTGGTTGTGTCAAGTCCTACTGCATGTTATGACGAGGTCACAGAAGTCCTCACAAGAAGGGGTTGGATACTCTTCAAAGACGCCATGCCCGACGAGGAGGTGGTTTCGATGAACCCCAGGACGTGGGAAATCGAATACGTGAAGGCAATTGGGAAAGTTGAGTATCTTTACAGTGGAGTCATGATCCATGTCGCTGGGAAAGAGATTGACTTCAGAGTCACCGAGAGTCACCGCATCTATTGCCGAACTGGCAGTCAGAACTCACGCGAGGCCCGGGAGCCGTCAGGATTCATGAGGTACCACTTCAAACCGGCGCGGGAGATTCAACCAACTTGGGTATTCAAGACTGATGGGATCTGGAAGGGAAAGGCAAGGAAATACTTCGTTCTCCCGGCGGCGACCCTTCGGGGTGGCAGTCTTCCCAGGTCGAAGAGAGAGCTCCCACCTCTCAGGATTCCCATGCGAGATTGGCTGGATTTCTTTGGTTGGTATGTTGCGGAAGGTACCTCCAAACATGGGGTAAGTCACGAGGTGACCCTATGTCAGACAAAGGATCAGGCCGGGGTCGAAGCGGCAGTCAGGAACCTCCGCCATTGGAAAGTGTATGTGACAGGAAGCAAGGAACACAGGCACTTCAGCGTCGCTAGTGTGCAACTTGCGAAGTACCTCTCACAGTTCGGAAGAGCGTACGAAAAATTCGTTCCCGACTTCATCAAGGAACTCAGTCCCGAGCAGATCAAGGTCTTCCTTGATTCGTATCAACGAGGGGACGGCCACGTTGGCAGGGATGGGGTTAGCCCCGTCTTTGACACGACCTCAAAGCGCTTAGCTGACGATCTTCAGGAATTGCTTCTTAAGGTAGGGCGAAGCAGCTCGGTCAGGAACAGGGGCCTTTCTCCTTCTCATATCATGCCCGACGGACACTTGATCGTCTCCAAACACCCACACTATCAAGTAAGTTGCAGGCGGTACTCGGAACATGGCATCGACTACAGGAAACCCAGCAAGCCGGCCTTCGAGAGGGTTCAGGGAGAGCGGGTCTACTGCCTGACACTTCCGAAGCATCACCTCTTGTATGTGAGAAGAAACGGAAAAGCGCTTTGGTGTGGCAACTCCGGAAAGACGATGATCGCGATAATGGCGGCCTTCGTGAACGCGAAGGTGAGGATGAAAAAGACCGTCTACCTCGCGCCCCTGAGGGCCCTGGCGTCTGAGAAGTACTCTGAATTCTCAGAGCTCACGAAATATGGAGTGAACACCGCCATCTCTACCGGGGACTACGACTCGAGCGGGGAGACGCTGGGGCGGGCCGACATCATAGTCTTGACCAACGAGAGGTTCGACTCGATCCTGAGGCACAGAGTGAGCTGGCTGAGGGACGTGGGGCTCTTCATCGCGGACGAGGTGCACCTAGCGGGGAGCGACTCGAGGGGGCCGACCCTGGAGATGATCCTCACGAAGATGATGCACATGGGGCTGAACGCCCAGCTGCTTTCCCTGTCTGCGACCATCAGCAACTCGAAGGAGATAGGGGAGTGGCTGAAGTCGGAGACGGTCCAGGTCGACTGGAGGCCGGTCCCGCTGAGGGAGGGAGTCTTCGACTATGGGAGGGTGCTGTTCGTAGATGGGGAGGAGAGGCAGATAGTGAGGTCGACCTACGGCTCCCCGATCGACGTGGCGATGGAGACCCTGAAGGCCGGAGGGCAGGCCCTCGTCTTTGCGAACACCAGGAGGAGGGCCGTGAGCCTAGCCACGAGGGCAGCGGAGCTGACGGGGAGGCACCTGAAGGAGGAGGAGAAGAAGGCGGCGGAGGAGGCGGGAAGGAGAATACTTTCCTCAGGGGAGGAGACTAGCTTGAGCAGGCTCCTCGCAGAATTGGTGTCCAAGGGGGCGGCGTTCCACCATGCAGGGCTCGAGAGCGAACACAGGCGGGTAGTTGAGGACTACTACAGGGCTGGAGCTATCAGGCTGCTTGCCGCTACCCCGACTCTGGCCAGTGGAGTGAACATCCCCGCAAGGAGAGTGGTGGTGGCGGACATGACGAGGTACGACGCGGAGTCGGGGGGCAACGCGGAGATCTCGGTGTTGGAGTACAGGCAGATGGCTGGGCGGGCGGGCAGGCCTCAGTACGATTCCTTCGGGGAGACCGTGATGATACCCCCTCCCTCCATGGACTCTGGAGAGCTCCTGGAGCACTATGCAAAGAGCCCCCCGGAGCCGATCGAGTCGAGGCTGGCCGACGACTCTTCGATGAGGTTCCACACGCTCGCCACGATCGCGACAGCGAGCGGGCTCTCCAAAGGGGATCTCGACAGCCTGTTCAAGGGGACGCTGCTGGCGCGGCAGGTGGGCGAGGCGACGGTCGGCAAGCTCACGGAGAAGGCCCTCGGGTACCTCCTGGCGGAGAGGCTGGTCGAGGGCGGCGGGGGTCTCTTCTACCCGACGGACTTTGGGAGGCGGGTCTCAATCCTCTACATCGACCCCGCGACAGGCGTTGTGTTCAGGGAAGGAATCAGGAAGGTGGAGCCGGGAAGGGACTACACGGCCGGGCTTCTCAGGCTCTTGGCAGGGTCTCCAGACTTTGAGCCGAAGTTTCCTCTCAGGAGCAAGGACTTTGACCAGGCGGTCGCATTCATAGAGGAGCACTCCGCCGAGATGATCGAGCGGCCCAACTCGAGGCAGTTCTCGGCGTACGACGAGGTCCTACAGGAGATGAGGACCGTCATGGCGCTCCACGGATGGATCGACGAGTGGAGGGAGGAGCAGCTCCTGTCCCGCCTGGGAGTGGAGCCGGGCGACATGCACAGGGCTGTGGACAACGCCGAGTGGCTGCTGCACGCGCTGGGAGAGCTGGCCAAGCTCTTCAAGAAGCCCGAGGTGGTGAGGCAGGTAGACGTGCTGAGGATGAGGGTGGCGAGTGGGGTCAGCGCGGAGCTGGTCGAGCTTACGACCCTCCAAGGAGTGGGGAGGGTGAGGGCGAGAGCCCTTTACACCGCTGGGTTCAAGACGCTTGAGGATGTCAAGGAGGCACCGGCCGAAAGGCTTGCCGGGGTGGAAAAGGTGGGAACAGCCGTTGCCCGAAGGATCAAGGAGCAGGTAGCGCGATATTGACAGAAGGGGGAGCCTTCTGCGTGGTTGACGAGAGGAGGGCAGAAGCGGCCCTAGCAGGCGCACGGAGCATCGACCGCGTTCGGAGAGGAGAACCAAGAACCCAGAGTCTCGGCCTGGACGGGAGGAGCCTGGCGGTCGTCTCGATGTTTCAGGACTCTGAATCTCTCGTCCCTGCGGTTCACGGTTGGTCGGAAGGAGAGAGGCTGGAAGGGACTGCGCTCGTATCGGAAGGGGGCTCAAGACTTCGTCGGGACATCGCAGGGACGAGGCCCCTGTTCTTGGCCTCCGACGGCACGTGGGCTGCCTCCGACTGGAGGTTCTTTAGGGGCGAAGGGGCGCAGCTCCTGCTTCCTGGATCCTTGTACGACCTTTCCACCGGAGTCCTGGAGTTGAAGAAGGTTGGGCACGAGGAGTTTCAAGGCTCGTTCGAGGATGCCGCGAAGAAGCTCGCTCGAGCGCTCGAGGACTCGATCAGGGGCAGGGTCAAGGGGTACCGGAAGGTCGCTGTAGCTTTCTCTGGAGGGATAGACAGCGCAATCCTGGCTTGCGTTGCTTCCAAGGCAACCGAGGTCGTCGCATGCGTGGGGGCTGCGAGAGGTTCGAGGGACTTCGTGGGGGCAAAGGTGGCGGCCGACCTCCTTGGCATCGAACTCCGCATGTTTGGGGTAGACTCCGCCATGATTCGCGACGAGCTTCGAGGGCTTGACCTCCCGTTCTCACCTTCTCCGATGGACAGGAGCCTGTGGTGCCTCTACTCCATTGTGTCAAGGGGAGCCGCCGAGTCTGGGGCCCAGACTATCTTGCTAGGGCAGCTGTCCGACGAGCTGTTTGCCGGGTACGCCAAGTACGTTGCGGCCGGCGAGGAAGGAGCGGCGTCAAGGATGATGGAAAGTGACTTCGAAGCCTGCGGGGAGAGGGGCCTGGTCAGGGATGAGGCGGCTTGCTCAAGGTGCCTGCAGCCGGCTTTCCCCTTCGCAGAACAGGGCGTTGTCCGCCTGGCGAGGAGCCTGCCCATGTCGTTCAAGATCAGGGACAGAGCAAGAAAAGCAGTCCTCAGAGAGGCCGCAAGGTCGATGGGGGTCCCGGAGGAGCTCGCGGGAGCTGAGAAGAAAGCTGCCCAGTACAGCTCGGGCATACAGAAGTTGGTCTAAGAGGCCCACAAGGCTAATCAGCGGCTCCCCTCATCCGAAGAAGAGGGCAGGTAAGGACGATGGGTCATGGCTCGACACCGACTGGGGATCGCGTCTCTCTTGCGTTCGGAGCCGTGTGTCTGCTGACCGTTGGTTTGATAGCAGGTCTCCCGGGGGCACACTTGACCCCCGGTCCCTCTACGGCTTTGGTCGAACCTACTCTTACGACGGCACCGTATTCGGCTTCACGCCCAGGTGGGCCCGGGGGGTTCTACACCTTCTATCAGAAACACCAAAGTGAGACGAACGTCACAGGAGACCTTCAGTGGCTGAGCGTGAATGTGGCAGAGGCGCAGACCTACAATTCAGGCTGGGGGAGAGACTATCAATTGTCCCAGTCAATTAAGTCGAGCATCTCTGACCTCGAGGTCCTGTCTGACATCGAAGTGAACAACGGAGCCCTGTTCTCGGGTGGGCACCGACTCTTCGACAACCTAATCATCGGACACGAAGAATATGTCACCTTGCAGGAATACTCACAATTCAAAGAGTTCGTCAGGACCGGGGGCAAGCTGATCGTGATGGGCGGCGACACCTTTGAAGTGAGGGTAAACCTGACGAGGGGCGTAGAGACGCTGGTCGCTGGACATGGATGGAACTTCAACGGAAGTGCCGCAGTCACTTCGCCCCATCTGAACTGCGATGCAGACGTTCCACACGCCTGCGATGAAGCGTTGGTTGCCGCCCTGAGGCCCTTCCAGAAGGAGAATGGAAACTGGGTGGGGAGTTCCTATTTGCAGAATACGGGGCTCAGCGAGGACAACTCGATCCTCAACTTCACCCACACTACTTTGCTTACGACCTACTACACCCTCCCCGGCAGGGTCGTCGCATCCTATGTTCATGGATACGTGCAGGGGACGGTGTGGTGCTTCTGCAGGACGTTCCTCGATGGAGGCCCTCACGCGCCTGAATACACTCAGTTCTTGGGGACTGCTGCCACTGGCTCCTGGTCGCCGCGGACCTGAAGCCATGGATGACTTGCTTGCCAGTAAAGCGTCTCATGGTTTAAAAAGGCGGTTCCAGGGGAAAAACCATGATTCCATCGCCGCAGCCGAGGGGAAAACTCGTCGGCTTCAAGCCTCTGCAGGAGAGGTTCAGCTACTACGCGCTGGATGACGGGACGGTACTTGGAATCAAACCGGCAGTCGTCAAGGTTTATCGGCTGCAGAACTCAGACAACAGCCTGGCGTATTCGCCCGACGGAACACCGGCTTACTTCTACCAGACCCAGAACATCACTCAAGTTTTAAGCCCTGAGGAGTACAAGTCCATGAAGGGCGACGACATCTCTGAATGAGGCCGCGGGCCTACAATTCAGCTGAAGACTCAAGGCTTCTTCGCGACGCACTGGCGCAGTGCTCAGGAGGAACGTTCCTGGAGATGGGCGCAGGCAACTGCGGGACCCTGATTGACATGTCGAGCCGATACAGCACTGTCGTTGGGACCGACATCGTTCGCCCTGACTTGGATGATTGGAGAGTGGCTGGAACTTCCCTGCTTCTCGCTGACAGGGCAACTTGCCTGAGAGACGGCGTTTTCGACCTGGTCGCACTCAACCCCCCCTACCTGTCGGGTCCAGTCGAGGATCTAGCAACGGATGCTGGAGTCGACTTCGAGGCTGTATTCCGACTACTGGAGGATGCACTAAGGGTAGTCAAGGATGATGGAAGGGTCCTTGTGCTTCTCTCCGGCGACGTTCCTTTGGAGAGGGCCAAGGTCATCTGCAAAGCAAAGGGTTTTGGTCTCAGGAAGGTCAAAGAGCGGCGTCTCTTCTATGAAGAACTCTTGGTTGTTGAAGCCTCTAGCGAACCAGCCTAACCATGCGAAAACCGGGAGCAGAACCGTCCGTAGGAGTGTTTGCTGAGTGAGAGCGAGATGGTAACAATCTATAAGAACTCAAGTTGGTCTGGCGAAATTCCATGGGGCTGGCACGGTACGTTGCCCGCAGGACCGTGTACACAATTGTGCTTCTTCTGATCATTGTAGCCTTCAACTTCGTCCTGTTCCAGATCTTGCCCTTTGTCACCTCGTGCCCCAATTCGACTTACAATCAATGCGCCATATCCCTATACGCCCCCGAGCAGCCCCCAAGGGGAGTCCAGAATGTGACGCTCTGGCTAACACAAATCAGGGGCAAGATCTTCCACCAATACGGGTTCGACCAACCGATGCTCCCTGGCTACGGCAAGAATCCAGCTTCAAGTAAGTGTGAGACCATGCAGGTCATCGCACCCGGCGGCCACCTTAACGCTACCAAGCTAAGCAAGGGAACACGTACCATAAACACTTCGCTATCGGCTAGCAGTATTCCGTTGGGAGGCACCGTCTACGACACGGCGGTACTCTCTCAAGCTGCGCTGAAAGCAGGAGGTACTGTCAGCTACTACTACTCTGGCTCTTCCTACTGCCCAGCCCTCGGAGCCACCCCGGTCACCGTGGTGAACATTACCAACGGCGTCGTTCCACATTCCACTGCCATCCACTTTGAAGCGTCCAACAGCAGTGGCGGCACCTACTACTTCTACGCCGTGTATTCGGGCGAGTCCAACATGACATTCGTGCCTGGGAGGTTCCTGACATACTATCAGAACATGTTTACATTCAACTTTGGGTACAACCTCGGCAACGTCCTAGGAGGGACCGTCCTTCAGACGATACAGGACAGGACTCCTTACACAATTCTGCTCATTGGGAGCTCCACCATTGCCGCGTTCATCATGGGAATCGGGTTGGGCGTGATAGCCGCGGCCAAGAGAGGAAAGATCATGGACGTCTCGTCCCTCAGCGCGCTTCTATTCGTCAATGCCCTGCCCGTATTCTTCCTCGGAGGCATGCTTGAGTTAAGCCAGCTGGCATTGACAAAGTCGTTCTATCAGCCGTTGGGCTCTGCCTTGATCGGGGTAGACGGATGGAACGTGTATGTCGTTTTGCTGCAGGAGCTTTTTCTGCCGGCTTTGACCCTGACTCTCGCGAACATCGGAGGCGTCTTCCTTACTCAAAGAGCGGTCATGATCGACACGATTTCCGAGGACTACATCATCATGGCGCGGGCGAAGGGTCTCCCAGAGAGGACCGTACTCTACCGCCACGCTCTTAGAAACGCCGTGCTTCCCATCGCTACGGCGTTCGCTCTTTCGATTGGCTTTATCCTCTCCGGCGCCATCATAACTGAGACGGTCTTCGGATGGCCGGGGTTAGGTTACGCGATATATCAAGGAGTGAGCGCAATCGACTTCCCACTCGAACAGGCGATGTTCTTCATCATCTCTGTGATGGTCCTGATCGCAGTGTTTGCCGCCGAAGTCATATACGGTTTCCTCGACCCACGGGTGAGCACGGGCTAACTTGGCACGGACGGGCACTGGGAGGAAGATGTTCCTCGCGGGGGTGAAGAGGAACACAAAACTATACCTGAAGTCAAAGATTGGAATGTTGGGAATTGGAATCATACTTTTCTTCCTACTCATGGCAATCTTCGCCGGCGACCTTGCGCCCAACGACCCTGTGTTCGGCACGAACGTTGCGGCTCCCTATTCCATACCCTCATGGGCGACGATTTTTCCACAGTATCAAGGCCTGGCGGTCACCTCATATCCGGTCGCCCCCACTGGCTTTCAGAGCCAGAGCGACTTGTCGCCTTGGACCTTCAAGGCGGGTCAGAATGGGACATACACTCTGCAGCTACAGCCCAAGGTGCCTTCTCCGCCTAATGACTTCCTTCCAAGGAACCCGACTGGTTCGCTCCTGGTGAATGCGACGAGGGTACGGTCCAACGGGACATCGACGACCAACAAGTACCTCCCGGGAGGACAGGCCCTCTTCTCGATGACCCAGTCGTTTCAATGGACAATTCACAAGGCACCCTCCGCCTTCGTAATCAATGCAACCCTAGACCCGGTGAAAATGACCAACGTCTCCGCAGTCTACATCAACTTCATGATTTCCACGCCAAGGTCCAACTTCACCATGTCGACTGTGAAGACGTACGTGCTCATTTCTCAGGTGAAGTTCGTACCTAGCCAAATAGGGGGATGGAGGAGGATTTTCATCCCGAGCGGGCTCCTGCCTTCCTCGGGGATTCCCGCCTTCGCGAACAGGGCATACCCGGCCAGCGTGGTTTTCACTGGGAACGGGACCTACACCTTCACGATGCAGATCCAGGCTGTCCCCACCGGGGCGAACCCTTCGGTCTCCGTGAGGATCGCCTCTGTCAGCTTCAAGGTCCTAGGCAGCGCTTTTGGTCTCCTCGGGTCAGATGACGCAGGCCGCGATGTCTGGTCCGAGCTGGTGTGGGGATCGAGGATATCCCTGCTCATCGGCGTCCTCTCTGGCATCGGGGCCGTCGGTCTGGGCACTTTGCTCGGAATAGTCGCGGGATACTTAGGCGGCCTATGGGACGAAGGAATCGGCAGGGTGACGGACTTCTTCCTTGTCCTCCCGTTCCTCCCTCTGCTCATCATCCTGACGTTTATCCTCAGCCAGAACTCCTTTCTCTTGAAGACGGTGTATACCTGGATCATCCTGCTGTTTACTGCCCTGTCCTGGCCCACCATAACGAAGATCATCAGAAGTCAGGTGCTCTCGGTCAAGGAGAGGGCCTACGTCGAGGCCTCGCGCGCGGTCGGGGGCGGGACAGCTCACATCCTCCGCAAGCACATACTGCCAAACGTGACTGGGCTTGTCTATTCACAGGTGGCACTGAGCGTCTCAGGGTTCATCCTCCTTGAGGCCGCGCTCGACTTCCTGACGGTCTCCCTCTACCCAGTCGACGTGACTACCTGGGGCCTGATGCTGACGAAGGCCCTTCCCGACGCCACAGCCAACTCCGCTGCGGGCTACGTATGGTGGTGGTTCCTACCTCCGGGAGTTGCGATCGCGGTCCTCTCCCTCGCCTTCGTGCTCGTGGGGTTCGCGCTGGACTCGATCTTCAATCCGAGGCTGCGTGCAAGATAGTTGGCCGGCCCACTTCTCGAGGTCCAGGGGTTGAGGATGCACTATGGGACTATGGCTGGGGATGTCAAAGCCGTGGACGGACTCAACTTCGACGTCGGACAGGGGGAGATCCTGGGCATAGTGGGGGAGAGTGGATGCGGCAAGTCGAGCCTCGCGAGCACCCTCCTGAAGCTCCTGCCCAACAACGCGAAGATAGTGGAGGGAAAGATGATGCTGGAAGGTGAGGACCTCGTGCCTGTCCCTGACGCAGACATGAGGAGGAGGATCAGGTGGTCTAAGATTGCCTTGGTCCCCCAAGGAGCAATGAACGCTCTCAACCCGGTCTTCAGGGTGGGCGACCAGATCGCGGAGGCCATCACCAGCCACAGCAGCATCTCCAAAGGCGAAGCGAAGGCAAGGACGGGGGAGCTTCTGAAACTCGTCGGCGTCGACCCTGGGCGCGCAAGGCATTACCCGCACGAGTTCAGCGGGGGCATGAAGCAGAGGGCGATGATTGCGATGTCCCTCGCCCTAAGTCCGAAACTGCTGATCGCGGACGAGCCCACCACTGCGTTGGATGTCATAGTCCAGGCGGGGATCATCAGGCTCTTGCTGAGCATCAGAAACGAGCTGGGGACGGCAATCATACTGATCAGCCACGACCTTGCGCTTGTCGCTCAGATGAGTGACAAGACCGCAATCATGTACGCGGGGAAGTTCGTGGAGTACGGCTCCAGCGCGAGCGTCTACCGGGCGCCTCTGCATCCGTACACCATCGGCCTGGTCGGGGCGTTCGCAGACATCAGGAAGCCCAAGGAGGCGCTGATCTCTGTTCCAGGGTCTCCTCCCAACCTCCTAGAACCTCCAACCGGATGCAGGTTCAATCCCCGCTGCCCCTACGCCAAGGAGATCTGCACCGTACAGGAGCCGCCGCTCGAGCAGGCCGCGCCGGGGCACCTGGTCGCGTGCCACTTTTGGAAGGATATCATGACCCAAAGGGGCGTCAAGCTTTGACTGCGTCCTCGCTGGACAAGGACGAGGAGACCCTGAAGAGCCTCGCGAGGCTCTATCGATACGGGAGGATAGGCGCGAGAGTCGCCTTCGTACTTTGGGCATTGGGCGCGGCGTACTATGGGCTGGTCCTCGGAGTCTTCTCGGGAAGGCACGACTGGACATACTTCGCGGGAGTCGGACTACTGATGTTCGGGTTCGCCGCGGGGACTGCATTGGTGGTCAATAGGTTCAACCTCCTGAGGGCGGCCGTAGGCAGAAGGGACATCATCAGGATGCGGGAGTTGAGCACCCCAGAGTGGCTGATTAACGTGACGGCTTTGGCGATGGTGGTGCCGGGCATCATCCTGGCCTACGCCTCGAGGAGGCTTAGGAACCTGAAGGAGCGGGAGATTTCTTCGGTGGGGGCGGTCTTGGAAGTGAGCCACCTGACGAAGTTCTTCGCCGTCAGAAGGACATTTTCGCAGTCCATGAAGAGGAGCTCAACTGGCTTGGTGCACGCAGTCGACGACGTCAGCTTCACGATAAAGAAGGGCCAGATCTTCGGCCTCGCAGGAGAGAGCGGCTCTGGTAAGACGACGGTTCTGAGGACGGCGTTGATGCTGACGGAGCCCACCTCAGGCTCGATAGTCTTCGACGGTCGGGAAATCTCGAAGATGACGAGGGGGGAACTAAAGAAGTTCAGGCCCAAGCTCCAGGTGGTCTTCCAGGACCCGTACGAATCCGTAAACCCGAGGATGTCTGTGTTTGACATAATCTCGGAAGGACTCTTCGTCAACAACATGGTCTCCTCCAAGGAAGAAGCTATTGAGAAGGTAGTGTCTGCGCTCCGCGATGTTCAGATCACGCCTCCAGAAGAGTACCTCTTCAGATACCCGCACGAACTCTCCGGGGGCCAGAGGCAGAGGGTGGCCATCGCGAGAGCCCTGGTGCTCGAGCCTGACCTGATTCTGGCGGACGAGCCGGTCTCGATGCTTGATGTCTCGATCAGGGCCGAAGTGATCAACGTACTTCTCGCCATCCGCGAGAAGAGGGGCATCTCGGTGCTCATGGTCACACACGACCTGGCCCTCTCTAAGGACATGGTGGACGAGTTGGCGATCATGTACGTGGGCAAGATAGTCGAGAAGGGGCCAGCCCAGGAGGTGGTGTCGATGCCGTACCACCCGTACACGTACGCGCTGACCGCTGCTGTCCCGGTCCCCGACCCCGAGGCGCCCAAGATCCGGGTTCTGGCGAAGGGGGAGATTCCCACGAACATTTCGCCCCCGAGCGGCTGCAGGTTCCACCCGAGGTGTCCATTCGCTCAACAGGTCTGCGCGGACCTCGAGCCTCCGCTCCAGGAGGTGGCGCCGGGGAGGTTGGTCGCGTGCCATTTCTGGAAGGAAGCTCACGAGGCTTTCGCGAAGGGCCTGGACGGGCCGGCGGGTAGCGTTGTCGAGAACTAGGGTCGCCCTGGCTGCTTTCCTCGTCCTTCTTCTCCTGCCCACTTCAGCGACGGGGAGGACGATGGGCATCCATCCTGGGGACTCCGCCGTCTTCTCCTACCAGCTGGACACGATAACCGAGGAGCCGGTGGGTAACACGGTCGTGAACCACACTGACACCGTCATCAACCAGTTCGTCGTCAGTATACTGTCGATCAACACGACCAAGTCGATCGGTGAAGTTGGCTATAGGGAGAGCGTGAACGTCTTCAACTCGACGACCGCGGAGACTCCCTCGATCGCGCAGAACCTGACCGCGATCTTCGACCCTAGGGACAACAGGACATATCTCGGGAAGATCGGCTTCTATCCTTTCACATACATCGACCTTCCCGCGGGGAGCGTCTATAACTTGAAAGTCTACGTCACGATTGCCGGAATCCCAGGGTCTCCGGGGTCGCACACGAGCGTGCAGCTCGTCAACGCGACGGTGACCAGGAGCCTTGGGACCATTGACGTGAGGTTCACCGTGATTTGGGACCCAAAGGGCAGGCCGTGGTCCGCTGACATGCAGTTCAGCCCGGTTACAGGGCTGCTGGAGAACGGGACCCTGTCCGCCTACTTCTTCCAGACTACGAGGGTCTTCACGTACCACCTGGTCTCGTACCAGAAGTACGCTCCTATCGACTACACGCTCGTCGGTTACGTCGGAATCGCAGCCTTGGGAGGAGTCCTGGTCTACGCTGTCCTCACCAGGAAGAGCTCAAGCGAGAAGAAGGTCGAGAGGGTCAGGCGGAAGTTCGGGAGGAGGACGAGACACAGCCTGGGTCCTTTGACTTGATAGGGGGAGCCGACAGGAAGAGGGTAAGGCCCTCACTCAAGAACTTCGCATATTCAGGTGGGGTCCTTCTGGCGGCGGTGTACGTCTCTGGATTCCTCCCTTTCGACTCCGTCCTGGAGCCGTTGGGAGCGATGTTGGCGACCGGGTCCGCGGTAGGACTCTTCAGATACTTGCGCCTTAGGTCGAGGATTCCGAAGCCGTACGGAGAAGGGAAGATTACGGAAATCGATGCCGCGCGGGCCGCCAGGTCGGGCCTGTTAATGGTGGCCGCTGGAGGCGCCGTTATGGTCGCGCTGGTCGGAGGCTCGTACTTCATCCCGGGGGCGATACTGTTCACCATCATCTTCGGCCTGATAGGAGGACTTCCACTGCAAGAGCTCATCTTCTTCCTTACAGTCGTCGCTCTTGAGAGGAGGTCGGTGGCAAAGCTCTACGCCGTGACCCAGGAGACAGAGGTCGCAGGAAGGCCCCTGCTACGAAAGACCGTGGAAGTCGACTAGAGCCAAGTCCTGAACCTAGAGCTCGCCCAGATTCATCCAGGCAACCTCTTGTGACTTTGACCGAAAGCCCATGCCCTTCCATGGCTGTGGGAGTTCCCTGCGGATCTCTATGACCAGGGCTCTTGCAGATGTCCTGACGGTCCTCATGTCTTCGCCGGAACCGACCAGGGGCTTCACCTCCAAGGCAGACTCAATCCTGAAGGAGCTCCTTAGGGGGAAGCCGAACTGTGATCTGTTGAGGTTCTCGATGGTCACCAGGAATTTGACAGGGAAGGAGGTCTCGAACTCGGTTATCCGCTGGCCCCTGTTGGTGTAGTACTTGAAGCCCAGTCTCCCAAGAGAGGTCTCGACGGCCTTCGAGACTTCGGAATCGGCTAGCCGAGTTAAAGCTCGCACAGGTCCCGTCCCACTTTGACGTATAACAGGGTTCGGCAACCGCGTCCGTAGGAACCTGAGACGAGTCTGGGTTTGCTTGCCTAAAACGGGGATAGCAATTGAGTCCGCGTGGACCCAATTGCTCGAATGTGTTTAGTGGACGTTGAATCCAGATGCTTGGTACCAGGTCCGCTTAAGGCCCTGGAAGGTGTACGTGGTCGAAACCACGATCTTGTAGTTGCCCGGTGCGAGCAACGCAGTTGGGATGGAGGCTGAGTATATTCCAGTTCCAGTGTTCTTGGCTAGGTTGTACTTCTTGACCAATGCTCCGGCTGCGGTGTAGACGCCGACTGCCTTGCCCAACGAAGCCCACGACTGTCCAGGGTTAGTTCCCTTGACTTGGCAGGTTCCGGTAGCGCCCGAAGCTACTCCACAGTATGCAGAGGCTGTCGGGTTGAAGATGGGCATGTACAGCGCGGTGCTGAACAGGAAGGGAGTTCCGACTGCTACAGAGTTCGCCGAGACGTTAGAGTCCCAGGCGGTCCTGAAGTAGTACGGGTTCCTGTCGATCTCGCCAGTGCCGGTGGGTGTATCCCAGCTCTTCAACCAGAACGGCCCTGAGCCGACTTCTAAGTTGTTGAGGAAGAATATCCACTTTGGTGCCTTCGGCGCATTCTGTGTCGAGTAGGCGTTTACGAAGAAGAATGACTTCGTGGTGTCTACTGTCGACAGAAGGGTCGAGACGTGGTCGGTGTTGAAGTACTTCCACATGTGCTGTGGGAAGACTGGTACTAGGACGTTGGGAAGGTTCCAGAACGAGGAGCTGTTGAGGTAGATGTCGATCGAGTACTTGCTAGTAACTACCGACGCGATGAGTCCTGCAGAACCGCCCGCAATGCCGCTGAACGGAGAGGCACTGTCTGGGTAGTTGGGGCTCGCCGCTACGTTGGTGAAGTCCAACGAGAACTGGTAGTCAGTAGCAGTGAACGGGATCTGGTCGTAGAAGGTGATGTTGTTCGCGAAGTTGAGAGTGATCTTCTGACCGCTCACAATGTTCTGGGCTGTGTGCTGCCCAGCTCCCTTTAGTTGCTGGTAGTTGAACTCCGCCTTTCCACCTGGCGTCATTCCTGAGAAGCCAACGATGGAGTGGCTGGTGGTCATGTAGTCCATGAATGCGTTGACAACGTTTGTCTGGGATGGAGGAGTGGCCAAGGCCGTGTCGTAAATCGAGCCGTAGACATCTGCCTGCCAGACCCAATTGGTGTTGTACAGCGGGAACAAGCCATCTTGGTCCGATACCTGCTGCAGCGCTAGCTTGAAGGTCCCGCCTACGACTCCCGCGTTGGCCGTGAATGGATACGAAGTATCCAAGTCACAGGTCGAGGAGCCGCACTTGTGGACGTTGAGCAGCGTGTAGAACAGGCCAGTAAGGTCGTTCGGACTCTGGGTGGCTAGGTTCGCGTAACCAGTCCAACCGTTGGAGTTGTCCGCGAAGAGCTCGTTCTCGAAGTATCCCATTACAGTTGGGAGCTGCTGCGAGTATCCGATTGCGAAGTTCTTCGCCCATCTGTTAGCAGTGGCCGCGTCGGGTGCCAGCAAGACTTTGTTGGTCGCGACGTTGATGTTGACATGTGTGGCGTTGGTAACTGTTGACGATTGGTCATCGTAGTTCATCGTGTTGGTCGGTATTCCTGAGAACTGGGAGTTGTACTCCTGAAGGTTCCCGTTGAATGCCGGACCTGAGATGAACCCGAAGGTCAGCATGTCGCAGTGGTCTGCGGTGATTGCTGTGCCGTTAGTTACCTGTGGGTTGTTACCACCAGTGCCCGAGTTGTAAGACCCAGGCGTGGTGACCTCAGCAGCGTTCGGGAGGAAGCAGTTTGCTTGTGCTCCGCCGCCGCCGACGAGGTGGTTGTTGAAGCTTAGCCCAATCTGGGATGCCTCGAATGAAGTCCTAGCGCCCCATGGATTTCTGTGGTGAGTCGTTCTCCTCCACAAATCCGGCGAGAATGGGAGTGTGTGGCCTGCATCTTTGAACCAGAGAGTCGAACTGTTGGCAGTCGACGCTGTGCAGCCGTCGCAGAAGAGTCCTGCTTGCAGGAGCTCAGATGCTGCGGCCGTCAGGTTCAGTGAGTAGGAGCGCACGCTCGAATTGCTGCCGTCCATAGGTTGGCATGCGGCGCCGTATGCAGCGCATGGCAGGACGTCAGGCGAAGCGGTTCCCTCAACACCGTTGAGGATTGTTGCTTGGATGTAGCTGTAGTCCTGCAGGTCCTGAATCGCCCTTCTATAGTGGACGTTGGAACCTGGGAACTTCAGCGTGTTGAACGCGATGCCGAACCACGAATAGCTCACAGTCGAGTTTTCGATGACATCAGGGTTGCTACCCAGAGAGGTGTATGCGCCGGTGCTAAACGTCCATTCAGGAGCCTGTATGGTCCCTGCTGCGACTGCCCCCTGCATACCGCCTTCGGTGGTGTAGACGCTGATGATGACTTTGTCGACTAGAGGTCCGTGTGTTTGTGTCTGTGCTCCGTTGAAGTAGACACCTTCGGTCGCTGTTGCCATTGGAACTGAGGAAAGGATGAATGATATTGCGATTGCAAATACTAGGTATTTGCTGTTCATATTTTCGAACAGAACTTCGGCCCGTGACCTTATTATGCATTGTTACCAGAACGATTTCGCATGAACCCTCCGCGGCATCATCTAGGCGAAGTTTATAACAGAAATTCACCCCAAAAAAGAATAAGTAGCCTGCGGTGCCATCAGCGGGTTGCTTGAAGACTATTCAAGTATCTAGAAAACAACTGTACATCAGCACACTACTCATTGGGGCAGTGCTCGTATTCTCACCTGCGGCCCGCGCCGCGGGGTCCACCTTCTCGTACCAGAGCGTCGGGGGCAACGACAACATCTCGATCGCGGCGAATGAGGACGGTTCAGCATTCACCGTAGACGGCAGCCTAGGCAATTGGTCCAGCAGCTACGCGGTCGCAGGCACCGGTGACGGTGACACGACCGATATCTTTGGGATCAACGGCACGGGGCTTGGCCACGCATTCCCAGGCGCTAACACACCAACCAACAGCGTCGACACTGAGGGCAACGGGGCCACCATCAACGTCCACAACGGTGGACTGGGTGACGACCTCCAGTGGACGATAACCGCCGGCATCGGATCGACTATCCAAGTCGGCGATGACAACCTCCTAAACTCGGCCGGGTTCGCAAATGCCACCTACTCCATCACTGCGGGTTCGGGATCTGGGGTCACCTTCAATGCGGCACCTTGGTTCTCCAACCTCACCAATCCACTCTTCACAGACCGCATCTACAACGGAACGTGGGCGGGCAACAACGGCGTCTTCGGTGGGAGCCCAGCGGCGGCTTTCAACTTCGAGTCGATGACCTATACGGTGACGATCACCGTTGGTTCTGGCTCGACAGTGACCATCGTAGCAAGCAACGCGACTAGCACATATACAGTTACAATGTAGCGTTGTCCACCGGGACAACGCCGTCCTCCTTTTTCTGGAAGAGCTATTAGGAAAGCATAGTCGAGTGGCTTGTTGAGAGTTCACAATTCGTCTAGTCCTCTTAGGCCCAGATTCCTCTGTTTGGTTGCTCTCATCTTTGCGGCAGAGTTAGCTTCAACACTCCCAGTGTCGTCTTCTGCGGCTCAGCTCAACTTTACCATCGTTACATCTGCAGGGGGAAACATCAGTAGACTAAATTGGAGGGCGCCCTTTCCCGTGGAAGTTACGTTCTCAGCAGTTACCCCATTGACGGGGGCTCTATCTTATCACTGGGAATTTGGGGACGGGGTTGAAAGCACAGCAGCCGCCCCCGTTCACACCTTCGAAGGTGAAGGGATCTACAACATTTCAGTAGTAGTGAGCAACACGGCCGGGTCGAAGACTTCCGCGAACAGGCTCTTCATTCCCTTTGCACCCGGATCTGGACCGGCAGTCATCGTGTCGCCTCCCACGGGCACTGCGGGAATAACCAAGGTCCTGCTTGCGGGAGGGTTCTATCACGCTAATCAGTCCGTACAGGTAAGGCTGGACGACACTCCCGTGGCAACCGTAGTCTCTGACAAGACCGGAAGCTGGCTGCTCAACATCACTAGGCTCCTGTCTCCGAGAGTAAACAATTCAGTTTACTCCATCACGACCGTCCCGTCCGCATTCAGTCGGACCTTCACGACGCTTCCAGGAGTCGCCGCGACGCCGAAGTCTGGCAACCCCGGGAGCTCAGTCTCGGTCATGGGATACTCCTATCCGCCCGACGCCACAGTGCTGGTCTTCCTCGCGGGGGTCAGCGTTGGACAGGCGCAGTCAGACGCAACGGGCAGCTTCACGTCCAATTTCGAGTTGCCAGGCACTTCGCCTTTCTCGCAGGCAGGCAGCTACTCCTTTAGCACGTTTCCCGACATACAAGGCGAAGGAGCGAACTTCAGAGTTCTGACGACGTCGGGGGTCGGGTTCCTGCCAGTGGACAACACCTACGTCCTGCTGACGTTGGCGGTTCTAATCCTCTTTGGGGGTCTGATTGCGGTCCGGAGGCGGCGGAAGCCGAGGATCGTTTCATCTCGTCTCAAGTAGGCTTAAGCGCGAGAATTCCTATATACCTTCTACCATCCCCTTTTGAGGAAATGCGGCTGGCCTCGGACAAGGCTAGAGATAGGCGTCACGCCAAGATAGCGGCCATAGGGCTAATCGCGGTGATTGAAATCGGGGCAGCCCTGTACTTCTTCGGGCTCCAGACCCCAAAGGTGGTCTTCGTCCCGCCGACGGAGACAACAACCAAGAGCACCGCCACGACATCAACGACCGTCGCACCCCCACCAATAGCGATTAGGACTGCGGGCATCTACAACGACAGTCTTCGACTTACTGTAAAGAATAACGGCCCGCTTCCGACGCAGAACTTGTCAGTCACGAAGATATGCACGCCAGGGTTCCAGACCTGCTACGACTACGGCAAGTTCGCGGGGAAGCCCTACAGCAAGATCTTCGTCCTTCCATCAGGGAAAGAATACGTCGACAACCTGACCAGGATCTGCGTGATGCCGATAATTCACTGCTCGAGGTATTTTCCGGTCGTGAACGCCACGTACTACTTCAACGTCAAGTTCTCCTTCGACGGGGGGTCATCGGTCACTCTCCCGGTCACGGCCAAGACTAACAACACCTACGCCCCCAGGACTTCAGTCTTTGAAATCACCCCACAACTCACTTCGTTTTCGGGCAATCTGAGCGGGCGCATGATGGTAACCATCACAGTCAACGACACCCTCGACGGGGCGAACTACACGGCCTCTCTCGACGTCTACGCGGCCAAGACCGGATACACGATGAGCGTGCTGTCGAATAGGACGGGTTGCGGGCTGGCATGGGGGACTGACTGCGCCGATGGAGTCACCATCGTGTCTAGCTTCTCCACCGTGGACACGGGCATTGGAACCGGAGGCAACTTCTATGCACTTGTGATCAACGACGAGTCCTACAGATATACGAACTTCGCCATCTGGGCAATCCCACAGAGGGGTTAGCCTCAGAGAGGTCCAGTTACGCGGCCTGCCCTATGTCGCCGTGAGGTTGCGAGGGTCCTCTTGTGGTGGCTTCCTTAGCCTACGATGGCGGAGCCGATACGCGATTGCCGCAAGGAGTAGGAAGAAGAGGATCAGCGCGAGGGCGAGAAGCATCCCGGGAGTGGGGAACTGGGCAGGGGCCTCCTCCACGGCTGAGGCGGTAGTCGAAGTGGTGATGACTTGGGTGTTGGAGATAGTGGTCGCGCGGCTCGTGGTCGATGTCGATGTCCTGGCGGGGAGGTCCCTGATTACTGAAATCGTATCGTTGTCAATGTTCGCGACATAGGCGAAGCCAGTGTAGTGGTCGACAGTCACTTCCGCTGGTGATCCTCCGACGGTGAGGTTAGCAATCGACCCCCAAGACTTCTCCTTGAAGACAGACACTGAGCCGTTGTCACTGTTCGCAACGTAGACGAGTCCGTCGACGCGGTCCACATCGACCGATGAGGGAGAGTAGCCCGTTGTTAGGTTCGCTATCGACTGGTAAGACGTCCCGCCGAAGACCGAAAGGGTATCGTCAGCCCCGTTGACCACGTACACGTTGCCGTTGGCAGGGTTCACAACCACCGAGTTCGGACCCCGGCCGAGGCTTACGTTGGCGGCCGACGTGTAGGTGGTCCCGCGAATCACTGAGAGCATTCTGTCCCTGGGGCTGACCACGTAGAGTGCCCCGGTGACTGAGTTCACGGCGATTGCATCGGGGGACCTTCCCACCGGAATGGTGAATAGCTCGGTGTAATTAGTCCCCGAGATTACCGAGACGTCGTTATCATCCCTGTTGACCACGTACACCCTCCTCGAACCCGGGTCGACGGCTACGGCCACTGGATTCGTGCCCACGGTCAGGTTGCCCACGACCTTGTTGTTGCTACCCCTGATCACTGAGACGAAGCTGTCGTTTTCGCTCACTACGTAGACCATGTGGATTGAAGGGTTGACCGCGATGGCGACCGGGTTGGCCCCGACTTGCACGGTCGCGATGACCTTGTCGGTCGCGGCCGAGATCACCGTGACAGTACCGTCCGCAGAGTTGGCGACGTAGATGACACTGGATATAGGGTCGACTGCGATGCTTACCGGTCTGTGCCCCACGTGGACTGTGGCGACTAGCGTTGGAAGGGCGTGGGCCTCAAAGCTCGAAGTCAAGTAGACCCCCATGATTAGGGCCAGTGTCAAGAGCGCCGCCAACCTTGTCGTGCGTGTGATTCCTTTTGGTCGGGTGTGTCCGAGTTCCAACCGATTGCGCACCGACCGAGTAATCTAGGAGGGCCTGCCCGGGTTCAATCGCCCGGCCTTCGCCTCATGTCGGTAGAGCGTGGGGCTGCCCATCCTAGAGTAGACGACAAGAACTGCGACATAGAATCCAAGGAAGATGGCGTAGCCTATCCAGTTGTGAAGGCCCCAGAGTGCCTCGGAGCCCCCGTCGTACCCGGCCCAGAGTAGGATCCCAATTCGGACACTGTTAAGGAAGACAAGGACGAGCACGCCGACGACTCCAGTCTTCAGGGTCGAGGCCTTGTCCTTTCGCAGGTCGAAGTGCATCAGCCCGAGGAGTCCCAAGAAGGTCGTGACTGAAAGTATGCTCGAGCACCCCGCGGTTATGGTCCCACTCACGACTTCGCCGGACCGGGATATGAGCTCAAACTGGGTGCCCTGCCAGGCGACGGGAATCCCCGAGAGATTCACGAGAAGGGCCGTGAGGGACGTTGAAAGTCCCGCCAATGGCTCACCAAAGGCGTATTGAATGCCAGACGGGGCCGTCACCCCTACCAAGTAGAGTGCTGCGTAGGGAAGGAGGAACTTCCTCGTTCTAGGGTTGATGACGAGGGACGCCCCATAGAAGGACATGATGAGGGTCGCGGCCGAGAGTTCAAGATACCTAGCCGTGAAAGGAGAGAAAGGTAGAGGAAGAAGAATCAGGGCCAGCCCGACGAGCCGGGTGCCTCTAGAACCCGAGAGTCCTTCCTCTCTCTGGAGGATCCCGTGGAATTCGTACCAACGGACGATGAAGAGTACGGCAAGCAGAGCTACGAACGGGATTGCTGGGAAGGAGCTCCCGAAGGTCTCGTCCAGCTTCCCGTCAAGGAGGCCGAAGAACGAGACCAACTGGCCCAAGTATAGCGTTGAAGAGATTGAAATGGCGAGGGCGAGCCAGAGGAAGAATCTGATGACGCCTCGGTCGGGGCGTCTCAAGGGCTACAGCCTTGGGATTGCCACGCGCCTAACTAGTACGTACGATGCGACTATGACCATAGTTGCAAGAATTATGAAGGTCAGGCCCATCGGGAACTCGGGAATGCCTCCAGGGGTTGTTCCTGTCCCGGTAGTCGAGGTCTGAGCCGTTGTGCTCGTGGAGGTCGTAGACGTCGACGTGGTGACGACGGCCCCTTCCTTTATCACTGAGACCGAGGCATCGTTCATGTTGGCCGCATAGGCCGCTCCGTTTGCCGATGTATCCACGCCTATGGCGTCGGGCTCGGCGCCAACTGTGACTGTTGCCAGCACGCTGTTGGTCGTCGCGTCCAGGATTGTCACGCTATCGGCGCCGTTGTTGACAAGGTAGACGCGCTTGGTCTGCGAATTGAATGCGACCCCGTTGGGAGTGTCGGCCACCGTGATGTTGGCTGTGATCTTGTTGCTCAACGTGTCGATTACGGCAAGGGTGGCAACGCCATCCACCGAGTAGAGTATGCCGCCGGCCGGGTTTATCGCAAGGGATGCTGGGGTCGGAGCTGAAATGTTGCCGACGAGGCTGTTGGTCGTCCCGTCGATCACGTCAATTCGGTCAGAACCCGCATCTGCGACATACACCATTCCGGTGGTGGGGTTGACCGCTATCGAGTCAGGGCTGTCACCAACGCTGACCGTGGCCACCGCGGTGTTGGTGCTGTCAACGACGGACACTGTGCCAATCAGATAGTTAGCCACGTAGACATTGCCTGTCGAGGGGTTCACGGCGACCGCGCTTGGCGAGGTCCCTACTGTTACGTTCGTGACGAAGGCGTTGGAGCTATCAAAGACCGCTATGCTGTTTCCGTCGGACTGGGCGACATACACCATCCCGTTCGATGGGTTCACTGCGACACCGGTCGCGCTTGAACCTACCGTAAGGTTTGCCTGCAGCGAGTTTGTGGCGGTGTCGAAGACGTAAAGCGTGTCGTCGGCCTGGTTCAGGACGTAGTACCTGCCGAGGGTCGGATTGACTGCGATTGAAACCGGGGTGATTCCAACGTTCACGGTAGTGGTGACCGAGAAGGTCACCGCGGCCTGGGCGGCTGGAACAAGAGCGAAACCAATCATGACGACGAGGATCGCCCCGAGTCCAAGCTGGACCGTCTTCGAGCCTTTGCTCCGTGCGGGGCTGCCCGTTCGCATTACCAAAACCCAACCGGAATTGAGTATAAAAGCGTTAGACGAATTGCCGGAAGTAGAATCGAAAGATCCTCGGATAGCCTATGAACACTAGGACACCGTCGTCGTTACCGTGTTGGAGTAGATTATGAATGGCACGTAGGCGCTGTCTATTACTTCGAGCTTGAACGCCCAGACGCCGGTTGTCAGGGTCCCGGTCCCCACGCTTGGAAGGCTTCCGGCAGTGCACGGGAAGAAGCTACCTAGTGCGACAAAGCCACCCCCACCTGGTCCATCTACGAGCCACTGACAAGTGTAGGTCGGAGTCCCGGCGGCGAACCCGACCGTGGTGTTGAGCGTCGTCGATGTGTTGTTGGCTATCGCCCCTGAGCCAATCGTTATGGTCGGGGCTGACATGGCGGTGTTGACCGTGACAGCGGCGCTGGCGCAGAACAGGGCCGCGGGGGAACCAGGGCTCGCGTCAGTCACTTTGACGGAGTAGGAAGTCGTCACCGGGGGCGACGGAGTGTATGTCGAGGCGGTGGCTCCGCCTACTGGAGTCGTGCAGGAGGACCCCGTGTACCACTGGTAGGAGTAGGCAGGTGTCCCTCCGGAGGGAATCGCGGTCATGAGAATCGACTGGCCGTTGTCGATGGTAGCCGAGGACGGGCTGATCGAGGCGGAGAGTGCCGTGTTGATGGTGAAGGTGGAGACGGCGGTGTACTTCGTGACTGGGATGAATGAGGTGTCCACGACCTTGGCGCAGTACTTCGTGGTGGAGCCAGGAGACGGGAAGGTGAAGGTGGCGCTGCCCGAGGTGAGGCCGGTCAGCGGGTTGGAGCCTGGGACCACAGCAACGACCGTGTTGTCGGAGGTGCACGTTGAGCTTGACCCGCTGTAGAGGGTTACCGTGTAGGAGGTCGTGCCTCCAGTCCAGGTCACGGTCGCGGTGATCGTATAGGTCTGCCCGGAGTTGATCGCGCCGCTTGAGAGGCCGAGGGTGGGGGTCGTCATCGCTGGATTGACGTTGAACTTCGCTGTCGCGGAAGTGGTTGTTACTGGGATGCTAGCGCTGTCGGCTACAGTCGCGCAGTAGAAGGTGGTCGATCCTGGGGAGGAAATCGGGAAGACGGTCGGGGAGCCGGCGAGGGACGAGTGGACCGCCACCACCGTGGTATCCGAGGAGCAGGTCGAGCTGGAACCGCTGTAGAGGGTGGCCGTGTAGGTGGATGTCCCTCCGGACCAGGTGACAGTGGCAGTGAAGTTCACGCTCTGCCCAAAGTCGATGTTACTCACCGAGAGGGAGGTGGTTGGGGTTGAGAGGGCTGGGCTTATCGTGAACTTGAACGCGCTCGAGACCGAAGAGGTGGGGACGGTGGCCGCGTCGGTCACCGTAGCGCAGTAATAGGTCGTCACGATCGGGGATGTGAAAGTGAAGGTCGTGATCTTTCCTACGATGTTCGTGCGGGTGGCGACTACAGTCGTATCTGAGGCGCAGGTGCTGCTGAACCCGCTCCTGAGGACTACTGAGTAGGGCGAAGCCCCTCCTGTCCAGGAAAGGGTGGCGGTGACCGTAGTGGACTGGCCCACGTCAAGGGCGCTGGGAAACAGAGAGAGTGCTGCCGAGAGGGCCGCGTGGACCGTCACGGTGTCGCTGGCGCAGACTCCCGCAACCGGGCTCCCCGTGCTGCTGTCCATGACCTTGACGTAGTAGGTCGTGTTGGACACTGGGGTCGTCCCTGGCGAGTAGGTCGAACCGGTCTGGCCCGAGATTGGAGCGGTGCAGGCAGCCGCCGAGTACCACTGGTATGAATACGGATTCGTCCCGCCGGAAGTCACGGCTGTAAGCGTGAAGGTCACCGACTGTCCGGAGTCGACCGCCGGGGCCACTGGTGTTATGACCACGGACAGGACGGGGTTCACGGTGAAGAGGGATACTACGGAAGTCGTTGATTCAGGTATCACCGCGCTGTCCTTCACCGAAGCGCAGTAGTCGGTAGTAGAGGCAGGGGCAGTGAAGGAGAAGACAGCGGGGCCCGCTGCCAGGGGTGCGGAGATCGACACGACGTTGGTGTCAGCCGCACAGCTCGCGCTGCTCCCGCTGTAGACAGTCACGACGTATGTGGATGTGCCCCCCGCCCAGTTTACGGTCGCGGTCACTGTGGCGGTCTGGCCGAAGTCAATCGCCGTCGGGGTCAGCATCAGGCTCGGAGTTCCGAGGGCTGAGTTGACACTGAACTTCGTCGACGCGGAGACGGCGGAGACAGGGGTCGCTGAGGTGTCCTTGACGGTGGCGCAGTAGTATGTCGACCCGGCAGGAGAGGGGAATGAGAGCATCGCGGTCGTCCCGACTACGCCTGTCTGTGGGTTGGGCGGAGGCGTGAGGACCACGACGGTCGTGTCGGAGGAGCAGGTGGCGCTGTTCCCGCTGGTAAGTGTCACCGAGTAAGTGGACGTCCCGCCCGTCCATGACACCGTGGCCGTGATGGTAGCGGTCTGGCCTATGTCCATCGCAGGAGAAGAGAGCGTAATGTTAGGCGCGGTGAGGACGGGGTTGACCTTGACGTGGACGCTGGCGCAGGCCGACGAGAGTGGCATGAACGGGCTGTTGTCGGTGACTTTGACCGAATAGTTCGCTGAGACGGTGAGGGTGCCGGTCGCGTAAGCCTTGGCGGTGGCTCCTGTGATTGCGGCGGCGCAGGTGTTGCCGGTGGACCACTGGTAGAAGTATCCCGGGGTGCCCTGGGCTGGGACCGCGGTCAGGGTTACCCCCTGCCCGGAATCTATGCCGGGGGTCGGCGGGGTGATTGTCGCCGTCAGGGCCTGGTTGATTGAGAAGGTGATGGGGCCTGCCGTGACCACCTCCGGCGAACTAGCGCTGTCCACCACCAAAGCACAGTAGACCGTCTTCGAAATGGGGGCGGCGAAGGTGAAGGTCGTCGTCCTCGAGACCACACCACTCCTTGGGTTGGTCCCTGAAGTGAGGTGGACCGCGGTGTTGTCCGAGTTGCAGTTGTTGGAAGTACCGCTGAGGAGAGTGATGGAGTACGGGGGCGTTCCACCGGGAACCGTGACTGTGGCGGTCACCGTTCCTGATTGCCCGACGTCCATTCCGGGAGGGCTAAGCGACAGGGTGGCGCTTAGAGCGGCGTGGACAGTGATCGTGTCCCCGAGGGTCGTGGACGTGCTCTGCGGCGCACTGGCACTGTCGGTGACTGTGGCGCAGTAGGTTGTTGTCGAATTGGGTCGGACCGTGAACCTCGAAGAGGTCGTCGTCAGGTTCACGATTGCCGCCCCGGCCGCCGTTGGGCTGGAGCAATCGCTCGACTGGCTCGTGGAGAGCTGGAGCGCGTAGGGTGATGTACCGGCGGGCGTCCAGGACACGGTGAGGTTGACGGCCTGTCCAGCGTCCGACACGCTGGCGTCCCCACTGATGTTGATGAAGCTCCCTCTGAAGAGTGAGTTCACTTTGACCTCATCGGAGGCGCACACGCTCGACGCCGGCGTCCCCTTCCCGCTGTCTGTGACTGACACGGAGTAGGTCGTTGTGGAGCTGATTGCGCCCGTCGAGAAGGTGGAGGTGGTCTTGCCCGACAGTGGGGTGCCACATCCCGTCCCGCTGGACCACTGGTAAGAGTACGGTGAGGTGCCGTGAGAGGGTGTGGCGGTGAGGCTGATCGACTGGCCGCTGTCCAAGACCGGAGAGGATGGGGTTATCGTGACGCCGAGGGGCTGGTTGACAGTGAACTTCGCCGCCGAGGAGGTGGCTGAAGAGGGCGTGGTCGCGCTGTCCTTCACAGCCGCACAGTAGAGGCTGGTCGAACCGGGAATCTGCAGGGGGAAGGTCGCACTGGTGCCAATTGCCGACTTCGAGCTGACAAGCGTGGTGTCGGAGGAGCAAGTTGAACTGAAGCCGCTGTAGAGTGTGACAGAGTAGGGCCCTAGTCCACCGCCCCAGGTTACATTTGCGACCAAGTTGGCGGACTGGCCCGAGTCGATGTCCGCCGGGATGATGCTCACGATTGGGGTGTCGAGGGAGGGTCCGACCGTTATCTTGGCAGCCTTCGAGATCGCGGAGGTGCCCTTCGTTGAGACGACGAGACCGCAGTAGTAGATTGTCTTTCCAGGTTGCTGACTGAACGTGTTCATGGGGGTAGAGAGCCCGCCCTTGGACTGCACAGGAGTCGAGTCTGACGAGCATGTGCTGTTGAGGCTGCTGTACAGGTTTACGCTGTAGGGGAAGGACGTCCCGTCGTGCCACGAGACCGTGATTTGCACGGTCTGTCCCGCGTCTATGGTGGCTGAAGCGGGAGAGATGGCTGCGGGAGTGGCCGAGACTGCCTGGAGAGCCAGATAGCCCACCCCTCCACCACCTATTACAATACCAAGGAGGAGAACTTTGACTAGGGTGCTTTCTCCCCTCAGCGGAAGCATGAAGGTCTCCAACCCCAACATTACGGGTTTAAATCTATAGGTCGCCTATGCGATTTCCCAAGCCGATGAGAGGGACTTCCAGGCATCTTAGCACCGGCCTTCGGGTCGTCGAGCTTCCTTACATGTGCACTGATAGGTTGGTGCTTGCGTTGCCACCCGTGATCCTGACGATTGAGCCCGAGCCCACGAAGATGAGAAAGGACTGCTGCGAGAACGTGTTCTTGGCTTTGAAGGACGATCCGACTGCGATAGAAACAATCGACCCCGAACCTCCGGCGATAGTGTAGGAGTTGCTCCCATTTCCTGCGTTCACGGTGAATGTTGCGCCTTTCCCGCCCGTAAGCTGGTACGTTGAGTTCGAGACTCCACCTTTGAAGACCGTGAAGACGTCCCCGGAGCCCGACCCGGTCGCGACGAAGATCTCGTTGTAGGAGTCGGCCTTCTGCGGGCCCGAGAGGGAGAACGTGTCCCCGTCGCCGCTTCCGGTCACCCTGTAGATGCTCGGCGAGGAGACGGTAGAGTTGGAAGAGGAGGCGTCTACTGCGAAGGTAGCCGAGTCGCTGTCGTTCGTGCAAGAGATCGTGTCGAAGGTGTTGCTGCTGGTGAAGCTGAAGGGGACGGCGCAGACCGCGACCGTCGGGTGCGGCAAGGAGGCTACCAGGAGAGCGGTGAGTAGGAGGACCGACATCCCAAGCGAACGTGATTGCAAATTGTCACTTCCAGACGAAGTTCCCGACGCTGAGTTTGTTGACTGCGTCCCCTCCGTAGCTCGCCCTGATCCTGACCATGCTGGGGAAGGTAGCGAGGACTGTGACCGAGCACGATCCCGAGGAAAGGGCGCAGGTGAGGGATGAGAAGTTGACCAAGCCCGAGCCTGAGGCCTTCGACCAGGTTATCGTGCCGGAGGGAGAGTGCCCGCCGGTGACAGTGGCCGTGCAAGTGATGTTGGCACCCAGGCTGAAAGGTATCGATGAGCAGGAGATGTGGGTCATCGTCCTGGCCGCAATGACCTTGACCATCTTGTCGCCTATGCTCGCGACGTTGTTCGAGTCGCCGCTATAGGTCGCCTCTACGACGACAGTCCCCTGGGTGGCCGGGTTCATCATCACCGCGCACTTCCCAGAGACCAACGCACAGGTTGAACTAAGATAGTTGACTGTGCCCGAACCGCCTTGAGTCCAGGTGACGTTCCCCGTCGGATGGTATCCTTTGACCGTCGCGGTGCACTTGAAGGGCGAGAGGGAACCTGCCGTCGAGGCCTTCGGAGCGCAGGAGACCTTGGTGGTGGTCTCCCGGAGGGCGACGGCGAAGCTGGTGTACCCGACATAGGGGCCGTTTGACGAGTCCCCACCGTAGGTTGCGGAGATCGTGACCGGCGAGGAGCCCGAGGTGGGCGTGTACTTGAAGAAGCAGGCTGAGAAAGAAAGATGGCACGTCGATCGAGAGAACTTTCCGGGCTCGTTGGTGCCCAGGGTGATCGTGCCCGTCGGCGCGTTGCCGCTCACCACCACCAGGCAGTTGGCTGTTACTCCGACCATGGTCTCGGTGAAGCAATCAACGAAGACGGTGGCGTCAATGAAAATCTGCGACAGGACGTTGGTTCCGTCGCTTACTGTGACGTTGTGTGGCCCTGAGAAGGTGTGGGGGACAATGAATTGGCACCCGTCGCTGACTATCCCAAATGTGTCTGTCGTGCACCCGGTGGGCATACCCGAGGTCGATCCGTCGTAGGTAATGGTGAGAGGCTGGGAGGCGGCAAGGCCGAAGCCCGATACCCCCACTGGGAAGCCTGCTACAGAAGCCTGTGCGCTCAGCGATAGCGTGGGGACGATCTCCGTTGGGGTCACGAATTCCACTCTGCCTCCGAATATTCCGAACCAGCCGTAGGAGGTTACAATGACGACGAGGGAGCCGTTCGAGGGGACCCCGAACCCGAAGACGACGGAGGTGCTCTCGTCGTGGTATCCATCGTTGCTCTTCTTCCATATGCTTGGAGAGAGCACAGGGGTGTTGTTGTTCTTGACTCCCACTCCTCCAACGATGCTGGAGCCGCAAGCTGCGGATACGCTGGCCGAGTTGCTCAGGTCGTGCCCGACAGAGCTGAACCTAGGCGGCGTAGGGTTTGTGGTGTCCACCGTGAAGGATGTCGAGGTGAAATCGCAATTCCCTTCCCCAGCCCCGAACGCGTAGTATGAGAATCCTGGGGGGGCGGCCAGGGAGCTGCCCCCGGTCGCGGAGGAGGCGGAGCCCGACCCCCAGGCGTAGGTCCCTCCGGGAGGGAACACGTATGCGGCCGAAGAAATGTCAGTGCCGAAGGCCGAGGAGCTTGCTTGGAGGAAGTACGTGCCCGCTGAGACTGACGGGCACACGAGGACGACGACGCTCTCGAATCCGTCAGGCCCGGTTGCCTTTATGGACTGGACGCACTGCGAGACTGTGACAGCGAGGAACGTGTTGCTTGCAACTCCGCTCCCAGAGTAGGACGCAGTGACCGTCCCGGCGCCAGCAGAGTCGCCGGTGATGTTGACGCTACAGGAGCCGGAGGAGAGCACGCAGAGGGAAGGGGAGATAGTTACAGCACCGGTACCGGAGTAAGACCAGGTGATGCTGCCCGTGGGGGAGCCGCCGCCCACGACCGCCGTGCAGTTCGAGGTCGATTCTAGAGAGAGAGAAGTGGACTTGCACGACGCAGAGGTTGAGGTAGCTCCTACGAGGTCCTGCAGAGTGACCCGGGCGATCTCTGTGGACCAACCCTGGTATGCGGCGTCGGTCCGATACTCTCCGGTGACCCAGAACGTGGAGGTCATGGAAGGGTCTGCGCTGGCGCCGAAGTAGTCTCCGAACCTGAACGAGAGGTCAGGCTGCGTGCCGGGGGCGATCAAGGTGGCGTTTCTGATTGTGTTCGGAGCGTCCGAAGAGAGCCTGTCAGCGATGGCCAACGAGGGGTACATCGACCCGGAGGAGGTCCCGTAGACGAGGACGAGGTCGTTGGACGAATCGAGACTGACGGCGGGGTAGAACAGATAGGCGCCACTCGTGCCGATGTCAAAGTCTTGGACCTTGGTGGGGGTCGAGACGCCCGAGGTCGCAAGCTCGACGAGCCGGACACACGAGCGTGTCGTAGAATCGCCGGCAGGGATGCACGCGTCGGTCAATGAGAACCAAAGCGCGCCCGCGTTCCAGACTGCGCTCAGAATTCGGTTGTCGTTCGTGACAAGTGGGAAGCCGGTCCCTTCCTGGGTTGCGTCAGGGGGCGGGCTCGCGGTAGCTATCGGGACTGAAGAGGAGTGAGGGGTGACAGGGCCGGGGGGAACCCCAGTCAGCGCGACTACCTTGACTGATGTGGCAGTCCCGAAACCGACCGAGGCCATGTAGAGGACCCCTGAGGCGTTCGAGAGCTGCCTTGCGGGCTGCAGTGAAGCCTTGGTGCTGTCAGGCGCAGACGTGGAGAAGTGTATCGTGGCCGCCGCCGAGACCAGCTCTGCTTTGCTGAAGACCCAGTATTGGTTGCCCAGGAACGTCCAGCAGCATGAAAAGTCATTGGCCGAGATGACGAACTTGTCTTCACTCACGCCGAGAAACGGTTGGTCGGGGATGGAGAAGCTGGCCGTTGCGAGGCCATAGACCACCCAAGAGCCTGTCGGGTCCGAGCTGTCGGAGACTGCGAATATCACCCTGTTTCCCAGGATGTCAAGCACCGATGCGAACCATCTTGAGCTCATGGAGTCGTAGAGCACCTGCGGGTCGCTCATCGAGTAGGTTGGGACCCCGAAGAATCCAGACAGGGCGAAGGGGATCCGGGCGACAGACCCGGACTTCGTGTAGATTACACCCGCAAGGTTGACCACTTGGAAGACGTGGGTCGGGCCGACGGCGACGTCAGGGTCGGGGGGTGAACACGTGCAGGGGTTGGTCCCGCTGCCCGGAACTCCCCCCATCGAAAGGTTCGAGACAATCGCTGGGCCTCCCGTAGTGGAGGGGACCACCACCGTCTTGGATGCCTCGCCAGGGGGGACGAACCCAATCTGAGAGGCCTCCTGCTTGAGGGCCTCGACAGCGGCCGCCCCGTCAGGTAGTTGTATCGTTCGCGGTTTTGACGCATTGAGAGTAGAGATCGGCGGGAGTTTGGCGACATCGACATGCTGAAGGACTTGGGCAACGCCCGGCGTCAAGGTTGAGGCGCTCTCAGGGGTTTTCGCCTGCGCGGGGATGACCAGAGCGGAATAGACCGATGAAGTTGAGAGCAGTAAGGCGAGAAGCACGACGGCAGCACTGTACCTTGACAAACTCTGGTGCGAGCGCATCGCAGGGTAAGACTATAAAATCTGTTTGCCCGTAAACTGTCAGGCGCGGCCACCTTTGGACCAAGACAGTTCTCTGGCGGGCCCGGTGGGATTCGAACCCATGGTCTCTGAGCTTTGACTTCAGCTCCGAAGGCTGACGCCTTAATCCGTGCTAGGCTACGGGCCCGAGGTGCCCGAAGTGCTTCTTCTCATAATGCTTTTCATGCTTGAACGATGCGCTCACAGTGGGTCCAGAGGGATGGTCAACCCATCATGGACGTAATACCCAGCGGATACGGCTGAGAGAGGAGCCCTACGTCTGTGATCATCCTCGTCACTAGCTCGGGCGGAGTGGAGTCGAAAGCCGGGTTGGCCACCCTGACTCCCTTCGGGGCGATCCTCCTCCCCCTGACCTTGACGACTTCGTTGGAGGAGCGCTCCTCAATCACCACTTGCGAATGGTCCCTCGACAGGTCGAAGGTGGACTTTGGCGCAGCAACGTAGAACGGGACTTTGTGTCTATGGGCCAGGACCGCCTCCTGATACGTGCCGATCTTGTTGAATACGTATCCGTCTTTGGTGATCCTGTCCGCCCCGACTACGACCTTGTCCACGCGGCCCTGGCTGAGCATGTAGCCGACAGCGGTGTCGGAGATGAGGGTGCAGTCTATCCCGTCGGAGGTGAGCTCGTAGGCGGTGAGCCTTGCACCCTGGAGGGCAGGCCTCGTCTCAGGCGCTATCACCTTGACCAGCTTCCCCTCCTCCACGGCAGCCCTCACGACCCCGAGGGCAGTCCCATAGCCCACAGTCGCCAGGGCGCCCGCGTTGCACTGGGTGAGGATGGTGTCTCCGTCCTCGATCAGAGCCGACCCGAACTTGCCCAGCTTCCTGTTCGCCATGACGTCCTCTTCCTCCATCTTCTTCACCTCCGTCACGGCAATCTCCTTCGCCTCTTCTGCGGTCTTCGAAGGCCGGATCGCCTCCAGGACCCTGTCTATTCCCCAGAAGAGGTTGACAGCAGTGGGACGGGTGGATCTTAGGAGAGCGCCTGCCGCCTCCGCTTCCTTGACGAGGCCGGCCACGTCGCGCCGCTTGGACCTGACGACCGCGAGTGCCACGCCCATGGCTGCCGCGACCCCGATCGCCGGAGCCCCGCGTACCACCATGGTCGAGATGCCCCTGGCGACCTGTTCAGGGGTCGTGTAAGTTACGTAGGAGAAGCGCAAGGGGAGGGCGGTCTGGTCGATCATCTTGACCTCTCCGTCCGACCAGGAGACGGTTCTCGCGGTGAAGAAGTCGGGCAAGAGGCCCGAGACCGGGGGCGGGCGCTAAATGGTTTCTCTTGGCGTTGAAGCTTCAAATAGACTGGAGGCTCGTTCGGCGAAAGACATGGAAGAAAGCGTCGCCGCGGAGCAGACTTCGCAGGCCTTCGAGGGAAGTTTGGTGGACGGGACTGTGGTGGTCACCGACAAGGGGAGGTTCGGGGAGCTGACCGAGTCGGGATACGGCACCGTCAAGGAGGACAGACTGCTGCTCAGGGATTACGAGGCGCTGTACCTTCTCTACTCGAAGAAGCTGGTCCTAAAGGATGGGGAGGGAAGGGAAGTAGGGTTTGAGGCGCTCTCGGAGTCGAGCCAGAGGGCAGCGAGGGACGCGTGGACGAAGTTCATGATCTACCGGGACCTTAGGAGCAGGGGATACGTGGTCAGGGAAGGGTTCGGGTTCGGGACGGACCTGAGGGTCTACGAGAGGGGCGACTATCCCAAGAAGCCTGCGAAGTACGTCGTCTTCGCCCTCGACGAAGGGATAGAGAAAGGGGTCCAGGACCTGCAGAAGTCGGTCAGAGAGATGGCCAAGATGGGAAAGGAGGCGATCATCGCGGTGATTGAGAGGAGAGGGGAGGTAATCTACTACAAGGTAAGCAAGGCGAGGTTCTAGGGGCGTGGACCTGAGGGCGGGGCTCCAGCTCGTCCGGCCGATCAACTGCGCGATGATCGGGTTTGCCGTGATCGTCGGCGCCTTCGTCTCGAAGCCTCCGTCCACATCGGGTCTGCAGCTTGCGCTCGGATTTGCGACTGGTTTTCTGATCTGCGCTTACTCGATGGCGGTCAACGACGTTTACGACGTCGAGGTCGACAGGGTCAACATGCCGGAGAGGCCGATCCCGAGCGGAAGGCTGACAGTCGGGTCAGCGACCAGGGTCTCGATCGTCGTCCTGATCGGCGGAGTGGCTGCGTCTGTCCTGAGCCTCAACCCGGCGGCCGTCGCGATCGCGTTGGTCTATGCGTTCCTCTCGTGGCTCTACAACGCAAGGGCGAAGAAGGCGGGGCTCGCCGGGAACCTGATCGTGGCGTCCTCCTTAGCGATACCGTTCCTGTACGGAGGGGTGGTCGCGGGGGGCAGCGTCCTGGGTTCGCTCCTCGTCTTGATGGCGCTGACCTCGTTCTTCGCCGGAGTTGGGCGGGAGGTCGTGAAGGCGATGGCGGACGTTGAGGGTGACTCGGAGAGGGGAGTCAGGTCGGTCGCGAGGACGAGGGGGCTCAAGGCCGCGTCACTGGTCGGGGCCGCCTTCTTCCTGGGTGCTGTGGTCACGAGCTGGGTCCCGCTGTTCACCGGGCTCGCGAACCTGTACTATACAGTAGGCGTGGTCGTTCCGGACGTGGTCTTCGTCTACCTGGCGGCCAGCGTGCTGAGGAGGGCTGACGCCTCGAACGCGTACAGGGTCAAGAAGATCGCCCTGGCTGGGATGACTGCTGGGCTCGTCGTCTTCATAGGGGGCGGCCTCTAGGTTGTGGTCCGAGAAGTACAGGCCGAAGAGCCTCGACGAGATGACCGGGAACGAGGAGGCTCGGGCAAAGCTGCTCGTTTGGCTGAAGAAGTGGAAGAAGGGAGGCAAGGCTGCTCTGCTGGTCGGCCCCCCGGGGACTGGGAAGACGACCACGGTCGCCCTGGCGGCCAAGGAGTTGGGACTCCTGCTCGTGGAGCTCAACGCGAGCGACGCGAGGACCAAGGAGAAGATGACCAGGAAGATTGGGGAGGCGATCTCCAGCGTCTCCCTGATGGGCGACAGGTCGCTGATCTTCATCGACGAGGTGGACGGTCTCGCGGGGAGGGCGGACTACGGGGCGATAGACTTCATCAAGGACGCAGTGAGGAGGAGCCTCAACCCTGTGGTGATGGCAGCCAATGACCCCGAGTCTGACGAGGTGCGGAAGCTCGGGAGCGTCGCCTCGAGGATCGAGTTCGTAAAACCTCTGCCGGAGGAGGTGGAGGGCAAGCTGAGAAGCGTCGCAGAAGCCGAAGGGCTTCGATTGGAAGTGGGCGAGCTGGAAGGGTTCGCGGCGGCGGCGAATGGGGACCTGAGGGTCGCGGTCAACTTCTTGCAGGCAGGGATCTCGGCGCGCAAGGACGAGGAGGTGACGGCGTCGAGGGCGGTCAACGGCTTCTTCGAGGCTACGGACAGGGGGGCTGCGCTTGAGGCCCTCAGGGCGTATCCGGGCCAGCCCAGAGACAAGGTCAGGGACATCTACAACGGGGTCGTGAAGGCGAAGATCCACGAGGAGAGGAAGGCCGCGGCCCTGGAGGTCCTCTCCAGGGTGGACGTGCTCATGGGCCGGATGATGCGGGGGAGGGACTGGAGGCTACTCAGGTACCTGGATTCGATGCTCGCTGCCGAGCTGTGGCCCACCTTGGGGGACGGCGGCGCGAAGTTCACCATGGACGCGGTGCCCTGGCTCCTGCAGGTGAGGATCTGGAACGATTCGAGGAAGCTGAAGGACATAGGGCTCTGGGCCGGGAAGAGGCTGGGGATCAGCCAGAAGGAGAGCCTCGTGGAGGACATGCCCTACATCCTCCTCCTCTGCAGGGAGGCCGGGTTCAGGGAGGAGCTCTCGAAGAGCCTTGGCCTCGAGGAGAACTACGTGGCCTTCGTGGAGAAGGAGGCCGCCAGGTCCGCGCGCCGCTAGTTGTAGGCCTCTGGGTAGGGGGCCTCTTCAAGGACCCTCCAGTCCGCGAGGAAGCGCGCGAGGACGCCGACCCTCGGGTTCCCCTTCTCGACCCTGAAGATCCTGATGCGGTTGAAGCGCTTCTCGCTGAGGATTCCTGACTTTTTGAGGTATTCGAGGTGGCGGGCGGCCGAGCTGTGTGAGAGGCCCGACCTCTTGGTGATCTCCGAGATGTTCAGCTCTCCAGTCTCGAGCATGACCGTCAGGATCTTGGTCCTGCCGTACGAGGAGAGGAGCTTCTCAACTTCTAACGTCGGCCACCATGCCTTTCTCGAGCTCGCCCATCAGCTCCTTCGCGGAGACGAGGTCAAGCCCGATCAGGGTCGTCCGGCCGCGCCTGCCCCTGCCCGATAGCTCTGTCGCGATGATGCCCTTCCGGGAGAGCTCGTTGACGTCGTTCCAGACCTGGGTGTGGTGGTTGGCGCCGACTCCGAGGCCCTCGCACAGGGCGGAGTAGCTCTTCTCCACCTCGCCTATGCTCACGTAGCGCGAGTCGCCCTTCTTGAGCAGGGTCGAGACCGCTAGGAGTATGAGCCTCTGGTGCCTGGTCAGGTAGCTCAGCTCTTCCTTCTTGAGCTGAGGGGGGAGCTGTGCCTTGGCTGCGCGCACGTGCTCGGGGAGGACGCGCGGAGACTCGCCCATGTCGGCCAGCTTTCCTGCTCCGTAGACGAGGTCGAGGGCGTAGCGGGCGTCCCCGAACTGGGCCGCGATGTCGGCTGCGAGCTGCATCGAGTTGTCCGGGAGGGAGCCGTCGTTGAAGGCCTCGACGCGGGAGGAGATGATGTCGAGGAGCTGCTCGGAGGGGTAGGGCTCGAGGCGGACGTCGCTGGACTGGAGGGAGCTGAGGGTGCTCAGGTCGACCGCCTTCAGGTAGTCGAGGGTCTTGGAGACGAGGAGGGAGGAGAAGACCTGGCTTCCTGGGGTCATCTCCCTCAGGCGGGTGATCGTGTAGAGGGCGGAAGGGTCGGAGAGGATCAGGGAGTCGACCTCGTCGAAGACGATGACCAGGTGCATCCTGTTGCTCCTCAGCTCGTCGAGGAGGGTGGAGAGGAGCTCCTCGAAGCTGTAGCCCCTCGATGGGTAGGTGTGTCCGAGGGACTTCAGGGCGCGGACCATCACGGCCTGGAGCGACCGGTCGATCCGGCAGTTGACTAGGAGGACCTTGACGAGGTTCCCGTGGAGGGCTGCCTTCTTCGGGAGGGACTCTGCGAGCTTCTTCGCGATCATGGTCTTTCCCGACCCGATTGGGCCGGAGAGGACCACGGTCTGGCTCGCCTTGGAAGCGTTCTGGATAACTCCCTGGAAGTAGACTTCGAGGGCCTTGAGCTGGGCGTCGCGGTGCGGGGTCTGGTGGGGGAGGTACTCCGGGAGGAGGAGGCTTTCGTCGCGGAAGACAGAGCGAGGGAGAGGCATCGAGAGTTGCGGTTTTCCTCGACTTCGTCTTATAACTATGATTCTACGGACTAGCGCATCTTTCTGACAGGGTAGAGTGAAAGTGTTGTAGGGAAGGGTAAAAAGGACAGGGAGGTCCGCGCCCGCCTCGTGAAGGCTGTAAGGTTCCACAAGCACGGAGGGCCGGAGGTACTACAGTTCGAAGAGGCCCCAGACCCGAGCCCGAACGCAGACGAAGCGTTAGTGAGGGTGAGGGCGTGCGCGCTCAACCGCCTGGACCTATGGGCGAGGAACGGGCTCCCCAACGTGGAGATACCGATGCCGCACATCTCGGGCAGCGACATAGCAGGGGTGGTGGAGGGCGTACCGAAGGAGGAGAAGGAGTTCAGGGCGGGGGACGAGGTCATAGTCAACCCGGGGGTCGGCTGCGGGAAGTGCGAGAAGTGCCTGCTGGGAAGGGACAACCAGTGCAGGTTCTACGCGATTATCGGGTACGGAGTGGACGGGGGGTACGCCGAGCTGGTCAAGGTGCCGAGGAGGAACCTGGTAAGGAAGCCAGAGTCGATGAGCTTCGAGGAAGCAGCCTCCTTCCCCCTGGTCTTCCTGACGGCGTACCACATGGTCGTAACGAAGGCCCGGCTCGTGCCCGGGGAGAGCGTCCTGGTCCTTGCGGCCAGCTCGGGGGTCGGCTCAGCGGCGATCCAGGTCGCAAAGCTCCTGGGGGCCGAGGTGATCGCAACGGCGAGCGGGAAGGAGAAGGTGGAGAAGGCGCGCACGCTGGGGGCGGACCACGTGGTGGACCACTACGAGCAGAACGTTCTGGAGGAGGTGAAGAGGATCACCGGGAAGAGGGGGGTCGACGTGGTGGTCGAGCACGTCGGCAAGGCGACCTGGGACGGGAGCGTGAAGGCCTTGGCCAAGGGCGGGAGGCTGGTCCTGTGCGGGGCCACGACCGGGGCGGACGCAGTGACGGACCTCAGGTACGTCTACAGCAGGGAGCTCACGATCTACGGGAGCTACATGGCCAGCAAGGGAGAGCTCCTGAAGGTGGTGGAGCTCTTCAGGCAGAAGAGGCTAAGGCCAGTCGTCGACTCTGTCTATCAGCTCGAAAGGGCGGCAGAGGCCCAGGCGAGGATGGAAGAGAGCCAGCACTTCGGCAAGATCGTGCTGAAGGTCTAGGCCTGGATCTCGTACGAATGCGTGATCTTGGCGGTCGGGGCGAGTGAGGCACCCACGCTGCAGAACTTCTCGGTGCTGTCCTTGATCGCTTCCTCCACGTACTTCGTCTCCAGGGCCTCCCCTGACAGGACGTACTTGATGTGAATCGAGGTCCACGGCTTTGGGAGCCCGTGCTCGGGGCGCCCGCCAGATACGAGGACCTTGAGCGACTTCAGGGTCTGGTTCCTCTTGTGCAGGATCGCGACGATGTCCATCCCGGTGCAGGCGCCGAGCGCGGTCAGGAGGGCGCGCATCGGGCCGATCCCCTTCTGGGTGCCCTCGGTCGAGTCGTACACGACCGTGTGCCCCGACGTGTCGCTCCCAAGGAAGACGTTGTCCCCGGCCCAGGAGATCTCCGCGAGCCAGTTGTCTTTACTCAATCGAAATCACCGCGGGCTTCGACTTTGCGTTTACTGAGCCCTTCTCTATGAAGCTTCTGCGCCCCCACTTCGCCGAGGCGGAGGCGACGAGGCGGTGGGAGCCCTTGCCGAGAGAGGAGGCGGGAATCTTGAGGGTCTTCTCGACATCGAGCATCTTCGACTTCGCGTCCTCCACGCTGTGGGGGATCTTGGGCGGGCCGCCGTCCTCGGGGACTATCATGGCCCAGATCCGGTAGGGGAGGTCCGGGTCGCGGCTCCAGTAGAAGCTCGCCCTCCGCACTTCCTTCTTGGTCTCAGAGGCCTTCCGGGTGATGAGCCCCCGCCGGACGCCGACCGAGGCCCTCAGCGTCAGGCGGAGTATCTTGTCGAAGTCTTCCCAGGCGACGGTCCAGACCTCCGGATGGAATGCTTCGCGGAGGCCCCCAACAACCCTGAACTCCAGGTTGGCCGATATCGTCTCGTTGACGCCGTAGGACTTCTTGTCAGTGAGGAGCTTCACACGGTCCGCCTTGGTCGGTCCCCATGAGTAGTCGCCTCTCCGGTCCTTGAGTGGCAATTCGGAAGGGCGGCGACTGGCTGCTGGTTAAAAGTTTGATTGGGCGATGCCTTCCGCGTTCCTCGACGCGGCCCGTCTGAGGATGTTCGGAACCTCGCGGACGACCGCCGCGACACGGAAGGAGCAGACTTCGTCGCCGTGCGTGACGCACTGCGCCTCGGAGACGTCGAAGGGTGCCCCGAAGAGACCCGACATGAACCCTCTCAGGTGCGCCCTGAAGAAGACGCTCTTCTGGCGGATGCGCCTCTTGGAGGAGGCCTCGCACTCGAAGAGCCCCTTTGCGTGGACGACGACTGGGAACTCGGACGACTTTGACCTTTCGATGGAGACTTCCGCGTACCCTAGGGCCGAGTAGGCGCTGAGGAGCTCGTCGAGCTGTGCGACCGCGAAGTCGTGCCCAAAGTCTTCCAGCATCTCGGTCGCGGATTGGCGCCCCATCGCCTCGGCCATCTGGTCGATGATCGTTCCCGCTCCGCTGCCGAAGACGCTCCAGAGCCTTAGGAGCATCTCGTTTAGGGCCTCTGCCCTCATGATGACCGCCTTCCTTCCGGCCCACTGGACCGGGAAGTGCTGCTTGTCGACCATGAACCCGTCCTCAGACGCCACGACGTCCACCGACTCGACCACGTCGATCGATTGGAGGGTGCTCTTGAACTCCGAGATCCCGCCCATCGCGTCGGTGACGTCAGCGAAGAAGCTCCAGGTGGCGACAGGGGAAGCGCTCGGCGCGTTCATGAACCCTGAGAGCATGTTGACATCGAGGTCAGATACCGCCTGGCTGCACTTTGCCAGAGCTCCCTTGACGTTCTTGACCCGAATGACGACTTCCGCCAGCCGGCGGCCGGGGGCGTACTCCCAGATTTCCACATTCTTTGGATATCGCATGGTTCCTAGCCCCTATGCTCATGGTAAATTCTAAATAAAGGTTGCTCTAAGGGCCTAGCGGGAGTGACCGCCATAGCGATACCGGGGGGCCCACTGGGGGCCAGGGAAGGGACTTGGAATCAGCACAGCTTAAATCGCGATTGCGCATGTTATATCGCGGGCACTGCCAGGAGAATTGGATGACACTCGTTCAGCCCGAGGCCAATAACGTTAACGCACGCACAGTGCAGATGGTGAAGCTCCTCACCGAAGTTGGCCCTGACGTCCCTGAAATATCGAGGCGCCTGGGGCAGTTCAAGGAGTCCGTCAGGTACAGGTACAAGGAGAAAATAGTCAACAAGGGGATTGCGGTCCAGGCCGCAGTGGACCACGAGAGGCTGGGGCTCAAGAGGATGGTCCTTGTGGTCGAGTTCAGCGAGCCGTACAAGCAGTATGCGCAGGCGATCTTTGCAGCGATGAACGAGCTGTCCTATCTCGTGGGCTTCGCGAAGGTTATGGTCAGCGGGCAGTACACGGTCAACCTGAGCGCGCCGGCGAGGCTGCTCGGCGAGGTCAAGGAGTTCTTCCTGTCTCTGAGGGAGAAGGGGATGTTCACCACCGTGGAGGTATACGAGTTCGACTGGATGAGGGTAGTCCCGATGAGGGCGGAGTACTACGACTTCGACACGGGAAGGTGGGACTTTGAGTGGCAGGGCCCCGCGTCCCAGGACTTCGAGGGGGCAGGCTACTCTCCCTCGGCGCTGTCGAAGTTCGACAAGATCGACCTTCTGATCATCAAGGAGCTTCAGATGGACGCGAACAAGTCGCTGAAGGAGATCTCCGACAAGCTGGGGATCAACTACAAGAAGCTCGCGTGGCACCACAGCGCTCACGTCTGCGAGAGGAAGCTGATCCACGGATACAGCGTCAACTGGATGGGGACCAGGTACGACTACGGGATGGAGAAGGCCCTCCACAGGAAGCACAGGTACTTCGCCCTCGAGCTGTTCGTGAAGAACGTGAGCGAGTACGAGAAGATGGCCCTGCGCCAGCAGATCGACCGCCTGCCCTTCGTGTGGGCTGAGGCGGCCGGGAAGGACTACTTCGCACAGGTGGCCCTCCCGGTCGATTTCGTCGTCGAGGGGCTTCAGTACGTGGGCAACGCGGCCGCGGCCGTCAAGGACAGGATGAGCCTCTACACGATGGACCAGTCAGACGCGACAAGCTTCACCATCTCATACCAGCTGTACGACCCGTCCAGCAAGCAGTGGCTGTTCAACAGGCTAGACCTGAGCAAGAGATTCGACGAGCTGATAATGCAAATAAAAGTCGGAGCTCACTAGGAAAGCCTAGTGAGTTCCCCAACCGCTCAAAGCCTCGAGCGGGGCGATCTTCAGGCCCAGGGTCGCGAAAATAAGACTCGCGCCGCTGAGTGCCAGCATTCCGTATCGGATTTGTTCGTCTAGGGTCATGGCCCCTGCCTCTGCTAAAGTGATTTTTAAGACTGCGCCTACGCATGATACGGACTCAACATAACTGCGTGAAATCGCAAGTTGAAATCGCCCTTTCCCGGGCCGCAGGCCCCTGACAGGCTCCAATTAGCCCGCCAAGCCCTAAATATGGTCGCAGGGTCTGATTTGCGAGCCTCTCTGTCTGTCAGCACCCAGGAGAAGCACCCGCACATCCCCGCCAGGCACATAATGGACAGGATTGTGCTCGGAGGGAGCGACGGGGCGATAGAGTGCGTCGCCATGGCCGCGGCCCTCAACGGGGCGGGGGTAGCGTTCGGGACCGTCCTGATAGCCGGGCTCGCCTTCGCGCTGGCCGGAGGGGCGTCGATGTTCTTCAGCTCCTACCTTGCTAGGAGGTCAGAGATCGGGGCGCTGAAGATGGACATCGCACGTGAGAAGATGGAGATCGAGTCCGAGCCAGAGGAGGAGAGGGCAGAGCTCGAGGCGCTCCTGAAGGAAGAGGGATACGAGCAGAGAGAGGTCGACGTCATCATGGGAAGGCTGGTCAAGAACAAGGAGCTGTGGCTGAGGGAGCAGCTGAGGCACGAGCTCCGGGTCAACGTCGAGGACCTCGAGACCGACCCGCTCCTTGGCCCCGGGCTTGCGGGCGCGGCCTTCTTCGGGACCGCAATCCTGGCGATCGCTGCCTACACGCTCGCCCTGGAGAGGGTCGAGACCCTGCTGCTCTCGGTCGTGCTGTCACTGCTCGCACTCTTCTCGCTGAGCTCGAGGCTCTTCACTCCTACCCACTTCAGCGCGAAGGCCGGACTCGAGTCTGCGGCCGTAGGGGGGGTCGCTGCGGGCGCTCTCTATTCGATAGGCCTGCTGATAGGGTCGCTGTGAGGGTCAGGCGCCTATCTTCCCGGCCATCTTCAGGAAGTCCGAACCCTTGCCGGTCCGCTCGTAAAGCACTCTGTTCCTGCCCTTCACGGTGGTGACCCCCACTCTCGAGACCAGTTGAAGGGCTTCGAGCTCCTCAAGGTGCTGGTAGATGCTTGCGGTCGTGATCGACCTGGTGGAGGAGAGCTCCTTCCAGAGGTCGTAGCCGAAGCCGGGGCGCCCGAGGAGCCTGAGGATGGTCATCTTGGTCTCGCCCACCTGGGAAGGAGCCGGTTCCGCGCCGCGGACCGGGAGGGAGCGTGCCGCCCTAGCGATCCTGGAGACGACTCGGGTGTCCTTCAAGCCCGCACCAGTGATTACGCAGACCACAGTCTCGTCCCTGTCGAGCGCCCCCACCTTCCTTGCTGAGTGAAGGCAGGCCACGGCGGAGGCGGAGGCGGGCTCCGCGAAGATCCCCTCGCTGCGGGCAAGTAGGCTGGTGGCTCGTATCGTCTCGTCTGCAGTCACGTCGATGGTGGTCCCTCCTGAGGCCCTCACCGACCTCTTGGCCTCCTCGAGCAGTATTGGGTCAGACTCCTCGAGTTCGGTGAGGTTGCTCGGGTCGCCCCGGGTCTTCCTTGAGTTCGGAGGCCTTTCCCTAGAAGTGGCCCCGGCCATGCGCGCGCCGATGAGCCGGGTCTGACCGCCCTCCGTGAGCCCCGCCTCCTTGAGCTGCTCGAGGGCCCTCCACACCATGGTCAGGTGGCCGCCCGTCCCGATTGGGAGGACAATCGCGTCTGGCGGCGCCCACTTCATTTCCTGGACGACCTCAAGGCAGGTTGTCTTCTCTCCCTCGAGGAAGTATGGGTTGGCCGCGTCGACCTCAAGGACTCTCCTGGAGGATCGTTCGACCGTGAGGGGGGCGGACGAGACCCCGACCTCCGCCCCAAACGCTATCATCTGGTAGAGCTTGCCTTGGTCAGTCGTCGGGCTTATGCGCACTTGCGAGGCGATCCCCGCCTTTGCGCAATAGGCAGAGAGAGAGGCCCCAAGGTTGCCGGTCGTCATGCAGGAGCATGAGACGACCCCGGCGCTCAGCGCGAGGCTTACCAGCAGCGTAGCCCCCCGGTCCATGAACGAACCCGTCGGGTTGCGGGTCTCGTCTTTGAGGAAGAGGCTGCGGAGTGAAAGTTCGTCGCCCAGCCGCCCGGACGGGAGCAGGGGAGTCGCGCCCTCGCCCAGGGTCACGATTTGCTCGGACGGAACCTCTGGCAGTAGCGCTCTGTACCTCCAGACACCGGAGGGCGGGGACTCGAAGTCCTCGCGTGCAACGCTCTTCAGCGCTTTTGGCACGAGCAGAGGAGGGCCGCCACAGCTGGGACAGGTTGGCGCGAGGGAGTCGCTCTCGAATCCGTGCGCGCACTTCGTGCAACGGAGAGAAGTCATCCTTTCAGGCCCGCTCAGCCGATATATAGGTTGGGACTTTAATATGCCCGAGAGCGGGATTTGTGCGAAGGAAATCTTGGGCGCCCAGCTATCGGAGAGTCAGCGAAGGTCCAACAGCGTCACAGTCGCGGGAGCCGCAGTCTTCACTGCCTTTGTCGCCGCAGCGACCGCCCTCTTTGCGGTAAACCTACCGCTAGGCTACTTCAATGTCGGCGAGATTATGGTCTACACTTCGGCGCTGTTGATGGGGCCCTATGTTGGGTTCTTTGCGGGCGGGTTCGGGTCCATGATTGCGGACCTCGCGACTGGATATCCACAGTATGCCGCCGGCACCTTCGTAATCAAGGGAGCCGAGGGGTTCATCGTGGGCTTCCTGTCCACGAGGGTCTTCTCGAGGCTCTCGAGGACCGAGTGGAGGGCGACCACAATCGCGACGGGCGTGATCGTCTCGGTCCTGCTGGGGTACGTCGGTGTCACTTACCTGTCGGGCAGCTTTTCGATAGCCTTGGGCGGAACTCTGTACGTCCCCTGGTTCCTGGGCGGCAACTGGAGCGTCCCGGCCTATCAGGTCGACTTGGACGTACCGGCCTACTTCTGGGCGGGCCTAGCCGCTCTTGTCCTTGCTGTGCTCACAGTCGTGGCGACCCGGAGCGCGGGAGGGACGGGGAAGATGGCGCTTGCTGTACTTGTAGGAGGGGCAGAGATGGTCGCGGGGTACTTCCTTTATGAGACGTACGCGTTGCAGCTGGGTAGCTACCCGCCCACAGAGGTCCCTTTCAACATCGCCCAGGCCCTCGTGGGGCTCATAGTGGCGGTGCCTCTTGTGAGGAGCGCGAAGAAGGTGGCGGGGCGCCGGGGGGCAAGGCCCCGGGGTTCAGTACCGTAGGCATGAAGTCGGGCGTGCTCAGGCCCGGCAAAGTTCCGATCGGCCTCCTCGAGAAGACGGTCCTCAGGATGACAGGGGCGAGTTCGAAATTGGAGGCGGTACCTCCGGGAGCGGGCCTTGACTTTGCTTCAGTCAGGGTAGGGAGAGAGTTCCTGCTGGTGTCTGCCGACCCGATCACCGGAGTCGAGCACAGGATCGGCGACTACGCGGTCCAGGTTACAGCCAACGACATCGCGACGAGCGGGAATCGACAGCAGTTCGCCGAGACTGTGATACTCCTCCCCGAGAAGTCCAGACCGGCTGACCTCGAGGAGATTGCGCACCAAATCCATTCCGCGGCCGAGAGGCTCGGAGTCACGATCCTCGGGGGGCACACCGAGGTTACGCCGGGGCTGAGGAGGCCGATCGTCTCTGTGACAGGCTTCAGCCTCGTGGACGCATACGTCTCTTCAGGAGGGGTGCGGCCCGGCGACACCCTCATGATGACAAAGACCGCTGGCATCGAAGGTACCGCGGTCCTGGCGTCCGAGGGAGGGCTTGAGGGAAGACTGAATCCGCGCGAGCTGAAGCGGGCTGGAGGATTTCTCTCGAGAATCTCTGTCGTGGAGGAGGGGGTGAAGGCCTTCGGGACTGGAGGGGTCCGCGCTATGCACGACTGTACCGAGGGAGGGGTCCTTGGCGCGGCCTTCGAGATGTCTGTGGCGTCAGGGGTCGGGTTCGAGCTTGTCGAGCGGGCGGTCCCGGTTGCGGCGGAGACCAGGAGAATCTGCGAGGCTCTCTCTCTAGACCCTCTGAGGCTCATCGCTTCGGGCGCCATGCTGATGGCCGTCAAGCCAGGAGAGGAGCGCAAGGTAGCAAAGGCCCTTCGCTCGATCGCCGAGACGACCGTGATCGGCTCTCTCGGAGGCACTGCCAGAGTCTGCGCGAGGGACGGAGGGAAGAAGGAGAAGCTGACCGAGGCGCCGGAAGACGAGTTATGGAGAGTGCTTCGCGCCGCTGGCCGGAGGTGAAACCCCGACCCCCGGTTCAGAGACGGCGTCCTCAGGCGAGACCCATGAGAATTTCTTCTGGAGGGACTTGCTGTACACCTTCGCCCACTCCAGGCCTACTTCGTCGCACCACTTCTTGTAGACGCGCGGGTCGATGTAGTTCTTCATCGAAGTGTTGAGGTTGTAGTTCTTGGTCCTGACGTAGAAGTCGACCTCCCTCTCGAGCTTCTGGGCTCTCGCTTCGCTGCCCGACGCCCTCGCTAGTTCGAGGCGCTCCTTCTTCTTCTCCAGGGACTGCTCCCACGTCTTGGGTGGAGTCCGCTGGTGATTGCAGAAGACCGCAGCCGCGAGGTTTGCTTCCTTTGCGTGATAGAGCTTGTCGAGGTCCTCCGCATGGCTGAAATTCTTGGAGTGGAGGACTTCATCAGCGGTCGCGGTGGCGTGATAGGTGCGGAAGACCTTGGCGGAGAGGCCCGGGACGATCGAGGAGAGGAACTGGTTGACCATCTGCGAGCTTACGTGGTGGAAGACTTCGGCGTCCTGGCTCTTGCCGGAGGTGAGCCTCTTGAGGTTCCTTACTACTGCAGGGGGAGGAGTGTCCTTCTTGAGCCAGGGGACGGAGTCCTTGCCTAGGAACTTGAACTCGACCGTGGGCCCGTCGATCTGCACGTGCTCGACCCTGAGGGTCGAGGCGCCGACCGTGTCGGCCTCGTCCTCGTCCTTCTCGTCGCCGACCCTCATCCCAAGCCTGTCGATCAGATAGCACACCGTAGCGACCTGGGCGGCGACCTCGTCATTGGACTCGAGTCCCTCCTCGATCTTGGAGCGAATCCTGTCGAGGTTCTTCCCCACCGCCTGGGCCTTGTCGTACTTCGCCATGTTCCGGGACTGCTGGATGGGAGAGGTCTCGTGGAGCCAAACGTACTTTTCTTTCTCGGTCAGCTTGTCGACCCACTTCGCCATCCACATCGAATTGTGGTCGTGGACCACCTGCTTCCACTTCCCCGCCGGGGCCGTCGTCTTCTCGTCAAGGTTGAGGATGACGTCATCCTGAGTGACCCTCGGCTTCCAACTCCCCCTCAGCGGGTGCTGGCCCCGCCCCATGAAGAGGCCCGGAGGCTCAACCATCCAGTTGGCGATCTCGACCTCCTTGCCGTCGACCGTTGCCCTGCCGTAGCGCGCCTTCAGGGCCTCCCTACTGTTCTTGCGCTTCGCTGCCAAAGACTTCTTCTTCTCCTTCGACATCGACTCCTTGTCGGCCCTCTCCTGGTCGACCTGATTGAAGAACCGGGAGAAGTCGACCTCCGAGTACGTTGCCCGCCTGTACGCAGGAGGGAGGAGCTTGGAGAAGTCCTTCATGAAGTTGGACGTGAAGACCGGGTCCTGGATGTAGGGGGTGTCCTTCTTTTTGGCGAGGTGGTACGCCATCTCCTCGGCGAGAGGAGTGAGCTGCGCCTCGGCCCCGTTGACCTTGATGGTCAGGCCTGACGGCACGTACTCCTCGGGAAAATTGACTCCGTTGTGGGAGAGCGTCTCCCAGTAGGCACTCATGAACGGGGATTCGCCGTCGAGCCGGCGCGCGTATTTAAGATGAACAACGAAAACTCGTGGAGAGCCGGACCGAGACTGACTTAATATGAGGGAGAGCTGCGTGCGTCCGAAGCGACGATGTGGATTGATTTTGAAAAGACGGACGGAGTCCAGCTCAACGCGCCGGCAATAGTCGTCGCCGTCTCGACTTCAATGCCCCAATACAGGGCGCTGTACTCCCAGGCGCGAGAAGTCGCAACGTACATGCTTGCCAAGATGAAGTTCGAGAGGATCGCGACCCTCCGCTCCTCCTCCTTTCCGCCTGAGGTGCTCGTCAGGGACGAAGGGATCTCGTCTCTTCCGAGCTGCGGCTTCCACCTCCACAGGGGGAAGAGGGACATCGTGCTATTCGCAGGGGACACGAGCCCGATGGAGGACCAGTACGAGTTCGCTCAGTTCCTCCTAGGCTACGCCCAAGAGTTGGGAGTCAAGGACCTGTTCTCTATCGGCGCAAGGTGGGCTGAGAATCCCGTCCCAGCAGAGGCGGAACCGCAACTGAGCGGGTTCGCGACCGACGAGGAAGGAGTGAGAAAGCTCGCGGACAAGGGGATAAGGATACTCAAGGAGGAACCTGCGCCCTTCTTCTCCTCTATGATCGTCGCCCTTGCAAAGGAGAGGAGCATGCTCGGGTACAAACTCTCGGTCGACCACGGTGAGCCCAGTCCCCACCCAAGGTCGGTCGCCAAGATCCTCGGAGCCCTTGCGGGCCTGGCAGGGTTCGAAGTGGAGCTGAAGGAGCTCAGTCCCAAGGCGGGAGCTTCGGCCTCGGAGGGGAAGCGCCCCGAAAGGGGAATCTATCAGTAGCGCTTCGACTAGGACAACGTCTCCGCTTCGCGGTCGAGTGCCGCGAGCTCCTCGCCGAAACCCCACTTCCTCGCCAAGGCGTCCGCCTCGGCCTCCCTTTCCCGAGACTCTTCGGGGCGCTTGTGTTCGTTGAGCCACGCGTGGGCGAGCTCGTGGGCTATCACCGCCTCCGCAGCCCTGTCAGAGAGCGCGTTCATCAGGTCGGAGTAGAATGTGATCGTCTGCCTCGGCTTGGAGAGGACCATCAGGAGCCTCACCTCGGAGTAGCGCGTGAGGCCGACCACACTTTTGGTCGGGTGGTTGGAGAGGGCGACGGCCTTGACTGAGCTGATTCCTTGGAACTCCTTCGGGGGGCGTAATACGGCGTCCCTCAGGAGGCGTCGGAACCGCTTGTCCTTTGCTCTGACCGTGAATCGGCCCTTGAGTATCCCCCCTTCGAAGGAGGCGGGCCTCCGTCCGAGGACGGGTGGCAAGGGGGGCGTCTTGTCTACATCCCCTTCGCGATCCGCCTCGCGCCGACTGCGAGAGTGAGGCCGGCCCAGTAGACCCAGAGGTCCGCAGCTGGCCCCAGGCCGAGCCTGTATGCCGCGAAGGCGAAGGAGACCAGGACCCCGAGGAATCCAGCCCCACCGCCGAGGAGTATCAGAGTCCGGCCGGTCGAGCGGCGCCCTCTCATCAGGGCGATGCCCCCGAGCAGGACGGTGACGCCACCGAGGGCGATCATGACCTGCAACACCGTGATCGCGAGTGCGGCTACTCCCTCTGTCGGACCGGCGAGGTACGACGGGACCTCTTCAGCCGCGAAGCCCGCAGCGATGAAGAGGAGCCCACGGGACGCGTACCCGCTTGCGATCATGAGGACGCCTCCTGCAAGGGCCATAGCGCCACCCACCGCGGCCCGCCTTCTCACACCCCCTGGAGGCCGTGAAGGTTGATGAGGATTGCTGCTGGTCGCTCTACGCACCGAGATGTTTATCCGTCGCTGCGGTGCCGAAGAGCAGAGACGCATGCATTCAGCGAAGGCCGACAGGTCCCTTGAGAGCACCTTGGAGTGGGCCATCGAGCGCATGAAGTACAAGGGGTACATCGTAACGTCTCAGGTCGCCCTTTCGGTCGACTCTCAACTGGCAATCATGGGATACGCGCGGAAGGAAGGGGATTCGCACAGGATCGTGATCTCGGAGTGGGCGCTGGATTCGGAGATGCTCGGAGGGCTGGTCCTGCACGAACTCGCTCACATCTACTTCACAGAGAGGGGTGCGCACTCCCACGACGGGCAGCTCCTCGAGGAGATACTCCTGGGCTTGAAGGATCGCGAGGGATTGAGGGCCAAAGAGACCGAGTATCTGATAGACGCCTTCAACCACCTCCAGAACATACTTGTCGACGACATCGTCTTCTCAGTGATGGAGGAGAAGGAGCTCAACCTGGCGAAGAGGTTCTTCTCCGAGTGGATCTCGGACCGGCCATCGGGGGACCCGGTCCTCGACGCGGCCCTGTTGTCGAGGAACGCGTTCGCCATAGCCTCCCTGAAGAGGAGGAACCTATTCGACGCGGAGAACGACATGGTCCGCAGAAACAGGGGGTTCCTTGGAGCGGTGGGAGTCAAGTGCGAGGAGGACTTCGACTGGGTCGAGTCCTTCTTGGAGAACTCGAGCCCTGAGTGGGGGCGCGAAGAGTTCAGGGCGGCAATCGAGGAGTACTTTGACAGGATCCTCTCGCTGATGCGCTCCTCTTCGAAGCTGGACGACCTCAGATAGGAATGCCCGGACCGGAGGGCGGCTCGCGGACAAGGGTCGCCGTCATAGTTGCTCTAGTAGGCTCGGTCGCGTTCGGGGGGGTCCTGGGCTACCTCGCTTGGACGAACAACAGCTTCCCTTCAGAGAGCAGGCCATTCGGCGACTACGCCCAGGTCGTCTCAGGGGCCTTCAACGGGACCGAGTACTCGATCAAGCTGCGCTGGCTTTCTTCCGGCTACCTTCCCCTATATGCGCAGCTCAGGTCGGACGCGACCGACGCGGCCAACACTCCCGTCTGTGACCTCAGATACTCTTCGGTCTCCCAGGGGCAGGAGGTCGACCTTCCATTCGCTGTGGCGAAGCCGACCGCGGCCCTGAGTTCGGTCGACCTGTTCTTGGCGGTGAGGGACCTCGGGACTGGGGCCCAGTTCACGATCGTCTACCACTGGGACCAGGTCGATCGGCAGCAGGGCGACGTAATGCCAACGGACGTGCTGTGCCAGCAGGGAGCCGCCCCTACCTGAGCCCACTACGCTTTTAGCGGGCAGAAGCCCTCGAGTCACGGACAAAGCTCGCTTGAAACAGTCCATGGTAGTCCTCCTCGTTGGAGCGCTCTTACTTACAGCGGCCGCGCACGCGAGCGCCGGAAGTCCTCAGAGCACATCCTTCGTGATCCAGGTGTACTCGGACGGCTCATCGCTTCTGACGCAGAAGCTGGCCGTCCCCTCGGCATCGGCCTCGGTGGAGATCCCCCTCCTCTCGGAAGTCCTCTCCAACGTGGTCGCTACTGACCAGAACGGGTCTCCGCTCTCCTTCAAGATATCCGGCTCGAACATCACGGTCTATACGCTCGGGGCGACCCAAGTCACCTTGATCTACGACACGCAGAGCTTGACGAACAAGACCGGGACAGTCTGGTCGCTGATCTTCGTGACCAGCTACAACACGACCGTAATCCTCCCGAAGTACTCGACGCTAAGTTATGTCTCGGGGACCACCTACTCCCTGAGCGTGCAGGAAGGCTCGCCCACGGTCACGATCGCTCCGGGCGCGTGGAAGCTCAGCTACGGGGTCTCGGCCGGGACCGGCGGCCCGGGAGGGACGACGACCCAGGGAGGGGGGCCGTTCGGGATTGTGATCGAAATCGGGTCCGGGGCCTCGCTTCTCGTGGTGCTCGTCGCGGTCGGGGCGGGCGGATTCTTGGCGTTCAGGTGGTGGAGAGGGAGGCTTGACCTTGGCGCACAGGGGAAGGACCTGAGGCAAGACGATGTGCAGGTGCTCGGCTTCATCAGGGAGAAGGGGGGCAAGGTGCTCGAGCCAGAGATCAGGACGAGGTTCGCGCTCCCGAAGACGTCGGCCTGGAGGCAGATCAAGCGATTGGAGCGGATGGGCTTCGTCAAGGTGACCAAGATCGGGTCGCAGAACCAGATAGAGCTTCTGAAAAATGGGGAACCTGGAGCTTAGGCTTGGGCTGAGGAAGCCGCCTGAAGCTCCACGGTTGCGCTTGCCATCGCCTGCGCGCCGCCGGCTATGTCCAGGCTCGCGAAGAGCTGGACCGCCTGGTCGACGAAGGCGTTGGCCGATGCTACTTGGGATACCCTCGCTGAGATGTCGCTGTTGAGGTAGGCGCCCGCCGTCGCGACCGCTGCCGCTGTGGCGTGTGCCTGGGTTGCCAGGGACCCGGACGAGGTCGCCAGGGTGCCCGCCGCCGCACCGAAGGCCGACGCTCCGAGCTGGAGCGAAGACTGTGCCGCGGTGGTGAAGGAGAGGGCAGCCTGCGAATAGGCCTGGGCCGAGGTCTGGGCTGTGTTGAAGGCCGCTGCGCCCGTAGTGCTGAGCAGTTGCTGCTCCGTGAGGGCGAGCGAGACGATCGCGGTGACTGAGGATGTGAGGTTCTGAGACGCCGCGAAGTTGGCCACTGCGGCGGAGAGGGACTGTGCCTTCGTCTGGGCCGCGCCGACAGCCGATGTCATGCCTGAGAGCGAGGTCCCGACTCCGGACGTGGTGGAGGTCACCGAGGAGGCCATGGTGTTGAGGGTCGCCTGGACCGCCAGGATCTGGGTGAGGTTCAGGGCGCCCGCTGTGGCGACGAAGGATGCGAGGTTGGTCTGCACGTTGTGGTATGCTGCGATGTATGCCGACCCAGCCGCTGCGGCGCCTGAAGCGTCCGCGGCAAGGACCGTGTTGTACGACGCGAATGCGCTGACTGTGGTGGATGAGAAGGCCGTAGCCTGTGAGGAGGCGGTGGAGATGGAGGTTGAGTACGTGGCCGCGGCGGACTGGGCCGCGACTATGGAGGCCGTCAGGCTGGCCGAGGAGGGAAGTCCGGCGACCAACGACTTGAGGGCCGTGAGGTTCGACTTGACGCTAGCCAGGAGGGCCTGGGACGTGGAGACCGAACTCGCGACAGCGCCAGTCCCTACGGACGAGATCGCCGCTGCGAGGGCGCTCGCGTTCGAGGAGACTGCGCCAGCCAGGGTGGCTTGCGCGCCGGTCGTCGAGTTGACTTGGGATGACAGCTGTGCGAGCTGGGTTTGGACGGACTGCTGCGAGAGGATTGTGGAATTGGCGCTGGCGGTGAGGCTCGCGAGGACGTTGGAGACGAAGTTGTGGGCACGCACTAGGTAGGTTGTGGAGGCGACAGTCGAGAGCGCTGCGGTGGCCTTGGCGAACTCCGCCCTTGCTCTGACGAGAAGGGCAGCCGCTCGAGCCAGGTTGACCTGGACCGAGGCGTTTGCCTTGGCCTGGGCCACGAAGCTGGCCGCTTGCGTCACGGTGGCGCTGGCGTTGGCGAGGTGCGCCGAGACCTGGGCGCAGGCCTGAGCATAGGTGCTGGCGTTGTTGGTCGTGGAAGAGGCTCCTGCGCAGGCTTGTGCCGCGATCTGGGCGACTATGGAGACTGTCGCGTTGACTTCGGCGACGGCACCCGCGGCCGCGTCGACGTCCACCGACGCTTCTAGCCCTGCGCTCCTGAGGCCCGCTGAAGCAAAGATGCCGGCCTTGGTGTAGGCGAGCATGGCTGCCTGAGCGCCCTGGAGGCCTGCGGTCAGGTTGCTCCCGGAGGCGAGGGATGCGTTGGCTATGGCCATCTGGGCGTCTCCTGACGCGAAGAGGCTCTGGGCCAAGGAGACGTCGAGGGAGTGGATCGCTGCTGCCGTGATTGTGCCCGAGGCGTAGGAGCGGGCTGAGAGGGCGACGTTCACTGCGTTTTGGAGCTGCGCGCCGGTTGTGGCGCCGCTGGTGACTTGGGCGAGTACTGCGATTGGGACTATTGTCCCGGCGACCAGTAGGCAAGCCACGGCCGCCGGTAGGAGGGTTCGTTCGGACCGAGTTTTCATAGGTCTTTGTTACCTCGGCGTGAGGATAAGGAACCCTCTGGAACGAGCGTTCCACTCAGTGAGAGGGCCTCTCGGGGGGAGCGGTCCGGAAGAACTCCTCGAGGGCCCAGATCGCAAAGTCAGTCTCCATCAGGCGCGACCCGAGGCGCTCCCTCTGCTTCATCAGGCGCCTGAGCTTGGCCGCCTTGATGGCCGGCGAGTCTTCCACGGGTTCTTCCACAGGCCGCCTCAGGCTGAGGGCCGGACGGCGGGGATTGGTAATCGTAAGTCGTCTTTGTTCGCGGCTCATTGGAAAAAAAGGGTCAGTGGTGGCCTACGAGGCCACCACTAGGACGTTGGCGTAGGTGTTTGCTCCTATGACAGTGACCAGGTACTGCTGCCCGGTCACGATCCCGGTGACTTGGACGCTGCCGGCGCCGAAGTTCAACGAGATGGCCCCGTTGTAGTTCAGGGTCACCATCGAGCCGGAGGTGACGTTGGCCCCTGCGTTGAGCAGGGCCGTTGATTGGATGGAGGTGGTGGACTGGACTGAGCCCGAACCGTTCACGGTGAAGACCGCGGAGCCGGTGATCGAGCTGGGGAGCGTGGTGCTGGTGTATGTGGCTGCGGATACGGGGGTCACGATGACCTCCTGGATCTGGGCCTTGGCGTTTCCGGAGTTCTGGACGGTGAGGACCATGGAGTTGCTCCTCAAGGTCCCGAAGACGGAGACGCTTGTGCTCGTCGATGCCTGGAAGTCAGACCACCAGGCCTGCCCCGAGAGGCTGGCCGTTGATCCGAGCTGGATGGAGATGGAGACGAGTGCGCTGGATGGAATCCCTGTCGCCACCGCTGAGGCGGCGAAGATGAACTGGGGGCTGGTAGAGGTGCCTGCGTTGACTATGAAGGTGCGCAGGTCGACCACTGCCGCTGCCCTCGAGGAGTCCGCGACCACGACCCTGCTCTGTGAGTGGGCCGTGACCGTGGTGGAGGAGACTGTGGCTATGTACTCGTGGCCCTGGAAGACGACCTTGGCCGAGTCGACGCGTAGGCGGAAGGCGTCATACGAGGCCGCTCTTACCTGAGAGACGGCGATCGTCTGCGCCGAGCCGCTGGCGCCGACAAGACGCATAGTCCCCGAGCCGGAGACTTGGGTCCAGCCGCTGGCCATGTCCGAGCCCGCTGTGTGTGCCATGACTGAGCTGTAGTGGATGGAGGCGTCCGTGACGCCGTAGGCGGTGATCGGGGGGTCAGTGCCCATCAGGGCGAGCTGCCCCGAGCCGCCGGGACTTTGGCTTAGGAGGACCGCTGCCGCCCCGATCGCGACGACCAGGACTGCGGCGATCGCTACTGCCGCGACGTATGTTTTCTTCATAGGGGCACGTTGGCGGCCGGGGGTGATTAGGAACCCCGAGGAACATGCGTTCCCGAAGGGGGTGGAACGGTGTTCTGCGAATCCGGGCCTGTTCAGCGACTTTGAGAGCGTCGAGGCCTCTCGGGCTTAGAGATGGGCTCCGTAGAGGTAGAAGAGACCGATCCAGGCCAGGGCGGCGAGTGCCACAGGCGGCCAGAAGGAGGCCTTGGAGGTCTTGTGGTGGAAGGCTATGGCCCCGGCGAGGACTCCGAGGAACCCGCCCGCAAATGCTAGGACCCAGATCGAGCGCTCGCTGGTGCGCCTGCGAGCCCCGCGAGCGAGGGCCTTGTCGAGGCCCATAGAGGCGAAGGCAACTATGTTCAGCGCCGTGAGCCAGAAACTCAACGGCGACAGGGCCAGAATCAAGAGGGACATCCCATAAGGTGAGGTGAACTGGATTTGAAGGCTGCCGATGCGGGCGCAGTCCAGCGGCCGACGGACAGTTTCGGGGAACCCCAGTCTCATGGCGTCGCTAAGGGAATACGGCTAATCTAGTTCATTCCACATTTAGAGTTTGATGATCCAGGGCGAACTGGATGCAATCACAAGCCGATTCTGGGAGATGCGCCACGAGAGACGAGACGTCGAAGCCTACGAGCGGTACCTCGACATCTTCAGGCTTCATTCAGACGGTAAGAGCGACGCGCAAGTCGGAAGGATGTTGCACATGAACAATGTAGGCAAGTACCTGAAGGGTCAGAAAAGGCCGTTCCTTGCGACCATGGCATCGTGGGCAGAGCGCCTCGGGCAGCCCCGTGAAGGATGGCAGTGGCTACCTTTGAGTCTAAGGCCGAGAGGGACGCCTGGAGACGAATGGATTCAAGTACCCACAGAGGTTCGGTATTTCCGAGACATATCCAATGTATTGAATCAGCTCCGGCCGAAGGATGTCTCCCCAGAAGAATTGTCCGACTTTGGATTCTCAAGTAGGTCCGGAATGGAAAACGAGAAGGCCCTCCTGTTTGGTTTCTTTCTGGGAGCGACCATTGGAGACGCAGGGAAGCACACAAAGGGCGAGAGCCACTTCGAGAGCAAATCCATTTCGTTGATGCTATCCATGGCGAAACCTAACAGTCTCAGGTTCGGCGAGTTTGCAACTCTCTCCGTCAGAGCCTCGCTGGGCCTTGCTATGCATCGTATCGCCGATTCGCCCATGAGTACCGGTAGATACTCGAAGGCGGCGTGCTTTCAATGGCTTACCCCTTCCTCACCTCTTCTTGCCTGGGTCTTTCATGTCTGTCTGGGGTTGAAAAAGGGCGAGCTTACCACGTATGATGCCCTCAGAATGCCGTGGCTACTGAACTCCCCTGCAAGGTTCAAAGTCGCAGTCCTCCAAGGGGTCTGCGAGTCTGACGGTTGGGTCGACGCAGCGGCAGATACGGCCTGCTTCGTGAGTTCTCCGAACACCACGTTGTTTTCCAGATTGTTGGAGAGGTTGAACACTCCTTACCGTGTAGACCGCCAGAAGTTGGTCGAAGTAACTCGGATTCCAACAAGCTATGCCGCAGGACTATGTCTCTTCAACTCCAGAATTCGTAGTGTGTACTATCGACAATTGAGTTGCATGAGCAAGGCAACACGACTTCCCGAAAGAGTGAGACTGCGCTCCGAAGTTGTCGGTTGGATCCAAGAACTGGCGGCACATAACGGAAGGATTAGCGAGATTTGCCTAGCCCTTGCAACAAAGTATCACATCAAGGTCGCTGGGAACACGGTGAGGAGGTACACCCAGTTCCTGTGAATGCGAAGTTTCACTCACGAGACGAGGCCGACTCCTGCAACGGTCCGGACTATGGGGAAGCGCTGAATTGTGCCCGCGCTAGGAGGGATTGTTCTTAGAGTCCTACGTTCCAGTTATTGGCTGAATCGGGAGAGGTTCTCCGTGTTCGCCGGCAGCGCAGCCACAGCCCTGAACGTGGCCACCTCGGCGTAGAGTCCCTCTGTAAAGGCCATCTTCCAGCTTCCTTCCGGTCTTCGCCTCCCACGCTTCGATGGGCATGCCGTACTTCTGCTGAATCCGGTCGCGGTACCATTCTGGGATAACATTAAAACTGCAAAATGGAATTATCCTCAGGTCGGGCGTCAGGTAGTGGATGTCGCAGCGCTGGAGCCTCTCCTCGTCCTGGTTGTACTTGTCCTGGAAGTGCATCATTCCTAGGAACATGCTCTTCAGGTGGAACTGCCCGATGGCCGTGTAGTCGTGCTTGATGAGCGCGTCCGTGAGGAGCTTGGCGAAGCTGAGCGACTTTGGCTGCTTCTCCTTGTTGACGAACGAGGACAGCCTGGTCAGCACCTTCGCTGCCACGAGGTAGCGGTTCGTCCCCGAGTAGATCTCCTCCGACTTTTCGTCCAGGTATTCGATCATCCCGGGGATGTCCACGAACTCTGGCAGCGGGACGAGGCGTTTCTTGTCCGGGTCGTTGAACACGTACGTCCCGGCGCCGCATGCGAAGTGGATCGAAAGCTCGTACTGCTCCTTCTTGGTGAAGGCCTCGATGAAGCCGGTCACTGGCGAGCACGACGGGACCGGGAACCATCCGTCCTTTGAGATCTCGCCGTTGGTCTGCTCTTCGATCCTCTCGATGCAGTCTGGAATCGTGATTCTGTACTTTGCTCTCTCGGTCTTGGTGAGTCTTCCTGTCAGCGAGACGGGCTGGAAGTTGACTGCGTGCACCGTTTCGATGTTCTTCTGGCCGAAGCGGATGATGTCGCCCAGCTCGTGGTCGTTGATCGACTTGATTACGGTCGGGACCAGGACTACGCCGACGCCCACCCTGCGGCAGGCCTCGATGGCGTATGGCGCCTCCCAGTGGTTCTTCGGGTTGGTCTTCGGGGTCGTGCCGTCGAAGCTCATGTAGAGGTTCGAGACGCCGGCGTCCTTGAGCCTCTTCGCGAGTCCGGGGTTGAGCGCCAGGTTGATTCCGTTGGTGTTAAGCTGGATGTGGTCGACTCCCTCCTCCTTCAGGATCTTGATTATGGTCGGCAGGTCTTCGCGGATAGTCGGCTCGCCTCCGGTGATTTGGACGGAGTTGCCTGCAACGGGTCGTTCGGACTTTAGCGAGCGGCCCATCTCGCGGATCTGGTCAAGGGTCGGCTCGTACACGTAGGCGCCTTCGAGCCCCTTCTTGACGTAGAAGAAGCAGTACCAGCAGGTCAGGTCGCAGCGGTTGGTGACGATTATGTTGGAGAGCCCCGTATGCGAGAGGTGGTTGGAGCAGAGGCCGCAGTTCGCAGGGCAGGAGCAGACGTCCAGCGGCACGTTGGCCGCGTGGGTCCCCTTCCCGTCCTTCCAGTATCTTGAGAACTTGCTGTACATCTCGTAGGAGCCGAAGTAGAGCTCCTCGGTCTCGCCGTGCTGCGGGCAGGTCTTGGTCATCCAGACCTTGTTGTCCCGCTCGAAGACTATCGCCGGCAGGATTCTGTTGCAGTCTGGACAGATCGACTGCGTCTGTCGGATGAAGTTCCCCTTGGAAGCCTGTTTCTTGATTTCTAGACTAACGTCTGCGATTTGAGCCATTACCTAACGCTTGTCAGGTGCCTGTTCGAGATAAGCATATAAGCATTTTAACTTTACCGAGGGGGAGAGGTAAAGATGGCCGAAAAGAGCGGCGCGACCGGAAGGCAGTCGTTGAGCGAGCGGGCCGGGGCCGCCTTAGAGGACCTTGGTCTGACTGGGAGCGAAGTCAAGGCCTACGTGGCCCTCCTTAGAGGCGGAACGATGACCGCGAGCGACGTCAGCAGGGAGGCGAGGATACCCTACTCAAAGGTCTACGAGGCTCTGGAGGCGCTACACAAGAAGGGGTGGGTCGAGGAGCAGAAGAGCAGGCCGATCTTCTACACTGCGAAGCCGCCGGACACCGCGCTGGAGGAGCTCAGGTCAAGGCAGGAGACGGAGAGGAGCGAGAAGGAGAGGCTTGCGCTGGACGAACTGATGGGAGTCTACGTGAGCAGGGGCGAGCAGGAGAAGCCGGACATCTGGATCATGAGGGGGACCAACGAGATACTTTCGAGGGTCAAGAACCTGCTATTGAACTGCAGGACAGAGCTACTGATCGCCCTGCCGCCTTCGCTGCTGCCCTTCACCGAGAGGATCGAGCCCCTCCTGGCCGCGCTCAAGGAGAAGGGGGTGAGGTGCATGGTGCTCACCTCCCCGGAGCTTCCGAAGGAGGCCGGTGAGCAGCTAGGTAGGTACTCGGAGATCAGGGTGAGGAAGACGATGTATGGGGGAGGCCTCATCTCGGACTCGAGGGAGGTGGTCCTCCTTCTGGGAGGAGGGGAGCAGGGGGGCCTTCCGCTCGCCATCTGGGCGTCGCACCACGGGCTGGCCAGCTTCGCGAAGGACTACTTCGAGTTCCTGTGGAATTCGCAGGGGACCTCCAGGGTATGAGAAAGCTTCCTCCGTCCGAACAAGAGATGAGGCTGATCGAGATGCTCGTATCGGAGGCAGGGCTTACCCCAGAGGAAGGGACGTTGTACCTTCGTCTGCTGCAGGAGGGCTCGGCCAGGCCGGGGTCTCATCCAGGACTCGCGGCGCTGCAAAGGAGGGGAATGGCGATCCTTTCGGGAGACGACACGAGAATCATCCCTGTCCACCCGCGGCTCGGGATTGCCAACTACTACAGGACTTGGAGGGAGAAGACGGTCAGGGAGATCAACGAGAGGAGGATTAGGACCGACAAGCTGATCCTAGAGCTGATACCTGTCTACGAGGCCACAATAGAGAAAAGGATGAGCAAGGAGGCGGGCCGATAGATTGGCGGACTGCGAGCACGAAATAGTCTTCAACGCGATGGTCAACGTCAACCGCGACAACTACCTCCAGGGAGTGGTGGACGTCTGGCGATGCAGGAAGTGCAAGAGGCTCTTCTGCGACGACAAGAGGTACGACGAGCCCCTGAAGCCAAGCGTCGGGTTCGAGTCGATCCCTGACGAGGAGGAGTGGGGGATTCTGACCTGCACAACCCTGAAGGAGGTCTTCATGAATAGCATGGGGGTCCGGCCCGGGAAGAAGCTGACGCACGCGTGCAGGAGCGGGGAGGTCCACGAGTTCATGGTGGGCTCGGACTTTTCACTTTCACCCGACATCGCCAACCCGATACATAGGGTCTATCTGGTCAAGGACAACCTGAACAGGAACATCGAGGCTGGCTACTACAAGTTGACGATGAAGAATTGAGACTTGGCACACTGGCGGCAGTGTCTGGTGTCCTGGCGGGAGTCTGGGCGATGGGCGGAGAATTCGCTTTCAGTGCGTGGGCGTACGGCCCTTTCTGCACATCCGACGTGTGCTTTTCTGCTCCGGGATGGTTTTCGTTGGGTGTCGGCGTTGTCGGGGGGATCTTAGTCCTGTCTTCGCTCGCTGGCTTCTTCGGGCCGAGGAGGTCGTTCTATGTGGGGGCTGCATCGGGAGGTGCAATCGTGGTATTGCTGCTCGCTGTCTGGGGCGAAGTGGGGGTGGCGTTCTACTGGTCGTTGCTCATTCTGGCACTGGTCGCCGGGACGCTCTCAGTTCTGGCCGCGAGGTCCAGGACAGCGCTCTCGGAGCAGTCCAACCCGATGAACCTGCCCGTCTTCGGCTAGACTGCAAAGACGGCGAATCGCCCGCTTCTGATGATTTCGGCGACCTCTGACCTGAGGTTAGAGAGGTCAATTCCGTGGTAGAGCGGGTCCGGGTACTCCAGCTGGATCGCGGCTCTTCTCAGCACGCCTATCCCGACTTGGTCTTTGGACTTCTGGTGATGGACGAGCCCGGCACACACGAGGATCAGGCCCTGGAGAAGGTTCTTCTCGGGACCTTGTTTCACCCTCCACAGGCCTTCGAGAACCTCGTGGCACTCCCAGTACCTCTCAGAATTGAAGAGCTCTCGCGCATCTCTTAGCACCTCTTCGTCGGTCGCGTGCTTAGGAGCCTCGTTCAGGTCGTGGACGAACTCTACCTTTGCGAGCGGCTCGATCGCCGAGAGGAAGGTCTGGAAGTCACCCGAGGAAGGCGCGAAGACGTCGACCTCCGTCGCCCCATAGGATGATCGCTTCGGGTTGCGGACCTGCAGTCCGAGGGTAGTCGCGACAGACCGTGCCGCGGTCAGAGGGTCTTGGTTCTTCTCCCCAGGCGCGAATCGCACCAGATATCGCATGGTCAGGTCGAGGGAAGGGAGTTGAAATGCGTTCCCGAGCCAAGGCTTTAATCGGAAAGCCGCGAGGAACTTCGATGTGGGTAATGACCTGAATAACCCGTCTGACACCATATGGGGAAGATCTTGAGTAGGGAACTCACGCTCTTTGGGAAGCTCTTGAACTGAAAGCTGGGAATCAGTTTATAACGTGAAGGGGGCTCGAGGTGCTCGGGCCCTTCCTTGGTAGAAATAGACCTGACCTGTCATCTCGAAGGGTTCAGGAGGTTCCTGATCAGCAGCACCTGCAGGAGCTTCATTCCGGAGTCGTACTTGAGAGACGACGAGGTGTTTCCCGAGAAGGCGGGCGACCAGGGCTCCATCTACGTGGAAGCGGTGGACAAGGTCGACCTCAAGAAGATCCGCGACGTCACATTCGTGAACGCGAAGGACATACTGGGGATTATCTACACGTCCAAGAGCGGGAATACCAAGCTCAAGTGGAGGGAGCTCAGGGGGCGCACAGGGAGGCTGACGGGCGAGGCATCCAACAACTCCTTGGTCAACATGTCCATGGCGCGGATACTCTCGCCTCAGGATGTGGAGGCCATCATCTCCAGCCAGGAAGGGCAGGCCGAGGAACAGGCACCCGCCTCGGATTCAGAAGAACAGGTACAGGCCGACGTTCCCCAGGAACAGTAGTTTTCAAACAGAAAACGAAGCGCAAACTGCGGCGTTTAGTTTATACCCACCGTAGAGCGATTGGGTTCGAATGGCAAAGGTCAAGGTCAACAGGATAAGCAGCGTCACTGACCCGCTCTCTGGCCTGCCGGCCAAGCAGATCGAGCTGGTGGAGGTCAGGGACTCGAGGAGGCCTGAGATGTTTCCGCCCAGCGACGAGGGCAGGCTCGTTCAGGGGATGGTCTCTCAGCTGCAGTCGATGGGCCTGATGCCGCAGATGAGAGAGTTCGGGTTCTCCAAGGTCGTAATGACCCTCACTGAGTCAGAGTACGACATGCTCGGAATCAGGCTGGATGTCAACGAAGTCTACGAACTCGACATCAGGAACGGAGCTCTAACCTTGCAGAAACACACCGAAGGAACCTAGGCCGAAGGGAGAGCAGAGCCCACTTGACAGGCGGCGTCGAGAAGGGCGACCGGGCCCCTGACTTCTCACTTCCATCGCAGCAAGGCAGGCTGGTGTCGTTGCGCGATTTCGTGGGCAAGAAGAGGGTCGTGCTGTACTTCTATCCAAAGGACTTCACAGTGGGCTGCACGGCCGAGGCCAAGACATTCAGTGAGAATTATGATGAGATCAAGAGTTTGGACGCCGAGGTCTTGGGCATAAGTTCCGATTCCATCGAGAGTCACGGGGAATTCGCAGAAGACTGTAAGGTCGAGTTCCCGCTGCTCAGCGACTCCGAGGGTGGCGTGAGGCGTCAGTACGGCATCCGTCGCTCTTTCGGGCTTGTCCCCGGGAGGGTCACTTTCGTAATCGACCGGAGAGGGATAGTGGTCAAGTCCTTCAATTCTCAGGTCGACCCCAGGAGGCATGTGAGAGAGGCGATCGAGGCGCTCCGGGACTCCGAAGTTGAAGAGGAAGCAAGGTCCCGACAGTTGAAGAGCGGACCATCTACTTGAGAGAGCGAGCGGCGAGGATGAAGATAGTTGGGATTGGAGATTCTACGACGGCCGGCGCCCCCGCCTTCCGCTCGCCTCTAGAGTCCCCTCCGGGGGGAGCGGGGGAAGCCAGAAGCCAGTATTCCTACTGGATGATGAAAGAGCACCCCGAGTGGGAGGTCCTCAACCGGGGGATTGCGGGGGAGAGAACCGACCAGATCCTTGCGAGGTTCGCGAGGGACGCAATCTCCCCCGAGCCGGAGTTCGTAGTAATTCTTGGCGGTGTCAACGACATCTTCCAAGGAGTGCCAGTCGGGGCGATCGAAATCAGTCTGTCAAAGATGTATCAGTGGGCCCTCGATTCGGGCATGGTACCGGTCGCCTGTTCGGTTCTGCCCTATTCAGGGATGAGCTCGGGCGAGAAGACGGCGATGGAGACGCTCTACCGGTGGATCCTGGACGAAAGTAAGACCCTGGCGATCCCCTTCTGTGACACGGCGCTCTCAGCCTCTGACCCGAAGGACAGATGGAGCCTGGCAGACACTCCGGATGGAGCCCATCCAGGAGTCGAGGGCTACCACAGGATGGCTCGTGCGATCTCCTTGGTGATTGCGGAAGACCTCAAAGAGGCTGCGGGCGCCAAGGACTGAGTGCGGCCGCCGAGACGTGGAGTTTTAGTGTTGCGGGATGTGGATTCGTGGGTCTGGACCTCTTGAGGACTCGAATCCGACCGGCCCATCGCCCGCTTGTTTTCCCAGTTCCGTTTGAATGTCTACTCGTCTCGAATTCGCGCACGACGGGACCCGGACCGACTTTAGGGGCTAGAAATGGCACCGGATGGTTTCGTCGGTTTCGTTCCGGCATGGAGTCGAGCATGTGGCGCCGAAGGCCCCGCGCCTAGTCGCTTCGGGGTTTCGAACCTGAACATGTATCGGTCGGAAAAGATGACAGGGTTAGCCCGATGCTTGGCTTAGCACCTGCCGGACACCTGACAGGCGTATGGCACGGGACTACCGGAACCGGTCCAAAGTGAGGTTCCATCGCCGATGGAAGTGCCAGTGTATTCCCAGCTGGGTGAATCTGTTGATGAGAGCCCGGTGTTCAAGTTCACGCCAAGCATGGCTCTGCCTCCGACTACAGCAGCGGCACTTCCCAGAAATGTGATTATGTCACGGTTACCCTCAATCGAGCTCGCGGCCACGTAGGACCATGTTGTTCCCGAATAGGATTCAAGCGAATTCTGATCGACGTGCCATGAGCTGGAAGTAATGTTCGTCGGTGATTCTACTCCAAATTGAAATCTCTCGACCGTCTTTCCATTAACGGTCGTAGTTCCTACGTAAAAATTAGTGTCACCAGTCGCAGATGAGAGGGGATTGTAGATTGTTGGGGCATTGTTGTCAAATTGGGTATGAGTATTATACACGAAATTCACGAACTTCACTTTGCCAATTGATGAATCATATTTCACCAGTCCCTCGAGGGCAAAGCTGCTTGTTGTCCCAACGTTGGCAATTTCCACGCGCGTCGGATTCTGCATCCAAGGAAATGTCTCGACCAATATTGACACCTGACCAGTCGGATAGAGGTTGTAGCTCTGCTGGTATGTGCAGGGACACTGGCCACTTGATGAAGTCCCTGCCACAGAAGCAATGCTGAGAATCCAGGTCGGGATGACGGATGGATTCGTCCCACTGAAGTCCGTCCCGATGAAGACCTTAGTTGCCGTCGATTGACTCGGAGTAAAGTAACCCGCGGTATAGTCGTTCGCATAGGAAGGGGTTGCGGAGCCCATCAACAGAACTGTCAAGCCTACCAATAGTGCCAGAGATTTATTCAAGAGATTGCGACCGTAATGTCGGTGTCGTAGAGAATGAAAAGGCCCGCACTTGGCGAAACCGATAGTCCGCCGGCGAACAACTTGAAGGTCGTACTCTGCACTCCGCTTGGCACCGTCAGCGATAAGACGGTTGTGAGAGTCTTTCCCGCCCCCAAATTCACCGAAGCCTGAGAATAGGTCTCAGCACCTGTTATATCGAAGGATCCGATTGATTCTTGACCCTGAACGGTATCGAAGGAGACCGTTACAGAGGTCAGGGTGGAGTCGAAGCTAGTCAACTTCAGGGTTATTGGAATCTTCAGTGTTTGCCCAACGCTGGCGTGCAGCACACCTCTTGTCGAGGAACTGATATTTAGCAATCCGGTGACTCCGTTTTCCTTTGCTAGGGATGGGTTTGAGAGCAATGCAGAAGCAGGAAAAGCCTGGATATAGTGAGTCGAGATTGAAGTCTGAGCAAAGTCGACCTGTCCGACAATTGATGGAGTCGCATGCGCCGATTGATATTCGATACTTACGCCTCCCAGAAACAGGAAAAACACACTGAACAGGAGATAATGCCGCTTCTTGGGCGAGCCTCTGCGGACAAGCTTCAATCAGACCAGCCATCGAACAGACCGTTATCAAGCAATTAAGGTTTTCTTGGAATGTCACGTCTTCGACCTATTCCCTTTGTGCACTACCCTGCGAGTTCGAATGATCTCGCCAACTTCTGTCCCACTTCTGAGTGTTCCGGGAAATATGAATGCATCCATTTCTGGCGCTGATAATGTGGTGCGGCCGCCGGGATTCGGACCCGGGCAAGAGGCCTACCCGGCCTGTGCCATTGGGAAGCCACTATCCTAACCACTAGATCACGGCCGCGCTTCTCGCATCGGATTCAAACTGCCCGTATAAATCAGATTAAGCCCCGATCGGCCTGAGAGGCTTCAATTCGGGAAGAATCTGAGATGCATCCAAACAGTATAAACAATGGCGGTTGAGTTTCGCGAGAGTTGAGTGAAGAACTCGTGGAGCCGATTTGCCCAGCCTGAAGGGACTCGGTCGAAAGGCCCGCCGAAGGACGTCCGGTACGAGAAAGGCGATAGTCCTCCTCTCGGGCGGCATCGACTCCGCGACGTGCCTCTACCTCCTGAGGAGAGAACATGACGTGCGTGCCATCACTTTCGAGTACAGAGGTATCGTAGCTTCAGAGCTCGCCTCGGCAAGGGCCATAGCGGCGCACGCAGGCGTCAGAGAGCACAGAGTTGTTCGACTCCCCGACCTGCGCGAGGCCGCGGACATTGGCGCCGAGAAGTTCCCCGGCAGGCCGCCCAGCTACATACCGGCCAGAAACGCGGTCTTCTACGGCCTGGCGGCTTCCTTCGCAGAGGAGGTCGGCGCTGTCGTAGTGGCCGGAGGACATCACAAGGAGGACGCCGTGAGGTTCCCAGACGCGAGCCCTGCTTTCTTCTCTGCGCTCGAGCGGGCGCTGCTCGTGGGCACCCCTGCTCTGAGACGGAGGGGGATGAGGATAGTGTTACCGCTCAGGACTCTTTCAAAGTCCCAAGTCTTGCGCAGAGCGTCCAGAGAGGGTGTGCCCCTCCAGCTCACCTGGAGTTGTCATAGGGACGGAAGGCTCCACTGTTGGAAGTGCGAGGGATGCCTTTGGAGGGTGAGGTCCTTCAGGGAGGCGGGAGTCAGCGACCCGCTTCTCGGGTTACAAGGAAACATGCAGGGTCCAGAGTCCCGCCCGAAGCACCGAGCATCACCTTAAATCGAGAACCAGACCGCGGCGCCCTGCCAATGGGAGACCTTCTGATCGGGACGTCGGGATGGTCGTACAAGGAGTGGAACGGCGTCTTCTACCCAAGCTCGAGCACCAACAAGCTCAGCTACTATGCGACTGTCTTCGGGACCGTTGAAATCGACTCCACTTTCTACGCCTACCCTTCGAAGGGCCTGGTCTTCGGTTGGGCGAGATACACCCCTGACGACTTCGTCTTCAGCGCCAAGCTCCCCAGGCTCCTGACCCATGAGAAGCGGCTCGACGCCTCGAAGGGAGTAGAGGCCGACCTCATCAGGTTCCTGAGCCTGATGAAGCCCCTGATAGCCGGGGGAAAGATGGGGCCGATACTGATCCAACTGCCACCGAGCTTCACCTATTCCCAGGACTACGACGCGCTTAAGGCCTTCCTCGGAGTCCTCCCCGAGGACGTCAGGTTCGCGGTCGAGTTCAGGCACCCCTCATGGCTCAAGGAGGAGGTGTGGTCCCTCCTGAAGAGCAAGAATGTGGCCAATGTGATTGTCGACGAGCCCCTCCTCCCGCCTGACCCAGTGGTCACCGCCGATTTCTCGTTCATCAGATGGCATGGGAGGGGGTCGAGGCCCTGGTACAACTACAGGTATAGCGACGCCCAGCTCTCTGACTGGGTCCCGAGGGTCAACGAGGTCGCTTCGAGGGTCAAGAAGACGTTTGGTTACTTCAACAACCACTTCCACGGCTTCGCGGTCGAGAACTCAGTCAAAATGATGGGCAAGCTGGGCGTTTCGAACCCGAGGCAGGAGGAGGCAGGGAAGAAGGCGACTTTGTTTCTTGAAGGAGGGGGAGGGAAGGACGGAGAGGGGAGCATGCTCGAGTTCATCGGCGGGAAGGGTGGCTGATTCGAAGGTCAAGCTGCTCATGGGGGATGGGAAGCCGAAGGTCAACCCATCGGAGTTGAAAGAGACGATCGAGAAGGCGGGTATGAGCGTAGGGGACAGGAAGGCAGACTTCGGGTTAGTTGTGGGGGGAGACGGGAGGTTCGGGAGGTACGGGAGGACGGAGTCGATCCCGCTCCTCTTCGTCGGCGTGCGTTCAAGGAGGGCGACGGGTTCCAAGGCGTTCATGGCTGCTGCGTACTACGACGACCTCCCGGCAGTCCTCCAGGAGATGGGCAAGGGGAACTACGCCGTGGCGGAGCACAAGAGGCTCGAGGTCTTGAAGAACGGGAGGCAGCTTGGCGAGGTCTTCACCGACGTGTACCTGGAGAGAGGAGCGGAGAGCACCTGCCTGAGGTACCGCGTGACGATCGAGGGACAGGAGGGCGCCTTCGAGGACGAGGCGATAGGGGACGGAGCCGTGGTTACAACCGCTGCGGGAGCAACCGGCTACTACTCGTACCCGGACAGGATCAGCGGTGGGACAATGGACCCGACTGCCCACTCCGCGGTGGGGGAGGACCAGATTGGCATCTGCCACGTGACACCCACGTTCACCAGGAGAGCGGGCACGGAACTCCATCCCCTAAGGTACACGCTTCCGTGGGGGACCAGGGTGGAGCTGACCCTGTTCAGGAAGGCCGACGCACGCCTCTACGGCACGACTGACGACAGGGGAGGGGTCAAGGTTACGATGAAGGACAGGATCACGGTCCTGCCCGGAAAGAGGGTCACGAGGCTCGTTTCAGTTCCGCACTCAGGCGTGGAATAGAAGCCCGGAAGGCGCCTATGGGGGCCCGATAGGCCCGCTTCGGTCAAAGATAGATTTTCCAGACTAGGGCTGGGCGAATTGCAATAATTCGTTCAAACCTGAGGTATTATTCCCAGCGCGGAAAGCGAAGGCCCAACGGGGGTGAAAAGAGTGAACCAAGAAGACGGATACCAGATATCACGTGCCCTCCTTCTGATAGGAGGCATAGTGGCCATCGCCTTCGGAGCGACCGCACTTGGCGTCAACCTGACGGGCGCCAGGACATATGCAGACCTGCTCGCCTTCCCAGGGCCGCTGCTGACTATGATAGTCGGCATCATCGCCCTAGTCACATCTAGCAAGGTCAAGGACGAGTCCCTCAACGTGGTCATGGCGGTCCTAGGCTTCATCGCAGGAGGAGTTGGTGGAGTCTTGGTCGCGGTCGCTGGCGTCTGGGCCATCATCTCTAGACACACCCTGAAGGGTGCCGCGTAGCGGGCGATAGCCCGCCGCAGCCCGAAGGGTAACCCCACGGGCTTTTTCTTAGAACTGCCGGTCACTGGGGAGTTTGGACTCCGAGGGCCTGGGCCACGGAGGGTGAGCGCTCCCCAAGGATCCGCAGCCGCTCGCGGACGACCTCGTGACTGAGCCTGCCCGCCGCGCGCGGAGCGCTAGCAATCTCCTTGAGGACGGTGCGGTACGCGGGCCCGAGGACCTTGAGGACAGACTCGAGGACCTTGTAGCAGTCGAGCTCCTCGAAGTCGGCGTCCCCATTGAAAGAAAGTTTGAGAAGGGCGACCTTCTTCTTGGAGAGCTCGGAGAGCTCCCGTGAGAGGTCCGAGGCAGCCCTCTTCAGGCCGTTGAGGTCCGCGTGCGCGCTTAGGGTCGGGTCGTTCATCACGTTGACGGCATGGACCTGGTCGCAGTACTCGAGTCCCACGAAGCCGGCGTCTTCTGAGACAGAGGTGGTCATCTTGATCCTGGCACCGTTGTCTGCCTTCTGGAAGTGGGCCCTGACCTTCTCTCCGGAGGTCTCCGCGTCCGTGAGGACGTACTGGTCGAGCCTCTCGAATCCCAGAACCCTGCTCTTCTTGAGGAGGGCTTTTGAGAACCTGACAGGGACCTTGAGGTCGTAGCCGAGCTGGGAGAGCATCAACTCTTGGTGGAAGAGCTTGGAGTTCTGCGCCGCGAGCCGAAAGTCGTACTTGATTCCTCCCTCGCATTCGTATCTGGAGTGAGCTTGGTAGATTCCGTCCCCGAGCTTGACTGACACGACCTGTTCGATGACCGGGATGGGGTCCGTCGCGAGGTAGGCTTCCATGCTCTTGAGCGCCTTGTCCCGCTCGCCCGCCGCCGCAGCCTGCCGCTCCGCGACTTCTTCCTTTGCCTTCCGCTTGAGCTTCTGCTTTGCTTGAGCGACTGCCGCCGATAGGAAGCTCTCCAACTGTTTCGTGAGCTCCTCCACCGCCTCGTCAGAGTCCTCCCTCATGCCGGAGGTCAGGTTGAGAATCTCCTCGGTCCTTGAATCCAGCTTGCTGAGCTCGGTTTCAAGCGTCCCTTCCAGGTCAGCGGCTTCCTTCTCGAGCTCCTTCGCGTGCTCGCTGTGCTTCACGGCGTCGAAGAGGTTTGTAACTGTCTGCCTCAGCGAGTCCGCTGGGTCCATTCGTTGGTCGAAATTCCCGTCGTTCCTCCTATAACCGTTTGCTCCCTTCGGGGAAGGCTGATGAATGGAGAAATAGTCTCCCTGACTTGAGACGGAATAGGATTGAGTCAGGATAGGGGAGAGGAAGATGAGGCGATGGAAAGGCTTCTACTGGACGTAAAGGCAGTTACTTTGCTTTCGGGCTCGGACGAGGAGCTCAGGGCCAGGGTCAAGGCAGGACTGGTCGTGAACAGCGACGAAACCGTTCAAAGGTTCGTAGGCGCGCTACAGGAGAAGAGAAGGCCCGACGTGGTGCGGCTGATGGCGATGGCGCTTGGCGAGCTGGTGCTGGCATCGGTACTCGTGGTCGCGGGGACCGTCACGCTGGCGCCCACGGTGCTGGGCGTCAAGACCCCGGCCGGCCTCGTTGAGTACTTTGCCGAGCAGGTCTATGGGGCGATCGGCACTTCCCCGTTAGCGGAATACGTGTCGGTGATAGAGTTCGTGGTCGGGGCCGTACTCGTGCTAGGGGCCTTCTACACCCTCAGTCAGGCTGCGCTCAACATGAGGGAGGCCGGGCTCTCGGTAACGCCAGGCGAGGGTTAGTGCCCCAGCTCCTTCCGAGGGTCAGGACCGCAGCCCTTGGGTTCAAGGTAGTCGGCTTCGCGGTGGGCCTGGCCCTGGTCTCTCTGGGGGTCGGGATCGCATTCGATGAGTTCACCTATCTTTCGAGCACGCCTCTGGTAGGAGTGGGGGACGTCGTCGTCCTCCTCGCGACAGGCTCGATGATCTTTGCGGGAGGGGCGCTGGTCGCACAGCTGCCCGAGTCGCTCACTGCGAGGTTCAAGAGGATACCCGGGTTGGCGAGAAGGAGGCCAGTCTACGGGTTTGGGACGATGGTAGCGGTGGGCGTGGGCGCGACCCTAGGGTCGCCCCTCTTCATCCTCATCCCTCTCAATGTCGAGCAGTACGAGGTGGTTTCGATAGCCTCGCTCGGTCTTGCCACGCTCCTGTCGCTCGGGATGGCTAAGGTCTACTCGGACATGTACAAGGAGTCAAGGGCGCAAGGGCAGGAAGGGGTCGGAGGTCCTTCCTTCGCGAAGCTGGCGTGGGGGCGAAGGAGCGTCAGGTACTTCGTTTCAAGGGTCTCGATGTGGGTAGCTAACACCGCGCTGGCGGCGTACACGAAGATAGTCTTCCTCGTCTTCGACTTTGCTTTCCTCCCTAGGATCCTTTCGGCTTATGGCCTCGGGGGGGAGACGACCAACATAGTAGTCTACGGGCTCGCGGCCGCCTTCGTCCTCTGGACTCTCGTCAACGTGCTCTTCGAAAGGCGGTATCTCAAGGCCCTCGGCAACATACAGGTTGTGCTCACGGGGGGGCTCGTCGTCATGCTGGCGCTCCACTCACTTTCGCTCGGGGGGGCGGGTGGCTGGGACCTGACGGGGCTCTTCCAGCCGATAGCAGGCGGAGGGTGGCCGTGGGCCCTCATAGTCAACACGGGATACCTCTACCTGCTCTTCTTCGGGTTCCAGGAGATCCAGGCCTTGGAGAGGGACGCACTTGAGAGGTCCAAGATTCCGATAATCTCCAACCTGAGGAAGGGATTCACCATGGAGAGGACCAGGTACCTGGGCGTCGCGATGGTGGCTAGCGTGCTCATCGCGGCGTCGTTGAACATATTGTATGGGCTGGCGGTCTTCTCAGCCCATCCTGACCAGGGAGGGCTGGTCGGCTCCCAGATCCCGGCGATCTATTTGGCGCAGACCTTCCTCGGGACCGGCCAAGAACTCCTCGTCGCGGCCGCATTTCTGATCGCCGCGGTCACCACCTTCGTGCCCGCCTTCCTTGCCGCCGCCAGGCACCTCAGCGCCCTCGGAGAGGACGGGTACATGCCGGAGTCCCTGGCAAGCGCCTCCTGGCTTTTCACCCTGGTCGCGATCTTTCTTCTCGCGATAGGAAGTCAGAATTTCCTGGTCAACATAACCGACTTCATGGTTCTGTTGAGCCTCGGAGTGGTCACGCTCTCAGCCGTGGCCCTGAAAGGGAGGCCGCAGGGAAGGAGGATCGGCAAGTCGAAGCTGGCCCTGGTCATCAGCGGGTCCTGCTTCTTGTTCGGGGGCGCGGTATACTTCATCGACCCCACGGTGGTGGTCTTCGGGAGCGTAGCCGTGATCTTCGCATACCTGGTCTTCGACATCATCGAGCTCGGCAACCTCGGGTTGCAGCTGTTCGCATCCGTCTTCGGGCTCGTCTGCGCAGCGGCCCTGACCTCCTTCAAGCACACCGTGCTCCTGAAGGGCATCGTCCAGGCTGCGACGTTCGGAGTCGTCTCGGAGTCCGACGCGCTGATAGTCGGCGGCCTGCTCCTAGGAGCGGTCCTGTTGACCGGCAACCTTGTGCTGGACGTCAAGGTGCTGAGGAGGACCGTTAGAGGTTGAAAACTAGTCTAGTTGGTTCTGGGACTTTCCGATGGGGGCCTCGTTGCTTGAAGACGATTCAGGAAGCTCAAATGGTCGCATAATGCGACGCCGGAAGGCGAACCACGGGAGACTTTCTGGCCCCCATCACCGTCTCATGGGCGGGGCTTGCCTATTAGGATAGTTACCATCGAGGACATCCGGCTTATTTGGATTGTTACCATTCTTCTTTGAGATGAACAGAAACCGCTTTTCCCAGGCTAATCCTTAGTCTCCTGGGACGGAATTAACCGAACCTAGGACCTTCTCCTGATGATGACGATCAGGATCAAGACTATCGCTGCAGCTAGGGCTGGAAGGAGCACAAAGGCCTCCAGGTTCGAAATGCCTGATGTTTGGTTCTGCAGACTCTGTAACCCCGAGCTGATTTCATTGGCCTGGGCTGATGTTGCAAGGGAACCAACCGTCCCGCTGATTCCTCCAATGTCGCTTTGGATAATCGACTTCAGGTCGGCGATCGAGGCAGAGGTGGCCAGCGAGCCTAAGGTCCCCCTGATTGCAGTCAAGGATCCTGAGATGGTCGTGAAATTGCTCGCAAGGCTTGAGGATAGATTTCGTACTTGTCCACGTATGCTTGCAAAGTCACTTGACAGGACACCCATAGTGTTCGTGAAGTTCCCCGCCATGTTGGTGGAGAGCGAAGTCAATCTGGAACTTAGCAACACGACCTGGGAGTTGATAGCGGTGAGCTGGGAGGAAACCGCGGCCAGGGCGCTGGCAGAGGCAAGTTGATTGTTGACGGTGAACGAAGTCTGTCCCCATGTGGAGTTCGGGCCCACTGTAGCCTTCACGGTGATACTGTAGAGGCCGTTTGGCGCATTCAAAGGCAGATTGTATGTCCATCTGACAAGCTCTGCCGCCGTCACTGTAGGAGAGGCCGAAAGGGCAATGGCCGTCCCGTTAGGATAATAGATGCGCGACCCGGAAAAGGTAGCTTTGTTTCCAACGGCCGTTCCGTTGGTGTACTGGACGGTTGAGGAGATTTGGACTGTCTGGCCGGCGTAAACCGGAGAGGAAGCCTCCACCGATATCACCAGCTGCCGAGACTTTGACGCAAAGGCGGGGAAGGCGAGAGGGCTGAGCGCCACTACGGTCACCATTACAAGACCTGCGGAAACCGTCAACCTCCGGTCCATTCGCAATCGGCACGGGGCCTCCCGATTAGATAAGCCTTCATGGCCTCGCATTCGACTCCGGCCGGACAGAACGCTGCATTCAGTGCTCATGGATTGAGGGTTCTCAACCCTTAAGCTTGGCAGCTAGTGATTCAGGCGCGTGAAAACGACAGAGGAGAAGAAAGGAATCTACTTGGCTAGCGCAGTCATCGCCTTCTCATTCCTGGTCACAGGACCCAACCTCCTAGTCTCCAAGCAGAGCCCGGGGATTGGGGTGACCGACACCTCAACTGGCGTCAACTTCAGCGTCATTCAGATCTCGAAGGTCATCTCACTGTCGGGCGCAGGCGGCGCTCCGACCTTCCCAGACTTCTGGTTCTACCTGTCGAATCCATCGAAGAACGTGACTCGGACATCGGTCTCCTGCATAGACCTCTTCGGAGTCTCGAGGACGTGCGTCGAACCATTGCACCAAGTCTATGTCAACGAGCTGGACATCCAGATCGCAGCACCGAACGGTACCACATTCACGAGCGACAGCTTCACGCCTCCGACTGGAGCCACTTCGCCCGGAAGTTTCCCCACACCAGGGGCGCTTGATGGCACCCCGACGACCCTCTTCGGATACAGATGGGACTTCAGGGGTTGGGGTCAGGCCAGCGTTGCTCCAGCTGAGAACGCACTCGTGTTCTTTGTCGGATACGGCGTCGGCGCTCCCACGGGCACATACACGGTCACAGCGACCATGCACTACACGATAGCCGGTACTCCCCATTCGGTCTCCCTTACTTTCACCTTCAAGGTCGTAGCCTAGTCGAGGCTCCCCTGTCAAGGTTGCCGGACCAGCGTAAGCCCTGCCGCCGAGCGAGGGGGGTTCCTTCTATCGTAAGCTCCGGGAATGAAAGGTAATTAGGCTCTGAGACGAATAGGACTTCGTGAAACCTGCACAGAAGGGCGCTCAGAGTTCCGCCAAGAGTACCGCCTCGGCAGGCAAGAAGTTCAAGGGATTCACCGATGAGGAGCGCGCCGCGATGAAGGATCGCATCCAAGAGTTGAAGTCGGGGGACAAGGAAGATGGGGAGAGCGTCGTGCTCGCGAAGATCGCCGGGATGCGGGAGCCCGACCGCACGACGGGCAAACGGCTCCACGCAATCATCAAGGCCAGTGCGCCCGGCCTTGCGCCGAAGCTCTGGTACGGGATGCCTGCTTACGCCAAGGACGGCAAGGTCGTCTGTTTCTTCCAAGCGGCGCAGAAGTTCAACTCGAGGTATGCGACGTTGGGCTTCAGCGACAAGGCGAATCTCGATGAAGGTGCTATCTGGCCGACCACCTTCGCGCTGAAGGGGTTGGGTGCCGCGGAAGATGCAAGAATCGCTGCGCTCGTGAAGAAAGCCGTGAGCTAAATTGGATGGGCCGAAAGGGATTCGAACCCTTGGCCTCCCGATTATCAGTCGGGTGCTCTAGCCAAGCTGAGCTACCGGCCCACGGTCTCGCCACGCCTCGGGTTTGCCTATAATTCCTTTCCAGACGAGAAGAGGATAAGAACAGACGAGAAGAGGATAAGAACAGACGAGGAGCCCCTTCTATTGTGGGCCGGTAGTTCAGCGGTACGAACGCCCGCCTTGCACGCGGGAGAATCCGCAAGGGTCCCAAGGTCGGGGGTTCAATTCCCCCCCGGTCCATTTATGGATAGCTCAGAATAGACTCAGTTTGGCTGACAGAGTTTGTTTCGAGCCCTATTCTCACGGCTAGTACGGTATGCGGTCGCAGGAAACTCAAGTTCGCCACTGTACTAATCCGCATCCTTGACCTCATCAAGATGCCGCAATCACGGATACCGTGTTTGAGCCAGTGTTGTCGGCATAAACGTCTCCGTTGGAAGGGTCGAAGCCACCAGGGGTGGTGCCAACATGCACGATGTCATGTCCCCTCCAGATGAAGTCGAGATAGAATGACGGTGAGTTTGAACCCAACAATTTGCTCACAAACCATCGATAGAATGTCTCTGCCGAAATTTGAACCCGCGTGGGTGGCTTCAAATCCGACCCGCGTCATAAAATTACTTGATTCGTCAGCGAGCAGCAGCTTTGAGCTGTCAGACCCCCGCCAGTCGACCTCCTCCTTTTGTTTAACGGCTATCATGATAAAGATAGGTCGGAAGGTCCCGTTCGAATACTAAGCAGAAAAAGGCGGAGCCTACGCCCAGATGGGCCTGTAGGCTAACAGAGTCTCGGATGACTTCACCCCTTGCACTTCGGCAATCTTCGAGACTGAGGAGAGAACTTCGTCTTGGTTCTTCCCGTATACAGTCGCTAGGATGTCGAATTCGCCTGGTACAACGGATGCATTGCGTACTTGTGGGTGCTGTTCTAGAGACTGGAGGACCTTCTGCGCGTTCTCGTTGACTTGCAACAGGACCAGTGCGAGAGCGTCAGTTGCCTGAACGTTCTTGCCGTTTGCAAAGCCTTCGAAAGGCGTGTAGGTTCTTGTTGATGTGACCCCGGTAATGGATCGGATCTTGTTGACCAGTTCGTAGACCTGCTTTTGGTCTGCGGCCTTCAGCTCAATCGCTAGATCGAACCTGCCGGTCACTGGTGAGAAGTAGGTGATTCCCTGAGTGTGCTTTAGCTGCTCAGTCACTTGGCTGAGCATCCTCGGCTGAACAGATGCGATTATGGTTGTTGGATTCATGTTGGTAGTTATCATTCTATTTCAATTTGCAATGTTTATGACACTATATAGGTGTATCTAATTTCAATGTTATACTTATTACATACTGGCTGGCGCCTTGTGATGGCATAGGTTGACAGCGTCATCCAAAAGAAACGGAAAAACGGTTAGCGAGGCTGTATCTACGGTCATCTGGCGGAACTACGTGGTGCTCTCGTCGCTGAAGCTGAAGATAGTCAACTACCATGCGCTCGCATCCAAGATCTCGTCTGAAGTGGAGGAACTGACCGGGAGGAAGGCCAAGATGGCGACCATCGTGGTCGCGATCAAGAGATTCTCGGACGGCTTGGAAGAGAAGAGACTCGAAGAGATGTCAGCCAGTCTGAAGGACTCCAAGCTCGAGCTCGCCGGAGGGATGGTTGACGTGTCGGTCGAGGGGAAAGCTACCCAACAGCATCAGATTCTGCAGGATTTCCTGAAGTTGAAGGACCGGTTCAGCGGCACTCCGTACGTCTTCCAGCTTCCCAACTCGGTTAAGATAATCGCCGAGGAGGAAGACGCGAAACTTCTCGAGGAAGTGTTGTGGGGAAACTACGAGACGTCTGTTATCAGGGACGTAGCAAAGGTCACGATCAGGTCGTCTCCCTCGGCGAAGAAAGTGCCCGGAATCTCGTCGTTCATCACTGAGCTACTCTTCCGGAACGGTGTGAGCATCCTCGACGCGTTCTTGACCAACGAAGACATCGTATTGGTCATGCCGGAAGAGCTGGGGCCCAAAACCTATCAAGTATTGAGCGAAGAGATTTCGAAATAGCGAGGCCCCTATGACGCAGTCGCTCAACAAGCTGTTGAACTCCAGGCGGGAGTCTCATGCCCAGACACTACTTAGCCGAGCTAGATGCGGCACTGTGCCTTGAGGCTCAAATCCGACCCGCGTGCCTCTTGAAGTGGAATTAGAGCCCCACATCGGAGGTCGTACCTCCCGTTTCACCCAATATGTGTGGAGTTGGCAGCCTCGGCCGAGCCCTATCCCTTGTATTCCGCGCACCGCGTTCGTGACTACGAACTAGAGGCGTTCTTGCCCAGTCCCCACCATGCTCGAACAGCGCGGCTAGTCGCGCTGGCCTACATTCTAATGACGTCCTGCTGGTGGTTGATGACCGAGAAGTTCCTGACGAAAGTTGGGACTCGATCAGTACTATTCAGGATGCAGTGGGGAAGCACAAATCTGGCGAGACCATTCGGTTCCAGGTGCGTCGGGTCTCGGGCGAGACCGAAGAAATCGTTGTTGGGAGACCGTAGTCGAAGACATCTGCCTGACCGTCGGAGAGTTCCTGCCGTTATGGGAAGCCTCAGACTAGGGAGAATTTCCGACCAATTATTTGGTCGGTAGTCCCGGCGACCGCATACTTGGTCGCCAAGCAATGCTCCACGTGGGCAACGCGCATCATGAGTCGAGTTGTCCTACCGAATATGCGCTTAAATACGTGTCAGCGTTGTACGACAAGTGATGAGCGAAGCTGTATCGGTTAGGTTGCCCGAGGACATAGCGAAGCGGTTGGATGACCTAGCGAGGTCGCTAGACCGCCCCAAGACGTACATCGTCACAAAAGCACTAAAGGAGTACCTCGAGGAGTATGAAGACTATCTCGTCGCACTCCACAGGCTGAACGACAAGGACGACAAGGTCGTCTCGCAGAAAGACCTGGTCAAGCTTGCCCGGTAGGATCCTTTACAAGTCGTCCGTAAGCCGCGACCTCAAGAAGATCAGCCCGAAGGACGGGACTAGGATCCTAAATCAGATCGGGACGACCTTGAGTGAGAGCCCAAGGGGCGGCGAGGCGCTACATGGAGAGTTCCAGGGACTATTCAAACTCAGAGTGGGGGACTACAGGGTCGTATATGCGATATTTGGTCCTGACATTCTCGTACTCAGAATCAGACACAGAGGCAAAGCGTATGACTAGAAATTCTGTGTTCCGAACCCGCTTCGGAGACTCTCTTCAAAGCGGATTCGCCAGGTTCCAAGCATCTTCGAGTTTGGACCGTATCTCAGCATGGTTTTCCCATCGGATCCCCCCCGGTCCACCTTGCCACTCACCTTTCGATGCTTTGAATGCGTAAGAGTCTCCGAACGCCGAAGGGCTTTATCCTCGGCCCTCGAGCGGGGATTTGAACAATAGATGAGAAGAAGGACATCGGGGGGAAGGTCGGAGGGCCATCCAGGGAGCGCCTCCCCGTGGTCGTACTACGTTGCAGTCGATGAGGTCTACCACTCCAAGTGGGCTTCCAAGCAGCTAGCAAGGCTGGAGGTCGTAAGGGAAGCGGTCAGACACCTCTGGCCTAGAGGCTATCCGGTCAAACTGATTCAGGTCGCGGGGACTAGTGGGAAGGGCTCGACATGCCAGTTCCTCCAGAGGGGGCTGTCTGCCTATACGAAGGCCGGCTGTTATGTCAAGCCTCACGTCTTCGATTACTCGGAGAGGTTCGTGGTGGAGGACGGGCTCGCAAGCCACGAGGAGATCGCCGATGTCTGGGCCAGGGACATCAGGCCGTACTGCGTCCAGAGCGCGCTCAGGGGTGAAGTATGGGTGCTGGACCACTTTGAGGCGAGCCTCCTGGTCGCTCTGAGAATCTTCGAGAGGCACAAGCTCAGGTGGGCTGTGATCGAGACCGGCCTCGGCGGTAGGTACGACCCGGTGACCGCCCTCAAGGTAGAGGCGACGGTGCTCACGAACGTGGGCCAGGACCACGAGGAAGTCCTAGGGCAAGAGCTTTGGCAGAGGGCGCTGGAGAAGGGCGGAATCTGCAGGCCCGGGGTTCCCCTCTTTACTGCCGACTCGAATCAGATTACCAAGCGAGTCTTGTCGGGCCTCTGCAGGGACGTGGGCTCTCCGCTTCACATCCTCTCCGCAGGTGATGTCAGAACGATCCGCGACGCCTGGCTCAAGGCTGACAAGTCAGCCCTGTCTGGGGCGCTGCTCGAGTCCCGCTATCAAGCGACCAACGCGGCTCTGGCTGCCAAGGTGATACTCCAGCTCATTCCTTCGGCGAAGATCAAGACAGTCGTCTCAAAGTTCCTCGACGCCCGCTTTGTCGGAAGGTTCTGGGCCGTCGAAAAGGACGTCTTCGCCGACGTCGCTCACAACCCGAGCAAGACGAAAGCCCTTTCAGAGGACCTGGGGGCGAGGTTCGGAGATGCGAAGTTGGTGCTGGTCGTCGGAATCACCGGAGCGAGGGACCCGGTGGCGGTGATCGGGCCTCTTGTCGCGCACGCCCGCGCCGTCGTCGTCACTAGCGCAGGGTTCAAGGGCCAGGACCCGGAGAGGGTCTTCTCGTCCTTGAAGGAGTCTTATCCGGGGCTTCCCATGCAACTGGCGTCGGACCCTGGGACGGCCCTCTCGGTCGCAAGGAACCTGACCTCGAAGGGCGAGAAGATCCTGTTCACTGGGTCGACTTACATGATCGACCAGGCGCTCAACAAGGACGACAAGCTGAAGCTCTTGAATGGAAGCGTCGGCTGGAGGGAGCATCGGCAGCGGCAGGTCGTAGGGACTCTCAGCTTCTCCCTCCCGGAGAGCCAGAGATGAGTTCGAAGCGGGACAAGGACGCCCAAGAGAGGTTCGGGTATGACTCCTACCTCTCGCCGTTCACGTGGCGATACGCCAGCAAGGAGATGAGAGCGCTTTTTTCCGAGGAGGAGAAGAGGGCGACCTGGAGGAAGGTCTGGCTCTCGCTCGCGCAAGCTCAGGGCGCACTGGGGCTCCTCTCCAAAAGGGAAGTGAAGGACATCCGCTCGAAGAGCGGCAGGGCTCACCTCGACATCGCGAAGGCGCACAATCTGGAGGGGAAGATCAGGCACGACCTCATGGCAGAGCTGAGGACCTTTGCGGACCAGGCCAAGGTGGGGGGAGGTAAGCTCCACCTGGGGGCCACCTCGATGGACATCGAGGACAATGCGGACATTCTGATCTATCGGAAGGCAGTCGCGATCCTCCGCTCGAGGATCCTCGAAGTTCTTGCACACCTCAGGACAAGGGTCGTCGAGAACAAGGAGGTGGTCTGCATGGCCTGGACGCACCTTCAGCCAGCGGAGCCCACGACGCTTGGCTACAGGTTCGCCAACTACGCCCAGGACCTCGTGCTGGACCTGAAGCTCCTGGACGCGGTCCGGGACACCTTCCTCGGGGGCAAGGGCATCAAGGGAGCGGTGGGGACGTCGGCTAGCTTCAAGGCCCTCCTCGGGACGGATGCGAAGGTAAGGGGCCAGGAAGCGGCTGTCATGAAGATTCTCGGGATCGAGGCCTTCGAAGTGACCGGGCAGACCTACCCAAGGAAGGTGGACTTCGTCCTTCTCTCTTGCCTTGCGTCTGTCGCCCAGAGCTGCCACAAGTTCGGTCTCGACCTGAGGGTGATGCAGTCGCCGGCCTTCGGCGAGTGGGCCGAACCCTTCGGGGAGAGGCAGGTCGGGTCGAGCGCGATGCCGTTCAAGAGGAATCCGATAACGGCCGAACGCATGTGTTCTCTGGCCAGGCTGGTCGGCGCGATGCCCCCGGTGGCTTTCTCCAACGCCGCCTCCAGCATTCTGGAGAGGACCCTGGACGACTCAGCAGCCAGGCGGATTGCAGTCCCCGAGTCTTTCTTGGCTGTGGAGGAGTGCCTCATTCTGTACGGGAGACTTGCCGGAGGCCTGCGCGTCTTCCCCGAGATGATCAAGAAGAACGTGGCAAGGTACGGGCCCTTTGCCGGGACTGAGCCCTTGATGATGGAGCTTTCCAAGAAGGGAGGTGACAGGCAGAAGCTTCATGAGATGATCAGAGTGAAGTCCCAATTGGCATGGGAGGAAGTGATGATGGGCAGAGCCAACCCAATCGAGCGGTTGCTCGCCAAAGAGAAGTCGGTCTCGACGCGGATCACGGGAAGAGAGTTGAGCAGGCTCATGGACCCGAAGAGGCACGTCGGAGACGCGGCAAGTCGCTGCGATTCGTTCGTCAGAAGTACTCTGGACCCGATTCTTGCGAAGGCAAGACGCAGGTCAGGGTCGGAGAAACGCGGATTCTAACGCCCTGCTAACTGACCCTAAGGCCGTTGACGGAGACACCAGACGCGCTTCTCACTCTACCGATTTCATGGACGGCTAGGCCGCCCCTTCGAAGCCTTCTTGCCGCGCGCTGCTCTTCGCCAGGCGGGAGTACAAGGCACATGCCCACTCCCATGTTGAATGTCGAATACATCTCCTTGGCGGAAACTCTCCCTAGCTTCTGCAAGAGTCCGAAGATTGGGGGCGGTGGAGGCATCCTGAGGTCGAATCCTAGCCGCCCGTTCCCTACGAGCCTCCCAAGCTTCGTGAATGCGCCCCCAGTCACGTGGGCGATTCCGTGGATGTCTCCTCCCTTTGCGGCCGCGAGGACTGGTTTGACGTAGATTCTGGTCGGTTCGAGCAGGGCCTCCCCGACGGAGGTCCCGAGCCCCTCGGGAGAGCTCCCCAAGGGGACCTTGCCCAAGATCCTTCGCGCGAGAGTGAAGCCGTTGGAGTGCAGGCCCGAGCTCTCGAGGCCGAGCACGAGGTCTCCCTTCGAGATCCTGGAGCCGTCGACCAGGTCCCGCTTGTCTACCAGGCCCGCTCCCATGGACACCAGGTCGAACCCGTTGCCCCCGTAGCCCTTGATTACGTCCCCCAGTACGGCTGTCTCGCCGCCCACGATTGGGGCCGATGAGAGGCGCGCTCCTTCGACGAGCCCACGGGTGAGGTCCGCCACGAGCGGTTCATTCTCTCGCTCGAGGGCGATGTAGTCCAATAGTGCAACGGGCTCTGCCCCGAGGCATACGAGGTCGTTGACTGTCATGGCGACGCAGTCTATTCCGACAGTGTCGAACTTCCGCAGGCGCTGAGCGACCAGGACCTTGGACCCCACGCCGTCGGTGTGGAGCGCGAGGGCCGAGTCCCCGCCAAGGTCGACGAGCCCAGCGTAGTGGCCGATCGGGATGAGGGGGGCTCCTCTTCCCGACCTGAACCGGAAGGTGGAACCGAGGGTTCCTGCGAGGGTCGCTTGGATCTTTTTGACGGTATTGATGTCGACGCCCGCCTTCGCGTAGGAGGAGCGGGTCACTCGAGGCCCTGCCTAGAGGCGCTTCCCTGAGAGACCTTCGTAGACGGCGGTGTATCGCCTGCTCGTCTCCTCCACGAGCCAGCCTGGAAGGGCCGGCGGAGCAGGGACCTTTTCCCCAGCCTTCCTCGCTTGGTCGAGCCTAGCCTTGTATCCCTCGGAGATGAGCCAGTCCCTGATGGGCTGCTTGTCGTAGCTCTCCTGTGACTTCCCCGGAGCGTAGGCCTCTGAGGGCCACATCCTGAACTCGTCCGGGCCGATGGAGTCCCCCAGGACCACTCCTCCCCTCTCGCCTCTTCCGAACTCGAGCTTGATGTCTGCGAGGATGAAACCCGCGGGCCCGGCGCTCGCGGAGATCTTGTCGTAGATTTCGAAGGAAGCCCGCTTCAGCTCGTCGAGTTCTTCCTGACTCGCCCTGCCCTCTCTTACTATGGCGGGCTCGGTGATCGGTTCGTCCTTGACGTCGGACTTCGTCGTGGGGTCGAAGTAAGGGCTCGGCAGTTTCGAGGCGAGCACTGAGGGGACCTGAAGCGTCACCTGTCCGTTGGAGGCCCTCTCCATCAGACTCCCGTAGAGGTAGCCCCTTACGACGCACTCGACCATTATCATGTCCATCCTCCTTACGACCATCATGTCCGGGCCCTCAAGGCGGACCATGTGATTGGGGACGCCCAGAGTCTCGAAGAAGTGCGCCCCAAGGCGGCAGAGCACGTCGCCCTTCCTCGGGATCGCAGTGGGCAGGACCACGTCGAAGGCGGAGACCCTGTCGGTGAAGTGGAAGAGGAGTAGGTCGCGGTCCAGCTCGTAGATGTCCTTGACCTTGCCCGACCGCACGAACGTGCCAGGGGGGGTCATCGCCATGAATCTCTCAGCTTCGCGATCTTTTCACCGACGCGGTTGTCCTCGAGTGCGACGATCTCGGCCGCGAGTATGCCGGCGTTCCTCCCGTTGTCCACCCCCACGCAGGCGACTGGTACCCCGGGCGGCATCTGTACAATCGAAAGGAGTGAGTCTAGGCCGTTGAGTTTCACAGCGACAGGGACCCCGATCACGGGCCTGGTGGTCATGGACGCGACGACTCCTGGCAGGTGAGCGGAGAGGCCTGCGACCGCGATGAAGACTCGGGCCTTAGATGAACCTACGAACTTCTTCAGCTTTTCGGGGTTCCGGTGGGCAGAGATGAAGTGCACCTCGTGAGCGACTCCGAGCTCTGTGAGCGCCTTGGATGCTTCGTCAGTTATAGCCTGGTCGCTCTTGCTCCCAGCAATCACAGCCACTGTAGTTTCCGTCATCTCGACCTACTCCTGGGCCGGACGACCCTTTTCTCGGTGACTATGATGTCGAGCGGCTCGTCGGTTGGGCCCTGAGGTACGTTGGAGAACCTCTGAGACTCGAGCGCCAAACCTGCGGCGAGGGCCCTCCCACGGTTCTTCAAAGCCTTGTCAAAGTAACCCCGTCCGTAGCCGACCCGATGGCCGTTCTCGTCCCAGGCGACCACAGGCACGAGGACGAGGTCCGCCTTGCGGAGGGGAACGACCCTCGCATCGGCGCGGGGCTCGAGGACGCCGAATGCGCCCGGGGCGAGCAGGGACAAGTCTGTAACTTCGTGGAAGGTTATCTCGCGAGAGTCGATTAGGACCTTCGGAAGCAGCACAGTCTTACCCGCACCGAGCGCGGCCTGGATCACTCCAGTCGTCTGTACTTCGTCGCTCTTCGCCGCGTATGCCGCAAGAGTGGAAGCCGTCGCGAACTCCGGAAGAGTGGAAAGGACTTCAGTGATCTGGATGCTGAGGCTCTCGATCGTGGAGGAAGGAAGCGAGCGCCTGGAGCGCAGAGCCGTCTGCCTTAGCTCGGACTTGCTCATCCTCGGGCCACCGATGGCAGCAAGAGACCGGCCTGCCGGGAAGCCGCGATCAGAGTGTTCTGAATCAACATGATTACAGTCATCGGGCCAACCCCTCCAGGGACCGGGGTGATGTAGGAGGCCTTCTTCGACACGGACTCGAAGTCTGCGTCCCCGACGAGCTTGTCTCCGACGCGATTCATGGCGACATCAACAACCACGGCCCCCTCTCGGACCATGTCTGCGGTCAAGGTGAACCGCGGTCGGCGGCCCACGGCTGTTATCAGGATGTCGGCGCGACTGGCGACGGCCGCAAGGTCTGGGGATTTTGAGTGGCACATCGTGACTGTCGCATCTTCGCTCAGGAGGAGGTGGTAGAGAGGTTTCCCGACGAGCGCGCTGCGGTTGATTATCACGGCGGTGGAGGATGGGATCTTGACCTTGTAGTGATGGAGCAACTCCATTACTCCGCGCGGGGTGCACGGGACTAGGTCTGCCTCGCCGTAGAAGAGACGCCCGGTATTCGTTGAAGTGAGGCCGTCGACGTCCTTCTCGGGGCTGATCGCTTCGACGACCCGCCTCTGGTCTAGGTGGTCGGGGAGGGGGAGCTGGAGCAGGATTCCGTGGACCGAGCGGTCCTCATTGAGCTGCCGAATCAGCGAGACGACCTGGGCCTCGCTCGAGCTGGCGGGGAGAGAGTGGCTCGTCGAGGTGATGCCCGTCCTCTTCGCGGCGCGATGCTTGCTGCCCAGGTAGACCTTGGAAGCGGGGTCGTCTCCGACCAGGACCGTGGCGAGTGTCGGATTGGTCCCCAGGCCCTTCATCTTCGAGACCTGGGATGCGAGGCTGGTCTCGATGCTGGCTGCGAGCGCCCTGCCGTCCATGATCGTCGCGGTCATGGGGTGATGAGGACCCTCCTTCCTACGATCCTCAGGCGCCCCTCCACGAAGAGCCGGACCGCCTCTGGGTAGAGCTTGTGTTCCTCCCTCAGGATCCGGGCTGCGAGAGTCTGCGCGCTGTCTCCTTCCGCGACGCGGACTGCGCGTTGGACGACTACTGGCCCTGCGTCGACTTCGGGAACTACGAAGTGGACGGTGCACCCGGCGACCTTCACTCCGTACTCCAACGCCTGGCGCTGCGCGTCGATGCCTGGGAAGGCGGGCAGGAGGGACGGGTGGATGTTCATGATCCGTCCCCTGAAAGTATCCACGAAGCTCTTCGGAAGGATCTTCATGAAGCCGGCAAGGAGTACTAGCCCTTCCCGCGGAGTGACTCCGTGGGCCTTCAGGACTTCCACCATTGCCTGACCCATTGATTCAGAGGAATCAGAAGGGCCCAGTGCCACTCCTGCAACCCCGTGCTTCTTGGCGACCTGCAGGGCCTTGGCCTCGGGATTGTTGCTTACTACGACCGAGACTCTGGCGCCCTTGATCGAGCCCCTCTTGATTTCGCCTAGGATGGACTCGAGGTTGGAGCCGCGCCCGGAGACGAGGACCCCGATGTTGATCAAGGCTTGGTCTCGACCTTGGCCGTCTCGCCGATCGGGGTCGCAGCCGTCAACTTCGAGTAGTCCCCGTTGATGCAGGCGAAACAGAGACTGTCCTGAGGAAGGCCTATCGCTTCGCTTAGGCCCTCGATGTCGTTGAAGAAGAATTCGTCAGCACCGATCGCTTCGGCGACCTTGGAGGCGGTCGTCTGTATGGAGTCGCCCTCCTCGGCGACCCTGTGCACGAGGAGTTCCTCCTTGCTGGGGAAGTCGATCCCCATGAAGCAAGGGTGCCTGATGGGAGGGAAGGTCACCGCCATCTTGACCGACTTGGCACCCGCCTTTCTCAGCGACTTCACGATCACGCTGGAGCTGGTGCCCCGGACGATGCTGTCGTCGACGACTACGACGTCCCTGCCCTGAATCACCTCGCGGATGGGTATGATCCTCTTAACGACGTCCTCTCTGCCCTCCTGCCCAGGCTGGATGAAGCTCCTGATGCTCCCCTTCCTGCTGTACCTGTCCTTCATCAGGCCCTCGTCCATCGGGACTCCTGCCTCGACTGAGAACCCGAGGGCGGACGGCCTGGCAGAGTCGGGGACCGGGATGACGACCTCCCCCTTTGCTCCGGACCTCTTCGCCAGGACCCTTCCCACCTTCTTCCTGGCCTCGTAGACCGAGACGCCGTTGATCCGCGACGACGGGTGAGCGAAGTAGGTGTACTCGAAGGAACAGTAGGCGGTGGGTACTTTCGCGGCGAACCTGAAGGACTCGAGGCCCTTAGCGCCGAACTTCACCATCTCGCCCGGCTCGACGTCGCGGACGAAGTCTGCCCCGACCGCAGACAGCGCGCAGCTCTCGGAGGCGGCGATGTACGTCTTGGTCGCCTCGTGCCATCCAAGGCAAAGAGGTCGGTATCCTCTCGGGTCGCGGATGGCGTAGACGTCTCCTCCGGAGTCGACTATGATGAAGCAGTATGCCCCGACTAGCTCGGTGGAGAGCTTCTGCACAGCTCTGAACATGTCGCCCTGCTGCTTCAGGTGGTGGAGGAGCCTGTAGCCGGCGACCCTGGTGTCGGAGTCGCACGACTGGCCGAACTCTTCCTGGACTGGCCCGGTCAGCTGCTCGAAGCCCACTAGGGTCCCGTTGTGGGCGATGGCGAAGGAGGATTCGATCTGGAGGGGCTGGGCGTTCTCTAGGACGGAGCGGCCCTTTGTGGAGTATCTTACGTGCCCTATGGCCGAGCCCGCCCTGTGGTTCGCGAGCTGTCCGGCGTCCAGATGCCAGTTGGCCACGAGGCCCATCTTCTTGAAGACGGGCCTGCCGGGCGTCGCAAGGCCCCAGGACTCCTGCCCCCTGTGCTGGAGAGCCTCGAGGCCGTGGATCGTCTTCCTGACTACGTCTTGCCCGGTCGCGGAGCGCGCCGCGACGAGGCCGCACTTCTCCTTCGCGTCGGTCATTCCATCAGCTCCGAGAGCCCTGTCTCCCATAGGCGACTGAGCCTGGCCACGTCGAGGGCCGCAACCCTTCGGCCGCCTGCAAGTATCGAGACTTCCTTGCCTCCTGTGACTCCGATACGCGCGTGGGGTATGCCTGACTTTGATAGGGCCGACTCGGCCTTCTTCGGGGAGGCGGTGGACAGGAGGAACCTTCCGTGGGACTCCGAGAAGAGCGCCTCTGTACGGGAGAGCGACTCGCCAGGGACGAGAGACAGGTCTATCGAGACCCCGAGGCCCCTTCCGATGCACATCTCAGTGGCCGCCGCGGCCAAGCCCCCCTTTGAGAGGTCGTGCACCGCTGTCGTCGCGCGACTGCGGATCAGCCCCAGCATTGCGGCGTACGTCCTCGAGTCCTGCTCAGGGTCCGGCCTGGGTACTCTTCCTCCAACGAAGCCGAGGACGGTCTCGTAGTACTCCGAGCCTCCGAGCTCGGGCCGCGTCTCCCCTACGAGGAAGACGGCCTCTTCGGGGCGCGTGAAGGAGGCCTGTGCCTTCGTGGTCGAGGGAGGGGCCAGGCCCACCACCATTGCGATCGGGGAGGGCTTGATCGGGATCCCGGTCGCGTCGTCCTCGTTGTAGAAGCTGACCTTGCCGCCCACCACTGGTATGGAGGTCCGCCTGCAGTAGTCGGCCATGCCTTCGACCGATTCACGGAATGACCAGTAGACCCCGGGGTCAGACGGATCTCCGAATTGGAGGTGGTCCACCATCGCTATCGGCTCGGCGCCCACCGCGACCACGTTCCTGCTCGCTTCTGCCACGCAACCCGCCCCGCCCGACCTGGGGTCGAGGGCGCTATGCTTGCTGTTGCCATCGGCCTTGATCGCGAGGAAGGAGCCGTTGGGGAGCCGCATGAGGGCCGCATCGGCGCCACCAGGCTTGAGGACTGTGCTTGTGCCGACCTCGTGGTCGTACTGTTCGTAGACCCAGCGCCTGCTCGAGATGTTCGGCGAGCCCATCAGAGATGCGAGGGCGGAGGCGACGCCAGGCTCCTTGGGTCTCGGAGCAGGGGTCACCCGCGAGGGCTTGACCGCAACCCTCGGTATCAGAGGCGAGTTGGCGACGAAGTCAGCGGGGAGGTCGACTATCTTCTTCCCGTTCCAGCGCACGCTGAGCCTCCCGTCGGCCGTCACCTTGCCGATCACTGAATAAGGAACTTCGTACTTCTCCAGAGTCTTCAGGACCGGGGCTGAGCGCTTCGGGTCGAGTATCAGGAGCATCCTCTCCTGAGACTCGGAGGTCATCACTTCGGTCGGCCCCATGTCCGGCTCCCTCACTTGGACCCGGGCGAGCTCGACGTCCACCCCGCTGCCGCCCTTGGAGGCTATCTCAGAGAGCCCGGTCGAGAGGCCGCCTCCCCCCAGGTCCTTCATTCCTCGGATGAGGCCCGTCTGGGCCGCTTCGAGCAGGGAATCGATCAGAAGTTTCTTCATGAAGGGGTCAGGGACCTGTACGGAGGACCTGTCAGAGCTAGGGGTGTCTCCGAGGTTCTTGGAGGCGAAGGAGGCGCCGCCTACTCCGTCTCTGCCGGTGGAGCCGCCTGCAAGGACTACCACGTCTCCGGGAGTGCGGGCTTCGGCCAGTATCAGGGAACCCTTCCTGGCCACCCCCACGCAGGCGACGTCGACGAGGCAGTTTCGCTCAAAGGTCTCATCGAACTCGATGTCACCGGCTACGGTGGGAATCCCGATGCAGTTGCCGTAGTCAGCGATCCCCCTGACGACGTTGCGAAGCAGCCAGACGGAGTGGGTGCTCCTCCTTGGGTCGCCGAACCTCAGGATGTCGACCAGCGCAAGCGGGCGCGAGGCGACGGAGAGGATGTCCCTCACGACGCCCCCGATCCCTGTGGAGGCCCCGCCGTAGGGGTCGATGGCCGAGGGGTGGTTGTGGCTTTCGATGTGAAGGGTCACGGTGTATCCGCCGCCGACGTCCACGACTCCCGCATCATAGCCCGGGCCTAGGAGGACCCGGCGCCCGGTCGTCGGGAAGAGCTTGAGGAGGGACTTCGAGGACTTGTACGAGCTGTGCTCGGACCACTCCGCGTCGATGACGGCCCACTCGGTCTCGTTGGGTTCTCGCCCCAGGGTCCTCCTCACTGTGGCCGTTTCGTCTTCGGTCAGGCCCAGGACGACCTTCGAGGCGATCAACTTGCGGCCTCCAGGAGGGAGGCGAAGATCGAAGCGCCGTCCGCCGAGTCGTATGGGCTGAGGACCCGGTCCGATGCCCTCTCCGGGTGAGGCATCAGGCCGACTACGTTGCCCTCGCGGTTCGTGATCCCAGCGATGTTCTTTGATGTGCCGGTGGGGTTGGAGCCTTTGGTCGCCCTGCCCTCCTGGTCGCAATACCTGAAGACGACCCCCGCTTCAGACCCAAGGCGGGCGAGTTCCCCGGGCTGTGCGGTGTACCTTCCCTCGTTGTGCGCGATGGGCATCCGGAGCACCTGGCCCTTCTTCATCCCTCGAGTGAAGGGAGTCCGCTCGTTCTCGACCTTGACGGTGACCCACCTGCAGACGAACCTGAGCGTCGAGTTCCTGAGGAGGGCGCCGGGGAGGAGGCCTGCTTCTATGAGAATCTGAAACCCGTTGCAGATGCCCAGCACCGGGACCCCCTTCTCGGCGAGGCGCTCGATGCGGCCCAAGGCGGGGCTCCTCGCGGCGATCGCTCCCCCTCTGAGGTAGTCGCCGAAGGAGAAGCCGCCGGGGAGGACTACAGCGTCATACTTCGATACTTCGGAGTCTTCGTGCCACACGAGGTCCGGCCTGAGCCCCCGGACCCGCCTGATCGCTGCGACCGCGTCCATGTCGCAGTTGCTGCCCGGGAACCTTACGACGGCGACCCGGAGTGCGGAGGACGTCAGGCTTCCACCGAGAGAGAGTGCGCCGCAGGGTTGTAGATCCTAAGCTCGTCGCAGATTCTTTCGACCATCTCTTTCGCGGAAGAAGAGTCGGCCGCCTCGACATCGAACCGGAGGAACTTTCCGCTCCTGATTCCCTTTACCTGTTTGAACCCGGACTTGGACACCAGGTCCCTGAGGATGGTCTCGCCCTCTGGGTCGCTGGCTCCCTCCCGGTTTGAGATTACGACCTTCACGGAGAAGCTGCGCGTCTTTGGCACAAAAATCGTTGCCCCTTTGATGTCTATATAAGATTGGATTACCATGTTTGTGCTAAACCCCATTGATGCTGAAAAGCCGCGTTAATTAGCGGTCCGAGGGGTCGAGGCCGCGAATGCAGGGCGACGGAGTCCTAAAGGTAAGCACTGCGATAGTCAGCGTGTCGGACAAGACGGGCCTCGTCGAACTCGCGAAGGGCCTCGTGACCTTCGGCGTGGAGATCCTGTCGACAGGTGGCACCTACTCCGAGCTGCTGAAGGGCGGGGTCAAGGCTAGGAGCCTGCAGGACGACATGCGTCTTCCGAGCGCGATTTCAGGGAGGGTAAAGACGCTGCACGCCCCCTTGCAGGCCGCAATCCTAGCGCGGGGGACCCAAGAGCACCTCGCGGAGCTGAAGGCCATGGGAGTCAAGCCCGTCGACATGGTCGTTTGCAACTTCTATCCGTTTGGGGTGGCGCTGAAGGAAGGAAGGGGAGACCTGGTGGAGAGCATCGACATCGGAGGGCCCACGATGGTAAGGGGCGCGGCGAAGAACTTCGAGAGGGTCGTCGTGGTCCCTTCCTACGAACTTTACGACGAGGTCCTGAGTGAAATGAAAGAGACCTCCGGCGGGACGACGTTTGAGTTCAGGAAGAAGATGGCTGTGGAAGCCTTTTCGATCACCTCGGCCTACGACGCCTCGATCTTCAACGGACTCAGGGGGCCGGGGCTCCCTCAGCGCCTTCTCCTTTCCGCCTCGAAGCTTCGGGATGCGAAGTACGGCGAGAACCCCGACCAGAAGGCCGTCATCTACTCGATCGACGGCTGGAGGACGATGGGAGAGTGGCGCCAGTTGGCGGGGGACGAGATGTCGTTCAACAACTTCCTGGACGTCGGGGGCGCGTACAGGGTCGTGGACGGGCTCAAGGGCGTCTCCGCCGTAGCAACGGTGAAGCATGGCCAGATCAGCGGCTTTGCCTTTGCGGATTCGGTCTCGAGGGCCTACGCTCTTGCGCATGCATGCGACCCCGAGGCGGACTTTGGAGGGACCGTGGTCGCTGGCACGCGGGTGGACGAAGAGGCCGCCAAGCTGATCGGGAGGAACGAGGGGGTCGCGGACTCGTCGGTCTACACCGAGATCGTCATCGCCCCGGGCTTCACCGATGGAGCCCTCAAGATCCTCGAAGGCAAGCAGAAGAAGAGGATCAGGGTCATCGAGGCCTCGCTCAGGCCCGACTTTCCGTACGATGTGAAGGTCCTCGAGGGCGCAGTGCTCGTCCAGGACGACGTGGACTACTGGAAGAGGCTCGACCCGTCGCTCGTCACCGTGCCGACGAAGAGAAAGCCGAGGGCCGAGGAGATGGCCAAGCTGCTAGAGGCCTGGGAGGTCGTGAGGAAGGTCATGTCCAACGGGATCGTAATCGCGGATGGGAAGTTCGAGGGCGGGAGGCTTTCGAGCTTCTGGACGCTAGGAGTGGGCAGCTTCAGGAAGCGGAACGGAGCGGTCAGGATTGCGCTGGAGAACGCGGGGGACAGGGCGATGGGAGCTGTCTGCGCGTCGGACGGCTTCTTCCCGTTCAGGGACAGCGTGGAGATGCTCTCCAGGGCGGGCGTGACCGCAGTGATCCAGCCGGGAGGGTCCGTCAAGGACGCAGAATCGATCGAGGCCGCCGACGAGGCGGGGATGGCCATGGCTGTGACCCACGTGAGGGCCTTCAAGCACTAGTGCGAAGCGAGCGAAGGCGGGCGGCGCAGGCGCGGAGGTCCCGGAAGCTGGCGATGTCCTTCCTCCACCTGAGCGGGCCGGTGAGGGCGCGGGCTCCCCTTAGGGACCTCGTGCGGGCCGACTCGAGGGAGTCTCCCAAGCCGACGACCGCGACCGCGCGGGAAGACCCCATCAGGGTCCGTCCTGAATCGACGCGGACGTCCATTGGGAATATCTTGAGCTTGTCGGGGCTCGCAGCGCCCATGGCCACCGCGGCAGAGAGGTCAATCGGGCTACCGTTCGTAGGAACGCCTGGCCCTGTCCCGTATCCTTCCGGGACCGCGCAGGTCACTACCGAGGCCTTCCTCGAGAAGCGGATCGACCTTAGCGAGCCGTCGAGGATGCGGTGGCAGACGTCTACGAAGTCGTCAGCGATGGTCGACAGTATGCTGATGACCTCGGTGTTGCCTCCCCTGCTGTTTCGCTCCAGTACCTTGAATCCCCTCCGGGTGTGCATGATCGCGTCGTACAGAACGATGCCCCTCAGGCCGGGCTCTGAGCCGCGCCCCCTCCACTTCCTGAAGGAGGCTTCCTCGGCCGAGACGAGGCGCTCCCACTCGGTCAGCGAGATGAAGGGGAGGCGCTGTGAGGGCGCTCTGTAGCTGCCCATTCCGCCGGTCAGCTTGCCCTTGTTCCCGTCCAGGGCCCTCTTGTAGTCGCGGGTCAGCGGGGCGGCCACGAAGTGCTTCCCGTCGCTGAACGCATGGAAGCTCGACTCTTCGCCCTCGACCCTCTTCTCCACCACGACGCGCCCTCTGGAGAGGGCGTCGAGGAAGAACGCCGAGGTCTCCTGGTCGGAGCGGAAGTCCTTCCCCCAGACGCCCACGCCGGCTCCCCTCGCGGGAGCGTCCGGCTTTACGACGACCTCCCTGAACTCCGAGGCGGTCTCGCGGAAGTCTCGGAGAGCCTCCGACTGAGAGTGGTATCGTGCGGCGTCGAAGACCTTGTAGTCGGGGTTGGCTCCCTTGAAGATTCTATCGAAGAGGGACCTCTGCTCGGCCTTGCTCCTCTCCACTGCGAACTTCTTCGAGACGCAGAGCATGGGGATCCCAACCTTCTCGAGGGAGTCACGACCCCCCGCGGTCACGAAGTCCTCGGTGTCGGTCAGGCCGAAGGCAATTCTTTCCTTGTACCTGCTCGCAAAGAGAGCGACGTCGGTCAGGTTCAGGTCGGGCACGACCCTGTGCGCCTTGGCTGCGGAGAGGTTGAACGGGTTCTGCTGCTTCTCGACCACGTAGAACTCTGGGACGTACTTCTGGGACCTCCGGAGGGCGTCGACCATAACGGGGGAGCTGAGGCTCTTCGAGACGATCAGGACGCCTACTTTGTCCACGTTCGCCGGACACACCTGGCAGGTATAAACTGGTTTCAGCACGGCCGCCCCTCTTTGGTTCATCCCGGCGCATGGCCCCTTACTACAGAGGGCGGTCTCTGACGTCGGGCAGGCGACCTTCAGACGACATATTAGGCAAGTAGGGTTTCGGGCACCAGATGGAACAGGGACCAGGCCAGGAGCAGACGGTTGAACCGATCATGAGCAAGGCGGTGATGGCCGTGGACGTCAACACCAGCGTCCAGGACTGTTCGAAGGCCATGGCCAAGAGGGGGGTCAGTTGTGCAGTGGTCACCCAGGGAGGGACTGCGATCGGCATCGTCACGGAGAGGGACCTCGTCGCGAAGGTGCTGGCGGACGCCGTGGACCCCGGGAAGGTCTTCGTGAAGGACATCATGTCGACCCCCCTGATCACCGTGCCCGCGGAGGCGACAGTGGGGGAAGCTGCGGCCCGGATGGCGGAGTACAGGGTCAGGAGGTTGATCGTCGTTGGAAAGAGCGGTGGGATGGTCGGGATAATCACCACGGGAGACATCGCACGCTCGCTGGCGGAGAAGCACGGCTACAGAGAACCGAAGTTCAACGCCCTCGCGAGGTACAAGGATGGGGTCGAGGAAGGCCCGTACAGATGATCAGCCGACCCGGAGCTTGACGCCGCCGTCGGCGCGGGATTTGAGAGGGATGGTTACCTCGAGTACTCCGTTGTTGTAGGTGGACTTCGCCCCCTTGGGGTCCACGGTCCCGGGAAGGTCCAGCTCCTTGTAGTATCGGTGCTCCTCCCTTTCGACTGAAATGACCAGGGACCTCTCGTTGACCGTGAGGTCGATGTCCTCCTTGCTCACGCCAGGGAGCTCTGCGATGACCCTGACCTCCTTGTCCGAACTGACCACGTCCACGAGGGGCTCGCGCTTGTCCTGGATCTCCTTCCACGGAGTCCCCCCTCCCTTTCTCACGTTTCCGAATTCCCTCACCACTGGCTTTCCGTCCGGGCCGATGGTGACCGAGTAGCCGTAGACGATGGGGCCGATCTCTTTCTTGGTGGAGCCGTCTGGTGACTTCGACTCGCGCACGAGGCCTTTTGGCAGATAGCGCTCGAGGTCCTTGAACTGCTCAGAGAAAGCCCTCTCCATCTGCTTCATCATCTCGTCGATGTCCGGCAGGCTCCAGGGCCCGACGGGATGCCCCCTGCGTTTCTTGTCAGCGTCTTCTGAGTCGTCTTCCAAGGTCGTTCGTAGAGGCGCGGGGGTGGGATTTATTTTTTCGGTCGCAGTCTGGAACAAGGTTTTTACATCGGGCGAAGGGCCGAATTTCTGCACGGTCATGACTGCTTCAATCTACTTCAGGATGACGCTACTGTTCACAGTCCTCACTGGGCTGCTCCTCGGGTTGGGATACCTGGTCGGCCTCTATTTTGGGAGCCCGCTGCTCTTTACCGGCGGAGCACTCGTACTCGCTGCCCTCTTCAACTTCATCTCCTACTTCTACGCGGACTCTCTGACCATCAGGGCGACGCGGGCGAAGATCATCACGGAGGAGCAGAGCCCTGTCCTGTTCAGGGCGGTCAGGAACGTCGCGCAGAAGGCTGGGATACCCATGCCTAGGGTGGGGGTAGTGGACTCCCCGCAGCCCAACGCGTTCGCGACGGGGAGGGGCCCAAACAAGGCGGTCGTCTGCGCCACCACAAGCATCCTCCAGACCCTGACGCCTGAAGAGCTGGAGGCTGTGATCGGGCACGAAATTGGCCACGTCGTCCACAGGGACGTGCTGATGTCGAGCATCGCCGCCACGATGGCGGGCGCCATTTCCTACATTGGGAACATTGTGCTGTACTCCCTCTGGTTCGGAGGCGGAAACAGCAGGGACAGGGGACCTTCTCCTCTTCTGCTGGCAGCGGCCGTCCTGGTGCCCCTGGGAGCGGTGTTCGTTCAGTTGGGGATAAGCAGGGGGGACGAGACGACCGCAGACGAGTATGGGGCGAAGCTGACTAGGAACCCTGGCGGGCTCATCAGCGCGCTTCAGAAGATCACCTCGAGGGCTCGGACGAGTCCAATAGCCAACAGGAAGGGACGGGGGCCGTCGCCGGCGACTTCGTCGCTCTGGATCGTCAACCCGTTCAGGGGAAGCTCCCTGGTCGAGCTCTTCTCCACCCATCCATCTCTGGAGCACAGGGTGGAAAGGCTGAAGCGAGTTGCGCGCGAAATGAACCTGTACGTGCCCTAGCCGAGGAGAACTCTTGCCAGCGCCAGGATGGCGCCGACCTCCAGGACTTCGTCCTTCTCAGCGGGCTGGGCGCTTGTCTTGGCCGGCGGGTTCTGAGTAGGCTGTCCCTGCAGAGACAGAGACGGGAAGATCGGCCCCGGAAAGAGGGCCGGGGTGTACGTCGGGTTCGATTTCGATGCGGATGACGCTGAAACGGCCGCGAGCAGAGCAGCGGCCGGGTCGGGTTCAGTCGATGTCTGCGACGTAGGAGGGGTTGCCCTCTGTACCGTGCGGGGGCCGACCCGCGTCCCGACCGGGGGGAGCTTCGAGGTGAACCTGCGCGAAGGGATGAGGGAGACAACGGCGAGGAAGACCCCGAAGAAGGCGACGAAGATCGACTTCGAGCCTATTCCTGCGAGGACGACGAGTATCGAGAAGAAGAGAAGGCCTCGATTCATTGAGACGGTTCTGCCTCCAGATCGTAATAAGGATTGAGAGAGTGGTGGGCCGGGGCGGATTTGAACCGCCGACCTTGGCGCGACAAGGCGATTCGCCGTATCCTGCCAGCTGGTGTCAGAGCTTGACGGGGTTACCCTGACGTCCAAACCATGCTAGACGACCGGCCCGATTCGGCGAACCGCCCTACGGCCCGCTTTTATCCTTACACGGGCTCAGGGACGGCTGATTGCCCACTCTCCTGCCGGTCGCTTCGATTAAATAACTAGCGGACTCGACGAGGTCCACTGGCATGAAGGAATCGTCCGAAGTTCCTGGGTTCTACAAGCTCTCCATGGAGGAGAGGCTCGAGGTAGTGAAGAGGCTCGCTGGGTTGACGGACGAGGAGGCGCAGTCGATCGCCAACACCGGAGGGCTTCCTGCGGACGTCGCCAACCGCATGATCGAGAACGTCGTCGGCGGGATTACGATCCCGATGGGGATAGCGACCAACTTCAAGGTGAACGGGAGGGACTACATCGTCCCGATGGCCCTCGAGGAGCCGTCGGTGGTGGCGGCCGCCAGCAACGCGGCGAAGATGGCGAGGGTCAAGGGAGGGTTCGAGGTCACGAACACGGGCCCGGTCATGATCGGCCAGATCCAGGTGGTGTCAGTCGAAGACCCTGAGGGCGCGAAGTCGAAGCTACTCGGGAAGAAGGCGGAGATACTCAAGAAAGCGAACGACCAGGACCCGATGCTCGTCTCGCTTGGGGGAGGGGCCAAGGACCTGAACGTGAAGGTCCTTTCGACACTCAAGGGGCCGATGGTCGTCGCGGAGCTGATAGTCAACACAGGGGACGCGATGGGGGCCAACGCAGTCAACACCATGGCCGAGGCGGTCGCCCCCATGGTCGAGGAGATAACCGGGGGCCGGGTCTTCCTCAGAATAATTTCGAACCTGGCGGACAGGCGGCTCGTCAGGGCCAAGGCCGTCTTTGAGAAGGAAGCGATCGGAGGCGAGGCGGTGGTGGACGGTGTGGTCTACGCATACGCCTTCGCGGACGCGGACCCGTACAGGTGCGCGACCCACAACAAGGGCATTATGAACGGGGTCGTCGCGGTCGCGATCGCGTGCGGGCAGGACATCAGGGCTCTAGAAGCGGGGGCGCACAGCTTCGCTTCAAGGACCGGCAAGTACAAGCCGCTGACCGTTTGGGAGAAGGACTCGAACGGAGACCTTGTGGGGCGCCTCGAGATGCCGATGGCCGTGGGACTGGTCGGAGGAGCCGCACGGACTCATCCTGCGGCAAGGGCAGCGATCAAGGTGCTGGGAGTGAAGACTGCGACGGAGCTGGCAGAAGTGATGGCGGCCGTGGGCCTCGCCCAGAACTTCGCGGCCCTGAGGGCGCTGGCCAGCGAGGGGATCCAGAGGGGACACATGAGGCTGCACGCAAGGAACATCGCAGTCTCGGCGGGCGCAAGCGGGGAGATGATCGAGGCGGTCGCTGCGAAGATGATCGACGAGAAGAAGATTAGGTTCGACAGGGCAAAGGAGCTCGTCGAAGAGATGTCAGGGAAGACTCGGGCCTAATCGGCGCGGCAGGAGAACACCCTTTGGACCCTGGGAGCGGCGAGGGTGGGCCGAATGAGAAGACAGGTCGTGCCGACCCCATCGTTCCGAGGAACAAGTATCTGTTGGCGATCGCCATCGTCGCCTGCGCGCTAGGGGCCCTCCAACTCGCGCATCTTCTGCAGGTCCCGTTCGGAGCACTGGGCTCGGAGGGAGGCTCCGTGATACCTACCGCGGCGCTCCTGGACTTCATGAGGACCTACGGATACCTGGGGCTCTTCGTTCTGATGACGCTGGAGAGCGCGTCGCTTCCGATACCGAGCGAGGTGATCCTTCCATTTGCGGGAGTCCTCGCATATCTGGGTGCGATCGGCTTCTGGGAGGGAGTCGTCGTCGCGACCCTGGGGGCCCTGGTTGGGGCGCTGGTCGACTATTATCTGGCAAAGGCCCTGGGGAGGAGGTTCGTCCTGGCGATGCTGAAGTCTTTCGGGATGGGGAAGAGCGGACTCGACAGGGCGGAAGGGTGGTTCGAGAGGTCCGGGAGGTGGACCGTCCTTGCGGCCAGGTTCGTCCCGGGGCTGAGGTCGGTGATCTCCCTTCCGGCGGGCCTGTTCAGGATGGGGCTCCTCGAGTTCGTCGTCCTCACCGCGGTGGGTTGCGTCGTTTGGAATGCCGCTCTGATCTACGCCGGAGTACTAGCGGCCACGGGGATCACGTCGCCCGAGGGGTGGGTGGCTGGAGGAGTCCTTCTCGTAGGGGCAGCGTACGTGGCGTACTACGTCGCCGGGGCAAGGCGCCCTCGCATCTGCTAGTCTGGGCTCATCGGGATCTTGACGCCCTTGGCCTTCGCGGTCCTGATCGCCTCCTCGTAGCCTGCGTCTGCATGGCGCGCGACGCCGGTCCCGGGGTCGTTGGTAAGGGCCAGCTCGAGCCTCTTCTCTGCCTCCGGAGTCCCGTCTGCGAGGACGGCAAGGCCTGCGTGAATCGAATATCCGATGCCGACCCCGCCTCCGTGATGGACCGAGACCCAGGAGGCTCCAGAGACGGCGTTCAGGAGCGCGTTGAGGATCGGCCAGTCGGCGATCGCGTCGGACCCGTCCTTCATCCCTTCGGTCTCGCGGTAAGGAGACGCCACGGAGCCGGAGTCGAGGTGGTCGCGGCCGATGACCACGGGTGCTGAGATCGTCCCGTCCCTCACCATCGCGTTTATCGTCTTCCCAAACCTCGCCCTCTCTCCGTATCCGAGCCAGCAGACGCGGGCCGGGAGTCCCTGGAACTTGACCTTCTCGTGCGCCATGCGGATCCACCGGGTGAGGGATGGGTTGTCGGAAAAGTCTCTCAGGATAGCTTCGTCGGTTGCGTAGATGTCCTCCGGATCTCCCGAGAGCGCGACCCATCGGAAGGGCCCCCGCCCTTCGCAGAAGAGGGGTCGGATGTACTCAGGGACGAAGCCGGGGACCGAGAACGCGTCCGCCACCCCCGCGTCCTTCGCCATCTTCCTGATGTTGTTCCCATACTCGAAGGCCACTGAGCCCTTGCTCTGGAAGGAGAGGATCGCCCTCATGTGGGAGGCGATCGAGCTCATCGACCTCTCGAGGTAGGACTTCGGGTCGGACGCCCGGAGCGCGGAGGCTTCGGAGGGGTCCAGGCCGAGGGGGATGTATCCTGAGAGGGGGTCGTGCGCCGCTGTCTGGTCCGTGATCACGTCGGGGACAAATCCCGAGCGCAGGAGGGAGGGAAGGACCTCCGCGGAGTTCCCCAGGAGGGCGACAGAGAGAGGCCTCCCCACCTTCGCCGCCGTGCGCGCAAGCTCGAGCGCCTCCTCGGGGTCCTCCGTCTTGAGGTCGCAGTATGACTTGTCCAGACGTCGTTGGATCGCCCTGGCGTCCGCCTCGACGACCAGAGCGACGCCGTCGTTCATCGTCACCGCAAGGGGTTGGGCGCCCCCCATCTCTCCGAGGCCGGAGGTGAGGACGATTCTGCCTTTCAGAGAGCCGCCGAAGTGCCTCGAGGCCAGGGCGGCGAGCGTTTCGTAGGTGCCTTGGAGTATGCCCTGGGTCCCGATGTACATCCAGCTCCCCGCGGTCATCTGACCGTACATCGTAAGGCCGCGTTCCTCAAGCTCGCGGAAGTAGGCCCAGTCGGCCCACTTTGGGACTATCATGGCGTTGGAGATCAGCACTCGCGGGGCGCTTGGGGTCGTCCTGAAGACGCCCACCGGCTTGCCGGACTGGACGAGGAGAGTCTCGTCGTTCTCGAGGGACTTCAGGGTCTTCACGATTGCGTCGTACGCCGGCCAGCTCCTGGCTGCGCGCCCAGTTCCGCCGTAGACGATGAGTCGCTCAGGGTCCTTTGCGACCTCGGAGTCCAGGTTGTTCATCAGCATCCTTAGGGCCGCCTCCTGGTGCCAGCTCTTGCAGGAGATCTCTGGTCCGCGCGGGGCCCTGACCTGGTGCCTTTGCACGTGAGTTAGAGGCTCACTCTCGATTTAAGAGTTCACGAGAATCGTCTCTTTCTGTACATCTCGAGGCAGTCCTATGGACCGGACTGGCGCTGTTCCGTCGGCCTCGAAGGCAGTGCGAGGCCGTAGACGAACATCCCAATCCCGACGGTGGTGATGCCGGCGGCGACGACGATCAGGGCCAACAGTGCGGCGAAGTTGCCGGATTCTCCGAAAATCACGCCCACTGCGAGGACGGCGATTCCAAAGAAGAAGGTCCCGAAAGCTATCAGCGCGGCCCCCAGCCCGATGATGAGCGGCCTTTGCACCAGGCGCCCGCAGTCTGCGGGCCGGATTAAGGGTTGCGCAGTGGGAACCGTGAAGCGCTGGAAGGCTTACGAGTGGGCCCTCATCGGGGAGGCGCGGAGAGAATGGGGCGACTGATGCTGATCAATGCGGGCGAGTTGGCGACCTGTTCCCCAGACACGAGGGGGAAAAGTTCGGCCATCGGGGTCGTTGAGGATGGGGCGATGATGGCGGAGGACGGCAAGGTGACCTGGGTCGGGACAACGAGAGAGCTGAGGAGGAAGTCCTTCGGGAGGGCCGAGGTAACCGTAGACGCTGAAGGGAGCCTGGTGACTCCAGGCTTCGTGGACCCCCACACTCATCTTCTCTTTGCGGGAAGCAGGGAGGACGAGCTGGAGAGGAAGCTAAAGGGAGAGTCCTACACTGAGATTCTGAAGTCGGGAGGAGGCATCGCAAGGACCGTGAGGGAGACGAGAGGCGCGACCTCTGAAGCCATCGAAAGAGAGTCTTTGGGCAGGCTCGGTCAGCTGGTCAGGAACGGAGTGACAACGGCCGAGGTGAAGACCGGGTATGGCCAGTCCCTGGAGGAGGAGTTGCGACACTTGGAGATCCTGAGGAACATGAAACGGAAGGTCGAGGTCGAGCTGGTGACGACTTTCTTGGGGCTCCACAGCACGCCTCCAGAGTTTGCCCGGCCGAGCGAGTTCGTGAAGCACGTGATCAAGAGCGTACTGCCCGCCGTTGCCCGCCTTCGAGAGAGGCCGAGGTTCTCGGACTGCTTCTGCGAGGAAGGGGTGTTCTCGAGCGCAGAGTGCAGACGATACCTAGAGGCATCGGCAGACTTGGGGTTCGCCCTCAAGATTCATGCGGACGAGTTCAAGGAGTCGGGGGGTGCCCGACTGGCGGCAGAGGTCGGGTGCATGTCCGCGGACCATCTCGGCAGGAGCAGTGATGGAGGGATCGAGGAGATGGGTCGAAGGGGCGTCGTGGCTGTGCTGCTCCCCTGGACGTCGCTCTGTTCAGGCATTCCATACGCGGACGCAAGGAAGACCATGGACGCAGGGTGTAGGGTTGCCTTGGGCACGGACCTCAGCCCGAACTCATGGATAGAGTCGCCGCAGCTCGTCATGGGGCTTGCTTGTAACGCACTGAGGATGACCCCCGAGGAGGCGATTCTTGGCTTCACGCGCTTCGCCGCTGATGCACTGGGGAGGGAGGACATCGGGCGACTGGCTCCGGGTGCGAGCGCAGACTTCCTGGTCCACGACTTTGGGGGGTACAGGGCCCTGCCATACGAGCTTGGAGGTCGGCACGTCAGAAGGGTCTTCAAGAAAGGAATCGAGATAGGCAGAGGGGCGGTTTAGGGGACTCTTCCGGAGATTGTCGCGCGTGCGAGGGCCTCGATTTCATCTCCTTGGGAGCGGTCTCCGCGGAGCAGGGGAGAGGAGAGCCTCACTGTCTTGCAGAGCTCCACTGAGTGCTTCGAGATCCCTGTCTCGTCGGTCCCGAGTATGTTGGAGGCACAGATCAGTTCGATGGCGAGCATCAGCGAGACGTTCTCCGCGACGGAGAGCGCCTTCATGCCGGCGTTGACCCCGTGGCTCGCGTGGTCCTCGATCCCCCCCGAGACGCTGGCAGGGTAGGACGACTGGGGGTAGACCAGCTTTGCATTCTCCGCGGCTAACGAGGTCGCAGTGTACTGAAGGATCATGAGCCCGGACTCAAGGCCAGGCTTCGCTGCCATGTACTTCGTCTCGGGAGGAGTCCTGGAGAGGAGGACGCCGGTCCGGGCGAGGGAGATCACGCCGAGGTACGAGACTGCGAGCGAAAGGAAGTCGAGGACCATGGCGACGGGCTGCGCATGGAAGTTACCTCCGTGCATGAATGAACCGTCTTCAAGGAGGACTGGGTTGTCGGAGACGGAGTTCATTTCACCGACGACCACCTTCTCGGAGAAGGTCAGCGCGTCCTTGAGGGAGCCGTGGACCTGGGGGACGCAGCGTATCGAGTAAGGGTCCTGCGGGACGGGCTCCTCCCTAAGGCGCTGGCTGTCCTTCAGAAGGTTCCTGAGCCGCCTGGCGACGTAGGCCTGCCCAGCGTGTGCCTTCAGCTCGGTCAGCCTCTCGTCGAAAGACTGCGAGCAGGCCCCGGTCACCTCCGCAGTAAGGGAGGCGGCCGAGTTGCCAGCCTCCAACAGTGCGCTGCCCCGATGCACTGAGAGACACCCGAGGGCAGCGGTGAAGGCCGTGCCGTTGATCATTGCGAGGCCCTCCTTCGCGTGAAGGACCACCTGCTTGAGCTTCGAGGCCGCGAGGGCCCGGCGAGACTCCATCAGCTCTTCCCGGCGATAGGCCTTCCCTTCCCCGATCATGGTCAGGGCGAGGTGCGCAGAGGGGACGAGATCGCCACTGGCCCCTAGAGACCCGAATTGTGGGACGTACGGAGTCACTGCTTTGTTGAGCATCTCTGCAAGGAGTTCGGCGAGGGCTGGCCGTACCGCGCTATTCCCGTTAAGCAGGCTGTTGAGCCGTATGAGCATAGCAGCGCGCACGACTTCTATCGGCATCGGTGCCCCCACACCGGCCGCGTGACTGCGGACCAGGTTGAGCTGGAGCTCCTTCAGGTTGCCCAGGCGGACTGCCTTGTCAGCCAGCGACCCGAAGCCCGTGTTGACCCCGTAGACGACTTCTCCGCGGCCAAGCTTGCGCTCCAGTAGGGCACGGAACTTTTGCATCCTCTTCAGGCTCGCCGAGCTGACCTTGACCGGAGCCCCCTTTTCTGCGACCTTGACGGCGGATGCGAGGGTCAGGGACCTGCCGTCGAGGGCTAGGGCCATTGGGACACCCCTGAGGCCTGCGATTAATAGTGTTGACATACGTTTATCTCGACTTGAGAGGCGTCGGGAACGTTGAGGCGCAAGGCGGTCTATCCACCAAAGCGCTACGACGACCCGATGGACCTGAGGCTCACGAGTATCATCAGAAGCTCTTCTCGGGCCATGCCCAGGGCAGTGAACATCCTGGGCGTCCCATATGACGGGGCGGTCCTGGGCAGGAGGGGAGCGTCAGGCGGCCCGGAGGGACTCCGCCAAGCGCTGGCCGGGTTTTCGAACTACAGCGTCGAACTGGAGGTTGGGCTCGAGGGCGCCAGGATCTTCGACATGGGTGACATGTTAGTCGGAGGCGGGGATGTGGAAAGGGTGCATGGAAGGATTCAGAGGGAGGTCCTGCAAGTTCTCAAGAAGGACTCATTGTTGGTCATCTTTGGCGGAGACAACAGCGTCTCCCTCCCCGCGCTGCGGGCCGCGTCAAGGAAGTTCGGGAAGATAGGCCTAGTCGTGGTGGATTCTCACCTTGACCTGAGGGGGAAGATAGGCGGGAGGCCGACGAGCGGCTCGTCTTATGGACTCGCGATTGAGACGGTAGGCGGCCTGGACGGGAGAAGGGTGGCGGAGGTCGGGATTCACGGGTTCCTAAATTCCAGGAAGTATGTCGAGAAGGCAGAAGGATTAGGGGTCAGTATCCTGACCGCAGATAAGGTGAGGAGGTCGGGAGCAAAGCGGGCAGCGGGGCTGGCGTACGAAATAGCCTCTGAGGGTGCCGACGCGGTCTATCTCAGCGTGGATTTGGACGCGGTGGACACGGGCTTCGTGACCGGAGTCAGCGCACCAAGCTCAGGTGGCATCAGCGCTGCGGAACTAGTGGAGTTCGTGTCGGAGATTGGGACTAGGGAGAAGGTCAGGTGCGCCGATTTCGTGGAGCTCGCGCCATCTCTGGATCCGACAGGGCGCTCGCAAATCGTGGGCGCGACAGCTTTCGTGGGGCTCGTTGCAGGGTTCCTAGTACTAGGAGTAGGTGGGGAGCCGACGGGACGTAGACGCAAAGCATAGTCCAAGACTGTCAAGATTCATATCCACCCTGAGAAAGCCACGGTTGGGTGCGGTGGTCGTCTAGCCTGGTCCAGGACAGTAGCCTGCCACGCTACTAACTCGGGTAGTCGCGAAGAGCGACTCGAGAATTCAAATCCCGGCCACCGCACTTATCCAACCTTGGAGCCGACCGGAATCGCTTTCTCCGGGGTGAGCAGAGACAGGTTCACATCGTCAAATGCCGCCAGGAGCATGCACTCCGAAGCGACGCCTGCGACGTTCTTGGGCTGGAGGTTCACTACTGCGATGACGAGCTTGCCCGTCAAGTCCTCCTTTGAATAGTGGGACTTGATTCCCGCGACGCACTTCTTCTGCTGGCCTTCGCCAAGGTCGACAGTGAGCTTGTACATCGGCTTGCGGGCTGCAGGGATGTCGTCGACTGACAGGATTCTTCCGACTCTTAGTTCGATCTTCGCAAAGTCGTCGATTGAGACAGACATCGGAGTCCCGGGGACGAGTTGCGCAAATAAGGCTTAAAGAGACAACCTTCGAATCGCGAGTTCGAGGGGGCCGGTCGTCTAGTCTGGTAGGACACGGCCGCGTGCGTCCAATCCCTTGGCAAAGAAATCCAGACTGGGAGAGGTCGGGGGTTCGAATCCCCCCCGGTCCACTTATCGAGCCATTCCTTAAGAGAAGACCGATTCAAGGTAAGGCGTGTCAGGGAAGAGCTGCCAGGCATATTTCGACCCGACAACGCTGCTCTCCATAATCGTGTTCGCGGTGGAGGCATATGTGCTATTTTGGTTCTATTCGGCTGTCAAGAGAGTGGAAAAATCACTCGAACAAATGAAAGCAAGGATGGAATCGCTGACGAAGAACGAAGGGGCCTAAGCCCAGTCCAGAGTAAACGCCTCGAGTCTTTCTGATCTGAGGGCCCTACCATGCAAGTAAAGGAGGCTCCGGTCGATGTTCCCTTTCAGTGCCCGTTTGTGTCCACAAACGCATAAAAGATGCCCGACATCCTGGCCATGCCGTTGCGGCTAGGCTCCCGCAGGGCCGAGACCTCGATTCTGGCGATTGGTGTTCTCCTCGTCCTTCTGCTTCCCGGCGCGGTTTCTGCGCTGACCCTCCCGGACCCGCCGGCTCCCAACACGACGGTGAACGGGCCAATCGCCAACCCAAAGTCTTCCTTTACCGGCGGCGTGCTGATTAAGCTTGACCAGCAGGTCATAACGACCACAGCTCTCAACGAGCCCGTCGCCACCTTCGAATGCGTCGATGCGACGAAGACTGTGGCGAAGACGGTAAAGTCTGAGACGGGCATGAGCCTTCAGGGACCTCTGTCTGACGCGCAGACACAGGGAATAATCGACGCCTTCAACAGTGTCCGTCCTCCCAAGGAAGTCAAGCTGACCACGGTAGTCACTGGCACCGCGACGACCGTAGACACCTGGACACTCACTGGAATCAACTTCCAAGAGACGACCTATGACGTCTACGTGATTACTCAGGCTTCACCTGCGATAGAGCGGCTGGTCGGATACATTGTCATCTCAGTACCGGTCAGCCTTACGACGAAGGATGACCAGACGCCCTGCCCGACTCCTGCGCCTCAGCCGATGATCATCCTGGGCCAGGACTTCCACCTGGACCCTCCTCCGTCCAACCCGGTTCAGAGCTTCTTTGACATCTTCATAGACATCACCAGACTCCCCGACGACGGCATCGGTCCCTACTTCCAGTACGGACACGTCAACGTGTATGGCGGAGGAGGGATCGCCGGGACTACAAACGTAAGGCCCGGAGAGACCGTCCAGATGAAGCTCCCGCCGGGGAGCTACGACGTGAAGGCTGACGTTGGCGTCTTCGGGTACCACTTCCAGGTCGACGGGGGGAGCTTCAATTCTGCGAACCCGGTCATCCTCAGCGTGACTCTCAGTATCGAGGCCTACATCTACACCATCATCATTGTCATCTTCCTGATAATTCTGATCGCGATCCTCCTGATCCTGAAGCGTTTCTGGCCCTGGGGCCGGGGCACTCCGGAGGAACCGGTCGGAGCTACCGATGGAGGCACTCAGCCAGGCCCAGTCGGGGGCCAAGACTCGCCCGCTCCCAGGGGGGAGCAACCCACAGACGAGGGCGAGATGTCGATGATTCTAAGTTAGCGGGACCGCTCATCTTCGGGGCAGAAGCCTGAATTAGGCAGAGAGGAGGTCTGTGCTCTCTTGACGATTCACGGCAAGAGGCTGGCCGTCGCGATTCCAGACACGGTCCTGGAGGAAAAGGGAACGGAACGCGACAAGACGGCGAAGCTGGGACTTGTCGCGAGGGCCTGCTCGATCTATGGCGTAGACCTGATAGAGATTTTCGCTGACAAGAGGGGAAGAGGAGAGGGTATCCTGATGTCGAAGGTCCTGACCTACCTGGAAACTCCTCAGTATCTCCGGAAGCGCCTCTTCCCCCTGGACGAAGCGCTGAGGTACGCCGGAGTCCTGCCGCCCCTCAGGATCCCTTCGCACCGGCCCAGGGTCGCGGTCGAAGACCTGAAGGTTGGTGAGGTCAGGGAGGGAGTGACGAACACGGACGGCTCAGTGGAGATAGGCTTGGACAAAGCACCCCTCCTTCCCGGCTCGAAAGGGAGCGAGAGGAGGGTTACAGTAAGGATTACCTCGAAGAGCCCACTCTCCGCTGAGGAGGTGAAGAGGGAAGAGATCTCCGAATACTGGGGGTACGAGGTCAGGACGACGTCCGCAGAGAAGGTCCTCGAGGACCCCCGGTTCGACCTGACCATAGCGACGTCCAGGAAGGGGACGCAGCTGGGCGCGGGGGTGAAGTTCTTGCGGGAGAGGTTGGGAGGCTCATCAGGAATCAAGTTGGTCTTCGGGTCCCCCGCCCGCGGGCTCTTCGAATCGATGGGCCAAGACACACTCCGGAGAGCGAGCATAGTCCTGAATCTCTTCCCTGAGCAGAGCGTAGGAACCATCCGGACGGAGGAAGCGATCTTCGCCGGCCTGGGACTTCTCAACGACCTCATGGCCTGAGAAAGCTTAAGTGCGAACCTGAAAACGGCGATTCGGAAAGGTCTAGCGTGAATTGGGCCATAGGAAACATAGTGCACCGCGCAGAGGCAGTCTTGCATACCGGCCGAGAGGCCGTGCCAAGAGCCTAGTCCCAAGAATCAGGAACTGGCCCAGCGTTAAGAGCGACAAGCCGACGATGCTCGGGTTCCCTGGTTACAAGGCGGGCACGATTCACGTCATCACGGTAGACGACAGGGCGAAGACGCCAAACTTCGGGAAGCCCCGTTTCAACCTCTCGAGCGTCATCGCGATGCCGGAGGCAGAGGTCGTTGGGATCAGGATCTATACTCACGAGAACGGACAGGACAAGTGCGTCGGGGAGGCAAAGACAGGCTCGGGCGTCAAACTAGAGGCGCTTCCGATTCAGAGGGCGACGAAGGTCGCAGCGCTCGTCTCTTCGGTCCCGCGCGAGGCGGGTCTGTCGCAGAAGGTGCCTATCGTGACTGAGGTGGGCGTCTCCGGGGCGGACACAAAGTCGCAGGCGGAGTACGTTTACGCCCTCTTGGGGAAGAAGGTCAAGTTCGGGGACCTGTTCAAGGCGGGGATGTATGTGGACGTACTTGGGATTACGAAGGGGAAGGGGTTCGAGGGGCCGGTAACGAGGTTCGGGATCAAGAGGAAGCAGCACAAGTCCAGGAAGAGCGTCAGAGCGGTCGGAGTCATCGGGCCGTGGCACCCTGCGGCCGTGACCTACACGACTGCGAGGGCGGGCCAGATGGGATTCCACCAGAGGACGGAGACCGGGAAGAGGATACTGATCACCGGCAATGCGAAGGAGAGTCCGATCACCCCGTCAGGAGGCTTCCTTCACTTTGGCAACGTCAACGGGGAGTACGCTGTCCTAAGGGGATCAGTTCCTGGCCCGGCCAGGAGGTACGTGATGGTAAGGATGAGGAACAGAGGCTTCAGCAAGACTCAGGCTCCGCCTCAGGTCGTCGAGGTCAGCACTGTGGAGAGGAAGAGATAGGATGAAGACCGAAGTCGTCGGGCTCGACGGGAAGTCTTCGGGGAAGGTCGACGTCCCCGGGATCTTCGGCACCCAGCTCAGGCCGGACCTCGTGAAGAGGGTCTTCTGGCTGGTCGGCTCGCACGGCTTTCAGCCAAAGGGCAGGGACCCTATGGCGGGCGAGAGGACCTCTGCCGAGACTCACAGCCCCCCGACAGGGACCGGAAGGGCGAGGATTCCGAAGGTCAAGGGGGAGAGATACTCGAGAAGCGGACTGGCAGCAGGGGTCGCGAGCGTCGTGGGGGGACGGCTCCCGCACCCGCCGCGGTCAGAGAAGGTGATCAAGTTGGGAGTCAACAGGAAAGAAAGGCGCCTGGCGACCGACTCGGCGATAGCGTACACTGCCAGCCTTGAGGCGGTCAAGGCGAGGGGCCACAGGGTCAAGAAATTGACTCTCCCGCTGGTCGTTAGCGACGAGATCGAGACGCTGGAGAAGGCAGGGGAGTTGGCTACATTCCTCGGGAAGGTGGACCTCAAAGCGGAGCTGGAGAGGATCGACGAGGGCGTCAAGAGGAATTCTGGGAAGAGGAAGCTCAGGGGGAGAGTCTACAGAATGGGTGTGGGGCCGCTGATTGTAGTAACCAACGACAGGGGCGTGGGGAGGGCGGCCGGGTCGATCCCGGGCGTGGATGTGGCAAGGGTCGAAGACCTCAGCGTCCTACACCTTGCTCCAGGAGGAGTCCCTGGAAGGCTGACCCTCTGGACCGAGTCCTCGCTGAGCGCACTTGCCGCCAGGTCGAAGGAGGGGGCGGCTTGAGGCTCGAGGACGCGCAGAAGATACTCATCAGGCCGTACGTCACGGAAAGGACCTTCGAGCAGATCGAGAGGGAGAACAAGCTCTGCTTCCTCGTGAGCGACAAGGCCTCGAAGACCCAGATCGCGAGCGCGATGCAGGCGCTGTACGAGGTAAGGGTAACCGCGGTGAACACTTCAAGGACAGTCAAGGGCAAGAAGGCGTTCATCAGGCTCTCGCCCGAGACCAGGGCCGCGGACCTCGCCACGAGGCTGGGGCTGGTGTAGGATGGGCAAGAGAATCCTTCAGCGAAGGCGCGGAAAGGCAGGAATACAGTTCAGGAGTCCCAGCAAGGGGAAGATAGCGCCGGTAAGATACCCAAGAATCGGAGTCGAGTCGGAGGGCGCGGGCCGAATAACGTCGATCCTTGACGAGAGGGGACGCAGTGCCCCGATCGCACAGGTGAGGATGCCCGACAACAGGTACGTCTACCTTCCGGCGGTGGCGGGAATGTCCGTAGGGATGGAGGTCCCAGTCGGAGGGGAAGCGAACCCAAATCAGGGGAGCATCATGGCGCTTGCAAGGGTCCCCGAGGGGACCAGGGTCTGCAACATCGAGCTCAGGCCAGGCGACGGCGGGAAGCTGGTCAGGGCTTCGGGAGGGTCGGCCGTGGTCTTCTCGAAGGCGGGCGGGAGGGCGATGATCAAGCTGCCTTCAGGCAAGAACATCCTGGTGGACGAAAGGTGCAGGGTTACCATCGGCGAGGTCGCGGGCGGCGGGAGGCGCGAGAAGCCGTTCCTCACGGCAGGCGCGAGGCACCACGCGATGAGGGCCTCGGGCAGGGTCTACCCACGCATGAGAGGGATTGCGATGGCGGTCGTGTACCACCCCTTCGGCGGTGGGAGGCACCAGCACCCTGGGAAGTCGACCAGCACCTCGAGGAATGCTCCGCCTGGAAGGAAGGTAGGGTTAATAGCGCCAAGGAAGACAGGAAGAAAGAGATTGGCGAGGTCCAGCGCCGAGGTGAGCGGTTAGTTGCCGAAGGAGTTCCGCTTCAGGGGCAAGTCGCTCGACGAGCTCAACGCGATGTCCACGGAGTCTCTTATTGGCCTGCTCTCTTCGAGGGCGAGGAGGTCCTTGAACAGGGGGGTCTCCGAGGACAAGAGGAAGCTCCTCGAGGACGCTAGGAAGATCAAGGAAGGGAAGTCTGAGGGTCAGATCAAGACGCACGCGAGGGACATGATAGTCCTTCCGGCGATGGTCGGACTCACGATAGGAGTCCACAACGGGAAGGAGTTCGTCTCTCTTGAGGTCAAGCCCGAGATGATAGGGAGGTTCCTCGGAGAGTATGTGATCACCAACAAGAAGGTCGTCCACGGGACCCCGGGCATCGGCTCAAGCCGGTCGAGCCTCTACGTGCCGCTGAAGTAAGGTTGTTCGACCCGGTTTCATTCGTCAGGATTCTCGCCTTCGCGGTCGTCTATGCCGGGGTCGAGTACAGGTACGTCAATAGGTCTGAGGCCGAGTGGACCAAGAAGGTCAAGGAATTTCCGGAGAAGCCGGTCTTCTGGGTCATCGCGCCGTACCACCTCTACCTGCTCCTGCCGCTCTTCGTCATAGTCTCGTTCACGTCCTCCATCACCGCCTGGGCGGGCAACACCTTCCTCCTCGCTGTCTTCGAAGACATCGCGTACTTCGGGTGGAGGGGCAGGTCTGTGATCGAGGGGGAGTGGACCACGACCCTGTTCGGGAGCTTCAGGATCGGGCGGTGGATAGTCCCAATATGGTGGCCCCTGGACGCGATGATAGCCGCCGGCCTGTACTTCGCGCCGTTCTAGGACACCACGGTCTGTGACTGGTCGCGCATGAAGTTCAGGAGGTAGTACGGGCTGCCTATGCCCCGGCCCGTGGCCCCGCTGGCCTTCCAGCCTGTGAAGGACTGCGCGCCCGGCCAGGCGCCGGTCGTAGAGCCGCCGCTGCGGTTGGCGTACGTCACGCCGAACCTGATCCCGTCGAAGAACTTCTGCCGTTCCTTCTTGTCTTCACTGAAGATCCCGGCGGTGAGGCCGTAGGGGGTCGCGTTTGCCTTTCTGATGGCCTCGTCGACGTTCCTGACGCCGTCCACCACGACGAGGGGAAGGAAGAGCTCGTCCTTGAAGAGCCTGTGTTCCTCGGGAAGGCCAGTGATTACTGTGGGCGAAACGTAGTATCCTTTGCCCAGGCCAGGGCCCGAAACCACCTTGCCCCCGGTCAGGACCTTGCCGCCGGACCTCCTTGCCTCTGCGACGGAAGCCTCGAATTTGGTGACAGCGGCCGCGTTGATGATAGGGCCCATGAAGACCTCCTTCCGCCTCGGGTCCCCGACGGCGACCTTGGCTATCCGGTCCTTGAGTGCCTGGAGGAATTCGTCTCTTATCCCGTCCTGGACGTAGACCCTCGAAGTGGCGCTGCACTTCTGACCCCCGTAGCCGTAGGCTGCGCGGACCGTCCCCTCGACTGCCTTGGGGACGTCTGCCCTGTTGGATACGATGGTCGGGTTCTTGCTCCCCATTTCGAGAAGGATTGGCTTCGGATAGGGTTGCTCGGTCAGGAAGCGCCTGTAGAGCCTCATGCCGACGTCCCTCGAGCCAGTGAAGGCGATGCCCGCCACGTCCGGGTTGGCGACGAACTCATCCTCGAAGTTGCCGCCGGGCCCGGTCACGAAGTTGACCGCCCCGTCAGGGACTCCGGCGTCGGAGAGCGCGCTGTAGAGCATGAACCCGGTGAGGGGGGCCTCGCTCGTGGGCTTGAGTATGACCGAGTTCCCTGTGATCAGAGCCCCGAGGGCCATCCCGCTCGCGAGCATGAAGGGGAAGTTGAACGGGGAGATGACCGGCCAGACGCCATGGGGCTTGCCGAAGACCGTGTTGTGCTCTCCAGGTCCTGCCTTGCCCATCGCCGAAGTGTAGCCCTTCTCCTTGCGCATGATCTTGGCATAGAAGCTGACTGCGTCGACCGCCTCCCAGCACTCGGCGAGAGCCTCGAGCCTGTTCTTCCCCACCTCGTAGGTGATCCCGACGGCGATTTCGAACTTCCGCTGGTCGACCAAGCCTGCGAACTTCTCCATCACCCGCACGCGGTCCTCCCAGGTGAAGGCACGCCAGTCCTCGAAGCCTGCCTTGGCCGCCTCGATGGCTGCCTTTGCGTGCTCCCTAGTTCCCGTCTGGAACTTCCCTACCACGATGGAGGTGTCGATGGGGCTTCGGTGCTCGAACTCCCCCGCCGGGGACCAGACCTTCTCGCCGCCGATTACCATCGGGTGCTTCTTTCCGAGTTTGGAACCGAACGCCTTGAGAGCTGCTTCGAACTTCGGATGAAGGGTCTCGTCCGCGAAGAGCGTCGTGTATGTCACCTTGGGACCCTGCTTCGGCAATCTGAGGCCGAGCGACCGTTTGCGATACTTAACGTTTCCAGACTGAAAGGCGATTCTTTCGGTCTGGCCGGATGTTAGGCGCTCTTCTCGAGCAGGGCGTTCTTGGCGAGGTGGGCCGAGTACTGAATTGCCACGGCGGCCTTCACCTCTCCCATGTCCACACTGGAGCCAAGGAGTTTCTCCATCGAGATCATCGTGCCCGGGTCAAGCCCGCAGGGCCTGATGAGGTCGAAGTACCCCATGTCGGTGTTGACATTGAGGGCGAAGCCATGGTAGGCGACCCAGTTCGTGACCGCGACGCCGATGGAGGCCAGCTTCTTCCCTTCGACCCAGACCCCTGGATGCCCTTCGAGGGTCGTCGCGTCAATCCCGAAGCCTGCGACGGCGGAAATGAGAGACTCCTGGATCCTTCTGACGTGCGCCCGGACGTCGTGGTCCCTGAGTAGGACAATGGGGTATCCGACGAGCTGCCCGGGCCCGTGGTATGTTGCGTCCCCGCCCCTCTCCACTGTGAAGACAGGGACGTCCTGCGGCTTGAAGTTGGCCGGGGTGGTCTTTCGGCCCAAGGTGATGACGTGTGGGTGCTCGAGAAGAAGCAGCGTGTCTCCGTCGTCTCCGCGGGCCCGGTCCTCAGCAAGCTTCCGCTGAAAGTCCAACGCTGCTCCGTACTCCATCGTCCCCAGGTCGCGGACTTCGAGGCTCATGACTTCAGCTGGTGAATCGGCCTTCCGGCCGCGGACTCGGCTGCCTCCATGATCGCCTCGGGAAGGGTCGGGTGGGGATGCACGGTCAGCGCGATGTCTTCGACAGTGGCGCCCATTTCTATCGCCAGGGCGACCTCGCTGATGAGGTTGGAGGCCTCCGGCCCGACTATCTGGACCCCCAGGACGAGCCCGTCCTCCGCCTTTGCGACGACCTTCACGAAACCCTCAGGCTCCCCGGTCGAGAGGGCCCTGCCGAGTGCGGCGAATTGGAATCGGCTCTTCTTCACCGAGTAGCCCGCTTCGATGGCCTTAGCCTCGGTCAGGCCTACACTCGCGACCTCAGGGTCGCAGAAGACTGCGTCAGGAATCACCGTCCAGTCCGCTGCGGTGGGCAGGCCAGCTGCAGATTCGGCGGCGACGATCCCTTCTTTCGAGGCCTTGTGCGCGAGGAGAGGAGGACCGCGCACGTCGCCGATTGCGAAGATGCCGGGTACGTTGGTCCTCATGTGCTCGTCCGTGGTGATGAACCCCCTCTGGTCGGTCTTGACACCGATTGCCTGAAGGTTCAGCTTCTCTGTCCTCGGCTTCCGGCCCACGCTCACTAGGATTCTGTCGGCCTCTACAGAGACCCTGCCCTCGGGCGTCTCCACTTCGGCCTTCGCGACCCCTCCTGACTTTGAGACTGACAGGACCTTTGACTTCAGGTGGACCTTCCCGCCCCTGCCTTCGAGCTTCTTGTGGACGAGCCTGACGACTTCGGGATCGGCTCCGGGCATGAGCTGGTCCATCAACTCCACGACCGTCACCTTGCTCCCGAGCCTCTGGTACATCGAAGCAAACTCGAGTCCTATCGCTCCGCCGCCGACGATCAGGAGCTTGCCGGGAGCGTCCATGAGTTCCAGCGCTTCTTTTGAGCCTATGACCAGCGACCCGTCGAACTCGAGGCCGGGTAGTTGGACCGTTCTCGTCCCGGTCGCTATGACTATGTTCTTAGTCGTTATCTCCTCAGTGCCCTGGGCCGTAGTCACGGAGACCTTCCCTGCCGCCGTGATCTCTGCCTCTCCCTTCAGGACGGTCGCGTGGTTGCCCTTGAGCAGGCCTTCGACTCCGGAAACGAGCTTCGAGACGACCTCGCCCTTCCACTTCTGCATCTGGGCGTAGTTTACCGAGACCCCGGTTGCGACGAGCCCGTACTTCTCTGCCTCCTTCACCTTGTCGAAGAGCTTCGAGACTGTGATGAGCGACTTTGAAGGGATGCAGCCGTAGTTGAGACACTCTCCCCCGACCTTGTCGGCCTCCACGAGTATAGTCCTGAGCCCAAGTTGTGCGGCGCGGATTGCGCAGACGTAGCCCCCGGGACCTCCTCCGATGACCGTGACGTCAGCCTCTAGCAATTCAGTTCCTTCTGGTCGGCCGCTCAAACCGGCTTAAAGATTGCTCGGACTTGTCAGAGCACTTCGGACAGGAGCTTCTTGGTGTCCTGGATGGTCTCTATGATGCGGCTGGTGAAGCGGGCGGCGTAGGCCCCGTCTAGTACCCTGTGGTCGAAGCTGAGAGAGAGGTAGGTAGTGTCCCTGACTTCGATCCGCCCTTCGCGGACCACGGGTCGCTTGCTGATCTTGTGAAGCCCCAGAATCGCGACCTCCGGGAGGTTGATTATCGGGGTGGCGAAGAGCCCACCGATCGCCCCCACGTTCGTGATCGTGAAGGTCGACCCGTGCACGTCGTCGAGGGCCAGCTGCCCCTTGCGGGCCTTGTCGGCCAGCTTCTCGATCTCGCCGGCCAGCTCGAAGATGTCCTTCTTGTCCGCTTCCTTCACGACCGGGACTACAAGCCCCTGTTCCGTGTCTGTCGCGATTCCGATGTTGTAGTATTTCTTCAGCACGATGTTCCCGCTCGCCTCGTCGAGCGAGGAGTTGAGGTAGGGGAAGTCCTTCAGTGCTGGCACCAGGGCCTTGATAATGAACGGGAGGTACGTCAGACGGACCCCGCGCTTCTCCGCGCTCCCTTTGAGGGCCTCCCGGAGCAGGACCAGCTCCGTCATGTCCGCTTCGTCGACGTGAGTGACCTGCGCCGTGGTCCTCTGGGACTTTACCATGCGCTCGGCTATCGTCTTTCTGATCCCCTTCAGCGGGACGAGCTCCTCGTTCTTCCCAGCTCTTGGGGCTGACGGCTGCAGGATGGTGGTCGTCGCGGCAGCCTTTGAACCCGAAGATGCGCGACGGACGTCTTCATCAGTCACCCGGTTCTGAGGACCTGAGCCTCTGACCGCAGCGATGTCGACTCCGAGCTCGCGGGCGAGGCGCCTTGTCGCAGGGGTAGCCATGACTCCGGTCGGACCCTGCCCCGACTCAGCCTGAGGCGTGGAGGTCTGGGGTGTCGAGGCTGGCGTTGGGCGCGAAACTTGGCCCGCGGGCTGTGAAGCGGGGGTAGCGCTTCCATCGTCGATCACGATTATCGTCTCGCCGACTTTGGCGATGTCTCCTTCCTTGACGAGGATCTTGGTGACCTTTCCGGTCCTTGGGGATGGGATCTGCACGTTGACCTTGTCGGTCATGACCTCGACAAGGGGCTGGTCTTCCTTGATCGTCTCCCCCTCCTTGACCATCCACTTCAGGATCTCCCCCTCGGAGACGCCTTCGCCGATGTCGGGAAGTTTTAGCTCGTACATCTGAATTTCTGAAGCTTCGGCGCTCGCTTGTCCTTTTAGTCTTTTTCGCGCTAGTAGCGCGCCAGCTCCGCTGCGGCCTTCACTATCCGGTCCTTGTTGGGGATGTAGTAGTCTTCGAGCTTCGAGAGGGGGACGACGGTGTCGAAGCCGGCGACGCGCCGGATCGGGGCCTTCAGGTAGTCGAGCCCCTTGTCCGCGACTGTGGCTGCGATCTCGGCGCCGAGCCCGAGAGATAGCGGCGCTTCGTGGACTATGACGAGCCTGCCGGTCTTCTGGACCGAGGCAAGGACGGCAGGGAAGTCGAGGGGCGACACCGTCCTCAGGTCGAGCACCTCGGCCGATATCGACTTCTCGGACTGGAGCGCGTCGGCGGCCTGCAGGGTGGGGACCATCATCGCTCCGTAGGAGACGATGGTGACGTCGGAGCCCTCGCGGACCACCTTGGCCTTGCCAAGCGGGATGGAGTACGGTTCCTCCGGCACGTCCATCTTGGGGGAGTCGTAGAGCCTCTTCGGCTCCATGAAGATGACCGGATCTTCGTCTCTAAGGGCCGAAGCGAGGAGGCCCTTGGCATCGTAGGCGTTCGAAGGGATGACCACCTTGAGCCCCGGAGTGTGAGAGTAGTAAGCTTCGGGCGAGTCCGAATGGTGCTCGGGGGCGCGAATCCCTGCGCCGTAGGGGAAACGCACGACGCCTCTCGGGGCATACCTCCCTCTCGTCCTGTTCCTCATCCGCGCGATGTGCCCGAAGATCTGGTCGAAGGCCGGGACTGAGAATCCGTCGAACTGGAACTCTGCGACGGGGATCATCCCCCCAACAGAGAGCCCGACGAAGAGCCCTGCTATTCCGAGCTCTGCGAGCGGCGTATCGAAGACCCGGTCAGCCCCGAACTCGTCCTGGAGCCCCCTGGTGACCTGGAAGACCCCGCCGTTCTTGCCGACGTCCTCTCCGAAGACAACGACCCGGCTGTCCCCCTGAAGGCCCTCTCTGAGGGCCATGTTGACCGCGTTGCGGATGTTGACTCCCGGACGCCCACCACGCATGGTCGGTTCGGGCGGCGCCGCGGGCTCCTTGCTCTCGACTCCGAACGCCTCTCTCTTCTGTTCAGCGAGCCTGGGGGTCAGCTTGGAGTACATGTAGTCGAAGATTACCGACGGGTCGGGGGTAGTAATCGCCCTGTAGGCGGCGACCGCCTCGTCCATCTTCTTCTGAGCGGCCTGGGCAAGGGCGGCCTTCTTAGCGTCGTCCAAGATCCCCCTCGACCTCAGGTACGCCTCGAAGCGCGTTATCGGGCTCCGCTTCTCCCACTCGGCGACCTCCTCGGGGGCCTTCAGCTTGTTTGACACCAACTCGGCGGTGGTGTGGGGGCCGAGCCTGTAGGTGGAATACTCTATCAGCGTCGGGCCACCGCCCCGCCTCGCCTTCTCGACCGCGTACTTTGTTGCTTCATACGAGGCGACGACGTCGTTCCCGTCCACCAGGATGCCTTCGAACCCGTAGGCGACGGCCTTTTGCGCTATGGTCTTGGCGGCCGTCTGCTGGTTCCTCTTGACCGAGATGGCCCACTGATTGTTCTCGACCCCGAAGACGACCGGGAGGTCGTAGACTCCTGCGAAGTTCAGGGCCTCGTGGAAGTCGCCCTTTGAGGTTCCGCCGTCCCCGGTAGAAACGAATGTCACAGACCTATCGCCCTGGAGCCTCCTCGCCATCGCGAGGCCGACGGCGTGGGGAAGCTGGGTGGCAACGGGCACTGCGAGCGGCAGCATGTTCAGTTCTTCGGGGATCTCCATCCCCCTCTCGTCCCCACCCCAGTACTGCAGGAGCTTGGCCGGGGGCATCCCGAAGCCGAGCATCCCTGCGGCGTCTCTGTACATGGGAACGTACCAGTCGCCCTTCACGAGCGCGTTGACGAAGCCCACCTGCCCGCCTTCCTGGCCCTTCCCGGGGGCGTATGTCCCAATCTCTCTGAGGGTGGAGAGGTTGCTGGCCTTCTCGTCGAAGAGCCTGCCGAAGATCAGCTGCTCATAGAAGCGCGTGAGGTCGTCAGCACTGATGTTAGGCTCCTTGCCCCGCAGGGTCCCGTCAGGGGAGAGGCGCTGGTAGAGGACCTCCTCTGCCTTTGCGAACTTGAAGTCTGCCTCGCTGAAAATCCTCGGGACCGCGTCTGCGCCTGAGGACTTCATGAAGTCCGATTCGGTCAAGCATCGAAATCGACTGTGGCGGTCATATAAGACTGACTGTGCTCGGAGGTGAAATATGTCGATTGTCGTAATGCCTGGTCTTAGTCAGTACCTTTGTCGCTCTCCATCGCAGCCCTGATGAAGAACTCGCCTGCCTTGTAGCTGCTCCGAACGAGCGGGCCTGACGCTACGTATCGGAATCCGAGGCCCTCGCCGATTCTCTGGTACTCCTCGAAGGTGGAAGGCGGGACGTACTCCTCGACCTTCAGATGGCGCCCAGAGGGCCGAAGGTACTGTCCCACCGTCAGGAAGTCGACCCCGGCGCGCCTCAGGTGGATCATGGCCTGCGTCATCTCCTCCCTGGTTTCTCCGAGTCCGACCATGATGGAAGACTTCGTGTAGGTCCTGGGGCTCAGCTTCTTTACGTTCCTCAGGACGGATAGGGACTGCCAGTACTGGGCCCTGGGGTCCCTCACAGAAGGGGTCAGCGACATGGTGGTCTCGATGTTGTGGGCGATTACGTCCGGACCTGCGGAGACGACTTCTTTCAGCGAGTCAAGGTCGCCCTGGAAGTCGGGGACCAGGACCTCGACCAGGAGGTCGGGGATCTTCTCTTTCACCATTCGTATGGTCCTGGCGAAGTGCCCGGCGCCCCCGTCGGGAAGGTCGTCTCTGTCCACCGAGGTCAGCACCACGTAGGTCAGCCCCATCTTGGACAGTGCGAAGGCCACGTTTTCAGGTTCGAGCTGGTCGAGCGCACCGGCCGGCTTCCCGGGCGTCACCATGCAGAAGCGGCAGGCCCTGGAACAAACGTCCCCCATCAGCATCAAGGTCGCCGTACCGCCTCCCCAGCACTCCTGCACGTTGGGGCAGTGCGCCTCCTCGCAGACGGTGTGCAGGTTCAGGTCCCTGAATAGGCCCTTGAGTTCAAGGTAGTTTTCGCCGCCCGGAGGCCGGACGGTTAGCCACTGGGGCTTCTCGACTTGCATCTGTCAGCGGCCGACTAGTATCTTCAGGTTACCAAAATCCTTTCCGGAGAGCGCGCCGTCGCACGCATAGCAGCCTTCGACCCGGAACCCGGGCTCGAGCTCGCTGTGCAGTGTGCACATCATATGGTTGAACCTGATGTAGTCGAGGACGTTGGTCATGGAACGGAGCGTTTCCCGCTCGTCCGAGTCCTCTGAGGAGAGCTCGCGCGCGATGTTGTCGGCTGCCTTGGAGACCGTCGTGTCACCCTCCAGATTGACCATCATGCCCCTCGTCTTCCGAGCGTAGTTGCTGATGGACGCCTGGGTGACACCGAGGCGCTTCGCGACTTCCTGCTGGGTCATGTGGTAGTCTTCCCTCAGTCGCTTTGCGACCATGGCCCTGAGGGCGGGCAGGGCCGACTTCGAGACTATCTCATACGGGCTTATCATCAATTATTACTTATGTTATACTCAGTTATTTAAGCGTAGTCGGGCTTTCCAGATTGCACTTTCAGAATTACTAGATGAGAGTGCGACTCCAGACCGCAAGGTTATTGGAGAAGACTGGGCGCAGAGGCATTTCTCCTCCGGAGTCGTTGAATTTCATTGAGTGCAATCCCTGAACGAGACCGAACGGCAGCAAGGCAGGATGTATTCCAGCTCTTCTCGCCTCCGCTAGTCCAGGCCCTGAAGGAGCGCGGGTTCGGAGCCCCGACCGAACCTCAAGAACAGTTGGTCCCGATTGTGCAGTCCGGCAAGAACGCGCTGCTCATGGCGCCGACGGGGACGGGCAAGACGGAGGCGGCACTCCTGCCTATCCTTGACGCGCTGGTAAGGGACCAGGAGTCACGAGGCAAGGGGACCAAACTGCTCTACATCACGCCGCTGAGGGCCCTGAACAGGGACATGCTCGACCGCATGCAGTGGTGGTGCAAGAGGTTCGACATACGCCTGGGTGTCAGGCACGGCGACAGCTCGCAGGCGGAAAGGACCAACCTGAGCCACGCTCCGCCGGAGATCATGATCACCACGCCCGAGACGCTGCAGATACTCCTCGTGGGGAGGAGGATTCGGCAGAACCTGTCCAAGCTGAGATGGGTGGTCGTCGACGAAGTCCACGAGCTGTCAGAGGACAAGAGAGGAAGCCAACTTAGCGTGGGGCTGGAGAGGCTCAGGGACGTCGTCGAAGGAGGCGAGTTCCAGATGATCGGTCTCTCTGCGACCGTCGGGTCGCCGGAGACGGTGGCCAGGTTCCTCGTGGGGAAGGGGAGGGAGTGTGAAGTGGTGAGGGTCCCGGTCGAGAAGAGCCTGGCGTTGAAGGTCGTAACCCCTCATGCAAGTGAGGAGGACAATCGGCTCGCAGAAGCGATCTACTCGTACCCTGACGTTGCTGCGAGGCTCAGGACCATCCGGGAAGTGGTCGAGAGGTACAGGTCAGTCCTGATCTTCACCAACACGAGGACCGAGGCCGAGGCACTGGCGAGCAGGTTCAGGGTCTGGGACCCGGAGCTTCCGGTCGGGATTCACCACAGCTCCCTCTCAAAGGCGACCAGAGAGGCGGTGGAAAGGAACCTCAAGGACGGGAAGCTCCTCGGAGTCATCTGCACGAGCAGCCTCGAGCTGGGAATCGACATCGGATTCCTGGAGTACGTGGTGCAGTACAACTCGCCGAGGCAGGTGACGAGGCTGATCCAGAGGGTAGGCAGGAGCGGGCACAGGGTGGGCCAGGTCTCCAACGGGATGGTCATCACTCAGGACTCGGACGACACGCTGGAGGCGGCGGTCCTGTGCAGGAAGTCGTCGGCGGGCGAGCTCGAGCCCCTCGAGCCGGTCCTCGCACCCTACGACGTGGCGGTCCATCAGGTCGCAGGCCTCTTGATCGAGCAGAGCAGCTGGAACTACGACGACCTGGAGGCCCTGTTCCGCAGGAGCTACGCATACGGCGACATGGACCCGGGGAAGCTCAAGAGGGCCCTGACCTACATGAGGGAGAGGTACCCCCGGCTGGCCTTCTACAGCGAGTCGGACGGGAAGGTCTTCAGGGCCAGGGACACCAAGCCTCTGTTTTCGTATTACTTCGACAACCTCTCGATGATACCCGACGAGAAGCAGTATCTCGTCCTCGAGGGGGACAGCTTCGTAGGGACCCTGGACGAGGCGTTCGTGTCAGAGTACGGAGAGGTAGGGGTCAAGTTCGTCGAGGCGGGCAGGTGCTGGAAGATTGAGCAGATCTATGGGAACAAGGTCTACGTGAAGGCAGAGGACGACCCCACAGGGGCTGTCCCCAACTGGGTCGGAGACGAGATTCCGGTTCCAAGGCCCGTAGCGGCGGAGGTCGGGAGCCTCAGGAGGAGGTACGCCGAGGAGCTTGAGAAGGGGAGGGGGAAGGAGTACCTCCGGGAACTGAGCAGGACGTACCCGATAGAGGAAGAAGCGATTGCTGAGGCGCTCAAAGAGGTCGAGGAGCAGAGGTCGGCAGGCCTCCCGATTCCGTCGGAGCGAGTCGTGACCGTGGAGAGGTGGGACAGATACCTGGTCGTACAGGCCGCGTTCGGGCACAGGGTCAACAGGCTCCTGGCGAGGGTCCTGGGGCACCAGATTTCGGAAAGGATCGGGCAGTCGGTCGCGGTCCACCAGGACCCTTACAGGATCGTGATTGAGGCGGACGTGACGCCCCCTGTCGTGGTCGGCCTCCTAGAGGAGCTCCGAGGGGCGGACCTCCGAGGGGTCTCTCAGAAGGCTGTGGAGAGGAGTGGGATGTTCAAGCGCAGACTGATCCATGCGGGCAAGAAGTGTGGAGCGATCGCGAAGGACGCTGACTACGCGAGCGTCTCGATATCAGGCCTCATCGAGGCCCTCCGGGACACGCCCGTCTACGAAGAGGCGATGGACATGATCTTCCACGACGACTTCGACCTCGAGGGGGCCGGCGAGGTAATCGAGAAGATGGCGGCCGGCGCGATTGAAGTGAAGGTCTTGGAGTACGAAGCTCTCTCCCCGATCGCCAGGATCGGGGTCGAGGAGATCAGCAGGAGGGGGGAGCTCGTCTCGCCGGAGAGGCTGAGGGCGCTCCTCAGGCAGTCCACTAGGGCTAGGGTCAACGACGCCTTCCTGGTGGCGGTCTGCACCCACTGCTGGAACTTCCTGGAGCTCAGGAGGGTGGGCGACCTGGAGGGCCTCGGTAAGTGCCGGGAGTGCGGGAAGGAGGAGATCGGGCTCTCGGCGGACTCGTACGAGAACGTGTTCTCCCTGGCGATGAAGGCCAGGAGCAGGACCGACCTGAGAGGGAAGAGGCTGGCGCAGGTGGAGAGCCTGCGGAAGTCTGCGGTGCTGCGCAAGGAGTACGGGCACCCGATTGACATGCTCATCGCGGGAAGGGGGATCAGGCTGGCGGACGCGGCTGCGCTCGCGGCTAGGATGAAGAAGGAGGGGACCGACCTTGTGGACCTGATCGTAGAGGGGGAGAGGGATGCGATGAGGCGCCGCTACTTCTTCAGCGGTTCCTGAGACCTCGAAAGGATCATAGTCATCAGGGTCTTCTCGTCGACTTCGGCCCGCGTCCTCCAGCCCACGTGGACCATGGACCTGTCGTCCTGCTCGAGGTACCCCCGCTTGACATAGCGGTCGAGGGAGTACTCCACCCGCCACTTTGGGAACTTCTCGCGGAGGAAGTGCTCGACCTCTCTGCGCGCCACGCGGCCCTGCTTGGAGTTGACGAAGGCGATGGTCGCGGCGAGGACCGCGAGGTCGTCGATTCGAATCCCGGAGGTCTCTGCTTCGGTGATCGTCGGCGAGTCCCTGAATCTCAGCAGAAAGCGGGACGAGTCTTCAGTCCCGTCTGGGCCCTTCACTTCGAAGACCTCCAAGCCCAGCGCCGACACGTCCTCGGTGAGGACTTCGAGGATCTTCCGATAGTCCCTTCCGAGGTACCGCTTCATCTCCCAGCCCTTCACGCCGGGGTTGCGACCCCGCTGCAGTATGAGCACCTGGAAGGCCTTGCGGACCTTCCTTTCCAGGAGAGCCCTGTCGGAGGACTCCGTCAGGACTCGCCCCCGATGGATATCGCGACTGACCTTGGCAGGCCCTTGGCCTTCTCGGCGAGGGCAGTTGTCCAGATCTTCCCGGTGAGAGGCTCGGTCTTCAGGGAGGCCCGGCCTTCGCTGATCAAAAAGGCGAGGAGGTAGGCCCTCAGGACCTTGGTCTCGAAGTCGGGCGCCTGAATGAACTCCCGGTAGTCGATCCACTCCCCGCCCGACCGGTCGAGGAGCTCGTCATGGAGGGCCTTCAGCTTCGTCTCGAACTGTTCCTGCGTGAAGACTCCAAGGCTGACCAGCTCGGCGTAGTCGACGGTGCCCGGCCCGACTCCGTAGGTCCCGAACTCGTCCTTGAACCTCTCGGCCATCGAGGAGAGGTCGCGCCAGTAGACGAAGGCCTTCTCGAGGCCCTTGGGTGAGAGCTGGTCGACTTGGGCGACCGGATGCCAGCTTTTGATGAAAGCCTCGGAGAGGGCTTCCTTGGGGAGGAGCTTGACCTTGAGGTGGACCAGGAGCGGGTCGATGTAGAGCGAAGAGGCCCTGTGCTTGAGCCACTCGTCCTGGAGCCTCACTATCTGGGCGAGCTCAAGCATGGCCTCGGAGTCGAGGAGTAGCTCGTCGAGGAACTTCCATTCCGGGAGGCGGGCTCGAAGCACCTTGATCTTTTCCTTAATGTCGACGTCAAAGGGGTTGGCGCTTGATGACTCCACGTCACGGCAGAGCTCGATTACCCTGAGGATCTCTTCGAAGCGCTTTGGTTCCGAGCTACTTCAGCTCCTTGACCTCGGAGGCGCCGTGGACCGCCTGGACTGTGATCACGTGGGCGCTCCTGTCGAAGACCGTCAGGATGGAGGGCGTGATCACGAGGTATTGGGACGCCTCGCGCTGCTTCATTTGAGAGAGTATCATCTTGAACATCGCCTCCCTGTTCTTCGGGTCCATGTGGATGTCGAACTCGTCCATCGCCCTGAGGGGTGAGACGATGCGGCCCTGGAGAGAGAGTATGAAGGCCATGAGGGCGACCGAGCGCTCCCCTCCGCTCTGGGTGAAGGGGTCGAGGGTCGTCGGAGAACCGCCGCGGAATCCGACGTAGAGCGCGATGCCTGCGTCTTCGATGTCGGCCCCCTCCTCGAACTTGACGAACCCGGAGGCGTCCGCGGCGGAGAGGACCCCCTGGTAGGCAGGGTCGACCACTTCGATCAGGTTCTCCATCGCCTCCCTCCAGACCGCCTTCCTCGACCCGAGCTCCGAGAGCATCGCCTTCCTGTTCTCCTGGAGCTGGGCCAGCTTCACCTTGAGCTCCTCGATGTTCCCGCTGTAGTCGTTGTAGATCTTCTCGGCGTCGTCGGGCACGTCCTGCATCTTCTGGAGGTGCGCGGAGACGAGCTTGAGCTCTTCGGAGACCTCGTAGGGCTGCCTCGCAGTCTCGACGCGGGGACCGGCCTTCTCGAGCTCGGGGGCCATCTTCTCGAGCTCCCCTGAGTACTCCTTGGCGCTCCGCTCGAGCTCCCTCAGGTCGGACTCGGTCACCTTGATGCGGTACGAGAGGACCTCGGCCTTGACGCGGAACGAGATGTGGCTCTCCATGGTCCTCGTCACCAGCTCCTCGTTCCTGCTGATCTCGGGCTGGAGCGACGAGACCTCCCTGTCAAGCTCTCCTTTGCGCCTCTGGGCGTCCTCCTCGGCGGCCGCCGCCTTCTGGGTCACGTATTGCAGGAGGTCCTTCACCCTCTTGGCGCTCTTCGCAGGTGCGCCCGTGATGACCTCCTCGATGGTCTGCGAGAGGCTCGAGACGTCCTCCTTGATCGAGCCGTAGGTGGCCCTCGCCGAGTCGTCCTTCGCCTTCTCCGCTTCTGCCCTTACGAGGGCGTAGTACAGCTTCCTGAGCTCGACCTGCTTGTCGAGGAGCGTCTGCTTGGTCTGGGCGGCGTCGGCCGAGACTTCTGACTGCTGAGACCGAAGGTCCTCAAGGGCCCTGGTCTTTGCCTTCACCTTCTCCTCCACGGACTGAAGAGACTTCGTCAGCTTGGTCTGGGTGCTCCAGAGGACCTCCTTCGCGAGCAGGTCCCTGTGTTCGTTGAGCTTCCGCTTCTCCTGATATCTGTTGTAGATCTGCTTCCAGTACTCGAGGGCTTGGTTGGCGTTGTCGATGAGCTGAAGGAGCGAACCCTCTTCTCCTGTCAGCCCGCTTAGCTCTTGTTCGGCCGAGAGGATTCTTTGCCTGTACTCCGCGAAGCCGACGGCCTCCTCGACCATCCTCAGGCGCTCCTGCGGCGTCACCGCTCCGAGCTCCTCGATCATCCCCTGGTGCATTATGATCAGCAGGTTGTCCGGATTGATCCCGAACTCCTTGAGGAGTCGGACGACCTCGCTCTTGTCGATCTCTCTGTAGTCTGCCTCGAACCAGTAGGAGCCGTCCCTCCTCAGGTATCGGCTGAGCATGAATGTGTCGGACTTTGAATACGCTATGGGGCGACGGCCCGCCTTGGCCGAGTTGTCGAAGACCAGGGAGACCCTCGCGATGTCCTTGCCCCTCCTGATCAGGTCCGAGAGCTTTCGTGAGCGCTCGGTGTAGGCCTGGCCGAAGGCGACAGAGATCGCAAGGAGGACTGAGGACTTGCCGGCGCCGTTGGGGCCGACAATCAGGTTGAGCCCGTCCCTCAGCGGAATCCTAGCGTATTCGTAACTCATGAAGTTCTCAAGGATAATCTCCTTTACGGTGGTGAGATGAGAGGGCATCTCCTTGGAGATTTCTTCAGTTCTGCGAGACAAGCTTCGACTCGAAGCGGGCCGGAGGCGCATTTAGATATTGCGCGCTTATTTGGCGCCCGGACACTTTCGGAGCGCTCTCCCCCGCAATGCCTTAAATCGCCGGCCAGGCTTTTCAGCATCTCTTGGCCTCGGAAGCATCCTTTAGCTCCCTAGACCCGAGGGTGAGAAGCCTCCTCGAGGGATCGGGTATCAGAGAGCCGACGCCTCCTCAGGTCCAAGCCTGGCCGATAATCGCGAGGGGCGAGGATGCACTGGTCGTCGCTCCGACCGGGTCGGGCAAGACGGAGGCGGCGCTTCTTCCGCTCCTCAGCAGGCTGGTCTCAGAAGGTGGAAGGGAAGGGATCTCGTTGCTGTACATCACTCCGATGAGGGCCCTCAACAGGGACATGTTCAAGCGGCTGCAGGGTTGGTGCTCGGGCCTCGGCCTTACAGTTGACATCAGGCACGGAGACACGCCTCAGGCCCAGAGGTCCAGGCAGGCCGCTCACCCGCCGGACGTCCTGGTCACGACTCCGGAGACCCTCCAGGCCGTCCTGCCGGGGAGCAGGATGAGGCTGAACCTTTCCCACCTCAAGGCGGTCGTGGTCGACGAGCTCCACAACCTCGTCGAGAGCAAGAGGGGAGTCCAACTGTGTGTGGGCCTCCAGAGGCTCAGGAGGGTCGCGCCGGGTTTCCAGCTGGTCGCTCTTTCGGCTACTGTCGGGACACCCGAGGTCGCGGCCCGCTTCCTGTTCGGAGACGGGAAGAGATCCATCGTGAGGGCAGAGGCGCCCAAGGACTTCACGTACGCGATCGAGTACCCTACGCCCGACCCGGCCGACCAGAGCGCGGCGAGGGAGACCTACTCTGCGCCCGACCTGGCAGCAAGGCTATCCAGGATCAACCAGCTGGTCGAGAGCCATACGTCGACGCTGATCTTCGTGAACAGCAGGACCCTGGCTGAGATGATCGGGGAGAAGCTGTCGAGGCTCAGGAAGGACGTCGGGGTGCATCATGGTTCCCTTCCGAGGGAGGAGAGGGAGCGGACCGAGCAGGCCTTCAAGTCCGGGGAGCTGAAGGCTCTCGTCTGCACGAGCACGCTGGAGCTCGGGATCGACGTGGGTTCGGTGGACCTGGTCGTCCAGTACATGTCGCCCAGGCAGGTCACGAGCCTCGTCCAGAGGGTAGGGAGGAGCGGGCACAGCCTGGGCAAGGTGTCGAAGGGCGTTCTCGTGACAGTCTCCGCGGACGACATCATGGAGTCTTCCTCCAGCATCCAGGCGGCAGCGGCTGGGGAGATCGAGCCTACGAGGCCCTACCGGAACTCTCTGGACGTGCTGGCGCACCAGGTCGCGGGGTACCTGATGGACTACGAGGCGATGGACGCGGACCTGATGCTGAAGGAGGTGCGAAAGGCTGCGCCGTTCGCGGACCTGAGCGAGGAAGCGTTCAAGCGCACTGTCGCATACCTTGCCGAGCTCAGGAAGATCAGGTTCGACGGGAAGACAGTCTCGAGGACCAGGCTCACGAGGGAATACTACTTTGAGAACCTATCGATGATCCCCGACGAGACGAGGTACCTGGTGGTGGACGTCTCCACGAACGAGTCCGTGGGGATCCTCGGAGAGGAGTTCGTCCTGCTAAAGGCGAAGGTAGGGCTTCACTTTGTCTGCAAGGGCAAGATCTGGCAGATAGAGCAGGTCGCGGACGACAGGAAGATCTACGTGACGCCGGTCGAAGACCCGCTCGCGGCCGTCCCAGGGTGGGACGGGGAGATGCTCCCCATCCCATACCAGCTGGCAAAGAGGACTGGAGGACTGAGGAGGGAGATATCGGAGGCGCTGGACAGTGGAGAAGAGGCGGTAGAGAAGGCGATGGCCAGGATCCCCGGAGATTCTGGCGCGAGGTCTCTCGTCGTGGACGAGATCGAGGAGCACAAGAAGATGGGAGCCCCTGTTCCCTCCGACGAACTGGTGCTCTTTGAGGGGTTCGGCAAGTACCTGATCGTCCACCTCTGCTTCGGGGAGAGCGTCAACAGGACCTTCGCCTTGGTATTCGAGGAGATCCTGAGCAGGAGAGGCCTGGTCAGGGTCTGGTGGCTGGACGGGTACAGGCTCCTGATGGAGCTGACTACTGACACCGAAGAGCTGGACCTGGGGGCGATTTCGAGGGAGTTGATGGGGATATCGCCGCAGGAGCTTGAGAGGACCTACGCGGTCGCTGCCCAGCGGAACTTCCCCTTCCCGGCCAGGGTCAAGTATGTGGCGGAGCGGTTCGGGGCGCTCAAGAGGGGGAAGCTGATCGCACATCCGAACCTCTGTTCGCTGCCGACTAGGTTCGAGAAGACGCCGATCTTCGAGGAGGCCCTCCAGGAGACTGGGAGGGATCTGATCGACATGTCTAGGGCGCAGGAGATCCTCACCTTGGTCGCTTCAGGTTCCATCCAGGTTCAGACGTTTCAGGCCTCGGATAGGCCGACGCCGATCGCCTTCAGCCTGCTCTACAGGTACCTCGAGGTCCCGGAGGCCGTCGCACCCGACTCGCTCGGCAAGTCGTCCTACCAGCGCATGAAGGCGAGCATCTTCGGTACCGACGTGAGCCTGCTCTGCATGAAGTGCGGGGCCGACCAGGGCCTTACGACCGTAGGGGAGCTTCCTGACGAGCCGAAGTGCTCGGCGTGCCAATCAGGCCTGCTAGCTCCCTGTTACTGGGGGACGTGGAAGGTCTCCGACCTTGCAAAGAAGAGAGATGGGAAGGGTCCCCTCACGGATGAAGAGAGAGCGGAGCTCTCGAAGGCGAGGAGGGCGGCAGACCTGGTGCTCTCCTATGGGAAGAAGGCGGTCGTGGCTCAGACTGTCTACGGGATAGGGCCGCAGACCGCGTCGCGGATCTTGGCCGAGCTCCACGACGACGAGGAGGCTTTCTACAGGGACCTCTTGGAAGCGAAGATCAGGTTCGTGACGACAAGGCAGTACTGGTCAAACTAGGACGGTCAAGGGGGCGGGGATACGAGGCGGAGCCGGGGGGCTCGGCCAGGGGTTCTAGCAACCCTTCCTAGGTAGATTCGGGTCGTGTAGGCCAGGGTCACCTTCCCGCGGACCGAGTGCTTCCGCATCATCTCCTTCAGGTCCGCCTTGAGGGCCCTGGCGCCCTCCTTGTCGTCGGAAGAGGGCGAGTAGGAGGCGGAGAACGCCCTACCGACGAGCCCCTTGTAGTCGAGCACCTGCTCGTTCGGGATCCCGAAGACCTTCATGCCGGCAATGAGCCCGGCGAGGTAGGCCCTTTTGATCTCGGGGACCTTTGCCATGTTGCGCGCATGGGCCTTTGTGATCCGCCTGTACTCCTTTCCTGCAGGGCTCTTCTTGTCCAGCTCATTGTAGAGGACGCATACAAATCCCCCGGGCTTCAGCACCCTCCGGAACTCAGTCCGGGCCCTCTCCAGGTTGAGCCAGTGCAGGGCCTGCCCTACGGTCACCAGGTCGATGCTCGAGGGCGCCAGGGTAGTGCGCTCGGCGGTGCCTCTGACGCTCCTGAATCTTCCGCGGTAGGCGGGAGCTAGCTTCTCTTCCGCGAGGGCTCTCATCTCCTTGTTTGGCTCAACGCAGTAGGTGACGTTTCCGTTCCTCAGGAAGAGCTCTGAGAGGATTCCCGTCCCGGACGCAACGTCGGCGACGACGCTTGAGGAGCCCAGGCGGGCATTAGACTCCAGGACCTCGAGGACCCCCGAAGGATAGCGTGGCCTGTACTTCGAGTAGTCTTCGGCTCGTCCGGTGAACCGGTGCGTGTGGTCCCGGCGACCATCTTCGTTCTTGGAGGCGCCAGGGCTTCTATTGGGCTTCATTCAGACTCCCCAGTTTATTAGCGCCTAAGGAGCGGGCCTAAAGGTTTGGTTCTAGCGGGGAAAGTCTTTCTGGTCAGGGAGAGCTACGACATGGACGTCCTGGCGGAGAAGCTGAAGGCGTTCAGGATAGAGACAGAGAACACGGTCGAGGACCAGGACTTCAAGCTGGTGAGCGAGATCACCGGCCTCTCCGCCGGGAAGGGGTCTCTGGAGGGCACGTTTTCCTTCGACTCGGTCTTTGTGGTGAGGCACAGGGGCAAGGCCCTGCCGGTCCCCAGGACCTACGAGGCGCAGTTCTCCTTCAACGTCTTCAAGGACAGGCTCTTCCTGCAGGTCTTCGACAAGAAGAACAGGGCCAACAACATAGCGAACGAGATCAGCAAGGCGGTCTTCATGAGCCTGGGCCAGGTCGTGGAGGCGAGGATCGAGCCTGAGACGATGAGGAAGTTCCACGAGAAGAACTTCGACGATACCAAAATTGTATTCTTCGATCAGATAGACATACCCAGCATCGACAAGCTGTCGCTCTACGGGGCGAGCCTCGGCAACACTACGCTGTACTCCGACTACCTGACCCACGGGCAGCTCTGGTACATCGTCCTCAAGAGCACGAAGACGGGGTACGTGTTCGGAGTGACCAGGAACTGCGTGGTCACGGGGTTCAGCAAGATGGAGATGTCAGAGTTCGGCTCCTTCGTGAGGGGAGAGATCCTCCCGCTCATCGCCTAGCTTGCTCAAGATCGTCCCGGGGGACGCGGCGCTGGTCTTCTCCGAGGAGGGTGAGAAGACCCTCTTGATCTCAGACCTCCACCTCGGCCTCGAGAAGGAGATGGCTAGGAAGGGCTTCAGTCTGCCAGGGTATTCTGTCAAGATGGCGGGGAGGGTCAGGGACCTCGCCGAGAGGTATAGTACAACTAGGCTTGCAGTCCTCGGGGACGTCAAGCACTCGGTGGGCAAGGTGGAGGACATTGACTGGGGCGTCGTCCCCTGGTTCTTCGACACGATGCTTGACCTATTCGGGTCCGTTGACGTCGTCCCAGGGAACCACGACGGGAGCCTCAAGACCGTCCTTCCGCAGAGGGTCAGGCTCCACCCTTCGCACGGGACCGTCATTGGAACGGGGCGGGGGCGGGTCGGGCTCGCGCACGGGCACGCCTGGCCGTCGGAGGAGGCGATCCTGGCAAGGAACCTGGTGATCGGCCACTCGCACTTCACCTTCGAGATGAGGGACTCCCTCGGGTCGAGGTCGAGGGAGTCGGTCTGGGTCACCTCGAAGTACGACGTGGCTGAGCTGATGAAGGGAGCGGGCTACAAGTCCAAGGCGAGGGGGTCGGGGAAACTGACGGTGATGCCGTCCTTCAACAGGATGGTCGGCGGACAGCCGATAAACCGGAGCAGGTCGTTCCAGTTCGGCCCGGTGCTATCATCGAAGTCCATGAGCCTCGAGGACTCGGACATCTTCCTGCTCGACGGGACCAGAGTGAACTAGCTAGCCCTGAGACCTTCCGTTCAGAGAGCCCTGGACGAGCCTCTCGAGGGAAGACTCCCCCACAGCGCCGATCACGGCATCCATCGGCTGCCCTCCCTTGAAGACCATGAAGGTCGGGATGGAGAAGACCTGGTAGCGCGACGAGATGTTCATCTCTTCGTCGACGTTTACCTTGCCGAAGGTCATCCTGTCCGCGTACTTCGCGGCCAGCTTCTCTACGACTGGGTCCATGACCATGCACGGGCCGCACCAGGAGGCCCAGAAATCGACGAACAGTGGCTTTTCGCCGGAGCTCAGCTCGTCGAAATTGGACTCGGTGAGCTTGATTGTCAGTTCGGGGTGACCGGTTGTTGTTGACACTTGATACGAAACCTATGGGGCATTCTTCGACAATGTGTATTTAAGATTGGGGGGTTGAATTTTCCCAGACCGTCTTGGACCGAGACATTCTCGCCCCTCTGAAGGCAAAGCTAGTCAAGGACGAGCCGAAGGGGTCAGGCCTCCGGTTCGCTGCTGTCTCGGTGATAGTAAGAGACCCGGAGACGCCCAGCGTCCTGTTGATCAAGAGGGCGGAGCACGCAGCCGACCCCTGGTCCGGGCAAGTCGCCTTCCCCGGGGGAAAGGTGCAGGAGGGGGACAGGACTGTGAAGGACACGGCGATCAGGGAGACTTACGAAGAGGTGGGAATCGACCTCGCAGCGTCGGCCGAGTTCATGGGTTACTCCGGGCTCTTCAGGACGCACAACGGAACCATGGACGTCGTGCCGACCGCGTTCTCGCTGACCGGGGACGTCGAGGTCAGGCTCAACCGAGAGGCGTCCTCCTACAAGTGGGTCGGGCTGGAGGACCTGGCCTCACCCAAGAACAGGTCGACTTACACGATCGACTCCTCTTCGGGGACGGCCAACCTGCCGGCGGTAGTCGTGGATGACTACGTGGTGTGGGGACTGACTCACAGGATTCTCACGTCTCTTCTCGGCCTCGGCCCTCCTTGAGCGGTCAGCCGGACTCGAGGTGTTTGCGTATGGCCTTGAGGGTCTCAGGGTTCTCCCGCAGGTAGTCGGCGAACTTCTCCAGCCTGCGGAGGGTCGTCGGGTGAACATGGTGCTCGATCCCTTCGGTGTCCTCGAAAGCGGTCTGGTCGTCTACCCCGATCATGGACATGAACTCGGAGATGACTGTGTGCCTCTTGATGACTGACTTTGCGAGCCTCTCCCCGGAAGCCGTCAGCTTCATCCCGCGATAGCGCTCGTACTGGAGGTAGCCCTTCGCTGAGAGCTTGCCTATCATGTTCGATACGGTGGGGGGCTTGACCTTCAACGCGGTGGAGATGTCAGAGGTCGTCGCGTAGCCCTTGTCAGAAATCAGGTGGTAGACGACCTCGAGATAGTCCTCCGAGCGGGGAGTCTCTTCTGCGGCGTCTTTGGTGCGTGTCCTGGGCATCCTCGACCTCGGACACCTCATCCATTCGAAAGGTTATAAATTAGACTAATCTAATGATTTTTGTCGTTTCTAACTTTGGTGCCATGATTGAGGTCCCTACCTTTCCGCCAGTTCTTCACGTATCTCGGCCCGGCCCTCATAGTCAGCATGGCCTACATGGACCCTGGCAACTACGGCACGGACATACTCGGAGGAGCCGTCTCGAACTACGACCTCGTATGGTCTGTCTGGCTCGCCAGCCTCATGGCCATGCTCCTCCAATACCTCTCAGGGAAGCTCGGGATCTCGACCGGGAAGAGCCTTCCAGAGCTTGTGAGGGGCTCCTTAAGGACGAGGCCAAGGATAGTCACCTACTGGCTTGCCGCCGAGTCCGCAGCAGCGGCCACGGACCTCGCTGAGTACCTCGGCACGGTCATCGCGCTCAACCTCCTCTTCGGCATCCCTCTGATCTATGCGGCGGTCCTCGGTGCCCTGGACGTCCTGATCCTGCTTGCCTTCGCCTCGAGGCGTTTCAGGCTCATCGAGTATACGTTCATGCTCTTCGTGTCGATAATCAGCATAGGGTTCCTCTATGAGATAATCGCGGTGGGGCCTGACTATTCGCAGATTGCAGTCCACAGCGTGTCAGGAACACTGCCCGCAAGCAGCCTGCTCCTGGTCGTGGGGATCGTGGGGGCGACCGTGATGCCTCACGCCCTCTTCGTGCACTCGTGGCTGACGAAGAACAAGCTGAAGGAGAACACGATAGAAGAGAAGAGGCGCCTCAGAAAGCTCCACGTCGTCGAGAGCGTCCTGACGCTGACCATCGCAGCGCTCGCGAACGCAGCCATACTCGTCGTGGCTGCCGTGGTCCTCTTCCCCAGTTTCGGAGCGCACTGCAGCGGAGCGACGTGTCCCAGCCCGACAGTCGACGATGCATATCAGATCATGATTCCACTTTATGGCGCGGCCGCCGCCGCCGTCTTCGCAATCACGCTTCTCGCTTCTGGGCTGGCGTCCTCGACGACGGGAACGCTTGCGGGCCAGTCGATCATGGACGGGCTCCTAGGCACCAAGATCAACATCTTCGTCCGAAGGCTTGTCACGAGGTTCATCAACGTCTTTCCGACCACTATTGCCATCTTACTGGGCCTGGACCCCCTGTCTCTTCTGGTCTACAGCCAAGTGATTCTCAGCCTGATGATACCCCTTCCGATGATACCGCTGATCTACTACACCAGCAAGCGGGCCGTCATGGGTGAATTCGTCAACAGACGGGTCACGACCGCCCTTGCTTTGGCAGTCGCAGCCGTCATCATCAGCCTGAACGCGTATCTGTTGAGCACCATCTAGCGTTAGGTGAGGTCCTTGCGGAGCCTGTCGACTTCGCTGAGCTCGAAGGGGAAGACGACCCACTTGTCGACCACTTCGAGGTAGTAGTCGGGCTCCGCCTTGCTCCAGGGCTTCTTGAAGAGGACCGCAGTCTGAATGACCTTAGGCTTCTGACCCGCGAGGAATTCCTTGACGAGGATCAGGGTGTCCCCGTGGTCGACGAGGTCGTCGACGAGGAGAATTGACTTTCCCGCCACCCGCTCGGTGAGCGTCGAGAGGATTGTCGGCGAGCCCCTGCTTTGGATTCCGGTGTAGGACTTCACGTTGATGATGTCTATCTTGACGCCGAGGCGGTCGGAGGCGACCATGGCGACCGGGATCCCTCCTCTGGCTATGCCGACCACCAGGTCGAATGGAGTCCCCCCTGCTCTGATCTTCTCGGCGAGGGCCTCTGCGAGGTTGCCGTACTCAGACCAGGAGATGTACCGGAACTCGGGCATGTCTCACATGGAGGGAGGAGATTAGATAACTCTAGGGGCGAAGGACGACGGGACAGGATGGGCCGGGGCGGATTTGAACCGCCGACCTTGGCGCGCGCTGGCGCTTCGCCGTGTAAGGGCCTGACGGGTGTTACCCTGACATCCTAACCGAGCTAGACAACCGGCCCGATTTTTTTGTGAGTGAGAGCGCTAATAAGCGTTGGATGAGCGACAACGAATCGATTTAACCTGCCCTCGGCGGACTTTGTAGAGGTGGAAGATCCCTGTCGAAGATAGTCGCTGTCAGTGCACGCGAGGTGCTGGACTCGCGCGGCAACCCTACCGTCGAGGCGGAGGTGTCGACTTCCGAGTCAGTCGGTCGCGCAAGCGTGCCCTCGGGGGCGTCCACCGGCACTCACGAAGCGGTTGAGCTGCGCGACGGAGACAAGCGAAGGTTCGGAGGGAAGGGCGTCACGAAGGCGGTAGCCAACGTGAACAGGGTCATCGGGCCGAAACTGAAGGGTATGGACGCGGACGACCAGAAGAGGGTCGACGCCGCGATGATAAGGATCGACGGGACGCCTAACAAGGGCAGGCTGGGAGCCAACGCAATCCTGGCTGTGTCGATGGCAGTCTCCAGGGCTGCCGCGAATGAAAGACTGGTCGGGGTCTATGCGCAGCTCGGCGGGGCAAGGGCCGTGACCCTTCCGGTACCTATGATGAATGTGATCAACGGAGGAGTGCATGCGGGGAACGACCTCGCGATTCAGGAGTTCCATGTAGAGCCGGTAGGCGCGGGTTCGTGCGCCGAGGCGATTCGCATTGGGTCGGAGGTCTATCACAGTCTGAAGGCGGTCCTAATGGACAAGTACGGAAGGAGCGCAATCAATGTGGGCGACGAAGGAGGCTTCGCCCCTCCACTAAGGAGGACCAGGGACGCGCTGTCGTCGATGCGGGTCGCCATCGGGAAGGCGGGGTACGATGAGGGGGAGGTGAAGATGGGCGTCGATGCGGCCTCCTCTGAATTCTATGACGCGGGCAGTGAGACTTACCAAATCGACGGAAGGAAGCTGTCTACGGAGGCCCTAGAGGACTACTACGCTGAACTGAGGGACGAGTTCGGGCTCCTGACAATCGAAGACCCGTTCGCCGAGGAGGCCTTCCTCCCCTTCGCGTCGATGACTAGGAGGCTGGGGAAGAAGACGGCCATCATCGGGGACGACATCTTTGTGACAAACGTCAAGAGAATCAGGAGAGGCATCAGGTCCAAGTCGGGCAATTCTGTACTGATCAAGCTCAACCAGATCGGGACAGTTACGGAGACGTTGGACGCGATAACCCTTGCCAAGAGAGCAGGGTGGAAGGTGGTCGTCTCTCACAGGTCAGGAGAGACCGAAGACCCGTTCATCGCGCACTTGGCGACCGCGGTCGGTGCAGCGTTCATCAAGACCGGGGCGCCTGCGAGGGGAGAGAGGGTAGCGAAGTACAACGAGCTCATGAGGATCGAGGAGCGGCTGGGCGGCAGGGCAAGGTACGCGGGCAAGAGTCTCAGGCTGGGGTAAGCAGAGCGCAGGGGGTGGGACTTTCGCCCCGAGGAACCCCCCCGAATTACCGGCGGAGACTTTCCCCTGGGATTCGAACCCACGAGTCCCGTTAGAGACACAGGCTTAGCAAGCATGCGCCAACTTGGCTGCGCCTTACCAGGCTCCCCGTCGAGGACTCTAGGCTACCCCTGCTCGATATCGAGCCGACCTGCCGGCGTTAAAAAGTGTGAGCGGCGGTGGCTCCCCCGGAGTTCGCCGTCACTCTCCGCCCCCATCTCGTCAGAAGGGGAATCCCCCACGTAGACGAGGCAGCGTGGACACGTCGCCTTAGGGCTGCTCCCTCCCGGACCTCGCCCGTTTCGGCAATCAAGAGTCAGGACCTCTCCTTCGAGAGGACTGCTCCTCATGACCGCCCGCCTCGGCGTGAGTTCGTCTCCCCCGACCGGCGCGGGTCGCGAAGAAGACGGGTTTACCCGTGGGTTGCTGGCCGCTGCATGAAGCCGGTTTCAGCATTCTGGAAGACGGCTACCCTTCCTGCCCTCCCCACCGCCGGAGACGAGGAGTCTAGGCCACGTAATTAACGTGCTGTCTGATCTCCGCACTCATCCGGCAGACGTTGCACAGCTCGGACGAGGAGGGCTTTCCGCAGTTGGAGCAGGCCCTCGTCCTGGACTCCGGGTCGCGCGGGTACCGGGAGATGACGTCGAGGGTCGACCTAAGGAGCACGTTCTTGATTCCCGGGTGTTTGGATTCCATCACGTTCAGGTCCTCGCGCACCTCGCTGCGGAGACCCTCGTGCATGTAGGGGCAGCTGACGCTCTGGAATTCGATCCCGGATGCGAAGGCGAAGAGGGCGATTTCTTCTTCGTAGATCTCCAGGAACGGCTTGACCCTCCGCACGGGGAACCCAGAGCCGGAGTACCTGGGGTCGAGCCATCCCATCCTCTGGAGGTCTCCGTGCATCAAGTTCATCATGAATGTCTGGACGTAGTCGTCCAGGTTGTGGGCTGTGGCCACCACCGAGACACCGGCCCTAGCGGCCGCCTCATCGATGGCCCGGCGCCTGAAGACTCCGCAGAAGCTGCAGGAAGAGGTCTTCCTCTCGTCCTTCCAGTCCAGGGCCTCATCCAAGGAGAACCCGAAGAGCTCCTTGTAGGAGAGGGTGAGGTGCTCTAGTCCGAGCTCCCGGGCAGCGTCGTTCGCGTGCTCGAGAGCCTCGTCCCTGTATCCAGCGACACCTTCGTCGACCGAGAGGACCACGAGCTCGTACCCTCTCGGGCCCTGCAGCTCGTGAAGTATTTTCAGGAGGGAAAGGCTGTCCTTGCCGCCCGAGACAGCGACGCCGACCTTCTCGCCGCGCCTGATCATTGAGTACTTCGAGATGGTCTTCCTTGTCTTTTCGATGATCGAGGTCTTGAAGCAGTCCCGGCAGAGCGACTCTCCCGAGTAGCGCCGCGTGAAGAAAGCCCTGCCGCCGCACCGCGAGCACGTCAACGGGGGCGACGCTCCGAGTTGTTCTATTAAGCGTGAATCCTTAAAGCGCTTGTTCCTTCGGCGGGTCTCAGGTTTTTGGAAGAATTCAAGAGGTTTGAGTTCCAGTATGGGTTGGTACTCGTCAGGACGCGCAGGTTTCAGTCGCTGATGGACCGGCTGGGGGCGAACCGGCTTTCCAGGCCCGCTGGGTGGTTCCTGCTCTACTTCATGCCGGTGGCTGCGGGGATCGGCTTCTTTCTGTTCTTGAGCCAGCTCGGGATCCTCCTCTCCCCTCGGGGTGCTGCGGTGGCCAGCTACATCAGGACACTGAGCCCACTGGCCAACCTCGGCCTGCCTGGGATCAACCCCTACCTGCCGGTTGTCGACGGCTGGATCGCCCTGATAGTCGCGATGATCATCCACGAGGGCGCGCACGGGGTGGTGGCGAGGAGCCTCGGTCTCCCCGTCAAGGCATCTGGGCTTCTGTTCTTCTTGTTCGTTCCCATCGGGGCCTTTGTGGACGTGGACGAGGACGCCCTTAAGGAAGCGAAGGCGTCGCACTCGGGCAGGGTCCTGGCGGCCGGGGCGGGAATCAACTTGGTGGTTGGGATCCTCTGCCTGATTATCTTGTTCGGCCTGGTGTCGAGCATGAAGCCGGCGACCGACGGCATCGGGGTGGAAGGAGTCTACCCCAATTATCCGGCGGCAAAGGCAGGGATCATGGCGGGCGACTTCGTGACCGCGATCAACGGCGTGCAGATCGACGATCCGGCAACGGTCGCGAACAGTTCATGGTATAGGATCAACAACACGGTGACGCTCACCGTGTGGAGGGGGGGCCAGGTCAGGGACTACAACGTGACGATAGGGTCGCTCAAGTACAACGACACAAGGACCGGGCAGGTCTCGGAGAGGCCTTTCCTGGGCCTTGAGAACATAGGGTACGCTGGGCTCCAGGGTCTGGTCTCGGCCTACAGCGGCTCGTTCCTTACGAGGCCCGGCCTGTACATCTGCATACCTACCTTCCCCGCGTGCCAAGGAATCGTTCCCTTCTCGGACAAGCTTTCGGTCTTCTACACCTCGTCGTACGGGCCCAACCTTGTCCCGGCGGCTACCCTGCTCTACTGGCTCTTCTTCATCAACTTCAACCTGGCGATCTTCAACGCGCTCCCGATCTATCCGCTGGACGGAGGGCAGGCCTTCAGGGTCGCGGTCAAGGCGGCAGCGAAGGGGAGGCTCACCGAAGATGGCGTCATGAGGGTCACGAAGGGAGTGACCTTAGCCGTCGTAGCCCTTCTGCTGAGCGTGATCGCAGGGCCGTACCTCTTCTACTTCGCCTAGCCGGGGTTCGTTAAATAGGAACAGCGGTTCCCTTTCGGATGGTCGACGTCCAGCCGCCGCCCGACTTCGGGGCACTGGTCCAGCAGCTTGCAGCCCAGTTCGTCGCGACGATGTCCGTGGTACTCAGCACCGTCGACTCGACCGTGGTCGAAGTCGCCAGGCTAGCCTACGTCACGGTCTTGTTGCTGGGGGTCCTGCTGTACTTCACCCATCTCGAGAAGAGGCTCGGGAAGGACCTGATCAAGGGAGGGGTGGTGCTCGCGGTCCTGTCGGAGTTCGTCTTCCCGGCGATCAGTAGGGTCTGACTGCGTAGCGAAGCAGCGCGACGATTCCTCCGAACGAGGAGACCTGCTTTCCGAACTCCATGGAGGAGTCGGCGAGGTAGACCTCCCCTCCTGCGCCTTCCACTTCGTTGAGGATGCCCACGACCTGGTCCTCGTCCGCGCCGGAGGCGAAGACATCGTCTGAGACCACGAGGGCCTCGACAGCCCCGGCCTCCGCAGCCTGAGAGACTCTGGCGACCGAGAAGGCCACCTTGGGGTCCAGGGAGGAGATCCTCTTGACGACTTCTGAGACTATCTCCTGCATCCGGACGACCACAGAGCCCTTGGCGACCGACTGGAACGAGGGGGCCTTGACGAGGGCCCTGACCCCGTCGGAGCCGGTGAGGTCGAACCCTTCGAGGACAGTCAGAGAGGCTGGCTTGAGGCGCTCCCTGATCGCGTTCGCAATGGAGTTCTTGAAGTTGCCCGGGCCCGCGACGATCACGCTGTCGCCCTCAACGGTCGTCTGCGCGACGAGGTCCGCGACCTTTGAAAGGTAAGGACGCGCGCTCTGCTCCTCGGATTGCTTCCCTCCGAGGCCCGACTCGACGGTGGCTACCAGCTTCAGGTGGGAGCCGCTGAGGGACCCGACCCCCGCCTCCCTTCTGTCTGCAGCCACGATTACGAAACGCGTCGTCCTCTCCCCCGAGGGCGTGACGAGGCCGGTGTCGAATGGAGTCCACTTCTCCTTGCGGAGAGTGATCGGGTGGCCAGGAGATATCGTGATGGCGTGGGACCCGACCTTTGTCACGCTCTCCTCGCTCGCTTCCAGGATGGTGCCCTTTACCCTGATCCTCTCGAGGCTGCGGTCGAGGCGAACCTCCTCGACGGAGAGCGCGATCGTGACCTTGACCCGCTCGCCCTTGTCAGGTCTGGCAAACTCTTCCTCCCTCTTTACGACCCGCGAGCTCCTGGTGACCACGACGTCCCCCTTCTTGATGAGGCGCCTGAGAGCCCAGAGGTCCTCAGTCGACTCGGGGGTAATAGAACAGGTACCGTGCTTCGTGTCCAGGTCTGTGACTATCAATAGCCCAGGCTACTCGAGCCCGAGGTCCCGGAAGGTGCCTATCCTGACGTCCTCTGGGATCTCGCCCAGCTCTCCTGTCCTGTGGCCGATTATCCCTTTCACGCCGACCTTGGCTGCGGACTCCACGAGCCTCTGCGTGACGATCCCGTCGAAGATTAGGAAGTGCGCCCCGTTGGCCCCCTCCATCTTCTGGACGAGCTCGCTGATGGGGAACCTGCCGATCTCTTGGAGGCTCTGGTCCAAGAGGACGGCCTCGAGGGTCCCGTTCAAGTTCGAGTAGAGCTCGCGCGTCTTGGCAACCACAGGTTCGTCGGCCTCTTCCTGGGCCGGCTTGGGAGCCCGTTCCTGTGGCCTCTCTCTCCGCTGTCCGGCTTGGGGAGCTTCAACCCGTTCGGACTTTAGCATGTTGATGACGTCGATCGGGGTCAGGTCCTCGACCTCCTTCCCTGGCGGGGCCCTCAGGACCTTTTCGACCCTGACGACCTGCGCGAGTTCCTTCTCGATAAGATCGCCGCCCCTGTCCCCGTCCAGTACGGCGATGAGCCGTCGCTTCTTGCCCAGCTCGATTATGGATTCCGGCACGCTTGTCCCTTCGAGCGCCACTACGTTTTCTATCCCGGCGCGGAGGAAGAGCACGACATCAGCCCTGCCTTCGACAAGGTAAACGAGCTCAGACGAGAAGACGCCCGGCCCTGCGGGCAGGTTCTCCATGCCGTAGTTGACCACTCGTGCCCTCTTCGTTGAATCGGTCACGTCCTTGAGGACGTTTTCCCCTTCGCTGGAGGTCTTGGAACTCCACTCGCGGACTATGAGCTTGGCCCTGTCCACGATCTGCTTCCTCTTCGTGGCCCTCACATCGTCAATCGAGCCGACGGTGAACCGGGCGCTGCACGGCCCCACCTTGTCCACGCTCTCGACCGCGGCCGCTATGAGCGCGGCCGTGCCGATGTCAGTCGACATCGGGACGATCACCTCTCCCCTGGTCCTGTCGTTCTTGGACTCGAGGTTGATTTCTATCCTGCCGACCTTCCAGCTCTTCTGAAGCTCGTTCAGGTTCATTTCAGGGCCGAAGAGGCCCTCTGTCTGGCCGAAGATTGCGCCGATTACGTCCGCCCGTTCGACGACTCCGTCTACCTCAAACTTCAGTTTGACTAGATACTTTACTATACCTGAATCTGGCAATTCCTTTCTCTCCTATCACTTCTGTTTCAACTCGTTCTTAACGGGTTAAGCGTTAATCGGGTTTCGGGAAAATTGGCGGGGATATAAACTTCTTGCTTTTTTGGCCGGTCAGGCCTCCGATTCTGCGAATCTTGAGAGGTTCTCGATGTGCAGGAAGACCCCGCGCGTGGCCACCTGGAGCCTCCTCCTCTCTGCCAGGGAGGTCTTGACGCCCTCCTGGGCGAGCTTCTTGATGAACTTGGAGGCGAGAACCCCTCCCTCCCTGTCCAGGTCGGTCAGGATTGCCACCTTCTTCGAGCCGCTAAGCGCTTCGGCAGCCCCTCTTCCGAAGGATGAGACGGTGAGGAGCCTTCCCTTGAACCCCAGCTCCCTGAGCGCCGATTCGTCGCGCTTTCCCTCGACGAGTACCGCCCACCCGTCCTCGGAAAGGTGGTTGAGGTCCCTGACATAGTCCGAGAGGAAGGAGCTGAAGGCCTGGAGGATGCGCCTGCGCTTGTCGATCAACAAGTGTCAGCTCTTGGGATTGTTGCCCGTCTCTGACGAGCCGGGATCATGTCCCAGCTTAGAGCGGGGAGCATCACCTGGCCTCTTCAACGGGCAAACGGCACCGTCTGTCGCGCGACTGGGTAAACCATCTGCTCATCAAAGCGTTTCCGCCTTCGCAGGTGGCCGTTTGGCGCGCTTTAGAACGGATGCCGTCTGGTCGGGATGACCATGCGTTCTATTTTAGCTGTTCGTAAATGGATGAGAGGTCCAGCTCGAACCCTGAGACTGGCACCCGGAGCCCGAAGGACTCGAGGACCTCCGGCCTTACTTCGCCCACGACCCCAAGGCGCTTGCCCCCGAGGGCGAGGGACGCCGTCCTGCCAGGAGAGAAGGCCCAGTGTTCGGCCCCTATGGAGGTGGCCTCCTTGCCGGCCAGGATCCGGCAGAGGGCTTCGGCGTGCATCTTGGCCTCGGAGAAGTTGGACCCGCTGTGGGCCAGCAGGCAGCCGAGGCGCCACCCCTCTCCGACTCTGGCGCCCGACCTGAAGAAGACCCTCCCCACCTCGAAGACCCGCTGGGGATAGTCGGACTTCACGTTGGAGGTCAGGGCCGCCATCAAGGTGGGGATGAGCGAGTCTCTGAGGACCGAGTGGTCGAGCGACTTCGGGTCCATGACTGCCACCCTGGACTGGGAGGGCCTGCCGAAGCGTTCGTAGAGCGAGGCGTTGTCTGCGAGCTCGAAGGTCATCATCTCCACCATTCCGGACCCGGCCATGACCGTGGCGGTGGAGTCGAGGAACTCCTGGAAGGGATTGAACGCGCCTGCCCTCTTGCTCGGAGGATACTCTGGGGGTATCTTGTCGACGCCGTAGCCGAGGGCGACCTCCTCTGCTATGTCCACGGGGTGGAGGATGTCGACCCTGTAAGCTGGGACAAGGACATTTGAGCCGGAGACCGAGAGGCGGCTCCTGGCCAGGCACTCCGCGATTTCCTGGCGGGACAGGTCGAGCCCGAGCGTCGAGCGGACCAGTTCCAGGTCGAGGGGGGTCTCGGTGGGCGAGAGGTTCGGGGTGGTCCTCGTCGCGGAAGGAAGCTTGACCTTGACCGTCCCTATCGAGGCCCCCATCTGAGCCAGGGTAGTCGCCATGATTGAGAGGACGGCGTCCCCGAGCCTCCGGTCAGTGCTCGTCACGTCGACGAGGAGATTGCGCGTCCTCTCGGTGACCTTGGTCTTCGACCCGTTGATGACTGGCGGGAAGGAGAGGACGGCGCCTTCCGCGTCCGTGATCATAGGATATGGGCCACCGGTGGGGAGCGCGCTGCCGTAGGAGCGCCCCTCGGTCGTGCTTCGGAGGATCCGTCCGACTGTCGCCTTTGAGGAGGCCCCCAGGGGAACGAAGGCGAACGAATCTCTGACCGCGCCGTAGTTCAGGGGAGCCTTGATTCGGTCGAGGTCGTGGAGGCCGATCGCCACGACCTTCCGCTTCCGGCCGAGGCCGTTGTGGAGGTCTTCCTGGAGTGAAATCATCTGTCGCACGTCCTCCTCGTCGAGCTTCATGCCCATGGCCGTGGCGAGCGCGATGTGGGGCCTGACCTTCGAGAGTCGCGGGTCGACGGTGACCGTCACGCCGGACGGAGCCGTGCCGAACCTTGGAAGGCCCTTCTCCTTGCCCAGGAGCCCCCTTAGCGACCTCGCTATTCCGTAGTCGGTCCCAAAGTCTGGCCTGTTCGGGCTGTACTCCAGTCTGACAGTGTCGCCCTCGACGCTTTCGATGTCAAGGCCGGCGTATGGGACCCTCTCCAGGATCGTCTTCCTGTCCGCCCCCACCATCCTGGTGAAGCGAGGCAGGCTAATGCGTACTACCGGCAAACTCCATCCTGTTCCTTAGCCAAGAGAGATCGGACCCATAGAGGTCGCGGAGGTCGTCGAGGCCGTAGCGCATGAGCATGAGGCGCTCGATGCCCGGTCCCCAGGCGAGGACAGGCACCTTCACTCCGAGCGGGAAGGTGACCTCTGGTCGGAAGACCCCGGAGCCACTGAGCTCGATCCATGACTTTGAGATCGGGGAGAACCCGACCACCTCCAAAGAAGGTTCGGTGTACGGGAAGTACGTGGGCCAGAGCTTCACATCCTTCATCCCCAGCTTCTTGTAGAACTCGGTCAGGAAGCCCATAAGGTGGCGGACGTTGAGGCCCTGGCCCACGATGATTCCGTCCATCTGGTAAAACTCGGCGAGGTGTTTGTAATCGAGGTTTTCATTTCTGTAAACTTTGGAGACTGCGAAGACCCGGGTCTCGCGCTCCTTGGACTCTGAGAGGGCCTTGACAGTCAGGACTGTGTTGTGGGTCCTCAGGACCAGCCGGCGAGCCTCTTCGATGCGCCACAGGTACTCCCAGCCCCTGCTGCCCGTCTTCCATCCGTCTTCGTGGGTGGACGCTACGTTGGCCACTACTCCGGTCCGCTTCAGCGAAGAGTCGGAGAGGCCCTCGAGGTAGAAAGTATCCTGCATCTCCCTGCCCGGGTGGTCCTGAGGTACGAAGAGCGCGTCGAAGTTCCAGAACGCGGTGTGCACGCTCTCCCCGTCCACCTCGGTGAATCCCATGGAGACGTATGCTTCCTTGACTTCCCTGATGAAGTCGCGAACCGGGTGCCTGCGGCCTGGGTAGAAGACTGGGGGCTTCGCTACCACGTCGATGGGCCTCAGCGTCTTGCCCCGCCAGGACCTGGAGGCGAGGACCTCGGGGGTGACCTTGTCGAGGAGCCCGGCCTCCCCTTCCTGTTCAGAGGCGCCCTTGCCCCTGGCCGTCAGGGAAATGCTCGTCTGCTTCCTTTCAAGCCGCCTGACGGCCCCCCTCTTCAGGAGGTCGTCGAGGACGCGACGCTGGTCGCCTGAAACCGATGCGTAGGAAAGACCCTTCTGAATCGACTCCATGAGGCGCGCGAGCGAGTCGGGGCCCTTCGAGTCGGAGAGGGACACCGTCGGAGCGGCTCCCTGAGTCATCTGCACCCATCCCGAGGCCCGAGCCCTTCCCAACGCGGCGCTGAACTCCTCTTGGGAGAGGCTCTTCCGAAGAGAGTCCATGCTGGCAGAACCTCCTGACTCCCTGATCTTGGCGACAAGGCTGAGTTCAGGAGGGCGCCTGACGACCTCGAGTGTGGACTCCGCGCTCTCGGAGACGATGACGAGCCCTTTCGACTCAAGCCACTGGAGAGCGCGCCGGATCTGGTCAGGGCCCAAGCCAGACCGATCGACTAGGGTGTCGAAGTCGAGGGGCCGCCCTGTCTCCAGTGAGGCCAGTATCTTCCGCTCCAGCGGATGGAGTGACTCGGACACTTCGCCTAGCGCTTCCCCGAAGTGGCTATGGCCTTCTTGCCTGCGCGGAGCAGCTCCTTAGCCTGAGGGATGAAAGCTTCGCGCTTCTTCTGGTGGTCCTCGAGGAAGCCCTTGACGAGGCCGGCGGCCTCCTGCTTGCATTCGCCGCAGAGGCGGATACCTTTCACGCACTCGTGATAGACCCTCTCCACGTGCTCGTCGTCTGTCGCAAAGTGGAACCTGTAGAGGTCGTAGACGGGGCAGATGTCTGCCCTGCCCCCGAGGCGCCTCTGTTCCTCGACCGTGTCCCGCCCCCCCGTGAAGGCGCTCAGGACCTTCTTTGACGCCGCGGTCGGCTTGTCGTCGAGGGTCAGGAGAGATGCCTCGGCCCTCTTCGACATCTTCTGGTCGCCCGAGAGGCCGAGCATCAGCCTATGGTATAGCGCCGAGGGTGGGAGGAAGCCGAAGTCGTCGTGATACTTCGCGGCGAGGTCGCGCGCCAGCCTGAGGTGCGGGTCTTGGTCCGCACCGACGGGGACGAGGACCGGCTTTGGTCCGCCGAAGTCTTCGAGCTGAGGCATGAGGATGTCGCCCGCCTGCACGAGGGCTGCCATGTACAGGCCGATCTGCCGCTCGCCATAGATCGCCTTGAGCATGTTGTTCGTGACCCCCCTCGAGAAGATCGTGGCGAGCCGCGAGACCCTGATCTCTTCGCTCTGGAGATAGACTACGGCCCTCTCAGGGTCGAGCCCGAGTGCGAGGATGTCTGCGATGTTCTTCACGGCTATCTTCGACGTCTCTGCGAAGGAGAGGCCGTTGTCGGCGTACGCCTCCACGTCTGCGATGGCGTAGAAGACCGTCGCCTTCTTCGAAACTGACTGGAAGTAGACCATGTCGTCGGCAGTCATCTTGGTCCCCAGGTGGAAGTCGCCTGTCGGCTTGATCCCGCTCATCACCGCGTAGGGCTTGTTGTTGTCGATCGCGTCGAGGATCCTCCCCAAGTCCCTGTGCCCGAAGTCGATCCCCCTCCTGAGGTGGACGCTCGGGTTCTTGAATCGTGGAACCAAGGGTGCCACTGGCTCGATGCCGAACTCGGCCTGGAGGCGGGCGTAATCCTTGACGCCGGACGTTCCCCAGGGGTCGAGAGAGGCTCCCTCCACATTGCTCCTGCCGTGAGGTTCTGATATTATCTCTTCGGTCGATGAGGCTCAGCCTTTCGTGGACTTGCGGGCGATTCGGCCCTCCGTGTCGATCTCGCCCCTCCGAATGCGAGTCGAGGAGATGGGCTTCGAGTCCTCGGCGAGGACGTGCTCGATCGTGACCACCTCCAGGGGAGGGAACCCGCGTTGAGCCCTCAGCGAGTTGGCCAGGGGGACCCGCGCGGCTGTCTCCCCTGTGACCACGATCGCCTCGACGTCGGGAGAGGCGATGCCCGGGCCGAAGTAATCGTCCAGCTTTGCGATGATGTACTTCCTCCGCGGAAACTTCTGCCCGATGAGCCTCTCGAGCCCCTGGATTCTCTCTTCGTAGCTCTGGTCGGGGGTCTTCCCTTCCTTGGCGGCGAATGGGTCCGACGTGACCCCTATCACGACCGTCTCCCCCACCTCGAAACTCTTGGAGAGGAGGGCCAGATGCCCCTTGTGGATGTGGTCGAAGGTCCCGCCGGTCGCGACCTTCCGGTACTTCATCTGAGGTCGGCCTCAGTCCGAATCAATTGAAATACTGCACTCCTGCCGGCGGACTTACGCAATAAGGATTCGTGAGAGGAGAAGCCAATGATTCCCGGAGAGTATGCGAGGTCAGGCCGGATCACCAGCGAGGTACGCGCGAGGGTGAAGGAGTTTGTCAAGCCCGGGACTGGATATCTGGAGGCCTGCAGGTTCGTAGAAGAGGAGATCTCCTCTAGGAAGGGGGCCCCGGCCTTTCCCGTCGGGATAGGAGTCAACCATGTGACTGCGCACTACTCTCCGCAGGAGAAGGAGGCCTCTGTCTTCAAGGAGAGCGACCTGGTTAAGGTGGACTTCGGAGTCCACGTCGACGGGTACGTCACAGACACAGCGGTCAGCGTCACTTTCAACCCTTCGTACGAGCCGATGCTTGAGGCATCAGAGAGGGCCCTCGGCGTGGCGATAGCGGCCCTGCGCAAGGAGCAGAGGGCGGGGGAGATAGGCAGAGAGATCAGGAAGGAGGTGGCCCGCCTGGGCTTCAAGACGATTGAGAACCTCACCGGGCACACGGTTGACAGGTACCAGGTCCATGCAGGCAAGAGCATCCCGAACCTCTACGTGCCGGGCATGCAGGCCCTGCGCAAGGGCGACGTCTTCGCGATCGAGCCTTTCGTCACGCCTGCGGGAGCAGCAGGGTACGTGGTTGACGCCCCCCTGACGACGATCTTCTCAGTCGTGGCAAGGAAGAGGATAGGAACTAAGGAACTGGACGCGTTCGTCGACAAGGTCTGGGAGGAGAGAAAGACCCTACCCTTCACCCCTAGGTGGTACCCAGACGACCTAGGAGGAGGGAAGCTGGACTCGGTCCTTGGAAAGCTGGTTGCCAAGAAGGTAGTGAGGTCGTACCCTACCTTGGTAGAGGCCTCGGGGAACCCCGTGGCGCAATTCGAGCACACAGTGGCGCTGACGGAAGGAGGGCCAGTCGTCCTAACTTGAGGGCTTCGAGCTCTCGGCGTAGACCAGGCTGACCCGGGTCTGGTTTCCGCACTTCGTGCACTTCGCCCCGTCCTTTGTGACGTAGTCGCCCACTGCGAAGGCGCGCTTCGTCTTCTGTCCGCAGACAGGGCACTCCTCGATGGAGTAGACGAGCAGCTTGTACTTCTTGTCGCTCGAAGGGACTGAACTCATCATTGCGCTACGCCAAGCGTGTTGCCGATTCCAGCTACCAAGACCTCGTCCCCTTCCTTCGTCTTCTCTTCGATGAGCCTGTTCAGGACCTGCGAGACCTTGTCGGAGGCCTCTGCGATGTCCTTCCTCATCACTGTAATCGCTTCCAATATGCTCTGCTTGACGAGTATAGCGTAGAGCGGAATCTTGTTGAGGGTCGCGACCTCCTCAATCTGGTACTTCTCGACCCCGATCCCGCCGATTGCAGCGCCCACGCCCTCTGCGATCTCTCCCGTCTTCTCCCCTTCTAGCTTGAGGGCGGCGTCGATCATCACTATCGCGCTCGGCTTGATTCCCATCTCCTCGATGATCTTCTTGATGGCTACGCCTGGCTGCCCCACGTACGCCATGGGTCCGTCAGCCTTCACAACGTAGAGCTTGCGTCCCTTGTACTCTGTGACCGCCATGACCGTGTCCTTCGCGACCACACGCTTCTCCTTTCCGATCATGAACTTCGAGACGACGACCGGGCCGATCCCGTCACCCACAGGCTGCCCGACCTTGAACGAGTCGACAGCGTTGAGGAGGGCGTCGGCCTCCTGTATGATCATCGGCATCAGCATCTGAAGCTGGATGAGGGTGAAGTAGGAGTTGGTCTTCTTGCCGAGCAGGTAGAAGTGGCGGACGATCTTGTGGATCATGTTCAGGGATGTGGCAACCTCGAGGAGGTTCTCGGAGATCGAAACAGTGACGGCGTTGTCCTGTCCGACCAGGTGCGCGACCTCGGTCCGGACCCTGTTGTTGTTCGTAGTGACAACGTGGTCGATCTTTCCTACAAGCCCTTGAGGGTCGATGTCGACCGGCATTATCGTGACGTAGTCGAGGAACTGGTCCACGCGCTGCGTTGGGTCGCTCGGGGACTTTCCTACGTTGACCAGGTAGTCGATGGCTTCCTTCCTCGACTTCTCCTTCATCACCCTGAGCTTGTTCAGGCCGCGCCCTATCTCGTTGAGAGCAAAGTAGGACTGGATGCGCGTGCCATACAAGAAACTCACGAAGAAGAAGCCGACCCAAACAAGAGTAATCAAAGAAGACGGATCAAAGGGAACTTGCAGCGCGATGCTCGAGATGAGAGGCAAGCGATTCTGAAAAGTCTTGACCTGCGCCCGGACTTAAATGTTCTGTATGGAAATCACGTCCAAATTTCTTGGACGCGTCTTTTTGAGAAAAGGGTGCCGGCACCTGGGCTTCGCGAAGGCTCTCGCACTTCACTAACACCAAGGCGACGCGCGGTTTTACTTCCAGGATCGGAACGAGTCTGGGTAGGACCCGCGCGCTATGGCCGGCTGAAGGACGCGGGTCTCGGCAGAGTAGATTAACGTTTCTGGGCACGACGCGACCGTTTTATACCTCTGAAAGGACGTCTCAAGGGTCTTGCAGCGAAGACTCTTGGACATTCTCGCATGCCCGATAGACAAGCACTATCCCCTCGAGCTGCTCGAGTTCGAGCTGAAGGGAGACGTGATCGCCGAGGGAGTTCTTCTCTGTTCGGAGTGCGGGAGGTACTATCCCATAACGGACGAGATCCCGGTCATGCTGCCGGACAACCTTAGGACGAAGAAGGACGACCTCGTCTTTCTAGAGAAGTGGAAGGAAAAGCTCCCGGACAAGGTTGTCCACGGCGGAAAGCCTTGGAGCCTCTGACCCGCTAGGCGTCTCCTTTCCGCAGTCAATCTTTAGATATTGAGCCCGGGAGAGTTTGAGACGGAGGTCCTGGGCGGAGCAGCAAGAGGCATAGCTCGTGGGGGCGTAGCCCAGCTTGGCGATAGGTCGTCCGACGACTTTCCCCTGGAAAGGCAGGGCGACAGGCTCCAGTGGTCAAACAACCTAGTTTGATGACACGGCAGCGTGGATGATTATGCATTGGAGCTGCAAGAGAAACCTGTAGACCGTCGGTTCAAATCCGACCGCCCCCACTGAACTTTGTGCGACTCTGAAGCTGAGATGGATGAGAGATGGGGCTGCGCTGTGGAGACGTGTGTACGTGCAGGGTTCTACGCTGTCGCAGTTGTGAAGTACGTGTACGTGTAGGTCTCGGTGGTAGCGGGCTCGGTAGTAGTGAAGAATGTGAGCGTGTACGCTTGGCGGGTCGTGGTGTAAGCCGACTGCGTGTATGTGAAGGTCGTCTGTTGGGTCTGGGTGTAGCTGTATCCCCCGTAGGAGTAGCAATACTGGGTCGTGGGAGCATAGGTGACCGTCGTTGCCGTCTGGGTGTAGGTCTGAGTTGTGCCAGAGTGAGTAATGGTGGTGGAGGACTGCGTGAGTATCGCGGTCGAGGTAGTCACGGCTTGGGTGGTGGTGCCCGTCGTCGTGACGCAGGAGTACGTCTCCGACGTCTGGGCAGTGGTGGCGGGGCTCGTCTGAGTCGTCGTGCTCGACTGGAGGGTGGTCGAGGTCGTCACCGTGCTGGTGCCCGTATTGCTCGACGCAGAGGTCGCAGACGAAGTCGTGTGCGCGCTCGAAGTGCTAGTGGTGCCGGCCGAGCTGGTCGTCGAGTGTGACGATGTGGTGGGCCCTGTCGTGACAGGCGTAGTGGACGTGTAGACGTAGATCCCGACCCCGATGATTACTATTACCAGAACTACCACGACCCCGATGACGGTCGTCGATATCGCGGACCTCCTACCCGCGGATAAGTCTAAGCGCAATCGCTTCGTGGGTCGGTGGGTAGCGCATTAAGCGTTTCGCATTCGGCCTCGCCCCCCCGGACCCATCCGGCCAATCCCTTATACCACCCAAGGACGCCTCCATCTCAGCAGATGCTTTCTCCAAAAGAGCTGGCGAAGAGGGTCCTGAAGGCTGACGGTGCCTTCCAGTGGGTGGTCGTCCTCAGCTCCCGGGGAGAGACCCTTGCCCACGAGTACTCCGAGGGGTACGCTGAGAGGATCCCTGTCGCGAAGGACACGCGCGAAAGGCTTGGAGTTGTAGACGCCGTTTTCCTCGAGGCCGCGATGAACGCTGAGAAGTGGTACGGGAAGATGGAGTTCATCCTCTTGGCCTATCGCAAGGCGAAGGTGATGCTCACCTATGTTCAGGAGTCAGAGGCCTACATCGCAGTGAAGATCCCGCGCTCCGCGATGGCAGAGCACCTGTTTCCGAAGCTCAAGAGCGCTCTGGGAAAGAAGGCACCCCGTAGACTCCGTCGTAGCCAGGTGTAAAGACGACCCTTCCCTCCCTGACGGAGACGATCGCGTCGGCGACCTTCGGAGAGGCCGCTCTTTCCAGCTCTGAAGCGCCCACCTCGAGTAGGACGGAGAGCTCCGTCCCGAAGGTGCGGATGAGGCGGTCCTGTTCCTCAAGTACGCGCTTGACGTAGAGCCGGTTCACTCCTGTCGCGGCAGAGATCACTTCGTAGAGGGGGATGAGCTTCCTGAAGGGGACCGCCCCGGGGGCCTCCTCCCCCTCGGGCCTGTCTGCGAGCTCCTCCACCCTCTGGAGGACTCCGACCGTCATCTTCTTGCCGCACGTCGGACACTTGTTCCCCAGGCGATTGGCATCCTTGGGCAGGAATGAAGTCCCGCACTTCTTGTGGCCGGTGAAGTGATACTTCCCATAGGCTGGGTCCACTTCAATCGTGTAGAGGAACCTGGACCTGTCCTTGAGCCTGACCGAGCTGAAGACCTCGTCGTAGGTAAGTCTGGGCAGGTCGAAGACGTTCGCTTCCCTCCCCAGGCGCCAGGGGTTGGGGGAGTGCGCGTCCGAGTTGGACATCAGGGCGACCTTGTCCAGCGACCTTAGCATCCAATTCATCGGCGGGTCCGAGCTTAAGCCGGTCTCGACGGCGAAGATCCTGGCGGCCTGGTCCTGGTAGCACTCCTCGAGGCTGTCAAAGCCGGACTTGCTCCCGAAGGCGCCGAACCAGGGGGTCCAGATGTGGGCGGGGACGACCACGATGGAACTGGAAATGGAGTGCAGCCTCTCGACAAGCTCCGGCGACCCAAGCCCTTTGAGCACCGGCCTGCCGTCCGAAGCCAGCCGCCCGTACTTCCCGAGCTCTTGGTTGATCTGAGAGACAGTCTCGAGGTCGGGCGAGTAGATCAGGTGGTGGACCTTGCGGACCCGGCCTCCGGCCTCGTAGACTGTGCTCACCTCCCCGGCGAGCATCCATGTCATCCCCGAGTAAGAGAAGAGGCCTGTCCCTGAGATGGGCTGGAGCTTGGACTGAAGCTCGGCGAACCAGGCTGGGTGCGTAAAGTCGCCGGTCCCGAGGAGGTTGAGCCCCTTGACCTTGGCCCCCTCCGCGAGGTGCTCAAGGTCCATGAACTTGGAGGTCGCCAGCGCGTACTTCGAGTGGAGCTGAAGGTCCGCAGTCACGCGCACGGGGGGCGAGGGATTCTCGCGTGATTAATTAACAGCCGTCTGGGCGAGGTCCTCGTTGTCCGGAGGCGTCTCCATCCCGGGTCTGGCCACCCTGCGCTCGATTCCAATCAAGGTCCGGCTCCTCGTCCTTTCTCAGATCGTAAACACGCTGGCGTTCGGGTACTTCCTCATCTACGTCAGCGGCTACCTTGTGGACATCAAGGTGCTGGACGGAGGGAGCGTGGGCCTGATCTTCGGGATCGAAGGGCTCGTACTCATCGCGGCAGGAATACCGCTGGGGCTCCTCTCGGACAAGAAGGGGAGGAAGTGGTTCTTGATCCTTGGGAACGTCCTTCTCCCCCCGACCGTGATAATCTTCGCCATAACCCACGACTTTAGCCTCTACTTGGTCGCGGCCGTCACGGCGGGGGTCGCAGAGGCGGCTTCTCTGTCCTCATGGAACGCAATCATCGCCGACCAGACGGAACCAGGGGCCCGGGACGCGGCCTTCTCGCTCTCGTTTATCGTCGGCAACGTCGGAATCTCTGCGGGCCTTGCTTTGCCTCTCGCACTGCCAGTACTCGGCAATGCCTTCGGGGTCTCCCTGGAAGTCGCGCACTCCCAGGCGCTGCTGTACATAGGAATCGCCAGCTTCTTCGTGCCGGTCCTACTCTTCCTGCTGCTCAGGGGCTACCGCGAGAAGCCCAAGCAGGCCGAGACGAGCGAGAACTCGGGGGACCTCAGGCTCCTGCTCAAGTTCTCAGGGATGAGCGGGATCATCGGGCTGGGGGCGGGCTTGATCATCCCTCTGATGGGCACCTGGTTCCTCTACAAGTTCGCCGTCCCCGACATCTTCAGCGGTCCCTTCCTCGCTCTCTCGGGGATGACGATCGCCTTCGCTGCGCTGGGAAGCGCGTGGCTATCGAAGCGTTTCGGTCTGTTCAGGTCTATCGTGATGACGGCGGGAAGCTCCACCGCCTTCATGGCCAGCATGGCTTTCATACCAAACCTCTTCCTGGCAGGAGGGGTCTACCTGGTCAGGGCCTCGCTGATGAACATGGCCGCACCTCTGATGGACTCCTACCTCATGGGGATAATTCATCCTGGAAGGCGGGGACTGGCGAGCGCGATCTCGGCCATAGTATGGAGGCTGCCAAACAGCATCAGCACGATCGTAGGAGGGTACATCCTCCTCCTGGGGTTCACTTCCGGGAACCACCTCCTGTACGACGCCCCATGGCTGGGGGCCGCCGGCCTGTACGTGCTGGGGATATCGCTGCTCTACACCAACTTTAGGAATGTAAAGACCAAGGGCTGAGCTCTGTGGCGCGCCTGCGGAGGTCCTTCTACGAGGGGCGGGCAGATAGAGTCGCCAGGGCACTCCTAGGCAAGAGGCTCGTGAGAGTCAGGGAGGGTCGGAGGCTGGCGGGAGTGATAGTCGAGACCGAGGCATACAGAGGGACAAGGGACCCGGGGAGCCATGCCTACAGGGGAAGGAAGCCGAGGAACGCGGTAATGTTCGGAGACCCGGGCCATGCCTATCTCTACTTCACGTACGGCAACCACTGGATGCTCAACTTGACGTGCGAGCCTTCACAGAGGCCAGCCGCGGTCCTGATCAGGGCCCTTGAGCCCTCTGAGGGGGTCGCCCTGATGAAGCGGAACCGTCGGGTGGAAGAGGAGGTCGAGATTGCCAGCGGCCCCGGGAAGCTTGCGAAGGCCCTTGGACTGGACGGGGCCTTGAACGGGGAGGATGTCGTGACCTCTCGGAGGCTCTTCGTCGAAGACGGGCTTTCCGCGGGACGGATCGGAGTGAGTTCCAGGGTGGGCCTGAGCGAAGGGTGGGAGAGGAAGTGGAGGTTCTACATCGCCGGGAACAGGTTCGTTTCGAGGGGAAAACCGTCGCTTCCGCGGAAGCCATAACTAATCCGCCAGGCGGGTCGAATCGAGCGGGGTCGTCGGCTAGGCCTTTGGTCTAATCATGTGGACCAAGGGGGCTAGTCTGGTCTAGGCTTTCAGCCTTGGGACACGCGCGCAAGAACGCTGAAGACCCCCGGTTCAAATCCGGGCGACCCCACCATCGCTTTACTGAATTCGGACTATCATACCGTTAAATACAATTGACAATGACGCGGAGAGACAGTTTGCAGGCGGCTCCTCGAAGGGTAAAGACGATCTACAGCGTAATCGCGTCCCCCCAGAGGCTCGAGATCCTCAGGATTCTCAACATCAAGGGCCCCCTGACCTACAGCGCGCTCAAGACTCTCGCAGGCTTCAAGTCCAAGAAGGAATCCGGGAAGTTCGCGTACCACCTCCGGAAGCTCGTCAAGCAGCTCCTGATTCAGCTCAACAGGCAGGAGAGGAAATACACCGTGACCAACCTCGGGAGGCTGGTGCTCAACCTGACCCGCCAGATCGAGGAGCAGTCCCTCGTCGAGAGCGGGAAGCTGTACGTGAGGACCTCTCACCAGACGATGGAGGAATTCAACGCCAACAAGATCTTGCAGTCCCTCGTAAAGGAGGCTGGGATGCCGGTAGAGCTGGCCCAGAAGATCACCAGCGAGACAGAGTCGAGGCTCTACAAGTTCCAGACCCAATACCTGACGGCCCCTCTCATACGCGAGATAGTCAACGCGCTCCTAGTGGAGCACAGCATGGAAGAGTACAGGCACAAGCTCACGCGGCTCGGGATGCCGATCTACGACGTGACCCAGCTACTGGGGAAGGCTGGCGACGACGGAGGGAACGTGGAATCGCTGGTCCACCAGACCGGCAAGCAGGTCTTCTCCGAGTACCTGCTCCTCGAACAGCTCCCAAGGGACGTCGCCGACGCCCACCTGTCGGGAGACATCCACATCGCAAACGCAGGCTCTTGGGGCCTGACCCCTGACACGGTCTTCGTCGACCTGCTCTCCGTCAGGAGCGCGGGCCTCAACCCTCGCGGAAGGATAGCGAACACTTCGATGATACCCAGCCCCGAGAACTCAGAGAGAGCCCTGGGGATAGTGCTCAACATGTCGTCGATGCTTACGAGGGAGGTCTCGGACGAGGTGACCTTCAGGAACTTCCTGCAGTTCGTCGCGCCTTTCTGCAAGTCAAGGGGCAAGAGGGAGCTGGAGTCGCTCTTCCTGAGGTTCTTCGAAATGCTCAGCTCGCCGATGGCCGGCACTGAGGCGCCCGCGGTCAGCCTCGAGCTGAACCCGTACAAGCACGATGACATCGGAAGGGAGGTGATGGACAGGACGCTCGACGCCGCCCTCGGAGCCTACAGGAGCTTCGTAGAGGAGACGCCGAGGCCTGACGTCAGGCTCCTCCTGGCTAAGCCAGGCAGGGTCGACGAGACCAAGACGCTCAAAGACGCGGCCGCGATCATCTTCAACGGTGGGAGGATCGCCTTCTTCTCCTCGGACCAGAGGAGGAGCTTTCTCGGGCTCAACGCCAACATCCTCGGTCAGGACTCCCAGGCGGACAACATCAGCGTGCTGCACGGGCTGAGCCTGAACCTCCCTCGGCTCGCCTACGACTCCAACCAGGACGAGACGTACTTCAGAGCCAAGCTGGCGCTTCTCATCAGCGTGGCGGCAGACGCCCTTTCGACCAGGAGGAGGCTGATCGAGAGGACGCTGAAGCGGGGCCTTCTTCCATCTCTGGCTGCGGGGTCGGACGCAGTGACATCAGAGACGATGCCGCTGATAATGAACCTGGTCGGGATGGATGAGACGCTGGCCAGCCTGATAAGAGACCCGACAGTGTCGTCGAGGTACGAGCTCGCTGACAAGATCGTGGGCACCGCCGGGCAGGTGGCGGACGAGAAGTCGACCAAGATCGACAGGCTGGGAGTCGGGATGCTGGACTTGGACGGTGCGCAAAGGCTCGCCTCCCTGGACGCGGAGAAGTACGGCAAGGCCAACCTTCAGCCGCTGCTCAAGGGAGCGTACTCGCAGGCCCCCAAGCTCGTCCTTGCGGACCTCGAGAACCCGGAGAAGACGGCCTACATCACGAAGCTCTCTTCGGGGCTCAACGGGGGGCTCTCGGTGATGCTCGACGGCTCCTCGGAGGACGTGCGCGGAGTCTACAACACGATCCTCAACGCGACGCCGAAGCTTCCGTACTTCAAAGTGGACAGGACGATCTCGGCCTGCAGGAATTGCGGGTCGAAGCTCGGGCAGGGGGATGCTCGCTGCCGGAGGTGCAAGTCGGTCGCGACTTTCCAGTATTCGACAGCGGCGTGACCGGGCGGATTTCTTCTGTTTGTGTCAAAAAGAGTTCACAGTTCTGCGCTTCATGTCATCGAGCGGCGTAGTCTAGCTCGCGGGTGGTTGTCAAATCGGAACAAGCCAAGAGTAAGATATATGGAGCGAGGGATGGGGTCAAGGTTAACGTTATGACGTCAATCGTTGAACAACCACGGGACTCTCCGAATGCCGGGGAACAGGGCAAGGTGGAGGTCCACATCCCGGCTGAGACGCTCGCGGCGTTCGGAGGAGACGAACTGCGCTCGAGGGTCTTCTACGAAAAGTACGCACTTAGGGACCTGAACGGGGTTCAGGTCGAGAAGGTCCCCGGGGACCTGTGGCGGAGGGTCGCGAAGGAGCTCGCCTCGCCTGAAAGGGACGAGGAGAGGAAGAAGGAGTGGGCGTCGAAGTTCTACTGGCTGCTGGAGGACTACCGCTTCGTGCCCGGAGGTAGGATACTCTTCGGCGCCGGGCAGCCCAGGAAGTCCACGCTTCTCAACTGCTACTTCTTCAGGATAAAGGAAGACTCCATCGAGTCGATCTTCGATTGGTGCAAGGAGGCTGCCAGGACCTACAGCTTCGGGGGCGGGGTGGGGACGGACATCTCAGTCCTGAGGCCCAGGGGAGCCCCGGTAAACAACTCTGCAATCTACAGCTCGGGGTCGGTTTCCTTCATGGAGCTGCTCTCGACGACCACCGGCACAATCGGCCAGGCGGGGAGGAGGGGGGCGCTCATGATTACGATCAGGGTCGACCACCCGGACGTGATGGACTTCATCGGCGTGAAGAAGGACCTCAAGAAGGTCAACTATGCCAACATCTCCATCAAGATTTCGGACGACTTCATGAAGGCGGTCGAGGCAGACACCGACTTCAGGCTTCACTTCAAGAACGAGAAGGTGGAGATGAACAGGACAGTTAGAGCCAGGGACGTCTGGAAGTCGCTGATCAAGGGCGCCTGGCAGTCCGCGGAGCCAGGGGTCCTCTTCTGGGACACGATCAAGCGCGAGTCGACAACGGAATACAACGGGATGGAGGTCCAGGGGGTCAACCCGTGCAGCGAGCAGACCCTGGAGAGCTATGGGTGCTGCTGCCTGGGGTCGGTCAACCTCAGCGCCTTCGTGAAGGAGCCCTTCACTGAGAGGGCGAGCATCGACTGGGAGTCGCTGACGAGGGCGACCCAGTACGGGGTCAGGTTCCTGGACAACGTCCTGGACTACAACGCCGAGAAGCACCCGCTGAAGCAGCAGGGAGAGGCGTCCCTGCACAGCAGGAGGATCGGGGTCGGGATCACGGGCCTGGGCGACATGCTGATTAAGCTGGGGCTGAAGTACGACGAGGACTCTACGATAGGGTTCGTGGACCACCTCTTCGAGAGGATCAAGAACGTGATCTACGACTACTCGACGGAGCTGGCGAAGGAGAAGGGTAGCTTCCCCGCCTTCGACGCGGAGAAGCACCTCGCGCAGCCCTTCGTCTCGAGGCTCGAAGAGAAGGTCAAGGAGAAGATCCGCTCTCAGGGGATAAGGAACGCGGCGATAACCACAATACCTCCGGTCGGCTCCGGCTCCATACTCGCTGGGTGCTCGAGCGGGGTCGAGCCGGTCTTCGCGCTCTCCTACACGAGGAGGAGCAAGTCGCTTAGCGAGGGCGAGTTCAAGGTCTTCCACCCGCTCGTCAAGGAGTTCATGAAGGCTACAACGACGAGGGACGAGGCTCAGCTCCCCAACTACTTCGTCACGGCCCACGACATCAAGCCCGAGATGAGGGTCAAGATGCAGGCGACCATCCAGAAGCACATCGACACTGCGATCTCGAGCACAGTCAACCTCCCGGAGGAGATCACTCCTGAAGAGGTAGAGAGGATCTACATGCTCGCCTGGAGGATGGGGTGCAAGGGCATCACAGTCTACAGGGAGGGGAGCAGGGAAGGGATCCTCGAGACCGACAAGGTCGCCAAGAAGGCGGAGCAGAAGGCGTCCTTCGCGCGCCCCAGGATGATGGAGGGGAGGACGCTCAAACTGAAGCTCCCGCAGGGCGGGCTCTACCTGACGGGGAACCTGGCCGATGGCGAGCTCAAGGAGGTCTTCGTGACCCTCGGAAAGTCTGGAGGGGACGAGAAGGCCGACGCGGAGGCCCTGGGGAGGCTCATCAGCCTCTACCTGCAGCACGGAGGGGATACCAAGAGCATCATCTCGACCCTGAAGGGCATAAAGGGCAAGTACGTTTCATGGGACGAGGGGACCCAGCTCCTCTCGATACCGGACGCCATCGCGAAGGCCCTGGAGATAATGACCCTGAACCGCGTGGTCAAGGAGTCCTCGATGGGCCCGCAGGTAAACGCGAAGCAGTCTCACCAGGGCGGGACGTGCCCCGACTGCCACGAGAGCAGCCTCGTGTTTGAGAATGGGTGCTACAGCTGCAAGAATTGTGGCTACAGCAAGTGCGAGTAGGCGCCAACGATTTTTTAGGGTCGTCTCAGGGCGGGCAACCGTGGTCACGAAAGGGACCAAGGGCCTCCTCGTGGTCATGGCGGCGACGGCCCTGGTCATCACGCCTCTGGTGCTCCTCGGGGTCTTCGTGGGGCTCTACGTAGGGGAGCAGACGGGCTACTCAGGTAGCGTCCTTGCGATAGGGTTCTCAACTGCGGGTTTCGTGGCAGGCGTCGCGATAATCTTCAGGGTGATCAGGGCCGTCGTCGGGAGAACGGACGGGCCCGTTACCCCATCTTCTTGAGAGCCGCGGACCTCGCTTTCGCGACCCTCTCCTTCAGCTCGAAAGAAGAAGCTTCGTGCGCTTCACTCACTTTCTTGGCCGCCGCCTCGAAGGGCTCGTCTGCGGTCTCGTTGGTCATGCCGCTGCCTTCCTCTCCAGGACCTTCTTAACATGCTTTAGCCTGGTGAACTCCTCTCTCTCCCTCTCTTCGAGTGTCTGCTGGATGTACCTGATGGAGCCCTCGTACCTCGGGATGATCATGTACTCCAGGGCGTTGAGGAGGCGCTGGGTCTTCTCAAGCTCCTTGGCCAGCCTGAAGATCGCGTTCTCGTACTCGGCGGCCCTGAAGATCGAGGGGAGGACCTTGCGCATCTGCCTAGAGGCCCGGTCGACGGCCACGTTGCTGTCGGCGAACCCGTAGGTCATCCCGACCTCCTTCTCCGAGAGCTTTACCGTGGGGACGTCCACGTCGACTATCCTCCTCACGGTCACGTCGGCCTCGACCATTGGGGGGGTGTTGGCCGCTATCCCTTCGAGCCTGAGGGGGCCCAGCTTGAGGTAGGCGTCGTAGAGGGCGAGGTACGCGTCCGAGAGGGGCTGGGAGATCTCGTCCCGGGCCGCCGTCGCCTGCTGGATCATCTCGTCGAGGCGCTTGAGGAGGACGTCGCGCTTGTCGTCGAGGACCTTCTTGACCCTGACGGCGGTCTGGAGCCGCTTGCGGGTCCCGATGAGCTCGATCTTGGTCGGGAGGACGCTTCCGCCTGAGGCTACCGACATCGGGCCTTCAGCCTATTTGCCTTGGACGTAGTGCTCTTTGATGAACTCTTCCTTGATGTTGGTAAGCTCGCTCTCAGGGAGAATCGAGAGGGTCTCCCACGCGATCCTCAGCGTGTCCTCGAAGGTCCTGTTCTCGTCGTAGCCCTGGTTGAGGTACTTCTGCTCGAACTCGTCCCCGAAGGTCAGGTACTTCAGGTCCGAGCCGGTGAGGCCGGACTTGCCCACGATCTCCGCGAGCGCCCGGAGCTCCACAGCCCTCGCGTATGCGTTGTAGAGCTGGTTACCGACCTGCTGGTGGTCGGGCCTTGCGCGCCCTGCCTTGATCACGTAGCCCAGAGCCGGTCCCATCAGCCTGCTCAGGCTCGAGAGGACGTAGACCGGGGGGAAGATCCCCTTCCTGAAGAGCTCCCTGCCGAGAAATATCTGTCCCTCGGTGATGTATCCCGTAAGGTCCGGGATGGGATGGGTGACGTCGTCGGAGGGCATCGAGAGTATCGGCATCTGGGTGATGCTCCCCTTCTTCCCCTTGATCCTGCCCGCCCGCTCGTAGTTGGTAGCAAGGTCGGTGTAGAGGTAGCCGGGGAAGCCCTTGCGCCCGGGAACCTCCTCACGGGCAGCCGAGATCTCGCGCAGCGCCTCCGCGTAGTTGGTGATGTCTGTGATGATTACAAGGACGTGCATGCCGAGCTCGTAGGCCAGATACTCTGCGGCCGTGAGAGCGACCCTCGGGGTGATGATCCTCTCGATGGCCGGGTCGTCCGCGAGGTTGAGGTAGAGTATGCTCCTGCGGATGGCGCCAGACTCGGCGAGCGTCCTCTGGAAGAAGGTCGCCTCGCTGTGCGAGACCCCGACCGCCGCGAAGACCACTGCGAACTCCTCGCCCTCGCCGACCACCGTGGCCTGGCGGGCGATCTGGGCCGCGAGCTTGTTGTGGGGCATCCCGGCCCCCGAGAAGATTGGGAGCTTCTGGCCCCTGACGAGGGTTAGCATGCCGTCGATGACCGAGACCCCGGTCTGAATGAGGTCGGTTGGGTACTCGCGCTGCTCGGGGTTGATGGGGGCTCCGTTGACGTCGAGGAACTCCTTCGCGACAGGCTCAGGGAGGCCGTCGAGGGGGCGGCCGAGCCCGTCGAAGACCCTGCCCAGGAGCTGGTCGGAGACTGGGAGCTGCATGGTCTTGCCCAGGAAGCGGGCCTTGGTCCCGCTCACCGAGAGACCCGAAGTACCTTCGAAGACCTGCACGACTGCCTTGCCGAAGCCGGTCTCGAGGACGCGCGCGAGCCTCTTCTTGCCCGACCCGTCGTCGATCTCGACCAGTTCGTCGAAGGCTGCCCTTTCGACGCCGTCGACCACGAGCAGGGGGCCCCTGATCTCAGCGACCTTGCTGTATTCTAGACCCGAAGAAGACTTGGTCATGCGGCCCTGACCTCCGGGACGGTCGAGAGGGAGCTGAACTCAGAGAACATCTGGTTTCTAATGGCTTCAAGCTTGTCCATCTCCTCGTTCTTGATGGCGAACTTCGCTCTGAGCATGGGAGCTATCACCTGCATGGCCCTGATCTTGCTGAGAGGCACGCCGTTCCCGAGGACCTTGAGGGCCTCCTGGTGGAACTGGACGAAGGTCTTCATCATCACGAACTGTTTCTGGGGGCTGCAGTAGGCGTCCGTGTCGTCGTAAGCGTTCTGCTGCAGGAAGCCGATCTGGATCATCCTGGCGACGTCGAGGATCAGCTTCTCTTCGTCGGGGAGGGCCTCGGGGCCAAGGAGGCGTACGATCTCTTTCAGAGCGTCCTCCCTCTGGAGGATGCTGTAGGCCTCGGCTCTGATGGCGAACCAGTCCTTGTCTACCCTCTCCTTCCACCACTTGCTGACCGACTCGGTGTACCCAGAATAGGAGCTCATCCAGTTGATCGAGGGGTAATGCCTCGAGTATGCGAGACGGGCGTCGAGGGCCCAGAAGTTCCTGACGAACCTGATCGTCTGCGAGGTCACGGGCTCGGTGAAGTCGCCCCCTGCAGGCGATACCGCGCCTATCAGCGTGATGGAGCCTGTCCTGGTGGGGGTCCCCAAGAGGTCGACCCTGCCCGCTCTTTCGTAGAATTCAGCGAGCCTCGATGCGAGGTAGGACGGGTAGCCCTCCTCGGCCGGCATCTCCTCGAGCCTTCCGCTGATTTCACGGAGGGCCTCGGCCCAGCGGCTGGTGGAGTCTGCTACCAGCACTGTGTCGTACCCCATGTCCCTGTAGTATTCGGCCATCGTGACGCCGGTGTAGATGCTCGCCTCTCTGGCGGCGACCGGCATGTTGCTGACGTTCGCGACGAGGATCGTCCTCTCCATCAGCGGCCTGCCGCTCTGGGGGTCGATCAGCTCGGGGAATTCGACGAGCACCTCGGTCATCTCGTTGCCCCTCTCACCGCATCCTATGTGGAAGACGACCTTGGCGTCTGCCCACTTCGCGACCGAGTGCAGCGTGACGGTCTTGCCGGTCCCGAAGGCTCCCGGGATCGCCCCGGTCCCTCCCTTCGCCATCGGGAAAATCGAGTCGAGGACCCGCTGCCCGGTCATCAGCGGGATCTCCGGGTCGAGCCTCTCGCGGATGGGCCGTGGGGTCCTGACCGGCCACTTGTGATACATCATCAACTCAAGCTTCTTTCCAGACTTGTCCTCGGCGGTCACGACCGTCTCGTCGACCTTGTACTTCCCTGCCTTGACTATGTCCTTCACCTTGACCTTGGGGCTCGTCGGAGGCGCCAAGATTCTGTGCTCGAGAAGGGGCGTCTCCTGGACCGTGCCCAGGATGCTCCCTCCCTCAATCTCGTCGCCCTTCTTGATGGAGGGGACGAACTCCCATTCCTTGTCGAAGGGGATCGAGTTGGCAGTGACTCCCCTCGTGATGAAAGCACCTGCCTTCTTGGCGATAACGTCGAGGGGCCTCTGAAGGCCGTCGTAGATCGTGCCGACCATCCCGGGGCCCAGGGTCGTCGAGAGAGGCTGCCCTGTCCCGAGGACTGGCTCGCCCGGGCGGAGGCCGCTGGTGGATTCGTAGACCTGGACGAAGGCGATGTCGCCAGTGAGTTTGATTACCTCTCCGACTAGCTTCTCCTCGCCGACCTGCGTGACCTCGTACATCTTGGAGGCCGCCATGCCCGAGGCCTTGACAGCTGGCCCGGAGATCCACACGATCTTTCCTTTAACCGGCAAGACGAAAACCTGTTCGGCGTCGAAGTTGTCGGCCTTATAATGTTTAGAACGTTTCTCGCGTTTTCTGGCTAACCGGCCGTCAGGTGGCCCGCGACTTCTCGCCTTAGCTCAGGCCGCATTCTCTCGAGCCTTGCCTCGAAGGTATTGTCGAACTTCACGGAGCCGTCGGGGGTCGTGAGGACGACGCCACCGATGGTGGGGACCGCCCCTTCCTCGAGGGTCAGCTTCGCCTGCCCGCCCAGCTTCTTCAGCGCTGAAGCCACGGCCTTCCTGTCCTTGGAGTTGCAGTGGACCCTTGCCTTGGGTCCTATGACCTCGACCCCCTCTGAAATCAGCATTGTGAGCGACTTCTCGTAGGCTGTTCCCGAGGAGCCGGAGATCTCCTTCACGGCCGCGTCAAAGACCTCGCCGACCGCCCTGTCCAGGGACCTGAGCTGGGCGTTCCTGGTCTCGAGCTCCGCAGCGCCGACTATCTGTCTCTTGAGCGCCTCAGACTGCTTGACGCTCGTCTCGAGGACCTTCGCGACCGACTCGGCCGTCTCTTTCTTGGCCCTCTCGACCCTTGCCAGGGCCTGGCTCCTGGCAGCCTCCAGCTCGGCAAGCGCCTCGGCTTCGAACTCGGCCGAGACTTTCTCGAGCGTGTCGTTGGCGGCCTTGCTCAGCTTTCTCAGACTCCCAGTATCGCCCTGAGCATCGCCCGGTACTCGACCTTCTCCTTCCTGCTCCCGGGCCCGGGGACTTCGTAGATCAACGGAATCGCGCGCTTCGAGCGGACCGCAGTCAGGTCGTCCCTTATGGGCCCGGCGACCTCGTCGCTGACCATTATCAGACCGACCTTCGAGTCGGTGACCAGCTTTCTGATTTTGTCGAGGGCCGCAGCTGGCGAGGAGACGTACTCCCCCGTGACGCCCGAAAGGACGAACCCGGTCACGAAGGCCTTGCCCCCGACAGCGACTACCTTCACTTCGAGCTCCCCATCAAGCGGCTCACTACGTGGTCTGCCGCCTTGGACTTCCTCCTTGAGATCGAACCTTCGAAGGCCTTCAGGTCCTCTGCTCCCTTCGCCCTGATTCGGTCGGCGTCCTTCTCGGCCTCGGCCCTCGCCTTCGCGAGGCGCCCTGAAGCCTTCTCCTGCGCGTTAGACAGTGAAGAGGACTTCGCCGACGTTGCCCATTCCTCCGCGTCCTTCAGGAGCCTCCTGCTCGCCTCGGTGGCCGCGGACTTTGCTCCGTCCAGCTCGGCCTCAAATTCGACGAGGGCCTTGATCGTGTCCTGGACGGCGGAACTCATGGAACAGCTTTTCGTCAGCCTCGGGTTTGCGTAATTAAACGTTAGCGGGTTGGAGGCCGAGTTCGGCTACTGGCGCGTCCCGCACTTCGGACAGAAGGCCGCGGACTTTGGAATCTTCGTGCCGCACGAGGGGCAGAACTTCATCTCTCCCGTTCCCTGACTCTGGACCCAGCTCTGGTCGGGAGCCGCGGCCGGACCCCTTCCCTGCAGCTCGTTGATGGAACCGTTGGCAAGGAGGAGCATTATCCCCGTGATTATCCCGGCGAAGAGGAGCCCGATCACCGCCCATCCGACAGAGTTGAGCGCTTTGAGGGCGGCTATGTCCCCTCTCTCGGCGGCGCCCCGCATCTGGTTTACCCTGTTCAAGACCGAGAGCGACAGGACCAAGAGGACGATTGGGATGACGGCGATGAATCCGAGGACTGGGATTATGAGGAACAGGAGGAAGATTAGCGACGCGATTGCGAGCCCTACCACCGAGAGTATGTTGAAGATCAGAGCGACCAGGAGGTACGTCTTGATGCTCGAGAGCCGACCTGAGTCAGGGTCAGACAAGGCCTGCGAAAGAATTGCCTGACAAACTCGATTTAAGCGTTGGCGGGCAGCACCTGGACTTGACAGGGCTTTCTGGTCATGAGGTGAGCTTGAGTATCGCCCGCGCGACCTCGCCGTCTGATTGCTCGAGAGCCGCGACGGCCCTCTCCCTCGTGACGCCGGCCTGCTGCTGGACCAGGAGGACGTCCTCGTCGTTGAAGGCCTCCCTCTCTATCTCGACCTCCTCGACCTCGCCGACTACCTGGAAGACCTTGTTCCCCTGGGCGTTGACCTCCGAGACGGTCGCGTTCTTTATGTGCATCTCCTTGTCCTTGGTCTTGATCACTACCTCCTCGACGTCGGGTATCTCACGCATGTTGATCCCCATCTTGTCCATCATCCTTCTCGCGTTCCTGTTGTCCATCTTCATCTTTCGAGGCCTGCTCTGACCTTCACCGCCACCCCGGACTTAAACAATGCCATGTGTTTCCCATTCATCACAGAGATCCCGACTCCGAGGACTTTCCTGCCCCTGCCCACGACCACGACCTCGCTCCTCGGGTAGACGTTCTTGCCCGCGGACCTCACGAACTTGCTGAAGACCGACTTCCCCCCTCTGACGAACTCCTCCGCGTCGGGTTCGACTTCGACGAAGTTGTCCCTGAACCTCGGGCTCTTGGAGAGCACCCTTGCCCCGTACATGGTGAGGGCGAAGGCCCCGTTGGGCTTGACGGTAGCGATCAGGTCCTCCCCGTGGAAGGCGAGCTTGACCCTCCCGGAGCGTCGGGAGTAGGCGAGCCTGACCCCCTCCTTGGGGAGGGCCCTGCTCACCCCGCGGCCGAAGAGGTAGTCGACCATGATGGAGAGCCTTCGGAGCTCGCCGCTCTGCGCAGCAGCCTTTCTCAATGCAGAAGGCGCCCCTCAACAGCTTAAGTAATTATCCTGAGGGCGGGTACCTGTGGCTCCAGCGGTCTTCGTAGTCCTCCTCTATGGTCACGTCGTGTCCGCGATCGCATGGCTGGGCGGCGGGATACTCATCACCTTCGTCGTGGGGCCTGGGGTCCGGGGACTGAGCCCTATGGCCAACCTGGAGTTCACCGCGAAAGTTTTGCCGAAGATCTTGCGATTCATCCAGGCATCCATAGGGACGACCTTCCTATTCGGCCTCCTGCTCTTCTACTACCTCGGTGTCGACGCGACGTCCTCGGCGTCGCTGTGGATCGACGCGGGGATCGGGGTCGCGCTCATAGCGGCGGCAGTCGTCTTCGGAGTGACAGTCCCGTCGTTCAAGAAGGTCATCAAGATGGCACAGGAGAAGATCGCGAGCGGCGCGCAGGGGCCTCCTCCGCCTGAGATGATGAAGTTTGGGACGAGGGCAAGGATGGGCTCGATAGCGGGCGTCTCGCTGCTCCTGGTAGTCGTCCTCCTGATGATCTCGGCCGCAGTCGGTCTCTAGGCCGCGCGCTGGTCCTGGCCGTCGCTGGAAACGATGATTAGTCTGAGTTGTCCCAGAGCCCAGCATGAGCCCTGACCCGAAGAGCATCCAAGTCCTCCGCGTGGGCCAGAGGTACTACAGGGACGAAAGGACCCTCACCCACCTCTGCCTGGTCTCAAGGGCCCTCGGCGCGGAGTCGATCTTCCTCGAGGACGCGGAGAAGGACGTGACCAGGACCCTGGCCGAGGTCAACGAAGCTTGGGGGGGCGACTTCCAGGCCTTCCTCGGGGCCCCATGGAGGAGGGTGATCCAGGACGCGAAGAAGGAGGGGAGGAAGGTGGTCCACCTGACTATGTACGGGCTCCCGATCCAGGACGTGGCGACGGAGCTGCGGAAGCTCGAGAAGGTCCTGCTGGTCGTTGGGGGGCCCAAGGTCCCGGGGAGGGTCTACCACGAGGCGGACTACAACGTGGCAGTGACGTCTCAGCCCCACTCCGAGGTGGCCGCGCTCGCGATTGCGCTTCATGAGCTGCAGGGCGGAGAAGAACTTAAGAGAACGTTTCAAAAAAGCAAGCTCCGGATCCAGCCCTCGGCCCGGGGCAAGAGGGTCGTCAAATCTTGAAAATAGAATACGAAGACACGTTTGTGAAGGTAGCCGGCCTCATAGGCGGCCCCGACTACGTCAGGGTGGCGAGGGCGCTCCTCAACAACGAGAACGCGACCGACGAGGAGATCGCGTCTGCGACAGGGCTAAAGATTAAGACCGTGAGGAAGTCTCTCTACGACCTCTTCGGACGGAGTCTGATCACCGGCGTGAGGGTCAGGGACCCGAAGAGGGGATGGTTCGTGTACAGATGGAAGGCGCAGAGGGACCAGACCGACGGGTTCATCCAGACCCAGAGGAAGAAGGTCCTGAACAGGCTCAAGCAGAGGCTCGACTACGAGGAGACCCACGAGTTCTACTTCTGCGGGACGCCGACGTGTCTGACCAGGACCTTCGAGGACGCGATGGAGAACTTCTTCAAGTGCCCGACTTGCGGGAAGGCCCTCAACAGGCTGGACAACGCCGAGCTGAAGAACTCGCTGCTCTGGAAGATCAAACAGCTGGAAGAGGAACTGGTGAAGTGAGGCCCTCTGAGGAGGGGGCCCTCAAGCTTCACAGGAAGCACGGCAGCAACGACGCGATCGTCAGGCACTGCAAGACCGTCGCGAGGGTCTCGATGATACTCGCTACAGAGCTCCAGAGTCAGGGCAAGGCAGTCGACAAAGAAGCGGTCCTCGCAGGGGCCCTGCTCCACGACATAGGGAGGAACAGGGCCCAGACGGTGAGGCACGGGCTGGAGGGGTCGCTGCTGCTCAAGGAGGAAGGAGTGGACGAGAAGGTGGTGGAGATAGTAAGACGCCACGTCGGGGCCGGACTCTCGGCCGAGGAGGCGAAGGCGCTGGGGTTCCCGAACCTGGACTACATCCCCAGGAGCGTGGAGGAGGTCGTCGTCTGCTTCGCCGATAAGATGGTCGACGGGGTCAAGGTCAGGCCCTTTGAGGAGGAAGTGAAGAGGTTCGTCCGGAAGGGGCACGACGTCCCCAGGCTGATGGCCCTCAGGGAGCGCGTGAGGTCCGAGCTTGGGAAGGACCCGGAAGGCCTGATCTTCGAGAAGATTAAAGAAAGTGACTAGGGGACGCCGCCTTCGTGGCTGCGTGCATCTGCAGGTCCTGCAAACACAAAGACTACGAGAGCTGCGGCAAGTGCTCCTGCTGTTCCTACCACAGGTGCGCGTGCATGCCCATCGTCGTCTCGGTCGGGTACGCGTAGCCCAAGTGGCCGCTAACTAGTCTCGAAAGCTATGGGTTTACGTTAGAGTTTCCACTTGTAAACAGGAATCCGCTCGAGGTTGGGTGGCTGGCGGGCTTGATTGATGGAGAAGGTTTCGTACACATCCGCTTCAGGAGCGACAGGTTCACGATGTACCCTAGGCTCCGAATCTATGGCACTTCAAGGCCCATCATTGCAGAGGCAGCCAGGATCATGGGAGTGAACCCCTTTCCAAGGAGAGACAATGGTATCCTCGTTGGATGGTATGCGTCAGTCTCGCACCTGAAGGCCTTGAGGGTCTTGCGAATCGTCCAACCCTACCTCCGTGACCCTTCCAAGAGCTGTCGTGCCAAGAAAATCTTGGGCACCTTCGGTGACGTCGGGACTGTCAGAGGCTATCTGAGAACGCCGGAGTTCTTCAAAGACTGTCCGCCCCCAACTCGAATCCGAAAGCCGAGAAGCATAATAAACCACGTCCAATGAGACCATTTCAGCGAGGTGGGGAAGCCAGTCCCTCATGGGGGCCAGGTACATCCCGGCGGGCTCATAACGGAAACTCCGCGAGAGACCCGCAGAGCGGAGGTTCAAATGGGGGTCAGACCCCCTGAAAGTCCTCCCCTCGCTACTCATCATCTGAAGGCACGTCCCTGCGTCCTTCCGCGCGAGGTGTCAGGCCTCTCGGAATCCCAACCTGAGCACGATTCGACAAAAGGCTCATCTGAACAATACTGCGACCAGCTGACCCCCTCCATCGTCTAGGATCCTATCGGACTCTTCTTGAGACTGCTGGGTATGCGACTGCCGCCAGCAAGATCACAATGCCAAGCACTGAGAGGGCAGGGACCCACTCGACGTCGACGACCGGGAGCCATGGGAGCGGGACCTGGACGCTGTTCACGAAATAACTTGCAAGCGAAAGGGACACGAAGACCGAGGGGATGGTGGCGAACGCCGCCGTCAGGAGGCCAGGCAGTATGCTCCCCCTCACGAGCAGCAGATAGACGTTCACCGCTATGACTGAGAGAACGGAAATCATGCAATAGACGAATGAATAGTAGAACTGGAGTTCGGGAGGGATTCCTCCGATGATGGTCGGCCCTACCCAGAGCTCTGCGAACCCAATGAAACTGGCAATCTCCAAGACGTATGGCACAGCGTCGGGCAACCGCTTGTCTAACATGACGGTGAGGACGCTGTTGCCGAGGAAAAAGTCGATCCCGAGAAGTAAGAAGAACTGGGGAGCGAAGGGCGGCGAGAAGACCATCTCAACGGCCTCCAGCGGTGTCCATGGCAGAGGCCCCCCCGGAGGCTTTGGAGGTTTCTTTCCCTGAGTTCTTGGACTTGATGCCGAGCAGGACCGCGATTCCCCCGATCGATCCGAGAAGCACGTAAAGTGAGACGCCGGTGAACCCCCACAGTGCGGGAGACAGGTAGCCGGCGTATGGAAGGACAGCGAGCACCCTGCCTTCATAGAAACTCTCGGTGACGCTCCAAGGGTCGGCGGAAGGGTTGGTGGCCATGTTGTCGCCTTTGGTCGTGTAGCAGACCTGGCCCTGGCAGTCGCCGACCGAGAAGATCCGATGTATGACAACCCCTGGGTTGCCCCTGGGGTCGTGGAAGACGATAACGTCCCCGACGCGAAGCGAGGAGTAGGGAGCCCCGTAGACGGCGACGACGTCGCCGTAGTTGATCGCGTTGGACATGCTGCTCGGACTGTCCGTCACGACCCGATACGGTTGGACGCCGAGCAGGTACTCGACGCCTCCATAGGCAGCGAAGCCCACGAGGACGAGGGTTGCAGCGTACTCAGCGTACTTCAGGAGTCTCATCTTCATCAGTCCACCTCCACGTCGATGGTGTACTGGCTGTAGGGGGTGGCAGTGGAAGACAGGACCTTCAGTGACAGGACGAGGGTCGAAGTCCCGATCGATGAGGCGAAAGCTCCGACCTTTATGTTGACATCGCCCGAAGAGGCGAGCGTGATGGTCGAGCCCGAGCTACCCGTCATCGTCCCGCTGGCGACGATTATCTGCTGGGAGTAAGGGCTCGCGAAGGAAATCGTCAGGTTCGTCAGCCTCCCGATGTTCACGTTCGAGCCCGTTATCGCCCTGAGGTTGATCGTCCACGACGAGGCGACTGCGTTGTGTATCTTCAGCACGTAGTTGAAGAGACTGGGGGTCTGGAAGTTCGTCAACTGGCCGGAGCCCCAGAAGATCGTGACTGACTGGCTAGCTGTTACCGTCGTTTCGATGTAGCCGCCCGCGGGCACCGTGCCGGCACTCGAAGAGAAGGAGGACGAGACTTCGGTCTTGGTCGAAGTGATGGTCCCCGTGGTCACGGACGAGATCAGCGTGTCCTGGTGGGCGCCTGCGGAGTTGGTGGTGTACTCGCTGACGGAGAGTGTTGTGGTCGCTGGCTTGAAGACGGCCACGACCTCGGCCCAGCCCCACGTCCCAGTGTTGATGTTCGTCCCGTATCCCAAAGAGAATGTCGAAGTCTGCGAAGCGCTTGAAGAAGGAAGTTTGTACTCGTCTGCTGCGTTGAAGCGATACGCTGTCCCTCCCCCTGTCGTCCTGCAGTTCGTCGCGCCGGTGAAGTCGCCTCCCCGAGCTGACATGGAAGTAAAAGCGGGGTCGTAGGTAGGGGCACTAGAAGCTCCGCACGGCTGGTAGCCCGTGAAAGCGTAGCAGAAGTCGTTTCCAGTGCAGGTATAGCTGCCCACGGAAGCGGAAAACGAGGTGCCGGAGGTCGCAGTCCCCGCCCCCGAGGTCGTGGTATCAGTACTCTTCAAGGCGCCCAGGACCTCGAAGCACGTCACGTAGGAGTCGGTCACAGTCCCTGTAAAGTGAAGCGTGATTGTGTCTGCGGCAGAAGACCCCGCCACCGCCGCATAGATGTAGGTCGCGAAAGTGATTGTGGACCCTCCTGACTTCGTCACGACTTGGGACCAAGTGTCGCTCTGGGAGTCGGTTGGCGAACTCACGGTGATTGAGGAGGGAGAGACGAGGAATGCAACGACGAGAAGAGCCCCTGCGGCGACGTTGCTTCCGTAGGCGCATGTGGGAGTCGTTGTAGTCCCTCCGGAGGCCCCGGTGGTCTGGTCCATGGGTGCGCTGATGCCTGAGCTAGCCCACGCGTCGAGCACAGTCGTGCCCGAAGGGATGGATGCGCTGCTGCTGTACGCGGGAGTCCAGAGGCACGCGGTCTGTCCGTTGGTGATTGTGAAGGACCCGGTCCCTCCCGGCGCAGTGAGGCTCGTGTCCACGGTTGGGCTGCCGCAACTGACTGGCATGTTAGCGGTCTCATAGTAGGTGAGGCCGGCGGTGACCTTCGCGGTCCCCGCGTCCGCTTCGACCGAGGAGATGGTGGATGTGCCGGCTGTCCCTCCTTGCAGACTGACGGACGGTGACCGGACGGTGCCGGTCGAACTCGAAGCTCTAAAGTTGGTCGAAGAGGCTTCTGAAGCGACTGTGGAAGCCAGTAGCACCATGACGAAGGCGACGGAGGCAGAAAGCCATGCGGGTCCTTCTCTCATCCCGAGGTCACGTCCACTGGACTGCGACCTTGAAGCTTATCGTGTCTCCGGTAACGACCGTGCCGCCGCTTCCTGCGTAGGCTACCACTTCGACGTACTGAGTGGACCCTGCCGTGATGCTCACTGGGAAGGTCCCCGATACGGAGCCACCGGTCGTCGAGGTGAACGTGAGGGATCCGACGCAGTTGGCCGGCGTGACCAGGGTTCCGTCTGCGTTGAAGTCCGTCTGCACAGTGCAGTAGTAGACTGTGACGCTCCCGAAGTCGGCGGCCCGCGTGTCTGAGATCCCAAGGATTGTGACCCCCTTGATTGAATGCGTGTTCGTAGCGTCCTTGACCTGCACGAGGTTGGAGTAGTAGGTGGCTGGAGGCGGGCTGAAGGTCGCGTCTGCTTTGAACAAGCTCATGGTCACGGTCGCGGTGTCCGAGGTTCCTGAGACTGTGACTGTGGCACATGGATAGACTGTACAGGATCCGCTCGAGTCTGAACCAGCCGCGATGGTGACGTCAGCCGCCCTGACCGTGGACGTGAAGCTGGCATAGTCGTATACGTACACCGACGCGGTCGCAGTGCCGACCATGGACAGGATGAACAACCCAGCGAGGACCTTCGCGCGCCGCGAAGAGAACAGGGTCTTTAGACGCTCCATCGTCCTAATGTCCGGGCGCCTCCATTGCAGGAGCCGATGAGCCTCTTAGACGGGATGGAATCAAAAAGGAGACCGGATGCGATTCGGTTTTCGGACCTTTCGCCTTCGGCCTCAAGTGAGAACTTGTCTGCATTTTGCACTTACCTTGGAGCGAGCTTACGCCCACTGGACCTGGATGTTGAAGACGACGGTGTCGCCGTTGGTAGCGCCCGACCCTGCGAAGGCCACGACTTCGATGAATCGGTTGTTGCCCGCGCTTAGGGCGTCTGTGCCTGGGTAGATTGTGCCTGTGCTGCCTGTCGATGTGATGTCCAGCTTGTTCGCGCAGTCGGTGGCTGGGTCGTTTGTTTGCGCTGTGCAATAGTAGACGGTGATCTTGCCGAAGTCGCTACCGCTTGTAGCGGTGATGGTGGGGATGACCTTGACGGACAAGACGCTGTGGGCGTTTGTTGCGTCATGGATGACTGTCAGGTTCGTGTAGTAGGTTGCGGGTTGGGGAGTCTTGACGACAGACTTCGCGAAGCTAAGTGACACCGTAGCGTAGTCAGATGTTGCGCTGATGGCTACCGTGGCGCACGGGTAGATTGAGCAGGAAACGCTCGCGTCAGAGCCGGCGACCAACGTAAGGTCATTCGCTCTAACCGTGGCGGTGGAGTTGGAGTAGAAGTTGATGAAGACGGTCGCGCTGGCGGTGGAGACCAGTCCTGCGATTGCGAGAATCGGGATGATCTTGCCAAGCCTTGATCCAGTAAGTGTTCTGAGTCCTTCAGTTATTTTCAACATGAAGAGATTGCAATCGGCCGGATTAATCGCCGAAGTGGAGAATCTTACACGAAATCGTGAGATTTTGCATCTATTTTACCATTTCATAAAAATTCATTGCCTTTTTCATGTGAAATATCAAAGTCTCGGGAGACTCTTGGCAGGTGCATCCCGCCATCGCAGCGCTGGAAAATGCTCCAGAGTTGCTTATCTAAGCCCACGACCGAGCGGCTCGCAACTTGGCAAGAGACTCCACCCGCTCCGTGCACGAGGCAGAGCCCGTGGACGAGGGGTCCGGCTCAATCACGACCCCGATCTACCAGACCTCGACCTTCGCCTTCACAAAGGCCGAGGACGCGAGGAGGGCGGTCCTGGGGGAGACCAAGAAGTACGTTTACTCTCGCTGGGACAACCCAACGACTGTCAGGCTCGAGAAGAAGCTGGCCTTCTTTGAGGGTGCTGAGGACGCGGCCTTCTTCTCCTCAGGCATGGCCGCGATCTCAACTTCGGTCCTCTCCGCCCTGAAGGCCGGGGACCACGCCGTCGCGATAAGCGACCTCTACGGTGGCGCGTTCCAGCTCATGACCAAGATTCTGCCTAGGTTCGGCGTGAGGACGACCCTGGTCGAGACCGGGAACCACGCCGCGATGAAGAAGGTCGTAGGGCCTTCTACTAAGCTCGTCTACATCGAGAGCCCCACGAATCCAACCCTGAAGCTAGTTGACATCGCCGGGGCGGCGCGCATAGCGCACGGGGTCGGGGCGGCTCTGATGGTCGACAACACCTTCGCCTCGCCGATCAACCAGAACCCGGTCAAGCTTGGGGCCGACGTCGTCCTCCACAGTGCCACGAAGTACATCAACGGTCACGCGGACGTCACTGCAGGAGTGGCGGCCGGAGACGCAGAGACCGTCGACCGGATCAAGCACCTGAGGAGGGACCTGGGCGGGACCCTGGACCCCCACGCCGCCTGGCTGATACTCAGAGGGATGAAGACCATGGCCCTCAGGGTCAGGGCCCAGAACGAGAACGCGATGGCTGTCGCAGAGTTCCTTTCTAAGCACAAGAGGGTCAGGGCGGTCCACTACCCGGGGCTCGCGAGCCATCCGCAGCACGCGCTCGCCTCCAAGCAGATGAAAGGGTACGGGGGGATGATGAGCTTCGAGCTGAAGGGGACACAAAAGGACGCTGAGAGGCTCACCGAGCGGCTGAAGGTCGTACTGCTCGCTGCGAGCCTCGGAGGGGTGGAGTCGCTGGTTTCTCAGCCGTCGATCATGACCCACACTCAGATGACCAAGGAGGAGAGGTCGGGCACCGGCATCCCTGAGACCCTGATCAGGCTCTCGGTGGGGATCGAGGACAAGGAGGACCTGGTCGAAGACTTCAGGCAGGCACTGGGGCCATGACCGGTCTCGAGAGCCAGCCCTCCGGAACATTGGGCAGGTAGCTCGGCGCCTCTCGGCCGTACCTGGAAAGAGGCTTGGTCAGGTGCCTGTTGGCCCTCGGGGAGGAGATGTAGGTCCCTCTGGGGAGCCCTCCCTTGGCGGAGGCCAGTACTTCGAAAGTCTCCAGGTTGAGAGTCTTGGAGTGCAGCTTTGTGGCCCTCCTGACCCCTCCGTAGACCCTCAGCCTGTCGCCCGGCTTTAGGAGCTTCGCGGCCCTTCGGAGGTCGCCGGTCGGCTCGTAGGCGGAGCAGAGCCTGCGCGTCCCAGCGCAGTTGATGCTGACGTACGTGTGGCCGCCCTGGCCCACATCGACCCCGACCACCTCGCCCTCGTCCCAACCCGATGAGTAGGCCTTCCAGTCGAGCTTCCTCTCGAGGTGCGCGTCCGTGTGCTGGTTCGAGACGTAGACCATGTGCCCCTGCGGGTCCTCGTCGAGGACAAGGCTTCGGAACGCCCCCAGGACGGTGTCGGGCGAGTCGCCCCTGACGCCGGCGAGGACCGGGTCGGGCCCGTGCGGAGAGATGAGGACCTTGCGCTTCTGGTGGTCGACGTTGTTCAGGGTGCGGGGGAAGGTCTCAGAGTCCATGCGGAAGACCGAGTCAGGGTCCAACTTCCTCATGGTTCCGAAGCGCTCGGGGAGCCTGTAGGAGATCAGCTCGTAGGTATGGTCGTACCGCTCGTCGAAGGCCAAGGCGCTCGCCGCCCCGACCAGGCCCATCCCGTTGCCCAGCTCGAACGACCTGGCCCCCGCCTCTGCGATGGTCCGCCGTGCGCGGTGGGGATTGACCACTCCGCAGAGCGCGTCGGAGTAGAGCCGGTCGAACGAACGGGCCACCCCTGGGTCGTCGAGGAAGACCATGCCGGTGTTCGCGCCTCCCTCCACATCGGAGAGCTCGGAGACCTTTGCGGACAGGCGCGCGAACGCTCTGTCAGGGTCGGGGGCGTCGATGAGCAGGCAGACGGCGGCGTTCCCGCGGGTCTTGAAGGGGATGTTGGGGTTGAGCCGGACGAGGCGGGGGAAGGGCAGGACCTCGAGGACGTCGGAGAGGTCGGCGGCGATCCTGTACCCCAGGTAGGTGGTGCAGAATCCCCTCGAGGAGTCGGTGTCGTCGATGCCGACGAGGCAGTGCATGAGCTCGCGGAGCGCCGGAGATATTTTAGTCTGAGATGAAGCCTAGGCTTCGACTACGATCATGGTGAGCGTGCTCCTCACCTTGTCGAGCCTGCGGATGTTCCAGGTGATCGTCTCCTTGACCTTCTCCATCGTGTCGGCCTCGACCCTTGCGACGATGTCGTAGACCCCGTACACGACGTAGACGTCCCTGACGTTCTGGATCTCGCGGAGCTTCTTGAGAAGATCCTCTTCAGCGCCTAAATCTGCGTTAATTAATACGAAACGCCATCGGCATGTGCCGAAATCACCACCTATCGCGTCACTGACGTAGTCTCTGGTAATAACCGTTGCTGCTTATCTGACTGAAACAACTTCGTAGCCATGGCTGCTTACCAGACTTGGGAACAAGTTGCTGGTTACTTTGACGGTGATGGCAGCATATTGATCTCAGACACGTCCAACCAACCGTTCAAATTGGGAATGTCCCTCCAGTTCGTGGATCAATCTAGGGAACAGATTCTGATGCTCCAAAATTTCTTAATCGATCGTGGTGTGAAGACCAGCAACATCCTGAAAACCTCGAAGGGCACCGCTAACATGCTTTCAGTAGGAAGCAGAGACTCAGTGATCAAGACCCTGAGGGAGATGGCCCCGTATCTGTTCAAGAAGGAAAGGGAGGCATTCGTTACCTTGGAATATTTGGAAGGTAAGATCACCGGGAATCAGTTGTTCACGGCCTTTCAGCTCGAAGTCGAAGCGGGTAGAAGGGAGAGGAGAGGGAGAACTGTGATGATTGATGTGCCGTACACGCAGTTCGAAGGAGAGGCCCTCATGAAGGCCCGAAGAAACGAAAGACTAGCGAGGGCGATAGTGAAGACGCGTTCGAAAGTCAGTGAAAGCGACTATTTTCGGATCAGGAGGGAAAACTACGTACTGAATTGGACGTTGCGGGACATCCTCGAAGCCCATCCCCAATATAGCAAGGAGACAATCCGCAGAATTCTCGGCAGGGGAAGGGGCTACGTTCTCGTGAAGGGCCGGGGCATCGTCAAAGCGGACAATAGATAAGGAACGGCCGAAGGCCCGCCCCAGAATGTTCGGAGTCTTCGCTCTCGAGATGGGCCAGGACGACCCCACGAAGTGCACGGCCAGGAAGATGATCCAGGCGGACCTGGCCAAGGGGGTGGGGAGAAAGTTCCACGCCAACGACAAGACGATGGTGCTCAACCCGTACGCCCACAGGGTCATCTCTCCCCCCGACAAATCGGTAAAGGCGATCATGGTCAACGACTGCTCGTGGAACCAGGCGCAGGAGGTCTTCTTCACGCGCCTGGGGGGCAAGCACAGGAGGCTCCCGATGCTTTTGGCCGCCAACCCCACCAACTACGCCGTCCCGGGGATGCTCAGCTCCGTGGAGGCGGTCGCGGCTGCGATGTACGTCCTGGGGGAGGTGGAGGACGCGCAGGTCTTCCTGGCGCTCTACAAGTGGGGGCCCAACTTCGAGACGCTCAACAAGGAGCCCCTCGAGGCGTACAGGAAGGCCCGCTCCGAGGGGAGGGTCCTCCAGGCGGAAAGGGAGTACTTCCCGAGGCTCTTCGAGCGCTGAGAAAGGGTTATCTGGGGAAGGCGGGTCGACGGCCCTGACGCGAGCCGGTGAGCGGGCCACGGGGACCTCCTGAGGAAGTTCCTCCCTCGCAGCAGGACGCGCGGCGCCATGAGGCGCAGCCGGAGACGGCTGGCTCCAGAACAGAAACGAGACCCGGCCCATCAAGGGCGATGATAGGGCGACCTTGAGGTCGGTGGAGACCGGGGTGAAACGGCTGACCCGCGCGGAGCAAGGCCAAACGTGGTCGATGAGACGCCTGCCGGAGACCAGGGTAGGCCGCTGAGCCGAATCCCGCCTAAAACAGAAGGAGGACTATGGCCGGGACGCGTCAGACATGACTCGGTGGGAGGGTGAAAAGCCCTCCTCCCGAGGCCTTAGTCCCTCCGACGAAGCACCGGGAGAGGCTAGGAGCTGGTTCAACCGGATCTGACCTAGCAGTTTTGGTGGTGTTGGACGATTCAAAGTGCCACCCACTTCGAAGCCTTGAATGGTTTGAAATCAGGTGACCTGAATAACCAATCGGAGGGGTCTGGACGGACTGCGCCCTACCTACATCGGCCACCGGCACGTCTTGTTCGAACGCAGAAATACTTCTGTACTGCATTTACGTTGGTGCTGAACAAACCAAGAAGAACCGTCGCCATCGCAATCGTGTTGGTGGTTGTGGTGGTGGCCGTGGACCTAGTCTACTTCCCCGGGAGTGGAGAGATGTCGACCAGGCGGGTCGTTCTGAGCCCCAGCTGCCTGCTTCAGTCCGGTTGCAGAGAAGGGTTTGATGTCAACATCACGCGCCCCCAGGTTCTAAGAGTGAGCTTTGTAGCTCAACATGAAGTCTATGCGGAAGTGGACTTCGTTGGCAATGGGACGTCGAGCGAGGCCCTGCATTGGCCCAGAGGACTACAAGCTGATCTCGTAGTCTCCGTTCCCTGTAACTTCGGAACTTACAGAATATGGTTCGCCAACCTAGGTACATTGGAGTCCGAGAATATCGTAACGGTACAATTCGAAACGACTGACATTTCGGCTCCAAAGTGTGGTTGATTGGAACCTGATGGTAAGGGTTAGGCCGCAGTCCATTCCCCGTTACAGACGATCTTAGGCCTTGACCTTGACGTTACTCCTTCGCCGTAGGAAAGAGAGCGGAATGGCATGGGGGATTGTTGGCTTGATGCCATTCAATTTGTTCTATGCCTTCATCATTACTCTGTTTGTCATAGCACTAGCCAACTGCGGCCCCGAGTGCTGAGTCCAAGGGTCTGCTCACTTTCAAGGTCTGGACACCGATTGTCGCGTTTCCTGAACAAGCCTTAAACTGCCTCAGCCATCGCAGCGGAACCCCTTGCACAAGTTCGCCCACCTCGCCGACGCACACCTCGGGGCGCACAGGGAGCCGAACCTGCGGAAGCTCGAGCTCGAGACCTTCGACCTGACGATGCAGAAGTGCGTGGAGATAGGAGTAGACTTCGTCCTCGTATGCGGCGACCTCTTCCACGTGGGGATACCCGACCTTGGCGTCGTCGACGCGGCACTGCGGAGCATGCAGAGGCTTCGGAGAGAGGAGATCCCAATCTACGCGATCTACGGGAGCCACGATTACACTCCCAACGGGACCTCGGTCATCGACATCCTGAACACGGCCGGGATCTTGACCAATCTGTTTAGACCCCAGTTCGTTGGAGAGAAGCTTAGGGTCCCCGTAACCACCGACGAAAGGACCGGAGCCAAGCTCGCGGGCATTTCGGCAAGGAAGATCGGGCTCGAGAGCAGGTGGTACGAGCGGCTGGACAGGGAGTCGCTGGAGGAGGTCGGGGGGTTCAAGGTCTTCGCGTTCCACAGTGGGATTACGGAGCTCAAGCCCCCTGACCTCGAGCAGATGGAGAGCATAGGGGTGGACATGCTGCCGAGGGGCTTCGACTACTATGCGGGCGGGCACATACACGGGAGGGGCGAGTTCTCTCTGGAGGGGCACGAGAAGATAGTCTTCCCGGGGCCGCTCTTCACCGGGCACGGGCCCGACCTGGAGGCGACTGCGAGGGGGGAAAAGAGGGGGTTCTACATTGCCGAGTTCGACGAGAGGCTCAGGGGACAGAGGTTCGTCCCGATGGAGACGGTGCAGGGTGTCTTCAGGGAGTACGACCTGACTGGGAAGAACTCGGTCGAGGCGAGCAGGTGGATGGGGCAGGACCTTGAGGGCGTGGACGTCGGAGGTAAGCTGGTGGTGGTCAGGGCCTGGGGGGAGCTGGCGGGAGGGAGGAGCTCTGACATCGACTTTGGGGCCATGAGGGCGGGGCTGGCGGCGAGGGGTGCCCTGCACGTGTACCTGAACCGCGGCTCGGTCAGGTCGAGGGAGGTCTCGCAGCGCCTGATGCAGGGGATGGATTCGAGGGATGTGGAGAGGGCCCTCTTCAGGAGCGAGGCGGGGAAGGTGAAGGCTCGCGCTCAGAGGCTCGGGCGGGAGAGGAGCCCCGAGACGGCGGGGGAGCTGCTTGGGATCCTGAGGCAACCCCAGAAGGTGGGCGAGTCGAAGAGGGACTACGTGTCGAGGATGTCGCGTTCGGGAGCGGATGCGCTGGGCCTGGAGGACGTCGCGTGATAATCAAAGAGCTGGAGCTGAAGAACATCCGGAGCTACAGGAAGGCCAAGGTCGAGCTCCCCATGGGCAGGACGCTCTTCGAGGGGGACATCGGGTCGGGGAAGTCGACGATCTTGATGGCGGTCGAGTTCGCGCTCTTCGGGTTGGGGTCGGAGTCGGGGGCATCACTGCTCAGGCTCGGGGAGCAGGAAGGGGAGGTGAGGTTGAGGTTCGAGGCCGAGGGGAGGGAGTACGAGGTGGGGCGGAGGCTCCAGAGGAAGGGAGGGTCGGTGCAGCAGAGGGACGGATGGGTCGAGACCCCGGAGGAGAAGCTCGAGCTGTCCCCGGGCGAGGTCAAGGAGAAGGTCCTCGAGGTCCTGAGGTTCAACGAGGCCCCGGACCCGAAGGCCCAGAGCACGATATTCAGGTACGCGGTGTACACGCCACAGGAGGAGATGAAGGAGGTCCTGGCCATGAGTCCGGACCTGAGGCTCCAGACCCTGCGGAGAGCGTTCAGGGTGGAGGACTACAAGACTGCGGCGGAGAACGCGCAGGAGGTCGCAAGGGAACTGAGGGGAGAGGTTAGGGAGCTGGAGGGCGCCGGAAGGGGACTCGAGAGGCTGAAGGAGGAGGCCTCGGAGCTCCGGGAGGAGTCTGGGGAGTTGAAGAGGGCCCACCAAGAGCTGGAGAAGCAGGAGTCGGGGGCGGAGAGGGAGGTTGCAAGGCTCAAGGGTGAGAGGGAGAAGCTGCGGGTGGACATGGTCAGCTATGAGAAGGCTAGGACTGAGGAGAGGCTCCTCGAGAGATCGGTGTCAGAGAGGAGGGAGGGGCTCGAGGGCCTGGAGGAAGAGCTGGAGGGCCTGCGGGAGAGAGCCGGTGAGCTCAGGGAAGTGGAGGTGCCAAAGGGGCCGCCGGAGTCCCTGACCATTTTGGAGCTCAAGGCCGAGGAGCGGAAGGCCCAGGCTGAGGTCAAGAAGCTGGCGGCCCTGGAGGCGACGATGGAGGAGAAGCTCAGAGACTATGGGACGATAATGGAGAGCGGAGTCTGCCCTGTTTGCGACACGAAGATCGCGGAACACGACTTCGGCAAGAGGACTGAGGCCAAGGAGGCCGAAAGGAGGCACGTCAGGAAGCTACTGGGGGAGGCGGAAGGGAAGCTGGAGGACGCGAGGCTCGCGCGCGAGAAAGCAGAGGAGGAACGCCAAGCGAGGGCGAGGGCGGCGGACGCGGAAAAGGAGAGGAAGACGGTCGATTCGGAGTCGCACAGGGTGGAAGGCGCAAGGAAGAAGATTCTAGCGAAGCTGAAAGAGGAGGAGGCCCGGCTCGCGGAGCTGGTGAAGATGACGACGGAGTTGCAGGCGTCTGTGGCGAAAGTCGAGGCGATGGAGGAGAGCCTGGAGGGGGCGGAGGAGTCGCTAAGGAAGACCAGGGACTCGATTTCAACCGGCAGGGAGAAGTTGAGGGGCCTCGGCGTTCGCGTGGCAAGGCTGAAGGAAGAAGTCGAGGCCAAGGAGAAGGCTAGGACGAGAAGAGACTCCCTTGCTGAGGCGGAGCTGTGGCTGACCGGCTACTTCGTGCCCACGGTGCAGCTCATCGAGAGGTCGGTCCTCGCGACGATCAACCAGGACTTCGGCGCGCTCTTCCAGAAGTGGTTCGCGATGCTGGTGGAGGACGCGGAAAAGGACGTGAGGGTCGACGACGACTTCACCCCGCTCGTGACGCAGGAGGGGTACGAGCAGGACGTCAGGTACCTGAGCGGGGGCGAGAGGACGAGCGTCGCACTGGGGTACAGGCTGGCGCTCAACGCGATGGCGCAGAGGGCGTTGGGAGGCGCGGCCTCCGACCTTCTGATCCTCGACGAGCCCACGGACGGGTTCAGCAGGGAGCAGCTGGGGAATGTCAGGGAGGTCCTGGACGACCTCGGGGCGCCGCAGGTCATCGTTGTCTCGCACGACAAGGAGCTGGAGAGCTACGCGGACCAGATACTCAGGGTCAGGAAGGCGGGCGGGGTCTCCGTGGTCGAGACGCCTGCTCGCTAGGGTGCGGTTTCTGAGCGTCCGCTTATCCTGAGGATGGCCAGGGTCCCGAGGAGGACTTCCCTGAGGCCGCCCGACTTGTACTTCCTGTAGGCGAGCTCCCAGTCGGCTCTCGCGAGGAGGACGGTGACGACCACGGTGAGCACGATCACGAGTATTGTGGGGCCCAACGAACTTGGGCCGAGGGTGGAGCCGGCGAGCTGGAAGTAGGCCTGGCCGAAGTACGCGACCGCCACGGAGAGGATCACCTTGCCGAGGGTGTTGACTGCCATGAAGCGCCAGAAGGGGAACTTGACCATGCCCAGGGGCACCAGGTAGATGTCGTCTGGGAGGGGGGTCACGGCGAAGAGGAAGACGCCCAGGTCGCCGTACCTCCCGATGAAGCGGCCGAGGAATTCGAGGTTCTTCTGGGTCCCCTTTCCAGAGATCAGGTATCCCGACCTGCCGAGGAAGTAGGAAGTGGCCTTGCCGAGCGCCCCTCCTATCCCAGCGACCACACCGAGGGCGAAGGGGTCGAGGGTCCCGCTGAGGAGGATGACTACGATCAGGTAGGGGACGGGGAGGAAGGGGATCACGCTACCCGCGAGAGAAGCTAGGAAGACTCCCAGGTAGCCGTAGGAGAGCGAAAGGTCGTAGAGAAGGGTGACCAGGTCGGACACGAGGGGAGGACACTTTCGGAGTCGTGATAAGGTTAGGCCCGAAGTCCACCACGGGGTTTAAACTCGGGAACGCCCGCTCGAGAGCCCTGTTTTGGCGAAGAGGATTGCCTGGCTCTCGAGCGTGATGCCCGCGGCGGTCACCGGGCTGGAGGAGCGGGTCGCGAGGTCGATCGAGGTCGTGGAGGAGCCGCCTGCGTGGATGTGCCTCGCGTGCAGGGGCGCCAAGCTCCTCTGCGGGAAGCCGAGGTGCCCGATCATAGTCAAGGCCCAGGCGATGGCGAGGCAGCCGCCCTCGTTCGCTGGCACAGAGATCGAGGGGTCCTCACCGCCGGGGGTCTTCGTGGGCAGGCTGGGGTATCCGAAGGTCTCGATTGGGCCGATGGTCCCGGCGCAGTTCGGGGACACGTCGATACTTGACACCCCGGAGGAGTGGCTGGGCAGGCCGGTGGACCAGATAGTGGACTACCGGTACTCGTTGGTGAGAGGCAACTCGAGGGCCAGGGTGGAAGACGCCAGGGACCCGGGGAGGCTCCTGACGTCGCTTCAGGAGCTGGCGATGGCGAGCAGGCCGGTGGACACAGAGCTTAGGCTCACGAAGGCTCCGAGGAAGGTCCTGATGCTCAGCGAGGACACGCAGCCCTTCGGGCCCTCGGCTCCGCTGGAGAGGTTCAGGACGCAGAACCCGACCGTCGACAAGAGGATCGAGGAGGCGCACTACGACAGGGACCTCGGGGCCGCGGACGCGGTCGAGAGGCTCTACGAGAAGGGGGTGCTCGTTACGAGGATCCAGAAGGCCTTCAGCATCGGGATGTTCGGTGACGGGGCGCGCAGGAGGATCGTACCCACCAGGTGGAGCATTACGGCGGTCGACAGCTCAGTGAGCCTGAGCCTCCTGGAGAAGGTGAAGCACAGGCCCACCATAGACGAGTACAGAGTCTATTCGTACTCGGTGTACGACAACCAGTACGTCGCGATCCTGCTGCCCGAGCAGTGGAGGTTCGAGTGGATCGAGGCGTGGTTCCCCAACACCACCTGGAACCAGTTCAATTCGACGCCGTACATGATCGGAGACTACGAGGAGTACTTCGGGAGGACGAAGTACGCGAAGGTGGGAGGGTGCTACTACTCGACCAGGCTGGCGGTCGCTGAGGCACTGGAGAGGGAGAGGAAGCAGGCGGCCGCGATCGTCCTAAGGGAGACGTACCCTGGATTCATCATGCCGCTTGGGGTCTGGAACGTCAGGGAGAGCATCAGGGAGCTGATGAGGCAGCCCTTCGAAAAGCACGAGACCTTTCGGACCGCGATGGGCTCAGCGCTCTCGAAGCTCAGGATCCCCCGGCAGAAGTGGGTCAGGGAGAGCGTTCTGATCTCGAGGGAGCTGACTCAGAGGAAGATCACTTCCTACTAGCCAGATAGGCCTAAATCCAAAGTCGGAGGCGAGGGCGACCTTGACAGAGAAGCTCTTCTGGAGCGACATGTACCTAGCGGAATTCGACGCGGTGGTGGTTTCGGCCGAAGGGAACAGGGTAGTCTTGGACAGGACCGCGTTCAATCCAAAGGGAGGAGGGCTGGTGTCGGACACAGGGGTGCTCGGGGCCTCGAAGGTCGTCGAGGCGGTCAAGGAGGGGGACGAGGTCGTGCACCTCGTCGAGGGGGATCTCGGGGCCGGCAAGGGAGCGGGCGTCCGCGGGGCGATAGACTGGGGGAGGAGGCACAGGATCATGCGGATGCACACGGCCGCCCATCTTCTGAGCGCTGTCGTCAACAGGGAGACGGGCGCCCTGATCACAGGGAACCAGATTTCGCCCGACGAGTCCAGGGTGGACTTCAACCTCGAAGACTTCCGGAAGGAGAAGGTAGAGCAGTACGTCCAGGCTGTCAACGGTGAGATATCGAGAGGACTGGAAGTCAAGACCTACTTCATGAAGAGAGAAGAGGCACTGGCGACGCCGGGGTTCGTGAAGCTGGCAGGGGCGGCTCCACCGTCGGTGGAGATGTTGAGGATAGTTCAGATCGGGGATGCGGACACGCAGGCAGACGGCGGGGTCCACGTAAGGAACACGAGAGAGATCGGGACGCTGGTCGTGAACAGGTCGGAGAACAAGGGGAAGAACAACCGACGCCTGTACTTCACGGTGCGGTAGGAAGGATATTAGACAGAAGCAGGTCGGAGGCTTCGTTGGCCGGCTTCGCGGACGCGCTCTCGAGGGAGACGGAGGTGAAGGTGACGGTCGCAAGGAGGTCGGGCGGAACCCTCGAGCTGCTGCCGATGTACGGGCTCAAGACCGTCTGGTTCAGGGACTTCGAGAGGGCCGGAAGTCTTGAGTTGAGCGTGGGGAACGAGAGGACGAAGGCCGTCCCGCGTGTCTTGAGAAACGCGGCCTCGGTCGAGGAAGTGAAGGGGAGGTTCGGCAAGAAGTACGGGGCAGGGGAGGTGAGGAAGTACTATCCGACTTCGGAAGTCGCCCTGAAGGTCGAGCTCTAGCCTAGCGCCTGCGCGCGACCCAGAGCGGCATCCGCTTCGCAGTGCAGTTTCCGCAGTAGGTCCTCATGAGCCGGCTCGGCTCGTCGAAGATGGTCGTGGAATGTGACATGCAGACCACCTGGCCGCACTCAGCGCAGGTAGCGACCGCGTGGCCTTTGCAAACCGAACATCTCGCCAAATTTTTTCACTTTTCTCGCGCCGATTGAACACAGTCAGTCCTCGTCGAACCCTGCAAGGTCGTCGTGGGCGAGACGTGCCTTTGGCGCAATGGTTGGGAAGGGCTTCCTGTTAATAAAGGCGAGCCCCTAAAACTTCGTCGGCTAGATGGGGAGCTTCGGCTCGCCTTCGTACTTCGACAGTCCCCTCTCGGCGAGGCCGTTCACGAATTCCCTGGCCTTTGAGGCCGGGACCCAGGGCGTCATCGTCTTCGAGTTTCCATCGGAGTCGCAGATCAGCGCGGCCGCCGTCCCGTTCTTGCCGGCGATCACCGAGTACAGGGACTCCTCTCCGACCGGGGTCCACTTCGCGGGGCCGATTTTGAGGAAGAGGAGCGGATAGCAGGGGCCCGCCACCGACTGGAGGAGGTCCATGGCCTCCTTGACCCTCGCTCTGCCGGCCTGGACCGCTTCGAAGTAGCTCATGCTGCTCCCCCCAGGTAGAGCAGGGTGAAGACGCCCGTGAGTGAGAGGAAGAGGCCTACGGCCTGGTTCTTTTCCAGCCTCTCGTGGAGGAAGACCATGGCGTAGGTGGCGGCAACGGCTCCTCCCATCCCCGAGAGGGCCGCGACTACGGGGAGCGAAGCTATTCCGCCTGCGATTCCGTAGCTGAAAGCGAGGAAGCCCACAGCCTCGAGGAGGCCCATGGCGACTATCGTAGCGGAGAAGTTACGCCTTGAGGGCCTGACTGACTGGTGAAGGAAGGGCGCAAGCAGGAATCCGGTCAGGGCCCCGACGCCCCGGAGGAAGACGGCCGGGAGGACGTAGCCGACCAGGGGGGTGGAGTATCCGACCCCGACGTACACTGTGCCGAAGAAGACGGAGGAGCCTACCGCCGACCCGACTCCGGCGGTGATCCGCCGACCGCCTGCCGCTGACTTTCCACGGATCTCTGAGACTCGCGTGGAGAGGAGAACGACTCCGGCGATTATCGCGGTGATCGCCAAGACCTGCGTGGGGAGGAGGAGTGCGCCCAGTATCGTGACCGAGAGGACTGCCGTCACTGCTGGATAGGTGTAGGCGATGGGGGCGACCACGGAGACGACCCCGGTGTGGAACGCGCGGTAGAGGTAGATGAAAGCCATGAAGTTGACGAGCCCAGAGACTACGAGGATCACAGCTGCCACCGGCGGCACGCTGAAGGTCGGGCTCAGTATGGGCACCAGGGCGAGGAGTATCACGAAGGTCGCCAGGTGCGAGTAGACCACAGTAGGGAAGTGGCCGACTGCCTCGGACTGTCTCCGGGACAGGTAGTCGGCTGTCCCCCAGCAAAGTGCCGCGATCAGTCCGAGGAGAACTGGGGTGTAGGCCATCTTTGTCTTGTGTCGGTCTTCTCCGACTCGGGTTTAAGAGGCGTCTCCTGGCCCTGAATTTGTTTGAAGATAGACGTCGAGGTGGCTTCATCTCCGGCCGAGGTGCCCGGGCTTGCGCGCAAGGCGGAGGAGATGGGGTTCGATTGTTTCTGGGTCAATGAGACGAAGCACGACGCCTTCGTCCAGCTGGCGTTGGCGGCGGCGGGCACGAAGAGAATAGGGGTAGGGTCGTCGATAGCGCTGGCCTTTACGAGGAGTCCGACGACGATTGCGTATGCGGCCTGGGACCTGCAGAGGCTGGCTGGGGGAAGGCTCCTTCTTGGGCTTGGGAGCCAGGTGAAGGGGCACATCGAACGCAGGTTCGGGATGAAGTGGGAGAGCCCGGCTTCGAAGATGAAGGACACGGTCCTCGCCGTCAGGGCGGTGTGGAAGTCGTGGCAGGAAGGCGTGCCTCTGCGCCACGACGGGAGGTTCTACAAGCTCGACCTGATGACGCCATTCTTCAGCCCCGGGGCGATGGAGTGGCCCAAGATACCGGTCTACCTTGCCACTGTGAACGAGGGGATGGCGCGGGTAGCCGGGCAGGTCGCCGACGGCGCCCACGTTCACCCCCTGCACACCGTGAAGTACCTCAGGGAGGTCCTCCGCCCCGCCCTTGACGAGGGGATGAAGAAGTCTGGAAGGAAGGGAGAGGACGTGACGGTCACTGCATCGGTCTTCTCTGCGGTCGGGAAGGACAGAAGGGAAGTCGTGGCCTCGAGGGAGGCTTGCAGGGGGCAGATTGCATTCTATGCATCCACGAGGACGTACAGGAAGGTAATGGAGGCTCACGGGTGGGGCGACGTCTGCGACAGGTTGCACGAGCTTTCGGTCAGAGGAGAGTGGGACAAGATGCCCGGCGAAGTCAGCGACGATGTGCTAGCAGAGATGGTCGTCGAGGGGACGTGGGACAAAATCGGACGACTCCTGGTCGAGAAATACCGCGGGCTTGTTGATAGGGTGAGGCTCTACACGCCGTTCGATGGAGGAGACGATTGGAAGGCGCTGGCGGTGACGGCTAGGTCTTGACGCTGATTTCTACTGCGTCAGGCTCCTCTTTGCCGACCCCATAGCGGAAGCCTGGGCTCTCATGGTAGGAGCTCTTGTAGTTGCCCGAGTTCCTTACGTATTCGAGGTACTCTGCGACCTCGTTGGCGTGGGAGAGGACGTTGTCGGCCACGACGACGCTCCCCTCGTGGAGGAGCCCTTCGCATGCGCGGAGGTAGCCGATGTACTCGTCCTTGGCGGCGTCAAGGAAGACCATGTCGAACGGGCCCTTGAGTGTGGGTATCAGGACCTTTGCGTCCCCGACCAATATCTCGACCCTGTCTGAGAGTCCGGCCTTTGTGAGGTTCGAGAGCGCGACCCTGGCCATGTCCTCGCGGACTTCAAGGCAGGTGAGCTTCTGCCCGGGCTTTAGGTGGCGGGCCATGCGGATCGCGCTGTAACCCACGAGGGTCCCGACCTCCAGGATGGTGGAAGGGTTGTGCTTTTCCAGGACCTCGTCGAGGAAAGCGCCCCTCTTTGGGCCGATGATCGGAAGGCCCTGCTCCGGAGCGATCTTCTCGATGGACTGCAGCACTTCTTCGGGCTTCATGGGATGGGATGGAGGTCTGGGCGCGTGTAAACCCTTCGGTGAACTGACGTTGGCCGGGACAATCTTTTAAGGCGGAGAGGGGCGGTTTCCATCTAGAGACATGTCCACCGAACAAGTAGACGTCAGGGAGGTACAGAGGCAGGTCTCGAAGGTCGTCGACCCCGAGATCGGTATGCCCATCGTCGAGATGAATCTAATCGACAAGCTGGACATCAAGGGGGGAGAAGTGGATGTAGAGTACCACGCGACCACGCAGTACTGCCCGCCGGTCTTCGCTCTGAAGATCTCCCAAGACATCAGAGACGGCCTGATGCAGGTGAAAGGCGTCAACTCAGTCAAGGTCGTCGTGACTGGACACTACTTCGCTGATGCGATTAACCGCCAGGTGAACAAGCCTTCGACCGATCAGGGCGCTCCGCCAGCGGAAGCCCCGAAGCAGTAGTCAGAGCAGGGTAAGAGCCGCGGAGAGTGCGCCGAGCCTAGCCGTTGAATCGTTACTCGCACCGCACAGGACCACTGCGTCTCCGTTCTTCGGACTGAGTCCTGCTCTGAGGAGCGACCAAGTGCCGCTTGGGAAGTCTCTCTCGCAGTCGTGGGACCCGCCAGGGACCGCGAACTTCCCCTCCTTGATGACGTAGGTCGTCGCGCCTGCAGCTCCCACAAGAATCGCTGCGTCGCGCTGGTCGATGCCGGTTGCGACCTTTCTGGCCCCGGAGCGGACCAGCATGCCCACATGATGGCTGCCTACCGTCAACCGAGAATCCTTGATTGAGATCATGGGCGAGAGGGCGCTGAGAGTCTCCCTGTACAAGCGCGCGCCTAAGACAGTCAGATGACAGCCCGTGGTGTCCGCATCGACGTATCCTTCTTCGCGGAGTTTCTTGAGGACGGTCCTAATCGATCCCTCCCCAAGCCCAATGTCCTGGGCCAGCGCCTGCCTGCCTATCGTCCTGGAGTTCCCAATCGTGAGGAATGCGAGGAGAAGGTGGGCCCTTGTAAACCCAGGCGACGGGCCCGGCTCGCTCTTCTCTCCGATGCTCAGGAGGGCCGCCAGGGGACGCAACCCCATCGCTTCACTCTGGGGTTCTCTATAACTCGTTCCTCGACTGCGGGAGGATAGGCGAAGGGTTTGTGACGAGGACTCAAGACCGAGCGCTTAAATGGCTGGCTGGATTATCCAGCCAGCGTGAGGAGGGCGCAGGATGTTGCGGTAGTGGGGATATTTTCAGCCCTCGTCGTAGGCTCCGACTTTGCTCTCTATCCGCTCTATGGCATAAAGCTGATGGACACCCTGGTCTTCTTCGTGGCTTTCGCCTTCGGAGCAAGGGCGAGCGTCGGTGTGGCGGTCATCTCTGAGACGACTTGGAGCTATGTCAGTCCCATCGGGGCCGCGGGCGTGATTACTCCTTTCCTGGTAGGGGGAGAGCTCCTCTTCGTCCTTGCCGGTTGGTGGGCTTCGAAGGCGTGGGGGGACCGGTCGAAACTCCTCTCTCCAAATGCTATCTTCATCGGGGCGCTGATGCTGATCTGCGCCTTCGTCTGGGACTTCGAGACGAACGCGGCCACGGCCCTGATAGCAGGCTGGCCAACTGTGACTCTGCAGTCCGTTGGGGCTTGGGAGCTGAGCGGGATCCCGTTCGCGGTTGTACACGAGGCCGCTGACTTCGTCCTGGGGATGGTCTTGATACCCGCGATCCTGATGGTGGTTCCGAGGACGAGGGAGGCCGGGCCCTGACATGGCGGGGAAGGGACTGCTGTATGGGGTCGTAGTGGTGATGGTGGCTGGGATACTGCTCACGTCCACGCTCGCGGTCCAGTACTACGCACTTTACCAGGCCCAGGCCTCTGCGTCGGAACAGCGGGCAGGCGAGCTGAGCGTAGCACTTGCGAAGTACAATTCGCTGGCGACTGACTACAGAACTTCCTTGCGCGACTACAACACGACCCTGTCGCTGCTTGCGAAGGCGGTCGCGAACCTGAACACCAGCACCCCCGCCTACGTGAACGCAAGCAGGGCACTCGCTACTCTCTGGGCGTCATACAAGGAGCTCGCAAGCGCTCAGGGAGGGAAGCCGCTGGTCTACCAGGTCAGGATGCTCCTGGACTTTGGGAACGGCACGTCAAGGTGGTACAACGACACGTCGATTCAGCCGGGATGGGACGGGTACGTAGCCACTTTGGTCTTCGTCGGCGGCAGGGTGGATGCGACCTGGTATCCGCAGTACGGAGAGCACTTCATCAACGGGATTGGAGGGGTCGAAAACGATTATGCGAACGACAAGTCATGGACTCTCTGGACGTGGAACTCAGCGAAGGGGTGGCAGAGTTCGACCCTGGGGGCCGACCAGGTACAGCTCGCCAACGGGACGGTCTTCGCCTGGGCCTACTGCGGATACGATCCGAACACCTTCGTCCCTACGTGCTCTCGGCCGTGACGGACTAGCGCCTAGTGGTCTATCGCCCGTAGAAGAGCGAGGGAGCGCCTCTGAATCTGGTGCTCCTCGGGCCGTTGAGCCGGATGTGCCTGCGTCGAGTCATGGACGCTACATGGCAGGCTGGCGCAGTTGAAGATGGGAATCAAGGATTTCTGACCTTCTGCTCAACTGGCTGCGTGCTTAAGTGCCGAGTAGCGGCCGCGTCCATCGAGTTGGCGGGTCAGGAGGAGAGGATGAAAGCCCTGGTAGTCGCACTCGTCCTGGAGCGGCGCCCGGAGGAGGCCATCGAGGTCCTGAGCAAGTGGTACAAAGTGACCGTGCCCAGGCTCGGGGTCGGCGTGACCGAGGGGAAGACCAAGGGGATCGCTGCGGTATACTCGGGTAGAAGGAGGGAGATTCTCGCAGCCAACAGGGAGTACCTGTACGACCCGTTCGTGATAGTTCATGAGTTCTATCACCACCTTAGGACGATCGGCGGGACTCACAAGGGGACTGAGAGGCAGGCTGACCTATTTGCGAACGGCTTCATCGCGGCTTATAGGAGCGCGGCTGCCGAGTGGGCGTCAAAGACCGACGGCTGACCAGATGTCCTCGTCATCGTCGAGGTCTACGTAGCCACATCGCTCGCACCTGGTACCCCGGATCTTTGCAGTCCTTTCTCCAGAGCCCACGGTCCTCTCGTATTCGAGCATTTGCCCAGCGTGGCATCTGTCGCAGATCATCCCAGCCGTTCGGACTGGGGTGGTATTTTAGGGCGGGGCAAAGGTTTAGGGATGAAGCCTCGGATGTGGGGGCCGAGAAATGAAGATCGCGTTCAGCTCTCCTAGCGGCCCCGACGCGTGCATCTTCTGTAAGATTGTCTCGAGAAAAGAGGCCTCGCACATCATCTACGAGGACGAGAAGCACATCGCCTTCCTGGACGCGTTCCCCTTCTCAAGGGGACACACGCTCGTCTGTCCGAAGCAGCATGGAGAGACGATCTGGGACATGAACGAGGCGGAGATCGCCGAGCTCTTCAAAGTCGCGTCGAGGGTCTCGAGGGCGGTCGTCGCCTCGACCGGCGCGGACGGTTTCAGGTTCGTGCAGAACAACGGTGAGGCGGCCAATCAGGTGGTCGCGCACGTCCATGTGCACGTCATACCCGTCAAGATGGAGGACAAGGGGAAGTTCGCCGACCGGAGACGCTTCTCTCCTGAAGAGATGGGGGAGGCGGCCGAGGCCATACGAGCGGAGATGCCGAAGCGCTAGCTAACCTGTGACGAAGACTGAGATTGAAGTTATCGCGGTGCCGGTGTCAGAACCTGTGACTGCGTAGATCGTGTACACGCCTGCTCCGTAGTGCTGGATGAAGTCGTGAAGGGAGAAGGCGAGCGCGTCCTGGGTTGAGGTGAACTTCCAGGTGTCGGCATAGACTGTGATGCCTGACTGGAAGGAGGGACAGCCGAAGGAGCAGGGTTGGAGAACCCCGCCCGTCAGGGTGCCAGGGCCGTATTCGTGCGGGCCAGCGTTGAGCTGGGCGGGGGTCTCGGCCGTCGGGGGCGAGTCATAGGTGATGTAGACCGCCTTGGGCGCGGTGAAGGCTTGGAGGGTCGTCCCGGCGATTGAGACGTCGTATGTGCTGGAGACGGAAATCGTCAAAGCGATGTAGTAGTTTTCAAAGTCCTCGACGAAGTAGACCACCGTGCCGTCGTAGGCCACCCCTATGGAGACCCTGTTGTGCAAGGGGTTCAGGATGTTGATCCTGTGCCCGTTGTTGCAGCACTGAGAGTCGTTGTTCATCATCTGGTATTCGAGGGTCCGGATCGCTCCCTCTACCTCCGAAGTGGTGTAGAAGATCGGGCCGCTTGCCCGGTCGTAGGCTACGTTCTCCCCGACCGCCCCCTTGCCGCCGAGGAGCGAGTATCTCATGTAGGGAGAGTAGCCCTGAGTGTCGTAGTGGCTGAAGTATCCGTACCTGAGCATCGAGTTTGCGTGCTGCTGGGCCACGGGGTTGGGGCTTAGGGACACGGCCTGAAGGCCCGGCCTGTCCTGGTTGATCAGCGAGAGGGCGTAGGCGGCCAGCGTGTCGTAGTCCGGCGGGTAGGAGATCTTCGCCGACCCGTTCCCGATCAGGGGCGAGTAGATGGTGTAGTTCAGGGGAGGCCGTGCCGTGATCCCGAGGCCGCCGAAGATCGAGGACAGGAAAGAGGAGGCCGACTGTTCTGCCGACCTGAGGCCCGACTCGGCGTCGGGGGAGAGCGCTACGAAGGCGGCGACCAGGAGGACGACCACCAGGAGAAGGCCGAGGACGACTCCGGAGGCGCCCTGGCGCTTCGGCTCGGCAGGGACCACTGATGACGGGGAGGAGCGCCTCGCCTCGATGAGCATTGTAGAGACGCCGTCGGCCACGATATTAAGCGAATAGCGCGCGGCCGACGTTCAAACCCGTCGAACGGAGGGGCCCTATGCTGAGAGGTCTTCGGTTTCTCTGGCGGCAAGGACCTCGGCAGGTAACTCGGGGAAGCTGTCCCGCATCCTTTGCTCGGCGACCGCCGCTGCCTCCTCCATGACCTTCTGCGCATCTTCGTTGGCCACGTCGAAGTTCAGAGAGAGGCCGCCGGTGGTCCCGGCGTCGATCAGGACGCTGCTCAGGAGCCCGGATATCTCTCCGATCTCCTTGTCCGCTTCGGGGAGCGCGACCTGGAGACTCTCTTTCATGCTCCTGATCACCGACACGGCGGGGGCCAGGGTTGAGGCGATCTCGCCAAGGTCCGTGATCGTGCCGAGGCGCAGGGAGATCTGCTCAAGGGCGAGCTGGGCCTGAGTCACGACCTTGCCCATCTTGCGTACCTCGGTGAGCTCGTTCGCGTAGACCGCCGCGTGCGCGGTGTCGTGCTTTGCGAGAGAGGTGACGACTCCCCGGAATATGACGGAGTCGCGCTGTTTTATCCGGTTGACTGTGCTGTCGAGCTGCGAAATCAGGACGCGGATCTGCCGATTAGCCTGGTCGATCTGCGGCTTGAGAGGCGTGGGAGGGCGTACCGAGTCCTTGAGCCTGTCGATAATGCCCGGACCTTGTTCCTTCTTCTCCCACTTGTTTGCAAATCCCATGATGTCTCGTCGGATGCTCGAACTTCCTATATTTCGCGGGCTCAAAACCAGATGCCAGTTTGGGCAAAATATTTTGACGCGAGGTCTTGGAGGAGGTCTGGGCTTGAAGAATAGCAGGGACGGCGCTGTAAATTGAGGATAGCGGAGGGCATAGCGTACCTGACTGCCGCCGAGATGGCGGAGGTGGACAGGGAAGCTGTCGAGGAGTTCGGGATTGGAGTGCCCACGTTGATGCAAAGGGCTGGGGAGGGCGCGGCCGAGGTGGCGAAGTTGATGCTCGGAGGCGAGGTCCGGGGGCGCGCCGTCTCCGTTCTGGCGGGGAAGGGGAACAATGGAGGGGACGGGCTTGTGGTGGCCCGGGTTCTGAAAGGATGGGGCGCCGCGGTCGAGGTGATTCTTGGTGTGGGGAGGGCGTCCCTCAGGGAGGCGCCGTCGAAGCAGCTGGCACTGGCTGAGGGGGCCGGGGTCGAGGTCTTCGGGCAAGCTAGGGCCTTGGGGGAGCCTGACCTCATTGTGGACGCGCTTCTGGGGTACAATGCGAGGGGAGACCCGAGAGAAGCTGTCGCGAAGCTGGTCAGGGAGGCGGGCGCATCAGGGTCGAGGATTCTTGCGCTCGATGTTCCCTCGGGGTTAGACTCGACATCGGGAGGGCGCGGAGAGCCATGCGTGGTCGCAAGCGCGACCGCGACGTTCGGGCTGCCGAAGGTAGGGCTCCTCGAGGCGAAGGAGGCGGGCGTCGTGGGGGACCTCTACCTGGTCGACATCTCACTGCCAGAGGAGGCGTACAGGAGGGTCGGGATGAGAGGTTCTCCGTTCGATGGGAAGCGGCTCCTAAGACTCTGGTAGGCCGGCCCGATACAACGCTTTTCAACTCAACGGCCAGCGGAGAGGCATGAAGTCGGCGGAGGAGGACATGGGATGTCCGAAGTGCCATCGCTTTGAGCTCAGGGAGCATCCGGAGGGAGTCAGGTGCAGGTTCTGCGGCTACGCTTTGACTCCGGGAGAAGCGGACAAGTTCAGGCTCTTCAGGCTCCTCAAGGAAGAGTCAAAGAGAAACTGAGGCGGTCAGGGTGCGGACTGCGGCGGGTTGAAGACGAAGACGCACCATACCCTGCCTGCCCTCGACTCGAAGACCGGCGCGAACCCTTTCTGGCTCAGGAGCGAGAGCACCTTCTCTACTGGATGGACGTAGAACCTGAACCCGCGGCGCCTGAGGAAGATCTTCTGCAGGGGTAGGAAGACCTTGAGAACTCTTGTGAGGATGCGGCGATCGTCGGGGATCGAAATCGCGTAGAACCGGGAGGCGGCGGCGCTGGAGTTCTCGATGAGCCCTTGGACGTCAGGGTAGCAACAGAGAACCGTGTCGAGCACCACGAAGTCTGACCGTTCGAGGGATAGCAGGGCCCCGTCTCCGTGAACAAACTGGGCTGATCCCGAGTGGCCTGCGTCTTGGACAAGCGAGCGCGCGGTGCGTACCATCGCCGAAGAGAGGTCGACCCCCTTTGCCTTGGAGGCCCCTGCCTTGAGGAATTCGAGAGTTAGCGCGCCAACACCGCAACCTAGCTCCAGAGTACTGGAACCGGCGAGGCCTCGCTCCCTGAGCGCAGCCAAAATGGTCTTGGAGGTCGACCCCAGGCCCCTCCTCCGATAGTCCTCGAGCATCCTCTCGCTCTCTTCGTCGAAGCAGCAGGTGATTCCGCTGGTGTCTGTCGCCACCTAGGAGGCGACTCGGATGAGTGAGTTAACAGTTCTCGTCATTGGGAGGGCGTTTATCTTGGGTTATCCGGCAGGTGCCGTTCGTGTCCGCAAGAGTGAGCCCGGTCTCGAAGGTGTCCTCGGTCTTGATAGTCGCGGTGGGAATATTCATGGTCATCGCAGGTTTGGTTGGGGGCACGGAGGCGAACACGATCGCGGGACTGGCTTTCGTAACACTGGGAGTTGTCCTGTATGTCCTGCTCTACAGACTCGGGAGAAGGCGGGACGCTAAGAGCTAGGCGGTTGGCTGCGCTGGCGGCTGCGAAACCGCCTTGAACCGGGCAGATAGGTTCCTGTTCCAGAGGCGGACTGCGAGAAGCCCTCCGATGGCGCCGCTGATGACACCGACGACTACTATGGTTCCGTAGATTGCCGGGTCGTTGGGAAGGATTGGAGTCACGTATACTGTCGCGTAGTACGCCACCGGGCCCACGATGGTGCTCGAGATCGTCATTGCGATCGCGGCACGCTTGGAGCTGACCGCCTCGCCGGACCTGACCTTGAGGCCCGAGCAGAGGGCGTCCGTTAGCGCCCCATAGAGGACTGCCAGGGCGAAGGGATAGAACGAGTACTGTGGCTCTAGGATGTTGATCAGAAGGCCTGCGACCGCGGCGGTAAGGGTCGCGCCTCCGACCCCAAGGAGGATGAAACTCAGCGCGAGGAGCGTCGCCTCCACGACGATGAGGAGGTCCCCGGTTGGAGGGGGCAGGATCGGCCCCTTGACGATCGCGATTATCACGCCGAACAGCGAAGCGGTTGCAATCTTCCTGGAGTCTGCCAACTTGGAGGGGTTTTCTAGGTCAATATTTAACGCTAGTTATACGACTAACCGCCGAGTGCGAGGCCTGCCGAGGCTGTTACGTGGCCCGAATCAAGCCCGGGCTGCAGGGAAGAGAAGTTCCCAGGTCTAGTCGCAAACTTTCATAACGTCCACAGTTGCCGCGGGCACATGCGCCGGTACGATGCGGTCGTGATCGGGTGCGGCGTCATGGGGTCGGCGGTCAGCTACAACCTCGCCTCCAGAGGTATCAAGACGGTGACCTTGGACAGGTATCCGCTGAATCATGAGATGGGCTCTTCTCACGGGAAGACCAGGATAATCAGGCTCGCCTACTACGAGGACGAGAGGTACGTCCCCCTGCTGAGGAGGGCCTTTGACGCGTGGGCCGAGGTCCAAGAGAAGTCCGGCAGGCGCCTGATGGAGATGACCGGAGGGCTGATGGCCGGGAGGGAGGAAGGGGAGCTGGTTTCTGGCGTCTTGAAGACGGCCAGGGCCCACGGACTGGAGCACGAAGTCCTCTCCACCAAGGAGGCGGAGTCGAGGTTCCCTGCGATCAAGCTCTCGGAGGAGTTGAAGGCGGTCTACGAGGAGAGCGCCGGGATCCTCTACACCGAGGAGTGCCTCGAGGCCTTCACTGGGCTGGCGGCGGACGCGGGCTGCGACTTCGAGCATCTGGCCGAAGTGACGGGCTGGAAGCCCACGCCAGAAGGGGTAGAGGTGGAGGCCTCTGGAGAGACATTCCTCGCTCAGAGGGTCGTTTCGTGCGCGGGACCGTGGACAAGCGAACTCTTCCCGGGGGCGGTCCCGCTGAAGGTGGAGAGGCAAGTCCCCATATGGTTCTCATCGAAGAAGCAGGGCATCTTCTCGCCGGAGTCGATGCCGGTCTTCATCATGGAAGAGGAGGCAGGGAAGTTCTTCTATGGACTACCCGAGGTCGGGCACGGAGTCAAAGCAGCGAGGACGCACGCTGGAGCTATTGTGAACCCAGACTCGGTGAGCAGGACAGTTACCAAGGATGACATCGCCCCCGTCGAGGCGTTCGTAGGAAGGAGGTTGCCCAAGCTCGGGAGGAAGCCGATCGACTCTACTGTCTGCCTTTACACCAACACCCCGGACCTGAACTTCGCCATAGGACCGCACCCCGAGGAGGGGAAGGTCGTAGTCGTCAGCGCGTGCTCGGGGCACGGGTTCAAGTTCGCAAGTGTCCTTGGAGAGGTGGTCGCGGACATGGTCGAAGGGAAGAAGACCCAGGTAGACGTGTCGTGGCTGAGTCTCAGCCGGTTTAGGGCCGTTCACGCCTAGGCACATCTTTGGTTCGTCCGAGTCTGTAGTGCTTCCTCGCTTCCTCGGACGAGACGAGCCCGGCTTGGATGTCTCCCGACACTTCGAGCGTCCCCCTCTTGTCTGGATCCCCGAATCCCCCTCCGCCAGCCGTCCTGACTTCGACCTCGTCTCCGGGCCTGAGGGCGAGAGTTACCTTGACGGGGACCTTCTCCTTCGAGCCGCGGCGAGATACGAAGAGCTCGGTGACTCTTCCCGGGAGCCCGCCCTCAAGGCCCCATGGAGGGTGGGTCCCCCTGTCTGCGAGCGCAGTGAAGGTCGTGCCGGCGAGCATCCTGTAACCACGAACAATCCCAGACCCACCCCGGTGCGCACCGGGGCCTGAACTGTCGGGCCTGAACTCGTACTTGGTCATCAACACCGGGAAGGAGCGCTCGAGCTCCTCGATCGGGGTGTTGAGGGTGTTCGTCATGTTGCACTGGATTCCGTCGATGCCGTCGGCGCGTCGACTCCCTCCGAGCCCGACCCCGATCGTCTCGTAGAAGGCCCACTGGCGGCCGCGCCATCGCCCTCCGACCATGACGTTGTTCATTGACCCTCCTGCCGCAGCGGGAACCCGGCCTGGGGCGGCTTTGGCTAGGGCGCGGAAGACCACGTCGGCGTTGCGCTGGCTCGTCTCGACGTTGCCACCGCCGACCGGATGGGGGGAGGTGGGGTTGAGGATCGACCCGACGGGCGCTCTGACCTCCACTGGGGCGAAGGCCCCGTGGTTGGCAGGTATGTCGTCCCCTAGCAGACATCGGAGGACGAAGTACGCGCCTGAGATGGTGACCCCGAAGACAGCGTTGAGGGGGTAGTCGACCTGCTTGTGGGAGCCCGAGTAGTCCACGAGCACGCCAGAGCCGCTGATGACCACCTTCGCCTTGAGGACGAGGTCCGAGCCGTCAGGGGCCTCGAGATAGTCGGAGGCGGAGTAGGTACCTTCTCCAAAGCGTGCGAGCCTCTTCCTGGTTAGGGCTTCAGAGCTCCTGAAAGCCGTTCGCGCCGCGGCGCGGAAGTCATCTAGCCCATACTTCGATACGAGCGAGAGGACCCTCTTCTCTCCTGTGGAGTTGGCTGCCGCCTGGGCTCGGAGATCGCCCTTCCTCTCGCGCGGCGTTCTGGAGCCGGAGGCGACGCGGGTGACAGTGGATTCTACGAAGCGGCGCCCTCTGCGAAGGTAGCACGGCTCGAGGACCAGGCCTTCCTCCTGAAGGGTCCGCGCGTCCGTCGAGATGCTTCCCGGAACCTTCCCACCGACGTCAGAGTGGTGGGCCTTGTTGACCGCGAAGCCGACGAGCTGGGCGCCGTGGTGGATGGGAGCCATGACAGTGATGTCGTTGAGGTGCGTCCCAGTGATGTACGGGTTGTTGGACACGAGCATGGAGCCAGGCTCGAAGTCCAGGCCAGAGCGTTCGCAAGCGCCGATGAGTTTCGAGAGGCCCCACGGAAGGGAGCCGAGGTGCACCGGGATGTGCTCCGCCTGCGCCAGGAGCCTTCCTCGCTCGTCGAAGACTGCGGCCGAGTGGTCCATCCTCTCCTTGATGTTCGGCGAGTAGGAAGCGTCCCTGAGTGCAAGTCCCATCTCTTCGCTCGAGTAGCGTAGCGCCTCGTTGATCAGCTTCAGAGTCACTGCGTCGCGCTTCATCTCTCGAGCCTCGTCCCATACTCTTCGGCGCGCCACCTCCAGCCCGGATTGACTACTAGTGTCGAGTCGTACTCCTCGATGATGCAGGGCCCTCTGCCCCTTCTGCCCGACTGGATTGTCTCCCTGGTCAGCACAGGAACAGCCTGATGCTCTCCACCAATCCATGCGCGGCGACGCGATGGGTGCCCAGGCCGCCCCCTCGTCTGTTGCGTGGGGATAGGATGGGCCGAAAGCCTGACCGATGCCCTCACGTGGAGGTTGACCACTTCGACCACGTCTCTTGTCGAGTAGTCATAGAGCTGGCGGTGCCTAGAGCTAAAGTCCTTCCTGAAGGCGTTGTCGCCCCGGAATTTCAGGAGAAGTTCGTGGGACTGTCCTTCGTATCTTGCCTCTGCGTACCTCAGCAAAGAGAACTCGGGGAATCCTTCCTTCTTCATTGCGGCCCTGACCTTCATTTCAAGTGCTGCGAACTGGGGTTGGAGGGCGCCTGTTCGGGCGGATGCGGAGAAGGTCCTTGTCAGGTCTCCGGAGAGCAGACCGTGCGCGGAAAAGAGTCCCGCATGGGCGGGGACCACTATGGCCCTGATGCCCAGCTCTTCAGCCAGGTCGCAGGCGTGCGCTGGGCCCGCTCCGCCGAAGGCGAAGAGGACGAAGTCCCTAGGGTCCCTGCCTCTTTCGACGCTGACCATCGAAATCGCCCTAGCCATGTCCGCGTTGACCAGCCTGAGTGCCCCAATCGCGACATCCTCGGCGGCCGTCCCGAGAGTCTTGCAGAGCTGGCTGAGGGCCCTCTCGGCCAAGTCGAACCTGATCGGCATCGACCCGCTCAAGAGTGAGACCGGGTTGAGCCTCCCGAGCAGGACGTTCGCGTCGGTGATGGTTGGTTCAGCGCCGCCTCTTCCGTAGCAGGCAGGGCCCGGCTGGGAACCCGCGCTGCGCGGCCCCACCGAGAGCTGTCCGGACTCGTCAGCCCAGAGGACCGTTCCTCCGCCGGCGCTGACCTCCGCGAGGTCGATGAAGGGTCCCCTCACCGAGTAACCGCTGCCCCTGATTGACCTCCCGCTGTGTGAGCGTCCCGCCGCTTCGAACTCCCGGGCGACCTCAGCCTCGCCGCCCACTATGGCCCCGGCTTTGGCGGTCGTGCCGCCCATGTCGAAGGTCAGGACGTTGGGCTCGGAGAGGTGCCGGGCGAGCTGTTTGCAGGCGACCACGCCGGCAGCGGGGCCGCTCTCGATTCCGTGGACGGGCATCGAAGAGGCGAGATTTGGAGTGGTCGCGCCGCCGTCTGAGTTCATCAGGTAGAGCGGAGCGGTGACCTTTGCCCGCCTCAGCGAAGTGGCGAGTTTCTGAATGTAGGACTCCATGAGGGGGGCGAGGACCGCGTTGACTGTGGTGGTGCTGGTCCGTTCGAATTCCCGGTACCCGTTGTCGACTTCGCTGGAGATGCTGACGTGGCCTGCGAATCCGGATGTTCGGAGGGCCTGCTTCATCCTGAGCTCGTGCGAGGAGTTGGCATAGGAGTTCAGGAAGCATATCGCTACCGAGCCGTATCGCCCTCTCGTAATCGACCTTGAGACTGAGCTGGCCAGGCGAGGGTCGAGCGGGAGGAGCTCCCTGCCGTCGGCACTTATCCTCCCGGGAACTGTGTACCTGTCGCTCCTACGGATCAGTGGGGGCGGGCGCCTCGTGTCCAGATTGTACAGCTCAGGGCGCCGCTGTCTGCCGATCTCCAGGATGTCCCTGAAGCCTTCGTTGGTGATGAGCGCAGCGCGCCCGAGTCTCGTCTTGGTGAGGAGGGCGTTGGTCGCGAGGGTGGTGGCGTGGGAGATCAGAGCGAGCTCTGACGGTCTGGGATTGAGTCTCAGGACACCTCGCACTATGGAGGCGGGCGGGCTCACTGCGGTGGGGAACTTCAGGACTGAGAGGAGGCCGCTACGGGAGTCGAAAGAGACTATGTCGGTGAAGGTCCCGCCGACGTCGACCCCCACGGAGACCGGGGAGGAGTTGCCCACGCGGGACGGCAAGAGTCCCCGAGCGTAATTAACAGTTGGTCGGCTGCTGTGGTTGGTTTATACCCACAGGCTATGGACGGAACGGGAGGCAATGCTGGAGGACTTTCGGGGGATACCATGGGAGGCTCGGTTCCTCATCTACCTCAGCTTCCTGCCGGGGATCTCGCTCGGCTTCATCTACACGGACCTTTCCTACTTTCTTCCGAATCTCGCTCTCTCCTACCTGCCTCACGACTCGGCCTTCTTCTGGATGGGCATAGTCGTGGGGACGATGGCGGCCACGCTCGTGGTCAGCAGCGTCCCACTGGGGATCGTCGCGGACAGGTATGGACGGAGGAGGCTCCTGGTCCTGGGCAACCTCTTGGCCGGCGTGAGCCTGATGGGGTTCGCCCTTACCACTTCGATCCCGCTGCTTCTCGCCGCGGCCGTCCTCGAAGGGGTCGGGGAGGCGGCATTCGCGGTCTCCTTTGGGGCCCTGGTCGCCGACCGCGCGGGCGACGCAAAGAGGACCTCAGCCTTCGCCCTCGTCGCGTTCCTGGGCTGGACCTCGGGGGCCATCGGTGCGCTCTCGATATCATCGGTCGCCGCGATTCAGGTCCTAGGGTTCGACGAGAGGCAGGCTCACGTGGCCCTGTACGTAGTGGTCGCGCTCCTCGGCCTCTCGGTGACGCCCCTGATGTTCAAGGTCCACGAGGGGAAGGTCGCCCCCGCAGAACCGAGGAAGGGATTCTTCCCGAAGAAGTCGAAGGATGTGCTCGTCAGGTTCAGCTTCTATAGCGTGACGCTCGCGCTGGGAGCGGGCCTCTTCGTCCCCCTGATGACCGCGTGGTTCCACGCTGCCTATGGGGTCACCGACGTGGTGAGCGGGCCGGTCCTTGCAGGGTCTGCGGTCCTGACCTCGGCGGCGATCCTCCTAGCACCCAGGTTCGCGAGGCGCATTGGGATGGTGAAAGCGATAGTGGCGTCGCAGGCGCTGGCCACTGCCTTCATGCTTCTGGTCCCGTCGTCCCCCACCTTCGCGATCGCGGGGGCCGTCTACTCGATCAGGGTCTTCCTCATGAACCTCTCGAACCCCCTCGGGCAGTCGCTGTTGATGGGCCTGGTCTCGCCGGACGAGCGGGGAGCTGCCTCCGGGGTCGCCGCCTCTCTCTGGAGGCTCCCCAACGCCCTCAGCAGCTTCGTGGGGGCAGCGCTGATTGGGGCCGGGCTCGTGGCCCTGCCGTTCTACATTGCGACTGTCCTCTACGTGGTCGCGATTTCGTTGTTCTGGTTCATGTTCAAGAATGCCAAGCTTCCCGAGGAGTCGATGCGGAGCGCTCAGGTCTTGGCCCAGTCGTCGAGCCTCGAAGGCCCGGAAGAGCCCCGCTGAATCCCGGAGACCCTTACGCCGATTAGGCGCACCGGCCGTGACGTCTTCTCGAACTCGTCCAAGAGGCGCCCTACGACCTCCTGAAGTGCGTCCTCTCCGTCGGTGTTGCTCACCAGAGTCTTCTCCCTGGTGTGGGTTTCGAAGCCCTTGAACCTGATCTTGATCCCTCCGACCCTGTAGGTCAGCCCGGAGGAGCGGACCCTCCGGATCAGCTCCGACGAGGCGTCCGAGGCGGCCTGCCTTACCGTCTTGAAGTCCGCGGTGTCCTCCTTGAAGGTCCTCTCCACGCTCAAAGATTTGGGGGTCTCCTGCTGGCGGACCTCCGTCCTTTCCTCGCCCTGGACGACCCCCCAGAGCCAGACGCCGTTCTTGCCGAACCATTCCAGGAGCTGCCGTCCCCCCACCTCCTGGAGCTGGCCGATCCTTTCGATCCCCTTGCTCCTGAGAAACTCGCTGGTCTTGCTGCCTATCCCGGGGACGACGCGAGCGTCGAGGGGGGCGAGGTAGCCACGGACGTCGTCGAAAGGTACCACCGTCAGGCCGTCGGGCTTGTTCCTGTCGGAGGCGATCTTGGCTGCGGACTTGTTTGGTGCGACCCCGATGGAACAGGTAAGGCCGTTCCTCTCTTTGACCGCCTTCTTCACTTCAAGGGCGAGGGCCTTCGCAGCCGATTGGCCTGGGGCCCTTTGTGAGACGTCCAGGAAAGCCTCGTCGATGCTCGACTGCTCGAAGGCGTCGGCGAAGGTCTTGAGGGTCTTCATCACTTCGTCCGAGACGCGCTCGTAGAGGCCCCAATCCGGAGGCAGGTACTTCGCCTGCGGACAGAGGCGGTATGCCTGGGAGATTGGCATCCCGGAGCGAAGGCCGAACTTCCGTGCTTCGTAGGAACAGGCGACGACTACCCCGCGGCCCTTTCCGCTCTCCGGGTCCGCGCCCACGACGACCGGAAGGCCCTTCAGCTCGGGGTGTTCGCGGACCTCGGCCGAGACGTAGAATGCGTCGAGGTCGACGTGGAGGACGGCCCTGCGCGCTGGCATTGTTCAGCTACGACCCGAAGAGAGTCTGCTGCTCGGACCCCAGGGGCTTCCACTCGAGTTCTATCAGCCCGAGGAGCCTGCGGAACTCGTTGGCGGATTCGGGGCTGAACCCGGCGAAGTGGTTGTTGAAGAAGACGTAGCCCGACTCGAACTTTCCTGCGTTCTCTTTCACCGATTCGGCCCAGCGCTTCATGTCTTCTCCCCGGTCCTTCTGGGTGCCGGAGAACTCGGTGATTTCTCTGTCCCCGACCATCCTCACGTAAGCGAAGTCGGCCGTGACCTCGGGCGGGGTCTCCAGATACTGGTTGAGTGACCAGATCATCGCGACGTTCTCCTTCTTCAGCATCGAGTAGACCTCCGGGGTGAACCAGGACTTGTGCCTGAATTCTATTGCGTGCTTGAACTCGGGGCTCAGCTGGCCGAGGAAATCCTTCATGGCTTCGAGGTGCGTGGAGAGCTTGACCGAAGGAGGGAGCTGGATGGCTATGGGTCCGAGCTTGTCCCCCAGCTTGCTGACGACGCTGTAGAAGTAGGTGAGCGAGGTGCCGAAGCCTTTGAGCTTCGCCTCGTGCGTGATCTTCTTGGGGAGCTTGGGAGAGAATAGGAAGCCGGGTGGGGTGTTGTTCCTCCACTGAGTGATCATGAACGCGTTGGGCACGCGGTAGAAGCTCGAGTCGATTTCGACGCAGTTGAAGACCTTCGAGTAGTTGGCGAGGTAGTCCTTGGGCTGGAGGCCCTTCGGATAGAAGACTCCCAGCCAGTCCTTGTACGACCAGCCGCTGCATCCGATTCGAAGGTCTTCGAGTTCCAACCGGAGGCGAGGCCACTCTCATTCCTGATAAAGGCTGTCAATATTTATAACGCTGCGAGCGTTTCGCGGCCCGAAAGCGATTTGTCTCAAGGGAACCCTGACATCAGGCAGCAGGTCGAGGCGAACAGGGGGGCGCTCAAGAAGCTGCAGCTACTGATCCCTGGGCTCAGAGGATACAGGAGCAAGGAGGACATCAGGGTCTCCGACGAGCTCCTGAGGAACCAGGCAGCGGACAGGCTTGACAGGGTGAAGAAGAACCTGGAGGAGATTAGGAGACAACTTGCGTCTAGCAACGACCTCACCAACATCACCACTATCGGGTCGCTGGTTTCCCAGGTGCAGGGCGTCAGTGGGGAAGTGAGGCACGCGGCGCAGGGCTATGCCGGCTGGGTCGCTCCGATCACGATAAACGAGGACAAACTCAACAAGCTGTACGACTACGACTATGCATTCATCAACTCTGTCTTCCAGCTTGAGGAGGCGACGTCCCCGGCGAACCTGAAGTACGACAGCGCGTCGCCGAACTCAATCCAGGCATCGCTGGGCGAGCTGGGAAGGACCTTGGGGGACCTGAAGCAGAAGTGGTCAATGAGGATGGAGACGATCGAGGGGATAGCCCTCAAGTAGGATGGATAGTTTGTTCGGTAAGAAGCAGGACCCGGTCCCCGCCACGGGGGGGAGCGCTTTCGGGTCGACCACAATCGCCTGGGAGGACCAGTTCAAGCAGGGGGCGGTCCTGTGGAAAGCGCACAGGAACATCAGGCTCAACGACAACATAGTGGTGAGGGAAGACGAGATCGCGGTCTTCTACAGGGACGGCAAGGCCCTGACATACTTCGACCAGCCGAACAGATATGCGCTGACTGACATCAACGCGCCCATCGTCGGGAAGCTGCTGAAGTTCTTCACCGGCGTCCAGCAGGAGGCGGAAGTCTTCTACCTCCCCAAGAGGTACCTGGACGGGAAGTTCGGGAGCACGCAGCCGTACCAGTTCACGGATCCGACGTTCGGCATCGTGAACCTGAGGGTCTTCGGGGAGTACAGGTGGAAGATCGACTCGCCGGAGCTCTTCGTGAACCAGTTTGTGGGGACTTTCGACGCGGAGACCTCGGACGATGTGGAGGGTAGGGTGAAGGAGCAGGTCGTGATCATGGTCTACAACGTACTTGGGAAGATGAAGGCCCAAGGGATGAAGGTCACCGACCTGGCCGCCAGCCTGACCAACATCGAACAGATGGTCCTGGCGATGGGACCAGACCACCTGGGACAGTACGGAATCGAGATCAACAAGATCTCAGGGCTCACAATCAGCCTCCCCGACGAGGTCCAGAGGGCCATCGACACCAGGTCTGAGATGCAGGTGCTCGGGGTCAACTACATGCAGTACCAGTCGGGCAAGGCGATTGACGACGCCGCCAAGAACCCCTCGGGAGGGGCCGGGGTGACGGCGGGGCTGGGGGCCGGGCTGGGAGTGGGATATGCGATAGGAGGGCAGATGGCGTCGGGGATGGGCCAGGCGCTGACGAGGAGCTGCCCGAACTGCGCTTCGCTGATACCTGCCAACGTCAAGTTTTGTCCGAACTGCGGGGCCGCGCAGCCTGGTCCGAGCGCTCCACCCGCCCCAGCCGGGACGGGAAGGTTCTGCCCCAACTGTGGTAGTGCGGTGGGGACAGCGTCCAAGTTCTGCGACAACTGCGGCAAGCCGCTCTAGGGTGAGAGGGGACGTTCTGCCCGAGGTGCGGTACCCAGCTTCCCGATGACGCGGGTTTCTGCCTCAAGTGCGGCGCGAAGGTGGGGAGCCTGCAGGCCCCCCAAGCTGCCCAGCCACCTGAGCCGGTCATTGCGCCCTCGGGAGCCGAGCAGCTGAAGTGCCCGAGCTGCGGGGCCCCGATAACCCCGAAGTTCGGCGAGATGATAATCACGTGCGAGTACTGCGGAAGCAGCGTGACGCTCGGGAACCAGGGATGGAGGAGCGTCAACAAGCACACGATGCTCCCGCTGAGGCTGGCTACCCAAGACCAGGCCACAAAGGCGGTGCACGACCTGATGGACAGGGGACTCTTACACAGGCACCTGCAGGAATCTTCCACCCTTGAGGAGATGAACCTGGCGATGATCCCGTACTGGCTCGTCCCCGTCTCGGCGAGGACGTCCGTCGTGGCGACCGACATGGTCGTGGAGGCTGGGAGCATAGCGACGACCGCGGCCCTGGCGGGGATCATGGGCGCTGCGATGAGCAGTGGAAGGAGGGGCGGAGGCGGGGGGCTGATGACGGGGGTCCTGCTCGGGACTGTGCTGAGCGGCGGGGGGGTCGGAGGGAGGGAGACGCCGAAGAAGGCCTTCCAGATGGACTTCGACTACGACTTCCCGATAGTGGCCCTGAAGGCCCTGGGAGAGTACCAGCCCAAGGAGTACCAGTTCAACCTCGCAGAGAGGACCCTCTTCGACGCGCCCAAGGTGAAGGGGCTCAAGGTCCTGAACGGGGACGTGGGAGAGGAGGTGGCAAAGACGCAGGCAAAGACCCTGGTGGACCAGCTCCAGTCGGAGAAGGCGCACGCGGCGCACCACATGATCCAGCAGCTCTCCACCGAGTCGGATGTGGGGGAGGCGGAGCTACTTCATGCGCCGGTCTGGTTCGCGAGGTACGGCCACAAGGGCCGCAAGATCGTCCTCGTCCTGGACGGGAACTCGGGCGGCGTCATCAACAGCCTGGGACTCTAGCGCTCAAGCCAGAAATAACCGGGCTCCGCTCCTTCGGGACATGTCGACAACCAAGCAGGGAGTCCCGGTCACGGTGCCGACCGACGTGTGGCAGAACCTGATGGAGGTCAGGGCCCAGCTCGATTCGGAGTGCCCCGGGGCGCCGACCCCGGTGGAGGAGCTTCTCAGGGAGCTGGTCGGCCACTACAGGCGGTGCTCGAATGCAGTCGGGGAGGCGGACGACTTCTGCAAGAGGGCGCAGGCCTGGAAGAAGGGCTGAACAAAGAAGATTAGTGGCCCTGAAAGCACCTCGGGCGCATGCCTTCCATGGACGTAGGGGGAGTTGGGCTGTACTACGAGGAGAGCGGGAGCGGTCAGCCGGTCGTCTTTGTGCACGGAATACCTACCGACTATCGGGCGTGGGCTGCGCAGGTCGGGGCCTTCTCGAAGGGGAGGAGGATGGTCGCGCTCAGCAGGAGGTACGCAGCGCCGAACCCGAGGAAGGGGGACGTCTCTGATTCAACTGTCCAGAACAACGCCTCCGACCTGAAGGGGTTCCTGGAGGGCCTCGGAGGAGGGCCGGTGGACCTGGTGGGGCACTCCTACGGAGGGTTCGTGTCGGCCTACCTGGCCGCGCAGTGGCCCGAGCTGGTAAGGTCGCTCGTGCTTGTCGAGCCGGCGATCTCGACCCTCCTCGTGGCCGACCAGGGAAGCAGTGCGGCCCTGTTGGGCCTGCTGCTGAGGAGCCCCTCGGTGGCTCTCTCGGGACGAAGGTTCCAGAGCGCAAGCCTCAAGCCCTCGTTGGAGGCTCTCGACGCGGGTCAGCTGGAGAGGGCGGTCGAGCTGAACGTTGACGGCGTTCAGGACAGGAAGGGGTCGTACGCTGCGCTCCCGGAGGTGACGAGGAAGATGATGCTTGACAATGCGAGGACGGTGGCTGAGCTCAGGACAGAGTTTCCGAGGTTCACCGCAAAGGAGGCGTCCAAGATCGCGCGCCCGACCCTGGTGGTCAACGGAGAGGAGAGCGCCCTCTGGCTGAGGAAGATTGGGGAGCTGGTGGGAAAGGCGGTCCCTGGGGCGAGGATGGAGAAGGTCTCGGGCTCGAGGCACTTTCCCCACATGGAGAACCCCGATGAATTCAACTCGAAGGTCCTAGGGTTCATAGAGAAATGGATCGCGTGAAGTTCGAGACCATTAGGCAGAAGGCCCTGTTGAAAGCGAGTCCGTGCGAAGTCTGTCAGGCCTATGTGGACCCCTTGAAGCAAACCGAGGTCACGGGTTCCGAGGCGTCGGGGTCCCCCATGGTCGGGGGCAGGTTCACCGCATGGGACGGAAACATCTCAGGGAAGTACTTGGAGCTTGAAGAGGGAAGGAAGATCGTGCACGATTGGAAGACCACCGAGTGGCCCAAGGGTTATCCCGCGTCGCTCGTGGAGATCACTGTCACCAAGAAGGGAGGCGGGACGCAGCTCGAGATGGTCCACTCGAAGGTTCCGGCGGAGCAGGCGGATGACTACGCAGAGGGGTGGGAAGAATACTACTGGAAGCCTCTGAAGAAGTATTTCGCGAAGAGAGAGTAGCTAATCAGCCAGTCGTGGCAGGAGCGGGAGGCGGGGTCGAGGTCGTGGGCATCATTGTGCCTTTCCCGAAGTAGGCTTTCACGTGCGGCTTCCACAGGTACCACACGATTATGACGTCGATGGCCAAACCGACTACGGAGCCGAAGTTCCCTGTCGCGAGTGAGCCCAGTCCGCCGAGGATTCCAAGGATCGCAAGGATCACAGCGAGCGTCCAAGCCCAGCTCTTTCCAGACCAAAGACCGTATCCGACGAGGATCGCGAACAGGCCGATGATGAGGACTACTGCTCCGAGGACAGCGATGAATCCTGCAAGGAAGCCATAGCCCGCTGCGGAAGCAAAGTAAGAACCGCCTGCAGCTAGGCCTAACCCGGCTAGGACGGCAATAATCCCGCCAACCATGTCGAGAATTGCTAGAACCGTCACTCCGGTTGGCCTTGGCGGCCTCTGCATCATCTCATCAGCATTCGCATCCAAAGTAGATAAGCCTGACCCTCTCACGTGAGCGTGGCCATGCCTGAGTGCCCGAAGTGCGGGGCGCAGAACAAGAAGCCTGTAACTCAGTGGACGGGGGGCGCGAAAACGAAGAAGCCCATGGCCGTCCAGAGATTCGTGTGCGGGAAGTGTGGGACTAGCTTCGTGGCGTGGAAGGATTCGAAGACCGGCGAAGTGAAGACGATGACTAGGAAGTAGTCTTCCCGAACTCGAAGCCGCACTTGAGGCAGGTCCTCATGCCGGGAGCGTCATTGAGCACCTGTCGGGTGCCGCACCTTGGGCAGTCGACGGTCGACGTGGCGGGCTTGATCGACTCGGCGTGTTGGGCGCGGACCTTGTCGATAGCGTCACTGTAGGCGTTCCTTCCTCGTCTGCCTCCTGGCATAGGGGGACCTCCCCAGAGGTAGGCTATTTGAGTTCCTCAAGCGTGAAGGTGAAGCGCGCTCCCGCGAATTCGCCCGTGCTTACTCTCTCCCAGGCGACCTTGTAGGTCTTGGTGACGTTGGCGCCTACGATGCTGATCTGCGTTGGGACGTCCGCGAAGAGCTTCTCGACCTTGGCAGGGTCCTTGGTGAAGATCAGGCTTCTCCTGCGCTTCATGAGGTACTTGACGGCAACGTTCTGGTGGGCGTGCCCCTCGACCGGGATCTTCTCTCCTCCGACCTCTATGGTGAAGCCGCGCTTTGCCATCCTAGGTCCGGGTGGGGTTCAGGATGGTAAATAGATTCGGGGTCAAATCCTGTTCAGGGATTGGTCGAAAGGCGAGCCCTCTAGGGACGCTTGATGTTGGTCAGGAGGAGGCGGAACCAGAGCGTCTTGCCCGTCATTGGGTGCCTTCCGGTCTTTCCGTAGGCCTTCTCCGGCGGGAGGGTGACCTCCTTGGTTTCGTTGACTTTCATCCCCATCAGTGCTTCTTCGAATCCAGTGATCACCTGGTGCTTTCCCAGCTCGACCTGGAGTGGTTTGTAGTCCCTGGCCGGGCTGAAGAGGGCGGCCTTGACCGCCTCGGCCTTCATGCTGGTGTCGAAGACTTTGCCGCCCGGGAACTTTCCTAGATAGTGGACGGAGACCGTGTCTCCCTTCTGCGCTGCTAGCTCACTCAATGGGCAACGGGCGCCGCGCTGAGCCAGTTAAGCAATTAGCCGCCCCTCGCTGTCTTCGTCAGCTCATTCGAGCCGTCCGTGGTCCTCCTTCTGTGCCTCGTTCGTGCGCCGGACGCTTCGTCTCCCGACCTCGGTGTCAAGCATGACGCTCCGCACCTCCTTCGTTCGAGGAAGGTTCTTCGCCGTCCCGAAGCGCGGCTTTTGGACCGCGTCTGGCCCTCCTGAGCTCGAGGCTGGGCATCGTCGCGACTGGCCGACCGGAATATTCCCGGCCTCGCGCGGAACCGGCGTCGGCGGTCTGCCACGTCGAAATTTGCCCTGCCAACAGCGAGAGAGCTGACTGGAACTTGACGGGCCAAGTTGTTATCTGGGCTTGACTCTAGTTCCTGACAAAGAACAGATTTTCTGTTGACCAGCCTATCAAGAGGGCCTGGACGCGGTGGACACCCCCTTGATGAATCGGTGACACCTGCTCTAATCTCCTAAAGCAAGGCGAAGAAATCCTGTGGGCGGGAGGGATGGGCTGTGGCAGAGTCTGCGCTGCACAGGTCGATGAAGGACGTCGTAAGGGCGGAACTCGAGAGGGACGAGTATGCGGTGATTGAGGAGCCGCTCTTCCCTCCGGGGCGGAGACTCTCCTGGTCGAGGTACAGGCCAGACTTGCTCTGCTACAGGAGGAGAGGTGGTGCTGAGGAACTGGTCTTCGTGGAGTGCGAGACGAGGCCCAACATGAAGAGATTCCTGTCCAAGAATTTCATGAGCGTCTCGTTCCAGTCGTACCTGTTCTCAAATAGCACGGTCAGGAGGATCCTGGCGGTGCCTCGGGGAAAGCTGGACTCGGTCGACATGGTCCTCAGGAGCGAATGGGAGGTCTGGGTCCTGGGCCACAAAGGCCCTATCCAGAAGGCGGAGAGGACTCTGGCACGCCAGGCACGGCCAGGAAATGAAATCACCTAGGCTTCCAGCCAACTGGCTGGAGCGCCCTCTTGCCAGGGACCTGCTTGGGGGCCTCTTCGTTCTTGCGCCGCCCTATGTCTTCGAGAAGGCCGACCAGTTCTTCTTTCTGACTCACCAACACTTCCTCTTCTTCACCCTTTCAGGAATCAGGTATGACTTCGACGTGGTGTACCTCGCGGCCGCGGGCTACATCGTCGGGCGATCCTCGAAAGGGTTAGCCAGGTCCTGGGCCGTCTACCTGATGTCCGTAGTCGTCTTTCTCTGGCTGGTCTATTCTGCCTGCTCGCCAAGACTCTGCTACAACACGGGCGTGGACGGCCTCGAGCCGCTCAGGATGGGGTCGATATTCGCGGCCGTCGGGATTGCGTCAGTCTTCTCTGGATGGGCCCTACGGCAAGAGGAGCCGCGTAAGGGGGAGGTGATGTTAGCGGGAGGCGCCGCGTTCTATGCGATAGCGTACCATCCGGTGGTCTTCAGCCTTGCCGGGGCGGGCATACTTCCGCCACTCGACCCAACGGCAGTGTACGCCTTCCTCGCTGGCCTGGGGTGGGTGGTGTCAAAGAGCCTCCCCGAAGAATTCGGCGTGTTTGGCGTGCTCCGGCGGTTCGCGGTCTCGACCGCTGCGATCCTGGTCCTTCTTGCAGTCTCCGAAGGCATAGCCGGGCACTACATCACTCAAGAGCTCTGGTTCCTGGCGAGTGCAGCGCTTGCGAGCGCGGGCGGTGCGTTCGTCGGGGCGGCCCAGTCAAGAGTCTCCGCGAAGTGGGGGAAGAGATTCTATGCGGTTCTGATTCTCTTCGTCCTTCTTGTCACCCTGGTCGTATGGCCGGATGCGGTCGCGGGCCAGGTCCTGACATCGACCGACCCCCTGCGTCCTGCTGCGTACTCGTACGTGACCCCATACTACGTCGGTGGCTTCATGTCGAGCCCCATGGTCAGGCCGACGGCGGTAACACTTGACGTGTCCTTCGCACAGGGAGACGCGAGTTCGATTCCTGGAGGAGGGTTCCTTGCCGCGGGCATCGGCGTCCACGCGGCGGACTGCTGCACCGACGGGATAGACTACGGATACCGATTCGACAGGGTGCTCTATCCGAACGGCAGCCAGTTCCTGACAGGAAGCGCCTGGGAGGTCTGCGACGCCAACGCCGCCTGCGGGGGGCATTCGTGGAAGCAGTTGCTGTACCACTTCTCCTCCCCGCTCGGATCCTTCGAGGCATCGGAGCCCGTCCACCTCATCATTGGTTGGGAGCTAAGGAGGGTCGCGTTCATTTTCGGGGGGAGCCTGAATCAGTCCACGACCGTCGTAGGGTCCTTCCTACTTCCCCGCTCGGCCAACGCGGCCTTCAACGCCGGATGGTTGGGCCCTCCAGACAAGCCTTCCTTCAGAGGGGCGTTCTTCTTTCAGTTCGGGGTCGCCAGCGTCGGGACGCCGACCGGAAGCTGGTCTGTCACACTGTCCTGCCCGGCGATCCCCCACAACGGTAGCTGGACGTGCGTCGACCACGCCCAGACACTGCAAGGAGACCAGTCCTTCTGGAAGGTCCTGTGGAGGTGGGGCGAGCTGTTTCCTAAGGTCGATGTAGCGGGCGACAATGCCACGAAGACGATCATTGTCTCCGGTTCGGAGAACACGGTCGGGAGCTTCGAGCCTCTTTGGTAATCGCCAGGCGGCTCGTGACTCTCAGGTCTGGGAACCGTAGCAACTGATTTATACTTCGCAAGCCCATTAGCAGAACACTCGTCCGGCCAGGAAAAGGTTGGATTCGCAGTCCAGGATGCGCTCGGGAAAGCCTTGGCGCATGATACCTGCCTGCGAGCGGGATGGTGGCGCGTAGAGACGGGGAAACCCGGACTTCACGAAGGCCATGCCGAGGGCAAACCGGGACAGTGGCACTGGAGGAACGCTACGAGGCCGCTGTCGGAGGAAAGCCACATCCCTCCTGAGAGCCGGGCGAGGCAATCCAAATATCAGTACAGTTCAACCCATATCGGGTTGTCGAAGGTTCTGTTCAAGGACAGGGCGGAGGCTGGGAGGAGGCTGGCCGCGGCGCTATCTGAATTCAAAGGGCAGGACGTCGTTGTGCTTGCCATCCCCAGGGGCGGGGTCGCGGTGGGGAGCGAGGTCGCGGGCGTCCTGGGCGCGCCCTTGGACGTGGTCGTGACAAGAAAGATCGAGGCGCCAGGGGAGCCCGAGTATGCGCTTGGGGCCGTCACGCAGGAGGGGGAGGTGATCATGGACAGGCAGGCGGCAGAGTCCTTGGGGGCGACCAAGGAATACCTTGACTCGCAGGTCCGCAAGAAGAAGGCAGAGGTGGAGGAGAGGGTCCGGAAGTTCAGGGGGGACAGGAAGTTTCCTGTGCTCGAGGGGAAGACGGTCATAATCGTCGACGATGGCATAGCGACCGGAAGCTCCGTGGGGGCCGCCGTGATGTCGGTGAAGAAGCGGAGCCCGAAGATGCTGGTGGTCGCTGTGCCGGTCGCGCCGCCGGACGCTGTGGAGACCCTCTCCGAAGATGTGGACAGAGTGGTCTGCCTGGAGAGACCCACGGAGTTCCTGTCGATAGGGGAGTTCTTCGGCAACTTCGACCAGGTCGAGGACGAGGACGTGAAGCGGATCCTGGAAGACGGCTGGGCGAGGCGCGGCTGAGTTCGCAGACCCACGGGCCCAAGCTGGACGTCCGAAGGTTCAGGTCGGACCTGTCGGAGCTGGCCGCGAGGGCATGTCGCGATGACGAGCCCGGGGTGAGGTCGAAAGTCATGGAGCTGAGTGAGATGCTGGTGGGGCTCTACTCGAAGAGGCTGGTCAAGGTCAACCACTCTGCCTTGGAGCTGGTCTGCGCCAGGGCGCTCGTGAAGAAAGGCTACGAGGTCAAGGTCGAGCACAGGCTGGACTCCTCGCACGTCTGTGACGTGATGGGAGAGAGGGGCGACGGCGAACTGATCGTGGAGATCGAGACGGGCTTCATTCCTCCGGAGGCGGCGCTCGAGCCCGCGAGGTACGCCCGAAGCAGGGTCGCGAGCAAGATCGCCAGGTACAGCAGGTTTGCCGGAAAGTTCGCGCTGGGGACGACCCCGTCGTACGTGCTGGACTATCCAGAGTTCTTCATCAGGCCCCCCAGCACAAGGACCGAAGCCGAAGCGCGCACGGTGAAGGAGCTCACGGACTTCGTGTACAGCAGACCGCCAATCTCCATAGAGGAGCTGATCAACTCCAGGCTCCATTCGATCTTCGTGATCGACGTGGACTCTGCGACCACCAGTGAGGTGGACCCCGAGGCATACAGGGACACTGCGTCGGGATTCTTGGGCAGGAATCCCGCGGTCAAGGCTTAAATCGCGAGCCTCTGTCCGGGGAGATTGGGTTCGATTTCTGAGAAATCGGCAGGTTGAAGGGAGGCGCCCAGGGAGGTTGTCCTTCTGATGTCCGAGCCCGCGTCCGGCAGGGCCGCTCTTGCAGAGGTCCTCTTCAGGATCGGGGCATTGAGGTTCGGGAAGTTCACGCTCGCCAGCGGGAAGTCCAGCTCATACTACCTCGACCTGAGGGTCGTGCCCAGCTCCCCCGAAGCGTACTGGTTGGCGGTCGAGGCCTACATGGCGATGGCGAAGGAGATTGGCGTCGAGAGCTTCGATGCCGTAGCGGGCGTCGCGACGGCGGGGGTAACTATCTCGTCGCCGCTGGCCTACCTTCTCAAGAAGCCGATGCTCTACGTGAGGAAGGAGGAAAAGGGACACGGCCTGGGCCGTCAGGTAGAGGGCGCGGTCAAGCCAGGATGGAAGACCGTAGTCGTGGACGACCTCGTGACGACAGGCGGGAGCGTAGTCACGGCAGTGGAGGCGCTCAGAGGGTCCGGGTGCGTGGTCAAGGAGGCGGCGGTGTTGGTGGACAGGCTCGAGGGAGGGAAGGAGAACCTCAGGGCGGTCGGGGTCAGGCTCAGCGCTTTCGCGGACATCAAGGAGCTCGTGGGGACCCTCTATCAGGGAAAGAAGGTGACGAAGGGCGACTATGAGGCCGTCCTCAAGCAGATGGGGGCCGGGAAGGCTTGAGCGTCGATGCAATCAGGGTGCAAATGGGGAGTTTGCGCCTCGAGAATCCCACCGTGCTTGCTTCAGGGGTCCACGGGAGCTCGTTGGCCAAAGTCCTCGAGGCCCTCAAGTACGGCGCGGGCGGAGCGGTCACAAAGTCGGTCGGGCCGTCACCGAGGGAAGGGTACGCTGAGCCCACCCTGGTCGACGTGGAGGGCGGGATGGTCAACGCGGCCGGCCTTCCGAATCCTGGAGCCGCGAAGTTCTCCGAGGAACTGGTCACGGTGAAGGGCAAGGGCCTCCCCATCTTGGTCTCGGTCTTCGGTGGGGACGAGAAGCAGTTCGCTGGAGTCGTCAAGGTGCTCGACGCAAACGATTTCCTCGGGTATGAGCTAAACCTCAGCTGCCCCCACGTCGAGGGCGTCGGGACAGAGGTCGGGCACGACCCTGAGCTCGTGTCCAAGGTCGTGAAGGCAGTCAAGAAGAGCACGGCAAAGCCCGTCTTCGCGAAGCTCTCTCCAAACACTGACAGGCTGGTCGAAATCGGCGGCGCAGCAGTGGACGCAGGAGTGGACGGTCTCACTGCTATCAACACCATTAGGGCGATGGAGGTCGATATCGAGTCGGGCAGGCCTGCGCTCTCCAACGTCTACGGGGGCCTCTCCGGGCCAGCCGTGAGGCCTGTCGCCCTGAGGTGCGTCTACGAACTTAGGGAGAAGTTCGAGGTCCCGATCATGGGATGTGGTGGAGTCTCGACCTGGGAGGACGCGGTCAAGTTCTTCCTGGCTGGAGCGGACGCAGTGCAGCTGGGGACGAGCACTGTCAGGAAGTTCGCAATCTTCAACGACGTCAACGTGGGGGTACTCTCCTACCTTGAGAGGAAGGGGCTCCAGGGCCTGGACCAGGTCGTGGGAGCCGCGCACAGAAGTGGGGGACTCGCGGCATGAAGGGGTTCAGGGAGAGGATGCTCGACTCGGCGAATGAGAGGAAGAGCAGGGTGGTCCTGGCCCTCGACATCTCGGGGCCCTACGAAGAGAGGGTCTCGAAGGCGATGGAGGTCTTCAGAGCGACGAAAGAGGAAGTTGCAGCCGTCAAGCTCAACCATCATCTGCTTCTGCCCTTCGGGCTTGAGGGAATCAGGGGGCTCCTCGGGGACTTCTCGGACGCCGGAGTGCCGGTGATAGCCGACCTGAAGCTCAACGACATCGAGTCGACGAACCTGAACGCAGCCGAATCTCTGCGGCACTACGGGGTCGACGCCGTGATAGCGAACCCGTTCGTTGGAAGGGAGGAGGGACTCGGAAAGGTCGTGGAGAGGATGCATGATTTGGGGGGTGGCCTGATCCTCCTGGTGTACATGAGCCACAGAGGAGCCTCGGAGGGATATTCTCTTCGGGTCGAGGGCGGAGAGCCACTGTACCGGGTCTTCGCGGAGAGGGCGCGAGACTGGGGCGCCGACGGGGTTGTCGTCTCTGCCAAGGAGGGAAAAAAGCTGGCGGAAGCGAGGGAGATCTTGGGCAAGGTTCCTCTGATCTTCAGCCCTGGGGTAGGCGCACAGGGAGGGGACGCGAGGGAGGCACTGAAGGGCGGGGCTGACTTCGTCATCGTTGGAAGGACGATCGCAGAATCGAAGGAGCCCCTCAAAGCCCTCCGCGGGCTCGACGCTGCCGGCCTTGACTGAGTGAGCCTCGTTGGAACACTGGGTGGAGGTCAACCTGCACGGGCCCCTGAGGCATCAGGACAAGATCCTCCTTGGGACCCTCCGCCCGCACGTGGCGCGACTCCGGAAGGCCGGCGACCTGATGACATTTCATTTCTTCCGCGAGCCGGAGATCCGATTCAGGGTCCGACTCAGGACCAAGAGGGCGAAGGCCAGGGAAGTAGGGGTCCTCGGGGCCATGGCCCGGGAGCTCGTCTCGAGAGGCCTGCTCCGGACTTGGAACTTTGGGAACCATGGTCTGGAAGGCGAGGCCTATGCGGGAGAGGAGGAGGACAGATACGGAAAGAACGGTTGGAAGGTCGCACAGCAATACTTCGAGCGAGGGTCGGAAGTGGCTCTTGACCTCCTAGCGCTGAGGGCCAGGGGCAGCCTGGAGAGCCCGCTCTGGGCCGAGGGGGTCGGGAACCCGTGGGAGGGCGGAAGGAAGAACCCGTGGCGCGAGAGGGTCGAGGACCCGCTGGCGTTTCACTGGAGCAGGTACGTCCACCTCTTCTCCAACCAGCTGGGTTTCGATATCGACGGTGAAGTGGAACTCTGCCGCAGGCAGGCGAGGAACTACGGCAAGGTCTCGAGGATGGGGATGAAGTGGTAGTCAGGGCTGCGTGGCTCGGCGCTTACTTCCGTAGAAAGACCAGATCCTCTTCTGCTGGACTCGGACGTAGTCGCGCTCGGCCGCTGTGAGCCTCGGGTCGCTGCTCTTCCGCCTGTCCCTGACCAGTCCGCGAGGAAGGTCGTCGTCGCAGAAGAAGCCGCCCCCGGGAAACCCCGTGTCCTTCCTGACGATGATTGCCGCGAATCCCGGGGCTCTCTTCTTGATCTCTGCCCTGTCGACCGTCCCTATCATTCTAGAGAGGGCCCTGCCCCTTGAGAGATTGTGTCGCTTCATCAGGTCCCCGTATGTGACCGTCCTGCCCGACCTGGCTGCCGGGAGGAGGAAGGAGCGGACCTCGCGCGCCTTCTCCGGGGACGGACGGTTCAAAGCTTCATGACTGGACGGTCTCGGGAGCGACGGAGAGCCTTCGGATCAGTTCGTCGATTCTTCGAGAGAGTTCGTCCCTGACACTCCTCAGCTCGTCGTCACTCTTCCCGGTCGACCCTGGAAGAGGCCAGTCTTCGCCCTTCTCCTCTGCGCCGATGGGGCAGCGGTCAAGGCATCCGAAGGTGACTACCCTTGTCGCGTCACGCACCAGCTCCGGGGTGACGACCTGCGGCTTTCTTTCAACGTAGTTGATTCCGACTTCCCTCAGGAGCCAGAAGACGACAGGGTTCACCTCTTGTGCGGGGTTGACCCCGGCGCTCTCGGCCCTCCAGCCAGAGGGTGCCTTGGAGTTGAAGAGCTCCTGTGAGAGGACGCTTCTGAACGTGTTCTCGACGCACACGAAGAGGACCTTGCGCATCGAATGGTACACGAGGATGCCGATAGAAAAGGATGAAGAGTTCAGGGGAGGTTTATACCACGGACTCCGGCCGGATGTGCGTCCGCATGCTCGAGAAGCTAACGGGGAGCGCAGGCGCAAGCATTCTGGCCCAAATCGGCTGGGTCGTGTTTCTGGTGGGGACAACCCTCTTGGCCGCAGCGACGGGAGACCTGGACCAGTACACTGCCTCAAGCCTGGTCGTCGCGATCGTGTTCGTGGTCACGGCCTGGTTCTCTTTCAAAGGGAAGCCTTGGGCATTCCTGGCGAGCGCCGTCCTTGGGATTCTGTTCCTGGTGGCCACGGGATACACGTTCAGCTCCGGCGTGACCGAGAGGTCGCTGATCGTCTGGGCGGCGAGCCTGGGTTCAACACTCCTCGTTCTGATGACAATAGGGGGAGTCCTGGCCTACGCGGAGAGCAAGAAGGGCGCCTAAGATTCTAGGTTCTTCGCTACTCTGAACTGGTCGCCCACGATCGAGCGCATGTTGAGAAGCCCGAGAGGCTTCCCCTTGTCGGTGACGAAGAGCGTCCGTATCTTGTACTTTGCCATCATCTTGACGGCCTCTGAGAGAGGCGTGTCGGCATCTACCGATATCATCGGAGAGGTCATGATCTTCCGGACCGGGATGCTCGAGGAGAGCAGGTCGTCCGCCGCTATGCGGTTGAGGATGTCCCGCTCGGTCAGAATTCCTTTGGGCTCTCCCTTGATGTTGACTAGGATGTTGCCGGCGCCTCGGTCTCTCATCTCCTGGGCGGCCTTGAGGACGGACTCGTTGGCGTCTATGGAGAGCGGGTCGGTCTTCACGAAGTTCCTCACCGTCGAGACCTTGGGCTCGGAGGCTTCAAGCCAGAACGTCAGTGAGTAGTGGCAGTTGGGGCACTCGTCCGGGGTGATCTCCCCTTCGAAGATGTGCCCGCACCGATAGCACTCCCACTTCAAGCGAACAGAAATGACCGTCTGTGGTATATTAAGAAGACGCGGGAGTTTGGGCCTTACGGAGTCGTCTGCTCTTTGGGCGTGGTGGCGATGAGAATCCTCGCCTTCTGCTGGCAGAGCGCGGCGTTGTCTGCGTAGAATTTCCACGGCGTGTAGTTCTCAGTGACCTTCGCGAGGAGGAGGTAGATCTCGGCGGCCTGCAGGTAGTTTGAGATGGCGGGCCCGTTGCTGCCGGACTTCTCGGCGGTCGCTGCGTCGGTCATCAGCTGTGCGGCGTACCAGCGGAGCTTCTCTGACCGGGTCATCGGGGCCTTTGGGGCTGCTTGCATGCCTCCGTCTGGAAGCCTGAGGCCAAAGAAGGATTGGTCGAAATTTGTAGACGAAATCGACAAAAGGGCACGAGGCCCGCTCAGGTCTGGGAGCTCGACAGGACCCTGATTGAGCCGCTCGCGAGGCTCCCTGAAGCCTTGTACCCGTTCGAGAGGCTGATCGAGAAGGTGTCTGAGGTCGCGGGGCCCTTGTTGCCCACGACCTGGATGGTGAACGTGACGGAAGTTGTTGTCTTTCCGTTGCTCACTGTCCCTGTCCCGGTGAAGGAGGCTGTGTTGCCGCTGATGAAGAAGGAGGTAATCGTCCCGCCCTGGACGAGGAGCGAGGAGTCGGAGTCGAGGTACTGGAGCGAGCCCTTGAGCCCCTTGGGCGTGCTGTCGACCCTGAAGTGGAAGCTTCCTTGGCCTCCGGGGAGCGCGATCGCTCCTGAGCCGATGGCCCTCCCAAGGGATGGGGCGAAGAGGCCCGGCCCGGCGGTCTGCTTGACGTAGTCGATTGCGGCGAAGCCGCTGGTGGTGTTTGCGTCTTGGGCGATGACGAAGTTGGCGAAGCCGTAGTTGTCAATCGTGAAGCTAGAATATTCTGCGAGGTTCCTGGAGCCTGAAGGGCAGGCCGTCCCCTCGGTGCAGATCGGCCCACGGTGGACCACGCCGTCGGGGAGGTCCTTGCCTCCGCTGGCCACCACCTGATAGAAGGTGGGCTGCGAGGAGAGAGCGTTCGGTGTGACAGCGTAGAAGGTCTTCCACTGTGCGTTCGCGAAGGCGGTGAAGTTGTCGGGGCTGTTGCTGGAGACGCTCGTCCCGTACCACATCAGAGCGACCCGTCCGTTGTCGCCCGCCTGGAGCCAGGGCTCGAGGGCGGTGGCAGTCTCCGGGCCGTTGTTGACCCTCACCGGGAGGGTCCATGTCTTGCCCCCGTCCGAGGAGCTAATCAGGTAGATGCTGCGCCCGGTGCTCCACGCGACGTAGATGTTGCCGGAAGCGTCCACCGCGACCTGCGGGAAGACGCTCGTCACGGTCATGTTCGTGGGGCCCCGGAAGGCGGGGGTGACAGTGAATGCCGAGGCAGATGCAGCCGATAGGGGCAGTGGGGGCAGGCTGCATGGTGCGGGACACGTTGCCAAGTTGATCTGTCTCGGCGAGGGGCCAGCATAGACGTTGTAGAGGCTTCCGTCCGGACCGGTCGCGACCGGCCCTTGGAAGATGGAGGTATCAGTACCAAGGGTCTTCCCGATGAACGCGCCGTTCGTGAAGGTGAGGCCTCCGTCGGTTGATTGGAGCATCACGAGGTTGGAGGATCCGGTCAGTTCGACGCCGATGTCGTTGTACGTGATGTAATAGTTCGACGCCCCTGAGGCCGCGGTCCACTGCCTGTCGTCGAGCGGGAGGTCAGTGGAGCTGACGAGCCAGTTGGAGCCCCTGTTGACAGAGTCTGCGACAGTAATCGACTCTGGGAAGGGGTTGACTCCGAGCCCGTCCCAGAACAAGGAGGAGAGGTAGACCCTTCCCGTCGAGTTGACTACCAGGCCGTTCCCGGCGTCGAGCAACACGAAGGGAGACCCTAGAGCGATGTCTTCATCTCCTCCTCCCAGGCCGCCGATGGTCTGGTTGTTCAGCAGAGCATTCTGAGCGCCGTCGGGCTGCCCAAGATACTGGAAGGAGTTCCCGCCGTCAGAAGAGCGCCAGAAGTCGGTGCCTCCTGGGGTCCCTTGGATGGCAGCCGCGTATATCGTACCGAATGGGTCGATCTTGATTCCCGGCTCGACGTCCTGAGGGCAGATCACGGTGCAAGCGCCCTGCTGTGCTCCTACGAGCCTGAGGTCTGGAGTAAGGACGAAAGGCGTCCCTGCGGACTTGCCCGCGGTGTCGTCGACATACGTCGCGGACCTAGTGGGGAAGCTGTAGGGCGGAGGGGTGAGCCCGAGGGTCGCGACCCCGCTGTACACTACCCCGGGCGGGACCAGCCAGTTGTCGGCGTAGATTTGGTAGGTACCCGGCTGTGCCCCCGCGAGGGTCACTATCTCGTAGTTTGTCCCTGACCCTAGGAGGTCGGAGCCGACTTGGACCCCGTTGTAGTACACGTAGAGGTCATAGTCGTACTGGGTGCTCGCCCACGTTATCGAAATGTTGAGGAAGTAGTTGGGGTACGCCGTCGCGAAGTCTGAAGGGATGTTGAAGTTCAGGGTGTAGAGGTCGCAGTACCCGACCGTCAGACACCTGTTGGGGTTGAAGGAGGTAGTCAGCCCGATGGTGGGGTTCGCGACTGGCGCGGACCCGGTCCACGTGACGGTGGGAGTAAGGGTCGTTATCGTTCCGGTAGCAGGCGTGGCCGCGTTGACTATAGTGCCCGCGCGGAGTGAGAGTACGAGCAGGAATGCGACCGCGAGCGCAACGGCGGCCTTGCTGTTCAAGCGTCTTCTAGAGCTAGGCCTGCGATAATAAACGGAGCCGTATCATCGCAGTAATCACGGAATAGTCTGGTAACCTGATAACCTCCAGGTTACGGAACAGTGTTCTCTTTGCATAACGAGCGCTACTTCAATTCCGGGTCGAAGCCCTCTTCGTACCTGAGGAAGAGGAAGACGGGCTCCCCCAAGCGGGCTATGATGAGGCCCTTCTCAGTCAGGCTGTAGTTGACCCTGGGGGGCCTGGTGCTGAGGACCCTACGCCGGATCAGCTGTTTCGCCTCGAGCTGCTTGAGCTTCTCCGAGAGGACCCGATGGCTTATCCCCTCCAAGCTCCTCCGGATCTGCTCGAAGCCGAGGAACTTCATCGTGTAGAGCATAACGAGGATCTCCAGTGACCACTTCCCGAAGATGGTTTTTGTGACCTGAAGGTTCAGCTCGGCCTGGTTCGAGATGGCTGGGCCGGCGTCGGGGGAAGGCGCGACCTCGTGCGAGAACTTTGAGACAACGTCGCTGAACTCCCGGAAGCGCCTGCGCATCTTCGCGCGGTCGATGGGAGGATTCGGTGTCAGGCTTACCGCGTCAGGTTCTGTGCCCACGTGAATGGAGCTTGCGAGGCTCGGCAGAGTATATAATCGATTTTGGAGTCATGCGAATCCTAACTCGGTCCCCAGTGTCACCCCGTTCGTGGATACGAATCCCGCCCTGGCCTCTATCACGTAGTTGGCGGGGGAGGTCGGGGTGTAGAGGGGGCAGGTTGGAACCCCTATGCAGGGGGGCGCGTCGGTCTTGATGTAGACGACCCTGCCCTGGGATCCGTTGGCGCTTATCCAGATCATGTCGAGGCTCGCATTTGTGTCGCGCATGTAGAAGGAGTAGTATCCGGGGCTGGGCCATGCGAAGAGCATCGTGGTGTCGTTCGTGATCTTCCGGTTCATCAGCCCAGCTTCTCTCTGAGCTTCGTTCGAAGCGATGTAGGTGAACTGGAAGGTCTTGCCGTTGACAGTGAAGTTGGAGGGTATAGGACCGGCGACCGAGCCCCACGTCTCCACTGCGAGTGCGGCCCCGGAGACCAGGACCGCCAGGGCGAAGACGCCGAGGAATGCTCGCCTCCCGAGTCGCACCATCGGCTTCGGCTTGGCTCGCGCCGGTTTTTTAAGGGAGGGAGTTCGTCACAGCTCGATTAGTTTGGGGGAGGACCGGGCGGACGGCCTCGGGGTTGACGGGGAGGGCTCGGGGCTGGGCGGGAATGACGCGGACGTCATGGCGACCATAGAGGCGGAGGGCCTTTCCGTGTTCACTTTCGACGGGATCAGGAGGATCACCGGGGCGCACCCGGAGACGCTCTCGAGGAGCTTGGAGCGCCTTGAGGAGGACGGGGCCATAGTCAGGTCGGAGGAGGGCTACGCGACGACTGGCAAGGTTCGAGAGTCATTCGGCCCTAGGCCGGTCAGCGAGCTGGGGAGGAGGGTCTCGCTCCTCCACACTTTCCTTCCGAACCCTTCAAGCACGGCAATCGTCGTGTCTGCGCTGAAGGGAAGGTGGTTCGACAGGATCAGGTGGGTCGGGATGTCGGGGGCCGAGGAGGGTGTGGTGATGAAGTGGGTCACGGACGACGGGGGAGCTCTCATAGACGCGAGGTTCACGTCCGGCGAGCTGGAGGTGGAGGCGAGGATCAGGAAGGAGTCTGACATGGAAGGCGCCCTCAGGGGCGCGCACCAGCTCGTGGCCAGGATTTCAAGGCTCTATTCGAGCCCGAGGCCGGGGGCCAGGCCCCTGACGATGCACATAGGGTACTTCAGGCCCTATGCGATGTGACTGAGTAGGCTCCCAACCCGCTCAACAAGTACCGCCTCTCCCATACCGCAGCCGGTGATTTCGAACTATGACAAATCCTGATGGAATGGAGCTGCTGCAGTCTTTTTCCAACGCAGTGGCGAGCTTGGCCGACGCGGTCTCGCGGTCGGTCGTCAGCGTGAACGCGGGGAGGCACAGCGGGACGGGCTTTGTGTGGAGCTCGCACGGCCACATAGTAACTGCCAGCCACGTGCTGGGCCACGCCGAAGGGGCGACGGTGACGCTCGGCGACGGGCGCGAGCTGGAGGCGAAGGTCCTGGGAAGAGACGGGTACACAGACGTCGCCTTGCTGAAGGTGGACGCCAGCGGCCTGGAGCCGGTCCAGGTCGGAAGCGGCAAGGACCTCAAGGTCGGGCAGTTCGTCCTGGCGATGGCCAACGCCTACGGGCGGAAGGCCTCGGCGACCTCCGGGATCGTGACCAGCCAGAGCAGGAGCATGCGCGGATGGTGGGGCGTCGTAATCGAGAACGCGGTCGTCTCGGACGCCAAGCTGAACCCGGGATACTCGGGCGGACCCCTGGTCGACGCCTCGGGCAAGCTCCTGGGCATGAACGTGGCCTACTTCTCAGGAAGAGGGGTCGCGGTCTCGGCGGACTCCCTGAAGGAAGTCCTGGAGAAGCTCTCGAAGGATGGGAGGGTGAAGAAGGGATTCCTCGGAGTCGTCGTGGAGGCGGTCGAGCTTCCCGCTGAGCTCGCCAAGAGCACGGATGTGGGCCAGGAGCAGGGCCTCCTGGTCAGGTCTGTGGACCAGAAGTCTGCCGCGAGGGCGGCGGGCGTGGTCCTCGGTGACGTGATCCTCAGGCTCGGGGACACGAAGGCCACGGACGAGTACGAGCTGCACAAGGCCCTCTCAGGCGACATCGTGGGGAGGCCCACGAGCCTGTGGGTCCTCAGGGGCGAGAAGCTGACCGAACTCAAGGTGACGCTAGGGGAGGCGGAGCACTAGGTGTTCCGCCGCCTCTCGAGCTCCATGCCCAGGGAGCCGAACTTCCCGCAGCCTGGCGGACCGAGAGAGCCCCTCCCTCCGCTGCGGCCTCCGAGCTGAGCGGCTCGGGGCTGTGTTGATTAGGCAGCCCCTGGGGCGAAGGAGCATGAGCGAAGTCCGCGCCAAGACGCCGCACGGCGAGATGTCGGTCGACCAGCTCGCCGAGATCCAGCCGGGAATGGCTGCGATCATGAAGGAGGTAGGGGAGAGGTACTCCGCCTGCTACTATGCTGCCAAGGGCGGGAACTGGAAGCTCGCGGCGTATCAGCTAAACATGGTCAGGGTCTCGTTCAGGACGGCCAAGGTCACGAGGCCCAAGTTCACAGAGGACCTCAATGCTTTCGACAGCGAGTACCTCCTGCCGGTCTTCAAGGCGATCCAGTCCCAGGACTGGGCTGAGTTTGAGGCAGCGTTTCAGAAGGGCATGGAGGGCTCCGACGTCTACCACGACAAGAGGGGGTATCAGTACATCAGGTTCGTCCTTCCGGACAAAGCGCCCGCCAACCTATACATGGGGCCGCCAGAGAAGTTCACCAGAGCCAAATCCGCGAAAGAGTGAGTTGGGTCAGGATGAGGACGGGCCTGGCGGTGGGGCTCCTGCTAGTCGTGCTCGCAGCTGCCTTCGTGGTGGAGTTCGGAGCGCAGCCACTGCACAACGGGACGAGCTCCACCACGCCATCGGGGTACAAGGAGACGACCCTCGAGTCTCTCATCGCAGGGAACTTCACGAGCGCCTCGGATAAGCACGGCACCGGAGGAAGCCTGGTAGCGGTCCGCAACCTGCTCGTGCTCTACGTGAGGAACGTCTCGGACGGGGACTGGCACATGGCAGTCTCGGACGGGAAGGTCCCGGTCTTCATCACTGAGATAATCCCCGCCGACCAGCGGTCAGAGGGCAGGCCCGTTCAAGGCATGGTCATCGACGAGTATGGTGTGGCTTTCTGCGACACCCTCCACCAGGGCGAGGCGTGGCACGGGAGCACCTGCTGGGAGATCCATCCCATCAAAGAGTGGCACGAGTCAAACGGAAGCGTTCACGTGACCTCGACCTCGTACCAGAACATGGGGCTCGAAGTGAGGTTCTCGTATGCATCGAACCCGATCGCGAGAGGGTCGACCCAGACGATAACCGTCTCCGTCTCAGACCTCGACGGGTCGGTGGTGGGGGCGCTGGTGCAGGTCGCGGTCGGGTATGCATCGGGCTACACTACGAAGAACTTCGAGTGCACGACAGGAGCGGACGGGAGCTGTTCGGTTTCTTGGCAGATAGGCTCCACGGCGACGCCCGGGACCTTCCAGGTAAACGCCGAGGTCGAGGGTTCAGACTACTCGTCGTCGTTCACAGTGACTTCGTAAGAACTGGGCTCAGGCAGGGAGGCCGCAGTTGCCGCAGAACTTCTGGCCTGCTGTCAGGGGGGAGCCGCACTTCCTGCAAGAGGCTGCAGAGAAGTTGAGGGGAGAGGACTGGGGCCTCAGGGGAGGGACGCCAGCCTGGGTAAAGGGCGCCTGGTATCGGACCAGGTTCTCGCGGATGAGGCCGTAGGCTTTCTGGGCGTCGCCGTTCGGAAGGTCGCCGAGGAGGAGGGGCTCTCCCCCGAAGCGAAGAGTGCACTTCACCGTGGAGCGGAGGACTCCTTTTTCGAGGACGACGTTGGAGACGTCCTGATAGTTGAAGTCGGTGTAATCCTTGCGGAGCCTGAGGGAGTGGGGATGGCGGAGGATCACCCTCTCGTTGGTTATGAGGACTGAGTCGACGTTGATCTTCGGGTGGTAGATCTTCTGTCTGATGTAGAGCTGGACCTGCTCGTTCGGGCCCAGGACGTTCTTGAGGTCGTCTGGGATGGACTGCATGGTCAGCTCGGCCCGCTCACGCTCTTGACGGTCACGACCGGCCTGAGGTTGTAGGACGCGCTGACGTTCGTCATCACCGGGGTGATGTCGAGGACTATGGTCGTCTTCTCGCCCGGCTTTACGACGAGCTTCTGAGTGGTGAGAGGCACCTTGACCTGGCCGCTTGGGACGTTGAGCGTTACGTTGCTGCCGGCTATCGTGGCTATTGCCGAGGTCACGTTGAACCTGATCATCGTGTAGTTCCCGGCAGGCACGCTCTGGGAACCGAGCATCTTGGTGATGTTGTTGAGCTTCAGGAGGTCGAAGGTAGTGGCGTTGACGGCGAAGGTGACCGTGGAGTTGGACTCTCCCTGGAGTACGATGTTCGTTATGGTCAGAAAGATGTGGGTCACGTTGGAAGGGATCGGCGAGTCGGTGACCCCGACCGCCAAGGTGCCCATCGACCGGTTGGAGAGGAGGTATCCCGCCCCGGCGACCGCGGCTACGATTAATACCAGAACGGCGACAGTGATTGTAGATCTCATCGTCGGACCGGCGTGACATGAAGTCTGTCCGTATATTATACACGGGTTTTGAACGAGTGTCCTGTCTTCAGTTGGAAGGCGATGGGCCTTTCTTCGAGAAGAAGGTCCGCATCTTCCCGACCGCGTCGGTGAGGGTCGAGTCCTTCTTCGAGTAGCTGAACCTCACCAAGCTCCGCCCCTTGCTCCTGTCGGAGTAGAAGCTCGAGCCGGGGACGACCGCGACACCGCAGTCTATGGTCATCGAGTACGAGAACTTCGTGTCGTCGAGCTTGCTCAGCTTCCCGAAGTCTGCAAGGATGTAGTAGGCCCCCTCCGGGGTCATGAAGTCGAAACCGATCTCCCTGAGGCCTGAAGCGATGAGGTCCCTCTTCTTCTGGTAGGTCAGGGCGAGGTCGGAGTAGAAGGACTTCGGCAGAGAGAGGGCGAAGGCGGAGGCCTCCTGCATGGGGGCGGGGGCGCAGACGGTCATGTAGTCGTGGACCTTGCGGATCGCGTTGGTGAGGGCTGCGGGGGCGATCGTGTAGCCGACCCGCCAGCCAGTCGCGGTGTAGGTCTTCGAGATCCCTGAGATGGTGACCGTCCGTTCGGCCATGGAACCTACCGTCGCGAGGCTGACGTGCTTCCGGCCGTCGTAGAGTATGTGCTCGTAAATCTCGTCGGTGACGGCGATCGCGTCGTAGTCCTCGCAGAGGTCTGCGATGACGCCCAGTTCCTCTTTGGTGATGACCTTCCCGCTCGGGTTGTGCGGGGTGTTGACGATCACCAGCTTGGTCCGCTTCGAGAAGGCGGCCTTGAGGGCCTCCTCGTCGAGGGTGAACCCGGGGCCCATCGGGACCGGGCGCGGGGTGGCTCCCGCGAGGACCGTCGAGGGGATGTAGTTCTCGTAGGCGGGCTCGAACATGATGACCTCCTCTCCGGCCTCCGCGAGGGCCATCACCGTGGCCATCATCGCTTCGGTGGAGCCGCAGGTGACTGTGACGTTCTTGTCTGGGTCGCTCTCGATTCCGTTGAACCAGGATGCCTTGTCGGAGATCGCTCGCCGCAAGTTGGGAGCCCCCCAGGTGACCGCGTACTGGTTGATGTCCCCTTCGATAGCTCTGACGGCCGCCTCCTTGATGTTCGCCGGGGCCGCGAAGTCGGGGAAGCCCTGGGCGAGGTTGAGGGCTCCGTGCTTGTCTGCGAGCCTGGTCATCTCTCGTATGACCGATTCCGAGAGGGAAGCGGTCTTGCTGGAGACGAGGCTCCTTTCGTGGCTGGCCTTCAATTTGCGGCGCCTCCCTTTCGGCCCAGCCTTGACTTAAATTCCGAGGCTCCCTTCAGCGCCTGGTCGGGGGAGTACCTGTGAGGGTCGAGCTCGAGGCACACCAGCAGGTCAGAGCGGGCGAAGCGCTCCATCAGAGGCTCGAGGTGGGCGCTGCCTTCGCCGGGAATCAGGTGGTCGTCTGCGGCGCCCGCGTTGTCGCTCAGGTGGACCTCGGAGAGCCTTGAGCCGGCGAGGTCTGCGACGTGTTCGGAGGAGAGCCCGCTGGCGTGGGCGTGTCCGGTGTCGAGGGTGAAGTGGGTCCCCTCTGTGGAGGAAAGTAGGGTCTTGATCGAGTCTTCGGTGCTCGCGAGAGGGTAGTGGTATTTTGAGTGGCTGCGGGTCTGGTTCTCGAAGTTGATGGAGAGCCTGCCGTCGCTGACCTTGACCAGCTCCCTCAAAGTGGAGGCGGAGGTCTCTGAGGACTTGCTGACCATCTTCTCGTTGTGGACGGTCCCGGGATGGAAGGTGATGATGGAGGCCCCGAGGTATGCCCCCAGTTCGACGTAGTCTGACAGGGTCCTCAGGATGGCGCCCCTCACCGGCTCGAAGGGTGTCGCGGGGTTGAGGTCGGTGAACGGGCCGTGGATGGTCGTAGTGAAATCGAATGCTGAGAGAGAGTCGCGGAGCCGCTTCTTGTCTATCCAGTCAGGGTAGGCGTGAGGTACCTCCCCCCAGAGCTCGATGTAGTCGATGCCCGACTCGCCGATCGCGCGGACGGCGGAGTAGACGTCCAAGCTCAGGAGCGACCACGTGCTAAGGCCTATCTTCAATGTCTATCAGACCAGGTCAGGGCCCGGCAGAGGCTAGGACGTCGGCGAAGTCTGTGCCTTGCGGAGGCGCTTTACGAGTTCCTTTAGCATCGCGTGCGCGATTTCCGGGTGTTCCTTCGTCACGGCTGCATAGGCCCATGAAGTGATTGCCCAGCACTTTGTCGGGGCGACGGCCACTACGTCGGCCGAGCGCGGCTCGTCGTCGATGAGCGACATCTCGCCGAAGAACTGGCCCTTTGCGAGGTTGGCAAGGACCTTCTCGCCCTTCCGCACCTCGGCCTTGCCGTCGAGAATCAGGAAGAACCCGACGCCCATCGTCCCCTCCTTCACTATCGATGTGCCGGGAGAGTAAGACATCTCCTTCCCCTCCGAGGCGACCGCTTTGCGCTGGTTCTCGTTGAGGCCGGCGAAGATCGGGACCGAGCCAATCATCGAGACGGCGTCGCTCGAGGCGGGCATTCGTGTTCCCGCGCGCCTCAGCCGATTTAAACCCACCGACAATTTTCTTGAGGGCCTGACTTGGACTTTGCTACCTGGCGAGTCAAGTTGTTGGCGCGCGTTTGGTTGTAAGAGAGACGATCAGGGCAGAAGCGGAAACTACTAGGATAGAGAAGGACACTGCCATCTGACCTACTTCATTTGGATGGATACAAGTTGCGGGGCATGAGAATCCTCCAGGGCAGATGCAGCCACGATTCAACAAATAGGCCAACAGGAGCAGAACAAAGCCGATTACCACGCCAAGAGCAGAGACACTTCTGAGTAGTGTCATCTTCTAAATTGACCGTGTCTAGGACTGGTTCGACCTATATTGAATCCTTCCACGAGAGGCCTCGCCGCCAAGAATAGGGACCGCCACACCGAGAAATGGATAGAGCCTAATGGTACGCGAAGGTTAAAGCGAATGCGCCCCACGCAGGTCCTCGGACTTGAGCGACCCGGCTGGCGAGAGGAGGCTTGGAGCAATAATGTTCACCGACGTCGTCGGCTACTCTTCGATTACCTCCGTTGACGAGCGGCGGGCGCTGAGGCTCCTGGACGAGCACAGAGGGGTCTTGAGCTCGGTCTTCCAGAAGTATGGGGGACGGGTCGTCAAGACGATAGGGGATGGTTTCCTCGTGGAGTTCGCGAGCGCCGTGGAGGCGGTCAACTGCGCGGTCGACGCGCAGAGGCAGATGTCAAACGCCAACCAAGGGAGAGAGGCGGGCGACCGGGTCTCGGTGAGGATCGGGATACACGTGGGCGACGTGGTGCACTCTGGGGGCGACGTGCTGGGGGACGCAGTCAATGTCGCGGCTCGGGTTCAGCCGGTGGCTGAGGCGGGCGGGATCTGTGTGACCCGACAGGTGGTCGACCAGGTTGAGAGGAAGGTCGACGCCAAGTTGGTCAGGATTGGCGTCCGCGAACTTAAGAACATCAGATACCCGGTCGAGCTTTACAGGGTTGAGGTGTCAGGAAAGACGGCAAGCGTAGGTGAGCAGACCTTGGACCAGCGCAGGTTGGCCATCCTCCCCTTCACGAATCTGAGCGGCGACCCTGAAGACAGGTACTTCGCGGACGGGATGACGGAGGAACTGATCGCCACTGTGTCGAGAATCGGCGAATTGTCGGTGATCTCAAGGACCTCGGTGATGAGGTACAAGGACAGGTCCGTCTCCATAGGGGAGATCGGGGTCGAGCTTTCGGCTGGGAGCGTGCTCGAGGGGAGCGTGAGGAGGGCTGGGAACAAGGTGAGGATCACGGTCCAACTCATCGACGCTCGGAGCGAAAGGCACCTCTGGGCACAGAGCTACGACAGGGACCTGACCGACGTCTTCGCGATCCAGGCGGACATCGCCGAGAAGGTGGCCGAGGCACTCAAGGTTCAGCTGCTGTCGAAGGAGAAGGCGGGATTAGGAAAGAAGAGGCCGGTGGACCCGGAGGCGTACACCCTCTACCTGAAGGGACGGACGCTGTGGAACGAGAGGACCCAGGATGCGGTGACGACCGCCTTGAAGCACTTCGAGGAGGCGGTGAAGATCGACCCCGGGTTCGCGGAGGCATATTCAGGCCTGGCGGACTGTTACCTGATATTGGCAGACTACAGGCACATCACGGTCGCTACTGGGATAGCCGAGGGAAAGAAGTACGCTCGGAAGGCGATCGAGCTCGATGAGGCCTTGGCCGAAGGACACGCGTCGATGGGGTTGGCGTTGGGGACCGAGTGGGAGTTCGAGGCGGCCGTCGGCGAGTTCAATCGGGCCTTGGAGCTGAGGCCCAACTACGCGTTTGCCCTTCACTGGTCTGCGTTCGACCACTATTTCTTGGGGCTGTACGACGAGTCGTTCGAGTTGGAGCTGAAGGCGGCGGCGCTGGACCCCTACTCGCTCCCGATAGCGTGCTCCCTGTCCGTCTTATACATGGAGAGAGGAAGGCAGGCTGAGGCGTTGGAGAGGCTCGACAGGCTTGCCACCCTGAACCCGAACCACATGCTGGCCTACTTCTGGAGGTCCTTCGCCAGGACTTGGGCTGGGAGGAACGAGGAGGCGATAGCCGATGCGAGGAGGTGCGTTGAGCTGGGAGAAGAGACGATCGCTCTGCTGCAGCTTGCCTGGGTTCTTGCATCGGCAGGGAAGGTCGAGGAGGCGGTTGGAGTGCTCGATAAGGCTCAGTCGCGCCCGGACGCGGCTAACATGTGGGCTGCTTACCTAGGAGCCGTGCAGCTCCTGGTGGGAAGGGATGCGGAGGGGTTCGCCTCGATGCAGAGGGCGCTGAAAAAGCTGGACAACAAGCTGTTCACCTTCGGGGTGGCTCCCTCCGAAAGGAAGTTCCTGGGCGACCCTCGGTGGAAGGCCATCGAGGCGCAACTCAAGAAGTACAGAAGAAGCGCTACCGCTTCCTGACTTCTGGCCCTACTAGGACTCTCTTTGGCTTCGGCCCAAGCGCGAGCACCGCCTTCCCGTAGGCCGACCAAGACACCCCGAGCTTTTGGGCGACCATCATTTCGATCATGGTCGCAAAGTCGTGCTCCTCCCTGTAGGGAGCCCTGGGGTCGTTCCCCGGCTCGGCGTCCATGGGATGGAGGTTGCGGCGCCGCTCAGATTCGAAGTTGACGTCGAAGGCGACGACCTCGCGGTCGCTGATGCCGTTCATCTTGCAGAGCTCGTATTCGATCATCTCGTGGAGGGCGACCAGGAAGACGTACCTCTGGTCCTTCATCTTGCTGACCCGAATCTCGGCAGGCTTACCGGGTATCCAATCCCCGACGGTCTCGTACCTCTGTTTCTTGTGAGGGACCTGAGAAATCGTGAACTCCATCCTTCGGTCCTTCCCGCGGACGAGGCTCCTGGGCCTTAGTGCGCCTTTCGGGGCGGCCTTGCGAGAGCGTCTGAGGGCCTGAGAGGACATTTCGTTCGAGAGAGGCCGCCCGGAGCCGCCCTATGGGGGTGACAGTCTAAAGACGGCCCCTTTTTGGTGAAGCAATCTTGAGCCCCATGAGAGGCTCGGAAGCCCAGGTCTGAAGGTGGCGGGGCCGTTCCGGTTAATACGGGGTCTTGGGACGAGATGAGAGGCCTAATGAGACGTCCGAGGCGTAGGTGGTGGCGGCCTAGCCCTGCTTGGGCATGTCCTTCTCGTGGACGATGGACGCTGAGTTTATGCAGTATCTCAGCCCGGTCGGGTTTGGGCCGTCGTCGAAGACGTGCCCCAGGTGGGCCCCGCAGTTTGAGCAGTTGACCTCGACTCTCTTCATGCCGTAGCTGGTGTCGGTCTCCTCGCTGACGCTTTCCTTCTTGATGGGCTGGAAGAAGCTGGGCCACCCTGTGCCCGAGTCGAACTTTGTGTTAGAGTCGAAGAGCGTCTGCCCGCAGACGGCGCAGTGGAACATTCCCTTTTCGTGGCTGTTCCAGTACTTCCCGGTGAAGGCGCGTTCAGTACCCTTCAGGAAGCAGACTTCGTACTGCTCCGGAGTCAGCTGGTCCTTGAGCTTCTGCTTGAGTGCCGCCCTCTCCTGGTCGTTCATGAATCAGAATCGGCCGACCCCCCAGATAAAGTTTCGAGGAAGCGGAATGAGTTGTGCCCGGATCCTGCGAAAGACCATGTCGAGCCTGATGGTAAACGTGCACGAGTGCGGGCTGTCCAACCTTAAATCGTAATTTGGAGGCGACATACATGTTGGGCGGGGAGCCTTCCGGGCGCTCGAGACGATGGTTAGGGGCCATCGGGAGAGGAGTTGTCGCAGCGGTCCTGCTTGGACTCTTCTCAGCGGGATATTGGGCCCTGAATCAGACCTTGGACTCGGTGACCATCCTTCACAGGGCCTTCGTCGACCTTCCGTTTTCACCTTGGAGGTTGGACGTCTGGACCTACCATGACGTGGCCTTCACCCTCCTTTGGGTTTCCTACGTGGGCTTTGCCTTGTGGGAGGCCTTGCCCTGGAGGTTCGCACAGCACCACGTTGCGAGAGCCGCAATCGCACTCTTCGGCTTCTCCGTCCTTACTGCCGGGCTCTGGCTTGCCCAAGACCTGATGAACGCGGTACTCGTCCTGCGCAGGGGATATGTCGACTTCCCGTTCTTCTTGTCTAGGCCTGACCTTCTGGCGACCAGAGACATAGTGGAACTGCTCGTCCCTGCGGGCTTTCTTTCCTTGTTCGCTCTCAACCGAGTGGCAGGCCTCGTGCCGCGCGACCAGCAGTCCCGCCCAGGCGCTTGAGAAAGCTCGAGCTGGATAATCTTAAGTGCCCCTCGAGGGCATGATGTCACGTCGTTTTGGCAAAGTTCACCTCGGCGCAGCAGGGCTGGAAGGAGCAGCTCGGGACGGTGATGTCCGTCGAGGTCACGAAGCTCTTCGTAGGGAAGACCAACGTCAGGAAGAGCCCCGGCGACGTCGGGGACCTGGTAGACTCGGTCAGAGAGAAGGGGATCCTAGAGCCTGTCATAGCCAGGCCGGTGGGAGGAAGGTTCGAGCTCGTAGTCGGGTCGAGGAGGTTCGAGGCGGCCAAGATTGCGGGGATCAAGAAGATCCCGGCGGTCGTCAGGCCCATGACGGACGAAGAAGCGATCATAGTCTCGCTAGTCGAGAACATCCAGAGGAGGGACATCGAGCCTGAGGAGGAGTACGACGCCATCGCCGCGCTTAGGAAGGCCAACCCGAAGGCCTACGGGACTTCAGAGCAGCTCGCAAAGGCGATCGGCAAGTCGAGGAGGTACGTCGAAGACAGGATCAATGCGGTCGAAGCGGTCAGGAACATCAGGAGGGAGTCGAGGTCAGAGATAACGGTCAAGCAGGCCCCGCTCCCGAGGGAGCGGAGAGAGGGCGTCCTTCCGGTCAAGCACGCCACCTTCCTTCACCGCGCCGAGGAGGCTCCCACTGTCCAAGAGCTTCCCAAGAGAGAGAGGGCCGCCCAGATGAAGGAGCTGGCGGAGACAATCGCACCGATGCGCAGGCCGGAGGCGGAGAGCGTGGTCAGCCACTTCGTCATGGCCCCGCAGAGGCCTGTCGAAGACATCAAGCGGGAGGTCTCCTACCTGCACGCCGTCAAGCTCGAAGTGCTTCTCGATCCCAGGGTGGCGGAAGGCCTGAGGAGGGCCGCTGAGGAGAGGAACACCACGATGGAGGCGGTCGCGACGCTCGCCATTCACTCGTGGCTGAGACTACAGCGGTACGCATAAGCCAAGATTAATACGAATCAGCCGCCTGGCGGGACTGAGCGGAATTTGAGCGTAGAGAAGTCGGCGACCAAGCGGAGGCTTGGGGCGATCATGTTCACGGACCTCGTAGGCTACACTTCCATGTCGTCCAGGGACGAGAGCTCTGCGCTGGAGCTCCTTGGAGAGCTGAAGGGCGTGCTGGGGTCCGTCTTTTCCAGTCACGAAGGACGCATAGTCAAGACACTCGGGGACGGCTTCCTCGTGGAGTTCGGGAGTGCGGTGGAGGCTGTGGACTGCGCCGTGGAGGTTCAGAGGAAGATGGGGAGCTTCAACGAGGGGCGCGAGCGAGATGAAGGGGTAAGGGTCAGGATAGGCATCCATGTGGGCGACATCGTGCACTCTGACGGAGATGTGCTTGGGGACGCCGTCAACATCGCCTCGCGGGTAGAGCCGCTGGCCGAGCCCGGCGGAATCTGCATCACTCGCCAGGTCGTGGACCAGATTGCAGGGAAAGTGAAGTGGCAGATCACCCCGATGGGCGAGAGGACGCTCAGGAGTCTCCCCGGCCCTATGGAGGTCTTCAAGGTCTTGGCGCAGCCCGCAGAGAGAGCAGGGAGGCCTGGAGGCATCCTCGACCCTCACCGGGTGGCGATACTCCCGTTCTCGAACCTCAGCCCCGACCCGAACGACCGCTACTTCGCGGACGGGATGACCGAGGAACTGATCTCGACTGTCTCGAAGATCAGCGGGCTCAACGTGATCTCCAGAGCCTCTGCGATGAAGTACAGGGACACGACCCTCCCGATGGACCAGGTCGGCAGAGAGCTCCGGGTGGGGGCCATACTGGAAGGGAGCGTAAGGAAGGCGGGGAACAAGGTCAGGATCGCGGCGCAGCTCCTGGAGGTGGACATGGACAGATACGTCTGGTCACAGAGCTACGACAGGGACTTGACTGACATCCTCGACGTTCAGGAGGAGATTGCGAAGCAGGTCGCGGAGGGGCTGAAGCTCAAGCTCCTGAACAAGGACGTGCAGGTCCTGGAGAAGAGGTCCACTTCGAATGCGGAGGCGTACACCCTCTATCTCAAGGGGAGGTTCTACTGGGGAGAGAGGACGCTGGAGGGGACGCAGAAGGCGGTCAAGTACTTCGAGGAGGCGGTCAGGCTCGACCCCAAGTTCGCATCGGCATATTCCGGGCTCGCCGACTGCTACCTGATCTTCGCGGACTACGGGTGGATGGCGCCTGCCGCGGCCGGTGACCGGGCTAGGGACTACGCTCTGAAGGCTCTCGAGTTGGACGACTCGCTGGCAGAGGCGCACGCGTCGCTCGGACTGATGCTCGTCAACCACTCCTGGGACTTTGCGACGGGCGAGCGGGAGCTCAGAAAGGCCCTGGAACTGAACCCCAATTATGGGCAGGCCTTCCACTGGTACGGGACTACTCTGATGTTTCAGGGACGCAACGAAGAGGCACTCAAGCTGATCGAGAAGGCCATGGAGTTGGACCCGTTTTCGGTCATCCTTGCCCAGTCGAGAGGCGTCTGTCTCTTCAGGCTAGGGAAGCTGGAAGAAGCCTTCGAACAGTTCAGCGAGGTGAAGAAGGAGAGCCCCGGGTTGCCGTCGATTGACTTTTGGCTTTCGCTGGTCCTGTCGAAACAGTCCAGGTTCGTTGAGGCGATAGAGGCTTCGAAGCACGAGATAGCGGCAAATGGCAACGAGCCCGGGGCGAAGCTCGATCTTGCGTTCATCTACACGTTGGCTGGAAATGGGGACGAGGCGAAGAGGATCCTCGACGAAGTGATGGCACTGAAAGACGTGTATGTGTCTCCGACCTCGTTGGGGATTGCGTTGCTGGGCCTCGGCAAGGACGACGAGGCCTTCGGTTTCCTGGAGAAGGCTGCCACAGAGCATGACTCCAATCTGCTCTACTTCCGTTCGCTGCCTCCATACGAGGCCTTCAGGAAGGGAGCCCGCTGGCAGGAGCTTGAGAGGAAGATCGGTCTCTCCTCGGGGCCGGCTGTCAGCTCACGTACCTGATCGTCCAGAAGTCCGAGGAGAGGCTCGTCCTGGTGACGTATCGGTATGGCATCGTGAAGTATCCCTTCAGCCCGTAGCCGGGCCCCCAGGAGTTCCTGACTATCAGCCTCCTCTTGCGGTGCTCGTACCCGACGGCCATCACCGCGTGTCTCCCAAGGCGCCCCTCGTGGGCCCTCGGCATGTCGAGGCGTCCAGTGTCCCACACCACGTCTCTGAAGAGGTCGTGGGCAACGAAGCCGAAGACGAAGGGATGCCCCTCGGCCAGGCAGGCCCTGAGCTCTCGAACCTCGGGCTGTAGCCGGCGGTACTCCATGGCCTTGTGCCTTAGCGCCTTCTCGTAGCAGGCCTTGGGAGGCTTCTTGTCGAAGTTCTTCTCTGTGTACGGCCAGAGGCTCTCTGGACAGACGCCAAGCTTGTGGACCGACTTTATCGCGTCCCTCACAGAGACGCCAGTGTCTCGCCGCGTGGTTTTTTCGATGGCTCTGGCGTTGTAGAATAGGAAGAGCCGTGAGGGGGAAATGGAGCGGGTCTGGCTTTCTCTCATGAGCTCGAAGCGGACCGCGCCCGCGACCGCGTTCGCCGTGCAGCTGTCGAGGCTCTCCTGGCTGTACACGGGAGGACACTGAGGCCGGAGGTCGACATTTTCTGGGAGGGCGCTTAGTGCCTGAGAGTCGGCCGAGTATGACCAGTCTCTTTTGTCGTCGGAGTCCTCGCGGCACCCGAATCCGTATCTCTGTTCGGCTGGCACCGTCCTCCGAGCGCGAGGTAGAGTATTTTATCGTTCGGACCGCAGTGCTAGGCAGAAGTCTCGACCGCTTCGGTCCAAGCATCCGCCAGCTCGTCGCGCCTGGGCCTGTAGACGACGGCGAAGAAGTCCTCCTTGGACTTCAGGGTCTGCTGGTCGAAACCCTTGACGTAGTCCAGGGCCTCCTTCCATGCCTTTGGGAAGTATCCTCCGAACCTGGCCTTGACCTGCTTCTCGAAAGCGGCCTCGTCCTGGACCTCGCTCCCTATCGTGAAGAAGAGTTTCTTTCCTGGGGCGCGGTATGCCATGTCGTCTCCGAGGGCATATGTCCCCTCTTCTGGACTTGCCCCTCCGGAGGACTTTCCGGTCTTGCTCCCTCCTCCCTTGAATCCACGTCTGGCGGCTGCGACGAAGATTGCCCTGTTGAGGCCCCAGGAGTGCGCGGACTCCAAGGGCATGCCCAGAGTTAGGGCCCGAGCGGCCTGAAGGAGAGCGAAGACTTGGAAGCGCTTGACGACCAAGCTACCTCACCTCACTGAGGCTTGTACGAGAACCACTTGATGCTGCACCCGAAGGGCCTCGTGTCCGGGACTCGGACTTCTCTTCCGGCGACCAGGTCGTCGAGAGCGTTCCTCAGGTCGTGCGTGGTCGTCTTCGACGGGTCTCGCGAGTCGTCGACGCGTCCCCTGTATCTCAGGACGCGGCCCTTGTCGAAGGCGAAGACGTGAGGCGTGCAGACCGCGCCGTAGGCCTCGGCGACCTTCTGAGGCTCGTCTCTCAGGAAGGGGAAGTTGTACCCCTTGTCCTTGGCGCGGCTGACCATGTGGGGGAAGTCGTCCTCGGGGTAGGCCTTCTCGTCGTTGGAGTTGATCGCCACGAATTGCACCCCCTTGGAGGCATAGTCGGATTGTATCGCGACAAGGCGTCCCTCGAAATCTCGAACATATGGGCAGTGAACACAGGAGAATAGCACCACCAGCACGGGACTTTGAAACGAAGACAGGGAGTGCTGTCTGCCGTCCACGCCAGGGAGGTCAAAGTCTGGCGCTGTCGCGCCAAGCGGAATTGTAGGCATCATGACTTCTTCCTCCGCTTTGGCGGCTCTTGATAATTCTGTCGCCATGGGAGCCTGCTCCCTCCATCGTCCCCAGGATGGAGGTCGTCCACGACCTTCTCCAGAGTCTCCATTGCCGTTTCGACAGACCTAGAGACCCTTCGGAAACCAATCAGTTTCGGGCATCTCGACCAGACCATCAGGACCTTCGCGTGCGAGCCCTTCTCGGTGTGGATTTCGTCAGTGTAGACAAGGAGCTTTGCCTCTAGTTCCTTGGCCGCGTCCCTGAACTGCCCCGGCTTCGAGTGAAGCTTGTCCATGCGGACCTCGCCCCGCTCCTCGACGAGGGCCAGAAGCCTGCGACCGTCCGCCCGCAGGTTCCCCATCTGCCAGTCCGCCCTCGACGTCGCCACAGCCAAGAAGTCAGACCAGAGTCTCCGGTGGAGGTAGGTCACCTTCCCGGAGACGAGGCGCGTCACTAGCACGTCCGGGTTCGCCTCCAGATCGTTCAGCTCGTTGTATATCTTGAGGGAGTCCCTATGCCCCCACCAGGAGCCGGTCACTGAAGGTCCTCCGACCATCCTGACTGCGCTGGGGAGTTCCTTATCCGAGAGCATGATGAGCCCCTTTGACTCGAGGGAGGCGAGAAGGCGCTTCGAGGTCAAGGCTGGAGCGAGCTCAGGCTGCCCCCGAACTTCTCGAGGAAGGCCACCTCTGCGAGCGGCTTGCGGTTCTTCCTGCCGAGGAGCTTCTTCTTCGGGTAGCCGAAGCCGACTGCGATCGTAGGACTGAGGTCTTCAGGGACTCCGAAGTCGCGCGCTATCTCGGGGGCCTTCAGTCCGGTGAAGACGCCAGAGCCGACCCCGTTGTCCCATGCGGTCAGCTGCATGTCCTGGACTGCTCTTCCAGCGTCAATCATGTGATAGGACTTCTTGGGGTCAGTGCAGACCACAACCGCGAAGTTCGAGCCCGCGACCCAGCCTCCCCACGAGCTGTCCTCCCCGAGCGTCTTGAGGCTCTTTGGGTCCTGGAGAAGGATGAAGCGCCAGTGTTGCGAATTGGTCCCGCTCTGCGTCAGGCGTGCAGCTTCAAGGACTGCTAATTTGACTGCGGCGGGAACAGGGAGGTCTGAGAATTCTCTGATGTCGAGCTTTGTCTTGACAGCTTCGGTAGCGTGCATGGGCCTGTCGTCGTTTCAGGGCCTGTTAAACTGTCCGTAAGAAAAACGAGGAGAGGCCGCTCGTTGGCGGCCTGCACTGGCGCGGACCTACATCTTCTGCGCTGACTGCCAGAGGCCTATGACGTTGCCCTCTGTGTCCTTGAAGTAGGCAGACCAGCCGATGTTGCCCACCGCGGACTTCTGACCCACGACAGAGCCGCCGAGCTTCTTGATCATATCCAGCTTGGCGTCGATGTCGTCGACCTTGAGGGTCACTGTCGGGACGGACAGGGGGCCCGTCCTCTTGCCCAGGCCGCCGTTGATCGAGCCCGGAGAGGTAGGGGTTCCGTTCTGGTCGGATGGAGTCGTGCCGACCAGGAAGTAACCTGAGTTCTCCCAGTCGTTCAGCTGCCACCCGAAGGCCTTGGCGTAGAAGTCCTTTGCGCGGTTGGTGTCGTCCGCGGGTATTTCGAAGTGAACTACGCTGTCCATTTCGGGACAGGTGAAGGTCGCCCTGTATTTAACGAAAGGGCGGCTAGTCGCCTATGCTCAAGTCGGGTGCATTCAGGAGGACTGCCTCGATCCTCCCCATGATTCCCTCGGTCAGGGCCGGGACGAAGTCAAGGGACGCCATGTTCTCTTTCACCTGCTCCGGTTTGGTCGCGCCCGTGATGACTGTGCTGACGTTCTTGTTGCTCCTCGCCCATGCTAGTCCGAGCTGCGCCATGGTGCAGCCCAGCTCCTTCGCGATCGGCTGAAGCTTGGCTATCTTCTGTACGTTCTGCGGAGTGATGACGCTCTCCTGGAGCCACGCGTACCCCTTCAAGGTCGCGCGCGACCCTTCTGGGAGGCCGTTCGCGTACTTGCCCGTAAGGAGGCCCGAGGCGAGGGGGCTCCATGTGGTCGTCCCGAGACCGATCTCTCTGTAGAGCGGGAGGTACTCTTTCTCGACCCTGTCGCGGTGGAGCATGTTGTACTGCGGCTGCTCCATCTGAGGCGGGTTCAGGCCCAGCCGGGTGGCGATCCCGTGGGCCCTCATGATGTCGGCGGCGCTCCACTCGGAGGTCCCCCAGTACATGATCTTGCCCTGGTGGATGAGGTCATCCATGGCGCGGACCGTCTCCTCGATGGGAGTGTTCGCGTCCGGCCTGTGGCAGAAGTAGAGGTCGAAGTAGTCGAGCTGCATCCGCTTGAGCGAGTTCCTGCAGGCCTCGGAGATGTGCTTCCTCGAGAGCCCTTCGTTGTTGGGCCCCTTGCCGCTCCAACCGCCCCAGAAGACCTTGCTCGAGACGACTACGTCCTCGCGCCTCCAGCCCAGCTTCTTGATGACGTTGCCCATCACGATCTCGGCGTTCCCCCTCGCGTAGGCCTCCGCGTTGTCGAAGAAGTTGACACCGGCCTCGTAGGCTGCCGACATGCACTCCGTCGCGGCGCCCTCCCCGACCTGTCCCCCGTACGTTACCCAGGCCCCGAGGGAGAGCTCGCTGACCTTGAGTCCTGCGCTGCCTAGCCTGTTGTAGTTCAATCGGTGCGCCCGAGGGCCGTCCAGCCCGCTATTAGGATGATTCCTGAGCGGCGACGCGAAGCGTTATTATCGCGAGCAGGGCTTCGCCGGGCATTGGCGACGTCGCCGATCACCTTCCCCGACCTGATTCTTCTTGTGGTGACGGTCACTGCCGCGGTCGTAGCCGCAAGGGTCCTCTGGAACCTCGCCTCATCTAGGCACCGCAGGGCCTACGGCAGGCCCGTCAGGTACGTCTTCCTATTTGCGACGGTGGTCGGACTAGCCCTACCCTGGGACGAGACCGTCGGCCTCATCGGCGCGCTGCTGTCGAGCGTGGTCCTTCTCCTCCTGGCCTCGGCGTACTCGCTCCTCGGGTGGAGGACCAGCAGGTCAAGGTCGCTGGCCCTGGTCTGGATCCCGCGGGAGGCGATGCGGGACTGGTTCCTCTACCTCTCGGTCGGGGCGGGGGTGATCGGGGTCGTGACCACCCTGATCTCGCTCGCGGCGAGCCCGTTCTTGGGGCTCAGCCTGAGTTCGTACGTCCCGCTCGCCTTCGACACGGTGTCGATACTGTCGGCCCTCCTCGAGTTCACGGTCTACGTCCCGTCGTACAACCACATCTTCGCCCTGATCTACGACTTCATCGTCCACACGAGGAGGATCGCACCCGACTCGGGGGAGCCGTTCCTCGACGACCTCGACTTCAAGAGGGTCACCGAGGGGAGCCACTACACGGACTTCGAGGTCAGGGACGCGCTGGAGTTCCTTGTCAGGAGGGGCTTCGCCTCGAAGATCTCGCCGGTCCCGGTCGCGCGGGTCGTGTTCAAGATAGGCCGGTACGGGCTGAGATACCTGAAGTCTGTCTGGGAGGAGGTCTACTTCTCCATGGACAGGGAGAGGGCGCAGATCGAGTCGAGGATGCTCTACCTCAGGGAGAAGCTCAGGTATTCTTCGAACATAGACAGGGAGCTGGAGAGGCGCGTCAGGGACGAGCTGGTTGACTTCCGGAGGAACATCGACGACCTCAGCGCCTACGGAATCTTGCTTGGCGACTCGGGCAGGGCCACCCTGCTTGAGAAGCTCTCAGATCTCGAGAGGGTACTGACCAACGCAATCGGGGAGAAGGCGAGGGCCAAGGAAGAGAAGCGGAAGGCTGCCCGTGAGGAAGGCCCGGGGATCTGACCGCGGCTACCTGTGCTTCATCAGCTGGCCAATCTCTCGGTCGAGCCTGACGACCTCTTCTTGGTGCTTGTCCATCTCGCCCTGGTCGCGCTCGATGCTCTGCTTTTTGCTGGTGACCTGGGCCTTGAGCGAGGTGAGGTTCCTGTTGGTCGTGTCCATCTTGGTAGTCAGGGCGCGCATCTTGGCGTCCATGTCTGCCTTCTGTGACTGGAGGTCTGAGTAGAGCTTCTCGGTGTCTGCGAGCTGGCGTTTCAGCTCCCGCATCTCCTGCTCCTGGCGCCTGACCTTCTCGTAGTAGTCCTTGGCCTTGGCCTCGTTGTTACGCTTTCGTTCCTGCGCGCCGGCGAGGCCGTAGCTCACGGAGGCGACCGGGCGGGCTGATTATTTATTCCTGATATGGGAGGAGGCGAGGCGATTGGGGAAGGCTGGTCGGGGATCAGCTTGAGCAGGGCCACGGTGGTCATCGCCTCCCCGACGATTCCGACCGCGAGGGGGAGATGGTAGCCGTACGTCGCAGAGAGGTACCCGCCGATGATCGGGGCGGGAGCTGAGATCAGGCCTCTGTAGAAGGAGAGCATGCCTCCGATGTTGGCCCTGTCCTCCAAGGGAGCGGCTCTCATTATCAGGGAGGAGACCGAAGGGACCCAGGTCGCGACGGAGATGCCGAAGACCGCGGAGGTCGCTATGAGGACAGGGATGGACTCTGTGAAGAACCAGGCTCCCATGATCACTACGGTTAGGCCCTCGGAGAAGGCCAGGGTCCGCCTTATCCCCACCTTCTGCAGGAACTTGGTCGCGAAGTACTGGCTGACGACAACTGAAACGGAGATGGTCCCAACTATCAGGCCTATGTCGCCGTTAGTGAATCCGGCCTGGTCGGCCCAGGCTCCGTAGATGATCGCACCGCCTACACCGAAGAAGGTCGCGTCCATGGCCATCGGGACGAAGATCATCCAGAGCCCCGGAGGGACCTTTACTGACCTTCTGAGGGAGAAGGTCTTTGCTGGGCGTTCGCTCCCCTTGCCGATCGTCTCTCTCAGTTGTGTGAACATCACAAGGAGGTTCGATGACTCGATGACGGCGGCGACCGCGAAGAGGAGAAGGTAGCCGAACGTCTGGGTGAGGTATCCTGCGGCGAAGGGAATGAAGGCCCCAGGGAGGGCGGTGAAGAAGAAGACGGCGCTGAATGCGATGTTGAGCCTAGCGGGGTCCATCTCCACAGTCTCCGCGATCATGGCCTGTTGCGCTGGGTTGCCGAGGAGGGAAAGGCCCAGCAGGACGTAGCCCAGCGAGAGCGGGAGGAGGCCGTGGGTCATAGCCGCGAAGAGGAAGGAGAGCATGGAGCAGATGCCGACGACGCTCCCCAGAATGATTAGCAGCTTCCGCCCCAAGATGTCCGCCAGGGCCCCGGTGAACGGCTGGACCGACGAGCTGGCGATCCCGAGCGGCCTGGCGCCGACCGCGACCAGGACTCCAAGTATGGCGAGGCTGAACCCGAGGTCCTTGACCACGAAGGGCTGGAGCACGGTGTTTAGGAGGCTCAGGTAGGTCCCGGTCATCATGCTCGTGAAGGCGAGGACCCTCACGTTGCCGCGCAGGAGGGTCCTGGTTATCGAGAGGGTTCCTTGGGGCCTGGTCAAGAGTGCGTCCGCCCGAAGGGCTGAGCAAACGCCGTTTTCATCTTTGGGAAACGGAGTGGCCCTCGCGCCGAAGGCGTAAAAAGGCAGGTAGTCGGGGCCGCTGCATCCGAGTTGGCCAAGAACCCAATCGTCAAGGACATCCTGAAGGGTTATTCCAAGGTCTGGGCCCTGAACTCAGCACAAGCGCTGATGGGATGGGACCTGGAGACGCACATGCCTGAGGGCGCAGCCCGCTCGAGGGGTATGGCTGCGGGTCAGATTGCCATGATGGTCCAGAGAGCCAACATCGACCTCAAGGGCCTCGCGGACAGGGCCGAGCGGAGCAGGGACCTAGACGACGTCGAGTCTGGGATCGTCAGGGGAATCAAGAGGGACCTGCACTACTACACCCACGTGCCGCCTGAGCTCGTGGACGAGATTCAGCGGGTCACGTCAGAGGCGACGGTCGTCTGGAGGACAGCGAGGAAGAAGTCGGACTTCAAGCTCTTCAAGCCGCACCTCGCCAAGATCATAGGGCTCAACAGGAAGGTGGCCGAGAAGCTCGGGTACAAGGGACACCCCTACAACGCGCTGATGGACCTCTACGAGGAGGATTTCAGGGTCAAGGACGCGGACGCGGTCTTCAAGAGGCTGGTCCCGCAGACCAAGAAGATCCTGGCGAAGGTCAGGGCGGAGGGAGTCTACCCGGCCAAGCACCCGCTTGAGTCGGCGAAGTACGACATGAAAGCAATGGAGAGGGTGAACGAGGAGGCGATCAAGCTGCTGCACATGCCGACGGACAGGTTCAGGATGGACGTGTCGACCCATCCGTTTACAGTCGGAATGGCGCCCGACGACGTGAGGATCACCACGAGGTACGAAGGGACCGACTTCCGCGCTTCTCTCTTCGGCACGATTCACGAGTGCGGGCACGCGATCTACGGCCTGGGGGTCGGGCAGGAGCTGGCGTACACCCCTGCGGGCGGCGGAGCCTCCTTGGGAGTCCACGAGTCGCAGTCTAGGTTCTGGGAGAACATCGTGGGAAGGAGCATGGAGTTCGCGAAGCTCGCCGCCCCGATGATGAAGAAGAACCTGAAGTTCCTCTCGAAGTACGATGCGGAGGACCTCTACTACTACTTCAACACGGTCAGGACGAGCTACATCAGGGTCGAGGCGGACGAGCTTACCTACAACCTCCACATAGCGCTGAGGTACGAGCTTGAGAAGAAGATGCTCGCGGGCGAGGCGGACGCGTCTGACATCGCCGAGCTCTGGAACGATACTTTCGAAGAATACCTGGGCATCCGGCCGCCCAACGATGCGCAGGGGGTCCTCCAGGACATCCACTGGAGCGGAGGCTCGATGGGGTACTTCCCCACATATACGCTCGGGAACGTGATGGCAGGGATGATCTGGCACAAGATGGGCGACGGGGAAGCGATTCGGAGCGCGGTTGCGAAGGGCGACCTGATGAAGCTCAAGGCGTGGCTCGGGACGAACATCCACAAGTGGGGGGCAGTGTATCCGCCGAAGGTCCTACAGGAGAAGATCTTCGGGGAGGCGTACAATCCTTCGAGCCTGATCGCGTATCAGGAAGCAAAGTTCCTCCGCTGACGCTCGTAGTCCATAAGATTCTTCGCGGTCCTTTCCACCAACTCAGCAGTCTGCGAGCCCTTAGTATGACTGAGCCGAAAAACCGTTAATTAGGGGCAGGGTTCAAACTGGAAATATGAACATGAGCCCACAGCTCAAAGAGAAGTACACGGCCCACATCGGATCGGACGTGGAGTATCCTGCTTCATGCGATCAGATAGTTAACGCGTGTAACAACATGTCCGAGTTCAGCTCGGAAGAGAAGGCATGGTTCTCTGAGGCACTTCCTCACGGCACCTATGCCAGCCCTGCCGACGTGAACAAGGCAGTCGGCATCTAGACCCCTCTCAAGTCTCCGTTATTTTTTGCGACCCCAGAAGACACTCTAAGACGCAGGACGAGCCTTTGTCGTTCTCGCATCAGACTGCCTAATCCCGGCTGACCCAGCCCTTCCAGTCGCCGTCCCTGGCCCCGTGGGTCTTCTCGATGTGCTCTCTGAGCTCGCGCTCCTTCTCGCACGAGAACCCGCAGTAGCAATTCAAGGCCTCCCTTCAGACCAGATGGCTGGTATTACCCCTTTGCCGAGAACGCTCTCTACGGGGTTGGTCCTGCCTTCCATCAGAAAAAAAGAGAGGCGGAGCGAAGTTCTCTCGCGTCCCCTAGTCTGTGTCTGGGGAGCTCAGCTGAACGAAGAACTCGCTCGAGCCGTTCTTGAAGTCGAGTCGGATCGCGCCGACGTCTGCTGAGGTGGAGTTGCCCTGGAGCCCTGCGACCCTGATCAGGAAGGTGCCGCCGGATGTCGTCCCGGTGCCTATCCCTGACCTGCCGCCGTGGTTCAGGATGACTGAGCCGCCAGTGATGTTGTAGGTGGTCGTCCCGAGCTTGAAGCTCCCGCCTGTCAGCGAGAGTGTGCAGCCGCGGGCGTAGATCTGTGAGACCTTGAAGTCAAAGACTCCAGAGGCGTTGCCTTTGACAGAAGCGTTGGCTGCATTGACGTAGTGTCCTTGAGGAAAGGTGACTGTCAGTGTCTCGTTGGCGGTGAGACGCCAGCATGCGAGACTATGGCTGTTGGGGCCGTGCGGACCATGCGGTCCATCCGGACCGTGCTCTGGGGCCTCGTTCTGATGCCCTGAATTTGCGAGGGCGACAGCACCCAGGCCGGCTACGAGTAGCACGACCAGCGCAGACGCTGCGATAGTAGTCGTTTTCACGGGTTCTTCGCGGGCTGCACTCGATAAGATAGAGCGATTTGGTACGGGGGGACGGCTTGCGTTCAGTTTGTTGAACAGCGTCCGGCTAAGGCTGGGCGATTGTGGCCTTTTTCAGGACCGTGAGCACGACGTTGTCCTTGACGCAGCACCCTTCCTTCGCACGCATGGACTCGATTGCTTCCTTGACCCTGTCTTTTGCGGCCCTGCCGAGCGCCCTGTAGTCTTCTTTGTAGTCGGCGATTAGATCGTTGAGGGCCTCCTTGGACGTGTCGTAGCGGGTCTCGATGGAGAACTCCTCCTCGGAGATGAATGAGAATTTTGTCTCAATCAGAGAGGCGTACTTGAGGGCAAGACGCGACTGCCTGTACCTGTCGTCGTCGACGCTCGTCCCAAACTGGCCCTGGATCAGGTACGGGACCACCCCCTTCCCGAATGGCTGATACAAGGAGGGCTGAAGGTTGAGGAGAGTCCCTCCCGGGCGGAGGACTCTCCACGCCTCGTCGAGGGCCCGCCCAATCGCAGGGACGTCAACGCAGCAGAGCGACCACGAAAAGAAGACCACGTCGAAGGAGCTGTCAGGGAATCGCAGGGCCTCTGCGCGCCCGACCTTGAACTCCAGGTGTTTCTCGCCCTTCCTCTGGCTTCGCCTCGCCGCCCTGATCCTGGCGAGGTCGCTGTCGATGGCGACTACTCGTCTAGCCTTGTGGAAGTACCTGAAGGTCAATCTCCCCTCGCCGCATCCCACTTCGAGGACGTCTTTCCCCTTCAGGCTGACGGCCTTGAGGATATTGCGCAATTCGATGCCTTCGGGGTCGTCCGCGATGGGCATGGACTGGCGCCGATGGGCCGACTTCTTAGGTCTGTTGAGGACGTCGGGCCGAGGGCTCGTACGGAATGAAGTCGTTTAGCTCCCTCTCGCGCTCCCTGTAGTCAGGGCAGACGGACAGGAGTTTGTTCTTGAAGGCCCTGGAGTGGTTGAACTCCGCTAGGTGGGAGAGCTCGTGAAGGACGACGTACTCCCGAAGCCTCTCAGGCAGGGCGATGAGCTGCCAGCTGAAAGAGAGCCGGCCCGTGCGAGTGCAGTACCCCCACTTGCCTATCTCTCTCACGTCGACCTTGCTGGGGCGGACCCCGAGCCGCGGGGAGAGCTCCTTCACCTTCCTTGTGACGTAGGCAGAGGACTCCTTGAGGAACCAGCGGCGGACCAGCTCCCGCACCGACGCGGGGCCTTCGGCCGTGACCCGGACCTCTTTGCTGGCCTCGTCCACTGAGAGGGCCATGCCTGGGCCGTTGGACTGGACGATCTTCATCCGGAGGCCTCCGTACATCACGCTGCCCTCCTCGAGGACCCTCCTGGCTCTCGAAAGCCGGCGGCGCTCAGCAAGGATCCAAGGCAGCTTCCGCTTGATCGCGCTCTCTGCGTCGCCCCTCCTCCCGCGGGGAAGGACGACCTCCAAGGTCAGGTCAGGCCTGAACTTGAAGTAAGTGTAGTGCCTTCCGGCGCCCCTGAGGATGGCGTAGTCGATGCGGTTCTCTCCGATGTCCAGGCTCGGCACTGAGTGAAGAATTTCTGTGGTCGTACATAACCAGTTGGGCTGGGCCGACAAAGACAAAACACCATGGCCGCAGACCATCGTCGCCCATGTCTTCCGGTGAACGCAGGCCCAGGCCTAGGATAGAGACGCTCGCAGACCTGATCTTCGCCCTCTCGCTGTCGATAGGCTCAATCTCGCTGATCGAGAAGGCTCCCACGACGTCGGAAGAGATTCTGAGCCACATCGCGGCGTTCGGGTATACGTTCCTGATCTTGATCACGGCGTGGCTCGTCTACACGACTTACATGTCGGTCCTCCCCCATGAGTCGAGGTGGATCACGTCCCTGAACGTGGCCCTGCTCCTGCTTGTCGCCCTCCTTCCTTATCTGCTGAACAGCGTAGAGCTTGTTAACCCAGCCCTCACCCCGGCCGAGTCCTCTGCCATCCGCGACTTCTCCTCCAGCCTCTTCGCGGCTGACCTGGCGGGAATCATGTTCATCCTTGCTGGGTTCGCCCACATCATCAGCATCGAGGAGAAACAGCTGGTCGCCCCGGAGCTGGCTTCCCTCTTCAGGAACGGAAGGAACAGGCTGGCCATCCTCTCGGCGGTCCTGCTCGTTTCCATCGCCCCGATATTCTGGCAGTGGACGCTCTTCGGGGTACCGGCGAGGCTCTACGTGTGGTACGCGCCCCTGGTGTCTTACTGGCTGGGAAGGGCGGTCAGGCCCCAGAGCCGGACCTACTCACTCGGGACGTAGGCTCGGACTGCTTATCTAGAGTGCCGGGCCCGCGGAATCGTTGGCCTCTAGGAAGGTCGTCTATGCCCTCCTCCCAATCATAGCCATTGCTGTCATTCTCATGGCGTACTTTCGAGCCTTCAGTTCGACCGCTGTGATCGCACTGGTCGTCGTCCTGTACATCGTGGTGAGCGTCATGAACCGCAGGAAGTTCGCGAAGCAGGAACGCGAAGCGAAGTCAGGGAAGGCCCGCTAAAGCCACAGTGCTAGGGGACGGGTCCGACAATCACCGATGGAGAAGGTCTGGGCCTTCTCGCCCTCAGGTAGAGGACTAGCACAACAGTCAGTCCCAAGAGAGCAAGAGCGCCGAGCGCAAGGACGACCCCTCCTGCAGTGGAGGCGCCAAGACTTTCCATCCGAGAGGTTGATGTCGTCGACGGCACTGTCATCGAGGTAGCGGCGGCAGTGACGCTGGTAGTCATGTGGAGAGTAGAGGTCGCCCCGTACGAAGTCGAGACCGTGATGTCGGCGTAGTCGGGGGATTCCATGTAGGGTATCGAAGCGGGCAGGCTGTAGTACTTCTCGACGTCGGACTTGTATCGTGCGGCCGAGAGCTGGTAGAGGACATAGAGGTTGAGGGTGGACGGATGCCTGCGGTAGTCGTAGCTTCCGCTGAAGTGGTTCATCAGGTCGTTGGTGCGGGCGGTGTGCCACAGGCCCAGGCAGTGGCCCAGCTCGTGCTCCCCTATGTCTCGGAGCGCGACGTCGTCCAGCGTGATGTTCCGGTCTAGAGCACCGCCGGTCACTACCAGGTCTATCGAGACGACACAGGTGACGCTCTTGAACTTCTTGTCGGCATCCAAGTTGTAGTTCCAGTAGGCCGAACCCCAGTTCGAGTCACTCTGAACCTGGGAAAACGAGACCTTGATCGGAGCCGAGGAGTTGTTGGACAGAATCAGGTAGTAGACCGGCCGGGAAGGAAGCCCATACTGAGCCTGGAACCACAGCTGGCTGGCGTTCCACTGCGCCATCGCTTCAGCGACGGCAGACCTTGCGAGCGGCGTCCCGCCGTCGAGGTAGACCGCTATCGTGTTGCTCGGCCAGGCGAAACCTCCGGTGGGCTCAATCTCGACCGCGGTCGTCGCTATCGTGAAGAGCTGGTTCTCGACCAGCTTGCCGTCCACGTAGACGTCGACCTCCCAGAGCCCTTGCTTCATGGCTGCGGGGTGCCCAGCTACCTGAATGAACGACCACGCGTAGTAGCTCCTCCAGGTCATGCCTTGCCCCGGGTCAGGAATCGTATACGAGGTCCTGTAAAAATCCGAAAAGTTCTGGTCGAGCCAGACCCAAGTTATGTTGTGAGAGGGTGACGGAACGTTCACGAACTTCAGCCAGGAGTACACAGACTGGTCGAGGACTGAGAAGGTCTGTGTCCGGTTGATCGGCAGGTTGGTGGCCTGGTCGACCGACTGGGTGGTCGCGAAATCGGCGGGTACAAGCTGGGTAGCTCCGACTGCGTTCGGAACGATCGAAGGGACCAAGAGCAGGAGGGCCAGAGACACGGCCAGCTTCCTAATCGGCGCCAAGCCAAGTCGTGAAGACGGGCTCTTGGGACTCAGGGATGCTGCACCCTGGTCCTAGGTCCGTCCACGCCTTATCGCGCCAAGGTAGACGCCTACCAGGACCACCGCGCTGCCTGCGAGGAACACGAGTGAGATGCTCTCTCCTGCGATCGCCGAGGCGACGACGAAGGTGACGAGAGGGGAGAGCAGGGAAGTGTAGGATGAGGCGGAGGCAGTCCAGTGGTAGATGACCCACACGAGGAGGACGAAGGCCACGACGGAGCTCGTAACGAGCCAGCCCAGGGCGATCCAGGTCCGTGCCATGACGGGGTAGGCCTGGTGCTCGCCTGAAACGAGCGAGACCACGAAGAGAATCGCGGTGCCGACAGACATTCCGACCGCGTTGATGCTCACCGGGTGTCCCCGTGGGAACTTCTTGACGATGACGCCGCTCGCCGCTGCCAATGCCGCCCCGAGGAAGATCGCGACGAGAGAACCGAGTGGGTACGAGGAGCCGAGCTGCTCAGCGAAGATGAAAGCTATGCCGACGAGGGCCACGGCGGCCCCGAGCAGCGCGCCCCACCTGAACTTCTCGAGCTTCGCGCCCGCGGCCATCAGGAAGGTCATCGCGGGGACGGTGGCGAAGATTATCGCTGCCGTGGCCGAGGTCACGTGGAGCAGGCCCCAGTAGATCAGGGCGAAGTTGCCCCCGAAGGCGGTCGCGCCGAGCAGGACGGCTCCGGTGAAAGCGCCGTCCTTCGGAAGGGGGACCCTCCTGACGCCGACCACGACGAAGAGGACCGCGGATGCGATTGCGAACCTCAGGGTGGCTCCCCAGAACGGAGGAAGCTCCTGGTTGCTGAACCGGACAGCGACGAAGTTGACGCCAAGGAAGAGGACGACGAGAGTGAACGCGACCAGGACCCGGCTGTCGGGCTTGACTGGCTTCGCCAAGGTGGATGAGCCCCTGGCTGGCATATTTAGCCGGGAAGCTCCAAGTAGGGCCTAGGTCCCAGTATCAGAATTGAAGGCGAAGAATAGGTTCTCTTTCGAGGTCAGGCCGGTCCCGCCCTACGACTTCAGGGCGACGCTCAGGAAGCCTGCGGGCTGGGACTTCATCAACCACGAAGAAGTCTTCGAGGATGAAACCCTCTGGACGGCGGCCTGGGTCGACGGGAGGCTGACCGGTTTCAAGGTCAGGTCAGCAGGGACGGTAGAGGGGCCGGTACTCAGGGCCGAGGCCTACACCAAGCGGAAGCTCACTGCGGAGGAGAGGAGGAAGCTCGAACGGACCTTCAGGGCCCTTGCGGGGGCGGACGACGACCTCGCTGGATTCTACAGGTTCGCGAGGAAAGACGGCATCCTGCGCCATGCGGTGAGGGACCTCTACGGGATGCACGACACCCAGGCCTCCTCCCTGTTCAATTCTGTCGTGCTGAGCATCTGCCTCCAGATGGCGCGCCTTGAGCGGAGCTACCAGATGATGGAGGCCATCAACGAGCACCACGGCGACACCGTCGAGTTCGACGGGAGGGAATTGCTCGTGGGCCCGCCCGCAGAGAGGCTGGCGTTGGTCGACCCCGTGAAGCTGTCAAGGGAATGCAAGCTGGGCTACAGGGGGAAGTACGTCGTGGGCTCTGCGAAGATGATTGCGGACCGGTTCCCGAGCGTCGGCGAGATCTCTGAGATGGACCCTGCCAGGGCTCGAGAGTTGCTGATGGAGCTCCCCGGCGTCGGCGACTACTCAGCGGACATCATCAATCCCAAGGCAGGGTTCCCAATCGACGCCTGGTCCGTGGACGTCTTCGGGAAGCTATTCTTCGGCAGGGAGCCCAAGAACGCGAGGGACGCGATCAGCAGGGTCAAGCGCGAGGGCATCAGGAGATGGGGGCCGTGGGCATGGATGGGTTTTCTCTACGTTGCCCAGGACATAGGCAACCTCTCCAAGAAGCTTGGAATTGAGCTCAGGCTGACGTAGCCTGCTTTGGGCTTAAGAGCGGGTAGGGCGGATATGACTGAGGGGAGGTGAGCGTTACGTCAGAGGAGAAGAGCGAAGAATACTGGGAGCGCGTAGAGGACATCGGCGAAGTCGTGCTGGGCCAGGCGACGACCGTGAAGTTCCAGAGGGGAGTCACGAAGAGGAACGGGCGAGAAGTGATCTCGTTCCGCGTCTGGGTGAAGGGGAACCGCTACACGGGACCCACGAAGCAGGGCTTCAACCTGGAGCCGAAGGTCGCCGAAGAGTTCTACGCGATGCTGGGCAAGGCTCTCGGCAAGTCAGGCTAGGCCTTTCGGCCGGTGAAGAAGACCGTGTGGTCCTTGATCACAAGCTCGTGCCCGGGGGAACCCCCCAGTGCCGCCAGGGCCTCCTTCCTGAAGCTCTGAATTTCTTGCGCCGACATCTCCGCAGCTTCGTCGCGCCAGTCGAAGGCCAGCTCCCTCTCGACGTACGCCAGGGCGTCCCTGTATCTCACCACCCGGTCTTCCTGCGAGGCCTTGGAGTCGGCGTAGCCGAGCCGCCTCATGAGCGCGAGGGCCACTTCCGGGTCCCTGTACTTTTCAACGGCTTCGTTCTGAAGCAGGTCTGCCTCGCGGATCTTTGCGAGCCTCTCTGTCGGGGCCTTGGTCTTGTACTTCTCGAAGATCTCCGAAGTCGTCTCGACCTCCTTCGGGTCGCCGAGCCCGCTGTGGCTGTAAGTGATGCGGCCGCCGGGCTTCAGGACCCTCAGGCACTCCTTCAGGGCGGCCGCGTAGTCCATGAAGCAGCAGAGCGAATAGTTGCCCACGACAAGGTCGAAGGAGTCGTCGGCCAGGCTCAGCTTCTCAGCGCTCATCCCCTCGAACGTTAGGTTTGATGAGCCGGCCGCCTTTCCCTTTCTCATGGCGATTGCAAGCATCTGCTCCACGGTGTCCACGCCCAACACGCTGCCACTATCCCCGACTGCCCTGCTCATCCTGAGCGCAATCTCGCCGGTGCCGGTCCCCACGTCGAGGACTCTCGAACCAGGCGTGGCGCCTGCCCTTCCTGACATCGTGTCGTAGAGGACCTGCCAGAGCGGGACAATGTTCGCCTCGAAGTATTCGGCTGACTTGCTGAAGAGCTCGCAGTTGGAGAGGCACGCGGCTTCCTCTGGGGTCATACGGGAATCCGACTGCCCCGGGCATTAAGAAGCCTCCGCCATTGAATCGAGAACCGATAAATCGAAGCCAATCCGGAGCTTTTCGTTTGTTCTGCCCCAACTGCGGGAAGCAGTCCCTTCCGAACGACAAGTTCTGCCACAGCTGCGGAAGGAGCCTTGAGAGGGCCGCGACGGCGTTCTCTTCCGCCTCTCCAATGGGCCAGCCTTCCCAGGCTTCGCTCCCGCCGTCGGCTCCCTCTGAGCAGGTCAAGAGTCCGGCCGGCGCAGCCGTCCTGAATTTCTTCCTCCCCGGAATGGGCTACGTCTACACAGGCCTCGGAAGGGACGCGGGGGAGGTGGTCTTCGGCTTCCTTGTCTTCCTGTTCTATACGGTGGGCCTCTGGGGGGGAGTCATCGCGGTCAGCCTCTCCAACGCCGGAATCGGGAGCGGCGGGGGAGGGAGCTCGGGTACAGTGTCGCCCTTCGACGCACTGATCCTCCTGGCCTTCCTGCTGCCGTTCGCATTCGCCTACGACGGCTACAGGCGGGCAAAGTTCGCGTAGCGATGAAGTTCTGCACCCAGTGCGGCGTCGAGGTGGAGGAGGGGCAGCCCTTCTGCAGGAACTGCGGTCACGACCTGCTCGCAAGGGAGGCTCCCCGTTCCTTGGAAGCCGTGGCGGACAGACCATTTTCGATGAGAGGGTTGGGGACCAACAGCGAGGTCTTCCTGTCGGAGGAGGGGCTCCTCAAGGTCAGGATCAGGTCCGAATACTTCGTGGCTTTCATCGGCCTTGCGTCCCTGCTGGTGCTCGTCCCGCTCTACTACGTGTTCCAGACACCTTCGTGGGGAGTCTACTACACAGCCTGGTTCGTGCTCGCGGCTCCGGCCTATGAGGAGTTCAAGTGGCGTGGCATGGAGAGACTCGGGAAGCTGCCAATCGAAGAGCTGGCCAGGCGCAGAGGGTCGGTCTTCGTGGCCTGGGCGGAGGTCGACAAGGCGAGGCTGCGCGGTCGCACGGTCTTCGTCACCAGCAGGCGGCTCCGTCAGAGGCTCTCGGCGACTTTCGACGAGGCCGACGTCCAGTTGATCAACCAAGGCCTGGCCTCGAGGTTGGGCGGGAAGCTCAGGGTCGATTCCCCGAGGAGGGCCCTTGCGATCTTCTCCAACTTCCCGGCGCTCGTCGGAGTCCTGTTCGCGGCCAACGTCGCCGTGCTCTTCCTCGCGGCAGGGCTCCCGTTCTTCGCTGGAGAGGAGCAGGCCTACACCGCGACGCTGGGCACGATCAGCCAGACCGCCTCGCTCCCTCTCATTCAGGAGTTCCAGGCGATCTTCCTGAACAACACTAAGGTGGTCTTGATCAGCGGGATACCAGGCCTCGGCCTGTTCTCGCTCCTCTTTTCATCCTACAACACCGGGAGGATTCTGCAGGTCATCGCCATTCAGGGGCACATCACCGGCTGGGCCGCCACCCTGTTCCTCTTCCTCTTCCCCCACACCTGGGTCGAAGAGCTCTGCTACCCCATCGCGACCGCGGCAGGGCTGTACTACGTGTCAAACCGCAACCCGCTCCCGATTGCCGCCCTGGGGACGAGGCTCGCGAGGCGCTCGGTCAGGATGTCCTTCGCGATGCTCGGCGCGGTCTTCCTGCTTGTCGTAGCCGGAGTCCTGGAGGTGATCGAGCCGCCGTTAGGGCTCGGGGCGCTGGTGCTCTGGTTGCCCGTGGGCGTGGGAGCCTTCTTCTTCGTGCAGAGGGTCCTTCCTTGGCTCCGGAGGGCGACGGCATACAAGGCCCCGGCCTAACCTTCTGACTTCGACTCGAGTATCCGTGGCCTGCTCATCTGGAGGAGTGCGAACTCGTTCCCGCTCTTGTCGACGAAGTTGACGCAGGGGCCGTCAGGGATCTCGAAGGGCTCGCCGTCCGGTTCCCAGCCCCTCGCCTTGAGCAATTTGGTGGTCTTCTTGAGGTCCTCCACCTCGTAGATCAGCCTCTTGCTGGGTTCCTTGACGTGGTCGGCGAGGAGGATGTACGGCTCTCCGCCGAGGTCGAAGGCCGCGACCCTCGCTCCGAATTCCTTGAACTCCCACACTAGCCGCGCGCCGAGCACCTCAAGATAGAACTTGTGGTCTCCGTCGAAGTCCTTCGTCCCCGTGTAGACATAGGCCAGGCGCTTGAAGGGGTGCTCAGACGGCATCCTTGCATGACTTGACGACAGTCATAGAAGGCAGTTTCGCCTCGCGGGACAGCGAGCGGCCTTAGGTCACAGACCTAGAATATGGATTCTGGCTCTGGGAAAACGAATAGACGCCAGACTGCTCTTGGCGTGCGTGTTCGGCATCGGCTATAGAAGTCGTCAGAGGCGGCGCGGTTTCAGCCTGGCGGCTCTCACGGGCGCACCGTTTGTTTCAAGAATTTCATTAATCTGTTAGGACTTTTCGATGAAAAAGTAGAAGGAGTAACTTTGATGCCCTTCGTCTCATGTTCACGTACCAGAAGGTGAGGTTGGGTCTGTTCCTGCTGACTGTGACCCTTCCAATCCTCTCAGCGGCCCTTGGGGCATCAATCAGCCCCCTGGACGAAGTAGGCGGCGGCGTCTCCATCTAGGAGGCGCCCTCCGATTTATTAGAACTTCATGAACGGCCGTTTCATCTTCTCTAGGTCGTACTTCCAGACGCCGTCGAACATGTGGTGAGGAATGGTGAAGGCGCTCGCCTCGGTCTTCTTGACGAAGGAGAGCTCCACCCTGCCATACAGGTCGGGGATCTGGCTGTTTAGATAGTCAAAAGTCGAGTTCGCCTCCTGGACCGGGATGCAGAGGGTGGCCACATAGGAACCGTCAGACATCGTGTTCTCTTCCCAAAGGAATGGAATCCTCCCGACTGCGTCCCTGGCCCTCCCGAGCTCTCTTCCGAGTTCCCTGAAGGTGACCCTGGCAAGAAGGGCGCTGTGGGACACCGACCTCTCGATGTCGCGCTGCCACCTGATGAGGTATCCCGAGACCATCCCGGCCTTCTGCACATGGACCCTGTAGTGGTACTCCAGCGTCTTCTGGTGAACCCCAACTTTCTTTGCTATGGAGGCGATGTGCTGGAGCGCGTCAATCTGCAACTCCTTCAAGAGGAGCAGGTCGTTGTAGTCGAGGTGCGCAGGCCTCGTCTTCTTGGTCCGCTCGCCGACGGCGCGTTTAGACTGGCTCAGCTGACTCCAGTCGATGTCCCACCTGTTGGCTTGGAAGTTGAAGTAGCGGGGATTCATGGTCGGATGCCTCAAGTCGATCGCTTCTGTCAGGGCGTAGCTCTGGAGGAGACCCCGGGCCCTGAGGTAGGAGAGGAATTCTCGGTGCTCCCTCGCCCTCTCCTCGGGGACCAAGAATAGGCAAGCGAATGTGCCCTGGGGAAGCAGCTTGCCATAGTAGGCGAGGTATGCGTGCTGGTTCAGCGCCAGGAAGAGGGATCTTGGAGGCACCGAAAGCCTCGGGGATGGTCGGAGCTCTCCCCAGTGTGGCACGAGGCCCAGCCTTCTGTAGTCGGCTTCAGCGTGGACGCGGAACCCAAGCCTCTTGAACCTCTTGTTGAGCTTGTAGCGCACCGTCTCGGCGTGGACGCCCGTCAGCCTCGAAAGCAGCGACACATTCTTCGGCCCCACCTTCTGTATCGCTTCGATTATCCGGGCCTCGACGTCCCCTGAGTCCTTCTGGAACCTCTGGACAGTCTTGGGTCCTTCCAACCCGGCCACCAGGAGTTCCTAGCGATAATTAGTCTTCCGAGGCCATGTCAGCTACGGTCGTGCAGGGGTCCTACAGAGAGAACAGCCAGAGACGCTCTTGGAAGGCCACGAGCCTGCGGTCGTATCTGCGACTTTGGGCCCTCATGCGTGTTGGCTGCATCCACTGGATTTGCTCAAATCTCATGGCGTGTGGCGTTTCAAGTTTGGCGTCCGCTGTGACTTCTGGGCCACATGGCTCGGCCCGCCTTAATGGCCTACTGGATCTAGCGGGGCAACGTTAAATTACGAAGGCCCGGTTTTCACGCCGTCTTGCCCAAGGGGGACATCTTCTCAGAGGTGGAGAAGCAGGCCGACAGCGCGGCGGTCTCAAGAGCTTCATGGCGAGGGGTCCTGAGCCTGGACATCCCTACGCTGGGCCTGGGGGCGGTGGAGTACCACATGAGGGCCGCCAAGGCGCACGGAGACCTCCAGCCAGTGAAGGTGGTGAAGCTTGACAAGAAGTCGGGCAAGGAAGTCGTGAGCAGGGAAGTCCCGCGGATCTATCGCTACAAAGAGGGGCCCAGCGGGGAGCGCCTGGACGTCCAGGAAGTCTCGCCCGAGGAGGTCAAGAAGCACGTCAGGTACAAGGACGGGTTCCCCGTCTTCGCCAAGACGGAGAAGCGCTACTTTCTGAAGTACGAGCTTGAGTTCACCGGCAAGTGGATAGAGGTGCCCCTCGCGCAGACGATGGACAAGCAGGAGGGGGAGGAGGTAGAGCCCTTCGACAGGACCACGAGGATCGAGGTGGAGAAGGACGGCTTCGTCCCGCTTGACAGGGTCGCTGAGTACAAGTTCAAGGAAGTCTACCAGCTCGCGCCCGACACCGACAAGAAGGTAGGAGAGACCAACTCGAGGATCATGCAGCTTGCGCGGTACCTCATCGAGAAGGACATGGCGCTGGTCGCGTTCTTTTCGTGGGGGAGGGGCTACAACTTCTACACGAGCGTCATCTATCCGTACGAGCGGAAGGACGGAAGGCTCTGGCTGTTGATGGGGATGAGCGAGGGGATCCTGAAGCTCGACGACGCCTGGGCCATCTCGGAGGAGAAGGGGAGACAGCGCCTCCCTGCCGTCCCGGTCGCAAGAAAGAAGAAGGCGAAGGCAGTCATCTCGAAGTAGGCCTTGAGCGACCAGCTCCCGAACTATGTCGGGGAGAACTATGCGAAGGCAGTCAAGCAGGACCTCGGGACATGGCTCGTCAAGAACCCCCTGCCCGCTCTCGTCGAGAGGAAGTACGACGGCATCAGGGTCTTCCTCTTCAAGAGCGGAGAGAAGCTGGTCCTGTCGAGCAAGCACGGGGGAGTCTACACCCCCAAGGGGAGCCCGGCCGTCTTCTCGAGGGTCCCCGAATTCCTCCACGCGCCGCACAGGATGATACTCGACGGCGAGTACCTCGCAAGAGAGGCCAAGGGGCTCTTCCTCTTCGACGTGCTCCAGGTCGACGACAGGGACCTGAGGGAGAAGCCTCTGAGGGCAAGAAAGAAGGTCCTCCGAGAGATTCTCAAGGGCACGGGCCTCGAGGTGGACTACATGCAGGCCAGGACCCCTGAGAAGATACTCCAGCTCAAGGACCTCGCAATCAAGAAGGGAGGGGAGGGCGTGGTCGTGAAGAACCCCGAGTCGGCATACGGGCAGCCGGGCTCGTGGCTCAAGCTGAAGAGGTTCGACACCGTCGACTGCTTCGTAGTCGACTTCGAGGAGACCAAGGAGATGAGGCAGACGGGGGTTGCGAGGTCGTGGTGGGTCGGCGTGTACGACGACGCGGGCCAGGTCGTGGACCTGGGGAAGGTGGGGTCGACCTTCGAGAAGGTGGACCCTCGGCAGGTCAAGAAGGGCTCGGTCGTCGAGATCAGGTTCCAGGAGCTGACGCGCGACAAGAAGCTGAGGGCGCCGTACATCCTGAGGGTAAGGCACGACAAGACTCCCGAAGAGTGCCTGATGTCACAGTTCGCTTAGGCAGGAGTCGCTTGTCGCTCAAGAAGGACCTGCCACTCGAGGCCGCAGAGCGCGTGGCCCTTGATTTTCTTGCGAAGACGAAGGGTCTGTACTCGAAGTGTCTGCTCGCGGGGAGCATAAGGAGGAAGGAGCCCGTGGTCCACGACATCGACTTCGCGGTTATCCCGAAGGGAAAGGACTTCGCTGCCTGGAAGGACAGAGTGACGAAGAGGGTGGGAGAGATCGGCGGGTCAGTCGGCCCCTTCGGGGACACGATCTCCACGTTCGTCTACAAGGGCATCCAGGTCAACCTGTTCCTGTGCCTCAACGCGGACGCGTGGGGCGTGACCCAGATGTGGGCGACGGGGCCCAAGGGGCATACGATAGGCATGACCATCAAGGCCAGGGAAAGGGGGCTGATCATCAACTCGAAGGGGCTCTGGACGAGGGACGAGCCGCCGCGCCTCGTGAAGACGAGGACTGAGCAAGAAGTGGGGAGGCTCCTGGGGTGGAAGTTCAAGCCGCCCGATGACCGCGGCAAGGGGTCCAAGAAGGGCCCTGTATACGAAGAGTGAAAGGACGAGCTAGGGTCTTCGATGCAGCCCGCGGCCTAATGGAATTTCATCTCGCCAGCGCGGATTGGAACTGAGAGCCAGTTCTCGTGCGGCGGGAGTGGACAGACGAAGTCGTCGCTGTAGGCGCAGTAGGGGTTGTAGGCGTAGTTGAAGTCGAGCAGGTACTGGTCGTCGTGCTGCACCTCGAGGTCGATGTAGCGCGCGGCGCCGTATGACTCCTTCCCCGAAGTCGCGTCCCTGAACGGGATGAAGAGGTGCGGGTCTTCCCTCTCCGCGGACTGGTAGGCCTGGACGCGCGATGGTTGGCCGCCGGCAGTGAATTCAAAGTAACCGACCTTGTTGAAGAGCTGGCGGGTGCCCTTGCTGGTGGTCATGATTACGCTGTCGGTGCTCTGGTATCTCTGGAGCTTGGCCTCGAACAGAAGGCCCGGATCTGGCTCGAAGTACTTCAGACCGTCGAAAGTAGCCCGATCCCCGTGCGGAAGCGGAGAGTCGTCTCCGGTCTTGTAGAACTCGTCCTTCTGTTCCCTGAACCTCAACAGCGCCCTGTTCCAAGTATCAACATCCTCGGGCTTCATGAGAGACGTACGGAACTCGCCCAAGAAGAATCTTTCTGGGATTTGCGCCTGTTGTGCCCCGCGGCTAGGCCTCGAGTTCTTCGACGGTCACGCTCCGGTCGTGGGCTCTCCGGCCCACCAGCACGGAGAGGGGGTCAGATACCCTGGGAGACCTCCTCACCCGAATTTCTTCTCCAGAGATTGCCACGATGGAGATGATTTCGCCGGCCCTGATGCCGACCTCTTCGCGCACTTCCTTGGGGATGGTCACCTGAAACTTCGACGTCACCTTCGACTTTGGCATCAGCGACAAGCACCCTCAATCGACATTTAACCCATACGTCATACCGTAGGAAATTACCCGCATCCAGGTTCCGCGAATTCAGGTTTGATGAAAGCCTCGCGAAGTCGTGCCCACAGAAGAGCTTTGTCGTCAGCTTGGCGATATTGCAGGGACCTCTGGAGCGCCCGTCTGCGGCCCCTGCTGGGCCCAGGAGGGTTTGACATCCTTCAGGCGGAGCGTGATCACGAATGCCAAGACCCCGAGCAGCGCAGCTGCGACCATCGCCACCTGGAACCCTGCTACGATCCCCTGGGCGACCGCTGAAGGTGACCCCGCGGCCGGCGGGTCGAAAGCCCCTGCGATGGTTAGGAGCACGGCGAGTCCGACAGGAAACCCGATACGAAAAGACGTGTTGACCACGCCGGAGGCGAGGCCCTCCTCTCCGGGCTTCGTCCCCGCCACGGCAGCGATGTTGACGGCTGGGAACCCTATGCTCGCCCCGAAGGCCCAGACCACGAAGCCCGGCATGAGCACGAAGGGGCTGCCGTTGACGGACATCGGCGTCATCAGTAGAGTACCGAAGATGATCAACAGCGCCGACAGGAGGATTGCCCGCCTTGCCCCGAGGCGATTGACCAGGCGCGAAGCCCCCCATCCACCCACGAGGAAGAAGACGAGAGCCGGAGGAAGCGTAAGGATGCCAGAATAGACTGCCGAGTAGCCTAGGACGTTCTGGAAGTAGACCGGGACGATGAACGAGACGCCTCCGACGACCGAGGTCAAGACAAGGGCGATGGCGTTGGCCGTCAGGACCGACCCGCGCCTGACGAAGGAGAGAGGCATCAGAGGCGACTTCGATTTCGATTCGATGGCCACGAATGTGGCCAGGGTGGCGACCGCCAGGCCGAGTGGGACCAAGGTCGAGATTGATGCGAATCCGACGCCCGCCGCGTTGGTCAGCGCGTAAACGAACAGAATGATGCCGGTGGTGACGGTGAGGGCGCCTGGGACGTCGAGGCGCTGGTTCTTCAGCCAGCCTCCTCCTCCAGGAAGGTACCTCTGGCAGAAGAGCACCGTCACAATCCCTATCGGGACGTTGATGAACATCACCCAGCGCCAGCCAAGAAAGGTCGTCAAGACTCCCCCTGTGACGGCGCCGGCCGCAAACCCGCCAGACAGGACGGCGATGATGTAGCCGAAGGCCTTGTTCCGCTCCGGGCCTTCCGGGAAGAGTCTGATGAAGATCGCGAACGCTGTGACAGTGGTCATTGCAGCCCCTATCCCCTGGAGCGCCCTTGAGACGATCAGGAACAGGAGGGACGGCGCGAGACCGCCCGCGAAGGAGGCGACCGTGAACAGGACCAGCCCGGCCATGAATATCTTCTTCTGGCCATAGACGTCCCCCGCCCTCCCCATCAGGAGCAGGAACCCTGCTAGGGTGATCGCATAGGCGCCGTATATCCACTGGCTGGCTGCGATCGAGGCTATGAACTCGGTCCTGATGGAAGGCAGCGCGACAGTGACGATCGACGCATCGATTATGTCCATGAAGAACGCGGCTATGACGAGGATGAAGACCAGGCGGACGTGGGGCGGCCGGCTCGGGGGAGCTGCAGGTGGATTCTCCATTGGAGTTCTTTGCCCGCCCAATTGCGCCGGTTCTTAAGCCACTCTGATGGATTCTTCCCTCCTAGGTTTCTGTCCAAGCTTCAAGGCAACGGCTAGGCCGCTTAGCTCGACAGATTGAAGTCAGGTGGTTGAACTGGAAGTAGTCGTGACCGTCACTTCACAGTTGAAACACGTGACGTTTGTCGACGCCGTCGCCGTAGTGGTCTCGTAAGTAATGACAGTCGAAGTGGACGTAAGGAAGGAGGTACTGGTCACCGTGGTGGCATTGGTGAGCGTGATTGTAGAGAGCGTGGTCGTCGAGGAGACTCGGGGCCTGCAGAGGTCCCCGGTGCTGGCCGTCTGCCCCCCGTTCAGATGTACAAGGGTGACGTCGCAAGTCCTGATCACGATGTTGTCGGTGCCGGGAGTCGAAGCGCCTGTGAAGCCTGATTGAGTGTATCCGACTACGTAGGCCTGCGTCGCGAAACCAATCTTTAGCTGGAAAATCTCGAAAGTGATACCCGCAGCCCCTGACGCGAAGATGTGTATTATTGCCTGGATCTTGTGTCCTCCCAGAAGTGCGTTCACTACACTCGTACTGTAAGAACAAGGTAGGTCGAAGCCGTTAGCGTTCAGGCCGCAGCCTGAGCCCTCCGTGATGTTCACCAAGTTCAGGCCGGCCGCTCCGAGGATGATGTGACCTGCCCCGTTGGCAGAAAATCTAGTCCCTCCCCATACGAAGGTGCTAATCGGAATCCAGGCGGTCTTTGGAGGGTTAGGTCCCTGAATCAGGGCGCATGGATTCTGAGCGATAGTGCAGTCTCTGAGCTCGAGGCTCAGTGACGCTGGGTCAGAACCCAGATCGAGCGTAGTCCCCGGCGTCAGGCCAAGCGAAGGAGCTGAGGAGGGATATCTTCCAAAGGCGGCCAGGGCGCCGATTCCGAGAAGCGTGACGACTACAACCGCTGCAGCGACCATCGGAGACCCTGCTCGCACAGTTCATCCATGGTAGACGAAAATAGTAGGGGATTTTCGCGCGGACCAGGGCTGGGTTTTTTCCCTTTCTAGCTTCGTCAGGGCTGTTCTATGGCATTTTCTTCGATTTGGTATCGAGATTCGAGTCCATTGGCGCCATTCTTATGGAATACACCTCCTTTGGTTAGACGAGGCGTGGAACATGAGATTTCAATTTCGCTCGGCTGGCGGGGAGCTTCAGCAATCTATTAGAATCAAGCCGTCGCCCCAGCGAATCGAGCCAGAGCCTTGAGTCGCTCAGCCGCAGGTGCTTCGCTGAAACTCTCTCGACGGCCGGATGACCAGAGTCGCAGGCTCTTCGAATTCCTTGCCGCTTCGTTCGTTCGGGATTACATGCGGGACCGGCTCGCGCTCGAGAGTTCTGGCTGGAGGAGTTTGACTGAAGCGGCGCGAGGCGCGCACATCTCCCCCAGAAACATGTACGGGGAAACGGGCGGCCTGGGGAGTTTCGTCAGGGCCTTGATCCGCGAAGGGTCTCTAGAGGCCAGGGTCTTCCCAAAGGAGAGGGGGAGGGGCGGGCTCGTCTCCAAGCTTAGGGTGGCCTACGACAGGAAGCCAGTCCAGGCCTTCGTCGATTCCCTTGCCCTGGGGAAGACTCTCCGGAGACAGTCGGGAGGGTTGGACAGGACGAAGATAGCCGTCCTGCCCTTCGCAAGCATGAGCCGCAACCCGAGCGATGCCGACTTCGCCGACGGAGTCTGCGAGGAGTTGATTTCTAGGCTCTCAATCGTCAGCGGGCTCTCCGTCATCTCGAGGACCTCGACTCTGGCGTACCGGGCCACCGACAAGACCGCCCCGGAGATCGGTTCCGAGCTCTCGGCCGGGTCCATCATCGAAGGCAGCGTGAGGAAGTCAGGGAACAGGATACGCGTAACCATACAGCTCATCGACGCGAACACAGACGGCCACGTCTGGGCGCAGAGCTACGACCGGGAGCTCGGGGACATCTTCGAGATCCAGTCGGACGTTTCCGAGAAGGTCACCGAGTTCTTGAAGGTCAAGCTACTGCCCTCCGAGAGCCAGAGAATGGGGACGCCCCCCACTAGCAGCACGAAGGCGCTCGCCCTTTACCTAAAGGGCAGGCACTATTGGGGAGAGAGGACTGAGGCGGGCTTCGAGAAGGCGATAGCGTACTTCGAGAAGGCCGTGGAGGCCGACCCTAACTACGCCCTGGCGTACTCTGGACTCGCTAATTGCTTCTACTTTCGGGCAGCCTACGGGTTCGCCGAAAGGAAAGCGGCTTCAAAAAGGGCGAGGGAGATGGTCCTCCGTGCGATCGAACTAGACCCCGACTTGGCCGAGGCTCACGCTTCCCTCGGTTGGGTGATCTATCATGAGATTGACTGGAATTGGAGAGACGCACAGACCGAGCTTGAGAGTGCAGTCCGATTGAAGCCGAGCTTCTCGTCGGCGCACCAGTGGCTCAGCATACTCCTCAGCGAGAACGGGGTCCACGACAGGGCGATCGACGAAGCGAAGAAAGCCCTCGAACTCGACCCGTTTTCGAACGCGATGCAGACGACACTCGCGCAGGCATACTGGATGGCGCACAGAGAGCGCGAAGGCATCGAGGTGCTGGAGCGCGCAGCCGCGGCCAGCCCCGAGTTCTCCAGTTTCTACAACTACCACGCTTACTTGGGGCTGCTCAGGGTGAGCCTGGGACTTTACAGAGAAGGCGTCAAAGAGATGCAGACCGCGGTCCGCCTCAGCCATGGGCAACCCGTGCTCAAGGCTGACCTGGGCTACGCCCTTGGCAAGGCCGGGAAGAGAGTCGAAGCATTGCGAATACTTCACGAGCTCGAGTCCGGGAAGAGAGGGCTCGTGACAACCCTCAATTTGGCGGAGGTGCATTTGGGGCTGGGGAACTTCGACAAGTGCCTGGGACTCTTGGAAGCAGCTCTCAAACAAAGAGTCCCGGACTTCAGGACCCAAGTTGCGGGGCCGATTTTCGGGGAGCTGAGTGAATCCTCCCGATTGAAGAGAATACTCGAGCTGCTTGAAGTACCGCACTAGCCTGCCGGGAGTACAGCTCCTACTTCAAGGCGGAAGGATCTATGTAGTGAGTTTCAGGCTTGCAGACCTTGCAGCGCTTGGCCCCGAACTCGCGCCCGGCGGTCGCTACGCTGTCGACCCAGAAGTAGCTTCCAGTCCTCCTCTCGTTGAGGATCACCTTGACGTTGAAGTTGTCCGTGGAGATGCACGTTGAGTTGATCTTGTGCACAATCGGGTCGCGAGCGGTGTCCTTGATTACGATGTAGCCGTCGTCGGCGAGCCGAAGTTTGCGCAATTCCTCGAAGGTCGTAATCTCCTTGGACTCAGCCACGACCCACTTAGAAGCTTCCCCGTTATCTTCTTTCGCAGTGGAAACGGTTCAGTTCTTCTTCGGGTTCCTTTCCCCGAAGTAGCGGTCGTACCTGGCCTGAAGGCCTTTCAGCCTCTCTTCTTCCTTCTCTAGTCTCTGCTTCTTGGCCTGGAGCTCTTCAAGGATGTCAGGGGTGTCTCGCCCAAGAACTATCGCATCGAGCCTGCGGAGACTGGCGCTCATCTCCTGAAACTGGTTGACCGTAGAATCTGTTGCTTCGAGCGCTTGCTTGATGCTGGACTTCAGAGAGGTGTGAAGGTTTGCAATGTCCTGGGACGTCCGGACTTCGTTGAACGAAGGCCCGCAACGCCCGACGGCGTTCTTCAGCGCGCTGCGATGGCTAGACCACGAATCGCCCTCGAGCTTCATCAGGCTGGCCTCGAGAGGCCGGAATATCACGCCGTAAGAGGTGAGGAAAGATTCCTGGGTAGCCTGGGAGTCCGCCCTCAGGTCATCGCAAATTTTCCTCTGCTTGGCGATTTGAGCGAGGACCTCCTGCTCGGCCTTCTCCAGCTTGAGAAACTCGCTGTCGGACATCCGGACTACCGAAGCCCTCTCCCCGGCCTATAATGGGGTTTACGGAGATGTACTAGATGTAAGGGCAAGATCAGCGTAGGATACGTGACCAGGACGGGGCCTAGGCGCTGACAGGTGTGGTCTGAACGGAACCAGCGACCTCTGCAATTCTGGTTCGCTCTAAGAGTTGCGCCAGAAGAGCCTTGACGAGTTCCTTGGTGGTCTCGTCTTGCAGGATGAGGCCCTGAGAGAACTTCTCGTGGGCCTTTGCCACTAGGACCTGGGGATGGTTCAAAGGATGCATGTCAAGGTCGACCATTATCTGCCTGAGATGTTCCTGCGCTCTGGCGCCTCCTGTAAGTGAAGTAGAGGCGCTCACTATAGCCGCCGGCTTCCCCTTCCAGGAGTTGTCCCCCCAAGGCCTGTTGCCCCACTCGATTGCATTCTTCAGGACCGCGGAGATGCTGTGGTTGTACTCAGGGGTGGCAAAGACGATCGCGTCGGCAGCGCGGACCTTCTCCTTGAACCTCTTGACCATGGGAGGCATCTGCGACTCGGCGTCCGGGTCGTAGAGTGGGAAACGCGAAACGTCATGGATCTCCATGGAGACACCCTCGGGAAGGAGCCCCATCGCAGCTTTGAGCAGGGCCGTGTTGAATGAGCCCTTCCTGCCGCTGCCCGAAATGGCGAGGATTCGTGCGGAGTTTGTCTGAAGGGGTGTCGCTAACATATCGTTAGTTGCTAACAGAAAGCAAGTTTATAAAACCCGATGGACCCGGTGTCTACCAGATGACATCGCTGTCAGTTGCCCAAGGGGAGGAGATCGCAACCCCTGAAGTCTGCTCACTGGTCCGCGGGATCAAGAGGGCGGGCTCGCCCTGGCACCTGATCGTGGCGGCGTACCTCCTCGACGGGCCGAGGAGGTTCAACCAGATATTGGCCATGGGGAAGAGCGGCTCTCTCAACTCCAGGACGCTCTCAAGGGCCCTACGACATATGGTCGACAGTGGCTTCGTCAGGAGGAAGGTGCTCGACACCCAGCCGTTCGCGGTGGAGTACTCGCTCACGCCTCAGGGGGAGCGCCTCAGGGCCCTCCTGCAGGCCTACAGGGACCTCGACCCTCGGATAGAGGCCTGAATCTCTTTCCGTTCACATGCCGAGCCACACTACGCCAGAAAGTCCCTTGGAGTGTGGGTCGCCCGTGAGGACCTCTGCCTGCTTGATGCACGCAGTAGCGAGCACAATCTCATCAGCTAGGCCGGGCTTGGACAGTCCCCTCTCCTTGGCCCTCTTCGTGAGGTCGAGCGATGCCCTTGCGGATTCTTCGGCAACGGGGATGTTGATCCCGAGCACCTCGGTAGCTCCGTTTGTCAGCGACAACCAGTTTCTGATGGACGACTGCCCTTCGCCTGCCCTCAGGTATTTCGTTGTAAGCTCGGCCGGTATCACGTCGGGTGTGAACGCCTCATCGGAGGATTCTATCCGCTCTTTCGCGACCTCACCGGCGGCGCTCGCCTTGAAGATCTCTACCCAGGCGTAGGAGTAAACCAGGGTCTTCAAGTCGGTCTGACTCCATGAAGACTCTAGACTTCACGTTGTCATCCCCGAAAGCAGACTCGAGAGCTTCGTTTCGAAGTCTCTTGACGAGGACGCGTATGGTCTAGTCCATGTTCTTGGTGTGAAGGGTCTTCTGAAGCGCAGCCAGTTTCCTTACAGTCTCCTTCGAGACCTTCACAGTTGTTGATGCTCCCACTTCGCTCACCGAGCATAACGGTATACCCGTACATAAGAACCGTTGAAGGATGCGGGTCGTTCAGGGGCCTTTGAACAGGCTCTTCGGGCAGACCGGGTTGTACTCGCAGGCCCTGCACTTGCCCACGCTCGTGCTGGAGGTGGGCTCCCTCTCCCCGAGCCAATACCCTCGGGTCTCCATGACGTTCGCCACTGCCGCAGACCTGTCATGCGGAAGGAGGTGCACCTTCATGGTGTCCTTGTACATGGCCTCAAGCTCCACCACCTTGTCTGACTGCAGACGCTCAGACACCCTCTCGACCCAGAGCCTCCGTTCCTCATCAGAGAGTCCTTCGGTCCTCAGTCTGACAAGGGCGAGCCTGAGCCGGGAGCAGTCGAACCCCATCAGATCCAGAAGCAGCGCGTAGATCCGGATCTGGGCCATCTGGTCCGGCCAGAGGGAGGTCGGGTCGCCCCTGGTGGTCTTGAGCTCGACGAGCCAGAGAGGCTTCCCCTGGGACCAGACGATGTGGTCGGGCATCCCCACTATCCTGAGGCCCCCGACGCTTCCCCAGACTCCAAGGACCGCGAAGCTCGGCTTCTTCCTCTCTACCAGGCTGGCGAACTGTTCCTTTGTGATCGGCTCCTGGGGGATGAGCTCGTTGTGGAGCTCCGTGCCTGTGCTCTTTGCCTCAGTGGGAACCTCGCCGAAGGCGAACTCGTTCTCCAGCTTGTACTCGCAGTAGAACTGCTCCGCGATGGAAGAGACCGCTACGAAGGCAGTCTTGTGCCGGAATTCGGGCTTGGCGGACAGGCGGAATCTCTCTTCGCGCTTCCAGAGGTCGTCCCAGAACACAGCCGAGGCCTCAGCACCTGGCTTGGACCTCGTTGGTTAAATCTACCCTGGAGCGCCACCGATGCGTGGTTTCCAGAAAACTTGTGATCAGCCAGAGTTACTATTACGATTCTCCCCCGGAGACCGTGTTCAAAGCGCTGACCGAGCCGAGGCAGCTGGTGAAGTGGTTCCTGGGGAAGGCGAAAATCAAGCCGGTCGAAGGAAGCACCTACACCTTCACTTGGAGAGGAGGGAGCAGCCACACGGGCATCGTCAAGAAGGTCGTCCCAAACAAGAAGCTGGTGCTTACCTGGCCTGACAGAGTGAAGGGCAAGAAGTTCGAGACCCAGGCCTCGTTCACCCTTGCGAAGAAGGGGAAAGGGACTCTCCTGGAGGTCAAGCACACGGGATTCAAGGACGGCGACGACTGGCTCTGGCTCTTCGGGGCGATTCAATCAGGCTGGGCCTACTTCCTGACCAACCTGAAGTCCGTGCTGAGCCAAGGGGTCGACCTACGGTCGGTCCACGACAACCCTTGAGTTTCGCAAGGCCAAGCCGCCGAGGGCAAGGGCGACCTCCAGCCTGGTGGGAGAGAGCTGGGTTGAGACGGAGGAAAAGCAGAAAAAAGCCTTCGGAGGGCGTTGGCGCTGAGCCTTGAGCGAAGAGCAGTTCCGTGAATGGGTAAACAGGAGGTCGCAGCTTCCTCTCGCGGTCAAGGGGCACAGCTTCGTGCTCAAGGGAGACAACGTCATCGCGGTCGACGGGGGTAAGTTCGTCTACGAGGAGGCACTGGAACTGGTGAAGATGCTCAACTCCAGGAGCCCCCTCGCGCAACTGAACGCTACCTTCATGATCTCCGAGCGGAACGGGGCCCTCAGGCTCATCGTGATCGGATTGATAGCGGTGATCGTCGTGGTCGTCATCATCCTCGCCAGGCGCTAGTCCAGGTTCGCTAGGGCTTCACCGTGACGTAGTACAGGTAAGTGACCCCCTGGGCGGGGACTACGAAGACGCCGAAGTTGAGGTCTCCTGAGCTGTCGCTCCAGGAATAGACGGTGTGGTCGACGCTCCCGGGGCCGTAGGTCGTTATCAGGTTGGCCACGAGGGCCTTCGTCTGGTTCTCTCCCGCAGTGCTCAGGGACAAGCTGCCCTGGCTGATGTAGACCGTCGGGTTGACTGAGGTCGCGTTGACCAGGCCGTACCCCTGGGCGGCGATCAGAGCATCTACTTCATGGACCAGGGCCTCCCTGCTGGGAGTCACCCCGGTCGTGGAGTTGCCCGCTCCGAGGTCCTCAAAAGCCGCCACCGCGCTCGGGCCGACCCCGACGGCGCCTGACGAAGGGTTGACCGCAGTCATGAAGGGAAGCTGGGTCACAACTCCTGAGCTGCCCGGGTTCGTGTAGACCGCCACGAAGTATGTGAGCTGACCTCCTACGGAGTAGAGGAGGTAGGAGCCGAACCTGTAGTTGGGGAGCAGGGTCAGCTGGGTCCTAACCTGCTGGTTGGTCGTCAGGGCGTTCTCCGCGGCCGTGGGGCCGATGATCAGCGCCGACTGAGAGGGGTTCTGGTAGAGGTAGACCTGCCCCAGCCTGTCCCCGCCGTAGGCTATGTAGAGCGCCCCCAGGTTCTTGCTGACTACGCCTTGGTACTGCGCGAGCTGCAGACCTACGAAGTATGTCTGGTTCCCGACCGCGAAGGGGATGTACTGCACGCCGCTGTCCCCAGCCCTCTCGTAGAACTGGGTGCCCGACCGGAAGACGAAGGGGTCGCTGATGTGATAGATGAAGTCGTAGTCGAGCTGCCCCGGCACGTCGGGCGAGCCGAGGAGCTGTTCAGGATACCTGAGCTGGGGGACGAGCCAAGCGGGAGGGGCCGTCCAGCTGCTGTAGTACTTCTGGTAGAACTTCGTGATGAAGTCAGAAGAGTTCGTCCCCAGCAGGTTGGAGACCGTGTATCCCTGCACCGCCCCGTCCTGGATGTTGACGAGGGCCACGCCGAAGAACCTCAGGTAGGGGCTCGCGGAGAACCCCGACCGCAGGGGGTAGTCGATGTAGACCTGCACAGCGTAGAAGAGGCTGTGACCGTCTGATACGATGTAGGCCGAGGGGTCCATGGTGAGGCCCGGTATGAGCAGGTCCCCGACCCTTGAGAAGACGTTCCTGTTCCACTGCATGTCCACGGACTTGCCGGAGAAGGCGAAGCCCAGCTGCGCCTCCGCGAAGGTGAACCACATCGACTTTTGCCAGCCGTCCAGCACGTAGTCGGGCGCTCCGGCGTAGGAGGCGTTCTGAATCTCGTCGTAGCCCTGGACGTGGAGGTACACGTTCTGGTTGAACCCGTCCCCTTCGCCGTAATAGATCGGGGGCTCGGAGCCGATGCCGTAGGCGCTCTCAGTCGGGATCACCGAGCCGTTGTGCGTGTTGATCACGAGGACTTTCGCCGCGTGGGTGTAGATCAGGTGCTCGCTGATCCAGTCAGTAGAGGGGAAGGTGGGAGTCGTCGGCGAGACCCAGTACTCTGTGCGGTTGTAGAAGACGATCTCCGAGCTGGCGAGGCCCATCCAGTTGTAGGCGCCTATCTCCTTGGTGTTGGTGACCGTCGCTGCCTGCTGGTCCCACTGCCGGACGAGGTCCAGGGTCGTCATCGGGTTGCTCGTCGGCAGGCTCGTGATGTTGTTGACGTGGATCCCGTCGAGGCCAGCGGCCCACCTCGTGACAGCGATCTGCTTCTCGGTCTGGGGGTGCCACGAGTAGGCGAGGTAGTTGTTGTTCCAGTTGAAGAAATAGACTGCGCCGGCCGCCACCTGGACGAGCAGGAGTATCACGAGGACGACGGCGACGGCCTTGAAGAGCTTCAGCGTCGGTGCCTGGGCGTTCCTCCTAGAGAGGGAGGCGATGCCTAGCGCAGTGAGAAGGAGAGCGCTCCAGGCTATGCCATAGACGTAGGGCGTTGCTATGTTCATCAGCCAGTAGGGCGCGCCCAGTATGACCTCGAAGAGTATGGCGGCAATCAAAGTGAGGAAGTTCCTGATCCAGACGTCGCTCTTCCGTATGGCAAGGTTGGCCAGCAGGCGGAGCAGAGTCCGGACCGCCAGGACCAGGAGGACGGCAGAGAGAGTGTAGGAGAGGACGGCGTACTGGATGGACATCGAGGGCATGAGGGCCACGAACCCGGCACCGGACGCCGGAGCGAAAGGGAGCGTGAAGATGCGCGGGAGGTCAGACCAGCTCCCCAGGCCCATCGACATCATCATGATGGGATTCATGATCTGGCCTAGGAAGGGGAAGCCCCCTGCGGCGGTGAAGAAGTAAAAGCCCATCGCCCACTTCAAGGTCTGCCAGAGGGCCCAGAGCCAGACGTTCATCTTCTCGCTGAGTCTCAGCCCTCCCTGCTCCGATTCGTATGGCCTCGCGAGCCTCTGGAGCACAGTCCCAAGCCTCCACAGGTCGCTGCCTCCGGGCTTTGGGTGCACGAGAAGGAGTGCGAAGAGCCCCGCGGCGATGAAAGTGTACTCGTGGTAGAAGACGATGCCGAACCAGTCGAGGCCCGCCTTGGTTGAGTAGACCGACTCGGCGATTGACCACTGCAGAATCACCCATGCTATCGCCAGGACTATTGCGACCGCGATCAGAACAAGGACGAGCCGGGTCGCCCACTTAATCAGCCGGGAAGGTCCAACCGCGGAGTCAGACTCCAACTCAGTCGGAGGCCCGCGCCGTGGTTATTTAGAGTGGCATCTCAAGGAGCCAGGACAGGAATCCTCTCAACCAGTTTCGTGAATTGCGTCTTGGCGAGAGTCACCTCTGGAGTGAGATTGTCGTGGAGTTCCTCTTATATCGTGGGCCTTGGATATGTGTAGTAATGGCTCCGATTGAGAAGCGGGTCCATCACGACTCCGCATACCAATTTATCATTGGAATCGCCTTGATAACTGCCTTTATCCTGTTTTACGGCGATGTATTGTTCTCCAATGTAGGGACTACGAGTCTCTCCGCCTCCCTGGAGGCCGTAACATCGACCTTTGGTACGCTCGTTGCAGCCGTAGTCGCATTCTACTTTGGGCAGCGCCCCACCCAGACCCTCGCTCAACAAGTTCAGGACTTGACAGGTGAGCGGGAAGGTTTCAAGACGGCAGCGACCAATGCCTTGGGCACATTCCGATCCACCGAACAGGTCGTCCAGACGACGCAGGAACAATTGGAAACGATTAAGAAGATGCTAGGGATAGAATGACTGACATGGGAACCGAGAAAGAACAGATTGCTAAGAAGCTGAAGGATCTGGCGGATGATCCCAAGAAACTCGAGCTGATAGCTGCTCAGATTGCAATTCTGTCAGCCAGCCTGGAAACCGCGAAGGTCAAACTCCGGACTAACAAAGTCGAGTTGGAAAAGCAACTTCTGGCATAGGTTCCGTCAATGAACGGCCGTTGGAAGGAATGAAAGAGGAGGATGGGACGCTTCGTTGGGGACGGTTCCAAGTCATGAGAGTCCGTTGTTGTAAACTGTCCTGACGAGCATCTCGTTCCACCCGGGGCTGGGGGAGAAGTCGTTTCCATAGTCCCCTTCGTCTCCCCAGTGGGAGAGCTCGTGCAGCAGAATCACAATCAATGTGGTCGCGACCTCGTCGACCAGGTTCCTCTCGAAGTTGTCGATGAGGCTCGGCAGGCTTATCCTCACCCTGTTGTCCGTAATCTCGCCTATCACATCCCGCGAGGCCCCGTGGAGGTAGGTCAACTGGTAGTCGTAGGAGAGCCTGCGCATCCTCGTTGAGGCCCCGTTCCCTGATGTCTGGCGCTTCCCGCTTGAGGACGTCTCAAGCCACCCCGGGACTCTCTATCTGAAGTGCCCCGGCTCGGGTTCCCTTTCCGCTGGGAACAGCTTGTAGTAGGTCGGAGGGACTGGGCTTTCTGGCATGTCGATTGATTCGGCGTCCCAGGCGTCCTCGGGCCTGACCTCTCTTCCTTCGAGGCCTGCGAGGATCGTCCTCAGCCATGGGAGCGACATCTCATGGTTGTAGAGCTTGCCGCCCTGGTCTATGGCGGTCTGGACGAGGGTCCTCTGGTACTCGACGCCGCTGGAGTCGAACTTGTGTGTCTCTGTTGGTGGAGATGCCGGAACTGTGTTTTCGACTCGTGGCTCTTGGTCCGCCTCGACCTCTGGCTCAAGCGCCTGGTCTGGGTCCCAGCGCCCGGCTGTCGCGGGCTTGCTGACGGTTCGCCTGATTCGTTCGAACATCGCCAGTGGTATCGTCCGGAGGGCATTTGATACACCACTTTTGAAAGCCAGGCCAGCCCGCGTTTAGCTTGGCTGAACGGCTTCGTCAAGTGTGAACTGTCTTTCTTTCTGGCCAGGCGTTGTAATGTCGCAGAACTGAGATCTGAGACGCTCAAACGGGGGAGCAGCTGACGCAGCAACCCTGAGGAGGCTGAAGGAAGTGCGTTACTTCCCATTCGGACGTGTCTCGCTTAGTTTCTTGTGGACCTGATCAGCCGACTCTTCCTGCGAAGTGCCGGGCTACTGCAGGAGTCAGCAGCAGACCCAGGATTACGAAGTGAACCACGATGTCTATGGGCAGGAGTACGATTGCTGGCCCGAAGAAGGCGCTTACGGCCCCGAAGGCCCCGCCGTACGTGGTCACCCCCGCAGCGAGCAGGAGGTCGACTAGTCCTGCGACGTCCCACACAAGGGCGAGGGCGTACGTCCGAACGCCCCCCCTGCCTAGCATGTAAGCAACGGGAAGCGCTGTCAGCCCTACCGTGGTATCGCCGATGCCGAACGGCACCGCAAAATAAGAAGGCAACTGCCCGTTGAACCCGGCGACTATCAAGAGAGACCCGAGAAGCCTCAGGACTAAGATGACCATCAGGTATCGGGCGTATCGAAGCGTTTTGGGCATCGCCGTAGCGCTCGAGGTTGACTGCATTACTCTCTGACATCTGGTATCGAAAAGTAAGCGATATAAACTCGCACTAACAAGTCTGTAACCGACTTGCAAGAGGAGGAGTTCATCCTCGCAGTGGAGAACTACGCGAACCTGCGCCGCTGCCCGATAGCCACCGGTTTCAAGGTGCTGGGCAAGAGCTGGTCGGTCGACATCCTGAGGGAACTGGTCTTAGGGAGGACCAGGTTCAACGACATAATGAGGCACTCTCGCGGAAGCAACGCCAGGATGATTTCACTCCGGATGCGGGAGCTGATCGAGCACGGCCTCGTCGAGCGGTTGGTCGCCAGGGAGGACCCGGTCCTGATACAGTACAATCTGACTGCGAGGGGGAGGGACTTGATCCCCGTGATGTTCGCGATGGCGAGCTTTTCCTTGAAGCACTTCCCGGAGGAGGTCCTGGCTGACGGGCTGGGCAGGACACCGGACCAGGTAATGAGAGAACTTCGTCGTCCGCAGTCTCTTCGAAATCCGACTTCAGGCCCCTAACTCAGTTACCAAAGGGCCACGCGCCATGAATGGCCCCCTCCAGGCTAACCATTGGCTGCTGAATGCCCTGCCAGGTTTGATACCGCCGGGAATGAATACCGCTGTCTTAGCTTGTGCCATGACGACACAAACTACCTGACGGCCCGTTCTTACCCGGCGAGGGTGTGAACGAGAGGCCGAAATTTGAGCGCGGCACCATGAAATCCTAACCTTATCCTGATGCTCGCGTTCTCGACCTTAAATACGAACTTCGAGACTCGCAAAGCGCACGTGAGACAGACCAGCGGGCCCGTTCCTCCGCTCCGAGCAACCGCCGCGGCGAGTCCTATGGATTCGATGGAGAAGATGATTCCGATGGTCGACGACATGACCTTCTGGCTCGTCGTGAACGTGGTCCTCTTCCTTTACGTGGGAATCTTCCAGCTCGCCTACGGATACGGCCCCGGCACGTTCCTGTCAGCAGGGGCGATTTTGCTTGCGGTACTCTACCTCGTGCTCTGGATGTGGGGGAAGACGAACAAGAAGATGGCCCGCCAGGCGATAATGATGATCTCAGGGCTTGCGGTCCTGGGCGACCTCGTCGTCATTGCATGGCTGAATCATGGAGGCTTCAGCGGGACCAGCGCCCTCCTGGACTTCGCAGGGATTATGTTGTTCCGCTCGACATACAAGCTCAAGGGTTAGGTTCGAGCGGCTAGGCCTTCTCTTGCGATGACGGCACATGCCTCGGGAGTCTTTATTCCGACCCGCCGCTCACCTATGTTAGCTCAAATCCATAGATTTTGGAACCGTCGGCTCGAAGAGGGGCCTGGACCCGCACATAACTACCGGAGGAGAAACCTCTTTGACAAGCTGCTTGCAGCAGAGAAGCTGGCGCAGTAGCCTAGCAGACTAATCCTATTGCTCGACTATTCCAGCCAAGGCGAAATCGTCTCCTGCAACTCTTTCGTTTTCCGAGTTCCGTCATCGGACCATTTGCAAGGGGAACGATAAAGATCGCGACCACCAGCGAACAAGGGGACCTTGCGCTGGCGCTCCCCTCCGCATTGCTCCGTTACAAACCTCCTGAGTACCGCCTTCTCCTCCTCAGTACGATGTGAAGTGACAGTGTACCAGAAATGAGCAAACTGACAGAGAACCCGTCTGTCAGCACCGTCTCGGATAGCACGTACAACTCTTGCGATACCATCATCGCCTCGCCCCTGACTCCCCATGACTCCCAGATATTTGATAAGCAAGTCGGGATCTATTGGGTCGATTCTCAGCGCTCCTTCAATGGTCTCTAGCACTTCCGACAACTTGGCAGCATCTTCGAGTGCGATTATCTTGTTGGTGTAGTAGCCGCGCTCACTTTGACCCGATTCGATTGCTTTGGTGAATTCGAGCAGAGCCTCGTCTTCTCTCCCCGAGAGCCAGAGCACGACGCCTTTGTTATTGTGAATGTGGGACGTATTTGGGGATAGGGAGATTGCTTTGTCGTACACGACGATGGCTTCGTCCTTTCTGTCCATACTGGACAAAGCATTACCCTTGTTAAAGTTGTAGTCTGGACGCTTGGGCTCTATTGCGAGGGCCCTGTCGAATTCATTAATTGCATCTTCATTCCTGAGGACGAACCACAGGGCCACCCCCCTGTTGTTGTGGAGGTCGGGATTGTTAGGGTCAGCCTTTCTCTTCTTCATAATCGTCGATAGCACTCTTGATTGCCTTCAGCATTGCTGCCTTCGGGGACCGATGGCAGAAGGCCCTAAAACTCCTCATCGCCCCAACCTTTCTTCACGTGGCCATGAGAAATTTCCGAACTGGCCCGTTCTGACAAGGCCTGAATGCAACAAGTTGTATCACCTATTGTCTTCGCGGCTTTCTTGCGTAACTCATCCGGCTCAATATGAAACTCTCTCGGAGAGAGGGAGGTTTTCGCATGCGTGCTCCAAGTTCTTAGAGGGTGGTGTTATCAAACATTCATTTGTTGATTTGTCATGGTCCAGTTAGACTTGACCCCTTAGAGAAAGACCCGTTCCGCCCCTTGACATTTCCCCGCGCATAGGGTCACTACGCCTCCGCCGGGAGTGACTCCATCCCTGTGTTGAGCTATGACTAGCGGACGGGCTGAACTGGTCGCCCTTGCGGACTTCCAGCTATCATCTCGAATGAAAGACCTTCTGTGACGGTGCCGATTGTGACTCGCGCCTAACTCAAATAAGGTGCCGTCAAGAGTCGTGGCGACGTGGGAGCACGCCTGGACCCCCTCGAACGTCGGGAAAGCCAGTGTTGAGTGGTGCGGCCCGTCCGCATCGAAAGAATGCCCCATTCGAGGGTGAAGTGAATTAGTTCAGGAGGAAACTCACGACATCGGAGAGGTTGCAAGAGGAGTGTATGTCCTAACCGAGGGCTTTGAGCTTACGGACGGAACCGGCGAGATCCCCTTTGACAGGTTCCTCAATGGATTGAACGGAAAGAAGATGTCAGAGTCGTTCAAAGTCGGTGATAGGACTGTCACTCTCGAGGAAGTTGCCCCGGATTGGGCTAGACGCGTTTCAAGGCGCAGGTATGCAGGAGAAATTAGAGAATATGCAACTGGGAGTTCCATTGACGCGTCGGGCCATGACGAGCTATTGGCACGCATGTTCTTCAGGAAAACGACTCTTCTCACCACGAAGGGACGCAGGGGGCTAAGGACAATCAAGCTCAGAGAGATTCCTGACCTCGAAGTCTCCTTCTCCGAAGCGAATCCCGAGGCAAGAGACCAAGGTCGTCACTCACACAAGCAAATTGTGATGTCTGGTACCCAACCAAGTGATGTGTTGGAGGTAACCCCTACCACGAAAAAGACTGAATGGAGAGCGAAGGCACAGATCCTTCTCCAGGTTCAGACTGCTGAAACCGTCAAATCTGCCGAATTTCAAGAGTCAGAAGGTACCGATTCAGGATCTGAGCGCGAGACTCTCGCGAGGGCGGGAGCAATATCCCTGATTCTCGAGCCAAAGGAGGACAGAGGTGACCTCCTAGAATTCTTCAGCAACACTGACAGGTTACGCGTCGACCTAGGAGGTCTTCAAGGAACTCTCAACGGTCCTGCCCTTAGCGCTGTAATCAAGAACGGATGTCAGGAGTATTTGGAAGGGGAAAGCATTCTACTTGTGGACTTCTTGGCAGCGGTGGCTTGGGTCGAAGTTGTAAAACCTCTCAACTCGATGGTAAAGAGGAAGGGAGATGATTCGAAGGTAGAATCAACAGTACGAAGTTTTGTCAAAGGAATCCATGAATCTAGGAACGAGATATCATTCCATTACAAGGAAGTCGAGATGACGAAGCTTCCGAGCACCCTACAGTCCTCGCCTTCAAATCCATCATGGACAAGGTTTGTGACCAGACTTCTCGGATTCACCAGTGGGTTGGAGCAGGATCAGAATGCATTCGTTGAGAGGAACTTGATCCAGCTGACTCCTCACGCCCTGTTTGTCTTGAATAGAGGTCTCTATCTTTCAGATATCTCAGACCACCCCGAAGCCCTCACGGCCGCGGGGATTCTTGACTACTCAGAATGGGGGCACAAGTGGGGGGTGAGCTGGGCAATCTTGATGAGTGGAATGCTGTGCCTGCTAGCAGAGACTTTCATGATCTACAACAAAGAAATGGAAAAACACGTTAGCGAAAGGAAGAAGACCGCCGAGCTAAGAGACCTAACTCACAAGGCATTCGAGGACTTCGCGTGGTTCTATGACGTTGACTTAATTCAGGCCCACCTCTACAAAGAAGAATTCGAGACTGCCAAAAAGACGTTTGAGATAGGCGACTACTACGATATCTTGGTTAAGCGGCTCAACCTGTTCTCAAACTATGAAATTGCAGGCGAAGCGGCAAAACTCACCAGGATTTGGTTCAGGGTTTCAATTCTGATTGGCGTATCGGGCGTATTGATAGGGATCATCCTGAAGTTTGCCTAATGCGAAAGTGGGGCAAGAACTTGCCCTTTACCGTTCAGAGATGACGCCACAATTGGACGGTTCTGGGCTGTTCTTTATCTCAATCTTGGACTCTGTATGCTTATCCCATGAACAGAACTGAAGATTGCAGTTGTCGAAAGTAAGCTTGTGATTTCCCGACAGGTTATCGAACCGAGCTGACTCGACGCTCTCGCTCCTTCCTCCCCTGGCCCCGGCAAAGGACCACCCGCCAGTCATATGTATGTTGTAGAACCCGACTTGGACTAGCCGCGTCGAATTGAACTGCATTCGCCCCATAACGGCATCTCTGAACCACGTGCCGTCCGCGCCGCAGTCCTTGAATTCGACATCGTCCATTTCGCACCCCTTGAAAAGTGCTCCTGGGAGCTCGCAATCGATGAATGTGCAATGGCGAAATACGCACTTGAAGGAGAAGAGTACTCCTTTGAAACTGCATTTGACGAAACGTATGTTCTCGAGTATCGCCTTCGGCGATTTCCCAGAGCCTATCCAACAACCTGCCCAGTTTGCCCCACGAATCTCCTTGGGCAAGGAGCTCGCAGATTCGATGATTATGTCATCGCTTAGTTGGTTGAGCGAACCTAATGCGTCCTCAATAGTATGCTGTCGGGCCGCAGCCCAATCGATGAAGGGTTTGGCGAACCCGTCGTGAACCAGCTCCCAGACCTTGTCCTTCTTGTAGTCGACACTAGACCTGATGACATTCCCAGCTCCCAGCCGCTCCAGAGCTTCAAGGGCTACCTCCACTAATGTCCTGATTGATTTTGTGCGCGTCCACCCCTTGTCACTTGCCGGTCCTCCCGTAACCTCGTGAACCTCTGGGCCCGAATCTTCATTCTTAGTGAATCCAAAGGAGAACCCTTTGTCCCCAGCTTTGATTTGGGCAGCTAGCTCGTCAATAAGCTTGAATCTCTTGCTTTGGTTGAATCCTTGCGGGAAAAGCCTCCTAAGATCGTCCTCGAGACTTCGGTTGACGAGGTCGCTTTGAAGCACTAGGATTTTGAAGGAGCCTGAAGAGAAATGCGAGGCCATTCTAGTAATGCAGTGGGCCATGATCAGATCTCGGTCCTCCTTCGTGAGTTCCTTTGCTGTGATGAGGGTCTCCTTCAACCTTGTCTGTTCCAGCGAGGTCGTAATCCATCTCTGGAGAGACCCACCCACAAGCTTCTCAAGAGTGTCGGAACCCCGGTAGGATTCGAATGATGAATCGTCCAAATCAACTTCATGTTGCTTGCAGTAGGCATAGTATTCCAACAGGATTGCCTGGAGTGTTAAGAGGTCAGCATATTGCGAAGCGGAGGAGTAATTCCCCTGGGTTGAATCGGGCCGTTGATAATCTTCCAATAGTTTGAGTATCTTTCGGAGAGTGCCCAAGTCTATTCCCTTCTTCTTCTCGGCGCTCTTGATTATCGCCTCTTCGGCCCCTTTGACCGTTAGCGGCCGCAGCCAGAAAGTTCTCCCGTAGAGGCCACCAACGTGGCCCTCAAGGGACCTTAGGTCTTTGTGATACTCCTCTCGCAGCCCGACGAGAATCTTAACCCGGGGATCCCTCCTGTTCAATTGAGAAATTATCGATACAATCTCTTCCGCCGTCTTGTTTCTTAACCGTAGTAGTTCCTCGAACTGGTCGAAGATTATGACAACGCTGCCAAACGCGCTGCAAAGTTCGGAGATGTACTCGTATGGGCTACCAGTCGGCCTGACTGACCGGAATACTCTTCCGTCGGACTTGGACCTCGTTTCGAGTTCCTCCCCCGCGTTCCTGAGCATCGTTTTCAGCACTTCTTCAGGAGCTGCATTCTCGAGGGCGGGACCCCATTCGCGAAGCAATAGCACTGGCCCCACGTCGGGATTCCTGACTCCCTTCCCATGGCGAAGACTTTGTAGCGAGGACACAACTCCCGCTCCGAGCAACGAAGTCTTTCCTGCTCCGCTGGGACCCGTGACAACGACAAACCTCTCTCGCAAAATCCTTTGGACCAGTTCAACAATCTCTGACTCGCGGCCGTGAAATGAATCCCTGAATCTCCAATCGTAGGGCACAGGGCCTGGCCAAGGTGATCCTTCCGACGCCTGAGAGTAGTTCACTCAACCACCACTCAATAGCGAATGTTCAATCATCTTGCCGAGCTCTTCCAAATCGCCCAAATACACTCGTACTTGCAAGGTTCCAAGCAGCGCAGACTTGATGGCATCAATCTTACGGTTCATCGTGTTTCGGAACTCATTACTGGGTTTGTTGATGAAGTGTTCATGGGCCTGACGATAGAGACTAAGCCTTACGTTCCAGTCGCTCAGGGAATATCCAAGGAACCAAAGCTGACGGCGTGACTCTGACATCTCGGAATTCAAGAACTGCGGATAACCCTGTGGGCCCACCATTGATAGAAGATATGACGCCTCCGACAACACTAGGAAAGGTTCCTGCCTGGCGTTTTGGACTGGGTGGAGGGGCGAGCCGTGAAGTTTCACGATTATTGGCCCTTGGACGTCCACCTGCAAGGAGCCGGAGTCATCATCTCTCAGGATTCTGAACCCGCGCTCATCCTTGACCTCTGACAAGACTCCCTTCACCACTTCTCTGGGGCCATCTGAGCTTGGGATGCCTAGGCTTACGAGCCACTTCGTGTCAGGGAGTTGATCGGGCCGGTTCCTTTCAAGTACAGGATAGATTACATGATACTTTGATTGCTGATCGCTGAGGGCGATTTCCAAGCATCTATCGTAGTTTGTAGTGAACGCGATGGGGTAGAGGCCTCCTTCTTGTTTTCCTTCGACATTGTTCCATTCGTACGTCTTGAATTCCTGGACAAGCAGTTCTGCAATATCTCGATGGAAGTCGGTTGTCGATTGATGTTCGTCACCTTCGCAATACTTTAGCCAGTTCTTCAGATGCTCCACGAAGAGTGTTTCCTCTCCAAGTGCGTTCGCTCCCTCAGCCAAAGCTGCTCTTCTTGGGAGATCTTCGGTGTCCAATAGTAGGGATGCAAGGAAAGCGAGTTCGGAGGAAGATGGGTAGGCTGGAATGTCGAATCGCATGGTATACCACAGAAGGTCCCCAAGCCATTGGATTAGACTGAGTCTCATGTGCGGAACCTGGTTCTCCTTGAAGGGATTGCACTCTTCGTAAAGCGCGCTCAACATGGGAAGTTTGGCCTCATGCACCTGTTTCGATTGGTCGTTCTGAATCCACCTCACCTTTGACTTCCCCCAGACTTTACTACTTAGGAGCTTACAGGTGATTACGCCCATTCGTTTGTAGATTATTGAGGTCTCCAGTCTACGGGGCTTTCCCCCAGATCTTGTCTTATCGAGGACAAGGGCGAGCGACGCTTCGACCGCGTCGAAAAGGGGACCAACGATTCTTTCTTGTTCCCCCTCACTCATTTCGACTGAATAATCGTCAGAATCGATTCCGGGATTCTGTTCACGGGAAACGCCTGCTGCGAATGCCGCTATCAAGGCTGAAGCCAGCTTGGCAATCTTCAGCTGGAAGTTGACAATCGGGGTCTGCTTGGCCATCCTTGGCGAGACTCCTTGCGATTGACTTCGTATCCTGTAGTTCATCGCGAGCGATTGAATGTACTTTCTTGTAGTCTCGTTTCCCTTGCCCAGTGCGGATTCCAGAGTTTGGAATCTGCCTTGGACTGTTGCCCAGTAGGATCCTGGTTCGATTTCGAAGTACAAGCCCACAGAGCTTGGAGAGGACGCAGACACCCCTGCCCCTAGAAAGGGAGTGAAGGTGCCTTGCTTTATCGAAGTGGTTAGAAGGTGTTGGATGGCCTGCTTCTGCTCTGGTACGTTGATCTTTATTGGGACTACCCTCGGGCCCGAGCCATAGCTCATAGGCCGTGCCCTCCGTCAGCCTGTGTCACGAGCTAGCCTCAACTCGAGAAGAGGATTTGCTGAAGTGGCTTGCTGAAAAGCCTTCTGTCAGCTTCCTGTACTCTGGGGAAAGACTCAGCCCGTCTTGTGTCACTGATTCGTCGACGTATACCTTTGCCAATACTGCATTGGGTTTGATTCCGATTCCTTTCTGAGGCACTATGAGATACCGATTGGGCCCTTCCAAGGTCCCATTGTCTGTCCTCTCCAGAGTGGAGGGGGTGCAGTTATGGATGATTACTTGCGAAACCCTCCCTTGACTGGACGCCAAGTCCCTGAGATGGTCAATGGGTGGAGGTGTTAACCCTTGAAAGGAGGCTATGTGACAAAGAAAGACGTCTGGCCTATCGAGTTCGGCGTCCAAGCTTGCCGAGAGGGCCGAGGAACCCTGGAATCTGGGATTGACTTCCGCCAAGAGTACCTTCGCGTCGTGAACAATCGCGTCGACTCCGAATGCCCCTAGATAGCCCACCGATGCGAGCCATCTCCCGGTCTTCAGGACAATCTCTTCTAATGAATCTAGAATATTGGCTGGGAGCTCTCGAATTCTGGCGAAGTCGTTCCCGCAATAGCCGAAAGTTCTGCTTGTACATGACGGGACTCCAATTAGCTGTAGTGAGGGAGAATGGAGAGAGACAGTCCCGTCCTTGAACACGCATGCATTGACATTCAGCGGTATGTTGGGGTGGAGAAACGGGGCGACGGCGATGAACCCGTCTGCGTGATCCGGCAAGTGTTGAGATAGCCCCTTCTTGTCATGGATAAGCCCAACCCCCACTCCGCCGTCGGTCCTAGACGTCCTAACGACAACTGGTCCCAGCTCGAGGGCTTCGATGAGCCGGGTGCGATCCTCGTCTTTCACGTATCTCCACGGGACGGTAGGGACGCCAAGCTTCACTAACTCCGACTCCACCCATGGTTTGTACGTGAAAGCCTCCCTTCTTTCGTTGAACAGGCCCAGATATTCGGTCGTTTCCCATCGGGGGTAATAGGCGGCCGTGATGAAACCCCCCGTCGTGTAGGGAACCACAGCGCTGGGCTCGGAGAGGGCCTCGAACAATGCCCGCCGGAACTCGGACGCTTGTATGGTTGTGTCGTCGTCAACGCTGTATCGATCGAGGTCTGGCCGCTCCTTCTTCATGTTCTCCAAGCACGTTTCTCTCTCGACTGAAAGCGACTGGAGTGGCGCTATGATAGAGAAGACCTCCCTGAACTGCTGCAATTCCAACAAGGGAACGGCGTCTGCGCCTCGAATCCCAAACCAGATTAGCTTCCGCCTTCCCAGGCGCCCATCGATCTCTGAAATCATCCGGCGCCTGTTCGTAGACCCACCCCCACTAACTAGGAATAGAAGTAGTCCTTGCTGCCGTCAGGAAATGTAAGGGTGTTATTCTGGCATGGAATACACCGGGGCCCCAGCTTTACGCCATATCTCTCGGCGATCCTCTCCGCTTGAACATAGACGCGCTCTAGATATTCCATTGATGGTGCCTCCACAGCTTCCAGACCAGTTCCTGCGGTCGGCCTGAACGGACTTATGACCGGGTCACATCCAAGTTTGGCGAGAAACTCGATTCCCTCCAGAGTGGTATCAAGAGGCTCCAGCCCCACTACGATCAGGGACCTGACTCTGCCCGGGCCTCCCATGTGTTCGACAGCGAACTTCAGGTTCTCAGAGAGTACTGTCCTTCCCATGTAGCGGTTCTTCAATCGGGTGATTGACCTTGCCGCATCCTCGCCGAAGACTTCCATGTTGAACGAGAAACCATGGATTCCCCAATCAAGAAGTTGACCTGTGAATTGAGTTTCCCTGCGTGGAACCATCATTATGTCCACAGGTATTCCGGCCTGTTTGATCAACGTCTCGCAGGTCTCCGCGAAGTGCGCAAAGTCCCTTTGGGTTGGTGTTCCCCCACTCAACAATAGATGTCTGACACGTAGGGCTTTGTCCTGCTTGGCAATTTCAAGGGCTGCCAACAATTGTCTTGCTGATCTTGGTACGTACCTCAAACCCACGAGGCTGCAGAATTCACAGTCCATAGAACATCCGGATATCAAGGAGAGCCTTGCCCTGTCTGCATGAGTCATCACCACGTCGGTGGCGAGGTTTCCTTCAGAATCGCGGATGTCTAGGTATCCAGGCAGAGGTAGCACACGTGCAAGAAAGTCGGTACCTCTGAATCTTACGTAGTGACCTTGGGTGTCGGGGTTGTACTCCAGTGAGGCCTCTGGGTTCTTGCAGAGTGGTTCGTCGAAGGGCGCGTTGATGTATACCCCACCCTCCAGTTCCACAGTCACACCACCAGTCGTTGAGTATTCGTGCAGGGACAGTGGGACTTTCCCGTCCTGTGTCAAAGACTTCGAAGCGGACGGGCTTACTGCGATTCCTCTACTGAAGCAACTAATCTTGAGTTGTTGAATCGGGGAGAGATCCGTCTTTAGCATCGTTCTACTCCCAACATGCTGGATTGCTCAGCGACTTTCAGGTTTCTCCTACCACCAATGGGAACTCGTCGAAACCCTCATGAAGTTCGAACCCACGCCGGTCGAGGATTCTCGCTGATTTATAACCGCAATCCAACATCAGGTTTGCAAGAGCCTGAGGTCGGAGAAGTAGATACGACTTTACATACTGCGTAAACCACGGACGTCTTCCTAACCTAACGCACAGATAGTTGACCTTGACGCGTCCAAGGTCATATAGGCGGAAGTCCACCCGCATTTCGATACCTTCCCTGTTGACTCTGGTCCCTCGATATGACAATCGATGTTTCTTGAGACCTGGCCAGAGATAGTTGTGTAATCCTACCACACCGATGCCGTGGAGTCGTGTTACACTAGTCATGGCTCGAAGGGAGCGTCTTACCTCATCGAGATCAGCGACCAGAGGAATAGAGTTTCCACAGCAAATGACCGCGTCGAACGTAGAGCCTTTCCATGGTTCGAGGGTCCGGAAATCGGCAAGTGCGGTCGGAATCCTGAGTCTCTTGTCAGCTGCCTTCCTTCCCAGCTGTTTGAGCATCTTGTCTGATATGTCAGAGGCACTGACGTCGTATCCCCCTTCTGCTAGTCCTATAGCCTGAATCCCTGTGCCAGCGGCACAATCTAGTACGGACTTAACCCCGTAACGCTCGAACACTCGACTTAGAGAGTGCGATTCAAGCCGGGTCAATTCATCAGGATTCTGGAAGAGAAGGTCGAAATCGGACGCCATGTCATCGAAATCGGACTTCGGTTGACGGGTCATCGAGGTTAGCTGGAGATGCTCCAATTGTCGTTAGAACTCAACTTTGGCATAGCCGCTCCCCCCGCAGACGGGCCTGGGACGGTGTCGCGACTATCCATGTCTATTATCTCTTGACGCATACCGGCATCTGTGCCAACTGAAGCCAAGCCCTGAACTCATCATGACTTCCCTTGCTACTGACAGCGATAAGTGTTGGGGGGAGCCCTTGCGCCTCAAGAGGCAAAAGGGGCCTGTACACCGTGCATAGGGTTCATTGCGCCTCCGCCGGGAATACCTCATCCTGCGTTGGGCTATAATTAGCGGACGGGCTGAACTGGTCGCCCTTGCGGACTTCCAGCGTACACCCCCGCCATTTCAATGCCATCTTCTATGGCCGCCCTCCTCCATCCGCTCCTCCACCTTGCGGCAGAGGTTAGGACGGATTGATCACTCTTGTCGGGAGTGGCTTCCCGCTTAGATGCTTTCAGCGGTTATCCACAATTGCTTAGCTGCCCGGCGATGCCCTCTCGGACAACCGGTACGCCAGAGGCAACGCTCCGCTGTTCCTCTCGTACTGGGCAGAGCTTCCCCTCAGTGATCATCCCCTTCCATCAGGTAGAGGCCGACCTGTCTCACGACGGTCTAAACCCAGCTCACGTTCCCCTTTGATGGGCGAGCAGCCCCACCCTTGGCCCCTGCTGCAGGACCAGGATGGGAAGAGCCGACATCGCAACTTTACCCAGGCTTACGCCCGGAGTTAGACTATGTCTTCACCCTCCAGCACTTGGAGGGGTCGGCGTATGATGGCCGAAGTTTTGTATGGCGCACCCGAGCGAATGTCGCGACACGTCGGAACGTGACGCGTCCCTTGCGGGATTCTCGAGCTTGCCCTTCGGCATCTCATGACGCACTACTTCTGCGCGCTCAGTCGTTACGGGGTCACAACGGAAATGGTCGTACCTCGCTGATGATCAGAGGCATCCGGGATGTTGGCAACGCGCGACCGAGGGGAGATCAAAGGCCCCCACGGGGTCGTTTGCGCTGCCTCCGCCGTATGCCTGACTGAATCTTTCCTGTCAAAGGAAAAGAAAACCGGTGGACGCTTTCGCGTCTACTTTAGCCAGCTGACGACCTGGTCTCGCCCGAAGGCGACCAGGGTCTCCGACTTTCCGAGGTCTGTTGGAGTTCCCATGTTGAACTTCATCATCGTCTCGGCGTCGGGCGCTTCTGTGATGAACACGGCGTCATACCGGCCGAGCGTCCAGAAGGCGTGGTGCCGTTTGACACCCCACTTTTCTGCCTCGCTCCAGTATGAGTTCATCTTCTCTGTGTCTTCTTTGGTCGGCTTTCGCCTGAACTTGACCAGGACGACGAACCACATGAGCGGTGCGTAGCCCCAGTATGATATAAGAGTCAGGGGACGTCTGCCGTGCCGATGCAACGGCTGATCATCACCTGCGCTGATTGTGGGTGTGCGCCGAGCGAATGCAAGGCGAGCAGCTCCCCGAGGGAGTGCCCGAACTGCAAGCTCGACGAATGTTGCTGCTGGTCTTCGGTTAATCCTTCCATCTGACCGGGTGCTGAAATCCCGTTGGACTTCCCTCGGCGTTGCCCTCTCCCGCTCTTCCCAAAGATCCGATTGCTCGGACTCCTGGATAAAGGAGGTCGGGTTTCGCCGATATAAGCCGATACTCGTTTTTTCTTTCGGAAAACTTCAATCGCGTTACCACGATCTTGCCCCAAGGCCCACTAATGGGCCGAGGTACCAAACCGCGGGGTCGATTGGAGCTCTCGCCCGCGACGAGCCTGTTACCCCTGGGGTAACTTTTCTGTCACATCCAGCCCCCAACAGTGAGGACTTGAATGATCGCTAGGCCAAACTTTCGTTGCAGAAAGCTCTGCGTTTAAGCTTCCTGTCAGGCTGGCTTTTCGCCTTGCCGTCAACTCTGGAGTTCTGACCCAGATGAGCCAACCTTAGGGCCCCCTCGATATCTTTTCAAGGGGGTGCCGCCCCAGCCGAACTGCCCACCTGCCGTTGTCCTCCCTTAGGAGTTAGCGACGCAGTCCTGAAAGACTGGTGTTACATTGTTGCCTCCACGCCACCCGAAGGCAGCGCTTCGAAGGCTCCCAGTTACACTCTGCAACCAAAACCGCATCGCAGCAACAAGCTGCAGTAAAGCTCCACAGGGACTTCTCTCCCCGATGGAAGTTGATGGACTGTTCGTCCACCTTACGTAGGTTCGCCGGGTCGTAGATAGGGACAGCGGGGCCCTCGTTGGTCCATTCATGCACGTCGGAACTTACCCGACAAGGCATTTGGCTACCTTAAGAGAGTCAGAGTTACTCCCGGCGTTTACAGGCCCTTAGCTCGGTTGAACCCAAGTTTTAGGTACCTGCACTGGCCAGGATTCATAAGCCGTACTCATCCTTTCGGACTTGCGGCTTACTGTGTTTTTAGTAAACAGTCGAGACCCCCTTGTTATTGCAACCTGCGAACGCAATTTCACATTACGAACGCAGGCACCACTTCTAGCTAACGTACGTGGCTAATTTGCCGAGTTCCCTTACCTACAGTTCCCCGACACGCCTTAGGCTACTTACCTAGGGGCACCGGTGTCGGATCTGGGTACGATCTTCGACGAACCTTTCCAGCTCCGTTTTCACGGTCTCCGAGAGTCTGGTGAACCACCCCAACGGGCGGCCATTCTCCACTCATCATGGTTCTCGTCATTACGACACTCCCCACGACTAGTTAGATTAGACAGAGCGATAAACTCTGCACACCGTATCTCAAAGCACCGGAGCTGATGTCGAGCCTTGCGGCTCATCGGTCCGTCAAAGGCACTGGAATTTTGACCAGTTTCCCTGGTTCGTGTCTCCCTGTTGAGGATACACTTAGGATCGGCTAACCCCTGGCTGACGACGCATTGCCAGGGAACCCGTGCCCTTGCGGCGGTCAGGACTTGAGAATGTATCGCGACGCGTAAGCTGGTCAGTCCAGAACGTGAATAGCTTTCCGACTATTCCGGAGTTGATCCGGATCGAAATTGTACCATAATTGCTCCGCCCGGCCCCCTTCTTGAGGCGGACGGACGGCTTTCTGAACTTGGCCAGGGGTATGCCCATGCTCTTGGACCAGAATTCCATCAGAGGCTGGACCCTGCCGGTCGAATCCCCGAGGGGGATTCGTATCTGCAATCTTGGAGATATTGTCGATTTGTCAATTCCCAATCGGTCGAGCAGTCTCAGCATGACCGCTACGATCTTGGGGTTGCTGTTTGCGAACTCGAATGGGGTCCCTTTCCCTCCCTTGGTTCCCTCTCCTCCGAAGAGACCGCATCCGAAATTGAAGAGTTGTGTATTGATGAATCTGTTCAGGACGATACAGAACCTTCTGCCGTTGCTGTACCGTCCTGTGAGTTGAATCTGTTTGGTTGAAACTTCCTTTGTGATTCGAGTCCCTGTGATTTCCGCAGGTATCAAACCACTCAGGTCCAGCACAGAATTGGTGCCTCACACGTTGAGGCCCATACCCTATTTACGCGCCGATGCATCATTCTCACCCGACTTAGCTGCTACTACTACCAGGATCTGCACTAGAAATCGGTCCACCGGACCTCACGGCCCGGCTTCCGCCCAATCTCTACGCCCACCTACCACAAACTACTCTCAGAGTAGTTGTCCGGAGTATCGGTATCAGGCTTTAGTCCCGTCCATTTTCGGGGCCCACAAGCTCGGCAGGTGAGCTGTTACGCTATCTTTGAAGGATGGCTGCTTCTAAGCCTACCTCCCTGCTGTCTGAGCTCATAGACGCCCTTTGGCTTGACACTTAGCCTGAATTTGGGGACCTTAACTCCAGTCTGGGTTAATCCCCTCTCGGTTATGAGGCTTACCCCACATAAACCCGCTTCCCCGTTTCTCTTGCGCCGACACATTCGGAGTTTGAAAAAGAAGTGGATCCTTTCGAATCCTTGTTTCTTCATCAGTGCTCTACAGCGTCGGCTACATCCACGGAGACAGGACTGGGATCCGCTTCGGTGGGAACTAGCAATCACCGAGTTAGATAGGCTTTTGGCCCCTTGCCCCCGATCAGGGGACTAAGTTGCACGTTAAGACCCTTGTAGTCTTCCAGCAGGCTTTCGCCCGCCTTCAACTTGTCGAGGGCACGATCACTCGGTTTCTAGTCTAAACCGCCATGACTGTAAGGCACTTTCACACCTCCTCCCTGGGGCCTTGCGGCCTTGCGGAGTATCGCTTTCGCTTCGCCTCCGGGCTTTGAACCCTTAGGCTCGCCATGACAGTTAACTCCCTGGCCCGTGTTTCTAGTCAGCGGAGCTTACGCTCCGCCAATTTCTAGACGGAATGCGCGACCCTGCAGCACTTACCCCCAGATGAGCTCCATTGCTGGAACTCGACCAGGGATCGTGCTCCTTTCGGGCCGCGCACGTCTGTAACCGTATGGTTTCAGGCTCTTTTCACACCCCTTTCGGGGCTCTTTGCAACTTTCCCTCGCGGTACTAGTTTTCTATCGGTCTTGGGTAGTGTTTAGCCTTGGAGGCTGCTTTCCCCCAATCTTCCCTAGCCACTGTCAAGGCCAGGTACTCTGCCTTCAACACGACCTCGTCCCCGCACAGCCTACGTGAGTATCACACTCTTTTCTCTGCCTTTCCAGGCAAGTTCGGCCAGACGGGTCCAGGGTCGCAATCGCTGAAGGCTAACCCCACATCTCCCTCACCTTTCGATAAGGGATTCGGTTTGGGCTCTCCCGGTTTCGCTCGCCGCTAATAGCGGGATCTCAATTGATTTCTCTTCCTGCTGGTACTCAGATGTTTCCTTCCCCAGCGTTCGCGATCCTTGCGGATCACCGGGACGCCTTGCGGCAATCCCGGCAGGTTCTAACCCATTCGGAAATCCCAGGATCAATGGCTGCATGCTCCTCCCCTGGGCTTATCGCAGCTTGCCACGTCCTTCATAGCCACCCAAGCCAAGTCATCCACCATACGGCGTCGGTGCGTACGGATGAGTATAACATCCCGGCGGATGCTTGCGCGAACCCTATGCACGGCTTAATCGCGGGAGCACCGTGCGGGCGCTCCAGCTGGCCCTTCGCATCCAATCCGAGAACTGGACGCTGCATCTTTCGTGGGTCGTGCTCTACATAGATACTTTCCTCGTTGCAGTGCGTGGTCGTATCCCTCGATTGTTACACTAAGGAGGTGATCCGGCTGCAGGTTCCCCTACAGCCACCTTGTTACGACTTCTCCCCCCTTGCCGAACTTAGGTTCGATCGGCCCAATTAGAGCCGGCCTCGCCTAAACCCAACTCGGGTGAAGCGACGGGCGGTGTGTGCAAGGAGCAGGGACGTATTCACCGCGCGGTGATGACACGCGGTTACTAGGGATTCCATATTCATGAGGGCGTCCGCGATATTGCGATCGCGGCTAGCAATTACTGGCAAGGGTCTCGCTCGTTGCCTGACTTAACAGGACGCCTCACGGCACGAGCTGGCGACGGCCATGCACCTCCTCTCAGCTTGTCAAGTAAAGTCTTCAGCCTGACTCTCATACTGCTGTCGCTCCTGGTAAGTTTCCTGGCGTTGACTCCAATTGAACCGCAGGCTTCACCCCTTGTGGTGCTCCCCCGCCAATTCCTTTAAGTGAACTGTGGGTGCAAAGCGATTTCTCGCTCTACACCCAATTCAGCCTTGCGACCGTACTCCCCAGGCGGCGAGCTTAACGGCTTCCCTGCGACACTTCAATCGCGAACTGCGAGTGAATCATCTAGCTCGCATCGTTTACGGCTGGGACTACCCGGGTATCTAATCCGGTTCGCTCCCCCAGCTTTCACCCCTCACCGTCGAGCGCGTTCTGGCGGACCGCCTTCGCCACTGGTGGTCTTCCGCGGATCAAAGGATTTTACCCCTACACGCGGAGTACCGTCCGCCTCTCCCGCCTCCTAGTCCCGCAGTATCCTCTGCAGGCCAGCCGTTGAGCGACTGGATTTAACAGAAGACTTACGGAACCGGCTACGGGTGCTTTAGGCCCAATAATCGTCCCGACCACTCGAGGAGCTGGTATTACCGCGGCGGCTGACACCAGACTTGCCCTCCCCTTATTCCCCGGCCTATTTACAGCCGAGAAAAGCTCCCTTTAGCAGGAAGCACTCGGACTAGCCTCGTCACGCTTTCGCGCATTGCGAAGTTTTCGCGCCTGATGCGCCCCGTAGGGCCTGGACCCTTGTCTCAGTGTCCATCTCCGGGCTCCTTCTCTCAAAGCCCGTACCGGTTACAGGTTTGGTGGGCCATTACCCCGCCAACAGCCTGATCGGCCGCAGTCCCATCCTGGAGCGAAAGGCACGAAGCAAACTCGTGCCGCCTTTTGGACGACCTCTCCTTCCAGATGAGGTCATCTATCGCGGATTAGCCCCAGTTTCCCGGGTTTGTCCGCGTCTCCAGGGCAGGTTGACTACGTGTTACTGAGCCGTACGCTGCGTCCCCTGTAGCCAAGGAACGCACAACTAACATGGCTAAATCCCAATCCGATAGCAGTCGGGTCCGGCAGGATCAACCGGAGTCGATTATCGAGGAGTACGACCACGCATTTCTGCGAGGTGTAAAGCACAACCCACGTCAGATCTAACCAAAGTCAGATCTCCACTTGTGTCCGCGCACCTGGAGGTCGTGCGTTTCATGGCGTTCGGGCTATGCCCTTTGCTCGAGGCAGACGCCGCCAATTAATGCGCAAAACGGCCCACGGTCGGAGGTTCGTATATATGCGTTCCCCAGTGAGAGGGATTTGCCCGTTCGTTCGGAGAAAAAAGTCGGAGGCAGGGAGTCGCACCCTGCCCGCAGGGGCCTTACATCGTGGGCCGCATGGCTTCGTGGAGCTTCTGACCGAGCTCGGCGGAGACCTCGTTCATCTGATGGGTCTCCTTCGCGTGGACCTTCGTCTTGGAGACGACCTCGTCCGCGCTCGAACCGACCACGGCCCAGCTACACCCGCACACCTGCTTTAGGTCTGCTGAGAAACCGTTCATGGACTGAAGGGACTGCCTGAGATAATTAGTGATTTGCCCAGATTGCGCCCGGTTCTGTCCCCAATCTAATCGAATGGCCGCGAGTCTATTGACCTAGGGAGAAGTCCGGTCTTCAGGCTCCTCGGGGTCGGCCACAGGGGGGCGGGCCATCCTGACGGAACCAATGACGATCAGAAACACTCCGACGCCGACGAGGGAGGAGCCCCATAGCCCCGTCGAAGCGGTGCTGATCCAAGTTGGAGGCGAGTAGGCAGCGGGGCAGTCCTGAGGGTTGAAGCAACCCGGAATTGAGGATGAGGTGTTCGTGTCCGGATTCATTGTGAGCTCCCAGGCTCCCAGGGCGAGAAGAGCCACTCCTGCAATTATTAGGAGTCCCCTCATGCTGCTCACTGGGCGGACGAACCGCGTTCCGTATTACTGTTACCTATCCTGCAGGTTCAGAACCCGTAGACGCCGCGGTGGTGCCAGGGGATGAGGGCGGTGAGGACGCACTGCTCGGTCAGCTCGGCGCGGGTCATGCGGTCCTTGGTCAGGTGCTGGATGAGGCCTCCCTTGTCCCCGACCTCGGGGGTCCCGCTCAGGGCCACGGCCCACTCCTCGAGCTCCTTGCCTTCGGCGAGGAGCTTCTCCATCGAGCCCTTAGGGAGCATGTAGCCGGCGGAGTGGCCGAGGGAGGCCTTGCCCGCGGAGTCTACGATGGCGGCGAGCTGCGTGTCGAAGTAAGAGTCTCCGATCTTGAAGAGGCCCGCTTCTACTCCCACTCCGAAGTCGCCCCCGGCGGTGGACATTGCGTGCCTTGCCCTGGCTGTGGCGCCCAGGGCCATCTCTTCGAGGCCGTGGGGCTGGGCCCTGGCTATCGATGAGGCGTCGACAGGCCTGAGCTGGACGTCAGGGTAGTATCTTACGAAGGCCTTGGTGATGCCCTCGAGCTTGGATGGGTTCTCGGTCCCGGCGGAAACTATCACGAGACGCGGAGCTCTTCGAGGAGCTTCGAGATGTTGGTCAGAGGGGTCCCGTCGGGGTGGGCGATCTCCTGGGCTGCGGGCGGGTTGGTCTTGTAGGAGGGGGACCTCTTGGTGAGGCGCTCCTCGTATGTTGGGACGAACTCATTCTGATAGAAGATCCCCAGAGGGGTGTGGTCGCCGAACTCGAATGACTTCAGGACAGCCTGCTGGACCTTCTTCTCCATCTCGGCTGCGTCGGCGTTGTGGACTATCCCGTCGTATCCGGTCTCCTCGAGCTTGTAGGTCCGGGGCTTGATTTTGCCGGCTTCGTCCAGCTGTCCTTCGCCTGCCCAGTACTCCTTGGTCTGGATGTCGTTGTAGGTGGGGCAAGGCTGTAGGACGTCCAGGAACGCGAAGCCCTTGTGGCGGATGCCCTTCATTATCATGTCCTTGAGGTGGCGGACGTCGTAGGAGTAGCCTCTGGCGACCCAGGTGTATCCTGAGGCGATGGCGAGCATGATCGGATTGATCCCCTGGTTGATGTTCGGCAGGGGGAGGGACTTTGTCTTCATCCCGAGGCCCATCGTGGGGGATGCCTGGCCCTTGGTCAGGCCGTAGACTTCGTTGTCGTGGATGATGTAGAGCATGTCGAGGTTGCGCCGCCCGGAGTTGACGAAGTGGCCCGCGCCAATGCCCATGCCGTCGCCGTCGCCGCCTGCGACCACCACCTCGAGGTTGGGGTTGGCGAGCTTGATGCCGGAGGCGAAGGGGAGGGACCGTCCGTGGAGGGTGTGGACTCCGTAGGTCTTGATGAAGTGGGGGACCTTGGAGGAGCAGCCGACGCCGGAGACGACCACGGTGTTGGTAGGGTCGACGTTCATCTCTGCGAGGGCCATCTGTATCGCGTTGAGGATCCCAAAGTCGCCGCAGTTGCCGGAGGCCGTTACGCTCGTAACGAATGTGTGGGATGGGTCGTCCATCGTAAGGTCGTAGACGTGGCCGTCGAACTGGAATGTCTTGATGCTCGAAATCGGGAGGTATGCCTTTCCGTTCTTCAGGACGGTGGACCGCTTGTCGCGCATGGTCTCCCTCCTGTGGGGAACGCCGACTATCTCCGCCAGTTTGTTGTAGTCTCTCCAGTAGCTGACATACAATCGGTATGCCGTCCTGTGGATGCCTCTGGCGGGCTCAGTCTGAGTGATTGGGATGATTCCTTGTCTGAGGAGAAGCATCTTCATCTGTTCGGCGAGGACCACTGAGGTAGTCGTGTATCTGGCCTTGGACTTCTTGAAGTCGCCGTCCCCTCTCCAGAGTCCCCTAATCAGGGCCCTTTGCTTCAAGAGCGGGAGGAACATGAACTCGTGTGGGATCCTCTTGTCCTCGGCGTCCCCTCCGAAGGTCTCCTCGAAAATCTGCGCGAGGTAGGAGGAGTTGAAGACGAGGTCTACCCCTTGCCCGTCTCCAGACCTACGGCCCTTGAGGCTGAATAGCGTCTCCATGAGGCCGTTAGTGTCGTCGATGTACTCGGTCTCGTTCTTGTTGAAGCTGAGAATCAGGGACCGCTTGTGGCTGCTCCCCTCTGCGATGTAATATCCTGAGAGCCTCAGGAAGTCGTCGTCCAATGGCACCTTGGACGGGAGAGGGGCGCTCCGGGTGTCCTTCGCCTTCCTTTGGTATTCGATTTCAAAGTGGGCGAGGTCGGAGATTGTCCGCATCACAGGAAAGACGAGATAGTCGCCTACCATCAGGTCCGAAGCCTTGACTTTTTCCTCGGTGAACCTGGAATTGTGCCTGTGTCTGCCCCAAGTCCTCCTGACGGCCACGAAAGGATGTTCCGGAGTGGCGGTGATTTCCCCAAAGGCTTTCGCACGGACGCGGTACATCAGACCTTGGTGGCGGTGTCTGATCCTCGCAGCCACTCTATTGTACTCGCCGTAGGCATTTAGGACCTTGTCTCCAGGCTGAACCTCTTGAATCTGCTTGACAGAAGGATTGGAGACGACTAAGGTGTCGCCGGTCACGCAGCCTGGGCACCAGTCGTTGTGCGCCGTCGTCTTCAGGTCTGTGAGCTTAAGCGCCATGGGTCAACACCAATTTCTTAGGGGCCTTGCCTTCGTGAATCATCTTCAGGGAGTCGTAGATCTCCTCGGAGGACATGGGGCGCCCGTTGTACTTTACGACCAGCTGCTCAACGGGGATGCAAGTGCGCTCGCGGAGGATCCCGATCAGTTGGGCGGAGTAGTTCATCTCGATACCCACAATTTTCTTTGCCCTGGAGAGGACCTTCGTGACGTACTCTGTGGGGAAGGGATGGATCAGGCGGAGCTGGAGGAAGTTGACCGTGATGCCGTCCGTCTTGAGCCAGTCCATCGCGTCGAGGATGGCCCCCTTCGTGGAGCCCCAGCTGACGACCGTGACTTCGGCCTGTTCGGGCCCGAAGAAGTTGACGCGCTCCTCCATGGGGATCTCCTTGTCGGCGACCTCGAGCTTGCCCATGCGCTTCTCCATCATCAGGTTGCGGTTGGTCGGGTCCTCGCTGATGTGCCCGAGCTCGTCGTGCTCATCGCCGGTGTGCCAGTAGACCCCGCCCTTGGTGCCGACCACCGCCCGGGGGGAGATGCCGTTGGGGACGTACTTGAAGCGCTTGAACTCGCCGTTGACTGCGTCGGTGATCGGGCCCTTGATGAGAAGGCCTCGGTCGATCTTCACTCGGTTGACGTCGAACATCGGCATCGTGGCGTCCGAGTTGGCGATGGCCTTGTCCACCATGTGGATGACTGGGGTCTGGTACTTCTCGGAATAGTTGAAGGCCCTGACCGTGTCGTAGAAGGCCTCCTCTAGGTCCCCGCTCGCGAGTACGATTCGCGGGAACTCGCCGTGCCCCGCGTGGAGGGCGAAGCGGAGGTCTCCTTGCTCGTGGCGCGTCGGGAGGCCCGTGCTGGGGCCGCCTCGTGAGTATAGAGTGACCACGACTGGGACCTCGTTGATCCCCGCGTATCCGAGCCCCTCGGCCATCAGGGAAAAGCCTGGGCCTGAGGTGGAGGTCGAGGAGCGAACGCCCGCGAGGCCTCCGCCAATGGCCATGGTAACCGCCGCAATCTCGTCCTCTGACTGGACGACCGCTATCGAGGCCCTGGCCTTCATCGAGGCAACCTCTGCGACCTGGGGGTTCTCCTGGGCCGAGCCGTCGAGCTCCATCTCTGAGTGCCCCTCGAGGAATTCGCTTTCATCGCTCGCGGGTGTGATGGGATAGTAGGTCTGGAGGCGGCATCCTGCCAGCTGCTTGGCCAGTGCCACGGTCGAGTTGCCCCTGACGAAGAGGCGGACTCCGTCGATCTTGGAGGGAGAGAGCTTGTATGCGAAGCTTCCTGCGTACTTCTGGGCGACGTAGTCGTAGGTTGCGCCCACGGCTTCGGCGTTCATCTCGCCGACCTTGGGCTTGGACTTGAACTGCTTTCGGACTGCGTCCTTGACGAGGTTGGGGTCGTAGGAGAGTAGAGCGTAGGAGGCGGCGACCGCCATGATGTTGAGCATGCGCTGGAGGGTGCTGAGGGAGGTCTCGCCGAACTTGGCGCCGACTGCCTTGAGGAGCTCGTTGTAGGGGACTGGATAGATGTGGACCCCGCGCCTCCGGGCGAGCTCGAGGATGCCCTTGATGTCCGCGGAGAGGCCTGCCTTTGAAAGCTCAGCGGCCAGAGCTATTCGCGCGTCAGCTTCGATCGTCGGGACGCCGTCGAGGCGCTTGGTGTCCTGGTCGGGGTCGTAGATTATCGCACCTTCGGGCCGCACCTCGAGAGCGTGGCGGAAGATCGTTTCCTCCTCGAAGGTCGCGAGCATGTCGACGGTGTCGACGTGGGAGCGGATCTGGTCCTTGGAGACGCGGACCTGGAAGTAGCTGTGCTCACCCTTGATGTTAGAGTAGTATTCCCTCTTGCCGAATACGTAGAGCCCTCCGGACGCTGAGGCCCTGGCGAAGACGTTCGCAGAGGTGTCGACGCCGCTGCCCTGGACTCCACCGATCATCCAGGAGAAGTCGTTTCTCTTCAATTCCTGAGACATGGGGTCGCCTCCTCGTTTAAGAGTATAGCATTTATAGTAGTTATCAGTATATAGAATTCGTGGACGAGCTCAGGAAGGTGCAGAAGGTGGGGTGGTCGACTCTATCGGTGTCGATCCCTCAGGAGTTCGCGAAGAGGATGAGATTGGTGAAGGGGGACAGCCTGCTGGTCAGGGAGGACGTGGATGGGACTCTGAGGCTCATACCAACGACCAAGGCGAAGGAGGCAGGCAAGGCGATCATCAGGGCGGAGCAGGCTGGAGGGGACGAGATGCTGACGAAGCTTATCGTCGGGTCGTATGCGTTGGGGTATGATACGATCGAAGTGGTGGGGAGGGAGCCGCTGGCCCAGATGACAGTGGACCGCGTGGTGGGGACGGTCAAGAGGCTGAGGGGGATGGAAGTGGTGGAGTCGGACAGAAGGAGGATCGTGGCGCAGAGCTTCATGGACCCGACTAGGTTCCCGGTCGACTCGCTGGTCAAGAGGCTCCAGATCCTGGTGTCGCAGAGCCTCGAGTACGTGACGGATGCGCTCGACCTGAAGCAGACGGGGAGCCTCAACGAAGTCGCGAGGGTCCAAGAGCAAATCGACGAGCTTTACTGGCTCATCCTCCGCCAGCTGCTGGTCGCCCTCAACAGGAGGGAACTGGCGTCTGAGATTGGAATCGAGTCGCCGCTCCACGCGTCGGGGGACAGGGTCTCGGCGAAGACGCTGGACGAGATCGGGAGCATCATCAGGGATGTGGCCGAGGAGCTAGTCAGGCTCAGGGGTCAGGGGACCAAGATGGACCCCAGGATCGCAGAGACCATCAAGAAGCTGGCGGCGAAGTCGGGGGAGGCGTTCAACACGACGGTGGAAAGCCTGCTTGCGCCCGACATCAAGTTGGTCGCGAGGTCGGTGGAGCTGGTCGAGGAGGCGATGCAGATGGAGAGGGAGGTCTCTCACCAGATGCTCGAGTCGGGAGAGTACGGGTATGCGAGGGTGCTGGTGTCGCACTTCGGGCAGCTGGCAAGGTACTGCAACATCATCATCGAGATAGCATCCCACAGGCTCCTGAGGAAGACCAGCAGAGTCGCCGTCGTCCAGGCGTAGGCCCGTTCGTCAGGGTAGAACTATAACCGGTGGGCCGCCTCCTAAGCGTGTGGTCGAGCGGACGCTGCTTCAGAACAAGAAGACCTCCCTTCTCATCATAGCCGTCGTAGGGGGCCTCATCATCGTGGCGGCAGCGGCCCAGTACTATCCAACGCTGGCGGGATACCTCGGGCGGAACTCCCCGGCGACCAACTCGGGAGGAGGGAATTTGGTACTAGTCTCGAAGGAGTGCGCCCCAGAGCCTCGGGTGCCGGCAAACGAAAACGGTTCACAGGTCTCCTTCGAGGTGCTGGCAGGGAGCCCGCCAACCCAGACGACCACCGTAGTAGAATATTCGACCGCGACGGTCGGCTCTGGAACGGCGACGGCCAGCCCCGGAGGGTTTAGCGTTCTCAGCACTGGCCAATCGGTGGAGATTCACTGGAACCAGCTGGTGCTTACGGGGTCCTACCAGGTCGCTGATGGAGGCGTGGTAGCCGCGTGCGGGATCGCCTATTGCGAGGGAGCGAGTTGTACGCCTTCGACTGGGCTGACGACCGACAATGAGAACGTGACCACCGTTTACACCCAGACGTCGTGCCTGGAGGTGTGTTATGTGCCGCACACGACCACCACGCTGGGCCTGAAGGCGCTGTCGCCGGTGCTGCAGGTGGGGACGCCGTACACGTTCGCGTTCTACGCGGTCGATGGGACCGGGAAGGCGGCGGTGTGGACTTTGACCGTGACTTTCGTCGGGAACCAGTAGTCCTCCTCTGCTCAATAGATTCTTTATCGCAACCCGCTGAGGAGGCCGCTGTGCGGGGGTAACGAAGCCTGGTCAACCGTGCGGGACTCAAGATCCGGCCTTGCTTCGGATGGGGCATCCCGTCCCTTAGGGGTTCGTGGGTTCAAATCCCACCCCCCGCATTGAATATCGCAAAACCAGACACTCGCCTCTGGTTGGAGTCTGTCAGGACTGTACGGGGGGCCTACGGCCGACTTTTCCAGTCTTGTATGCCACGAGTATCACTGCGACAACGAACGCGACTCCCCCTGCGAGAACGAACCAGCCCACTAAATGGCCAGGGAAGGCGGATGTGGAAGGCTCCTGGAGCCAGTTGGTGAAGTTGTAGCTCGCAACTGGCGAACTCCCATTCGGTCCAAAGATTAACAGCTTCGGAGCTGATTTGGTGTTGTTCAGATGACCCCAATCTGGAATGGAGACCGACACCGTTTGAGAAGGGCGCACAGATATGGACGAAGCGTTGAGAGCTGCATGGGAACTCTGGTTGATTGAAAAGAGGACCATCGTGGTTTCGATGTCACTCGAAGTTGTCATTTCAACCCCGCTCTCAGTCGGGGAGATTGTCAGGTTGAGTGGAAGTTGTGACGAGGTGGTTAGTTGATAGCCCACAATGGACGATTCATTTCGCGGGATGATCACGGTGATCATTGAGGACGACTCTCCTGGATCTTGAATTGAAAACAGGATGCCTTTGGGAATCCCATAGACTTGGATGTTGTCCTCTTCAAACCCTACCACTCCTTGGACAGTGCTATTGAAAGTCAGGGTATTGCCGGGGTTCGTGAAAAATGAAGTTCCCTCAGATGTCACTATCTTTGTCGGTACGCTGGAGAAGACGTACGTATAGTAGGGATTTGTTGAGTTTACCGTAGAACTCCACTGAGAAGCCAGAATCCCCCTTAGTGCTAACCAGTTCCATTGCAAAGTTGTGGGCGTGATGACGTTGAAACTGTTCCACGTGAAGGACCCGCCACCTGCCACTCCCGTGTAGGAGAAGAGCCCATTATGGTAGCTCGCATGACGGGCCTGATTGCCGAAGTTGGGATCGGAGACATCGATGATAATACTACCATTTGAAGTCAGAGCGTACCCCGAAGCAACAACGGCATGTCCTTCCGAAGGACCAAGCGCGAGGATAACAGGCAGTCCGCTCTGTATGCTCTTCTCGAGTGCGAGTACGGAAGCCTGTTCATCCGTTGGGTTCAGCACTTGGTTGTTCGGATCATAGGTCTGATGGATGTAGATTGGGAAGGTGTTTTGCGAAAGACTATTGCCTCCCGTTTGACCAGACAACTCGCTCAAGTGCTTGCCCTGAGATGGGAAGAAGGGAAAGCTTAGGTCCCCTAGAGAGTAATGCCTGAAGTAGAGTATTGAACTGCTTGCAAATCCATAGCAATCTCCGCCATCGTTGAACACTCCGTAGTTTCGGAAGCTGTAGAAGTCAGCTAGGGGGTCCCAATTCGTGGTCACGTTGCCAATTGAGACTGTCAGTGCGCTAGTAGCGCTCGTTGTCGTGATTGTTTTAACGGAACAGGATGTCACTGTGTTGGTTTGACTGGTCGAGCTTGTGGAAGTGGTGAGGTAAGATGTTCGGATTGTTGATGTGACGGTCGAGTTCGACAACAAGGTATTGGTCGATGCAGATGTGCTGGTCGTGGCAATCGGGACTGTAGCAAGAATGGTCTGGTTTGAGGTGTATGTCGAGGTCGTGACCCCAGTTGTTTTCTTGACCGTAACGGTGGCTGAACTAAGAAGAACGCTTGTCGAGCTCGAGAGATAAGTCGAAGTTGTTGTATACGTGGAACCAAGGCTGCTTGATGAAAGAAGAGTGAGCGTTGTTGTAGTCGCAGTTGGGCTTGAGAATGATGTGCTATAGACCGAGGTGACCGTTGTGGTCAAGGGGCCGCCCGAGGTCGAAGTGGTATCACCAGGCAGAGTCGAGGTTGACAATATGGTCACGGTGCTGGTGACTGTAATCGTGCTCGATGTTTTGAAAGTCTGAGTGCTGCCAACGGGAGTCGTCGTCAGGTATTCGGTAGAGGTTGATGTCATCGTCGAAGCAAGGTAGCTTGTGGTGGTCACGTTGACTGGAACCAATACTGTTGAAGTCGAAGTGGATGTCGTTGGCCCGGTAGTGGAGGTCACTAGGTAGGAAGTGGTCACAACCGCAGTGAGTGTTGTCGTGCCCGATATTGTCGTTGTCGACCTTGAAGTGGATGATGAGAGAGTACTAGTGGCTGTCCGGGTAAGTGTGGACGTATGGTAAATTGTTGTAGTAGAGGTGCTAGACACAACAGCTGTCGAAGTTGCGGTAGTTGTGAGTCCTGTCGAGTACACGGATGACGTCACTGTAGTGCCCCCACTTGCCGCGGTGACGATGCTGTTGGAGGTTGTGCTTGTCTTGGATGTAACGGTCCTTAACGATGTACTGGTGGTTGTTGATGGCAAGGTAATTGTTGAGAGAGTGTAGTTGGTTGCGGTCGTGGTCGACTTGACGGTGTAAGTGCTGGTCCCGGTGGTCGTGAGGGTCTTCGTCGACGTAATTCGCGTTGTGGCGGTGGTCAAGGCTGTTGCGTTCGTAATGACAATAGTTTGGGAGGCGGTAATGGTGGAGGTACGAGTCGAACTGGTGGTCGCGGATGTAGTGGTGTAGGTGCTCACTTGAAAGGACGTACTCTTGTTTACGACGTAAAGTGTGGAGGTCGCAACCGAAGAATTGATCGAATATGTCGTGGTTTTGAGACTTGTCACGGTTGAAGTAACTGGAGACTTCGAAGTCAACGTTGTTGAAAGCGGCACAGGGGTTGTGCGCGTCGTCGTGACGGTGGAGCGCACTGTGGTGGTCACTGGAGTACCCGTTTGGCAGATAGTCGAGGATGTAGAAGCTTTGACCGATGCAGGTGCGAGCAGAATCAGTTGGATAACGGTGGATGCCGTCAGGATGAGAAGTAACGTAGTTGAGGCATCCTTGGAGAGTCGCCTCACCTTGTCTCTTCCATCAATCTCCATATTTATGGAAATCAGGAACGGACATGTTACCAAGGTTGTGGTCGTTCAACCGCTCTTGCCTGTTGAACTTGCCACGCCTAGAAGATCCGATACTAGACCTTCAATCCAGATTCGCGTAGGCCCAGATTCGCAGTCCATACACGGTAGAAACTACTCCGACGGGGGCGAGGGGAACGCTAAGGATCAAGAGTTCGGGAAGTCCTGAAACCATGAACAGGCCGGACATGAAGGTCGTGACTGCCCCGAAAGCGGCGAAGGAGAAGCGGGCGACGGCGGAGAGCCTTGTGATCCCAGGCCCCAGAAGGGCCATCCAAGCCACGCATAGGGGGAAGGCGTATGTGAGTAGGACACCGAAGGTCGTCAGGTTGCCTACAGAGGGAGACACGTAGCCGCCCTCGAAGTAGTAGGTCGCGCCCCATTGTGATGCCCAGTAGGCAAGGGACTTCAGACCGGAGGTGTCGCTAAGGCAGACAAAATGCAGACCGCACCTGAACAGGGCAGGGTCGTACAACACGGGGACGAAGATGACGACGAAGGTTCCCATGAGGAGCAGCGCCAATCCTATCCGCAACAGCCTTGAATTTGACAAGTGGGCCAGTCAACGACTTCCTCTGCCTGTCACTTACCCTTTGCGGGGTCAGATGCAGTGAAGGTTTATCACTCGTAAGAGAGGAATTCTGGATGACTTGGCAGGTCAGTCGGAGAAAGCGGAAGCCTTCAGGGCCCTTCACAAAGGGAAGATACTGGTCCTCCCCAACGGCTGGGACGTCCCAAGCGCGAGGGTCTTCGAAGACGCCGGGTTCCCGGCGGTCGCTACGTCAAGCGCAGGCCTGATGGTGTCTCTGGGCTTCCAGGACGGGGAGGAGATTGGGATTGACATCCTCGCAAAGGCAGTCGGGAAGATCGCGAACGCGCTCTCTGTCCCGCTGAGCGCCGATGTGGTCGGGGGATTCGGGCGGACGCCCGAGGAGGCGTCGGCTTCGGTACTGAAGATAGTCGAGGCGGGGGCCGTCGGTGTCAACGTGGAGGACTTTGTCACAGCACGAAGGAGCTTCTCCCGGTCGAACAGCAGGTGGAGAAGCTGAAGGCTCTGGTCGAGCTCAGGAAGAGGTGCGGAGTCCCGTTCGTAATCAACGCGAGGACGGACGCCTTCAGATTCTGCCCGGGCGACACAGAGGCGAAGTTGGCTGAGGCTGTTAGGAGGTCGAATGTGTACAAGGCCCTGGGCGTCGACTGCGTCTACCCGATGGGGCTCGTGGAGTCGGCCCACATAGGCAAGTTCGTAGAAGAGGTCCAGTTCCCGATGAACGTGATGGTCAGGAAGGGCCTGCCCCCTGTCGCAGAGCTCCAAAAGCTGGGGGTGGCGCGGATGAGCTTCGGGCCCGCGGCGTCTTATGCGACCTTCGGGTTTCTGAAAAGGGCCGCCAAGGAGGTGATGGAGAAAGGTACCTTCGAGTCTCTGGTCGAGGGTGCAATCAACTTCGACGAGCTGAACGCGCTTGCGGTACCGAGGAAATAGTCCTCAGACTTTCACTCCCAAGACCTGCTCGATGATGTCGGAGAGAGTGATCATCCCGACCATGTTCTCCCCCTCATAGACGAACGCGAGCGTGGCCGCAGAGTCCTGCATCTTCTCCATGACCGTGGGCAGGGGGTCCTCGGCCAGGACCCGGGCGGGTTGAATCATGTAGTCGTGGATTTCGGAGTCGAGGAGGCCCCGGGACAGGGCCTTTGCGAGCGTCCGGAAGGTGACTGCTCCGACATAGACCCTCTTCCTCGTGTCGTAGACCGGCATCCTGGGGTGGTTGGCTTCCCCCATCTGCTTGAGGGCCTCGAGAATCGTGGAGTCGCTGCCGATTGAGATGATCTGCCCGATGGGGGTGGCCGCCTCCTGGGCGCTGCTCTTGGAGGAGGCCAGGGCAGTCCGGAGGAGCCTGCCCGCGTCCGGCTCGATGTGCCCCGCCTTCTCGAGCATCGTGACCACGTCTTCGAACTCGGCCGCGAGGTCCACCTCTCTGTATCCGGGCTTCCCTACGATCCTCTCCGAGAGGTTGCGGGCGAAGTTGGTCATGGGGACCGCGAGGGGGGCGAAGGCGTCCATCAGCATCTTCGAGGAAGGGGCCAAGAAGAGCGACATCCGAAGGGCGTTCTCAATCCCTATGGCCTTGGGGAGGAGGTAGAGCAAGGTCATGATCACGAAAGAGCCTGCGACGACGCTGATGACCCAACCGAGGGGTCCGAAGAAGTCGGACAGGATGAGGCCGATTGTGCTGGCCAGGACGACGTTGGAGATTGTGTCGATGAAGGTGGTCACGCTGACGAGGCGCGTCTTCTCGCTGACGATTTCGAGGGCCATCGACGCTCTGGAGGAGCCACCTCCGATCGACGAGCTCAGGGAAAGAGGCCTGAGGGTCAGGTAGGTGGCCTCGATCAGGGACGACCAGAAGGCGACGACGACCGCGACCGCCAGGGCGGCGTAGACTACTATTGGTACCAAGTGTTCTCGATGCGCCGCGGCTCCGTGTCAGCTGACAAGCGTGCCTATCTTTTCGCCATGGACGGCCTTCGCGACCCCCCTGGGGTCGGCGCCGTTCATAACAATGAGTTTGACCTTTGACACCACCAGCTGGTCCACCGCGACGGGGTCGACGATGCTGTGGATGCCGGGCTTGTGAGACCCTCCTAGGATCTGCTTCATCTTGTCGTAGGTGAGGTGGTCGAGCTTCTTGGCGTTCTTGTTGACCCTCGGGTCTTCGGTGTAGATCCCTTTCTGGTCGGAGGCCTTGACCATGAGGTCCGCCCGCCATCTTTGAGCCACTATCGCTGCGACCGTATCGGTGGTGATGCCGGGCTTCAGGCCGCCCATCACCGCGACCCTGTTCCTCGAGAGGCGCTGGAGCATGCCGTCGATCGAAGTTGGGACGGAGCTGACCCCGCCGAGCTTCATGGCGACCAGGCGGGCGTTGAGCCTGGATGCGTGGATTGCGATCGTGTCTTGCTGATAAGAGGAAAGGCCCATCTGCGCGGCCGATCTGATGTACTCCCTGGAGACCTGACCTCCTCCGACCACTACTGCGACCGAGTGGCCCTCGTAGTTCAGGTCGGAGACTACCTCAGCGTACCCGTCGACCACCTTTGCGGAGGGCGGGGAGCCCAGCACCGAACCACCGATTCTTAGGACGGTTTTCATTCTCAGAACCTGTAGGATTGATATGTGAATGGTTTTATAAATGGGTAAGGGAGTTTTCGACCGTTCAAATGCCTAGTACGTCTGGATTCGACTACTCGCCTGCCGCCTGACCCAGAGGTATTCCAGCATTGTCGACAAAGGCCGATTCTGTCAGGCTATACAAGGTAAGGAAGCTCATCTCAGAGCTGAGCAGCAAGGAGGGGAGGGGGACCGAGCTCGTGTCTCTCTACGTCCCGCCCAAGAAGCCGGTGCACGAGGTGATCTCCAATCTTAGGGAGGAGTGGGGGACTGCAGGCAACATCAAGTCCGACACGACCAGGAACCACGTCCAGGACGCCCTGACCAAGACCATGCAGAGGCTCAAGCTGTACAGGACTGTCCCAGAGACTGGCCTGGTCATCTTCTCAGGGGCTCTCCCGACCAACGGGTTGGGGAGCGAGGTGGTCAACGTGTACGAGATCATCCCGCCGAAGCCTGTCACGGCCTACCTCTACCAGTGCGACGACCACTTCCACCTGGAGTGGCTCAAGGACATGCTCAGGGCGGAGAAGGTCTACGGGATCCTCGCGATAGACGCGAGCGAGGCAGGGCTGGGCATACTCAGCGGAGACAGGCTGGAGATTCCTGACGTGCTCACCTCCGGCATTTCGGGGAAGACGAGGAAGGGGGGCCAGTCAGCCCGGAGGTACGAGAGGGGCCGAGAGATGGAGCTGACGTACTACTACCACAGGGTCGCCGACCATGCGACCAGGGTCTTCATCGACGGAGGGAAGGTGACTGGGATGATAGTGGGAGGGCCCGGGCCGACCAAGGAGGAGTTCCTGAAGGGGGGGTTTCTGCACTATGAGCTGCAGAAGAAGATCCTCGTCACCCTGGACTTGGGATACTCGGGGCGAGAGGGGGTCAGGGAGCTGGTGGAGAAGGCAGCGGACACACTGAAGGACGTGAGGCTAATCGAGGAGAAGAAATTTGTCCAGAAGTTCCTGGGGGAGGTCAACAAGCAGGGCGGCCTGGCGGTCTACGGCCTTCCGAGGGTTCTGGAAGCGCTCCAGAAGGCGAGCGCGGACGTAGTCCTGGTCTCCGAGGACTTGGACACGGTGAAGGTCGAGGCGAAGTGCAAGAAGTGCGGGACTGTCAAGAGTCAGGTCGTGGAGTCGGCCAAGAAGATCAGGACGAAGCAGGAGATGCTCGCCGTGGGCTGCGAGAAGTGCGGCGCGACGGACTACGAGGCATGGGAGAGGGACTTGGTGGACGTGCTGGAGGAGCTGGCTTTCCAGGCAGGGTCCAAAGTCGAAGTGATCTCGTCCGGGACGGAGGAGGGGAGCATGTTCAAGACCTTCGGGGGCGTCGCCGCCCTGCTCAGGTACAGGTAGCCTAGGAAGCGAGAACGCTCTGGGCCGCCAGGACGTGCGAGCCCACTACCACCACGTAGTATGCGGCTCCTGCCCTGATCCCCGACCGGCCCAAAAGGGTCGAGATCGTGCCGGAGTAGCTGAAGGTCGTGGTGTTGCCTCCAAGTAGCGTGTAGCCGGACGACTGGAGCGCGGTCTTGACGAGTCCCTGGGGCCCTCCCTGTCCGGTGGTCAGGTTGAGGAGCGTGAGCGAGCCGTTGGGTCCAATCACGAAGACAGCGGCCCGGGGAAGCGAGGCCAGAGCCACCGATGGGAGGGCCATCGGAGTGACCTCCGCGATTATGACCAGTTTCAGGGTCACGGGGTCGGAGGACGGGTTGGTCGCGGAGAAGCTGAAGGAAGCGGCGGAAAGGGAGACGGAGCCCAGCGTTAGGTTGTCGGGATTAGATGTGATGAAGGACCGGAACCACGGACGACCAAGCAGAGACGCCCTGAAGCCGACGTGCCTCATCTGCTCCAGCACCTCGTGCGAGGGGACCTGGAACGCCCTAGCGCCGGTGGTAATCACGAAGTCCGGGTTGGTGGCGTTGCCGAGGTTGAGGACCGTCGGCTGGATGTCGACCACGGCAGCTGCTGGGTCGGTGGAGTTAATCGTCAGGCCGCCGAGCAGGGGGACCACAAGCTTGCCGCTGTTGACGGTCGCGCTGTAGTTGGCGCCCTGGTACTTCACTAGAGCGGATGATATGTTGAAGGCGAGGAGGTTGTACCTCCCGCTAGGGACGCTGCCCGCGGAGATCGTCTGGCTGAGGTTCACGAGCCCGAGGGTCTCGATGGTGCCCGAGGAGCCTGTCGAGAACCAGCCTGCGGAGCCGAGGCCCCTTTCGTGCACGGCCACATCTGAGTAGGTGATGTAGACTGCTGTGACACCGTCCGGGATGTTGGGCGGGTCGGTCAGCATTATCGAGAGGAATCCGGGAGAGGAGGGGTTGAATTCGCCCGTATAGAGGCCCAGGCCCGACCCTGAGAGGAGAATGAGGCCTGCGAGCGCGACCCCGGCCAGTCCGTAGGTCGCCGCCTTTGTTCTGGGGCTCAACTCCTATGAGTGGTGAGCGGTCGGGATATCAATCAACGTTTTTGAACGTAGAGAAAAGACGGGGCGGGAGGGACTCTTCGTGAGCGAACCAGCCAGACAGCCACTGCCTGACAAGCCCCCTCAGAGCATGGTCGACGCCGTCCTGAAGGGGAACACGCTGAGGGTCTACGTGTACGCTCTCAAGAAGAGGAAGGTCGGCGTGAGAGAGGTCCAGAGGGCCCTTCTCATGTCAAACCCGTCTCTGGCGCAGTATCACCTCAACAAGCTGAGGGAGTTGGGCCTGGTTGCAGAGAACAACGGAGAGTATGAGATACTGAACGAGGTCAAGGTCGACGTGATGAGAGACTTCCTGAGGGTGGGCACCCTGATCGTGCCGAGGTTCATCTTCTATGCGGCGTTCTTCACGGTCTTTGCGGGATACCTGACGTACCTCGCGGTCCCATACTTCCAGGCGGTGCCGATCCTCGAGTGGTTCGCCGGGCTCATCCTCGCCTCTGCGGCAGTCTTCTGGTACGAGGCACAGAGGGCGTGGCGCTCCGCCCCCTCCCCCTGACAGAACCCCTCGGCTCGCAATCGTTAATATTGCTCGGGGACGGCCAATCATCGGTGGTCGAGGGCGCCCATCAGAATCGGACTGATAGGGAAGACGAACGCCGGGAAGACGACGCTCTTCAACTCGATGACCCTTCTTTCGGGCGAGGTTTCTAACTATCCGTTCACGACCAAGACCCCCGAGACGGGGGTCGCGAGCGCTGTGACGCCCTGTGTCCACAAGGAGTTCGCGCTCACCGACAGCCCGATGAACTCGAAGTGCGAGGACGGGTGGAGGTTCATCCCTGTGGAGGTCACTGACCTGCCGGGATTGATCAAGGGCGCGTGGATGGGCAAGGGGCTCGGGAACCAGTTCCTCAGCGTCGCCGCCCAGTCGGACGCCCTGCTCCACGTGGTGGACGCCTCCGGGAGCGTGGACAAGGACGGGAAGATTTCGGACCCGGGGACGGGGGACCCGATGGCCGACTTCGCGGACGTCGAGCTGGAGCTTGTGCTCTGGTACACGAAGCTCTTCACCCAGAACCTGCCGAAGATCTCCAAACTCTCGAAGACGCCGGGATATGGGGTGCCGAACGCTGTGGAGGAGGTGATGCAGGGAATCGGCGTCCGGAAGGAGCACGTGGTGATGGCGATGAACGACGCAGGGCTGATGGACAAGCCCTTCGATTCTTGGAACGAGAAGGAAGCCCAGGCCTTCTGCTGGTCGCTAAGGGAGTATTCGAAGCCGACGCTGCTCATTGCCAACAAGATGGACCTGCCGTTCGCAGCTGAGAACTTCAGGAAGCTGAGGGAGAAGTTCAAGGGCCTGATCGTAGTGCCTACGAGCGGAGAGGCAGAGCTGACCCTGCGGCGGGCTGAGGGAAGGCACCTGATCAGGTACATCCCAGGCGAGGAGAGGTTCGAGATCCTGAAGCCCCAGGAACTGAACGACGCGCAGAGGAGCGCGCTGGCCTACATCAAGAGGAAAGTCTTCGGGGAGTACCTGAGGACGGGCGTCCAGTTCGCCCTGAACATCGAGGTCTTCAAGCTCCTGAAGATGAATGCGATCTATCCGGTCGCCGACGCGCAGAAGCTCACCGACACGCACGGGCGGGTCCTGCCTGATGTCTACTTGATGCCCACGGGCTCCACGGTCGAGGAGCTTGCGAAGGCGGTCCACACAGACCTGGTCAAAGGGTTGGTGTATGCTGTCGACGTGAGGACCGGGCTGCACCTGCCCACCAACTACGTGCTGAGGGACAGGGACGTCCTCTCGATAGTCTCGACGGCGAAGAGAAGTTAGGAAGAGGCTTAAAGGGCCTAGAAGGCTTCGGGGGCAGACCGATGTCGTACGGAAGGCCCCTACTGTCGGAGTTGGAACTCAAGTATCCGTTTGCGCCGAGCTCGAGGAGGTTCTTCGAGTCGATACCTGTGGAGGACGGGCTCAACAGCAGGGAGGTCGTCGATCAGACCGGAAGTCGGCTCTTGAGCGCCCTGGGGCGGGCCAAGTATGAACCGCACATATCGGAGTTGACGGAGTTTTCGAGTTTCTTTGCCGCCGCCCTGGTCGCGAGCCAGGACCCTGTGCTGACTTCTCGGTTCTCGAAGAAGGAAGCGGAGAGGGCAAAGGAACACTTCCTGGCGGAGGCCCCCAAGGCGAAGGCAGTCGCCCTGGCAGAGTGCTTCGGGGCAGCGGTCATGCTCGAGGAGAGTCAGAACGAAGGCAGGAGATACTCGATGCCCTTCGAAGTCTATCTCTCGGTCGTGTCGAAGCATGAGCTGGGCAAGAACCCGAAGTGGAAGCTTGCAAGGCAGCCGCTATCGGCGGGGACAGTCCACCTCACCGAGAACATGGTCAACGATTTCTTCGGCGACTGCGCCCAAGCCGCCATCGGGGACGGGGTCAGGAACCTCCGCAAGGCGCAGCTGCCGAAGCAGCTCTTGGGCGTGAGGGCTGAGGTCATCCAGTACGTCCCAGCTCCGAGGCCCAGGAGCGGGAAGGGCTACCTCTACGTCGAGGACCTTCTGAAACATCCGGTCTCAGACGGGAGGCACAGGCTCGTGTGGTTGGTATTGGCTCCTTACATGGTCAACGTCAAGAAGGTGGACGACACGGAGGCAGTAGAGAAGATAAGAGCGTTCGTCGCCGCGGCGGGAGAAACGAGTGCCATGAGGCGGTTCGTGGAGTACAACGTCAAGAGGGCACGGAGGAACGGCCTGCTCCCGCCGACCTTCTCGACCCTGAAGCTGGAGCATCCGGACATCTTCGGGCTCCTGCCCAAGGAAGTGGTGGCCGCCGAAGTCGCGAAACAGAAGTGACTGGGCGAGGCCCTAGCGATGAAGCTCAAGGAGTTTGGGAAGACTGGACGCCAGGTCTCCGAAGTAGGGATGGGGACATACTACGACCCGGCCTGGATTGCGACCGCATTTCTAGGATGGAAGAGGGGAGCCGCGGAGAAGGTTAGGGCGTTGAGTGTGGGGTTCGATGCGGGGGTAACAATGGTTGACACCGCCGAGATCTATCAGTCGGAGCCCTTGGTCGGCAAGGCCCTTCGGGGAAGGAAGAGGGACGAGCTCTTCGTGGCTACCAAGGTCTGGTCGAGCCATCTGCGCAGGGAGGCGATGGTGAGGTCGTTCGAAAGAAGTCTTCGTCGCCTGGGGACGGAGTACATCGACCTGTATCAGGTTCACTGGCCCAACCCTGGCGTCCCGATTAGGGAGACCATGGGCGCGATGGAGGAGCTCGTGAACAGAGGGAAGCTCAGACACATAGGGGTCAGCAACTTCAGCCTTGCTCAGATCAGGGAGGCACAGGAGGCCCTGCCCAAGAGCGAGTTCCGCATGGGAACTTACAGACATCGAAGTGCGGGAACTAGACGAGGGCTTCCGGTAATCGCTTAAATCGGCACAGGCGAAGCGGCTGGCAGGCGGGTGAGTGACCTCCACCCGATCCGCCATAGAAATCACGGTGTTGGAGGGAGCAAGAAATAGTGATTCAGAGTCAGGGGGAAACAGAGCCGCCCAGTGCGGCAAGTTCGACAGGCTACTCTGAACCCTCCAATCGCACGAGGAGGCTGGCCTTGGTGGGTGTTCTCACGGCCCTGTACGTCGCTGCCAATGCCGTTCCCATAGACGCCTTCATTGGCGGGGCGGGTTTCATCACCGCAGGAATTCTGATTCTTCCGGTCATCGCGAGGCTTGTGCGACCCATGGAGGCCGTGGTCGTCGGAATCGCAGCTCCGCTTGGCCTCTTCGCGTTCCAACTCTCGGTAATTCCAATCTTCGGTTTCTATGGTATGCTAATCCCGGCGTCCGCGATCGTCCTCGGTTCCCTAGGGTTCTACAAGTCGTACCTCGTCCCCACAGCTTACATCGTCCTTGGCGCCTTCTGGTACCTCGCCTTTTCAGGCGGGACCATCGTCTGGCTCGCTCCTTACGTCCTCGCGGTCTCTTTGGTCATAGTGAACCAAGTGCGCCCCTTCGTCCGCGGGACAAGGGCGGAGGTATTGCTCTTTTGTTTCCTTACCACAATGTGTGAACAGGTCACCATGAACATCGGGTCGGTGAGCCTCCTCCAGCTCCCTGGATTTCTGTGGACAGTGATAGCCCCCTTCATGTTCCTTGAGAGGACGGTGGCGGTGGTTGGGTCCTCTTCCGTCCTGATAGCCCTCATCAGGGTCAAGTCTGCCTTGCGGATGGCGGAAATCTGAATGTGCAGAGCGACCACTCTCTGTTGCTTCAAGTGCGCAGGCTGGTTCGACAAGGAAGGGGTCGAGTCGTGTAGGACCTGCGGAGACTGGAAGTGCCCCCACTGTGGGAGTTGCCTCTGCAGCCTAACTCTGGATGGGAAGAAGATTGCCATCGCCTACATGGCGACCTATGAGAACCTCCTCAGGGAGCTCACCGGCGAGTCCTACGACTTCGGCAGGCACAGGCGGGTCCTGAAGGAGATCGGGGTCGGGCGCAAGATCGTGACCAAGGGGAGGGTGAGCTAGTGGAGACCGATAGGAACGCCATCGACATGATCTCCGGGGGAGTTGACTCGGTCACCACAGCGTACTATGTCAGCAAGGTCCTGAAGCCCAAGGAGCAGATCCTGCTCTTCTGCGACTACAAGCAGAGGACCTACCAGTACGAGGAGTTCTGCATCAAGAAGATCGCGGAAGCGTTGGGCAAGCCCCTCAAGCTTGTCGACCTCAGGTGGCTCGGGGACATCAGTACGTCAGCGCTGACCCATCCGGAGATAGAGATTGGTCCGACCAAGGAGTCAGACCTCTGGGACCCGGACAAGGCGAGGCAGAGGATCCTGAAGTGGTGGGACCCCTGCAGGAACGCGCTCCTCCTCCTGGTGGGGCTTTCGCATGCAGAGTCGCTGTACATATCGACCGGCGCCAGGTACGACGTGCACATAGGAATCCGACGGGAGACGCCCGTCGCGATGAAAGACAACACGCCCGAGTTCCTCGAAGAGATGAACAGGATGGCCGAGCAGGCCACCCATCACGGAGGGTACAGGCTCCTAGCGCCCCTGATCACTTACGACAAGGACAAGGTCGTCAAGCTCGGGGAAGAGCTCGGTGTCCCCTGGGAGTACACCTACAGCTGCTACGCTGGGCACGGCTTCCTAGAGGTCAGCGGAAGGAGGCTCCCGGTGCACTGTGGGGTCTGTTCGAACTGCGCAAGGAGGAAGGTGGCTTTCAGGGACGCGGGGGTAAAGGACCCCTCGCTCTACAACGCATGAGACGTCAGACCCTGATTTCAGAAAACGCATGAAAAGTTGTTCTTAGGTTCAAATAGGTCAGGTGGTCGAGTTTCCGCGTCTGTTGCAGCCACAATTCACAGCGAAGCTTGAGGCGACCACCTGGGACCCCAAGCTGGAGGCAGAGATGAGGCAGATGTGGGACTACGAGCCGCTGTTCGAGTTCAAGCCCAGGAAGAACAAGAGCTCCAACTTCGTGATGGACACGCCGCCGCCCTACCCCTCGGGGAAGCCCTGGCATCCGGGGGCGCTGACGCAGTATTCACAGATCGACATGATGGCCAGGTCGGCGAGGATGAGGGGTCTCGAGGTCCTCTACCCTGTGGGGATTGACCGGAACGGGTTGCCCGTCGAAATCTTCGCGGAGCGCAAGTACAGGGTCCAGATGAGGAAGACTCCCAGGGAAGAGTTCATCAATCTCTGCAAGCACGCGCTGGACGACCTCGAGGCCTACATGGTCGGCCTCCTGAAGACCCTGGGCATCTCCGGGGATTTCCGGAACAAGTACAGGACCGACTCCGAGGACTACCGCAAGCTGACGCAGTGGTCGTTCATTGAGCTCTGGAAGAAAGGCCTGGTGTATCTGGCGAATAGGCCTAACAACTACTGCGTGGATTGCAACACGACCATCGCAGACGCCGAGATCGAGTACGAGGAGCTGCCGACGTATCTGGTCACCAACACTTTCAAGGTCAAGGACGCAAAGGGAGAGCTCCCCGTAGCGACCACCAGGCCCGAACTGCTGGCGACGTGCCAGATGCTCCTGGTGAACCCGACGGACGCGAGGTACAAGAAGTTCATCGGGAAGACGGCCGTCGTCCCTCTGTACAACAAGGAGGTGCCCATCAAGGCGCACCGGAGCGTGGACGCGAAGTTCGGGAGCGGAGTAGTGATGGTCTGCAGCTACGGAGACTATAACGATGTCCTGATGTTCAGGGAGTTCAAGCTGAAGGAGACTGTGGCCATCGACATGGAGGGGAAGATGACCGCCGTGACTGGAAAGTACGTCGGGATCGCGGTCAAGGACGCCAGGGCACAAATCATCCAGGACCTACAGGACATGGGCGTCGCTACGAAGGTGGAGCAGATCCAGCACAGGACTCCCCTCTGCGAGAGGAGCAGGACCCCAATCGAGATCGTCCCGATGGAGGAGTATTACCTCAAGCAGCTCAGCTTCAAGCCGGCTCTTAGGAAGCTAGCGAAGCAGATCGAGTTCCATCCAGAGATGCACAGGCAGATCCTGCTTGACTGGATCGACGTCCTGACTACCGACTATCCCATCTCGAGGAGGAGGTACTACTCCACAGAAATCCCCGTATGGTTCTGCAGCAAGTGCAACACTCCACACCTGCCGAGGCCCGGCGTCTACTACAGGCCCTGGAGGGACGAGGCGCCCTTCAAGAAGTGCAAGAAGTGCGGCAACACGAAGTTCGTCGGCGACTCGAGGACATTCGACACCTGGATGGACTCGAGCCTCTCCACGATGTACATCACGAAGTACCTGAAGAGCAAGCGCTTCCATTCGCTCACCTTCCCGACCACCATCAGGATGCAGGGGAAGGACATCGTGAGGACCTGGCTCTACTATTCGTTGCTGAAGTCCTACCAGCTGACCGGCAAGGCCCCGTTCAAGCACGCGTGGGTCGGAGGCCTGGGACAGGACTCTCAGGGGAGGGCGATGAGGAAGAGTCTTGGCAACTTCGTGGACGTGGAGCCGGTGTTGGCGAGGACCGGCGCGGATGCGTTCAGGCTCTGGGGCGCCTCGGAGGCCGGGCAAGGGTTCGACTTCCGGTTCAGCGAGGAGAGGATCGTGGGGGCTGGAAAGTTCCTCAACAAGCTGTGGAATACGAGCCGGTTCATCAGCTCCTTCCCTGTGCCTGAGTCTGCTCAGCTGACATGGACGGACAAGTGGATGCTCAACGAACTAGGGAAGCTGACCGAGGAGTGCGTGAAGGCGTACGAGAGGTTCGACGTGTTCACAGTCTCCACGAGGATCAGGGAGTTCCTTTGGAACGTCTTCGCCTCGAACTACCTCGAGATGGCGAAGGGAAGGGCCTACGGGGACGGCGTGCCCAAGGAGGAACAGGAGGCCGCCTGGTACACCCTGCACAAGGTGGTGAAGGGCTTGCTTCTCTTGCTCGCACCGATTACGCCCTACATCACGGACTACATCTGGAGGAAGCAGTACGGCGCATCGAGCATCCACCTGGAGGCCTTCCCCCAGGCCGAACGGTTCGAGGTGAGCGAGAAGGTCAGCCAGAGCATTATGGAGTACAACGCCGTGGTCTGGAAGACCAAGAGGGAAAGGGGACTCGCGCTCAAGGACTCGATAGCCAAGAGGGTCCCCGCGAATCTCAAGCACTTCGAGAAGGACCTCGTGCGCATGCACCACCTTACCTAGACGCGACTAGTCTGTGGGAAGCGGGATCAGGCAGTCGCTGCAGGTCTGGTAGGAGACTTCGAGGCTCCTCGTCATGTCCAGCGGCCTGCCGCACCATACGCAATGCTGGACTAGTATGCTCTGCATGTTCGGCTGACTCGACCTTTTCGTATTTATGTTAGGCCTAATGCGTATTGGTCTTCTACAGATGACGACTTCGTCAAATTGGAAGCCGTCGGCGCGTTAGTTAGCCATGGAGAGGTACTCTTCCTGAGTGAAGCGAACGGAGACGGAGTTCGCGTTCTCTTCCATGTGGTCGGCCCTGGCGGTCTTGGGTATTGCCAGGACCCGCTCGCTTCTGGTGACCCAGTTGAGCATCATCTGGGCCGGGGTCATCCCATAGCGTTCGCGGATTGGTGCCGGGAATCGAGATGACGGAATCGAGCCCCTCGCTAGAGGGGTATAGGCGATTAGGGAGATCCTCTCCCTTTCGCAGTAAGGAAGAATGTCGCGCTCGACTCCTCTGCTGACGAGCGAGTATTCGACCTGGTTGGAGGCGAGCTCGTTCTTCCTCAGGGCACTCTTTGCCTCTTCTGTCTGGGGGACGCTGAAGTTGCTGACGCCGATGTACCTGACCTTCCCCTGGTCAACCAGCTCTTCCATCGCACGCATCGTCTCCTCGATGGGGATCGACGGGTTGGGCCAGTGGACCTGGTAGAGGTCGATGTGGTCGGTCCCCAGTCGCTTGAGGCTGCTGTTGCATGAAGAGATTACCGAGGTCCGGCTGAGATTCTCAGGAGAGACCTTGGTCGCGATGAAGGCGTCATCCCGCCTTTCCCTGATTGCCTCGCCCACAGTCTCCTCTGACCTTCCTCCGGCGTACATCTCAGCGGTGTCGATCAGGTTCATGCCCAGGTCGAGTCCCCGCCGTATCGCAGCGGTCTGCTTGGCCTTCTCCTCGGGCGAGCTGAAGACTCCGATGCGCCACGTGCCCATGCCGATTACAGAGAGCTTCTCGTTGGTCTTTCCCAGCCGCCTGTATTCCACATCCCCACCTCGAGTATTGCTTGTCTTTGAAGTATCGGAGGCTGGCATCCAAGAAAGGTGATAAACCGAGCCCCAAGCTCGAGGTGCGAGCCACGGTAGCTCAGCCTGGTTAGAGCACCTGCCTTGTAAGACCGGTCAAGGAGAGCAGGGGGTCGCGAGATCGAAAGCCAGATGGCACGGGAGTCTCGCCCGTGGCTCCATCAATTCGCGGGTCAGCTTCTGCCCAGGACTTCGAAGGTGTCGGCTACAATGGCGGTGAGGTAGGCTGGGTACTCCTCGTCGTCGAACTCGATAATCTCCACCAGGCCGCTGGCAGAGGCAATCTTCAGGCCCAGGAGGTGGTAACAGTACTTGTCGTTGCCCCTCGTGACCTTGAAGTAGAAGTTGCCGCAGGAACAGTAGGGCTTCTCAAGGTCGACGAACTCGTCTCCGAGCTTGCCCACGACCGAGAGGACCTTGCGGCCGCTGGGGAGGAAGCGAGCCTCCTTCACCGAGCTGGTCAGGGCTGCGTCGAGGGCTTTTTCGAACTTGGCCCCGTACTTGGCGAGGTCAGCGAACCTCTTCTTCAGTTCGTCCCGTTGATCGCTCATCCTCGGGTCTCCTGTTCGAACTCGAACAGATTGCTCTGTGCCTCAACTGTCGCGAGTCCGGAGACTCTGACGCCTGCCCTCCGAAGGTCCTTTGCCGAGGCGTTGCACAGGTCGGCCAGCAGGATTTGAAAAGACTCCCGAATCTTTGACCCGTCAGCTATCATCGGCGAGCTGAACGTCTTGTTCTTTGTCATGATTGAGAGGTCGGTCAGGACTCCCATTGCGGTCAGCGTCCTGAAGGAGGACTTTGAGTCGGAGAGCTTCTTCGCCACTGACTCGATGCCCGCTTCGAGTTGCCCAAGGATTTCGTCGGGCCTCCTCGTATCTTGTTTCAGCGTCACCATCCGTCCGAATTGGGTCGGAGCCCGGCCGGCCTGTACGGGTTGGAGGTCGGACCCTGTCGAAGCGGCCAGGAGGTAGCTCGAGAGGTTTCTTCCCAACGCAGCTTCCAACGCCGATGGGTCGGTTCTCGAGAGCTGGAGCACCGTCAGGATCCCGAGCTGCCTCAGCGCGGCAGTGGCTTTGGGCCCCACGCCGTAGAGCCTCTCTACTCGGAGCGGGTCCAGGAAGGAGGATGTGGATTCGGGAGGGATAATCGTCAGCCCGTTGGGTTTCATAGCATCCGATGCCAGCTTGGCAACGACCTTGCTCCTCCCCAGGCCGATTGAACAGGTAAGGCTGGTCTCCTTCAAGACCGCTTCTTTGATTCCTTCTCCGAGGCCTCGCGCCCTGATGAAGTCGCCCCCGGAAGCATCTGTAATGTCGAAGAATGCCTCGTCGATGCCCGTCGGCTCGAGGACGTCCACCCTTTCTCGCACTAGTTCCATGACGTTCTCGGAGACTTTCTCGTATTTCTCGTGCTCCATCTTGATGAAGACCGCGTCGGAGCCGTCGAGTTTCCGTTTTGCGAGGGATATGGGGACTCCCGACTTCACGCCCATCGACCGGGCCTTGTAGTTCGCAGTGGCCACGGCCCCGCTGTCTTCAGTCCTGCCTGAATAAACGCAGACGACAACAGGTCTGTCTCTGATGGACGGGTTCTCGACCTCTTCTACTTGCGCATAGAAGTAATCCAAGTCAAGGTGACCTATGACCCGACGCAAGCAAACCGAGTCGGCGGCAGTCGATAAAAGAGGTTGCTGATGTTCGAGTCGCTAGGATCTTGCCATACATCCATGCGTGACGAGAGATAGAAAGACTTGAAATCGCTAAATAAACAGGGAAGTGGCGCAGTCAGGTTGACTGACCAGGACCTTCAGGGTATTTGGTTTGAGAGGCTCTGCCAAAGGACCGGCGTTCCCTTCTGGGTGGGCGTCTTGCTCTATGGCGTCCTTCCGGTCACCCTGCTACTCCCCGCTTCGTACTTCGCAGCTGGACTCTGGGGGGGATTTGTCTCCGGCGGGGGTCTGGGACTTGTGCCTCTATTGGTAGTCGTTACGATTTACACTTTGTACGCATCGAGATTCGTACGCAGGAGGCTCGAAGGAGTCGCCTCCTACGCAAACACGCTCATCCCAGCTGGACAGGGGATGGAATTGCGAGAACTGTACGGGATCAGAGGGATCGCCGTGACATATGTGGCATTGGTGACAATAGTCCAGTATTTCTACTTGGAATACGAGATTCCGGGGTCCTACAGCCTATTGCAAGGGATGATGATTTCAGCGGCCTTCTTTTACTGGAACGTCTTCATCATCACATTCATCTTCGCATTCGCGTATTCGCTTTACAAGATCTACCAAGCGGGAAAGCTACCACTCGTTCTCAGGCCCTTCACCGAGGACAGGACTCTGGGATTGAGGCCTTTCGGAAGGCTATCGCTCCAGTTGACCGCCTTGTATATTCTGATGGTCGCAATAATCATTGTCCCTCAGACTGGGCTAGGATATCCAGCCGTGCCGCTCGTCGCCTTTGGGGCGATTCTCATGCTTGGGGGAATCGTGTTGTTCATGGTCCCACTACTGAGTTTGCACGGAAGGTTGGTCGAAGCGAAGCGGATGGAGAACGGTCGGCTCGCTCCACAGTACACCGAGCTGGTCCACCAGCTCAACCAGGACGGGGTCAAGAACAGCGATGTAAGGCTCTTCCACCAGCTCATGGGAATCGACAAGGTCCAGAGAGACATTCAGCAGATTCATACTTGGCCTTTCGATGTCGGAATCATAACGAGACTCGCGGCCATAGTGTTCTCAGTGGTCGCGATACTGCTCGCGAACTACCTCAGGCTCATCCTGAAGTTCTGAGCCATCTTACGTCTGTGTGCTCGATTGTTCGAACATCTTCACGACGTTCCCGAGAGCCTTCTCGACTGCGAGTAGCATCTTCGGAGCGTTGGGAGCTCTCGCCAGCTCGGAGCAGAACCCAGTGAGTTCTAGCGCCCGTTCGTGAAGGACGATCCACGCTGCCTGGCTCCTCGGGAGCAGGTAGCTCATCCTGAACATCTCAAACGAAGGGCCTGCCGTGAGGCCTGGTCTGTGGGGTCCGATGGGCATGGTCGTGAGCAGGGTCCCTAGCGGCTTGATCACGGTGACCATGAGTCGGATCGAAGCACCGCTCAGCTTTGACAACTCCTCGTGGCTCGTTTCTACCTGCAGGAAGAACCTGCTGAGGACCTGGAGGAGGACTTCGTAGCTGGCATTGAAGAGGTCGGAGACCTTGGCGGTCATCTCGTCATCGATGAGCTCTGCGATCTCGGCGTCTCCAGGGAGCCTCGTGAAGGCTGCGAGCGCCGGCCTTGAAGGGGAGAATTGGGGGTCCGCCTTCTTGATCTCGAGGAATTCGTTCAGGATTTGCACGAACTTGCCGAAGTGCGCGTCCCTCCAGTCTCCTCTGGCCCCCTCGCCCTCTGTCACGATAGTGTCTATCGCGGCCTTGGCCGATGCCAGGTCCTTCACCGCGATGAGCTTCTTCCATCCGAAGTGCTCCGCGGTCGCCTGCGACTCCTGGGAACCGATGAAGACCTCCTTCTCACCATAGTTCTCGGCGAGGAAGTTGATGCCTTCCTCGACTCCGCGATACAGCTGTCCGATGGTTGCGAATTCCTGGCTTTCAGGGACTATCTCACCTCCCGAGGCTTGCATGCCTTCCCTTACGAACCCGGGCACGTCTTCTATGGCCATGGTCTCGGGTCTTTCCAGGTACAGGAAGTGCCGGAGGGCGACTTCGTCCAGTGGCATCAGGACGAGCCTTACCCTTGAGGGGAAGTACCTCGACTGGAGGGGAAAGTTCGGTCGCCCAAAGTAAGGGGCTGCTCCGATTGAGATTAGCAGGTTGTTGACTAGGGAGAGATGGAGCATCTCCTGTTCGGCGACCTCGGTGATCACCTTGTCCCACCTCCGTACGGCCGCGAGTTGGTCCTCAGAGACCCCTTCGGACGTGTTCCTCTTCAGGGCGAAGGATGCGTAGAGATACTGGCACATCACCATGTGCTCGAGCGTTGCCGCCTCAGAGAGCATGAAGATCAGTTGTTCTCTGTTCCTGATCACAACTGGGTTTTCCAAGCCGCTCACGTTTCCTGCATTAGGGCCTTGCGAGGAGCAGGATTGGCAGGCGACATCCCTGGCACTACTTCACGACAAGGACCGGGCAGGTGGAACTCCTTGTTACACCCGCCGCCACGCTTCCAAGCATCAACTTTGCCACTCCGCCAGTCCCGCGCGTCCCTATCACTATCATCTCGGCGCCATCCTTCGAGGCAAAGTCGCACAAAGCAGAGACGACTGATGTCGTTTTCTCGATGACCCTGCAATCGACTTCCACCCCGCTCTTCTGGGCTGAACTCTGGACCCCAGCAAGTGCCGATTGGCCTCTCTGTGTGAGCTCCTCCTTCAATCTGGAGAGCACGCTTTCAGAGAGATACTGCGGGAGTTGGATGACGTGCAGGGCCACCACCTTGCCGCCCGTGGTCTTCGCGAGCTCGATGGCATACCCTGCCGCCTTCATCGATTCCTCTGAACCATCGACCGCCGCCAGAATCCTGGTTGGAAGATGCTTGGAGGATGACACCTACTACCTCGACCTGTTGTCGGCTAGAGAAGGCCGTATTTATCGCAGTCGGGGAAGAAAAGCCATAGGCAACTCGGAAATTGAAGGCCCGAGCTCCAGGCGTTAGAACTTGAAGAGGTCCCTGATTATTGCGCTAATCAAAATTGCCAGTAGAGAGAAGATCACCGCTGCCAATCGAATAACAATCCCGGTGTCAAAGGGCCAAGTGTGAATCTGTTGGATGTCTCGCTGGACCTTGTCTATCGCCGTGATCTCGTTGACTAGGCGCTGATCTATTTCGGTCCTCTGGGTCGACTTTAGATCCCGAAGCACCGCCGTCGCCCAAGGTTCGAGCCAGGCCATCTCTCGAGACTTGGCCTCCACCAATTTGCGGTGGATGCTGTAGAGCGGCAGGAGGAAGAAGAGGAACCCCGGTGGATAGAGTACTAGAGGCACGAGTAGGGAGGCTGAAAGTGGTAGGGCGCCTCCGAAGATTATTGCCAGCGAAAGGAAAGTCGCGATTGCCAAGTAAATCAAGCTGAACCGCAATGACGCGGCGGCGAAAGGCCTCGTACCGAGGGTCTTGTCCTGGGTGTACGGCTTCAGCCTGAGGGGGAGTTTCCCAATCCTGTAGATCGAGAACATGGAGTAGCCGAATACCCAGAAGAAGGTCGCGATCAAGAAGTTCGAATACAGGTATGGAATCTCCCCTGTGAGGTTGTAGTAGATATCGCCGCCGGGGCCAAGGGTGAACAGTGGAACGAAGAACGAAAGCAGCAAGACCCACACTAACAGGACTCCTCTGATTGAAGACAGTCCTCTGACTCTCGACTCGAATGCTTTCTCTACTGCCTCATCGTCGGTCTCGATGAATTCGTGCAACGCTTCTACGCTATTTCTGAGCCGGATTGCAGTGTAGAATCCAAGGCCGACGTCCACAACTGAGATCAAACTCAGCTGGGCGATGTCAGTTAGAAGCTCTCCCAGCCCGATTGGGATGAAGAAAACCGTAAGAGAACCAAGGGCAGCCGTGGGCACTAGCGCCAAGACGAGAGCACCAACCCATAGAGGCAGGCCGACGCGCCTGGTGAATAGCTCAAACCACAGCTCGTTAGTAGGCGTCTTGACCCCGCAGCGACCTCCTCTGCTTGCCTTTTAACGATGAGACGACTTAGGTAGACTTGAACACCAAAATCGGTTCAAGCATTCGGGCTGGAAGTGAGGGTTAGTGGGGTCGGCCGGATTTGACCTAGCAGTTTTGATGGGGTTGGACTAAATCGGAATATCGATAGGGTATGGGTTCAAATCCTGGCGACCGCAGATTTTCAGCCTCTCTCTCTTCTGTAGGCTGAGCCTGTTTCTGTGAGTTTGTGAGAGATTAACTGCCGCAGAATATCTCAGAAAAAAATAATAGCGGTTAGGTCAGGCTGTCGTCTACCCCAATAATCACTACCCTTCAAACAACGGCGTGAATCAAGAAAAGAAAGGTGATTCCTAACGCACCGAACATCATCTCCTGGTAGTTGAAGTAGACAAAAGTTCGGAAAACATAGCGGGCGGGCTTGCCTACGAGGCGAGCCCAACCAAACCTCTCTATTCCCCACCGGACCAGCATCCCTGTTTCTATTAACGCAATCACAATCGCGACGCCTAATAGAGCAAGATCAAACTCGATAGCATAGGAGATTGCAATGCTTGGGGGAAAAACCGGGGCAAACGGAATCGTGAAGGCTATACCAACCAGCCCTATGAGAAACAGGGTCAAAATAGCGGGCACTGTGAACCTTCTATCCTCAGGAGGGACCCGTACCAAGTTGATGAAATACCCAATTACTGGTATCCAGAGTTCAATTGGGACAATCGCCTTGCTCCATATCTCAACTTCGTTCTCTACTCTGCTGAGGCGATAACCAACCTTGCGCCAAAAGACTTCTGACTCAGGCCCTACATCCCAGGCCTCTATCCTCGATACCCCTTGAGCATGCACTAATTGTGCCAATGCGAATACGAAATACCTGCCATATCCTTTGCGCTCACCATCTGGTCTTGTCTGCATCATTCTAATCGACAAGATGCCTTTTGTTGCATAAGCCAAGGCGTGGACCACAGGCTCCCCACCCACATCAAGCACGTGCGTTGCATCTGGACATCGGCTGAACCTTTGGTCGTCCTGGTCCGTGTCTCTTGCTAGTCTAAGGTCGTAACTTTTCAATCGTGTCGCACCCTGGAAGCTTTGTAATGAAACAATCGTCGTCTGTCTGAATACACCAATAGTGCTTAAAGGACTCGCCTTTGTTCGTTCCCATAATGGCGCCAGAAGATGACGAGATCCGCATTGGAGAAGTAACAGACATTCACCACATTCCACTACCAAGGAACCAGCGCTTCAAGCCAAGCGAGCTCTCCATGAGGGTAGTCAGAGGAGAATGGACAGCTGGGCCTAAGCCGGGCCGCAACGGTCTCAAGGTCCAGTCCAAAATCAATCTGATCCGGCGCAAAATTAGAGAACTCGACAGGTTGCTCACCTTGGCAAAAACTACCGAGGACTAGGCGTGAACGGCTGTGTCCTGCGAACCGGGGAGAGCTAATGCAGCTATGGCTCGTATTGCTTCAGCCTGGCTCGCAGTCTTTCAACCTCTTTCTGGCACTCAGCCAGTTGCTGTTGAATGCTGCTCGCTCTCGCCTCGGCTTCACCCCTTTGCTTTCTGGCCATGATACCCGGCCAAGGATTATCGTATCCCATGTGGACGAAGGTTGGGATGGTCCTCTAATAGTCTTGGAGATTGTGTCTGCTGGTGTACGTCGAAAGAAGTGCCGAATGTTTAATAGAAAACTTCTACCAGCCGTCCAAGGTTGGTCTCAAAGTTCCCGTACACCGTCAAGCAAGGTTCTCTGAAGGATTTCCTTCAGAAAATCCCAACCAACAACGTCCCCCCTAGGGTGGTTCAGGAGACATTGGAGGCACTAGGCTACAAGAGCAAGAATGACAGAGCCATCATTCCGATTCTCAAGTTCATCGGGTTCATTGACCCCAATGGCACACCGACGGAGAAGTATAGACAATTCAGAAACAAGGCTGCGGCAGGTGCTGTAATGGCTTCTACCATCAAGACCGCTTACAGCGATCTATATGCGCTGTATCCAGATGCTCACAATAAGGACACGGAGGCGCTGAGGAATTTCTTCAGCACGCAAGTTAGCGCCGGAGAAGACGTACTTCAACTGACAGTTAGCACCTTCAAGACTCTGTGCGAGTCTGCTAATTTCGAAGCAGAACTTCCAGCTGGTGTGGTACAAGCAGTAGTAACTGAGGGGAAGGCTGTGGTCATACCACAGGCGCCTGCCTCACCAAGTCTAGTGGTCAATCTCAACATTCAGCTGCAATTGCCGTCTACTGAGGATGCCACCGTCTACGACAAGATATTCGAATCGCTCAAGAAGCATCTGCTTTAGCGATGAGTAGCGAGACTGCACTAAAGGACATCATAACCAGAGCCAGGGCCTTCGAGAAGGAGGCAGACAGGATGCTCTCGAAAGAGGAGGCCGCTCCCGAACGTGTGATCAGCATTAAGGAGACTTACAAGCTGCTAACTGGGCTCAGTCTAAAGCAGGATGAACTCATCCGACAGTCCCTAAGGTGCATCGAGAACGAACTGTTCAGGGCCGCTCATGTGCTTTCATGGGCTGCACTCATGGACTTCATAGAAGCGAGACTTAGTAGGAACAAGTTTGGCAGACTAAACCGGATTCGACCAAGCTGGAAGGTGAAGTCCCTTGACGACCTCCGAGAGGTGGGGTCAGACTATCAAATCATAGAGGTTCTGAGGGACCTGAAGCTTTGTAGTAAGATTGAAGACAAGGCATTGAAGGGTCTACTCAATAAGCGGAATGAATGTGCCCATCCGACAGACTACTTTCCGGACCTGAATCAATCGTTAGGTTACGTTTCTGAGGTTCTCCAGCGTCTAAAGACGTTTCAAACCAGATGGAAGAGAGTTTGATGAGAACGCGAGGGTTCTAACTAAAATAAACCTGTTCCGTTGGCCCAAACGATGGCTGACGCTTCAGCGAGTCTGTTCAATCCTCGTACGATTTCACGAATGAGTTCTGCCATCAAAATAACTCCAAAGCAGGTTTTCAGTGCTAAGGAATGGGTCAAACTGTTGGAGTCAGGGGTATTGGAAGACGAGAAGAAGAATTATTTCAGATTCGCTTCGCTTGTTTTGGAGGGTGTGTTGGGGTATTCTATCTCGGAAGAGCTTGATTTTGAAACCGGGAATGTTGAATTCAGCTTTCGAGACTCGTCGGGAAAAGGAGGTGTCTGCATTGAAGTGAAAGGAACCAAGACTAAAGACCTCTTTGCGGATCAGCATAGGGAGAAACCAGAGCACCAGACCCCCATCAAACAAACCTGGGATTATATCGGGAGAGGGAGTTTCGAGTATGGTATTGCGACCAACTACAGGGACTTCGTTCTGATAGATCGGCTGAAGGGTTACTCTAGGTATTATCTATTCGACTTCATGGAGATTCAAGGAAACGAACAGAAGCTGAAAGAGTTCGTGGCAGTCTTCTCACGAGACGCTATCATAGTTAAGAAGCTAATTCCTCAGCTGTACTATCAATCCTCTATAGAAGAGAGATTATTCACTGCCGAGTTCTACAAACTGTATCATGAGACTCGTTTGATGATCCTGCGCGAATTCGAGACAAGGGGGAAGGCGAACCGCGAACAGGCTCTACACAGTACCCAAGTCCTTCTCAACCGACTTGTCTTCATGTTCTTCGCTCAAGGCACAGGGAAGCTTAGGAGACGAATGTTCGCCGAGTCAATTCTGGAAAGCTTGAATCCGAATCTTGTTTCGGAATACTCACACTATGCTTACGATACCATCGTGAATCTCTTTGAAAGGCTTGACAAGGGTTCGAAATCTCCTGTCGAAGTGTTCGGTTTCAATGGAGGCTTATTCAGCGAGAGGCTTTCTTCCGACTTGTTCTTCCTTGATATCCGCAGAGAGTCGTTCTTCAAGGATATTGTGCTCAATTCAAATCTAAAAGGAATGGTTGAGCTTGATGAGCCTTCCAAGGCGGTTGTAGGTCGGTTTCGGAGTAATCTGAACCCAATCATTCGCAATCTTCTGATTCTATCTTCATTTGATTTCCAGTCAGAAGTGAGTGTCAACATTCTCGGTCACATCTTTGAACAGTCTATCATGGACTTGGAGGAGCTTCAAGGGATAAGTGGACCGTCCAAGAGGAAGAAGGAGGCTATTTACTACACACCCACCTTCGTTACAGAGCATATCTGCAGAAATACGATAATCCCTTTGCTTTCGAAGTCTGGGAAGAGTGATGTTCAGAGTCTACTGAAAGAGTATTCCTCTAACATCGACGAGCTGGAGAAGAGGTTCAAGAGCCTCAAGATTCTTGACATGGCTTGTGGGAGCGGTGCCTTCCTTCTTGCAGCAGTTGATCTTCTGCTCGAAATCCATAAGCAAATCAGGATTTCAAAGGAAGTTGCAGGAGGCTACACCACCAAACTGAAAGGCGGGAGAGTAGAGGAAGATTCTGATTTCTGGACGATAACAAGATGGAACGACGAAGAGGAGGCACGAAAGATAATTGAACAGAATATCTTCGGAGTAGATAAGAACGAGGAATCCGTTGAGATTACAAAGCTCAGTCTATTCCTGAAGATGGCTTCAACGAACCGTAAGTTGATCGACCTTTCCAGTAACATCAAGCGAGGGAACAGTGTCATCTCAGATAATGTGATAGCCGATGGGGTAGGTTTTGATTGGCAGAAGGAGTTCAAGGAGACGAAGGAAGGGTTCGACCTTGTCATTGGAAACCCGCCTTACATTCCGTTGGAGAACATGACTGATGCAGAGGCAGAATACTATGCCAGTCACTATGATGGCATCTTCAGAAAGTACGATACGTCAGTTATCTTTGTCGAGGGAGGGCTTGACCTTGTCCGACCCGAAGGAATGCTTGGATTCATAATGCCGTTGACTTGGCAGACGGGAGACAATTACCTGACGTTTCGGAAAATGCTCTTTGTGGACGATAGCGTTTCTCTAACAAACCTTGTCAATCTCCCATTTGATGTGTTTCCAGATGCGTATGTGGACACAGGTATCGCTATTTTCAAGAAGAGTCCAAATGTTCCTAGTTTTGCCGCATTTCAGTACGGGAAGAACGACAAAATCTCTGCCATTGAACCTTCTCAATTTGATGCGGTAGGGAGGAGTCTTATTTTGTCTGAACAGGACCTGAAGATATTTCCAAACAAAGCTACCTACGAAATCCTCCAGAAGGTGAAGAAGAGAAGTGTAATGCTTGGAGCTATCACAGGTTCTGCCCAAGGCATCGTAACCAGCAAGTTTCCGGTTGAGAAAACAAAGAAGTCTGACAATTACTCTCCATTTCTGTTGGAGGCAGATGGAAACAGATACCGATTCATCGTAGAGCGCTCTGCTTTTATCGACTTCAGAAAGGCTGCCAGTATTCATCATCTCTACTCTCAAGACAAGTTGATGATAAGGAGAATCGTCAATCGTCAGAACCGGCTTATGGCATTCTATGACAGTTCGGGGATCATTACGAATAAGGACTACAATCCGTTTGTGGTTCTAGATGAATTCAAGGATCGGTATGATATGTTCTATCTGCTAGCACTGTTGAATTCTAAGCTGTTCTCGTTTCTTTACACCAGCAAGTCCTCTCTTGCTTTGAAAGATGACTTTAGGCAAACAACTTTGGCTGAGGTGAGGAAGTTGCCAGTGAAGGAAATCTCGAAAGCTGAGCAACAGAGTCTTGCCGCGGCAGCTCGACGGCTTAGTGAGTTGCATACAAAGTACTTCGAGCTAAAACGGAAATTGCTCAGAAGGATATCAGAGAACTTCAGGGTCCGGATAACCCAGAAGCTAGAACAGTTAGTAGGTCTCTCTTTCTCTGAATTCGAACTCGAAATCGAGAGGCTTGCCGGGAGAAGGCTAAAGCTAGCTGAACAGGATGAATGGGAGACCTACTTCAGCCAGAATGTAAGGGACCTGAAAGCAATTAGGGACGAGATTACCGCACTTGAGGGGAAATTGGACAATTTGGTCTGTGAACTGTACGAAATCAACGAGGATGAGAGGGCGTTGGTAGAGGTGAGCGTACTGGATTCTCCTCTTTGAAAGCTCGAACAAGAGAGAGTGCGGGAGAGGATAGGGTCTATTTGCTTAGGTATACTGTTTCGACAAAAGGAATAGCCCTAGAGATATCTTCTTCGTTTCTGATGTCTGAGCGGTAGTCCCCAATCCCCCAGTGTCCCTTTCTCGTGAAATCCTGAATGAACTCCGATTTGGGAAGGAGCTCTGGGTTAGTCGTAGAGTAAGTCAGTATCATCTTTTTCTTTTGGACTTCGACGGTACAAATGGATGATCCATCGTCTGTTGAGTAGAACCCGACGTAGTGCTTCTTCTGTTTGACTTCTAGTTTGCCAAACTTCTCAAGAAGTGCGGTTCGAAGTTTCTGGTAGAGTATTCTGGTTTCTGATGTACGTCTGATGTGGTCGTACTTCCCGTTAAGGTAGTCTTCCTCGGAATACTCCTGGGCCACTATTCTTGGTTTAGCAAGCGATTTCTTCGCATGTGCTGTAGCGGCAGGTTTACTCTCGATTCTGTCCAATGTGACAAATCCTCCATCGTATTTTCTAATCTCGTACAATTCCATCGGCAGGACGACGTATTGGCTGGCTCTTCTCTGGTAGGGAGTGAACTTTGGAGAGATGAAGATTACTCGAGTTTCATCCCACTTGATGTCTTTTACATCGTATAGTTTCCGTTTTTCCTTTTGATAAAGTAGTATGAACGCTTCCTTGCTCTCCAATAACAAATTGTAGTAGGTAAGCCCTTGGTCAGTCAAGGCTGCGTTCTTTATGTTCTTGTATTCGATGATGACAAATGACTTCCTGTCGGTGTCGAAGGCAATTGTGTCAGCTCTAAAATCCTCAATTTGGAACTCGCTCTTTACAAACTCAAGGCTAGGAAAGATGTCCGGAAGATTGTGTTCCAGTAGATTCTGTATTACTTTCTCGTAGTCGAAATCGCCCTCCTTTAACTCGGTTACCCTGCTAGAATCGGTGCGAAATAGTTTCAAGGATAGACTACCGCCACCGCATCTTCCAATGTTCGCCCTTTAGCCCTTCCCACGAGAGGCTGCGAGTCTTCGCGGAATAATATGGATAGGCAAGTACTTGTCCGCAACGCAATCAAAGAAAGAACTGTGGAGGAAAACCCAGACTGTGCGGCTGGACTGCAGGCCCTCATAGAGCGACGCATCTCAGACCGAGTCTCTGTAAGTTCGCAGCAGCCTAAATCCTAGGTCACTATCAAATGGGAACGAACTGCGGCGTTTCCCATAGACTGGATGCCTGACCTCGCCTAACCTTTCCTCGACAGTCTAGGTCTTACCATAGTACTCAAAAGTAGGTAATTTCCTTACTATTTGGAACTCTCCCCGGTCATGATATTCTAGCCCGGATTGAGTAGACAGCCCGGTATGGAGCCTCTGCCTTTACACCTTGGACAGATTCTCGCCCCAGAGTTGGAGGTTGTCTTTTGCTCGCATGGGGTTCGGCTTCCCTAGCAGCCATTTCCGCACAATAGGTTGATACGCGCTTCGTCGAGAGCGTTATCCCAATCATCCTTGGAAGCTTGCTCGAGGTTGATTCCCTTGCGTCTAAGAATCTCGGCTGATTCTTTGCCAATAGCGTCCGCATCATATGAAGCCTTTTGCCAAACCGCCCTTAGGGACTCTATCCACTCAGGGCTCAAGACGTTTGCTTCCCTGAGTGACTCCATTGCTAGGTTTGAGGCAAGTTCGTGATCATCTGCACCGTCAGCGTGAGCTAGTTCGTGAAGGAATACGAAAGCTAAGCATGCATCGTCTTTTATCCTCTCGACTGTAGGAACTTCGACATTAATGCTGTTGTCATCAGGGTCCCACCAGGCCAACTCAAGACTCTCAGCTTTCCTACGCTCTTCCCGCTGGTACTGGTACAGCGTGATATCGAACTTCTGGATGTCTATCTTCCCAAACGTCAGGACGGCACTCGCGATCTTCTCCACGAGCGCATCATCGAGGGGCGTCTTTGACTGGGAAAAGGATCCGGAGTACACCAGTCTAGCCTCCTATTAGTTGATCGTGCGAGCCTGAATCGTTTTGACTTGTTCTTGGGCACTCTGCTGCAGTATTTGCTGAAAGTCCTTGCCTATGTATTCCAGTCTGACTTCGCCATGGAAACTGTGGGCGTAATACCAGTACAGGTACTCTCTTCCTTGGCAGTTCCTGACCTTCTTCTGATACAGACCAAATCCCTTACCACCGCATCTCGGACAATTCTCCATAGGGACCGGGGCGGACCTAGGATGTTCCAGACACAACTCAGACCCTCTCCCTCATAGTGACGCCGCATTCACAGGTGCTAGCGACCGCTGTAATCTCTCCGAATGTGTAAACGGGAAACTGGGTGAAGAAATGAGCGTGGGGGGCACTTGGAGTACCCCCAATCTGCTTCGCTAACGATGCGAAAGTCTCGAGGTCGATGGGAGGCGTGAAGTCGAGGACTACCTGTGTCACACGCCTGCCGTGAATCTCGGGGGTCATCCTCATGCCCGTCATCATGGTCCTCGCTCCTTCAGCCACTTCTTGATTAGGGGGGCATACCGTTCCTTGATCCTGTAGAAGGTGTCCCATTCATTCCCCTCGCGTCTTTCTTCCTTGATGTATGGGCTCTCATAGCCCCAGGTACGTGAGCGGATGGAGAGTCCCGCGAGGAGACCGCCCAAGTCCCAGCCGCGGAATCCCGGGTTCTTCAATAGTTTCTTCATCTCGTTCAGGAATTCTTCGCGAGTCACCTCGCCCTTGTCACTCAGCACCTTGAGGGCCACAATCTGGTCTTCACGGGTTTCCTTGCTGAGAAACTGAGTGAGGTCCTGCTCGTTCCACTCCGTCTTGATTCCCTCGTCGGCGGAGCCCAGCGACGTCAAGTCGAAGAACTTCGAAAAATTCTCGACGGCGCTTATGAGCTCCTGAAGGCTGTCCAAGCTCACTGTCTGCTTCAGCTTGAGGGTGGTATTACCAACCTCCACAGAAGTGATGTCTGTTCCTTCTATTACTGGCTTTATTGCAGTCATATGTGACTACTAGTAGAATATTGATAACTATTTAAGTAGTATCTCCGCAGAGCGATGTACCTGGCTACACTGAACCCTACTCCTCTGCTGGGGTACCTGTCTAAGACCTTCGGCGTCTGAGCAATTGCGAACTGAATGAATGTCTGTGGACATGCGTCGAACCCTTGGCGCAGCGAAGCGCTTTCACGATAGTACTATGGGAAGAACGATGCGATTACCAAGGGAACTCCCACCACCAATACACTCGACCCGATATCATAGAATCTGGGAAAGGTCGGCTTTCTCGTCTTGGATGTAAGACTTAGTGAAAGAGACGTGGGGGCAGATTGACCGTTCTTCACCCATACGCCGTAGACGCCCTTGGGAAGTTTCTTTTCGAAACTCTGATGAATCTGAGACCGATCCTCAAGATGAACGGGGAACCACCAATCTGTAGTCCGTGACGAGACTTCGGGGACCACCGGCAGTTCCACAAGCGAGTAATCGAAGACCCCCGAATAGCTCTTGAACGATCCATCTAAGGTCGAATCATCGTCGATGATGAATGTGAATATCTTTTCAGCCTTGTCCGGATAGGGCGCCAGATTAGCACCTTGATTGTCGTAGATTATCCGTACTGCAATGCTTCTTCTTAGCCCAAGAACCATCAAGGCCATACCGGCAATCACAATTGTGATGCCTGTCTCTAACAGGGTGGCCTGTACCATAGGCTCAGCTGACTCCGGCCAGAGTTTAATTCTTCGCAAGCCAAGCAGCCTGCGATGACTATTCTCGAATCAGTCCTAGGAATCGGTCTTATCATAGCATTGGTCGTAATCGTCGTCTTGGCTCGGTACGCACAGCTAGAACATCGGCGCAGGCTGAAGAAGGCCACTGATGCCTTCCGGCTGGGAGGCAGCCAGAAGATTGGTGACATCTCCCAGCTGCTGGGGACATTCGATGTCTTGACCAAGTATGACGAGATATCGCTACTGTCATCAACCTCGGCGCAATCGAGCATGGATCTTCTTGGGAGGAAGGGGAACCAGCTTGACTTCATCGAATTCAAGAAGGCAGGGACGCCGCTCACGAAGTCCGAACGCCAGCTCAAGGGCTACATCGATTCGGGACAGCTCAAGGTCGCCTACAGGATCATAGATGTCAGTTGGCCCGAAGACATCAAGGTCGTTGACCGTCAATAAGACAGCCAAGTAGGGAGCAGTATCAGAGTCTCACCCATTCGTGAACGGAGATAGCCAGGCAGAGGAGGATGAAGCCATTGAACACGAAATACCAATGACCTGACACCGAAGGAGGGATCACGAAGTCGAAAGTTAAGAGGAAGAAGAGAAGCACTCCCGTCGTCTCAGCCCCATCGTTCCGCCTCGTAGATCTCCACGCGTCGTCCTCTCTCTTTGCCTCTCGTCTGACAGCCTCCTTGTTCAGCCTGTAGAGCAGGACCTCTCGCGGGTCGTCATACTTGTCGGGGCCGAGCGCATCATATAGGGTTCTCTTATCGGAGTTGGAAAGGACGGAGTAGGCCTCCGAGACCTCTTTGAATCTCTCCTCAGCCTCTGGGGATCTGTTCCTATCCGGGTGGTACTGGGCGGCCAGCCTCCTGTACGCCTCCTTGATTTCGTCGACGAGTGCAGTCTTCGCGACGCCAAGGACTGCATAGAAGTCTCTGCCCGTCATTCGGTCATGTGCACGGTTGTGTATACTTACGTATGTATATAGCGCCCTACGCATACAACAAACCCATGTATTATAATACGAACCTACCAACGAACATCCTATGACCGCCCAAGCCAAGGTGAAGATCTACTCGTCGAGGGGGAGGCACAGCATCAACCTCCCGACCGAGTTCGTCAGGGACAGCGCCTTTCCGTTCAAGCCGATGGAGGAGTTGGTCGCTAGGATAGACGGCAAGCGGATAGTGATAGAGAAGCCATAACGCGCTAGCCATGCCAGTAGCCGCCTGTCCTCAGATGGTGATAGTGGGAAGCGCGCTCCTCTTTTGAAGGGAAGTGGAGCTGCCTTAAGTGAGCGCAGCGGATGCCACATCAGAAATGACGGCACAAGACGATCTGACTTGGCTTCTATTGAGGATTTACGTGAGGGCTCATCACCGGAACAGGCGAAGGCGACAACGACTTGACGAAGGAATGCGCCAAAATCGAAGTGCTGCGGAGATCAGAATAGCAGAATAGATTACCCTGATGTTGAACTGCACGGGTTGTCGCGAAGCTGGCGGAAGCCTAAAGGGAGGTCTGCTTAACAATAAAGAAGGGTGCGTCGCCGGAAGGAACAGAGCACCGTCGCACACCTGTGGTTGTCGTGACAACGCCGTGACAATAGCGGATGTTCCCCCTTCAAAGCAGTTGGAGGGCCATCTCCATCGTCTCCCTGCACACTCTCTCTGAACGGGGTTCGTTCTCTACAAGATCCAGCGGCGTGGTCAATCCGTTGAACTCCCTCAGCTCTCCCACCGGCATAACCTTGGCCCAAATCCTCCCATTCGTGAGGTTCTGAACGAAAAGGATCATGGGGACGGCATACCTCTGCGCTAGTCTCAACTCTGCGAGCACCTTCCTCCTCGGTATCCATCTCTGCCGGGTCCCATCCTCCTTCAGCGTCAAAGCCTTGAATGCGCCGACCCCCCTCGCAGTGCGCGTGCCAGGCGCATAGAAGACGAAGTCCGGCGTCCCTTCCTTCAGGCTGTTGTCATGCAGCTTCCCCGCGCCGTGAAGTGTCTCTTCGGAGAACTTGAGTTGGGCCTTGTTGCCTTTGTCCCGGTTCGCAATCCCAGCTTCCTTCGTTAGTTTGCCACTCGAAGGAGAGGGCGGAGCCCCACCTTGGGGCATCTGACTCTGGGTAACTTGATTGGTGTTAAGTTCCTTAGGACTGGAGCCTGCTTGCGATTCGCTTCCTCCTCTCCCAAATGAATCGGAGAGTTCGTCTAGTTGGTCCGAGAACATGCCGAACCTCTCCAACATGTCCTGGGCTCTGTCGATCAGAAGATCGAAGCTCTTGATTGCTTCATCGCGTTGTTTGTGCCATTTGTAGTACTGGGTGATTACCTCGCTGTACTGCGCTTCCCTCTGATCGGCTCTTTTGTTTACGGCCTCCATCGCCCTCGTCTGCGCCTGTATGGAGTCGGCAAGGCTATCGTCATACGGCGCCAACTCATCCATCTCCTGGCTCAGCGCGGCGAACTTCGTGGTGAGCTCTGAAAGAGTGGTCTGCATCCCGTTGACCGCGCCGGTCAGAGGCTCCAAACGAGCTTGCAGCTCCTTGTCGATGTGTTCGACCACGCTCAGTTTCACCTGCTCCTCGCTCCTTGTGTTGGTTCGGACTTCATGATAGAGAGTCCACGAGAGGCAGACGAGGAAGATGAGCGTGAACACCCACACCCCGGAGAGGATGGGCCCATCGAGAGCCGGGACTTGTGAATAGATGATGGAAACAGACGCCGCCGAGAAGAAGCTCATGACAAACACGGTCGATATGCGTCGCTTCGCCTCCTGCGAATCTTCGGCCCTCCAACCTACGGATGCGCCGATGTCGGCTGCAAGGTAGGCCAGGAGTATGAACGCGGTCAATGGGGAAAGGAAGGGTTCAGTCAAGTTCAGCCGTCCACCTCCTCCCTGAGGATGGACAACCACGTCCCCAGCTTAGCCGCGAGGTCGGTGATGGAAACTAGGTCGGGCTCGGACAGTATCACCCTCCTCAGAACCGAATCAGGTCTGCACTTGGTAGCCACGAATTCCTTGAGCGGGCGGATGTCGACCTCGACCTCTGGCATAGGTGAGGGGGACGTGAGCGGCCCTTTCACCCCATAATCGGAGAAAACCTCTAGGACTTGGGGTCGGATTTCTCAGATTCAGAGTCCTTGGCTCTGTCTCTGTCAATCACACTCTGAATCAATGAGACGACGTGTGCCTGGTGCCTCTCCCTTGCCTCCGTCGTCATCACCAGCATCAGACTAACGACAACAGTCACTGCAATCAGGTCTAGGGCAACAAGAAGCCCACTGTATGAAGTATCGGCGCTCCACATGGCATAGCTTGGTCCCAGAGCGAGGCCGAGTACCATGGTCATCGTCGAAATGATTAGGACTTCATTCAGGCTGAAGGTTGCCAAGAATGGTCTTAGGGCTCGCCTTCCAAGTGAGGTGACCACGAACTCCTGCGGGTCCAGAATCTCTGATGGAGAGATGACGGGAACATTCGGAGCGGGGGCGATATACTTGTGCTCAAGGAGCCAGCCGAAGCTCTTCCTGATCGTGTCGTATCCCCCGATTCCGACTTCGTCTTTCAGTTTGTCGATCGAAGTGACTCGCTCGTGTCTCTTGCGCGATTCCAGATAGAGTAGGATTTTGAGAGGACTGAGTCTAATCTTCTTCGCTTTCTCTCGTCCAGACACTCTGTCAACAAATCTGACTAATAGTGATTCCTTACTGTTGGGGATCTCTCCATCCACCTGTACCACACGGGACGGTTTTTGGCACCATTGGTGATTTTAGGTGGATGCCGCCTGTGGCATCTCATTGAGGAGAGGGCAAGTCGAAAGTGTAACCGCTTCACCGTCAATTTGGACTTGGCTCTCTTGAGGAAAGAGGCCCCTGAGACTGAAAGAAATCGTATTACTCATTCGTGAACGATCATTCCACGGATAGGAATCAGGGTTCTGGTAGGCTTTCGCTGTAACTGGTCATTCTGTCAATTCCTGTAGCCTAGCGGTCTAGGCTATCATATCATTGTTTATGTATGTTAGCGCAATACTTATAACATCGTATACTCTGCGGTATACTGTTAGTCTATGGGAACACTGACCAGACCAAGGCTGAATGAAGCTATTCTCAACAAGTGGGCCATAGTCGATGCCAAGAGGCCTCTCTCATCGACTGTCGTGAACAAACTGAAGGAGAGTTTCAGGGCAGAGTACGTCTACAACACCAACGCCATCGAGGGGAATACCCTGACGCTCAGGGAGACGCAGCTCCTCATCGAGGAAGGGATAACGGTCCATGGGAAGAGTTTGAGAGAGCTAGACGAAGCACGAAACCATCCCGAGGCGCTAGACTACATAGAGAACCTGGCCACGGAGGGCAAGAGCATCACAGAGTTCGACATCACCACTCTCCACCAAATCCTGATGAAAGGGACAATCGAAGAGAGGTTCGTCGGGCGATACAGGACTGGCCAGATAGGAATCAGGGGCTCAAGGCACGTCCCCCCTCCCGCATACGAAGTCCCCCGCCTCATGGAGGAGTTCGTGAAGATGGTCAACGACAATCCGAGGGAACTCACCACCGTCGAGCTGGCAGCCGTGGCTCTGCATCGTCTTGTCTTCATCCATCCTTTCGAGGACGGGAACGGAAGAATGTCTAGGTTGCTGGCGAACCTTGTCCTTCTAAGGAAGCGCTACCCCCCGGTCATCATCCTCAACGCGGACAGGAAGAGATACCTGAACTATCTGGCGAAGGCTGACGAGGGCAACTACGCACCGCTGGTGAACTTCTTCGCCCAGTACGTGATCAAGCACCTGGACATGATCCTCAGGGCACTGGAACAGAAACCGGAAGACGACCTTCTCACCCTGGTCGAAGCCGAGAGGCTTTCGTCGTTTTCTGCCGCTTATCTACGAGTCCTCGCCAACCGCGGTCTGATTTCGGCGTCGAAGGAAGGCCGTGAGTGGAGAATTTCGAAGCGCGAGCTCCTCGACTACGTTCGGACCCACAAGAAGGCTTGAGCGGACGCTCGGTAGTCAATTTCTAGCTCGAAAAACCCACGTTTCTGGGCAAAACCTACTCTGGAAGGAAGGCCGCCACTTCTGTCAGTTGGGGAGCCTCAGAATGGTCTTCTCATTTGATAAGGAAGCTACGAACTCCCACCCCTTGGTAATGTAGCTCTCCACTTCGCTGACGGGCACTACCTTCTGATGGCTGCCGTTGTCCGCCATTTCTCCGAGGAGCCGCTCTCGCACCAGCTTCTGAATCTCCTTGTCTTCCATACCAGCGAGGTCGAGTTTGCCCACCTCTTCCTTGCTATACCCGCCCACCTTCAGCAGAATCTCTCGCTTGAATTCGGTCTTCAAATCAGGCCCCTCCCTTGTCCCGAAGACGCTGAGGTGCGGCATCAGTCTCAGGTAGTCAGAGGCCCTCTCTTCCTCGCTCTTCTGATAATAAGTGTCCATGTAGAAGCCGTGCCCGCAGAGGGCGTGGGCCGCATGCTCCCCTATGACGTCGCTCCCCTTGGTCAGAAAGTACTTGCGGAAGATGTGGAAGTGGATCTTGTGGATCCTGTGGTTGTCGAGCCTCTCACCGAGCCCTGCCCGTGACACCACCCTCCTGAAGTTCACGGTCGCAATCTTGGTCCTCGACCAGATGTCCCCGGAGTAATCGAAAATGAACCCACCGGATGAAACACTGTTGATGATCTCGTTCATCGCCTGCTTCGCCTCGTCGCTCATGTACGCCACCCTCGCCCTCTTCCCCTTGGTCATCTCAGCACGAAGAGAGGCCCGGGCTGGCTCGGCCTTCAGGTCCAAGTCGTTGATTGTAAGACTCAACGCCTCCGTGAGCCTCATACCGCTGCTCAAGAGAAGCAAGATCAGGGCCCTCATCCTGGCGTTGGGCTTCCCCGTAGTCAGCAACCGCCTGACCTGATCCATCTTCAGCGGCTCCTCGGCTATCTTCATGACCCTGGGGGTGGAGACCTTGTTCCTGAACTTCTTGTCGTCTATCTCGAACCCGCAGAAGACCAGGAACCGCTTGACGGCGCTGAGGTAGTCGACGATGGTCTTGGGCTTCAGTCCCTTCGAGTCAAGCCAGCCAACGAACGCGTCCATCGTCTCGTAGAGGTTCGCTTGGTTGGCGTCGATTCTCTTTTCATCCGCGAACTGTCTGAACTTCTTGATACCGAATGAGTAGAAGTGCTTCGAGTGGACGGAATGGCTCTTTCTGTAGACACCTTCGATGAACCTATCAACTTGGTTCCAATCAATCATGACTGACTAATTGCAGATGATATTTAGCGTCCAATACAACACAAATGCTAGAAGAAATGTCCTAAATGTCCTCTGTGTTATGGTCTTGATGGGGGTTGGATTACATTCAAAGGCGGTCGAATTAGCGTTTAATAGCTGATGCGGAGTTAATGACACGTCTGGCAGCGGCCGAACGCGTCGGGTCAATCCGGCTTGGATTCCACCAGAATGAGCGGGATTGACTGCTGGGCTCACGCGCTCGGACCGCTCTTGCCCAAATCTTCCTCAAGGCTGTCGAGGTTGCCCAGGAACCCATCCATGAACTTCCTGCTCTCTTCCCTGACACGCTCTCGACCAGCAACGAACCCCTTCGTGAATTCGGCCCAATTCGCCCCGACATACTTCACGAACCAAGGTTTTCTCCGCAAGGGACGCAGTCCGTCAAGGTCGAACCCGTGGAGTTGCGCGACCGAGTCACCGGCATCTCTCGCGAACTTGGGAGTTGCAATTTCAACCCCCTTCTCCTTGTAGCGGGCGGCAGATTCGACTGCCCAGTGCACCAGCCTCTCCACATCCGCGAACTGGCTGCTTGTCCACGGATGCGCACTCATGACAAGGCCAAGCTCGTTAATCTCCTTCAGGCCCTTCGACTTGAACGCCTCCCCGACCTTGTATGCCAACGCCCGCTGGATTTCGTGCTGGGGACCAGAGATTTCAGGCGGTATTCTGAAGAAGAGATCCTTGAAGCCCGCAGGCTTCTTGCGGGTTGCTCTCCGCATTGTAACGTATTCAGTCTCCCTACGACGAGACGCTTCGAGTTCGCCCAGGAGTTGGGATACGGACATCTCCAAGTACCTCGAGGTCGAGTCTGCGGTCTTCTGGATGTAGTCGTCGATGGTACCCTCGGAGAGGAAGAAGTCGCTCGTGAGTTCCACGTCGGCCATCTTCCTTCGCAGGGCAAGGTTGTCCCGAACGAACGCCGCAGTCGTGGGAGGTAGCATGTTCGGGCCGAGTGCCTTCAGCAAGGCCTCAGGGTCATCCTTGGAAGCCCGGGAAACGTTCTGTGCCACGCCTTCCGCGATGGAAGTCAGCAAGGCCATCTCGTTGATGCCGACTTCAATCCCCATCCTCCTCATCACCGTCGCATTTCGTATGAGGGACAGAGCATGGAAGATGAATCCGAGCCTTGCAGTCAAGAGCCTAATCAGCTCCTTCTCATCGGGGCGAAGTTCCTCGTCTCTGTAGGCTGGGAACCCGACGATCCGCCCGAAGCCTATCTCAGAGAACATCCCACCGACTTCGAACTCGTAGGCCATTCCAGGGGTTAGTCTGGCGTCGAGCTCGGCAAGGTAGCTGACCGCTATGAATTCCTTCGGTGCCTCCAGCTTCCGATAATAGGAAGCAGATCTATCCCGCCTCCTCTCAAGCACCCCTCTCTTCTCAAGCCTAGCCAGGACTCGCTCAATGGTTCTTGGCTTGACGTCCTTCAGCCTGCGAATGATGTCGCCATGCCGCAGCCAATCGTTCTTCTGGTCCCACAGTGCCATGACCATCCGTTCGCCCTCCGACGCGAGGGCGTCGACCCTGCCGGATCGGAACCTAGGTTTCTTCGGAGCCATAACTGCGGTTGATGATGGGTCACGTCTTAAAGGGGGCCGAACGTGTCACTACTGACACGTTGGGCAGCACTCCTCTGAGCTAGACGAGCGACGTCCAGCTGCCAGTCCTGATGCGTTCCTTCTTCTTGTATAGGGTGTGCACATCATAGCAGACTTCTAGATACTTGGGTGGTATCCTCACCTCCACCGAGCGGATGCTCATTATCCTCCCATCATATCTCCCGTCAAAGAAGACTGGTCGGCCGTCAAGCAGTTCCCGAGGAAACCTCAAGGGTGTTTCGTCATCTGGGTTTGTGTTGGGAGGGAGCCTACCACGAAGGTAAGAGAGGCCGTCGTCTTCACTTGCATACAGATAGAGCCTGCGTTCAGGCTCAAGTGGGACCGACTCGCCATACTGCGCCAGCCTCCACTTTGGCTCGATTGTGGAACGCAGGCCGAACCTTCTGATTGAATCGAGTCTCTTGGTCCGAGTGTTGTGATAGAAGTATCGGTCAACAGGAAGGTCGTGGGAATTGAGGGGTTTTCCCGCATCCTCGGAGGACCACAGTCTGTACTCTCGGCCGTTCCTCGCTACTCCGAAGAGACGGTGCGGTTCTTCCACCCGGACCTTCGTAATCTCTCCATCCCCGCTCTTATCGGAGAAAGCATCCGCTTCGGCCTTGGTCTTGAAGAACCCCCGGTTCCCCTGACATTCCGCTACGTACCTGAACTGGTTAGGCCTCTTGGTTAATTGCTGCACACTTCCCTGGGCCCTTCTTGCAAGTCCGATCCTCAGTTTTGCCGTGATTTGACCGTGAGTTAACTGCCAAGGTCAGTCGTCTCTGACCTCTGGTGTCTGCTCCGGTCTGTCCAATACAACAGAATTGGTGGGGTCGGCCGGATTTGAACCAGCGATCTTCAGCGCCCGAGGCTGAAAGCCTAGACCAGACTTGCCCCTTCGGGCCAGGAGTTCCGGGCCCCAAGGTCTAGCCGACGACCCCTTGGCCCGCGGCCCGGTGAGGTTCGTTTTATATCCTATCTGAGAAGCTGGCAACTCTGTTTGCTTCTCGGTTCTGGAAAGGGAATCACGCAGCAGACCAGTGCGGCGGTTCTCATCATGGCCATCGTGGTCGTCGGAGGAGCAGCCTACATCTTCTATGGTCAGATCACGGGTGGGGGTCCGACAAGTACGAGTTCGACCACACACTCATCCGCGAAGTCCGTGATTCTCTATGTGAACCAAGGAAACGGCAAGGTCAACGACACGAATTTCGCTTCGATGGTCGACTTCGCCATTGGGAAGGGCTTCAACACGGTCTTCTTCCAAGTCTACCGGGGAGGGGAACTCCTCTTCACCCAAGGCCAGCTCGGAAGCTTCGTGCTGACCTCGCATCAGTCAGGGCTGAAGATCTACTTCTCGCTGTACATCACCGCCCCGTCGCAGCCCCTCCCTTCCTTGATCTACGGCATTGGGGAGGACGGCATCAGCCTTGACATGTCAGGCCTCACAACAGCGTCCCAGGAGTCCTTTCTCAACGCTCTGAAGGGCAGCTATTCGGGCTCGACCGCCGTGACCACCACCAACATGACCTCCAGCCTACACCCAGACCTGCTCGTCTTGGAGACCTACCAGTCGTCGCTCCAGTCATTCATCGCGCCTGGGAGCGTCGGAAGTGTGGGGGTCTTCGCGACGACGAGCAAGCAGGACTACCAAGCCAGGTTCATGTACGCTTACACTCACAGTGACGGCGTGATGGTCTTCGACTACGCGGGGCTCGTGAAGTCGGGGTATTAGGTCGACCCCGGTCAATAAATACGAGGCCTGCTCATTGAAGCATGCGATGATTTCAGCCTCATGCTGTGTGGCCTGTCCCGAATGCAACGATGACTACCTGCAGCTCACAGACAGGGAGATGAGGATCTGTGAGACGGTCTGCTCCAGCAGCGCTCCCATAGGCTTCTCGGCTGTGAAGAGGGCCGTGGGACTTCACCAGGAAGTCGTCTCCAGGACCTTGAAGCGACTGGTCAACTACGGGGCCCTAGAAAGGGTCAGCGGGAAGTATCGCCGGAAGACCGGTCAATAACTACCTGCAGTCCCCATACACCTGACGGGGTGAATCGATTGGCGTGTTGCTGTTGCTGCTGTTGTTGCGACGAAGTCGAATCGAAGCCGAAGTAGCAGCTTAGGGGCTCGCGATGATTGTGACGTTGATCATCATCGCTTCGCTCGGGTTCACCGGTTGTTCTGGATAAGGGTCGGTGGACCCATAGACCTGTAGGGCCGCAAGTGCATCGACCACGCTCATCCCAGAGATGACCCGGCCGAAGACCGCGTAGCGCCCGTCCAGGTTCCTGTTGTCCCCAGTGTTGACATAAAATTGGCAACTCCCGCTGTTGTTGTCGTTTCCCCTCGCGAGTCCCAGGTAGCTTCGGTCGTTGTGTAGGCTCGCGTTCGAGACCTCGAGCGGTACCGTTGGAGTAGAACTGCCACCCCCCCATGTGCTTCGGTCGCCTGCGGCATTCCTTGTGCTCGGGTCGCCTGTCTGAATGACAGAAACATCGGGGGCCGCGGCTATTCTGTGCCAGACCAGATTGTCGTAGAAGCCCGTCTGGGCTAGGTGAACAAAGTTGGCAACGGTCTGCGGGGCCGAGGAGGGGTACAGCTCGACCTCAAACGAACCAAGGCTCGTGTAGATCCTTGCATACTTGCCGGTACCGGGGAGAGTCGAAGCCCCAGAGTTGTAGTAATACCATCCGGCGGCTACCACCAGGACGGCCACGACGACCCCGATGAGAAGGTAAGTGGTTCTCCGACTAGTGGGCTTCCTCCTGCCCGGCTTGTTAACCACTTCGGAGCCCACTCCAAACGGCCCGCTGAAATAGGATTCGGTCTTCCTCTCATGCCATGAGAGACTTTATAGCCCAAGTCGAACCTAGACGCTTCATTGGCTTCCGAAGAGAGAAAGACGGTCATCGTTGGCCAATCCAAGCCCATCCTGAACTACGTGACCGCCTGCATAACCATGTTCAACGGGGGCGCCCACCAGGTCGTTCTCAGGGCGCGCGGTGAGGCGATCAACATGTCCGTGGAGGTCGCTCAGATGCTGAAGAAGCGCTTCATGAGCAATGTGGAGATCTCCAACATCAAGATCGACGGTGAGAGCGTCACTTCGAGGGATGGAAGGCAGCTCAACCTGCCGGTCATTGAGATAGAGCTCTCGATACCCCAGTAAGTATTTTAGCCCGAAATCCTCGGCGCTTCACGATTTCTATGGGAGCACGCAAGTTCGCCAAGGTCGGCGGGAAGCTCCCCGGACCCAAGGCCGCGGCCGTCGTCAAGAAGACTGAGAAGTTCCTCTCACCTTCGATTTCACGCTTCTATCCGCTCGTGGTGGAGTCTGCCCACGGCTCGCTTGTGAAGGACGTCGACGGGAACCAGTTCCTGGACTTCGCCGCTGGGATCGCGGTCCTCAGCACCGGGTCGACGCACCCCAAAGTGGTCGATGCCATCCAGAGGCAGGCTGAGAAGTTCATCCACTTCTCTTACACCGACTTCTACTACGACAATCTCGTCGAGCTGACTGAGAGCCTTGTCTCCAAGATCCCGGGCGACTTCCCGAAGATGGCCTACTACGGCAACAGCGGCGCAGAGGCGATCGAAGCGGCGATGAAGCTATCCCGAAACTACACCAGGAGGCCGATCTACCTCGCCCATGGCGGCGCCTTCCATGGGCGGACGATGGGCTCTCTGAGCCTTACGGCGAGCAAGCCTATCCAGAGGAAGGGTTCGCTTCCCCTCGTCCCCGACGTCGTCCACTTCCCTTTTCCCTACTGCTTCAGATGTCCGTGGAAGCAGACCTTCCCGGAGTGCGACTACTACTGCGTCGACTACTTCAAGGAACAGTACCTTGAGAAGTTTGTCCCGATAGACGAGATAGCAGCGTACTTCTTCGAGCCGATTCAGGGCGAGGGTGGCTACGTCGTCCCACCGCCTGAATACTTCAAGAAGATGGAGTTCCTCAGGAAAGAGGGGGTTCTCTTCGTCTCGGACGAGATACAGACCGGAGTAGGGAGGACAGGGAAGTTCTTGGGAATCGAGAATTTCGGGGTCGTACCTGACATAGTGACGATCGCAAAGGGCATCGCGTCGGGGCTCCCTCTGGGGATTATGGTCGCCAAGTCCGAGGTCATGAACAGCTGGAAGCCTGGGCAGCACGCGTCCACCTTCGGGGCCAACCCCATCGCGGTCGAGGCCGCTCTGGCGACCCTGGAGGTCATGAAGACTGAACGGCTGATGGAGAACGCCAAGAGAGTAGGAGGGAAAGCGATGAAGAGGCTCCTCGAAATAAAGGAGAAGTTCGAGATCGTCGGCGACGTGAGAGGCCTGGGCTTGTTCATCGGTGTGGAGATCGTCAAGGACAAGAAGACCAAGACACGCGGCGAAGAGGAGGCCAAGGACATCATGGACTACTGCTTCAAGCACGGGCTCCTGGTGATAATGGCGGGAAGGAACACCATCAGGGTGATCCCACCCCTGAACATCTCCGAAGAAGAGATGACCGAGGGCCTTGACATCCTTGAGGAAGGGATCGCTCTGGTCAATTCGAAGACCGTGAAAGGTTAGGCCATGTATGACTTCGACTCGTTAGTAGGCGACCTGCTTTCGCAGAGGCCTGAGCTCTCGAGAGAGGAACTCTCGAGGAGGATTGAAGAGAAGAAGAAGACCGTGGGTGCAGGCTACCTGACCGACCAGGGGGCCCTCTTTCTGGTCGCGGGGGAGATGGGGATATCTCTGCGTAAGGACGAGACCGGCGCCGACCTCAGGATAAAGGACCTCTACATCGGAGCCAACGACGTAACCGTGGTCGCCAGGGTGCTGGCGGTCTATCCCATTTCTTCGTTCAACAAGAAGGAAGGCGGGGAAGGGAAGTACAAGCGACTTGTCCTCTTCGACGGGAGTCAGACCGCTCGGATGACTATCTGGGAGGAGGGGATCGAGGAGGTAGAGAAACTGAATCTTCAGACTGACATGCCAGTCAGGGTGATGAGCGGCTACGTCAAGCAGGGGCTGGACGGGAAGCCGAACCTCAACCTTGGGAAGAGGGGGAAGGTCGAAGTGGTCGAGGACCAGAAGGTCCTCGCGAGGATCCCGGAGCTCTCTTCTTCCATGGAGAAGACGCCGAAGCTCGACAAGGAGGAACACTTCGTCGCTCTGCAGTTCGTGGTCAGCTCTGAACCGAGGTACAGCGAGTTCACCAGGGCAGACGGGTCGGGAGGGTCTCTCTTCCAGTTCGGAGTCGAGGGAGGCAGAGGCGAGGTGAGGGTCGTGGTCTGGAGCCCGAGTGCGAGGCCCGAGCTAAAGCGCGGTGACAGGGTGGTGGTGACCAACGTCAGAGCGAGGCGCTCCTCCAGCGGGGAGTACGAGGTCCACGGCGACGCGGGCAGTGCGATAATCATCGGTCAGAAGGCGGAGCGGATGAAGCTCAGGGTCGCGGCCGCGACAAGCGGGACGTCCAGGCAGCTGCTGTGTCTCGACGCCGGTGGGAAGGTGACGGTGGTGGAGTTGGGTGAAAAGGCCAGGTCTGCGGCGATGGGCGACGTAGTCGCGCTTGCCCCGGACAGGGAGTCAGGAGGGCGGCTCTACTGCGACTCGCCCGAGTCGTTGAACCTGGTGAACGACGAGTCGCTCCCCAAGCTCGAGGGACTCGTCACGAAGCTCAAGGACGCGAGGCAGGAGGGCAAGCCGATCATGGTAGAGGTGATAGCACTCTCAGCCGGGTCGGTGGATGATGTCCGCCTGACTGACGGATCTTCGGCGCGGAAGGGTGAGCTCTTGCTAGGAGACGACACGGGTGAGGTCAAGCTCGTAGCCTGGAGGGACGCCTCGGGGAAGGTCTCGGCGGTCCAGCCCGGGGAGAAGCTGAGGATAGTCGGCGTTTCGGCCAAGCTGACAAAGATGGGAGCGTGGCTCCTGGAGGCTACGCAGACTACGGTTTTGGAAAGGGTTCGGGTCCGGAACTAAGCCTTCGTCCTGCGGAGGGCTTCGTACTCGTAGACGAAGATTATCACGAGGCCGACCACGAACAGCACTATCATCGTAGTGCTGAGGAAGTTGTAGTAGCCCGCCACGTCAAGGAGAGGGAGCCGCAAACCTTCGACTCAGGCTTCGAACTCCGATAATAAGCGTTGCTGGGTTCCGTGGGCCATTAGGGAGTCGCGTTGGCCCTTTCGAATTCTTCTCTCAGTACGCCCATGCTGACGCCGTCATGGTACTTTCCGTCGAAGTACAAGCCCTCCCTGTGGGTCCCCTCCACCTTGAACCCGTTCTTTTCGGCGGCGTGCATCATCGCCTCGTTGTCGTAACGCGTGAAGAGCTCGACTTTGTGCATGTTGTACTGTTCGAAGGCCGTCCTGGTCAAGAGTCGGAGGACCTCGGTACCAAAGCCCTTGCCCCGGAAATCCTTGTCCATCGCGATACCAAAGTCGGCGGTGGTGTGGAAGGCCCTCCACCACCTGAGCGAGCACCACCCGGCTACCTTCCCCGAGGTCTTCTCGAGTATGATGAAGGTCCTGCGAAGGTCGCTGTCGCCCGCTAATTCCTTCTCGTACTCCTTCTGGAGGGACTCCATGCTCGCAAAGTGATCGGGGCGGAACCTGGCCCAGCCCATCACTTCTTCGTCGTTCTGGAGCCGATGAAGCATCGGCAGGTCCTCTTTCTCCAGTGCCCTGAGGTCGACTAGGCGTCCGCGAATCAAGGGATGCGGAGCGGGATTGTTGGCGATATTAATCCTCGGCTGACGGTTGGGGATTCTAGAAAGCCTGCGAAGAGATGCCGGGGGCGGGACTCTCGTTTCCAATTCGAGCCCGCGATCTCCGAGGACCACGGCCCTCTTCGGATCTCGCATCTTGACCGATTATGAGTTTCGCCGCACTGGCGTGCCCCGACGCAGTAGGCCAAGCTGTGCTACCCCGGCGAGGCAGACGCCGCCTGATTGAGATTAAAAGACTCGCGGAGCCTTTGAGATGAGAGTTTTCCTTCAACGATTAAAAACCGCACTCGGGCGGTCTCCGAAGGGCCGCGGTAGCTCAGCTGGTTAGAGCGTTGCCTTGGTAAGGCAAAGGTCGTGAGTCCGAACCAAAGTGTGCGGAAGTCCCACCCGCGGCTCCATCGAACAACCTTTTTCCTGCCCCGAGGGAGCGGAGGCTCGATGCCCGGGCCCACTGCGCGGCAGCTGAAGTTCTTGAGGGACCACGAGCTCTGCAGGTTCGCGACTGCCTCCAAGGAAGCAAGGCCCCACGTGGTGCCGGTCATCTACGCGATGGACAGGGAATACATCGTGATTGTTGTCGACTATGGGACCAGGAAGCTGAAGAACCTCAGGGAGAACCAAAAGGTCGCGCTCGTGGTCGACGAGTACAGGCCCAACAGGGGCCTCATGGTGGAGGGCGACTGCGAGATCCTTGAGAGAGGGAAGGAGTACCTGCGCCTCCTCCAGGTGCTCTTCGACAAGTTCGCCTATTACAGGAACAACCCCTGGGGCGAAGGCGAGTCTCCGATCCTCAAGATCAGGCCGACGAAGTGCGTGATGTGGTAGCCCCTTACTGCAGGCCGGGGCTCCGGCGCCTCTCGTAGAGCGAGAGCAGGCCGCCGGTCGTCCTCCTCGGGTCGAAGGGCTCGAGGACTGAGGCGCAGGTCGCCGCGAGGAGCTCGATGTAGCGGCGGGCGTCGTACTTCGTCTCGTCCTTGATTACGTCGACCGGCGTGGCCCGCTTCGAGTCGTGGCCCCTGTAGTCTGTGATCACGTACCGTATCCCTTCGCCTGCGTGCAGCTGGGCCCCAGCCCCGACCAGCTGGTCGACGGCCGCACGCTGGACCGTCATGCTGCTGTACTCCTCGGGAGCCTTGGAGAGGTTGGTGGTGAATGCGAGCTCTGAAGCTGGGATCTCGTGGCGCTCGAGCGCTCCTGCTGTCCTCAGGAAGACCTCTGCGCACTCAGGAACCTTGGCCTGCGCTGCCTGGACCGAGTCGGCCTCGGCCAGGACCCTGAGGATCTCCATCTGGCAGCGCGCGAAGGCGAGCGGGGTGTCGTGCCGCCGCGCCTCGATGCCCCTGACCTTCAGCTCTCCGTCTTCGTAGGCCCCGAAGTACCTGTTGAGGACCGGGATGGCGCTGTCGACCTTGGAAGGGAGGAAGGTGACCCACTTGTAGATGCCTTCGAAGGACATCGCGAACCCTGTCTCCGACTCGATCTCGGCCTTCAGGTCGAGGTAGTCGTCCCGGTCGGCCCTCTCTCTCTTGACCCAGAGGGAGTCCACGATTCCGTGGATGACCTCGAAGCCACGCCTCTCTGCGACCCGGGCCGCGTCGAGGAGGACCCTCCTGTCCCAGGCGCAGACTGCGATGTGGGCGTCTATGCGCCCGAACTTCGCGTTGTTGAATCCGAGGTACCCGAAGGTCGTGACCCCGAGCCACTTCAGGGCCGCCTGCCTGGCGTCGTACCTCTCGTAGGCCTGGCCCTGGGCCGACTTCTTGAGCTCCTTGTACCTGAGGCGCTTCTGCACTATAATCTCGATAGCGAGGGGGACGATTCCCTTCCTCCGCTCGCAGACGTTCCAGTCGAGCTCAGGGACCCTGTTCTTCGAGTCGGGGCAGCAGGAGCACCTCACCGTCTCGGCCGAGAGGTTCTTCCTGAGCATTATGTTCGGATAGAGGCCGGAGAAGTCCAGCTCCCCGACGTCTTCGTGGACGCCCATCCTCGGCTCGTAGATGAAGCCGCCCCGGTCGGCCAGGAGGAGCTCGTTCCGGTCCTTGAAGTGCTCCACCAAGGTCGGCTTCCAGGGGACGAGGAGGTCGATCTTCGTGGCGTGGTAGAACTGGAGGCTTGAGAGGGCCTTCCCGATGCTCGCCCTGCTCGAAGTCTGGAGGGGCATCCTGCAGATTCTGCTCAGCTCGAAGAGTCCCTCGAAGCCCGCTTCGGAGTAGGCGAACGAGGTGTTGACGTCGATGTGGATGCGGCCCTTGAGCTTTATCGAGGAGGGCTTGTAGTGGATCTTGCCGTAGCTGAAGTAGGAGGTCCCGCTCTTAGAGGGGACCTTCATGAGGCCCCCGTCCCTGTCGAGGGAGAGCCTCTCAGCCACTCCTGCCGCCTCGGCCCGCCTGATGAGGTACGTAAGCAGGAAGGAGTCCCCGTCCCTCGTCGTGATGAAGTCCGGGTCGGCAGAGCGGACGGTCTTGACCAGCTCCAGAATCATCTCGGCCTCGTCGGAGCTCTGGATGACGACCTCCCCTGAATCGCTCCTGAGCTTAATCGCCTCGACCCTGTCGGAAGGCCTCGCCAGCTTCCCCTCCTTCGCTATCTCGACGTCCAACTCCACCTTCCTCAGGTTCGGGATATCGTATTCGTAGGCCCAGACGTCGTCGCGGAGGTCCCACTGGAGCCTGCCCCCCGAGGACGAGACTTCGCAGTAGGCGAGGGGGAAGAGGTCGCGCTCGTAGAGGTACGTCTGGTTGGGCGGCACGTCGGCGTTGTAGAGCCTGTAGGCGCCGAAGGGTCCGAGGCGCTCTATCCTCCCGGCCACCTGCTGGGCCCTGCGCGCGTCCTTCAGCTTCGCCTCGACGACCTCCGAGCGGGCCCTGTCCGTGACCTTCTCGTACTTCATCACAGTGTTGGTCCAGGCCAGTTCGTGGCCGACCACTCGGAGCGGGACCGCGAGGTCTGTGCCGCGGTCTGCGCCTATGAAGATCGAAGGCGACCAGGAGTCGACGAGCCTGGCGACCGAGCCGTCGTCCAGCTTGAGCCAGACGACCATCTCCCCTGGCTCGCCAGGGCAGAGGTCAAGTATCCAGCCCCGCATTCCTCTCGGCCTTGATCCTCTCTACTTCGGAGGCAAGCCAGACGATGGTCTTGTGCTGCACCAGGAGGAGGCTCATGAAGAGGGCCTCGCTGGGGAAGGGGGATTCCCTGGCCTGCATCGCTGGGAAGTATTCGTAGCAGAGCCTGAGCATCTCCCTGAAGAGGTCCCTGTCCTCTGCGCGGAGGACGTCCGCGAACCGGGCCCAGGAGTCGAGCTCCTCGATGATCTCGACGTCGGTGAGCGTCATCTGCCTTCCTCCCGGGCCGTCTCAGAGAGCGCCCCCGCGGCGCGGGCGATCAGCCTGTAGTGGTGGAAGATGACGGCCATGGCCATCCCCTCGAACCTAGACGACCTTACCGCGGCCGACGAGGCGGAAGTGTAGAGCCGAGCCGAGGTGAGCATCTGGTCGAAGACGGCCCTGTCCCCCTTCGAGAGGGCCCTCCTGAAGGGCCTCCACTCCGAGGCCTCCTGCGCCTCTGCTATCCTGAACGATGGGATCGTCCGGCCCATCAGCGCACCGGCCTCCGGTCCAGCCTGAGAAGCTGGCTCATCTTGAACGTGCACTCGATGGGAGGCCTGGTCCTGTGCTTCACGAGCTCGGCCCTTACCCGCCCCCTCGATGCGGAGAAGCTGACCATCGTGTCGGCCCACGAGGCGACCAGCTCGTCGTATTTGTTGGGCGAGCCGAGAGTCGCCAGGACGAGCGAGTTCTTCTTCGTCTTCGCGATCCCCTCGTCGACTGCCGCGAGGATCCTCCTGGCCTCCCTCTCTTCGAGCTCCGGCTCGTTGAAGGTCCCGAGGACGTCGGAGAGGACCACGAGCCCCGCGGCGTAATCGTCGGCGGCCCTGAGGAGGTGCTTGGAGACCAGGTCGGCGAGCTGGTAGAATGTGAAGATGCGGCAGCTGGCCACCCGCCTCATCGCGGTCGCAGGCTTGAGGCGCCGCTGCCTCGCGAAGGAGGAGAAGAGGTACGGGTCGGAGTTGTTGCCCCCGTCGATGAAGAGGACTGGCGAGTCGAGGCCTCCCTGCTCGAAGGGAAGCTGGGCCCTGAAAGCCGCCAGCTCCGCGACCGCCGAGGCTGGCGCGCCGTCGAGGACGACGAGGCTCCCGGAAGAGAGAGGCCTGAGCATCGAGTCCAGGCGCGGGAAGCCGAGAGAGAAGTGGGGCAGCGAGGAGGCAGGGCGGAAGTTCTCCTGCCTCCTCCGGACGGGAACCTGAGCGCTCAGATAGATGTCGGACCAGTCGTCGGGAATCGGGGCGAGCCTGCACTCTATGTTCCCCTCGAGGGGTCGCCCGCAGCCGAGGCAGCGGCCCTCCAGCGAATCGATCGTCTCGCTCGCCAGTCCCAGCTCGCGCCTGACCCTGAGGACGCAGCTGCAGCTCGCGCAATAGTAGACGAAGCGCTCACTGCCGGTTCCTTGCTGTTCGTAGAGATAGTGAAGTCTCGACATCGCGATGATTGGCTTGCTCCGGGGATTTAACGCGGGAGACAGGCGCGCGGCGTCTGGGCCGGAGGGAGACGCCCGAAAGTGATGAAAACCTCTTGCAAGATTATTAATCGAAGGAATGGCTCGCCGAGGCTGTGCGGGGGTCGCCCAGCCTGGTCAACGGCGTGAGGCTCAGGACCTCATCCCTTAGGGGTTCGAGGGTTCGAATCCCTCCCCCCGCACTACGAAGAGGATGAGACCTTCACTCATTCGACAGAGCGTAAAGCCTGTTGACGGTCCTCCAGTTCCTGGTCGTGGCATGAATCTTCAGTTTCCTTTCAAGGAAAGAGTTCGAGAGTTTAGACTTGCCATATCCGTTCGGGCAGAAGAGATAGACCTCCCTCTCTGAGATCGAGAACTTCTCGTCGGCACTCTTCGCCTCTTCAATCTCTCTCGTCGACATGCCGGGGGGCTTCGCAGAGAGGAACGTCACGTGCAGGCTCTTCTCATCCAGCCCAGCATACGGGTTGTTCTTGATCACTCTCAACATCTCTTTCTTGGTCCTGATGACCACCGATACCTCGAAGCCGAACCTGTCCGCGACCTTCTTCGTTATTTTCTCGACCAGGCCCTGGATGTTCGACCCGTCGTAGTCGAATACGACGTTCCCGCTCTGGATGTAGGTCCTGACTCTCCCGAAGCCTAACGAGTCGTAGCAGTTTGCGAGCTCACTCATTGAAACCGACTTGTGCCCGCCGACGTTAATGCCGCGAAGCATCGAGATTAGTGTCTACATACCTTCACTGCTGTTCGTCTACCTTGGCGCGCTTAAGTGATTCGAGGCATAGGGCGAGCCGGAGTGACTCTGCGCCTGAAGCGCGATGAGTATGCTTGGATGGAGGACCTCACCGACCCTCGGGTCGCGTCCTGGGCTAGGAGTCAAGACAAGGTCGCACGGGCTTCGGTAAGAAAGGACTCGGCCGTCCTCTACAAGCGGATGAGGGAGTACTACAAGCTCCCCATCGCAAGGTCGATCGAGGCGACGAAGGACGGCTACGTATTCTTCTATTCCGACGAGCGGTCCTACAAGGTAGTCCTGATCCGGCGCGACGGGTCGAGGACCAAGCTGGCGGATTCGGCCGGGATGGGCAAGGACACTGTGATACAGGGCCTCCAGGCGCGGGGTGAAGGTGGAGTCTACGCTCTCCACACTTCCGTAGGGGGCAGCGACGAGGGCGTCGTCGACTTCATCGACTACAAGGCCGAGGAGAAACTCGACTCGCTAAGGGGGCACATCGGATCTGTCGTGTGGCTCAAGGGCTCGGCAATCTATTACGTGCGCTCGTACAGGAAGGGGAAGACCCCGGACGGGGTCAAGCCGCCAGCGGACAGGGTCTTTCTCAGAAAGAACGGAAGAGAAGAGATGGTATTCGGAAAGGGGTTGAAGACAGACACCTTCATCGGTTTGAAGAAGTCGGGAGACGGCACAAGAGCGCTCGTGGACCTTGCCTTCGGATGGACCAGAAGCACACCAGTGGCTGGAAGGGTAGGGGAGCCTGACCATTGGGCCCCGCTGCTTGAGAAGAATGCCTCGATCGTCACGCACATCGGCTACAAGGGCGGCAAGCACTACCTCCTTTCCTTCAGGGAGAGCAACGGCTCAGTAGTGACTGCGACATCTGGCTCAGCGAGAAGTGTCGTGGCAGAGGGCAAGGCCCCACTGCAGGACGCCACTCTCGTGGGTGACGAATTACTTTGCACGTACCTGGAGGACGCGTCGATTCGCATGAGGCTTTTCAACCTCGACGGCAGAGCGGGGAAGAAGCTCGAGTTCGAGACGCCCGGCTCTTTGGCGGCCTTCGGCACTCCCAGCTCCTACGGGTCGGAGGCGGTCTTCGTCTTCACGTCGTTTGCCCTTCCCTACAGGATCTACAGGCTCTCCAAGGGACGGATGGACGTCATCGCCTCGGAGGAACTCAAAGGCAGATTCAAGGTAGAAAACCGGTCCGCGAAGTCGAAGGACGGCACCAGGGTCCACTACTTCATGGCCACCAAGGACCGGAGGCCTACCAAAGGAGTACTCCTCTTCGGCTACGGGGGGTTCAGGGTCTCGTTGATGCCGACGTTCAACCCGAGCTACATACCCCTGCTCGAGGACGGCATCGCGTATGGGGTGGCCAATCTGAGGGGTGGCCTCGAGGATGGGGAAGGATGGCACAAGGCAGGTATGAGGGAGAAGAAGCATCACGTCTTCGAGGATTACATCGCAGTCCTGGAGTCGCTCAAGCAGAGGGGGGACCGGGTGGTCGGCTTCGGGAGGAGCAACGGAGGCCTGCTGATGGGGACCACGATGAACTGGCGCCCTGACCTCTTCGCCGGAGTCATAATCGGCTATCCCGTCCTTGACATGCTAGCCTTCCACAGGCTCCTTGCTGGGAAGGCCTGGGTGCCTGAATATGGGGACCCAGACGACCCCAAGGACGCGAGGTTCCTCGCTTCATACTCGCCCTACCAGAACCTCGACGAGAAGAAACACTACCCTCCGGTCTTCATCTACACCGGTCTGAAGGACGACCGCGTCCACCCAGGACATGCCTTCAAGTTCCAGGCCAGGTTGAAAGACATGGGAGTCGATTCTACGATGCGGGTAGAGGTCCAGTCCGGGCACATCGGCACCACGCCGGAGGCGAGGATCAGGGAGGAGGCGGACAAGCTCGCCTTCGCGTACAAGGCCCTGGGAATCCGGGCGTCCAAGAAAGCAGTCTCCAGATAGTCATCGATCTCTCAATTAGTTAATAACCGAGAACGTCGAGCGGCCCTCTCTTCGGGTAAACTTCGCTTGGAAAACGCTGTCGAAACCACCGACCTGACAAAGTCCTACGGCAACGTGAAGGCCTTGGACGGCCTCAACCTCAACGTGAGGCGAGGGGAGATTCTGGTCATCCTCGGGCCCAACGGGTCCGGAAAGACCACCCTATTGCACCTGCTCTCGACTGTCCTCAAGCCTTCGGCCGGGACGGCGAAGGTGATGGGCTATGACATCATCAAACAGCCTCTCAAGGTGAGAGAGGTGATTGGCATCTCCTTCCAGGAGCCACGCGGCTTCTGGCGGCACAAGCCTTACCACATCCTTTCGTTTCATGCGTCGATCTACGGTCTCAAAGGCGAAGAGAGGGAACGGATAGTGGACGAGACGCTCCGTCAGTTCGACCTCTGGTCCTCGCGTAACAAGAGATTCATGGAGCTGTCGGGCGGTCAGGGGAAGAGGCTCGAGGTAGCGAAGCTCTTCGTCCACAGGCCGGGCGTCGCGGTCTTCGACGAGCCCACCGCGATGGTGGACTTGGAAGGGAAGAGGATGATCTGGGACAGGATCAGGGCTCTCCGCGAAGCAGGCTCCACTATCATAGTCGCGACCAACGAAGTCAGGGAAGCGGAGTACCTTGCTGACCGGATCAGCATCATGAAGAGTGGGAAGCAGCTCGTGATTGAAAACCTGAGGACGCTCAAGGACAGCATAACCGGAGGCGACGTCGTCGAGGTCGGGCTCTCGGCGGCGATAACTGAGCAGACGGTCAAGGTCATCTCTGAGGTCCCCGGGACCGTCAGGGTGCTTCAGGAGTCAGAGAACGTACTGAAGGCTTTCGTCAACAGGTCAGAGGACTGGCTCCCGCAGATGATGCCGTCGGTGCAGTCGCTCGGAGCCAAGGTCACCTCGATCAGGGTCTCGGAGCCTTCGCTGGACGACGTTTTCCTGCACTACACAGGAAAGCAGGTGGTCGAACAGAATGCGTGAGCTCTTCTCCCTTCTGAGGTTCGACATGAAGGAGAACTTCGACTCCATCCCGTGGACGGTCTACTTCTGGCTCTTCTTCGCCTTCCAATACTTCATCTACGGACAGCTCGTATCCAGGCTGGTCGTCTCGCTCAACGACTACTACCTGTACTACGGAACGGGCCTGCTCATCATCATGACATTCAACGTGGCCACATGGGCGGGAAGGAGGTTCGTCGAGAGTGCGCACGAGGGAAGGCTGAGGTACATACTCTCTCTGCCCATCAGACGTGGAGAGCTCTTCCTTGAGCAGCTCTTGCTGGGCCTTGTGTCCAACCTCGTCAGGATAGGGCCTCCCCTCGTACTGATACTGGTGGTCAACGGGATGCCCTGGTGGGTCCTGCTCTCCTCAATCGCGGTCCTCCTCGCGATGAGTGTCGGGATAATGGGGATAATGATCTCCCTCTCCTTCATCGCCTTCAAGTCCTTCGACATCTACAGCGCGATCATCGCGGGCCTCAGCGCCCTGCTGATTCGGTTCAGCACCATCCTGTATCCCCTCACCTTCATGCCGAGGGCCTACGCAGGGCCTTCGCTGGCCAACCCCCTCACCTATGGCGCAGACCTGCTCCGGAGCGCCATGAGCATCGATGTTGGTTCGCTCCTCAACCCTGGAGTCTCCACCTTCGTGGTCGTAGCAGTGGGCGTCTGCACCCTCACCCTGGGGATGGTCCTGGTCCCTCGGACCCTTGAAGGGGTAAAGTCTTCATGAGCCAGACGCGCCGAGCCCTGGAGATCGCCAGGGTCGACCTCTCCTACTTCTTCAGGACCAAGTGGCTTCTCGCGACTTTGATCGCCCTCAACGTCACCGACATGCTGGTGGTCGGCATAGTCTACAGAGGGATGATGAGCTTCGACTACTTCGCCTTCTTCGTCCCCGGCGTCGTGATCTCCGGGCTGTTCTTCGCGTCCTTCGACGTGGGACGCAGGGTCCATCTCGGGCTGACCGAGGGCGTCTCCCAGTACTACCTGACGCTTCCAGTGAGTCTCAACGGCCTGGTCTGGGCCCACCTCCTCTCTGCGGGCCTGGGCGGGGCGATCTACGCGGGAATCCTGATGCTCGTGGCCTCGGTCTTCCTGCCGCAGCTCGTCTCGATCTACGCACTGGCCCTGATCCCTGTCATGTTCATCCTTTCCATGGGGCTCGCCGGAATCGCGGCCGTCCTCAACCTCTTCTCCAAGGCGGGCGAAAGATACTTCGTCTTCGCAGAGGGAATCCAGACCGCGATGGTGAGCCTCTCCACGATTGCCTACCCGATAGCCTTCGTCGCGCCCTTCTTCCCCAGCTACTTCCTCCCGGTCGTCGAGCTGAACCCCCTGACCCAGGGCGCGGAGGCGCTCAGGTCGGTCGTCTCTGGGTCGTCGGCGAGCGGCGTCTTCAACCTCGGATATCTGCTCGCCACGTCTCTAGCACTGCTGGTGGTGGGAGTGGTCTCCTACAGGCACGTCTTCACGCGCCTGAGAGAAGTCGGGAAGATCTGACCCGAGACCCTCGAATAATCTTATAGGGCTCGCGCGGGATTTCTTCCGAGTTGACGCCCGAGAGCCCTCCCAAGGAATTCATGAGGTATCACTTCAACCCGAGGAAGAAGACCTGTGTGGGGTCTGTCACCCTGAACAACGTCCCGGGGGCCCTCGCCCAGGTCGCCAACACGCTCGCCTCCAGGAAGGTCAACCTTGTCTCCTCTGAGTCTGCAAATTCGAAAGGCTCGGACACGAGTGTATGGGGGTTCTTCGCTGAGATAGAGGACCCTTCGGTCGAAGTTTCGCAGCTCAAGAGTTTGGTTGCCGGGCTCCCCAACGTGGTCGGAGTCGAGATCTCCGAGGGGATCGACGGCATCGTCGTCGACAAGTATCACTACCCGCTCTACTTCAACTCCGGCGAAAAAGCGATGGTGATAAGCCGCAGGAACCTCGTCGACATGTTCTCGAGGGTAAAGAAGATCTTCGGGTCGGGGGCCGAGGTGATAATCTACGAGATGGGTGCCGCGACCGGGGAAGACGACGCGAAGGAACTCGCCAGGGGACTCGGGAAGGACATCCTAGCGAGGAACATGACCGAGATGGTCTTCCTCTACGCCGCGCAGGGTTGGGGAATGCCGGAGCTGGTCGACCTGACCCTGGAGCCTCTAACCACGATCCTTCGCATCCACGACAACTTCGAATGTGCGTACGTAAGGTCTGGAGCGCCCAACAGCCAGTACATCCGGGGGCACCTCGTCGGGCTCGCGGGCGGGGTCCTGGGGAAGAAGGTGATGATCAGGGAAACGAAGTGCATGGCCATGGGCGACAAGTACTGCGAGTTCCACGGCGAGGAAGTAATCTAAGCAACCTTGGGGGGAGCGGCCGCTGGAGGGGACGGAGGCGGCACCGGGCGCGACTGCGGAGGCTGACCCGTAATCGTCGAGAGCGCGCTCCTTCCTAGGTCGGTCAGCAGGTACTTCGCGGGACCCCCGAACAAGGCCACTGAGAACTCGATGAACCCCAGCGAAGTCAGCTGCCTGACGACCCAGAGCGTCATCCAGTTGGAATTGTCCGCGGTCACGTCGTCGAGCTCAGAATTGCTCAGGCCCGCCTTGCTCTTGGAGACGGCGGTCAAAGCTGCAATCAGGTGAGGCGACGCGCTGACCTTCCGGAGCATCCTCATCTGGGCCTTCTGGTCGGGCGGCCAGACCCAGAGCCCGGACTTCATGGACTGTTCACGAAGTCGACGGTTCATAAACGCTGCGAGGAGCCGACCTCCGTAGCGTGAAGTTGAGCGCGTTATCAATTGTTTTTTGTCAGGTATGACAAGTAAAGCCCCGGGCCGTTGTAACCTCGACAACCATGGAAGTGGTCACTGAATACGCTGACCAAAGGACAGAACTCGAGGAGAAGATCAGGTCGCTAGAAGCCGACAAGGCTTCCCTCCTCGCTGGCATCGCCTCGTTGAAGGAAAAAGTAGCCGGATACGAGCTGGAGAGGGCAGTCACTACGCTGGAAAGCGAAGTGGAAGCGCTCCGGACCGAGAAGGCGGTGTTGGACGAGAAGGCAGCGGCCTACGAAGCCGAAGCGGGATACAGCCTCCCGCCCCCCGGCACTGAAGGTACCTAAGACCCTAGCGGATCTTGGAAGCCTTCTGCTCGAGTTCGCCCTTTTCTTTTCTCAGATAGGCGACGAACTCTTCCAGGTCGGCCACCTTGGCCTTCAAGCGCTTGACTTCGTTCTCTTTCGCAGTCCGCTCCATGGTGTTCTCCATCACCCTCTGCTGCTCGGCCATCCCCTTGACTCGAGTGCCAAGCTCCTCGTTGCCCTTGCGGACTGAGGACAGCTCCTCCTGAATTGATTTCAACTGCTCCTCAGCCACTATCAGGTACCTTTGCTTGTGGATCACCGTCGGGAACTTGGTTCCGCAGTTTCCGCACGTGTACATCCCGACGCGCCGCTCGGTCATGCCCCTCTCGCCCTTCGCGGGTTCGACTATGACTGAGAAGGTCCTTGTGGGAAGGGTTTCTTTGTTCCCGCATTTCGGGCAGTTAGGCAATCGCGAGTCTCTGCGTCGTGAATGTGTTAAACCTTTACTGCTCGCGTATCGATTCCAATTCCGAGACGGCTGACCAAAGCGTGACCCTCGCGAAGGAGGGCATGTTCGGGTCCTGTGCCACCTCGTCGAGGAGGCTGATTGCGTTGGCGGCCCTTACCGCCACGCTCTGCTTCGCATCCTGGAGCATCAGTATCGAGTCCTTGACGATCTTCCTGATGTTCCTGGGCGTGATGTTAGAATCGGCTATCTGGTTGAGGCTCACGGTGGCCTTGGCCATCTTTGCGTCGTTCTCCTGCTGCTTCTTCAACTTGGCGCTCATGTGAGATGTTCCTCGTGAACCGATGCACCCAACGGTGGGATTAAGTGCTTTTCGTCAGGTTTCGTTTTTTTATAGAGGAGCCCGGGGCTCGGAGTGAGATTGGCCTCGACTAACAAGGACAAGACGAGAGTCGCAGCGCTACTGGTCAGGAAGGGCGCGACGATCCTGGGCCAGGCCTGCCCGCAGTGCGGAGGCATTCAGGTCAGGTACAAGGGGAAGGTCTACTGCACGAGCCACGAGGACCTGTCGCAGGTCGCGAAGACAGAGAGCGTCTCCTTCGACACCGTAGCGGCTGGGATGAAGGAAGTTCTGCTCACCAAGCTTGCCGAGGCCTCAGCCGCGCTCGGTTCAGAGGGCGACGTGGCGAAGCAGGAGCAGCTGGTCTCTCTCATGGCGAAGTACTTCGAGCTCCTCTCGAGACTTCCCAAGAACTAAGCGAGGCCTTAAATCGCGACGGGGTCAGTTTCCACCGTTGGCGCTGAGGATAGGACAGAAGGTCCCAGACTTCGCGCTCCCCGACAGTGATGGGAAGGCGCTATCCTTGGATGAACTGACGGAGCAAGGCAGCCTCTTGATTGCGTTCTTTCCATTCGCCTTCTCTGGCACCTGCGACAAAGAAATGTGCACGTTCCGGGATGGCTTCGGGACGCTTGAAAGCTCAGGCTCCAGACTGGTCGGGATCAGCGTCGACAGTGTCTACTCCCTGAGGGCCTTCTCCCAGACGTACGGCCTGCAGTTCCCTCTGCTCAGCGACTTCAACAAGAAGGTCACGAAGCTCTACGGAGTCCTCCAGGACCCCTGGGTGGGGCTCTCGTACAAAGGGGTCGCGAAGAGGTCGGTCTTCCTGGTCGACAAGAAGGGCATCCTGCGGTACAGGTGGGTCACAGACGTCCCCTCGGAGGAGCCGCCCTACCCGGAGGTCATGAGAGCGGTCCAGAAACTGTCACCGTAGGCCACTAATTTTTATACGAGGATGCACGGTCGACAGATTACTTGACTCAAGAGACTGCCGTCAAGCCGATAGTCGAGCTGACCGAGAAGGCTGCAGAGGAACTGAAGCTCTACCTCGGGAGGCAGGGCAAGCCGGAGGCAGCACTGCGAATCTTCGTGACCGCCGGAGGCTGTTCGGGGCTCTCTTACGGGATGGTCGTGGACGACAAGCTCACTGACGACGACTTTGTGATCAACTTCAACGGCGCCAGGGTCGCGGTGGACAGGTCGAGCGCACCGTTCATTTCAGGTTCGACCATCGACTACAAGTCCGAGAAGCTGATGGGTGGCGGGTTCGTCGTGACCAACCCAAACGCTGTCTCGACCTGCGGTTGCGGCGAATCGTTCAAGACCGCATAACCATAAAGACTCGGTCTTCCAGTGCGAGCGGCTATCCCGATTTCGCCTTGCTGGTACGGTAGTATGCGATTGACAGGGCAGTGAAGGCCAAGAAAGCGAGGCCCGAGATTGAATTAAGGAGACTGACAGCCAAAGTCAAGAGAGAGGGCAAGAATGCTGACCCGAAGTAGAAACCTCCCCCTGGCCAAAAGTACAACAACACGAACCCGAAGATAGTCCCGACCAGGCAGCCACTCAGGAGCCCACCGAGCAACTCGAGCTTGTCCTCGAAGAACCCTTCTCGGAGAGAGAGCCCAATCCAATAGAAGACGACGAAAGACAAGACTGGTCGGATTCCGAAGAAAGCTACCTGTGAGGTCAAATTGATAAATTCCAAGCCAACGCGAGGCAAGCCGCCGGGGTTCCTCAGCCAATAGGTGATTGCGAGGGAGGTGCCCCATGAAAGGATGTAAAGGAAGAACGCCGCGAGGGCGGTGAAAGTCGTCAGTTGAGCCCGGGTGCTAATACGCTTCTGGCGAGCGTCGATGGCGGGCCCCGTATCCTTGGCGGCCTCGGGAGTCTCGGTCGAACGAAGCAGGCGCCGGGGGTAGGATTCGAACCCACGAGACCCAAAGGTCACGGGCTGACTGGTCGTACGATCTCGAGTTGCGGATCCGCTTTGTCGCCTGGCGGACTGCCCGCGCATTAACCACTCTGCCACCCCGGCCCGAACCGGTCCGCGTGGCGACCTCTATTATTCCTTTGATGTCCCACGGCCCCGCTTTTTGACCTTAGCCGAGTCCTGGACGATGTAGCTCCACGTGATGAAGCAGTCGATGATTTCAGTGTCTTCCGAGCGTTCTCTCAAGGAACCACCTCGTCAGGTCCCACGACTCGACGGCCGCCCGCCTGTCGAAGACCGCCTTCCTCGTGTCGTTGAAGAAGCCATGCTTCGTCTTCGGGTAGGTCTTCAGGGTCAGGTCCTTCCCTGCCCCGAGCATCGCCTCCACGAACGCGGGGGCCTTCGAATTGATTATCTCGTCGGTCGCCGCGTAGAGCGCCAAGACCGGGACTGTAATCCTGCTCACGTCCTCCGAGGCGGGCGGCTCCCCGTAGAAGCCCACTGCCGAAGTCAGGTGCCTGCTCTTGGTGGCCGACTTGAGGGCAAGGCCTCCGCCCATGCAGAACCCCAGGGTCGAGACCCTGTCGTACTCCTTGCTCGCTTCCTCGACCGCGGCGACAGCCTTCGCCAGGAGGCGGTCCCTGAACCGCTTGTCATAGAGCACAGCCGCCACCTCCTTGATTTCTGCAGCCACTCCCTTCTCCTCGAGGACTTTTGCGACCTTCACCCTATCCCGCCTCTCCTCCAGAGTCAGCTCCCAGACCCCTTCCATGGTCTTCTGGATCTTGTCGGGCGTGAGGATGTCGTCGTGCTCGCTGTACATGTTCGGCGCCCTAGCTGCAAACCCAAGTTTGCCTAAGCGTTTACAGACGTCCTGAGTGTGGGAGACGAGCCCCCAGACCTCGTGGAACACGACCACACATGAGGAGGCACCCTTTGGAGAGAATGAATAGTCAGGTTTGGCCCGGGTCGGCGAATTCCTCGCCAATGCGCAGAGGTCCGCGGCCCATGGTTTAAATCAAATCCGCGTCTGGGTTGATACCACCCTTGAAGGTCTCTCTCGTCTGGTCTTCCCCCAAGCCGGAGAGGACGATAGCGACAGCGATGAGACGATGCTACAGCGCCAAGACGATCGAAGATATTGAAACCGAGCTGGATCAAAAGGGTCCCACCTACTGGAGGTTTCTCCTCACCAAGGCCCTGCAGGACAAGTCCCTGGACGTCCTCGAGCATTACACGATGACCATGCTGGTCGAAGGAGCCGACGAGACCGAAGTGGGGGCCCTCGTCCGCAGCTACCCCTATCTCCGAACCACGCGCCTCAAAGGGTCGGACTGGCTGGTGTCGCTCAATGCCAGGACCTTGGTGGAGGTATGGAAGGACGGGCACGCCAAGCCCTTCGCGGAGGCCTTCGTCGCGGAGCTGGACGCGAAGGGTACCTCTCCTCTGTTCAACGAGCTTGCGTTCGGTGAGAAGATCCATGCGAGTTAAGCTGCTCTACCACACCGACCTCGGGGCCCTGAAGGCAGTCCTCTCCTCCAAGGGTATTCCCTTCGAGCCTGAGGCTCTGATGGACCACGTAGTGTACATGTTCGAGATCGAGGACTGCAGCAGGATTACGACCCACCAGCTGGTCCGCCACAGAGTCGCGTCCTACGACCAGGAGTCGCAGAGATTCTCCGCGGCGACCAGGGAGGGAGTCGTGACCCCCAAGAGCATCGAGTCGAACGAGGCGGCCTACAAGGCCTTCGACGAGGCCCTCAAGGCTGTCTATGCCTCCTACGAGAAGATGGCCGCGGCCGGGGTCCCGAAGGAGGACGCGAGGTACATCCTCCCAGGGGGGATCAAGACCAAGCTCGTGATGACCCTGAGCGCCCGGAGCCTGATGCATATGGTCTGGCAGCGGACGGCGCTTCAAGCCCAGTGGGAGATCAGGGAGCTCGCGGAGACTCTCCTCAGCCAGGCCCGCGAAGCCACGCCAGACCTCTGGACCAAGATCATAGAGAGATAGCTTTGCCCAAGGCCTTCGGGACGGCCGGAGTCAGGGGAGTCTTCAACAAGACCCAGACGCCCGAGCAGGTCTACAGGCTCGCCGAGAACGTCGTCTTCGCGATAGGCAGAGGGAGGTACGGAGTCGGATGGGATGGGCGCAAGTCTTCCGCTTTGTTGGCGAGGACGGTGGCTTCCGCGGTCAGCGCGATGGGAAGCGAACCGCTCCTGTTCGGCCTCGCTCCCACCCCGGTGATAGCTTTCGGGACGAGGTCTCGCTCCTGCCTCGCGGGGTTCGCAGTCACGGCCTCGCACAACCCCGCCGAATTCTCGGGCGTCAAGATCTTCAACGCCAAGGGCATGGAGCTCCCAAAGTCCGACGAGGAGAGGATAGAGAGGGCGATGGGCGTGGACGTCATGAAGCCCTCGGGCTCGTTCGGCCAGATGACGCCCGACGACGGAGTTCTGGATGCATATGTTGAAGCCCTAGTGGCCAGATACCCGAGAGCGACCGAACCGCTGCGAATCGCGGTCGATTGCGCCAGCGGCCCCGGAGGCCTCGTTACCCCCCGGGTCCTGGGCCTGCTCGGACACCACGCAGTCCCGGTCAACGCTCAGGTCTCTTGGATGTTCCCGGCCCGCCCTCCCGAGCCGACCCCCGCCAACCTGGCTGAGTTCGCCCTGATGGTGCCCGAGCTCGGAGTCGACTTCGCCTTCGCCCACGATGGGGACGCAGACCGCCTCGTCATGGTGGACCCCCTGGGGAATGTCGTCCCCGACTCGGTCCTCTCGGTGCTCGCGCTCCGGGCGATGGACCTCTCAGGCGGCAAGGTCGTTCTGTCGGAGAACACTTCCAACGCCGTCGCAGAGGAGGCCCAGCGGCTTGGCTTGAGGGTCGTCCGGAGCAGGGTCGGCAAGACCTTCGCGGTCCTCGAGTCCGAGGGCGGAGCCTTCGCCTCTGAGCCGAGCAAGATAGTCGACCCTGGATGGGGCCTCTGGGAGGACGGGATCAACGCCTCGGCGCTGGTCTCCACCCTCCTCTCCCACGAGCGAGCCCTCCTGAGCAGGGTCCTAGAGGAAGTCCACTGGAAGTATAGGCAGGTCAACCTCGAGGTCGGGGTCGACATGAAGGTTCTTGCTGAAAGAGCGAAAGAGATCTTCAGGAAGTCCAAGGTGATTGAGGAAAGGACCTTGGATGGCCTGAAGCTGGTCTTTAGCGACGCCTCGTGGATAATGGTCCGGCCCTCCGGCACCGAGCCCAAGACCAGACTCTACGCAGAGGCGAGAGACACCCAAGCCCTCGAGGCGCTCGTCCAACAGGGCCTCCACTGTATCGAATCCTCTAATACGAAGTAATCGGGCTCGGACCCGCCGATGTCTGAATCGAAGATTGTCGCAAGAGTCCTCGCATCGGGCTACATGCTGGACGCCAAGGCCTTCGAGATGATCAGCGGGCTTCCCTCGGAGGTCGATGCCGAAGTCCTGGTGGAGAAGCTCCTCGAGCAGAAGGCGGCGGACAAGCGAGAGGCGAAGGTCATCACCGAAGAGGACGTCGCGAGCATCATTCCACGGCAAGAGCCTCCCCCGGCGCCCGAAGAGCAGGCCTTGCCTGACGACGAGAGTCGACTCGAAGTGATCAGCGACCCCACCCAGTCGATAGCCCCGTCAGAGGGGTACGAGGGGTTCGGCAAGCTCTTCCTCGACAGGTACGAGCGCCTCTACTCGATCATCAAGGCCAGGCTCGACACCAAGGGCACTGCGAGCGTGAGTGCGGCCAAGGGCCTCCAGCAGGGAAAGAAGGCCAAGGTCGCGGGCCTCCTCGCAGACAGGTCCAGCAGGCGCGGAGTCGTGGAGCTGAAGATTGACGACCCGACAGGGACCCTCAAGGTCGTCTGCCAGGACCCACTCGCAGAGAAGGCGGCCCTCGAGGCGCCCCTCGACAGCATGGTCGTCGTCGAAGTGACAAGGGCCAAGTCCGGCCAGCTCCTCGCCGGCTCCCTCGTGCTCCCGGACATCGCCAGCAGGCGTCCCGTCTCGTCTTCTCATAGGGCCTACGCTGTCCTGCTCTCCGACCTCCACATCGGGAGTAGAAAGTTCCTCGCGGACGACTTCAACCGCTTCATCCTCTGGCTGAAGGGAGGCCTGGGGGACGCCGACCTAGTCAACCGCATCAAGTACCTGGTGATCGCCGGCGACCTAGTCGACGGAGTCGGGGTCTATCCCGGCCAGGAGTTCCAGCTCGCTGAGAAGGACCCGAAGAATCAGTACGAGATGGCCGCTGAGCTCCTCAAGCAGGTCCCCCCTCACATCCAGATCATACTCTCGCCTGGGAACCACGACGCAGTCCGTCAGGCCCTGCCCCAGCCTGCGGTCTCTGTCGACCTGGCCGAATCGCTCTACGCGATGGACAACGTGCGCTGGGTCGGGGACCCTTCCTACGTCAAGCTCAACGGCGTCATGTTCCTGGTGTACCATGGGAAGAGCCTCGACGACGTCATCGCCACAACGCCCGACTTGACTTACGACAAGCCGACAGAGGCGATGAAGTTACTCCTGCGTTCGCGGCACCTGTCACCTACGTACGGGAAGAGGACCGCCCTCTCCCCCGAGTCCAGAGACTTCATGGTGGTGGACCCGGTCCCCGATGTACTCCACGTGGGTCACGTCCACACGTATGGGGAGCTGAACTACAGGGGGACGCTACTCGTGAATTCAGGGACCTGGCAGGCGCAGACCAGCTTCCAGTCGAACATGGGCCTTGAGCCTACGCCCTCTATCGTGCCGATACTCGACCTTTCGACTATGAAGACCGTCAGGCGGAACTTCGGGGCCGCTGGATTCTAGGCCTTCTGGACTAGACGGTCCTGCCGAAGGTCGTGTCCTCGGAGAGTGTCTTCTCCAAGGTCTCGCTCGGGATCAGCAGCTGGATCCGCTTCGTCCTCCCCCTGCGCCCCTTGCTGACGACCGACGCCTCAATCAGGCCCAGGAGGTCCAGCTCCGCCAGTATCCCGCTGACTCTCCTCTGGGTCAGGACCTCCATCCCCGCCTTCCTGCATAGGTCGTTGTATGCGATGTAGAGGTTCCCGGTGTTGGTCCCTCCTTTGAACCTCGAGACCGCCATGAGTATCACCTTGTTGTGGACGGGCAGGGACCGGATCGCCTCCTCAACCCTGTCGTGCTCCATCTTGTCGGAGGCCCTGCGTATGCACGAGTCGTCGATCTCCCTCAGGCCCTCTCTCTCTGCGACCTCGCCAGCGATCCTCAGGAGGTCTATGGCCCGCCTCGCGTCTCCGTGCTCAGACCCCGCCATCGCAGCGCAGATGTTAATCGCCGCCGGCGAAGCCACTGAAGGCCTGAACGCGACCCTGGCCCTCTCCGTGAGAATTTCCCTCAGCTCCTCCACAGTGTAGGGCGGGAAGACGAGCTCCTCTTCGCTAAGGCTGCTCAGGACCCGTGGGTCCAGGCCTTCCTTGAACTTCAGGTCGTTGGATATGCCCACGAGGGACAGGAACCCAGGCGCGAGCCTCTCGCTGGACCTCGTGAACTCGTAGAGTATCCCGTCGCCGAATGTCTTGACCAAATAGTCGATCTCGTCGAGAACCAGGACCGTGTGAATGCCCCTCGCTTTGATTTCCCTGAAGATCCTCGACACGACTTCCCCGATTGACAAGCCCGTGAAGGGTATCTGGACCCCGGTGGCTTGGCCGAGCTCCGCCAAGGCCCTGTATTCGGTGTTGGCAAGCCGGGTGTTGACATAGGCCACGATGAGGTTCTTCCGATCGGCCTCCTTCTCGAGTTTGGAGAGAACGTACCTTGCGACAGCGGTCTTACCTGTGCCGGTCTTTCCGTAAAGCAACAAGTTAGAGGGCTTTGATCCGTGAAGAACTGGAGCCAGGACCTCTGCGACCTCGCTGGTCTGTGAGTCACGAAAGGGCAACCTGTCTGGGACGTAATCCGGACTCAAGGCGTTGCGGTCAGCGAATAGGGCCTTTCCTTCCTTCGCTCTTCGGAAAATCTCCTCAATCCCGGCAGGCAAGTCTGAATCAGTGGAAACACTGGTTAGTTAAGCCCTCCGCCCCAGGGCTTCTCTTGCTTCCACTCCAGAAACCGCCTTAGTCGAGTGTTCTTCTACGTAAGTAAAGAATCCCGCTCTAGATACGCGGTGCTTACTGGATATGCCTTGGGGTCTATGAAAGAGGTAGGCATGGGTGTGGAATGGTCAACTGAGGGGTCTGTTTGTTCGGGGATCAGGTCCAGTGGAAAGACAGGGGCCGGGGGCCCTGGTGTGAAGTGGAGTGAAACGAGGCGCCGTCGGGCAGGTTTGGGACCCCCCAATTTCCACTGGAGCCACTCCATCCTTAGACAGGCCGAAAACCCTGATTTCAGCCCCAGTGCTTCCACTGGAGCCTGTGGAGGACGATTCACGCATTGATGCGAGTGAACCCCTGTGAACCCTCTGGACGCTATCAATGCATGGTCAAACTATGTTACGCCACCGTTCACAAGTTCACACTACCAGGGGATAAAACGCTAACAAGGCCCCAGCGAAGGACGCGCCTTGCGCAAGCGAATCAAGATCGAGTTGGAGGACGAAGAGGGAACAAAGTACACGCTTGCGTTGGAAGGAAAGGTCTCGCGCGACAAACTGATGAAAGCCATGGACATGCTCGAGGTCATGGACGTCCCGCTCGACCACTCGTACAAGGCCCCGGACGAGGGAACCTTCTTCGGGAAGGTGACAGCCCTGCTGGACTCCGAGTTCGCTGCAGGCGAGTTCTCGTCCTCTGACGTGGCCCGGGCCTTCGAAGAGAAGCACAACCAGCCGGTCAAGCTCAGCACGATCTCGACGTACCTGGCCAGGCTCGCGGAGAAGCAGTTCATCAAGAGAGAACGCTTCGGGAACTCCTGGGTCTACAGAAGGGTGTACCTGAAGACCAACCAAGTGGCTGAAAGGTAACCCTAGTCAAAATTCGCTGTAATTACGCCGTTTCCCTTTGCCGAAGCGGTCGTACGGGAACTGTACGGATTCGAGATTTCAATCAACTCAGTATTGGCGACCCAGTTCCTGAACGGATGAGGGTCCTTCTGAATGGCCTCAAGGGATATCACTTCCCCGACCTTGTATAACCCAGCCCCATAGGGAACTGTCTTGAAGGGACCATTCTGCATCACCGTGACTTTGACCAAACCCTGCCGCCCAAGCTCAACCCTGTGAAGTTCGCTCTCAGACTTCCAGTAATTCCACGAAACCACTCTGAAGGCGAATATTGATGCTATGAAGATGCCCGTGAGCAAGTAACTCCTCGCGAGTCCCGAAGCGACGGCGAGGGCCAACAGCATGATCTGGACGATGCGATAATCTGTTTTTCGCACGACAGGGCATTACATTCATCGACTGAAAAGCTCTGGCCCGATTAATGGCAGTGCGGGACGGGAGTTTTCTCAAGCCATCCTGGCTTCAAATCCTCGTCGGTGACAAGCCTTATATTTTACATCATACATTCTATATCATATGCCCACAGTCGCAGTGACCGAGACAACCCTGGACAAGCTCAAGCGAGCCATGAAGCAGCAAGGGACCCCGACGATGGACGCAACCATCAACTCCCTGCTCGAGAAGGCCGGCAAGGTCCCCCACAGCATGTTCGGGATCGACTCCAAGCGCGGCCTGAGGCTCTCCGTCAAGGAGCACGAAGAATTTCAAAGGTCCCGCTGAGGCATGCCCAGGCCCTACGTAATCGACACCTTCGCCTGGATTGAGTACTTCGCTGGCTCGGTCCAAGGCCAGAAGGCTCAGCCTTACATCGAGGGGCCCGAGCTGATCACGCCGTCCATAGTCGTCGCGGAGTTCACCGACAAGTACACCAGAGAGGGTCTGGACCCCTCGGCGAAGCTCGCCTTCATCAGGACGAGGTCAATGATCTCAGGGCTGGACGACCAGGTGGCGGAGGAGGCAGGGAGGCTCAGCGCGTCGAGGAGGAAGAAGGTCCCAGGGTGGGGCCTTGTCGACTCGGTGGTCCTGGCAACCGCAAGGTCACTAGGGTCGAAGGTGGTGACGGGCGACGCACACTTCGCAGGCCTTGATGAGACAGTGATGATCTAGAGCCCAGCCAGCCTAGCCGAAATACTTCTTTCCTTCTTCGCTCAGGCTGTAGACGAAAGGCTTCTCCGTGTCATCACGGGTCACAAGGCCTCGGTCGAAGAGCTCCTTCAGGACTCGGGCATTGTGTTCCCGGGTATTGCCCAGGGCTTCCTTGACGTCAATCGTACTCTTGGCTCCCTTCGCAAGGAACTCTAAGACCTGCCGCTGGTACTTGTCAAGGCGGAGCTTCGGTTCGATTCTTTCCGGTGCCGGCGAAGAGGTCGCCACTTGGGGGGCGGCGGGGGTAGGCTTGTCATGTTCCATCTGTGGCATTTGCTGGGTAGCTCGAGATGGGATAATGGACCTCATCTCCTTCGGGGTCGGGGACTGATTGATGACCCTGACTTGGACGACTTCAAGTCTGGCCATCAGATCTACAATTCGCTCATCCTGTCGTTTGAGTCGCTGCTCAAGGGATGACCAAAGGTCACGACCCAGATTTGTCGAAGTCGAGATGCGCCGTGAGGCCTCACGATACCTACCTAGAAGAGCCACGGACAGCGCAACAAAGAAGCCCGAAGAGACGATTAGGGCGGCTGTGATGAGGTCGTCCATCACCTGACCTCAGAGGAGTCACATCATAAGCTTAGCGGGTCATCACAGGATAATCTTCTCCAGAAGGGCGTCCAAGGCCTCTCCAACCCTCTGAAGGTCCGATTCCGAGAGCTCGCCAAGTGGTTTCCCTGCCAAATCGAACAGTCTGCGTACTTCCTCAGGCTTGATCAGACCTTCCCAAAGCGCAATCATCAAGGTTACGAGAGATGCCCTGATGTTTTTCCTTCCTTGTTTGACAGTCCTGTAGTAGGATCCTATCGTCACGCTCTTTCCCGACCTTGAAGCAGCCGCCTCTCTGAGACGAATCTGACCGCTCGACACCATTCTGAAACTCTTGAGAGATTCTAGCATCTTCGGAGTCAACAAGGACTCTCCCACGAACAAGTCTGATAGTTCCACGCGTCAACTCTTTAGCCTCAAGAGTATAAATCCACCGAGCCACGTACAAGCATGATTTTCGCGGGAAGCTCAAGATTACTCAATATAATGCATTATTTGCGCCTCCTTCTCAAAATTCATGGAGGGAGGCTCGCCGAAGTACCAACTGACCTCGAAACTATCTTAATTAGTTCAGAATCAAGACTTGCGGGTGAGCAAGGTTGGGTCGACGGCGTAGGAAAACACTCAGAGTAATCAGGCGAACCCTGCCAAAGGTCTTCGCGTGCCCCAACTGTGGGATGACAACGATCAGAATCACATCTGACGAAGAAGAAGAGTCACATGACACTGTCTTTAAGGTCACATGCGGAAATCCTTCTTGTGTCCTCCACAGCGGCCGGGAAATGCGTTATCAGACCAAGCGCGCAGACATCGATGTCTACAACAGCTTCGTAGACGATTTCGCACGCGCCGGTGCCTAGGTTGATCGAGCCAGGAAAGGTCGAAACCACTCTCATCAAACAGACTGGCAAGTCGACCATCTGCGCCGCACTAATCGATCCAGAAGACTTCTCTCCAAAGGAGGCAGCTAAGGTAGTCGAGAAAGCCATCGGAGCAGGCGTTAAAGTCATCTTGGTGGGCGGGTCCACCCTCGCGAACCAGGCGAAGCTCGATTCTGTCCTCAGAGCCATCACAAGTGTCACGAGCAGAGTCACGAGGTCACAGAGCACATCACGCGTCCCTGTCGTACTATTCCCGGGCAACGTCAGTGGGGTTTCCCGGTACGCTGACGCGATTCTGTTCAGCAGTCTCCTCAATTCGACTAATACCTACTTCATCGTCGGGGCCCAGGCTCTGGGTTCTATGGAGGTCCTGAAGTCGGGAATCGAGAGTATCCCAATGGGGTACCTTGTCTTTGGGAGCTCGAGCGCGACAAGCTTCATCGGTCAAGTCAACACCCTGCCAGCATCGAAGCCCCAGTTAGCTGTGATCTACGCGCTGGCTGCGAAGTACATGGGAATGAGGAGCCTGTACCTAGAGGCAGGGAGCGGAAGCGACGAACCGATTCAGGCAGAGACCATCCGGGCCGTGAGGAAATTCTACGAGGGTTTGCTAATCGTGGGAGGGGGGATTACTAGCGCTGAAGCAGCGCGCAAAGCTGCTAGAGCAGGTGCCGACATCGTCGTTGTGGGAAACCTTCTCCAAACAAGAGGCTTCGAAGGGACGCTAGCCAAAATCGTCGCCGCAGCGTCAAAATAGATGAGCTGCCGCTCAAATGACCCCTAGGGTGAGTAATGACAATGACGACGACAGGGAAAGCCTCATCAATCTTCTTGGGAAAAAGACTACTCCGGCACAGAAAGAAGCTAGGAAGCGATTTCTTGCAAGAATCACAGACGAGAAACCTTCACCTCAAGAAGCCCACGATTTGGTGCGCTACATCAACGCTCTCGAAACAACGATTGGATACTATGTCACCCAGGCCAGGTTAGTTCCGCGGAGACAAATCCAAGATGTAAACAAATACAATAGCGAAGACGCTGAACGTGCTTACTTCAAACTAGTGGGGATTGCGGCGGCTAGACCAAAGGAAGCCGAGGACGAATCATCAGGCTAGGGACCAGTTAGGCCCCGATACCTACCATCTGTGCAGGTATTCCCATACGCGCGGCCTGGTGAGGTAGCCCATCAAGAGAACCGTAGAAATCATGCTTGCAACCAACGATTGGGCTAGCGCAGGGCTCCGCAAGTCGCTGGTAATCTGGGTAGAGTAAATCAGTTGGACATACGCACAGTTGATTAGGAGATTGAGAATCGCAATCCCACGGCTAGTCGAGTAAGACCAAGACAAACCCTTCAGGATGCCATAGACCGTCACAAACTGCACAAAGGAGGTGAGGAAAAGCAAGATCGTCAGCATGGCAAAAGTGGTTGCTTCGGGAAAGGCTACGAGTCTCTGTGAATATGTGAGAATGAGGAAAGACAGTCCGAGATGCCTTGCTGAAGCTAGCAGGCCCAGCGAACTCTGAACAATCCACCATAGTGAGATTAGAACGAGTCCAGGTGGGCGCGTCCATTCCTTCTTGACATTTGGATTGCTTGAGAGTTTCTGCGCAATCTTGGATTGGAACGTTATTGCAAAAAGGAACGAAAGGACTGCGACCAGAACTCCAAGGTAGACGGCATCGATTACGATTTGGTCAGGCGCGTTCGGGGTCATGGTCGTACTGAGACTCATCAAAGTAGCTGGGAGGTTCTACACTACTCCTGATGAAGTCGAACTCCGAATCTCCGTTCCACACTTCACGCAGAATCTGTCGGCTAATCCGGCCGGGGTCCCGCAGTTAGTGCAGAACTTCGCTGTACTCACGGGGACTCCCGGGGACATAACAGCCGGCGGCAGGGGAGGTGAAAGCCTTCCCACGTTTGAGTAATAGTACAGCGTCGTCACAATCGGGCTCAGGGGAAGCACAAGTCCATTGAGGAGCTCTGTCACGAAGGTCTCCCCAGGACCGAAGAGCCTGGCGACGGCGCTGAAGGCGATCCCGAAGGCCCCCAGGATCAGCCCCACGAGGAGCAGAAGCCCGAGGGTCTTCAGCCAGCGCCCCGCGACCAGGCGCCGACTCCTCCCGAGCGCATCCAAAGGCCCAGCCCCTTCGATGACTATGGCTTCGTTCACCAGGGAGAACATGGCGACGACTACGAACCCGGGCACTATCAGAGCGATGAAGCCAAGGAGCTCCAGGATTCCTGCAATCAAACCGGCGAGCCAGATCCAGACTATCCTGGAAGCGGTGAACCTCAGAGCCGAAAACGGCGACGCGTCCTTGCCTTGAAGGGCTTCGGACGTCATCCTGACTCCTGACCCGGTCAGGACGGAACCGACGAGCCATGAGATGATCAAGGTGTAGAAGAGGAGCGTTATGATGGAGCTGAAGAATCCGGGAAACCACAGCTGGAAGTCCGCCGGGGTCGGGTTCATCGGAAGGGTCGGCAGCGGGATGTAGTATCTGAGCAGCGAATTGAGGATGCCGAGTACCGCGCTTATCGGCAGAAAGAGCGTCAGGAACCTCGTGAAGTTCTCTCGATAGAGGCCGACTCCACGGCTGAGGATTACGTCCCAGCTCAGCTCTTGCGCGATCGTCCCGCTCTTGACGAGGCTTAGGTCGGGCCCTTTCTGTTGTTCGTCTCCTGACAATCCGACGCCGAGGACGCAAGGCCTCTTTCTATAAACATGGGCCACGGCAGAACTTAAGACCCGCAAGCGCTCCGGCGCGACGATTGTCCTTCTCTGCTGACCTCGCATGGGAGCGCGCTCGCAAGCTCGCCCCGTTCCCAGCCCGCCTCGATTCTTACTACAAGGACATCCTTTCGCAATACGAGTCCGCCCACAAGGTCGCCTCCGACGCGCGGGCCATGGGCCTCGACCCCGTGGAGAGCGTAGAAAGCAAGACGGTCTTCGACCTGGCGGATCGTGTCAACCAAATGCTCCGGCTGGACCAGTTCGAGGGCCTCGTCGACAGGCTCAGGGAGCTGCTAAAGTCGACCTCCAAGGAGCGGGCCGCGCTCACCATTTCTCAGGAGATAGCGCTCGGCAAGTTCGGAGCTCTCCAGCGCCAGGAGGCCCTGAGCTACGGGGTCCGTGCGGGCCTGGCGGTCATGACCGACGGGGTCACGGTCGCACCGCTCGAGGGGATCTCCGGGGTCACGATCAAGCAGAACGACGACAACAGCGACTACTGCTCTGTCTCCTACGCGGGACCGATGCGCTCGGCGGGGGGAACCGAGGCTGCCTTCTCACTCGTCATCGCGGACGTGACCGCGAAGAAGCTGGGCCTCTCCAACTACAGGGCCAGGCAGGAGGAGGTGGACAGGTTCGCGGAGGAGCTCAGGATCTACGAGCGCGATGTGGGGAACTTCCAGTACAAGGTGACTGACGACGACATCAGGCAGGCAATCTCTAACCTCCCGGTGGAGATCGACGGGATCGAGACTGACGCCATCGAGGTGGTCGTCCACAGGGGCCTCAAGCGGGTCTCGACGGACAGGCTGAGGGGCGGCGCGCTCAGGGTCCTCAACGACGGAGTGATCGGACGGGGCCACAAGCTGGAGAAGAAGCTCGCGAGCCTGAGCATCTCAGGGTGGGAGTGGCTCGGGCAGGTCAAGGGCGGGACGCAGCAGACGACCAACGAGACGGAGCAGGCGGGGGCCCACTTCGAGGAGGTCATCTCAGGCAGGGCGGTCCTCTCCATGCCGAGGAGCAGGGGCGGCTTCAGGCTGAGGTACGGGAGGTCGATGAACACGGGGCTCTCGACCATCGGGATCCATCCTGCCGTCGCGATACTGCTCGACTACCCGGTGGTCACTGGGACACAGGTCAAGGTGGACATGCCTGGCAAGGCTGCGACGATCGCATTCGTGGACTCACTCGAGGGGCCGGTGGTCCTCCTGAAGGACGGGAGCGTGAGGCGGGTCTCGACGTCTGAGGAAGCGGAGAAGCTCAGGGAGAACCTGGTCAAGATTCTGGACCTCGGGGACGCGCTGGTCAGCTACGGGGACTTCCTCGAGAACAACAAGGCCCTCCCTCCGTCGGCCTACGTGACGGAGTGGTGGGTCCAGGACCTTAGGTCCGCCCTCCAGATCCCCGGTGCGCTCGAGGGGCTCGCTGGTGCAGGGCTCAGCAGGGAGAGAGTAGCCGAGGTCCTCGCTGGAGCCGCGCCGTCCGGGGCCGAGGCCCTGGCGATTTCAAAGGCCCTCGGCATCCCGCTGCATCCGAGCCACACTCCGAGGCTCGAGAGATTGACGGTCGCGTCGATATCGGAGCTGAGGAAGGCGTTCAGTCAGGTCGACGGGGGGAGGCTGACCTTCGAGGGAGGCGGCTCGGAGGCGGCCCTGAGGGCGGCGCTCGTCGAGCACACGATTGAGGGAGAGCGCCCGGTCGTCTCTGGGGAGGCGGCCGTGGTCCTAGGGAAGCTCCTCAACCTCGGCGACGGGTCTGAGCCTCCGGGGGCCGCTGGCCCGGCCGAATTCGTGCACAGCCTCTCGGGGATCACGATCAGGAAGCAGGTCGCGACCACCATCGGGGTCAGGGTCGGGAGGCCGGAGAAGGCGATGGTCAGGAAGCTCAAGCCGCCGGTGCACACGCTCTTCCCCGTGGGCTTCGCGGGCGGACAGAACAGGGACGTAGTCGCGGCCTCGAAGCAGGGCCCCATCACCATCGAGGTGGCCAACCTCTTCTGCCCCGAGTGCGGGCAGAGGCGCCTGAGCAGCAGGTGCGAGGTCTGCGGCTCCGCCACCGTCCCCTTCAAGTCCTGCCCGAGGTGCGGGACGACCACGGCAGAGGACGTCTGCCCCAACTGCAAGGCCAAGACTGCGGGGCACTCGGAGATGTCGTACGACCTCCACGCCAAGCTCGCGAAGATCGCACGGAGGATGCCGTTCAACCCGAACAAGCCGGTCAAGGGGGTCAAGGGCCTCAGCAGCGCCGCGAAGACCCCGGAGCCATTGGAGAAGGGGGTCATCAGGAGCAAGCACGACGTCTTCGTCTACAAGGACGGGACCCTCAGGATCGACGTGACCAACGCGCCACTGACCCACTTCCGGCCCAGGGACGTGAAGAGCGGGGTGGAGGCCTTGAAGGCCCTCGGCTATGAAACCGACCGCGAGGGGAAGGCCCTGGAGACCGAGGACCAGATCCTGGAGCTGAAGCCCCAGGACATCATAGTGCCTGCGGAAATAGCGGGCGAGCTGCTGAAGATGGCTGAGTTCGTGGACGACGAACTACAGAGCGTCTACGGGCTCTCGCCGTACTACGGGGTGCGGACCACATCCGACCTCCTGGGGAAAATCGTGATCGGGCTCGCGCCCCACACCTCGGTGGGGGTCGCAGGAAGGATCGCAGGCTTCTCCCAGACTCAGGTCTGCTTCGCCAACCCATACTGGCACTCGGCGAAGAGGAGGGACTGCGACGGGGACGGCGACTCCCTGCTCTTGCTGGCGGACGTGCTGCTCAACTTCTCGCTCCAGTACATCCCGCAGAGGATAGGGGGCCTGATGGACACCCCGCTCCTGATCCAGCCCATCCTGATCCCCTCAGAGGTGGACGAGCAGTCGCACAACTTCGACATAGCCAGTTCCTATCCGGCAGAGTTCTACGAGAAGACGCAGGAATCGCCCCCCGCGGCATCTGTCTCAGGCCTCATCGAGAGAATAGGCTCAAGGCTGGAGGACGAGAGGCAGTTCTACGGGTACGGGTTCACCCACGAGACCAGCGTCCTGACAGTAAGGCGCTCGAGGGGAGCCTACTCGACCCTGAGGACCCTCGCCGAGAAGATAGCAAAACAGATCGAGGTGGCATCGGAGATAGAAGCGGTCTCCACCAAGGAGGTCGTAGAGTCGATAATCCGGACGCACCTGATCAGGGACATAATGGGGAACGCCAAGAAGTACGCGACCCAGGCTTTCAAGTGCAAGAAGTGCGGCCTGACCATCCGCAGGCCCCCACTCTACTGGGCCTGCCCCAACTGCGCGGGCGAGATCAAGGGGACGCTCACGAGGGCCTCCGTAGAGAAGTACCTCTCGATAGCGCAAAGGCTCGCTCGGGACTACGACATCGAGCCGTACCTGAAGAACAGGCTCGAGACCCTGAGGCGGGAGCTGGACCAGCTCTTCCAGGGGCCGAGGGAGGCCGACCAGATGGAGTTGACCGACTTCTTGAAGGCCAGGCCTACTTGAAGAAGTAGGCGGGGGTCTCCGAGAAGGAGTACTTCACCTTCTGGAATCCACGCCTGAGCTCTTTGACCTTGGAGAGGGTCGCGCGCTTGCCCTTGCCGGCCATCGCCTGGTGGATGATCTTTGCCACCTCGACCATCTCGCCCCTGCCCATCCCCAGCCGTGTCAGCTCGGCGACCCCGAGCCTGATTCCACCGGGGTTGGTGTAGTGGCGCCCGGCGGCGAGGTCCCCGGGGATCAGCTGCCTGTTGACTATGATGTTCTGGGACTCGAGGAGCTTCTCGAGCGCGCCGCCGTCGGAGTACTTCGTCACGTCCACGGCGACCTGATGGGACATCGTGTACCCGTTCTTCTCCCCGAGGACCTTCTCTCCCAAGGAGGCGAGCTCCGTTGCCAGGGTCTGGGCGTTCCTGACGACGTCCCTCGCGTACCCGCGGCCGAACTGCAGGAACTCTGCGAAGACCATCGCCTTCCCGGCTACGCTGTGGAGGTGGTGGTTGCTGGTGGTGCCGGGGAAGACGGCCTTCTTGAGCTGGTCGGCGAACTCGGCCTTGGACGTGATGGCCCCGCCTTGGGGGCCGAAGAGCGTCTTGTGCGTGCTGAAGGTCATTATCTCGGCGCCCTCGCGGATCGGGTCCTGGAAGCGTCCTCCGGCGATGAGCCCGGCCACGTGGGCGGCGTCGTAACAGACATTCCCGCCCGCGTCCCTGACGACTTCTGCGAGCTCACGGACGGGGTGGGGGAACAGGAAGAGGCTTCCGCCGAACATAGCGAGTCGCACGGACTTCTTTGCTCTGATCCGCTTCTTCGATTCGTCGATGTCGATGTTCATCTCGTCCTTGTCGAAGGCGAAGTATTCTATCTCCAGGGAGTGCACGAGCCCGGCCGACCCTGAGAAGTCCTTTTTGCCGTGAGAAATGTGGCCGCCGTTCGGTATCGAGAGGGCCATCATGGTGTCGCCGGGCCCGCTGAGGGCCGAGTAGACTGCGAGGTTGGCGACGACCCCGGAGGTGGGCCTCACGTCGATGAACTCGGCCTTGAAGAGCTTCTTCCCCAGTGCGATTGCCTGGAGTTCGATCTGGTCGATGTACCTGCAGCCGGCGTAGACCCTCTCGCCTGGCCACCCCTCGGCATACCTGTGCCCAAGGTCGGAGGACATCGCCTCCCTGATGGGCCTGGACGCGACGTTCTCGCTGGCGATCATCGGAAGGCTCTCGGAGAACCACTTCTCGTGGGCCCTGACCTTCGAGACGACCGACCTGAACTCTGGCGCGTAGGAGGGCACGAGGTCGCCGCGCCCGCCTCGATAATTATGCGTTTCAGGGAGGCGGATGCGCGGAGGCGGGTGCGCGCCTGAGCTCCACTACCGCGCTCAGGAGGAGCCACGAAGTGACCGCGACCTGCACGACGAGCCAAAGGACCTGCCCGGTCGTCCCGTACTGATACGAGGCGATCAGGAACAGGGCGGAGCCGAGGATCAGTCTTGTCGCGAAGGCCTTCTTCATGGGTCGGGCCGGGGATGAGGCGTTACCCTTAAGAACGGAGCGGGGTCGCAAAAGTTCCGATGAGCGACAGCAAGAACAAGTCTCCGATGCCCGCCTCCAGCGCAGGCCTGCTCACATTCTTCAACGAAGAGACGCACGGAGTGAAGATCAGGCCCGAAATCGTCCTCGTTGGGTCGATCACTCTGATAGCCGTCTCAATTGCCATCAACGCCCTCTTCCGCTGAGCAAGCTCAAGCGAAGCGCTCGGCGACCGAGGTCCTGGCGAGCAGGTACAGGCATCTCTTCGTCCTCCCGTCCTCCCTGGCCCTCGCCTTCTTTGGCGCAGTCTTCACGCTGCTCCTCAGCGTGGAGGTTGCGGGCGTGGAGGCGCCGGCGCTCTTCGCCGCCACCTTCGGGGTCTTCCTTGGCTCTACCTTCGCGATCTCCACAGTTCTGAGGGGGTTCGACAGGAGCAACATAGGGAACTTCAGGAGGACGAGCGCGGTCCTCCTGACAGGGGAAGTCCTCTGGCTCCTCTGCGCGACGCCGGGCGCCCTTTACGGATGGTCGATCGGGTCCTTCCATCCTCTGGCAAATGCCCTCTTCTTCGGCGCCCTCCTCTGCGCATCGGTCGAATTCCTGGTGATCAACGGCGTCTTCACGAAGAGCACGTCCGGGTCCTTGGCCCTCGCTTCTGTCCACCCTGCACTGTCGCTCCTCCTGGTCGACCTCGCATGGCCGGGAAGGCCCGAGCCCCTCCCCGCTGCGTTGGGGGCGGTCGGCTTCGTCATAGTGGTCGCCTTCGTCTTCCTGCTGAAGCGCAAAAGGACGAGCAAGGGATACTCCGCGCTGGGCCTCTTCCGGTCCTTCATGAAGACCTGGGCGGGAGGCGAGGCGGCGGACCTGGAGGCGATAATCGCGGACCACTCCGAGGAGGCCGAGGTCGAGACCAAGGTCATGAGGTTCCAGACGGAGAAGGAGGGCGTCTTCCTCGTGCTGCCCGGGGTCCATCCTGGCCCCTTCCATCCCATAGGGAGCTACGACCTGCCTGGCGTCATCTCGAGGAGTTTCGGGACCTTGGGGAGGGCGATGACCCTCCACCGGCCCGGGGGGCACGAGAGGAACCTTTCCACAAGGGCCGAGACGGAAAAGTTTGCGGCCGAGGTGAGGAGGTTCGCGGAGAGCGTCAGAGCGGAGGCGGACGGCTCCCTCCGGGGACCCTTCAACGCCCAGATAGGGAAGGCGGCAGTCTCGTCCACAGCTTTCGGAAAGGACCTGATCTTGACGATATCATTCGCGCCCCTGGGGTCGGACGACCTGAGCGCGAGCGTCGAGGACGAGCTCGAGAGGAAGGTCGGAGGCACTGGGTTCGGGCTGAGCGTGGTGGACGCGCACAACTCGATCGACCACAGGCCGGTCTCCCCCGACACCGCTGAAGTGGGTTGGAAGCAGCTCTTCGAGCGGACGACGGAGGAGAAAGCCCGGGCCTTCAAGGTCGCCTACGCGCACTCGAGCGAGGTGGGGTTCCCTCCTGCGGAGGACCTGACTGAGAACGGGGTCGCACTCTTCATGGTCGAGGCGGAAGGCAGGAGGTCGGTCTTCGTGCTCGCGGACGCGAACAACGCCGTCCCCTCGATCAGGGAAGAGGCAGCGAAGGCCCTCGGCGCTGCCGGCACTCAGCTCATAGAATTCTGCACGTCGGACAGCCACAACTTGGCAGCGAGGGGGCTCACGGTCGCCAGGGGCTACAAGGCTCTGGGCGAAGCGACCTCGGTCAGCTCGATAGTCGGCCTCGTCGTGGAGCTCGCCAAGATCGCGGGCGAGCGCCTCGCTCCGGTCAAGTATGGTTCGGGGCAGTTCGTCAGCAGGGTCAGGGTCTTCGGCGCCAAGGCCCTCGAGGAGTTCGCTGAGATCACGCAGGCGAGTTCGAGGTTCGGACGGGCCTACCTCAGGCTCACCGTCTCCTCGGTCCTCCTGCTCCTGACTCTCTCCATCCTTCTCTGAGAAAGGGATTTAGGCGCTGGGAGTCCCGGAGGCCATCCTTGACTCCGAAGAAGGGCCTGCTGGTCGCAGTCGAGGGCATCGACGCGGTCGGGAAGAGGACCCAGAGTTCCATCCTCGAGGCTTGGCTCAGGTCCAGGGGCCTTGCCACTGGGGCGATGTCCTTCCCCGACTATGAGACTGCGATCGGGAGAGAGATCAGGAAGTTCCTGATGGGCGAGAGGGCCTATCCTCACGAAGTGAGGCACATCCTGTTCGCAGCCAACAGGTGGGAGAAGAAGGCGGCGCTGGAGGGGTTGCTCTCGAGCTGTGACATGGTGATCGTGAACAGGTACTCCGAGTCCAACCTCGCATACGGCACTGCCAACGGGCTGCCGATGGACTGGTTGGCGGGGCTCGAGAGTGGCCTCCCGAAATCAGACCTGGTCGTCGTCCTAGACGCACCGCCCAAAGACTTGTTCAGAAGGAGGGCGCTCAACAAGGACAGGAACGAGAGCAACAGGGGGCTACAGGAGGGCGCTCGTGAGGCGTACCTGAAGCTGGCCAAGGACCTAGGCTGGAAGGTCGTGGACGCCGGGCAAGGGATTGAGCCGACCGGCCAGGCCGTCTCATCGGCAGTCTCCCAACTCTTGGCCGCGTCCGGGCGAACCGTTTAAGACGACAGGGCGGAAGATTCTCACAGGATTGATTCTGAGGCCCGTGGCCGAGATCAGGGACCCTGTCCACGGGTACGTCAAGCTGACCGAGGTCGAGCGCGAACTAGTCGACTCGCCGTTCGTCCAGAGGCTCAGGAGGATCCACCAGCTGGCCGGGTCTTACCTGGTCTATCCGGGGGCCGTCCACACGAGGTTCGAGCACGTGGTTGGCGCGATGCACGTCGCTGGGATGATCGCGGAGTCGCTCCACGGGTTCTCCGAGCTGAGCGTCGACCAGGTCCAGGAGGTCAGGATCGCGGCCCTCCTGCACGACATCGGGCACGGCCCCTTCTCGCACATGTACGAGGAGGTACTGGCCGAAGACTCCAAGCTGAGCCACGAGGACATCTCTCAGAGGATAGTCGCGAAGACGTCGGTGGGCGAAGTCCTCGGGAAGTACGGCTTCTCCGCCAAGAAGATGTCCGAGTTCGCGGTCGGGAGGCAGGCCAGCCGCCCTCCCTTCATGAACGAGATAATCTCGGGGGGCCTGAGCGCCGACATCATGGACTACCTTCCCAGGGACTCCTACTTTACCGGGGTCGAGTACGGGAAGGTGGACGTCCAGAGGGTCGTCGACTCCCTGCGGGTCGCAGAGGGGCACCTCGCGATTGACGACGCGGCTCTCTATGCCTTCGAAGCCCTGCTGCTCGCGAGGTACGAGATGTTCAAGGCGGTCTACTTCCACCGCACCGTGAGGGCCGCCGAGCTGATGCTCGTCCACTCGATGAAGCTCGCCGACGAGGCCCTGGGCCTGACGGACCTCTCGGACCTAGACGGCTACCTGGAGCTGACCGATGAGATTGTGATTCACAGGCTCGCGCACCTGGACGAGTCGACGCCAGGCCTCAGGGAGGCACGGCGGCTTGCCCTGGACTTTCAGAGAAGGCGTCTGGTGAAGTGCGTCTTCGAGAGGCTGGTCCAGAGGAAGGACAGGATGGTGGGGCAGATCTTCGCGCGGGAGAGCATGAGACAGAAGGTGACTGCAGACCTGGCGAAGGCGGCAGGGGTCGAACCGATGCAAGTGTACCTTGACGTCCCGACGACCCCCTCGGTCCCCTACACCTCCTCAAGAGAGTCATTCACACAGGTCAGGATGATCAGGGGGGAAGGGAAGAGACGCCAGGCGAGGAAGGTCTCCCTCTCCGAGCTCCCTCCTCTCGGCTCGATAGTCGGGTTCATGGACATGCTGCGGGTCTACACGGCCTCTGGGAGCCGCGAGGCTGTGGCACGCGCGACCTCCGCTCTCTTCAGGGACCAGAGCTTCGTGACAAGGGCCCCCAACTGAGGCTGTAAAATAACCGGGCAGCTTCCAGGCCCGTGGGGATCGAGGCCAGGTTCGCCTACGACGACTTCCGCCCTGGGCAGAGGGAGCTAGCTCAGCGCGTCTACGAGGCCTGCTCTGGAGGGGAGACGCTCGTCGCTGAGGCGATGAGCGGGTTCGGGAAGACGGCCGCGGTCCTGTGCGGGACCCTGAGCGCGGCAGAGGAAGTGGGGGCTCGGGTCGTCTTCACCTGTAGGACGAAGCGGCAGATCAACAGGGTGATAGAAGAGGTTTCGCGGCTTCAGAGGAGGCACCCGTTCAAGGCGGCCTCAATGCTCTCGAAGTTCGACTACTGCCTTCTGCGGCGGGGCCGCCCGATTCCGCAGGGGTCCTTCGGCTGGTACTGCTCGTTCAACGTGAGCAACAACCTGTGCTCGTACTTCCTCAACGTGCCACTGCTGGGGGCAGACCTGGACGAGGTGGTCTCCGGGGCCTCGAGCTCCTCGCCCGCCCACTCCGAGCTGCTCCGGGCCTCGGAGAGGATTCACGTGTGCCCCTACGAGGTGACCAGGCTCGCGATGGCCCAGGCCAGGGTCGCGGTCGTGCCGTACCACTATGTCTTCGACGCGAAGGGCGGCCCGGCATTCTTTCAGAGGGCCTCGATGGAGAAGAAAGGGACAATCCTGGTGGTGGACGAGGCGCACAACCTTCGCGACTTCATGCGCGGCCTCAAAACCGCCACTCTGACGATGGAAGAGGTGGACGGCGCGTCCAGGGAGGCGGAGGCCCTCCTCATGGAGGAGGCCGCGACTTCGATCAGGGTCCTGAAGCGGGTCCTTGAGCGGGCCCTCTCCTCGTCCTCCTCGTGGCTGGTTGACAGGCGCGCCCTCCTGGAGCAGTTCAGGTCAGAGCGCGGTGCCTCCTGGCTCCAGAACCTGGCTCACGAGCTGGAGGCCTGTTCCGCAGCAGCATGGGGGGCTGTGGTGTACGAGCGGAGGATGCCTTCGATGGTCCTGAGGGTCGGCGACTTCCTGGCGCGCCTCTCCTCGTCGGACGGGGCGCTCCTCGTCAAGTGGGAGAGCACCCTGGGGCTCATCGACCCTGACCCGGTGAAGGGCCTCGAGGAGTTCTTCAGCGGGTTCAGGTCCTCGATCCTGCTCTCAGCGACCATCAACCCTTCGGCTCTGTTCAGCAGGTCCCTGGGTCTGGGCTCAGGCTCTTCCACATACGAGGTCAGGACCGAGGCCCTCGTCACGGTGAGGACTGCGATCGACACGGGGGTCTCAACGAGGTACAAGGCGAGGACTCCGGAGATGTTCGCAAGGATCGCGGACAAGGTTGCCGGGATCGTCTCAGGGACCGAGACGGGCGTCGGGGTCTTCGTCCCTTCCTACTCTATTCTGGGCGCAGTATCAGGGATGGTAGAGAAGAGGCTTGCAGGCAGGCCGGTCCTCCACGAGGTCTCTGGACTCTCCAGCCAGGACGCCGCAGACCTCTTCGACATGTTCAGGTCGGTGAAGGGCTCGGTCCTCTTCGCTGTCCAGGGTGGACGGTTCTCCGAGGGGGAGGACTTCGGAGAGGACATGATGGGTGCGGTCGTGGTCATCGGCCTCTGCCTGCCTCCGCCTTCCCCCCTGCTGTACGCAGAGTACGCGTGTCTGAAGAGGGCCGGGGAGACCGAGTCCTTCCTCATGCTTTCGCGCCTTCCGGCCCTCCGCAAGGCCTTCCAGGCCGCGGGGAGACACGTCAGAAGGCCCGGGAAGAGAGGCCTCGTCTTCTTCCTCGACGAGCGCTACAACTCCGACGCTGTTGCGGACCTGATGCCGTCGTGGCTCAAGAAGGACGTAGTGGTCGGGGACTTCAGTCCTGCCGCGCTGGAGGGTCTCTCTCGTGAGTTCTGGGGAGCCCCTGGTTGACTATCACGCCTTTCCGGAACGCTATCTTGGCGGCGGCGCTCTGGTCCCTCTGGACGCCCTTGAACCGCGGGCTACTCGTGGAAGTCCCAGATTCATCGACGAGCTCCACGGCGGCGCCTGGGACCTCGATGGCGAGCACCTCGGCGATCCTCTGGGCGAGGCTGGGGTTCCCGCTCCCGACCCTCACCACGAACCTCTGCGCCTTGATCCCCTTCCAGAAGGCCTGAATCCTCGCGGAGACGCTCTTCACCGAGTTGTAGGTCCCGAAGGCCAGTGGCGTCTCGCCGTAGAAGACCGCCATCCCTGTGCGCGTCCCGGGGTCGACCCCCACGAGGACGGGGAGACCCGCGCCGTCCATGCTCGACAGGAGTTGGCCCTTGAAGACGCCGGGGTTCTCGTCGAGGTCCTCCAAGGAGAGGGCCTTGTCCCCGAAGCGCGAAGCTTCGGACGTCGTGGTGAGAATGAGGGAACAGGCCTTGTAGTCGGAGTCGGGCAGCATGCTCGTGAATGGAAGGCCCGCCCTCCTGAGCCGCGAGACCAGCGCGTAGTACTCATGCCCCTTCTCGGTGACCACGCAGATCCGGTTCATTTTGAAATACTGTCAGACGAGAGACGGACTGGTGGACTATTGAGCTTTGGCGCGGTGGAGGCCGACTCCTTCCTCGGACCGCTCAGGGGGAAGGCTACGACCCTTCTCGTGGAGGACCGCGGGTCGAACCTTGCCCTCGCTGCTGCAATACTGGCTGCTGCTTCCTACACGAGTCGCGGGTGCTCAGTCCTCGACCTTGACGCCCTCTACGCTTCGAACGCGGACCGAGTCACGGGCGGCCTCTCTCCGAGGGCCGCGAGGGCGACAAGGCTCCTCGTCCCCAATCCGGGAGCCAGGGTAGAGCGGGCGTTCGCCACTCTCTGCTCGGCGGAGTCGGACGTGCTCGTCGTGGACAGCCTGAACAGTCTCTACCATCTTCTTTCGGCCGGCGAAGCGGGCTCGAGGACCAGGAGGATAGGATTCGCGGCCGAGGCTCTTTCCTTCGCCGCCAGGACCGGAGGCGCCGTCTCTCTGACCACGATGTACAGGCGCGAGGGTCCCCCGCGAGCGGGAGGGGGCAGGCCCATCTCCCATCTCGTGGAGGTGGTCGCTTCCGTCAGCGTCAGGGGCGGAAACCTAGAGCTGACCTGCGAAAAGGGCGACGCCTGGCCTGGCAGGAAGCTGACTGTCAGTATCCCTTGATTATCGCTACTTGCAGGCCTGTCAGGATTGAAACGATGATTAGCAGCAGAGACAGTCCGAGGTACAAGTTGACTGTCCTGGTCCTTGTCGTCTGCTTTCCGCTCAGGTAGGCCAGGTATATGCCCGCGCCGCCGACCACGATTACGAACGCGTTGATGATCGCCTCGGCCACACTCTGAGCGCCGCCGCTCGGGTAGATGATGAAACCCTGGCTGGGGACCGGGAAGACGATCGCGTTGATGAAGCCCGCCATGAGGCCCACTATCACGAGGACGTAGAGGACTTGGAGGAGGCCCCCTCGCCCTGTGGAGGAGTCTACGAAGCCCCAGAGCCATCCTTTTGCCGCGCCTACCGTCTTGGCATACCCCGAAGCCAGCACGCGTCTAATCAACTGATTCCAACCTCTCAGCTACCTCTTTTACCCACTGCCCCGTTTGTGCGCTGCGTTTAACGTTATCCAAATAATCTTTCCAACCCATCTTCCCATAGGCTTCGACCCACTCTTTGTAGGCAGCCTTGAGTCTCGACTTTGCCTCTTCGTGATACTGGCAGAGGTCGGACTCTGCCTCCCTGCTGCAGAGGGAGCACTTCATTTCTTGGCCCTCTTCCGCCCTGGGCAATCGATGTTGACGCAGAGCCTCCACGGGGTCCTTCCCCCTGAGACATAGACTTCAGGCCACGAGCAGTGCCTACAGGCCTTGCCGGCCCGCCTGATTGCGCCGCGCTGGGGCAGAGGCGAGGAGGCTATACATCCAGTCCTGTAGTTAGAGCATCCCACGAACCGCTTCTTCGTCTTGGCCGACCTGATGATCTTCAGTGTCCCGGTCTTGCAGACAGGGCAGGGTCCGAGGCCGTCCGCGACAGCCTCCGAGGACCGGAGGGCCCGGTCGAGTTCGTCTCCGACCTGGGAGCCATTGGCGGTGAGGCCGATCAGCTGCTCGGCGATGGTCCTGATCGCGTCCCTCAGAATGTCTGCTTCGCCAGAGCCAGAAGCCTCTATGCGCCCGAGTTCCTCCTCGATCTCCTTGGTGAGGGAGGGGCTTACTATCTGAGGGGCGTACTTCCTCATCGCCTCGACCACGGAGAACCCTAGCTCTGTGACTTCCATCTTCTCCCCTCCGACGTAGCCCCTCTGCACCAGGGTCGAGATGATCTCCGCCCGGGTGGCTTTAGTCCCAATGCCGTCCCTCTCCATCCTTTCGAGGAGAGAGGCCTGGTCGTACCTCCGCGGCGCCTGCTCTGTCTTCTCCTCGACGTCGACGCTTTCGACCTTGACGCTGTCCCCCTTGTTCGCCGACGGAAGTTCGGCCTCCCTGGACCTTGCGTATCTGCCGTACGACGCCTGCCAACCCGGTTCGAGGGTCCTGCCTCCGCTCAGTCTGAAGCGGTGCTCCCCGACTGATACCTCCACCTCGAGGACCTCCCTCTTCGCCGCTGGTCCGAAGGCGGCCAGGAAGCGCCTGACCACGAGGTCGTATACTTGCCCGTCCGGGAAGCGCAGGGCCCTGCCCGGCTCTCCCCCGGTTGGATAGATTGCAGGATGGGCGGGGTCGTACCTCTGTCCCTGCGCAGGCCTGAGGGGACTGCGCGTCAGCTCTGCGACGAGCTTGGAGTATTCAGGAGACCGGCCGAGGCCTTTGAGGATGCCCGGGTAGCCTATCGAAGGCGGGAGTCGCTGGCTCTCAGTCCTGGGGTACGAAATCAGCGCCGCCAGGTAGAGGCGTTCGGCTGCCTGCGAGGTCCTGCTCGGCGGCAGGCGGAGGTGCCGATAGGCCTCCTTCTGAAGGTCTCCCAGGTTGAAGGCGGGAGGAGCAGGGACGAGGACAGTTCCCCGCGAAGCCTTCGTCACGGTCCCCTCCCTGCCAGCGCAGGCGGCCTGGACTTCCTCGGCCCCGGCCAGCGTCGGAACCCCCTCCCTGGAGTACTGGCCTTCGAAGCTGACGTCGCCCCTTCTGAAGGTCGCTGCGACCTTCCAGAACGGGACCGGGACGAACTGGCGTACCTCGACCTCGCGTTCGTGCAGGAAGCCCAGGGTCGGGCCCTGGACGCGACCCATGCTGATGGTCGCGTACCTCCGCCCCGGCCTGAGGGCGGAGCGGGAGAGGACTCGCGACAGGTTGACCCCCCACGCGAAGTCGATGACGTGCCTCGCCCTCCCCGCGGCCGCCAGCCCCTGGTGCCTCTGGGCTTCTGCACCATCGAAGGCCGCCACTATGTCGTCCACGGTGAGCGTGGAGAACTTGGCCCTGAGGGCGTCCTCCTCCCTGCCCTCGCACGCATACCTCAACACGTTGAACCCTATGGTCTCGCCCTCTACGTCGAAGTCGCAGGCATTGATCAGTTTCTTGGCGCCGGCAGCGAGGCTCCTGATCGCTGCGACCCTCCGCGCCAGACCTTTCGAACCCTCCTCGACCAGGTCCGAGGGGTACCACTCGGTGTCAAAGACTGGGAAGACGACCCTTTCATCAAAGGGGTCGGAGACGGAGTAGACGTGCCCCAGGGCCGAGCAGACGACGAATTCCTCCACTCCGCGCCTCAGGCGGTACGCGGTAGTCCCTAGCACTACAAAGGGCCTGGCGCGGCCTCCCGACAGGGCGTCCGCGACCCTCCTCGCGGCGTCGGGCTTTTCGCAGACTACGAGGGTGTGCCCCTCGCGCGTCTTCCCGTCTACGAAAAGGAGCCGTCTATCTTCCTGACTTCCACCACATACTTCGCGGTCGAGAGCTTGGTCCCGCACTTCTTGCACCTATAGTCGGACGCCTTCATGACGTCGGCGGGGGACCTCAGGTCGAAGCCCGAGTAAAGAGCGGTCCCGCACGACATGCAGGCTATCTCGTAAGTCAGCGTCGCACCGGCGTACCCTTGGCGTGGAGGGTGTATGAAGATTTCACGACGTGGGACCTGAGTAACCGAGGCTCCGCATGTAGACGCAGTCGCTCATTGCGATGGCGAATCTCCTCGCGGGGTACTCGGCCTTGCGGAGGAGGCTCTTCTTCAGCCCCCTGACCAGCACGATGGGTGCGCCTTCGTCCGACTCTCCCATCAGGACCTCGGCGGCGGAGCTCAGGTCGTCGGCGACGGCCTGCGTGGTGACCTTGAGCACGTTCCCGAAGAGGTCCAGCTTCCCTCTCATGTCCACTATCCCCTCGATTCCCGAGGCAGAAACAGCGACGCCCACGGTTCCCCTCCTGGTCGGCGCCAGCCTGCTGTCGCAGATTACGACCCCTATGGATATGCCCAAGGAGAGCTGGATGGCTTCGCGGAGCCTCCAGGCCGAGGCCTCAGGCCGTCTCGGATAGAGCACGACGGTGCCGTGCCCAATGTTGGACTTGTCGATCCCCGCGTTGGGCGTGAGCAGCCCCTCCTTGGTGGCCATCAGGAAGCCCGGAAGTCCTCCGATGACGAGGTCGGACTCCCTGAGCACGAGTTCGCAGAGCCGAGGGTCGAGCCGATGGATCCTTGCCAGCTCTCTTGCCCTGGCGCCCGGCCTGACTCGGCTCAGGCGCACGACGCGCCCCTCAGAAATCGCGACAAACTTGCTAGAGATCACAAGGACGTCGCCGTCCTTCAGGATCCCTCCGAGGGACTCCTCCACGAGGCTGAGAAGGTCAAAGCCGGAACTCTTGGTCCCGGTCCTTACCGCCTGGAGTGTAAGCAACGGGCAACGAAAGTCACTTCGGCTCTTAAATAGACTAAAGTCTCGCACGGTCCCATGCCGCTGGAGACCCAGCTCCACTCCTACCACGCAGCCCATGCCAAGATGACCGAGTTTGCCGGATACGACATGCCGCTCTGGTACACAACCACGACGGAGGAGCACATGGCGGTCCGCAATGGCTCTGGAATCTTCGACGTCTCCCACATGGGGCGCTTCTCGCTCAAGGGGCGCGGCTCCACCGCCTACCTCGAGGGGATGGTCCCGACCGGGGTCGCGCGCCAGCAGGCGGGGAGGGCGTTCTACACGATGCTTCTGAACGAGAGAGGGGGGATCATAGACGACCTAATCATCGCGAAGCTGGGCCTTGAGGAGTACCTGCTCGTCGTAAACGCGGCCAACGCCTCGAAGGACCTTGAGCACCTCAAGGGCCGCCTGCCCAAAGAGGGGGCCCAGGTCGAGGACCTGACGTCAGGCTCTGCCATGGTCGCCATCCAGGGGCCGCAGGCCCAGGCCTCTCTGCAGCCACTGACCGACATCGACCTTGCGCAGCTGAAGAAGTTCAGGAGCTCGAGGGCCAGGGTCCTCGGAGAGGAGGCCCTCATATCGAGGACGGGGTACACGGGCGAGGACGGGTTCGAGGTGATAGTGTATGGGCCTACGAACGAGAACCCGCAGGCGGCGGTCAACTTCTGGGAGAGGCTGGCGGCGACGTCTGCCCCGTGCGGACTCGGGGCAAGGGACTCCCTGCGGCTGGAGGCAGGCCTGCCCCTCCACGGGTCCGACATCGACGAAGCAACGGACCCCTACCAGGCAGACCTCGCGTGGGTCATATCACCCGACAAGGGGGCCTACGTAGGGTCGGAGGCGATAGAGAGCCTGGCCGCGCAGGGGCCATCATCCGTCCGGAGGGGGCTTGTGCTGGAGCAGGGGATTCCGCGTCACGGGTTCGAAGTCGTGGACGGTTCGGGGAAAGTGGGGACAATCACGAGCGGAGGATTCTCTCCGATACTCAGGAAGGGAATCGCCCTGTCCTATCTCTCTCCCGCTTCGGACGTCGGCTCCGAGGTCGGCGTCGTGGTCAGGGGCTCTAGGCAGGAAGGGAAGGTCGTGAAGCCGCCATTCTACGACCAAGACGTCTACGGTTGGAAGCGCCGGAGCAACGGTAAATAGCCCGCCGCTCGCGGGCGCCTCGGATGCAAGTCGGGGGGTACTCCGTCCCGGACGACCTCCTGTACACCAAGGAGCACGAATGGGCGAAGGCAGACGGCGCGTCTGTCACGGTCGGGATCACTGATTACGCAGCCAAGACGCTCAACGACGTCGTGTACGTGACCTCCCCCAAGGCCGGGGAGAAGCTCATCCAGTTCAAGGTCATGGGGACGGTGGAGTCGATCAAGGCGGTCTCCGAGCTCTACTCCCCCCTCTCCGGGACAGTCGTCAAGGTCAACTCGAAGCTGGACATGAGCCCGGAGCTGGTCAACAAGTCCCCCTATGGAGAGGGCTGGCTGGTAGTCGTCGAGGCCCCGGACTTCGACTCCGAGCGGGGGAACCTCCTCGACGCGAAGGCCTACTCGGCGTATCTTTCCTCTCTATTGAAGTGAGAGAGGGCCACTTTTAATACCCCAGCGCCGTCCGCCGCCCGATTTGCGATTCTCCCTCGGCGGTCTCAGGTCCCTCGTCAAGAGGCCTGAGGTCTCGCGCAGGTCGATCATGCTCGCGATGGTCCTCTCCATCGTCTTCACAGTGGCGGTGACTATCAGGGCCTACTCCGCCAGGTACGGGTTCTATCTGGGCGAGTTCGACCCCTACTACGACTACTACGCTGCCTCGCACATCGCGACGCTGGCCCAGCAGCACGGGCTCTTCTACGCGCTCTTCAACAACCCGGCCGACTGCGGCTCAACAATCTACACCGCATGCCACGCACAGCAGGGCTACTTTTACTGGCACGACATAGCCACCTGGTATCCCTACGGCCGGGACGTCGCCGGGACCTCGCAGGGAGGCCTCCAGCTGGCGGGCGCGATGATCTTCCTGCTGGTCCACAACGTCTTCGGGGTCCAGATTACGCTGTACGACCTCCTGGTCCTCCTCCCAGTCATCTTCGGAGCCGTGACCTCGATCGTCTTCTTCTTCCTGGTGAGGAAGATCGCGGGCGACGCGGCCGGTCTCTTCTCCGCGCTCGTCTTCGCAGTCTCGCCGCCTCTGATCGAGAGAGGGAACCTCGGATGGTTCAAGTCTGAGCCTCTCGCGATACTGCTCTTCGTCTCGGCCAGCTACATCGTGCTTACAGTCTTCGACAAGGAGAGGCTCCTCAGGAGCAGGGTCCTCAGGGCCGTCGCTGCGGGACTCCTGGTCGGCTACGCGAACGCGGCATGGGGAGGCGGCGACTTCTTCTCAGCGGCTTTCGGCATCATGTTCCTGATTCTTCCGTTCATGAACATCGACCTGAAGGAACTGAGCCCTGCTATCGTCTCCTTCACCGCAGCTACGATCTTCGTCAGCTCCATCTTCCCGCGCCCCGGCCCTGCCATCGTGACCAACCCTGTCGGCTTGGCGCTGATCGGTGGGACGGTCTTCGTCCTCGCGGCGCAGTGGGCCAAGACCTGGTCCGACCCGAAGGAGTACAGGCGGACCCTCGGCAAGCTCCTCTTCGCCTTCATAATCGCAGGACTCTCGCTCGTCAGCTTCGGGCTCGTGGGCGGGCTCTCGCTGAGGTACATCTCGGCGATCGCACCGTGGGCCAGGAGCGGCAACGCGCTCGTCCAGTCGGTCGCGGAGCACTTCGTCCCGACGGGCGCAGACTACTTCACCTCTTACGCGATCCTCCTCTCCTTCGGAATGGTGGGGGCGCTGATCGCCCTCAGGCGGAGGAGCGTCCCGATGACCTACGCGCTCGTCTTCGGCCTGACGGGGCTGTACTTCTCGTCGGCTTTCTCCAGGCTCCTCGTTTACTCTTCCATTGCTCTGGGGCTCCTCGCCGGCATCGGCTTCGCGGAGCTGGCCTTCGCATTGGTAAAGCCAGGGACCACTCCCCTGGTAAAGAAGAGGCAGCTCGCCTCATCCTCGAGGAGCGAGATGAAGGTAGTCTTCTCGCTGGCCATAGTAGTCCTGATCGTCCTCCCGGCCGGCGCCTATTGGATCCCGAACCCGATAGCATGCACAGGCTCCAACATCCTCTCCTTCTGCGACAACAGTCCAGCCGACAGCGCGGTCAGCCTGGCCAACGGAGCCACGGTCTACTCCAGGGCCTCCTTCGGGGATTGGGTCCAGACGCTGCACTGGGTCTCCTCTGATACCGCGACCAATTCTGTGGTGATCTCCTGGTGGGACTACGGCTACTGGTTCGCAATCATGGGCAACAGGACCACGACCGCTGACAACGCGACCCTGAACAGCACGCGCATAGCGCTGATCGGCCAGATGTTCATGTCGAACGCCACGCAGGCCCACCTAATCGCAAAGAGCATAGGCGGTGACAGGCCGACCTACGTCGCCATATTCATCACCGGGAGCGTGGTCCCGCTCCAGTCCCAAACAGGGACGCAGCAGTCCTACTACGTCCTGCAGGTGCCCAACGGGGCTGGCTTCACGGCTGGCGGCGGCGACGAGAGCAAGAAGCAGTGGTTCATCCGGATCGGGAACCTGACCGAGTCCAAGTTCTTGGAGTGCCCGAACCTCAACACGCCAGGTTGCACGGCCATCGACGACTTCAACCTCACGCCTTACGCGCTGAACAACACGCTCTTCGGCCAGATGCTCCCGTTCAGGCTGGGCGGCTACCTCGTGGGCAGCACATCACAGACCACGGGCCAACCTACTATCACGATCTCGCAGACCTATCGGGTCGGCTCCAACGGGAACCCCCCGATCGAGGCGTTCACCTACCCGGCCCACTACACCTACCCCTCGAACAGCACCAGCCTCTTCAGGCTCGCGTACGCTTCGCCGAGCATGGGCGCCCCGGTTCCCTGTCCTGGGAACCCGTCGCTGAACTGCTTTACGGCGATCCTGATCTATCAGGTACTCTGAGCGGCCTCTTCGTAGGCCATCGGGCTCCTGTACCTGGCGTACCTGTCGTCCGGAGAATATCTCGCCGGGTGGACCGTGATGGTCTTACCACCGCAGCTTGGGCACTTCTCGCTGAGGGTGTACCTCCCACAGTCGACGCACTTCAGCATGAGGCCTTTCAAGACGCGCCGCCGTACTTCCTCGAAATCTCGCGCTTGAAGCTGAAAGCGTCGTGCTTCCCTACTCCGTCCTTGATCTTCTCGATGACGCTGTCCAGGGCCTTCTCGGCCTGCTTGTAGTCGTCTGCGGTTATCCTGACCCTGTACCTCGGGGCTCCGGCGTAGGTGATGTGCACGTCTGCTGATGGCGCTTGGGACGCGGCCATCAGGTTCTTCTTGACCTCCTCGATCCCTTTGGGGGACCTCGAAGAGACTTCTACAAGGGCGCCCACTTCGTACCTCGGGGGCGTAATCTTCTCGGACGCAAGCTCCGCGACCGCCTTCGCAGTCTTGTCCGGGAGTTCTGCGGCCGCGAGGCCCTTCTCGCCCTTCTTGGACGCGGTCTCGAGCGCCTCGTAGAGGGTCCCGAACTGCTCCTCGAGCTTTACCCGCAGGGCCCGCTCCTGCGCTTCATCTAATCCTAGCTTCTTTCCGATCCCGCCGAGTATCGCGAGCGCTCTCTCCTCCCTCTTCCACTCTATTACCTTGGCCCGCCTCTCCTCGTTGGTGACCTGCCGGAGCGAGAGGTCGATCTCCCTCCTCGCCCTGTTGGCCCTGATGACCTTCAGGACCAGTTTCTGCGAGACCTTGGCGACGCGTTCGATGTTCCTGACCCAGCCGGTCGAAATCTCAGAGACGTGGAGGAAGCCGTTGGTCCCCTCGTACTGGTCGAGGCTCACGTAGATCCCGTGCGAAGTAATCTCCTTCACCGTGCAGACGACGATTTCGCCTGACTCGGGGAGCTGCTTCTCAGTGCTCATCATGACTGGTCACGCTCGAAGTCGTATTAGTTGTTTGGCCTAGCCCAGGTGCTTGACCACAGTAACGTTGGCGAGCAGGACCGCCTTGCCTCCCCTGTTCTCTGCGAGGGTCCTACCGCAACCACTGCAGTTCACGATCTTTGTCGCGTTGGAGAACATTATCTTCTCCGCTTTGCACTCGTCGTCCCTTATCATCAGAAACTCGCTCTTCATCTTGGGAATCGGCTCTCGTTCGCGCTTCATGCCGCTATCTCCGCCTTCCTGAGCCTGATTCCGTCTCTCATCATCTCCCTGTTGCACTCCTTGCACTTCAGCCGGATAGTCGCCTTCTTGGTCGTCTTTGCGGTCCTGATCAGCTCCGGGAACTTCTGGCCGCCGTACCCTCTCTTCCTGCCAGCCTGCCTTCTGGCGCCCCAAGAACCGGCCCTCTCCTTTCCTCTCTTGTATAGGGCGACCGAGTGTGGCGTGTGCTTCTTGCACCAGGGACAGTGTGTCCTGATTTCTTTTGGAAACTTCATTGTCTCAGCGGGGTTTTGGCCGTCCGCGCCCCTCCCCTTAAAAGCCTTGGTCGGTTCAGTCCTACTTGGGCCCGGTCGGGCCTCTCTAATCTTCTTCGTGGTCGTCGGGAGCAGACCTCCACCATCCGCCCATCCCGTCCTTCATGATGGCGAGCATCTTGTCGGATGCTTCCCCGCTGACGCTCAATGAGGCCCTGGGCCCCGGGAGGCTCGCCGACTGGACGGAGTGGACGTTGGCCAGGTAGTACATCAGCGTGGGCGGGTCGCGCCTCCACCTCGACTCGACGAGCGCGATCTCGCGCCTCTTGTGGTAGGCGGGCGGGTTGTCGAGGATGCACCCCAAGGTGGTCCTGGCCCGGACGTCGTCGTTGCAGAGGATTCCTATGACGAAGTTCTCATCGTCCCTGCCGTTCCCTATGACCGCATCCAGGTTGAGGGTCAGGTGCATGAAGATCAAGACTCCCGTCTCCTTGTCGAGCTTCCTCACAGTGAAGTTGCAGAGGGGCTTGTCGTTGCGGCCCTCGATCTGCGGGATGAACCAGACTCTGAACCTGTCCCTCAGTGCGTCCCATTCGCCCCTCGCGAGACGGCCGACGTCGATGTCGACCGGCGTGAAGGGAACTTTGGCGACGAGGGAGAAGACCTTGCTGTCCGGACCCGGATAACTGGAGAGGGAGACTCTCAAGATGCGTACGGCCGTCGAGCGGCGTGGAGGACTTAACCAGCAAGGAGGGTTGTATAATCGATAAATCGAAGGGACCGCTCGGAGGGTGCCGTTGCCGGTCTACAGCCTTGTGGGTTCGGTGAGGGCCGAGTACATCATCGCGGAGGGAAAGCCCGTCCTCAGGCTCAGGACCGACGGGCCGCTGAGGCACCGGGCCGTCTACGCGGGGGTCGGGGAGATGCTCTTCCATTGGGTGCAGGAGGGGAAGACTCAGGTCTGGAAGTTTGACCCTTCGATGCTCGAGTCGCGCGAGGTCGGGGCACAGGAGTCGACCTCCGAGGAGGGGGCTTCAATCCTTACCATCGAGCTGGGCGAAATCATCCCTTCCGCAGGAATCCTGAAGGGGAGGATGGAGGGCGTAATCACGGCGACCGCGCTCCACGTCGACGTCCCCCTCGGGCAGGACGTCTGGGCCTTCTTCATACGGTCCCCATGGTTCCAGCTGAGGCCTACCTTCGGGAAGCCGCTCCTCTCTGTGCAGCACGACTCTTCCCAGGCGAGCGCGACAGCCGGGCCCACTGCGGTCGGAGGGATCGAGGCCAAGGTCACCCTCTCGGGCTCCCAGATGAAGGGAGCGTCGCTCACTCTCAAGAGGCGCCTTCAGTCAGCCAGTTGCGATGAGACCATCGGCCAGGCCAAGACCGGGACTCAGGAGTTCACCTGGACGCCGGTCATGAGGAACTTCGACCTCTGCCTCGTGACCCACGGGTCGATGAACCAGAACCAACTGGTGGACGTCATGACGGGCCTGGGGGCCGCCATCGACGGGGGGCTCTTCGGAGGAGGCGTCGAAGGCACCTTCGTCCTCTGCGACGGCCCTTCGATCGAATACACCCTGCTCCTCAAAGGGGATGCCGGCTTCCTGCGCCACCCGGAGGACCAGACGGAGGTGAAGCTCAGCTGGTAGGCCCCGCCTTGCTCTCTTCCGCCCCTTGGCTCCAGGCCGGGCCCGGGCCGTTCGGCCTGATTCTCACCTTCTTTGTCATCATAATCATCGTAGTGGCCGTGGCCAGAGGGCTGGGCGGTTCCTCTCGGGTCCAGCGCCCTATTTCCGATCAGACGGCCTTCCCGCCTCCTCCCCCGCCCGACTCGGTCATGGTCAAGTGCCAGTACTGCGGGACTTCGCAGCGCTTCAGCAAGGCGTGCATGAATTGCGGGGCCCCTCTGCCCAAGCCCGTCTTCCCCAGCTAGGCTCGCTGCCCGTTAAATCCCAGGCGACCCTACTACCCGGTGCAACAGTACTCACGCTACTGCCGCGAACACAACTTCTGGTATTGGCGGTCGCAGGGGTGCTACATGTGCAAGGCCGATTCAATTTCGGCGTCCCCTTCGTAAAAGTGGGCCAGAGGGAAAACAGGTTAATTACGGGCCAGGTCTGGCCCTGACCGAATTGTTCTTCGCGAAGACCGCGACCAGCCAAGAGTGGAAGGCAGTCGCCGCAGCCGTGAAGACCCTGGTGGAGGAAGCGACCTTCGAAGCGACCAGCGAAGCCCTCACCTTCAGGGCCATGGACCCGTCACACGTCGCCCTCGTGGACCTCACGCTGCCAAACGTCAGCTTCGAAAAGTACGAAGTAGACAAGCCCTTCAAGTTCAGCCTCCGGGTCGAGGACCTGGTCAAGCTGGTCGGGCGCTCCGACGGGAAGGACAGCGTTGAGATCATGTCGACGGAGGAGGACGCGATAATGATGAAGTTCATGAACGGTTACAAGCGTGAGTTCACCATACATCTCATCGAGAGCACGGGCGGCGCTGCTCCCCTGCCCAAACTGGAGTTCGACACGAAGACCACGCTGACAAAGACCATCTTCGAGAAGGTCCTGAGCGACATCTCCGTCGTCTCCGACCAGGTAACAATCTCGGCCTCCAAAGACAAGCTCTCCTTCTCAGGCAAGTCAGACGTGGGCCAGGCCTCGATCCAACTGGAGAAGAACGACGCCGACGTCCTCGACCTGCAGGTGGGAGCGGAGAGCAAGGCCACGTACTCGATCGACTATCTGATTGGAATCACGAAGGCGGTCGGCGGCGTATCCGACACGCTTGTGGCCGAGTTCTCCACCAAGAAGCCGATCAGACTAGAGTTCAAGCTCAACGACCAGGGGGCGAGGCTCCACTACTTCCTCGCTCCGAGAGTCAGCGACTAACCACTCTGGGCAGAACCTAGATTAGACGACAACCCCACGGCCGGTCGATTGATACCCCAGAGGTACGAGCTCTTGATGGAGTCCCTGAGGGCCAACGTCTCACAGCTTCTGGGCATCGACCTGCTCTCCGATGCCAAGCTCGACAGCAAAGGTCGCTTCGAGGGCAGGCTCTACATGGAGAACCCTCACTTCAATGTCCAGTACGCCTTCCTTCGGGTCAGGCAAAGCGCCAGCGCCCCCGGGACGTACGAGGTCGAGTTGAAGACGGAGATGTTCCCGGGGATCAACGAATTTTCAAAGTACTTCCCGAGGACGAAGTCCAACGTGCTGGTCAGGAGGGTCGCGTCCGCGACCCGAGCGGGCATCGCCAAGTTCGAGGGCAAACCGGCCAACGTGCTCATCGAGAGGGACATCGCGGTCAACGCAGCCTACCTCGTGGCAGCCGAGGGAGGGGCAGGAGTCGCTCTCGGCGCCTTTCTGGGCTTCCTGCTGACCCTTACGTCGAGGGGCACGCTGTACGGCGGGGCGATCGGAGGGGCGATTGGGGCCTCGGCGATGCTCTTTCTGATCTTCAGGATGTTCGACTAGGCTGCGAGGGGCGACAGCTTATCTGCCTCCGGAGGCGGCTCAGACCAGCTTGAACGCCGCGACGCTCTCATTCCTCAGGCAGGCCTACAAAGAATACTACTTCCGGGCCCCAGACTCCGTAGAGTTCCCTGAAGAGGTGGAGTCCAGGGAGTTCGGCTACATCCCCTTCGGAGGGGGGATGGTCCGCCACCTCTCGTTCAGGAGCGCAGGCGAGGCCCTGGCCGAGTTCCTAAAGCAGTCTCCCTCCTCCGTATACTGCTCAAACGCGAAGTACGACTCTCCCACGCTGCCGATCGAGGAGAAAGGATGGCGCGGCGCCGAGCTGATCTTCGACATCGACGCGACCGACATCCCCACCCCCTGCAAGCGCGGACACGACCTGTGGTACTGCGAGAAGTGCCACCACTCAGCCAAGCTCCCACGCCCCCCGAAGTGCACGAAGTGCGGGGGTCCGACCGAAGAGTACCACGGGACCTGCGACGTCTGCCTCGGGGCGGCGAAGGAACATGCGGGCCGTGTCGCAACGCTGCTCGAGGAGGACTTCGGGGTCGAGCCGGGGCTGATCACGACATACTTCTCGGGGAACAGGGGCTACCACCTGTACGTGATGGACCCGCGCTTCTTCCAACTCGATCAGCAGGCCAGGGCCGAGGTCGCAGAGTATGTCAGGGGATCTTCGCTCCCTCCGAGCCAATCGATGGCCGCGGGCCTGAGGAGGCGGCCGACGGGGGCGCCTCTGGGGGAGGGCTGGACCAGGAGGATAACGGGCTACGTTGACGAGCGCCGTTCCCAGTACCAGGGGACTCTCCAGAAGCTCGTCTCAGAGGCGGTGAACACTCAGAGGGCCCTCGTGGACTCCTCCGTGACGACCGACGTACACAGGGTCTTCAGGCTCGCCGGGACCCTCCACGGAAACACTGGCATGGCCAAGGCCAGGGTGAAGTCCCTCGACGCCTTCGACCCGCAGAAGGACCCGGTCGTCCTCGGGGCCAAGGAGGTCCGCCTCAAGGTCGACTTCTTCCCCCACTTCAGGATCGGCGGGAAAGACTTTGGGCCCTTCCTCTCGGAGAGCGTCGAGCTCCCGACCTACGCCGCGGTCTCAATCCTTACCAGGGGGCTCGCGGAGGTCTCGTAGTTGGCAGAACAGGTTCTCGAGTATCTCAAGAGGCAGCTCGACTCGGAGCTCCAGTCGTCCCATCTCGTCCCACTACCGAGCGACTTCTACTCCAAGATCTCCTCCTACAGCCAGAAGCTCAAGCGCTCCGCAGGGGGCGGCGCCAGCGATGCGGCGGTGAGGCTCATCGGAATCCAGGCAGGCATGCTCGAGTCGATGGCAAAAGAGCTCCTGGAGGCAAGAATCCGCAAGGCGGTCCTCCAGAAGCAGTACCTCCAACTCCTCCCGGAAGAGCGGTACGTGGCCTCCGCGCGCCAGAAGTTCGAGAGCCGCTTCAAGGGATTCGTGGAGGCAGTCTCGAAGGGGCAGCCCTCCTTCATCGACATGGCACACAGAAACGAGGTGGGCAGGAGCGTCACTGTCAGGTTCACGAAACAGGTGAGCGAGCTTGTCGGACTTGACCTGAAGCGATACGGCCCCTTCGAGGTCGACGACGTGGCTTCGATTCCAGCTGCGAACGCCGGCATCCTGGTAGCGAACGGGGACGCGGTGGAAATCAGCACTCGGGACGAAGCCTAGGAACAGCTACGCCAGGAGGCTGATACGGGGACAATCTTGTTCCCAACCTCTCAAGAGTATGACCTCCAGGTGTGGTTGCACTTCACGCACCTGTAGAACTGGGTCGGCGGCTCGTCGCCGCTCCTCGTCTGCAGGAACCACCACATCGCCTCGCCGTTGCCGCACTTCGGGCACTCGATCTTCGTGGTTGGAAGCGAGCTGAGCTTGGCCTCCTTCTCCCCGACTATCTTGATCTGGTCGTTTGTGCTGACCAACTCCTCCTCGGTGGCCTGCATGACCGTCTTGCCCGCCTTGTTGGAGTACCCGCAGTTGTCGCAAAGATAGGTGATCGCGACCTCGCGCGGACCCTTCACCTGCTTTAGCTTGAGACGGGTTCCGCACTTTGGGCAGAACTTCAGGAAGACCCACCGCCGAGGGCCTTCTTCACGCCCTCGAAGAGCTCCTTGGTGGTTTCGGACGCCCTCTCGACGCCGTTCGAGAAGGCCTTCTCTGGCTTTATCCTCTGGGCCCTCACCTTGAGGACCAGCTTCTTGATGAGAGGATGAGGAGGCAGGACTCCTGCGAAGGTGACGTTCTTCTCCTCGAGGAGCTCGTGGTGGACTATCTCGCCGAGGGAGTAGTCCTCTCCCGTTATCTCGACTGTAAGCCCCTTCTCATCTTCGCTGGTAGTCTGGACCTGCATCTCGTTTGGCTCGCCCGAGGTTTCTCGTTAATAAGCTCACGGTTGAATTGGGGCGTTGCCGAAGTCTGCGGCCAGCTTCCTCTCTTCCACGTTGCCGCACTCGACGCACTTTGCCCTGGACTCGTTCCCTCTCGAGAGTTGCTTCCCGCAGTTGCTGCACTGGGCCGCCACGACTCCCATGTCGGGCTCGTCGATCGTCAGGTGGATTATGTTGTTCGTCAGGCTGAAGACCCTGCACCTGACTATGTCGCCCTGCTTGACTGGGGTCCCCCTCCTGGCTCCCCTCTCCCTGCCGCCTCCCAGTCCTCTGAGGGTGAGCATCCCTGCGAAGTCCTTGTAGGTGGGGTTCCCGTTGTGGTAGTACAGCTTCACTGTGGCCGAGCTCGCATTGCCCCCTTCGACCTGGCCGGTCACCCAGTCGTCGATCTTGATGCTCGCGCGCTCGACGGACGGGGAGACAGAGATCTCCATCTTCTGCCCGTCCTTCTGTAGGCTGCCCACCCGGAGCGCCCTGATCTTGCCCTCTTTCTCATAGGTCATTGGCCCTGGCAGGAACTCTTCAGTGATGGCCAGCTTGTCCCCAGGGAAGACCGCTCCTTCCTTCTTCGTCACTTCTTGATCAACCCCACCGTCAGCTCTATCCACTTCGGCCTCTCCAGGAACTCCCCGATATCCCTTCCCTCCATGAGCGCCACGAGGGCGTCCGCCTGGGGAATCGACAGGACAGGCCTGTCGAACGTGAACCCGTCGATTGAAATCCTCGGGCAGGCCGTCTGAACGAAGGCCTCTATCTCCCTGTGAGGCGCGAGCCTCTCGGCGGTCACGTCCCTGAGCGCAAGCTGGATTACCTTCCTCCCGTTCATTTCGAGCCTCTTCGAGATCCACTTGCTCCTTCCGAGCATCTTCTGGCCCTCCTTCAGCCCCGTGATCACGCCGAAGACACGGGCGTCGAGGGCCTTGTACACCCCCAGTATCGCCCTCTTCCTCCTCTCCTCGGCGGCCTCCCTCATGTCTGTCACCTCGTTCATGTACGGGTCGAGCATGTAGGTCGGCTTGCCTGTCGCCAGCGCCAGGCCCACCGCATGGAATTCACTCTCCCCAAGGAAGACGTAGGCCTCCACGCCGTCCCGCGTCGGGAACGCGGTTGAGAAGTCGCAGCCGAAGACTTGCCCTTCGAGCATCAGGTTGTTTCCCCTGCCCACAGTGACGTCGAACCCCTTCTCCTCGAGCTTCTGTCGGACGGGGGCGAGCTGGTGCAGGTGCTGGCTGAATGTCACGAGTCCCACCTTCTTGTAAGGGGCCAGGACAGGAAGCGCTGTCTCCACGACCTCGTCGAAGTGGACGTCGTCGACCGCGTCGATCAGGTAGCTGTAGTCTCCGACCATGTTCACCGCCGCGTTGTGTCCGATGTGGAGGGCAAGGTCCGCGTGGAGCTTCTCGACCTCGTCGTCCACTGTGTCGCAGATCCCATAGCAGCTGTCCCCGGCGAGGATGCACGTCACTCCATACTTCTCTCGGACCCTCTCCATCAGGCCCTTGGTCTGCCTGAGTAGACCGCCTGGGGCGTTCACAAGGACTACAGAGGGCCTCTTGGCTTCGATTATCTCGAAGACCTTGGCCTCGTCGATTCTGATCGTCAAGCCGCTATCTTCTTCTGGAGCTGAAGGATATCGGTATGGGTCTTCATCGGGAGCTTGGTAGAGGCGGCCTTCATGGCATCCCTCCCCTTCTCCAAGTTCTCCGCCTTGAGGCTCAGCTCGAGGATCGTGTCCCCGATCTTGACCCGCGCCGCCAGGCCGATCGGCTTGCCGAAGGCCTTGCGCATGCCCTCCTGGAGCCTGTCCGCGCCCGCGGTCGCGATCATCTTGTTCTCCCTGAGTATCAGGTGCGGGTAGGTCTTGACCAGCAGGAAGTAGCTTTCCTCCCCTATCAGGGCCATCTTCTTGTTGGCCGCCACCCTCGCCGCCTCGAGCGCGTTGTGCCTTATCTGGACGCGTCCCTCTGAGATTAGCTTCAGCATGAAGTCGTAGTCTGGGTTGGCCTTCCCAGTAGTGAACCTGGCCACCTTCGGATTGGGCGCACCAGGGGCGAACTTCTTGCTGGTGTACGCCATGCCTTTGACCTGACGATAGTTCTTACCGTGCAACCTCTCACAGCTCGGAATTGGCCAGCCGACCTCGACCCCTAATTAATCTTCACGCTGGGGTGGCCTCCACGACCCTCCTCCGGCCGGAAAGAGTTTAGACCTCCAGTCGGGGCTCGCCCCCGATTGCCCTACCTCCTCCCCAGCACGCCGAAGTCTGGCCGCTTCGCGCTCGTCCTCGCCCACGGAAAGCTCTCGATTCTCGAGGCATGCTCGGTCCTCGGGGATGCAGTCCGGAAGGCCGAGTCCCCAACCGAGAGGGTCGCAGTCCTCCACCTCGGCGCCCTCGACAAGGGCCTGGTCGACTCGCTCGCCGGGTCCCACAAGATAGTCCCCCTCGAAGCCTTTCCCGACTCGCCCTCCTCTGACATCGGAAGCTTCGTAGAGGGTCTGACCGCTCTCCTCGACGACAAGTCCAACCTCTCTCTGAGCGGCTACGACCTCCCCGAGGACGACTACGACACGCTCGTCAGGTCGATCCTTGACGGGGTCCGGAGCCATGGTCTGCGCAAGGTCCGCCTCCTGAGGCCGGACGGAAACGAGCTGGTCGCAGAGCAGGTCCTCTCCAGGGCGGCGGTGGACGTGGTCGCCTTCCCCTATCAGGGGGGACTCGCGATGGGGACCACGGCCTGGGTCCCGGACTCGGCCTCCATCAGGGCGAGGGGGACGCGCAAGCCGACCCCTCACTCGGACATCTCGCTCTCCCCCCGACTCGCATCCGTCCTCGTCAACCTCTCGGGCCTAGGCCCCGGAGGCGTTGTCCTCGACCCCTTCTGCGGCTCCGGGACGATACTGATGGAAGCCTCCCTCAAGGGGCTGCGCTGCCTAGGGCTAGACGCGAGGGCCAGCAGGGTACAGGACGCGAGGCAGAACCTCCAGTGGACTGTCGGCGGCGGCAGGAACCTAGGATACGACATCAGGAAGGGGGACGCAAGGGACCTGGCCCGCATGCTCAGAGGGACCAAGGTCGACGGAGTAGTCTCCGAACCAGTTCTCCTCCCGAGGCTCGAGGCCAGGCCAAGGACGGCGACCGCCCGGGAGATGATCAGGTCTGCGAGCGAGACCTACACGAGCGCTCTCGCTTCGATGGCGAACGTCCTCCAGCGCAGCGGAAGGATAGTGATAGTCGTGCCAGTCATCCAGACCATGGACGGCGAGGAGGTCTCGATGGCCCTCGACGGCCGGAAGCTCGGGCTCCACCTCTACCAGCCTGGTCCCGTCGGCTTCGAGTACCCGGTCCGCCTCTCTTTCGAAAGCACCAGGTGGGTCAGGCGGGGGGTCTACGTCTTCGAGTCAGAATCCTGAAGCGAATCTATCGTGCTGAGGGCCTTCCCAAGGACCCCCGACAGCAAGTTGAGCTGCTTGTCGGTCAGCCTGGAGGTGCTCGCGATCCTCTTTCCAGCCTCGAAGAGGCCCTCGGCCTTGTGCTTCGGGAGCCTCGAGGCCCCGCCAAGTTCCTGCAGACTCTTCGCGAAGACCTCCCTCGCGCGCCGGCTCTGGGCGGAGCGGGGCCCGGACTTTCCCCTCGACGCCGCGTAGAGGACTATCGCAGCCGCGTGCCCCAGGTTCAGGGCCCTGTACCTCGCCGAGGTCTCGATAGTGGTCGTCGCATCGCAGAGCTTGATCTCTTCGTTGCGCAGGCCTGTCGAGTCCCTCCCGAAGACCAGCGAGGAGGTCCTCGCCGAAGAGAGGACCTCGTGGAGCCTGTCCGGGCCCACCGTCCTCCTGATGATGTTGGACTTGCTGGCAGCCCTGACAGCCGTCGTCGCGATCATCAGCTCGTTCTCTTCCCTGACCCTGTCCAGAGAGGCCACGACCGCGTCGTCGAGGACCTTGGAAGCGTGCGAAGCGTAGACCCCGGCCATCGACATGTCGACCTTGGGCTTCACGAGGTAGAGCCTCTCTACGCCGAAGTTCATGACGAGCCTGGCCACGTGTCCTACGTTGACCGGATACTGGGGCTCGACAAGGGTCACCGAGACCCCGCGGGGGAGCATGGGTCGGCCGCCGCGCGCGGGGATAAATCTCTCACGCCGAGCAGAGATCGCGGACCTCGAGAGGAGTCAGCGAGTACACCCTCCTCCGGCCGAACCCCGGGCCCCGCATCCCCAGCTCGGCGAGCGCGGAGCGGACCTCCCTCCTCCTGAGGGAGAAGAGCTTCTTGATCCTCAATGCCTCTTCCTTCCCGACCTCCGACCTGGGCCTGAACCTGACTAGGACAGAGCTGACCCTCGGAGGCGGGCTGAAGGCCGACCTGCGCACCTTCGAGAGGGTCTCTGACTCCGTGGAGAGCTGCGAAATCACAGAGACAGCCCTGTAGTCCCTCGACCCGGGCGGCGCCCTGATCTTTCCGACAAAGTCCTCTTGAAGGAGGACCAGAGCCCTATCGTAGGCCATCCCCGCGAGCCACTCCACGAATGTCGCCGACTCCGAGTAGGGAAGGCTTGAGACGAGGACCTCGAATCTCGGCCCGCCCTTGAACGCATCTCCGAAGTGCAGTCCGGGACATGAGCCCCCGAGGGCCTCGAGAGTCGCACCGTAGTTCCCCCGGTCTATCTCGTACCCCTCGAACGAGGACCCCGCCCTGGCCAGCTCCTTGGTGAGGACCCCCCGCCCCGTCCCGATCTCGAGGACGCGCTCCCCGGGGCTGATGTCCGCGGCCTCGAGAATCCTCCGCACGACCTCTGGGTCGGTCAGGTAGTGCTGCCCGAGCCTGCGCCGCTTCATCTCTTGACGAAGATGCTGACCCTCGAGTCGCCCGAGAGCTCCTCCTCGACCCGCTTCGCAATCATCTTGGCCGGCTCCCTGAGCCCGACCCGCTTCTGGATGTCTTCGAAGCTCGCGAAGGGCTCCTTCTCTCTCATTTCCACGATCTCCTTCATGAATGTCTTACCGATTCCGGGTATAAGCTCCAGGCCGTGCAGGCGGGGAGTCAGCGGCTGGAGGTCGTTGAAGTACGCCACATACTTCTGCTCGTTGGCCCTGACTATCCCTTCCACCACTCCCGACAGGGAGCCCCTGGACTCCGGCGTCAGCTCTTCGTAGGCCAGCTTCCCCAGGACGCTGACCACCTTATCGCGCCCCTCCTTCCCGATCTTGACCTTCTCTCCGACCTCGAAGTCCTTGTTCTCCATCGCGAGGAGCTCCAGCAGGGTCAGCCTGTCCTCCCCTATCGCCTGGACCATCGGGCCCTCCCTCCCCTTGATGACCACCGACTTGCCGCGCGGCATGTAGTCTAGGACATAGGCGAATTCCTCATACTTCTTGTCTACGGTGATCAATTCCCAGAACCGGCACCCCTCGCGGCAGGCCTAGTTGGGGCGGGGGCCCTCTACGCGGAAGAAACCTTGGATCTTCAACTTCTCTCCCTTCGTACCCTTAGTGGAGAAAATGGGCTCGTTCCTATTTAACGATTGGGCGTCGCTACTTCGAGTGGAGGATCTTCAGGATCTTCTCGAGCGTTTCGGTCGAGAGCAGCTTCCTCCACCCTGACGTGAAGGTCCTCAGCTCTTCGATCGACTTTGGCATTATGTTGATCAGCTCCACAGACTCCTCTTCGCTGAGCCCGCAGTCTGTCTCCAGCTCTTTGCGGAGCTTCTTGACGCCGTCGAACTCGACCTTGGAGAACTTGCTCGTGTAGTCCAGTGTCCTCTTCTGGATCTGGTCTGCCTTCTCGACATCGACCTTCTGGAGCATCTGGTTGGCCTCCGGGATCGTCAGGAGCTTCTTGACAGCCTTCTCGGACATCAGCTCGCCTCCATCCGGACGACGTGCTCTTTCCTAGCTGTGAGCTCCTTCACCTTGTTCCCCACCGGCACTTCGAGGGTCACGGCCCGCCTGCCCACCCGCTTGACGGTCCCAACCAATCCGTTGAACCTCCTGTGCGGCATCCCCTTGACCTGTGCCGGGTCGATCTTGATGACCACCCTGTCCTTCGGCGAGTACTCTACGAGGAGGTTGCTCAGGCCCCTCTTGCCCGAGGACTTCAGCAGAGACCTAGTCCTCCTGCGGTACCCGTGGGACTTTGGCATACGAAACCTCCCCTTGCCCCTCTGTTCTTAACCTCTCCGCATGGAAAGGGCCTCCTTGCCCTCGTCTCATCAGAACTTGAGGGCCCCAATCTGAGTGACGCGCAGGATGTCGAAATTCTTGCAGAAGACCCTCACGCCCAGAACCTCAGAGACCGACGGCGAGACGAGCTCTCCGCTCACGAACCTCTTGACCGGGAGCCCTCCGTCCATCTCTGCCTCGACTACCAGGCTCCTTCCCTCCGCCTGCCCCTTTGCCCTGTAGACCCTCTTCACGGTCGGACGGTCGTGGGGTCTGTCGAACTCCACCTCGGCCCTCCTGAAGGCCCTCCTGAGCTCAGAGACACGCTCGGGCTCCAGCTTGGAGGAGGCCCTGCACCAGATCCTGGTCACGAACCTGAACTTGGGGAGCCCGACGGGCTTGGACTTCAGCATCCTCCCCGAGGAGACCGCGACCTGCCCGCCCCTGAACCTCGCCGTGAACTTCCTGGGCACCTTCCTCTTGACCGGGTTCTTCACTTCGGCGACGAAGGGGCGCCCAGGGGAAAGGACCTTGCTCTCCCTGTCCTCGCTCCCCAGCCAGGTGAAGACTACCTTCTCGCTCCCACAATACCCGCCCAGCTTCTTCCCGACCTCTCCCTCCACGCTGGGCCTCTTCTGAAGCCCCGTCATCCTGCACTTCGGACATCCGGCCCCCGAGCAGTGGCGGCAGAGCTCCCTCCTCTGGGAGACCTTGGCCGGCTTCGAGTACCGCCCGTAGAAGTAGACCGGCCTTGAGGTGGCCGAGGGCTCGCCCGAGCCAAAATCGGCAAGCACCGTCACGTCGGGGCGCATCTTCTCTACCCGCCTCCGGGTCGCCGAGGCCAGGATGCGCGCTATCTCGTTCGAGGCCTGGGTCTTGATCGTCTCCGTCCCCTTGAGCTTGAGGTCTGACCTCAGCTCGTCCTCCCTCTCCTGGACCCCCTCGGGCATCGAGACCCCGACCGCGAAGGTCCGGAAGTCGTGGCGCTTCACCAGACGAGCGGCTTTCTTCCCCATCCCGGGTATCAGGTCGAGCAGCCCGCCGCACACGTAGCACGCTCCCCCCTCCACGACCTCGAAGGCCTCCGGCCTCAGAGGCTGCCTCAGCGCGCACCGCTCGCAGAGCTTGTAGACCTGCAGCGCTCCGGGCAGGCTACTGGTCACCCATCCGGCGCATCAGCTGCCTGAACTCGCGGCCCTTGCTCGTCTTGACCAGGGACTTCATCTGCTTGTACCTGGAGAGCAGCTCGCGGACGTCCTTCTCACTCCTCCCCGAGCCCCTAGCTATCCTCTTGAGCCTGGCCGAGTTGATGCTGTCCGGGTCCCCCTTCTCGTCGCCAGTCATCGATTGTATGATCGACCGGTAGACCTTGACCCTGTCCTCGGCCTTGTCCAAGTCCTCCGACTTGACAGTCCCCGAGATCCCCGGGATGTGCTCCAGGACTTTCTTGAGCGACCCGAACTTCTTCATCTGGTCGAACTGGTACATCAGGTCGTCCATCGTCAACTTCCCGGACATCATCCTCTGGACCCTCTTCTCGTCGACGTCCACCTCGGCCTGCTTGACGAGGTCCATCAGGGCCCTCAGGTCGCCCATCCCCAGCAGCCTCCCCACGAACCTCGTGGGCGCGAACTCCTCGAGGTCGTCCATTCTCTCCCCTGTCCCGATGAAGAAGACTTTGGCCCCAGTCGCCGCGGCTGCGGCCAGTGCCCCCCCGCCCTTCGCGGCCCCGTCCAGCTTGGTCACGACGATCCCTCCCACCGGAGCTGCCTGGTGGAAGGCCGAGGCCTGACTGAGGGCCTGCTGCCCGATCGTCCCGTCTATCACAAGGATGGTCGCGTCCGGCTTGACCGCGCCCACGACCTCCTTCATCTCCTGGAGGAGGGCCTTCTCCTCCTTGTGCCTCCCCGCCGTGTCGATGATCACCAGGTTCTTGGTGCCCTCGAAGTGCTTCTTGCCCTCCTTCGCGACCTTGACCGAGTCCTTCTGCTTCTCGTCGCTGAAGACCTCTGCCCCTGCGGCCGTCGCGATGGTCTTCAGCTGCGCGACCGCGCCTGGCCTGAAGGTGTCGGCAGCGACAACCCCGACCTTGAATCCCCTCTTCGTGTAGAGGCGAGCCAGCTTCGCCGTGGTCGTCGTCTTCCCAGAGCCCTGGACCCCGAGCATCACTATGACGCTCGCCTTCGCCTTGTCCAGCTGGAGGCCCCCTTCTCCCCCGAGCAGGCGCGCGAGCTCCTCGTAGAGCACGGAGACGACCTGGTCCTTCTTGGTGACCCCGGCCGGCGGCTTCTCCTCGAGGGCCCTCTTCTGGACCCTCTCCGTCACCTCGAGGGCCATCCTCACGTTGACGTCCGACTGGATGAGCGCCCTCTGGAGGTCGCGGATGAATTCCTTGACGGACTTCTCGTCCACAGCGTTGGCGCCGACCAGCTTCTTGACCGCGGCCTGGAGGCCCTCTCTCAGCGAATCCAGCATCTCAAACTTTTCCGAGCCTTCGGGTATTTATTATCTTGAGGCGGACGGCGTCCTCTCATGAAGGTCGGGGCGCTCTTCTCCGGCGGCAAGGACTCGACCTACGCGGCCTGGCTCGCCTCGAGGAGCGACCAACTCGCCTGTCTGATCACCATCTTCCCAAAGTCCGATTCCTCCTACATGTTCCACTACCCCGACCTCCAGTGGACTTCGCTGCAGGCCGAGTCCATGGGAGTGCCGCAGGTCGTCGACGAGACCCCCGGGGTCAAGGAGGAGGAGCTCTCTGATCTAAGGAGGGCCCTTGCGACCGCCAAGGGGAGGTTCCGACTGGAAGGGATCTGCACCGGGGCCCTCGCGAGCGTCTACCAGAAGAGCAGGGTGGAAAAGATCTGCGCCGACCTGGGCCTTCAGTGCATCTCCCCGCTCTGGGGGGTCGACCCCGAGGCGCACCTCCGGCGCCTGGTCAGGGACGGCTTCGAGGCGATGCTCGTCGGGGTCTCGGCGCTCGGCCTGGACGAAAGCTGGCTGGGGAGGGTCATCGACGATGCCGCCATCGAGGAGCTCGTCGCGCTGGGAAGGAAGTACAGGTTCAACGTGGGCCTCGAGGGCGGGGAAGGGGAGACCTTCGTCCTCGACTGTCCTCTGTTCAAGCGCAAGGTCGTAGTCGAGGAGTCCTCCAAGGACTGGAGGGGAGACGGGGGATGGCTGAGGATATCAAAGGCCCGCCTGGCCGACAAGGCATGACGCAAGGGCTAAATCTGAACCGGCCGGCGTCTGCCTGCTCTAGATGAAGCGGATTTAGGGAAGAGCCGTCTGAGTCGATCGATGAAGAGCCAAACCACCGATAGAGCGCTCAAGGGCATGGAAGTCTTTGTCAGACCTCCCATGGGTTTGAAGAGAAGACTCTAGTGGAAGCCGGGAGTCAAACCTGAGGAGGATTAAGTGGTCGACTTTGAAAGTCGGCCATCGATGGGAGTTTGACGACGGCCTCTCGTCTGTCTGCCTCCTCTTGGAAGACCTTGACTCATTGATTTGGACATTCCCTCCCAACTCATTCAATCAAAATTAGGAGGGAAGGAAGAAACCCACTCAGGCATTCCTCTATGTACTCCAGAATCGCATCAAGGCGGGGGGATATCACTGGCAACACTCAAACCCGTAACCATCTTGATAATCTCGCTAATTGTGGTTGGGGGACTACCGATCATCATCCCTGTGAGAATGGTGGAGGCCGCTACAACGGTTTCCCTCTCAGTGCCCGGATTCTCACCTGTTGCCGCCGCTCTTGCTTGGACGGGGACACAGGACTTCTGTTTCACCTCCTACAAGGTTCAATACTCCACAGACGGCGTAAACTGGATCCTTGCTTCTACGATTTCCCAGACGTCTCAAGTGAGTTTCTTCCAGAATGGTAGAACTCCCAACACTTTCCAGTACTATCGAATAGTTGACACCGATTGCCTTGGATCACAGAACTCAAACACTGTCGGGGTGACCTTCCCGAGAACTGCTACCCTCTCGTATAGTCTGTCTGGATCCAATATCCAACTGTCGTGGACCAATAACGCTCACTACGGTGGTATTCTCGCTTTCTCGTCCTACGCAGTATACATGTCAGTGAATGGAGGCGGCTATTCTCTAATCTGGTCTAGTTCCACCGTGTCCCAGCTTGGAGTCACTGTGTCAGGCGTGCCAGGCAGCACCTACAGCTTCTATGTGGTCACCACTGACGTTTGTTCAAGTTGCGGTGGGCCGTCGTATCCCTCTTCTTCAAATTCGAACACAGTCTCCTTGACTGTGCCCCCGTCCTCCTCTTCAGTCACATTCACCGAGTCGGGGCTCGCTTCGGGGACCTCCTGGGGTGTCACCTTCAACGGCCAGACCCAGTTCCAGACGACTAGCACAATCACCTTCACAAGTGTGTCTAATGGCCAATACGCATGGTCTCTCGCTTCGCCGATTCCAGGCGGGTACACTGGGTCCCCTTCGACAGGGACAGTAACCGTCAATGGCGCTAACGTCAACCAACCGATAACGTTCACGCGGGTGTACACGGTTACTTTCACAGAAAGCGGGTTGCCATCAGGCACCCAGTGGCAAGTGACCTTCAACGGGATTACACAAGGGGGGACGGCGAACAGCGTATCGTTCTACACGATGCCCAACGGACAGTATTCCTTCACCGTAGGAAGTGTGGCCGGCTACATCCCATCCCCTTCGACAGGAACAGTAACCGTCAATGGCGCTAATGTCAATCAGCCGATAACATTCGATTCTGCTCAATTGAGCAACTGGATGCTTGACAGCCGAATAACGGTGACACAGAACACTCTGAGCACTGTTACGCTAGGGTCTACATCTATCACCGACGCATTCACACAGAACCCCGTCACCGTATACATGCTCCAACCGTCCTCGTCTTCGGGCGTAGGGTTTGATCAGGCGTTGTCGGACTACTTCTCAGTGTCTATTCCCGCTCAGTACAAACCATCTTACGCGATGCTGATTCACATCCCTATGGTGGGCATCGTCGACACGATGTTCGGGACCAATTACCCACAACAGACATACGAGTTTGGATTCCCATCTAACCTCTCTCCCGCACTCTTCGGGGGGAATGCGATGATCCGGACGACGCAGGACGGAAGCATCAACTTGCTGATTACGTCAAGCATACCGATCGGGGAGGCCTTGACGCCCCAGCACGTTGGTGACGTAGTTGGCGCGGCCCTTTCGACCCTCGAATTTGCACTAAAGCACAATCCATCCGAGCTGATTTCTGCGCTCAAGGATGCCTTGAACGCGGCGGTTGCCACCGGAGATACGACCTTCACTATCGTGACGTCGAGTTTGTCATCCATCGGCAGTCTCTCTGCCTATGCCTTGTTAGACATCTATCACTTGGCCCAAACGATAGGGACTGTTCTGGAAGCTTCTGGCATGCTGCTGGCCCTTCTTAACATCTACAAAGACTATCAAGAGTTGTCCGCGTATCTCCTCCTTCTGATAGCTTCTCAGGGAATACCGGTAATCGACTTTGTTGGGTTCGTAGTATTCGGAGCCCTAGCAATCGCAAAATTCGTCCAACTCGCGTTTTCCGTCTTCGACTTCATCATAGATCTTCTTGGAGACGTATTCACAGACCTAAACAACAATTGGTTCTATGTTCTCCTTCGAACTTCACTTGACTTCGTCACAGCCAAAATCGACCCGGATAACACCATCATAGTGCCGACGTATTACGACTCTGCCCACAAAATCGTCCTCGGGTACAACGAGTCCTCTGGAGCTACGGTGTTCAACAGTCCTTCAGGAACACTTGTCGAGCTCGCAGACTCCTACTACGCTTATCTGGCTGAGAACGCTGCGGCACCCACGGCATACTCTAGCCGACTGATGACTGTGGGCGGTAATGGGACAGTTCCATATCTCGTCACAGTGCGGAGCTATGTCGATACTGCGGGGGTCCTGAATTATGCAGGGTTGGTGCCCGGGGGAGGGGCGACAACATTGGAGGTGCCGGTCGGAACTGACGGTTCGCTGGTCCCACAAAGCTACTTGGTTCCGAGAGTAAACGTGACGAACTCGGGAGACAACTACGTGATAACGGCCCTTCCATTCTTCAGTAACGGGACGGAAACCACCGCTACGGAAGGGTTCATTGTCATTGAAGGCATTAGCTACAGGATGTTCAAGAGCGCCTCAACATTCACAATCTCGGTGCCTAAGAGCCTGATTACTAGTGATTCGACTTCTCTCTATCTCGTCAAGCCCGGGATTGTGGGTGGGTACGTCGCTTTGCACTTGCCCTCATACAGCGGCCCCGCTAGCACCTCGGGCGCTGGCGGGAGGGCGTGGATGAAGTGCCTGATCTGACGAGTTGGACCCAACTACGTGGTTGAAAAATTTCGATAGAGCGCTTTCAGTCCCGGGGCCTTCTGCGGCGTTCGGGCACCCAGAACGCCCCGTTCGCCGCCCTGGCCTTTAATCACCTGTCCTCCTACCTACCTTCCATGCAGACGGGCCAGGCGCAAGACATGGGACGCAGGGAAGCCGCGATTTTCACCCTCGCAGTCCTGACGATGGCCGCCTGGGTCGCCGTAGTATCACTCTCAACTTCGCAGAGGATTATGCTCAGTGGGACTACCCCCGATGCGGTCCCTCAGGGCCTCGGCACTTTCACGAGTCAAGCCCAACTCCAGGCCTTCGTCGCGGCCAACGCCAAGAGCGCCCACGACTACAGCGTGCGCGGGACCTGGCTCGGAGGCCCAGTCTGGGGCCGTGCCGTCCCAATCTTCGTCGCGCTTTCAGGCACTGCCACCCTCGCCGCCACACAGTCTGTCTCGTTCACCGGGACCAACGTCCAAGTCCAGGGCGTCGACGAGCCTGACAGGGTGAAGACGGACGGCGCACACCTGTTCGTCTCCAACGGCACGGCGGTGGTAATCATGGACGCGTATCCTCCCTCGTCGGCCGCCGTGGTCTCCAAGATCACCCTCCACTCGGCGTCGATCATCGGGCTTGAGGTGGCTGACGGCCGCCTCCTCGTCATCGAGCAGTCCCAGTCCAGTTACTACTACGCGGCCGGCAGCGTGGGCCTCCTCCTCTACAACGTGACCGACCTGGCTTCGCCCAGGCTGATCGAGAACATGTCCATCTCCGGGAGCTATGTCGCCGCGCGCATGGCCCAGGGTTACGCGTACGCTGTAATACAGCAGCCCTCGTACCAGTTCGACAACGGCGGCAACTCCACCGGGGTCCTCCCCGGGGTAATCGAGAACGGGACCAAGTCGACCCTCTCCCCGAGCTCCGTCTACTACACCCCGAACAGGGCCCAGATCAGCTACTACACCTTCATCGTAAGCATGAGCATGGCCACGGGCGCGACCACGAAGGTCTCAGTCCTGACCGGGCCCTCCTCCACGATCTACGTATCGACATCAGACATCTACGTGGTCTACACCAACTACCAGGAGTGGTACGCTGACAACATCCCAGGCGACGTCTACACCGGAGGCGTCATCTCCCCAGGGAACGTCGAAAACGGACAGAACAGCACCATAGTGAGGGCCTCCTACTCCAACGGGACCATCGCGGTCAAGGCGGCGGGCGCGATCCCGGGGACAGTCCTCAACCAGTTCTCCCTCGACGAGTACTCTGGCTACCTGCGAGTGGCGACCGGGAGGTTCGCCGTTGTCGACGGCGCCTACACCCGTAGCAACGATGTCTATGTGCTCACCAAGAACATGACCCAAGTCTCGGCCGTCAGGAACCTCGCGCCAGGGGAGAACATCTATGCGGTCCGCTTCGTCGGCGACATGGGGTACGTGGTCACCTTCGAACAGATAGACCCGCTCTTCGCGATATCCTTCAAGACCCCCACGAGCCCCGTGGTCCTGAGCGCCCTCAAGGTCAGCGGCTACTCGGACTACTTGCACCCGCTCCCCGGAGGCTACCTAATCGGAGTCGGGAAGGACGCCGTCCCCTCTTCGACTGGCAGCTTCGCATGGTACCTCGGGCTCAAGCTCTCGCTCTTCAGGGTCCTGGACAACGGGACCTCGACCCAGGTCCAGAAGTACCTTATCGGCGACCGCGGGACAGAGTCGCCGGTCCTCAACGACCACCTCGCTTTCACCTTCGACAACTCGAGGAACATCACGATCCTGCCTGTCCTCCTGTACCAGGTCCCGAGCAACGCGAACGTGACCAGCTACCCAGGCAGCCCGCCCCCCTACGGCGACCCGGTCTGGCAGGGAGTCTACGTGCTCAAGGTGACCCACTCGGGCTTCACCCTCCTGGGGAGGGTCTCTCAATACTCGTCCGGCCAGAGCTACGCCACCTCGCCCGACTACGGCCTCGTCGTTGACAGGACCCTTGTCATCGGAGGATACCTCTACACGTTCTCCCAGGAGGAAGTGATGGTCAGCGACCTCACTACGTTCGCGACGGTGGCGACTGTCGGCCTGAAATAGAGATCTTCGAACGGTCGGCTAGATTCAGCTTCCGCCCTTGACCCGCATGATCTTGTTGCGGCCCATCATCTGCCAGTATTCTACTTCCATCCCCGCCGAGAGGTTGCCTCCGAGCTCTGTCATCTCTTCGCCGACCGGCTTTGGGGTCTCGAAGACCTCGAATGTCTCCAAGTCCATAAGTTGGACTGAATTATTCAAGACCGAGGTGACCTGCCCGGACCTCTTGTCGATCATCGGGATGTCGACCCTCGACTCGGCGGGTGAGACGTAGCTCTTCTTGGAGCCGGTGAAGATGGAAATCGCGACGAGTCGGACCTTGGCGCTCCCGTGCTTCCCAGGCTTGAAGTGCTCGCGACTCACGACCTTGCACGGTTCGCCGTCGATGACGATGTAGCTTCCTTCCTTGACGCTTCCGAGGTCAGCAGGGCGAGTGCTCAAAATACGGACGCGCGTGGCTCTTTGTGTAAACTAATTAAATTCATTCACGTCCGATTCTGAATCGCATCTCCATACGCCGGGGGCTACGCTGGGACCTTGGACATCGCGCCCATGACATCGTACATCCATCGCAGCATGGTCTCGTGGTGTGCAATCGCGAGTTCCACGTCCACCCCGGAGCCTGCGTGGCCGGTGCCGAACCAGACCACCTTCACGTCCTTGCCAAGCTTCTTGGCCTTCGCTTCGTAGAGCTCCACCTGCCGCGGCGGGTCGCGCACGTCGTTCTTCCCTTGGATTATCAGGAGAGGGGCCGCGAGCCTGTCCAGGTAGGTTATTGGGGAGGCCTTCACGTACGCCTCCATCTTCTCTGAAGGGGTTCCGCCGTGCAGGGCTACATCGTAGCCTCTCATCGCCTCCGGCTCGTCCTCGAACTCGCTGACCCAGTCGGCAACCACGACTCCCCCCATCCCTCCCGCCCAGAGCTCCGGTCGCAAGCCCATCGCATGCAGAGTCAGGTAGCCTCCATACGACCAGCCGGTGAGGAAGACCCTGTCCGCCATAGCGATGCCGTTGTCGACGAGCCACTGCCGCGCCGCGACCATGTCCTCTACCTCCCAGTGTCCGAGGTCGCCGTTGATCTTCTTCTCGAACTCCTTTCCGAAGGTCGTGGAGCCCCTGTAGTTGGTTGTCGCGAAGGCGAACCCATGGTCGAGCCAGATTTGGCTCCTTGGAGAGAAAATGTTGAACTGGGCTCCCGTCGGGCCTCCGTGAGTGTCGAAGATCGTAGGGAATGGCCCTTTCCCTGGCGGCGTGGCGTACCAGAGCTGTATCTCCTGACCGTCCGAAGACCTGCAGGTTGCGTTGCGCCATTGGCTAGAAGCAGGGACGTCCTGAGGCACGAGAAACTGTTTGGGGCCCGAGCCGGAGGAAGCCAGGTCGACCCTGAGGATCCTCGTGGGGCTCGTCGAGTCCTGCCAGGTGAGCAGGACGCTGTCGTCTCCCCTAAAGCAGGCCGCGGCAATCGTCCCCTCAGGATGCACGACCTTTTCCACCTTCGCCGACTCAAGGTCGCTAATCCACAGGCGGGTCGTCGCCTTCTCCGTCTGCAATAGTAGGACCCTCTTGGCGTCAGGCGACCACCCCATCGCCCGAAAGTCGCCGCCGAGGTCTCCGAGGTCGACCTCGGTCCTCTTGCCGCTCAGGGCGTCCCAGACGAGGGGGCGCATCGTCCCGCTCACGTTGCTCGTCGCCAGGACCCTTGCGTCGCCCGGGATGGGAGAGAACTCTGACGCATCGATCCGGCTCGAGTCGTCGGCGAGCTCAAGACGCTTGTCGCCCGTCGCCGTGTCGTAGGAGATGAGGTTGAAGTCCAGGCCGCCGAACTTCTCAGAAGACGTGATCAGGGACACCGTTCCGTCGTGCGAGAACGTCGGGCCATAGGAAGCCTTCTTGCTCCTGTTGATCATCCTCGGCTTCTGACCCGCTCCTCCGATGGGGACGATGTACGAATCAAAGCCGTCGGGGCCGGGTATCGTGACTCCGAGGTGCGAACCCACTCCGTCAACAGATGGGTCGACCAGTGTATAGTCCGGGAGGCTGGGTGTGAGGTCGACAACATCCCCGCCCTCGAAGGGCACGCGGACTGTGTGTCCGGTCTCGTTCCCCATCTTGTCGTCCATGTAGTAGATGTGCCGCCCGTCGGGGGAGATCATCCCGTAGACGGTGCCTGACGGCCTGCGCGTCGCCTGTCTGAGGACGTCGGCCGAGAGGTCGTAGGCATAGAGTTCGTAGATCCCAGTCTGGTTGCTAGTCACCAGCGCACGGTCCGGGTTCCCATGCGCGAACTGGACGCCGATCCTCGGCAGCCTGAACCTCCTCTTCCAGGCCTCCTCCTTTCCCAGCAGTGGTGCGGGTAACAAATTCTAACCTAGGTCGTTCGGACAGGGCCCGAACAGCCGTTCGGACGCAGACAACTAAATAAATGTCTCATACTCACACCATTCCCACAGAAGACTCGATGTCGGACCCAGCTGATTCTCCAGAACCCTGAGCGATTGATGATCCTACTACTTGTCTGATCCTGCGTACGTCCTCGACTCCACTGCGTTCTATGCCGGCATTCCCTACCAGGGTAACGGCCGATACTTCACGACCTACCTCGTCCTCGAGGAGGTAAGGCACCACAACGTGGGTTCGTCGCTCATCCATTCGCGCGTACAGGTCACAGAGCCCTCGCCCGAGTCGCTCGCCCGGGTCAAGTCGACTGCCGCCAAGACCGGGGACATCGGCGCCCTCTCGCAGACTGACGTCTCCCTCCTCGCTCTTGCCCTCGACATGGTCCATGCGGACGGTGGCGCCAGCCTCGTGACCGACGACTTCGCAGTCCGCAACGTTGCCGAGGTCCTCTCGATACCCCTTGCCCAGACCTCTCTCAAGGGCGGCGAGTGGAAGAACATCACCTGGAAGATCTACTGTCGCGGCTGCGGCAGGGAGTACACCAACCCCAAGCTGACCGTCTGTCCGGTCTGCGGGACGCAGCTCGCCCGCAAGGCCGCGAGCGGATGATTCATCTCCCACAAGTCAACCCGCAACCAGCAGGTAGACTCCCACCGCCGCGATAGTCAGACCCACGAGCGCGTCATTGTACTTCGGCGGAACCCTCGCGAGGGCCTTCGAGAGTCCCGCTGATCCTGCAGATACCAAGACCAAGAGAGTAGCAATCGAAAAGAAGGCGAAGACTACCGAGACCTCCACCGCAAGGCCCAGCCCTACCGGGACCGCGACGAGGAAGATCGGAAGTGCGCTGAGGTCAGGGGACAGAGCGGCGCCCAGCACAGCGAAGTATCTGACGCTGCTGCCGATCGAACCCCCAATCCTCCGGGCCTCGTCCTTTGCCAGCTTCTCGTAGTCGACTGGCCTTCCCGTCCTCAGGGCGAAGGCCGCATAACCAAGTCCGGCAATCACCATGATCAGGCCTGTCCCCTCGGCCAGGTAGGAAGCGGCACTCCCGGACAGTGTCAGCCCAAAGATCACTATGCCCAACCCCAAGAGAATCGAGAGCGAGATGTGCCCGACTGCGGTGGCAAGGGCGACCAAGAGCAACCTGCCCCGGCTCCACCCTGAGGTCCTTCCAAGGACGATCAAGGTGACCCAGTGGTCGGGGGCTGACATGTGGATAGTACCCACCAATGCGGCTCCAAGAAGCAGGGGGCTAAAGTCAGGCAAGGCCGGGCTCACTCCTGGCACGAGGGCTGGAAAAGCCTTCCAAGTGAGAGGGCAGTAACGTGAATGGGTTAGTACGACGATCGTTGTCTTCCCCAGAAGGACAATAGGATGGGTTGGTATCTCTCAATGGGAATCGATCACGAGGAGATCGAGTTCATCAGCATCTCTTACGGCAATGTCCTTGAAGCCGAGATGCTACAAGAGGTTTTCCCATCACATTTCTGGCCTCAAGAGAGTTCCATGACTAGCTCGAGTAGTGACGAAGGTGGGGAGTTCGACTTCATAGCAAGTGAAGCGAAAGCGAAGGCTGCCTTTCTGGCATACGAGAGCAAGGTAAAAAAATCCGCTTCCTCTGACTTGGCCAATTCCCGGCTGGGGCACTCAATTCTGGAGCTTTTACAATGTAGGACTTGAGCTCCAAAAGAAGGGCGAGAGGCCTAGAATTAGCATAGGATGACTGTTCTCCTATGCGACGCTAAAGCCAGTCGTAACCCGGAGGCCCCCTACGTAAGGCGCAGGCGCTTCATCGAAGGTAAAGTCACCAGAACTTAGTTAGTCAGGAATTACTACTATCTTTAAATATGGTTGTAGCCCTTTGGTTGTATAGTGGACAAGATGAACAAACTCAGAACTTCAGTACTACAGGTTTCCGATAAGTGCCCGAACTGCGGCATGCGCAGGCTCGTCGAGGATGCCAACACCGGCGAGATGACTTGCGCCAACTGCGGCTTCGTGGTCAGCGAGCGCGCTGTGGACCAGGGCCCCGAATGGAGGTCCTTCTCCGACGGGAAGGGCGAGGACAAGGCGCGCACGGGTGCGCCCATATCAATCACCTACAGGGACATGGGCCTTTCGACGATGATCGGCAAGTCGAACCGCGACCACTCCGGCAGGGCCTTCGCCTCCCCGATGCGCAGCTCAATCGACAGGCTCCGCAAGTGGGACAACAGGTCTCCGGCCTTCGGCAACCACGAGAAGAACCTCAGTGTCGCCCTCCGCGAGCTCGATAAGATGAGCGACAAGCTCGCAGTCTCGCAGGCGGTCAAGGAGCGCGCAGCCTACATCTACAGGAAGGCACTCGACAGAGGCCTCCTCAGGGGCCGCTCGATAGTCGGGATCTCAGCTGCCTCGCTCTACGCCGCATTCCGCGACACCGAGACTCCGAGGACCCTGAAGGACATCGCCGCTGTCAACAACCTCGACAAGAAGGCAGTCGCCAGGGACTACCGCATCCTCCTCAGGGAGATGGACATGACGATGCCGGTCGCAGACGCGGCCAAGAACGTGCACCGCATCGCCTCGAAAGTGGGCCTCTCCGAGAGGGTCGCCCGCAAGGCGATAGAGATCGTCCGCCTCACTGAGAAGAAGGAGATCTCCGCGGGCAAGGCCCCCATGGGCCTGGCGGCCAGCTCACTCTACCTCGCCGGGGTCATCGAGGGCGAGGTCAAGACGCAGAAGGAGATCGCAGAGGCGGCGGGCGTGACCGAGGTCACGGTCCGCAATAGGTACAAGGGCCTGAGGGCAGACCTAGGCGCCGAGCTCGGAATGGACGCCGAGCCGAAGATAGTCGCCAGTTAGTCGGCCCCTCCCTTTCTCTTATCTATCCATCAAGTCGCACCCGGGACTGGGTAGTCCACACCTGTGCAGACTCAGCCCGAGTCGACGACGCCCCAGAAGTCTCCAAGCTACCGGACCCTGTTCGGCAACAGGTCCTTCTCCACCCTCTGGCTGGCCCAGATAGTCTCCCAATCGGGAGACGCAGTCTTCGACGTCGCGCTGCTTCTCTTCGTCTACAACATCACCCACTCTATCTTCCTGGTGGGCTTGACCCAGGCGGTCGTCCTCCTCCCGGGGGTCTTCGCCGGGCCAATCGCAGGGGTCTACGCGGACAAGCTCAACCGGAGGGACATCATGATCGTAAGCAACGTCGTCCAGGGAGCAATCACCACGGTGGTCGCCGCCCTGTACGTAACGGCCAACCTGGGATACTCCATCATCCTAGTCCTTGTCCTGCTACTCTACACCGCGGCCCAGTTCTACCTCGCGGCCAACGGCGCAATCATACCAAAGATCGTGAGCAAGGAGAACCTCGGAGCGGCCAACAGTCTCTTCACCCTCAGCACCTCCACCAACCAGCTAATCGGATACAGCGTCGGAGGAGTGGTGGTGGCTTCCTTCGGGTACGCAATCCCGATCACCTACGACGCTCTGACTTTCCTCTTCGCTGCCGGGCTGCTAGGGCTCATCGCGAGGTCCTACGGGCAGTCTCGCCAGGTTGAGGCTGCGGTCCCTGCCGCAACTCCGAGCGGGCCCAGCTTCTGGACCAACTTTCGTGAAGGCCTGGCCTACGTCCGGCAGGACAAGCTCTTCCTGCAGCTCATAGTCTTCGGCCTCTTGGTAAATGGCTTCGGGGGAGCGACCTTCGCCCTACTCGTTCCGTATGCGAAGCAGCATCTGCAGGGCGGCACAGACTCCACCTACGGCTTCCTGCTCTCTGCCTTCCTCTTGGGCACCATCATAGGTTCGATCGTTGTGGGCAAGGTGAACTTCAGGAACTATGTGGGCAAGTTCCTCTTCTCCGGGATAATCATCTTCGGCGTCCTTCTGAGCATCCTCGGCCTGGTCACCACGATCCCCATCGCACTCGTCGTCTTCTTCACGATAGGGTCCTTCATCGCAATCGTGAATGTGCCCATCTCGACTCTCATCCAGACGCACATACCCGGAGAGCTTCTCGGAAGGACAACGACCGTGCTGCGCGCCCTGCTCTCCGCTTCCCAGCCTATCGCGGCCGTTCTCGCTGGCACCATAGCTAGTCTGCTCTCAATCACGACCGTCTTCATCGGCTCCGGCCTGGTCGTCGCGATAGGCACCGGCGTCCTTTACCTCGTCTTTGCCGAACTGAGAAGCGCAAAGTATTGAGTAACAAGAAAGATGGACCGGGGGGGAATCGAACCCCCGACCTCGGGACCCTCCTGGGGTTATCCCGCGTGCGAGGCGGGCATTCATACCGCTGAACTACCGGCCCTCGAACCGCTTCCGATGCCTGCCTTATTTAACAACGAAGACGGTTTTCTGTTTCGTCCCTCCGAGACCGCTTAAATTCGCCCGGCCTCAGACTGGACCGTTGGCACTCTACGAGTGGCTCGTCTGGGGACACATAATCAGCATCTTCGGGTTCCTCGTCTCCCACGGCGGATCGTCCATGGCCGTCTTCCGGATCAAGAAGACCGCAGAGCCTGAGAAGCTGAAGGCCCTCCTCGAGCTCTCGCGCTTCTCCATCGCGTTTTCCTACGTCTTCATCCTGTTGGTCCTGGGCACCGGGATCAGCCTGGCCTTTCTTGGCGGCTATTGGGGCCAGCTCTGGGTCTGGACCGCGATCGGGGTAGGCTTCCTCACGATGGGACTCATGTATCCGCTCGGCACCGGACCTTTCACCAAACTGAGGAGCGCCCTGGGGCTGCCCACCAACCAACGCGGGAAGAAACAAGAGCCTGGGCCTGTCGCTGATCCCCAGCAGATCGAGGCCCTCGCACGCTCGACCCGCCCGGTGGAGCTTTCCATTGTCGGGGCCGTCGGCATCACCGTCATCGCGTGGCTGATGGTCTTCAAGCCCTTCTAGGGCATCCATCTCATCCGGCCGCCTGGCTCGGGGAAACCCTTTTCCTGTGCACGCCCCGAAGGCCCTCTCAAGATGCCGAACCCCGACCTGGAGGACCGACTCTTCTGGCTCGCCTCAGAGAAGGAGATCCGGACCGCACAGACGACAGACGCCTACTTCCTGCACTCCAAGAAGGTCCTCCAAAGAAACAACATCGACTCGAAGGTCGTCATGGAGGTCTACGCACGTGATGTCCCCTACGCGGACAACTGGGGGATCCTCACGGGGGTCTACGAGGCCGCCAAGCTCCTCGAGGGCCTGCCAATCGACGTCTGGTCCTTCGACGAGGGCTCCGTCTTCGTAGCCGACCGGACGACCGCCATCTATGAGCCCCTCATGGTGATCGAGGGGAAGTACTCCGACTTCGTAGAGTACGAGAACCCTCTGCTGGGCCTGCTCTCCTCTTCGACAAGCGTTTCTAGCAGGGCCGCCAGGTTCAGGATCGCCGCCGGCTCCAGACTGCTCATCAGCTTCGGGACGCGCAGGGTCCACCCCGCCCTCGCCCCAATGGTGGAGCGGGCCTGCTACGTCGCCGGCTTCGACGGCGTCTCCAACGTACTCGGCGCGAAGCTGCTCAAGTTGGAACCCACAGGCACCATGCCCCACGCACTGGTGCAGATCCTCGGGAGCCAGGAGAGGGCCTGGCGCCTCTTCGACGAGACAATCCCCAAGGGGGTCCCCAGGGTCGCGCTCGTCGACACCTTCTGGGACGAGAAGGCAGAGTCGATCAGGGCCTTCGAAGTGCTCGGCACAAGGCTCTGGGGGGTCCGCCTCGACACCCCGGCTTCGCGCCGCGGGGACTTCCTGAAGATCGCCGAGGAGGTGAGGTGGGAGCTGGACATCCGGGGCGGGAAGAAGGTCAAGATCATCGCGTCCGGGCGCCTCGACGAAGAGGCCATCTCGAAGCTCAACCCAGTGGTGGACGGGTACGGGGTCGGCACGGCAGTCGCCTATCCCCCTGTGATCGACCTCAGCGCCAAGATAGTGGAGGTGACCGAGGGCACCAAGACCGAGTTCAGGGCCAAGCGCGGCGGGCTCGGGGGCCGCAAGACGGTCCAGCGCTCCCCTGGGTTCAGGGACTTTGTGGCCCAAGGCGGTCCTCCCAAGGCCATCCGCCCTAATGACATGCTGAAGCCCCTCCTCAAGAACGGCAAGATCGTAGGCAAGATGGACTCGACCGAGGCGGTCCGCTCAAGGGTCCTTTCCGACCTGGAGGCCCTGAAGGGGACGCAGCCCTCCCTTTCCTGGAGGTGACGCCGGGACGCGCCCTGCCCTGATCGTTGTGGATATACAGAACGACTTCTGCCCCGGTGGTGCGCTCCCCGTCAAGGGCGGCGACAGAATCATCCCACCACTGAACAAGGTGATAACGGAGTTTTCACGATCTAACCTTCCCGTTTTCTTCACGCGCGACTGGCATCCGCCCGACCACACCTCGTTCAAGGCCAGAGGAGGCCCCTGGCCTCCGCACTGCGTACAAGGCACCTGGGGGGCCGAGCTACGCCCAGACCTCAACATTCCTCCTGAGAGTGAGGTCGTCAGCAAGGGGCAAAAGCCAGGCTTCGAGGCATACTCCGGCTTTCAGGGGACCAACCTGGAGGAGAGGCTCAAGGAGCTCGTAGTCGACGAGGTCTTTGTGTGCGGCCTTGCGACCGACTACTGCGTCAAGCAGACTACTCTCGACGCCCTCAAGTCTGGGTTCAAAGTCGACGTCCTTGAGGACTGCACCATGGGGGTCAACTTGAAGCCCGACGACTCGCGCCGAGCGCTCAACGAAGTTTCCTCAAAGGGGGCCCGCCTGCTCGACTCAGCCCGCGTTGCCGAGCTTCTCACCTCCGAGGCTTAAATAACGAACCTCAGAAACCAGGCACTCGATGGTCGCTCCTGTCGTAATCACCATCTTCGCCTACCTGCACATTCTCGCCGGCATCAGCTGGCTAGGTGCGTCGATATTCTTCGTGATGGTCCTCGCCCCCGGGCTCCAGAGGTTGAGCCCCCCGACCTCGCTCGAGTTCCTCGCCAAGGTCGGAAGGAAGGCCACCAGATACTTCATGGTCGCTGCCTCGGCGACGATTCTCTTCGGTCTGATACTCCTCTACTTTGTGATTGACGGCAACTTCTCCTCCCTCACCACGTCGAACTTCGGAATCACGATTACGATCGGTTTCACGCTAGGGCTGATCGCCTTCCTGGAGTCGGCCCTCCTGATCGTCCCCACGTTCAACAAGGCATACGACGTCGCAGACGAGCTGATCAAGAACCCGCCCCAGGGCCCGCCGACCGAACTTCAGGCGCTGATGGCCAAGGGAGGGAAGGAAGCGGTCGTAGACCTGGGCCTGCTGCTCGCGGCCGTCGCGTTCATGGTCGCCTCAGGCTTTCCAATCTAGAACGAATTGGGCTGGACACGCAGCAGTAGAGTCATCATCCCGGCCCTTTCGGACCAGTCCTGATCGCCCGTCGAAGCACGCTGCGTGCCAGACCGGAAGCTTTCGGGCGGTTTTTGATATTTATCCGTTCCCAGGACACCAGTCATCCAGTCAGGCTTTTATCCGAAACAATCGGCCGAGAACCCGGACTTGCAGGAAGACACGGAGTACGTGAACTGGTGGCAGGCGCTCGCGCGCGACCCGGAGTACTACACCCGCACCGAGCAGGGCCAGAAGGAACTCGCGGAGATGATCCGCAAGGAGTCCGAGCGCCTCATCGAGGACATCGGCAAGAACGTCAAGCACACCAAGGAAGTGATATGGCTCTCGCGGTTCTGCCCGAAGTGCCAATTCTTCTCCGAGAAGGGGACCAGGGCGAACTGCACCAAGTGGGGGGTCAGGATTGTCAAGCCCTTCCAAGGGCGGGCGATCTGGAACCACACCCCTTCGATGTCTGGGTCTAATGAGGGCGAACTCGTCGTAGAGGGAATAGACTGGGACTCACGCTGGAGGGAAATCTCGGACAGGGTCGTTGAGATGGCGGTCGACATGGTCAACGGCGGCTTCCCGTACTACTGCTACAAGGGCAAGTAGCCGTTCAATTCTGTAGGTTCTAAGCCCTGGCGGGCATACTACCTTCGAAGAAAAATGAGAGCTTGGAAGTGGATAGCACTAATCGCCATAGTGGCGGTGGTGGCGCTCTTCGTCCCCTTCATACCCATGACCAATGGCCAAGGCCAGTTCTTGGGCGCGCACTACCAGTCGACTTCGACCGTCTCGCCAGCCTACTACGCCTTCCGCTGCGGCTCCTACGTCAACTCCGGAGTCTCAGCGCAGCTTGCCTCAGGTTACCAGGCCTTCTACCAATACTCCAAGGGCTACACGTTTTCCTGCGTCTACACCAGCGCGGGCTGAGTAGCTCAAACTCCTTACTTTGACGCGGGAGGGGGAAACTGCCCCTCCTCCTCCCGCCGCCCCTAGGTGGCAGCGGAACAGTCATGCAATGTCAGGCTTACCTTGAACGGCTTCTGAATCGAGGGGCCGCGAGTGGGATTTGAGCCCACGTCAAGAGGTCCACAGCCTCCTATGCTTACCAAGCTACACTATCGCGGCCACGGAATCGGACCTTCGGACGAAGACGCCTTAAATTGTTAGGTCCAAGATTGGCTGCCTGCTTTCATACGATCCCACCGGGAAAATAATGATGGAGGGTGGTTGACTCTAAGAATCAACCATCTTCACAACTGAGGACTAGCCCAGCTATCAGCTCGAGGCTTGTCCACTAGATTCGGAGGCTGGTGCGCTTTCTACGACTTGTCCAGATGCGAATCGCTCGGATACCTGCGTGACCTTTATCCTCACATTCTGGCCGACCTTAGTGCCAGGGACAAAGACGATAAATCCGTCGACCTTGGCAATTCCCTCTCCACGCCTGCTGGTGTCGGAGATACTCACGTTGTATTCCTTACCGACCTCAACCGGCTTGTTGAATGACCCGGAGCCTCTTCCGAAGCCTCCCCGGTTGCCATATCCTCCTCGTTGACCGAAACTCAATTTACTTCACACATCCTACCGTTATTCCGTCCGATAACTAGAAGCCCCGTGAGCGGGTTATTAAGTGAGACTGACCCTTCCGGCCATCCTGAGCTTCATTCCGCAACTCGCCTTCGTTGATTGACTACAGATTCAGCCGTGCAGCTACTGGGTGTACCTGAAGCCCAGACCGGAGGAGTCCATGTTCCTCACACAGCTCGCGCACCTGAGACCTCTGGGGGTCCTGTACAGGTGCCCCACGATGCCGCACTTCGGACAGGCCTGCGGGAGCTTTGAAGGAAGCTTCTGCGACTGCTGGACCGCCACTCTCATTTGGCTAGCGCCTTCTAGATCGTCTTCGGAGCGAGTCTTGAACGTTCAACTGTGTGCAGACCGGGCAGGCCAACTGGGAGGAGCTGTCGAGCGGCTGGAGCCTGATTCGATGAGTCACGCACAGCTCTGGCTGTAGCTGATTCACGGTCCACACCGCTTTGCGTGCCTATTAAACAAGGGTAGCAACTCTATTAGCGGGGTTTCCTCGTCGTCGTCGCAGTGGACCCCACAAAAGAGGCGCGAGACGCGAAGCTGAAGGAGATTTTCGCCGCATTCAACGTCGCATGGGTGAAGTACTGGGATTCCTACGTCAAGCTTCAGGATGAGCTCTATGAGACGCTCCGGGCAGGAAGGGAGGTCTCCTGGCTCGCCGCGACCGATGAAAGGAAGATGAGCGAGATCAACCAGGTCCAGCGCGAGCTCTTCTCGGAAATGCCGCGGAGGCTCGACTATTCTCCCCTCGGACAGGTCACGCGCGACCTCGACAGTGCGCCGAACAAGATCTCCGACCTCGAAGCTCAACTCCTCCTGGCTGAGGAGGGGTGCAAGCAGCTCGAGACTGCGATAGCACTGATGAAGGAGAAGGTCGACGCGATGAAGGAAGCCCTGAAAGACGCCGGTCCCTAGTGAAGTGTGGAAGGACCGAAGTCCGGTCACTCCTGCCTTAGCAGGTAGCGCCGGGTTAATATTGGGGCAGCCGCGGATGCGGATTCATGGGCAAATTCGCAGATGAGTTGGGCCACCTAAAGTCACACGTGCCATACCCTGCCTCTAAGGCGCAAGTCGTCGCAGCGTGCAACAACAACGTGCATGCAGACAGGGATGACGCCGACTGGATGTCAAAGGCCCTTCCTGAAGGAACGTACAAGAACGCGAACGAAGTTCTTGGCGCGCTCCTGACCAAACTCTAGAGTCCGCGCTCCAAGCGAGCTGCGGCACTCTCCCCTTTTGTCCAGTTCCCAGAAATCAGGTTCTTCCTTGCTCAGGCCTACTGCAGGGCCTTCTTGACCGCTTCAAAGTCGGGGAGGGTCCCCGGATTGGGCGCGACCCACTTGAAGAGGACCTTGGCCGCATCATCCACGATGAATATCGCCCTGTTCGCGCACACGTAACCCTGGACTCCGGCTAGGTTGTTCCATACGACTCCATAGTTCTGGATCGTCTCCTTCTTGAAGTCGGAGAGCAGGGGGAAAGTCAGGCTGTACTTCTCTGCGAAGGCCTTGTTGGAGAAGGGCGCATCGACCGATATCCCGACGACGTTGCCGTGGAGGCCCTCGAGGTCCCCGTACATGTCCCTGAAGGTGCACATCTCCTTGTCGCAGACTCCCGTGAAGGCTCCAGGGAAGAAAGCGAGGATCGTCCTCCTGTCCTTGGCAAGGAACTCCGACATCTGCCGCAGCTTGCGGTCGTGGTCGTAGAGCGTAAAGTCCGGTGCCTTGTCTCCCACTTCAGGCATTTCGAGCGACCGCGACGAGGCTCCCGTTTAAGCGCTACGGGAGGAGCTTCTCTCTGCGGACCACCCTTCCGAGGGAGAGGAGGAAGCCGACAGCGAGCACGAGGAGCGTCAGAGCCACTCCGACCTCCAGGTACACCGCCGCCGTCCTGAGGAGAGAAACCAGGAAGATCTCCGGCATGATGAAGAAGACACCCACCGTAATCCCCAGTGGCGAGTTCATGCCCGTCGGCCTCCTCTGCATGGAGCTGAACGTCGTCATCAGGACCGTGACCAGAGCCACGTCAGAGACTCCGGTCGCAAGAGCCAGGCCCGACCCAAAGAGCGTTCCCCAGAGCCCGCTCGACATGAAAGCCGTGTGAATTAATAGGACCGGGACCAGCGCGACCAGGGACAGCGCCACGCTAGCCTTCAGGTAGCCCAGGAAGATCTCCCTCTGGTCCATCCCGACCGCGAGCAGGTACTCGAGGACCCCCGAATTCTTGTCGTTTACGAAGAGCAGGTAGACCGGTGTCGTGATCACCAATCCAATCAGGGCAGCCAGGGGGACCACGATGCCGCTGAGGATGCCACCGACAGGCACCAGGTTTCCGTTAGGTCCCACCACGTTGCCGGCGGCGGCGCCGACGTTGAGCCCCACGCTGAGGAAGATTCCCATGACGAGGCTCAGGACGACGTAGCCGAGGCCCATCCGCGCGCTCCGCCTGAAGACCTGCCTCCAGATCTCCATCAGCTGAGTCCTCCGGTGAAGAGGTCCTCAAGCGGGTTTCCCATCTCCTTGACTTCGTAGACCGATATCCCGGCCTCGACTACTCTCTTGACGATCTCCCCGACCTCCTGAGGTCCCGTGACCATGACTACAAAGTACTCCTTCTCCTTCCGCCCGTTGGCTATGACCCCTCCCAGGTCGGCCGAGGCCCTGATCCCGACATGGTATCCTTTCGACCTCAGCTCGTCCTTCCTCCCGAAGAAAGCCACCGCCCCTTCCTTGATCAGAACGATATACTCCCCGATCTCCTGCGCCTCGTAGAGGTTGTGCGATGAGTAGAGGACGAACCTCTCCTTGCTCAGCTCGAGGAGCAGGTCCCTGACCTCCTTTGCCACAACCGGGTCCAGGGACGAGGTAGGCTCGTCCAGCAGGTACAGCTTCCTCTCTCGCAGGAAGAGCTTGGCGATCGAGGCCCTCTTCTTCTGCCCCTGGCTCAGATCCCCGACCTTCTTCATCGCTATGTCCCTCAGCCCGATTCGGTCCATGGCCTCCTGGGCCTTGCCCTCCTCGATCTTCCCATAGAACCCCAGCGCACCTGCCACTGTCATCTCCTCCGGCAGAGCATGAAGGTGCGAAAGGTACCCGATCTCGTGCCTGAGCTTGTTGTCTGCGTAGAGGTCGTTCCCGCCCAGCCTGACTTCACCAGAGAACGGCCGGAGGACTCCCGCCACTGTCCTGAAGAGTGTCGTCTTCCCCACTCCGTTCGGGCCCAGGACCACGTACACCGCCGGCTTCGAGATCTCAAGGTCGACCGAGTGAAGGATCTCGGTCTTCCCGTACCCCGAGCTCACCTTCGAGAGCTCCAGCAAGCTAGCCCTCTCTCCACCGGGCCTTGAACAGCGCCACCAGCAGGAATGCGACTGTGAATCCGAGGAGCGTGACCCAGCTCACCAAGACCGAGGAGCCAGCGACATTGAGGCCGACCGCGTCCTGGACGAGGATCGAGGAGTGGGTCGTCGGGACCAGCTCCGCAATCCACCTGAACCCTTCAGGTATGACCGTAAGGGGGTAGAAGACCGGAGGGAGGACCGACAGCAGTATCGAGATGAACGAGACCGTGAGGAACGCGGTCCTCGTGTTCAGCAGGTAGGTCGACAGGAAGAACCCTATCGAGCTAGTGGTGACCCAGGTCATGATGATCACCGCAAGGATCTCTAAGATCGCGACCGCGCTGACGCTCGAACTCAGGACGACCACCGTCAGGAGAATCGCCACCGCCGGCGCCGCGAAGACCAGCTCAGCCAGCGCCACTGCGAACATGTAGACCGCCGGGGTCACGGGCGACGCGACAACGATCGACTGGAACTTGTGCTCGATCTTCAGGTTGGTCAGGTCCGCCCCGAGGAAGAGTCCCTGCTGGGAGACCGACATCGTGATCGCTCCAGCCACCCCGAACTTGAACGCCGAAGGGTTCCCCGTCACGTACAGGATGAAGAGGATGGTGAAGGGCGTCGCGAACACGAACGGAAGGAGCGTCGGTATCCTGAACATCGGCACGATTCCGAGGTAGTAGCACAGCGCTCCGATCGTCCGAAGCCTGCTCCAGACCCGCTGCATGAGGCTCTCGCTCATCTCACTATCCCTCCTCCGCCCTGGCCTACCCCTCCCGCCTTCTTCTCGACCGTGTCCTCCTCGATGCTCGTCCCCACGATGTCCACGAAGACGTCGTCCAGCGTCACCGGCGCTATGGTCACAGCCACCTTCCGCTTGAGCGCCTCTCTGCTGATCTCTTCGGCCACGGCCTGGTCCACGAAGAGTCGTAGCAGGTTGCCTGCCTCGATGACCCTCCCGTACGACCCGAGCTCTGACTCTGCGAACCCGCCAGCGACGTCGATCCTCACCTTCCCTTTCAGATGCCCCGCCCTTACGTCAGAGGGCCTCCCCTGGACGAGGACCTTTCCCTTCTCGATTATCACCAGCTCGTCAGACAGCGCCTCTGCCTCGTCCATGTAGTGGGTGGTTAGCACGACCGACCTTCCCTCCTCTTCCTTGAGCCTGATCAGCTCACTCCAGACCTTCCTCCTCCCGAGAGGGTCAAGGCCTATCGTCGGCTCGTCGAGGAAGAGCAGCTCAGCGTCGCAGGCCATCGTCATCGCGACCATGATCCTCTGCCTCATCCCGCCCGAGAGATCCTCCGAGTGGACCTTCTCCACCTCCTTCAGCTCGACCGCCTCGATGACCTCCTTCGCCTTCTTGGAGGCCTTCTCCCTGCTCTGCCCCCTCATCATCAGCGCCAGCAGGACGTGGTCGTAGGCGTTGAGCGTCCACAGGGGCTTCGCCTCCTGCGGCGAGATCGCGATCCTCGACCGGACCTGGCGCGGGTGCTTTAGCGCGTCCACCCCGAAGACGCTCACCGAGCCTGAGGTCGGCATGAGCTGGGTGCTCGCTATCCGAAGGAACGTCGTCTTCCCAGCCCCGTTCCTGCCCAGTAAGGTGAAGATCTTCTTCTCGGGAATCTTCAGCTCCAGGCCGTCTAGGGCCGGCCCCTTCGCTTTGTCGTAGACCTTGACCAGGCCTTGCGCTTCGATGATCGAAGACATTGAACTCGGGCACTCCGCCCCCCCGCGCGTTATTTAGAGGGAAAGCACGGCGCACTACGCTTAAGCGAGGGCCTTCCACCGCGCTCTGAAGAATGTCGTCCGACCCTGCTGCCCTCTCCCCCGCCGAGGGGCAGCGCTACAGCAGGCACCTCGTCCTCCCCGAGGTCGGCAGGGACGGACAGAGGAAGCTCAAGGTCTCTTCTGCGCTCGTGGTCGGGGTCGGAGGCCTGGGGTCTCCCGCGGCGGTGTACCTGGCATCCGCCGGAGTGGGAAGGATTGGACTAGTGGACGACGACGTCGTATCCCTGCCCAACCTCCAGAGGCAGTTCCTCTTCAGCGAGGCCGACGTAGGAAGGAAGAAGGTCGAAGCGGCGGCGAAGCGCCTCGCCCTGACCAACCCCTACGTCAAGGTCGAGCCTCACGACATCCACCTGAATTCCGACAACGCCCTCGAGGTCATCAAGAAGTACGACCTTGTCATCGACGCCACTGACAACCTTCCCAGCCGCTACCTGGTCAACGACGCCTGCGTCCTTCTTGGGAAGCCGGACGTCTACGCGAGCGTCCTAGGCTTCGACGGGCAGGCCTCGGTCTTCTGGGCTCCGCAGGGGCCCTGCTACAGGTGCCTCTTCCCCAGGCCTCCGCCACCAGGCGAGGTGAAGTCCTGCGAAGACGCCGGTGTCCTCGGGATGCTGCCAGGTGTGATGGGGAGCCTACAGGCGGTCCAGGCCATCCAGTTGCTCCTGGGCAAGGGCTCGCCCCTGGTCGGCAGGCTCCTCGTCTTCAACGGCCTCGAGACCAGCTTCGACGAAGTCAGGACAAAGAAGGGCCCTGCGTGCCCGGTCTGTGGCCCCAGCCCCTCGATCACCAAACTGATCGACTACGAGGAGTTCTGCGGCACCAAGGCCAAGGCCGCCCCGGTCGAGTTCAACATCTCCCCGAAGGAGCTCAAGGCTGTCCTTGACGGGGGCAGGCAGTTGGTCCTGGTGGACGTCCGCGAGCCCTTCGAATATGACATCTGCCACATCGAGGGCTCGACCCTTGTGCCCCTGGGGCAGCTCGTCAAGAGGAAGGGCGAGCTCGACTCCAACAAAGAGACAGTCGTCTACTGCCACGTCGGGGTAAGGAGCACGCAGGCGGTCGGCTTCCTGAGAAGGGAGGGCTTCAAGAACGTCCGGAACCTCTCAGGCGGGATCGACGCGTGGTCCACCCAGGTAGACCCCAAGACTCCCAGATACTGACGCCTACCAATCTTTTAACCCAAGGCAGTTCTGAGTCGTGCGTACCTTGAGCGAACTCAGACGGCTGGCCGCCATAATGTTCACGGACATGGTGGGCTATACGGCGCTTGGGCAGAAGAACGAATCGCTCTCACTCGCCCTCGCCGAAGAACAGAGGAAGTTGATCAGACCGGTCCTCGCCAAGCACAGGGGAAGAGAGGTGAAGACCATGGGGGACGCTTTCCTGGTAGAGTTCTCTAGTGCTCTCGACGCCGTAAGGTGCGCCTATGACATCCAGCGAACAACCAGAGAATTCAACTTCTCAATGCCTGAAGACCGAAGAGTTCACCTGCGGGTGGGCATCCACCTTGGTGACGTGGTAGAGTCGGCGGGCGACATTTCGGGCGACGCGGTGAACATAGCGTCGAGACTCCAACCGCTGGCGGATGATGGCGGCGTCTGCCTGAGTCAACAGGTCTACGACCATGTCCAAAACAAGTTCGACCTCCCTTTGTCGAGCATCGGGAGCAAAGCGCTGAAAAACGTCACAGTCCCCCTGATGGTATACAAGATCGTTATGCCGTGGGAGAGAGAAGTAGACGACCGAGCCCCGACGTTGAATACGAGCAGAATCGCCGTACTCCCGTTCGCAAACATGAGTCCTGACCCCGATGATTGGTACTTTGCCGACGGCATCACTGAGGAGATCATCTCGACACTTTCGGGCGTGAAGGGGCTGAGCGTCATTTCCCGTACTTCGGTGATGGGTTACAAGGGAACTACCAAGAAATTGCGGGAGATCGGGCTGGAACTGGAGGCCGGGTCGGTTCTAGAAGGCAGCTTCAGGAAGGCCGGGAACAAGATCAGGATAACCACGCAGCTAATCAATACGACCGACGACAAGCATCTTTGGGCGCAAAGGTACGACCGCGAACTTGACGATGTGTTCAGGGTTCAGACTGACATCGCAACCCAGGTCGCCGACGCTCTGAGAATCAGGATCCTCCCTGATGAGAAAGAGAGAATTGAGAGGGCCCTCACGAAGAGCACCGAAGCATTCTCCCTCTATCTGAAGGGAAGGTACTACTGGAACGAGAGGACGGAGGAGGGCACGAAGATGGCGATGCAATGTTTTGACGAAGCCGCAAGGCTTGACCCTGCCCTCGCGATGGCGTATACTGGAATCTCTGACTGCTACAACATCCTTTCGGACTACGGATGGATGGCCCCCTCCAAGGCTCGACCACTGGCGAGGGCCAATGCCCTCAAGGCCCTCGAGCTGGATGAATCGCTGGCAGAAGCCCACGCGTCACTCGCTTTGAGCTCGGAGGACCTCACTTCGGGCGAGAGAGAGCTCAAAAGTGCGATTGGACTCAAGCCAAACTATGCGCCTGCACACCACTGGTACGCCCTAATGCTTTCCTCGCTCCGGCGGTACGAAGAGGCCTACGAGAAGGAAAGACGGGCGCTCGAACTCGACCCTCACTCCCGAGTCTATCAAATGGGAGTTGCACGAGGTCTCACGTATCTCGGCAAATTCGAAGAAGGGATCAGACAATACGAGCGGGTAATTGAAGAACACCCAGAGTTTGCGGCGGCCCGAGGTGAGTTTGCAGCGGCTCTAGCGTATCAGTCAAGATTTGAGAGAGCGATAGAAGAAGGAAGGAAGGCGGCTGAGATGGATAGAGGGTCATCGGGTTGGCTGCTGAACCTGGCTTGGATTTACGCAGTCGCGGGACAGACTGAGGATGCCGAGAAAACAGTGGAAAAGGTTCTTTCGGCAGGAGACAGAATTTTCTTTTCCTCGACCTTAGTAGCGATGGCAAAGCTGGCCATGGGGCAGAAGCAGGACGGATACAGATGGCTCGAGAGAGCCTACGCAGAACATGACCCGTATCTATTTTACTTCAGCGGTTTTCCCTGGTGTAATGAATACAGGTCGGATCCAAGGTGGACAGAGATAGCGCGAAAGTTGGGCCTCCCGACTGATACCTAAGGGAACGCCAGACAAGCCACGCTAACTCTCTCATTCCTGCAGTCGCCAGGGGTTCGACGGAGCCAATTCCTGCGATCGCCGAGACTAACTCAAGTTTGGCATGATTTCTGTGAGGAACGTGGATCTGAGCCAACCTAGGGGTAGTCCATAGCCTGACCTTTGAGTCGGGGTGTCCGACCCGCGGCATCGATTCCTCCGATGGGCTCGAAAATCGGATCCCCTGAATTTGAGCATGCACAGATTGACTCAAATCCTCAGTGAGTGCCGTGGGTAATCGCGCTGGAGTGCGCACCAAATGAAGGTAAAGAGTCACACGTGATGAGCGGCCGCCAGGACTACCACCCAGCGAGATGAGTGGAACCGGCCTCTGCTCCACGGGTTCCTGGCGAACTGACCATCAAAAGTTCCTGTCCGACCAGTCAAGGGACACGAACGATTGCATAACGGCTTTAACTTCTGAGAGACGTCATCTGGCGCCTGGAGATGCCCCAAGACCAGAGACGGCTGGCTGCGATTATGTTCACCGACATGGCTGATTACACCTCTCTCAGCCAGCGCGACGAGAAGCTGGCCCTCCGCCTCCTCGAGTCACAAGATGCCGTCCTGAAGCGTGCCTTTGGCGCTCACAACGGCCGGGTCGTGAAGGGGACAGGCGATGGCTACCTCGTGGAGTTCGGCAGCGCCCTCGAGGCGATGGAGTCGGCCGTGGACGCACAGAAGGGCCTCTCCCTGCAGAACGCAGCCGGCAAGCCAGAAGCCATCCTGAGGGTCCGCATTGGAATCCACGTCGGCGACGTCGTCGAGAAGGGAGAGGACATCTTCGGAGACGCGGTCAACATCGCCTCCCGGACCTTCCCCATGGCCGAGCCAGGCGGGGTCTGCATCACGGAAGAGGTTTACTCGCAAGTCAGGAACAAGATCCCCCTCAAGATGGAGAAACTCGCCCCCCAGCAGCTCAAGCACGTCGACTTCCCCGTGAATCTATACAAGGTAGTCCTCCGAGAGGAGGCCAAACCAGGCGAATCCAAGATGGCTCCCAAAAACAGACTCGCAGTCCTCCCTCTGACGAACATCAGCCCTGACGCGAAGGACAGCTACCTCGCCGATGGCATGACCGAGGAGCTGATCACAGTCCTCTCCAAGGTCCAGGGCCTCAGGGTCATAGCCCGCACCTCCTCCGACAGGTATCGCGGCAGCGAGAAGCGCATCTCCAGCATCGGGGACGAACTTGAGGTAGGAGTGGTCATGGAGGGAAGCATACGCAGGGCAGGCGAGAAAATCCGGGTGACAGTCCAGCTCATCGACGCCCAGACGGAGGAGCACCTCTGGGCGGAGACCTACGACCGCGAGCTGACCGACGTCTTTTCGATTCAGTCTGAGATAGCAAGGGACGTGGCGGACGCCCTGAAGCTCCAGCTCCTGCAGGCCCAGGAAAAGCAGATCGAGAAGCGGGCGACCTCCAACCTCGACGCCTACATGGCATACCTGAAGGGCCGGGCCGCGATGCCAGGGAGGACGAAGGAGGGCCTTGCCGAGGCCATAGTAGAGTTCGAGAGGGCGGCCAAGCTCGACCCAACCTACGCCCCGGCCTACGCGGGCCTTTCGGACGCCGTCTTCCTTCAGGCTGACTACAAGTACGTGCCGCTAGGGGATTCCGTCGAAAGGGCCACTGAATACGCGAAAAAGGCCCTAGCCCTAGACCCCGACAACTCAGAGGCCCACGCCTCCATGGGGCTCCTCCTTGTCCGCGAATATCGCTTCGCCGACGCTGAGCGCGAATACAAGAGAGCAATCGAACTCAACCCAAGCTACGCACCAGCGCATCACTGGTACGGAATGGACCTCGCTGAATTGGGAAAGCTGAACGAAGGCCTCGAGGAGGCCCTCCTCGCTGAAAGACAGGACCCGCTCTCGCTCATCATCGTCATGAACGCATGTGGAATGCTGTTCTTCTCCGGCCGGATAGAGGAGGCACGGAAGCTCATGGATAAGGCAAGGCACCTCTCTCCCGGGAACCAGCTCGTGGCGCAGTACGAGGCCGACTTGGACATGGCTCGGAATGACTACGCGGCCGCGGCGCTCAAGCTCGAAGCTCTCTCGGGAATCGCTCACAACAGGGTTGGGGCCATCTCCGACCTGGCCTACTGCTACGCTCAGCTCGGCCAGCGAGACAAGATCGTCAAACTAGAGGAGAGCATGAGGAATGTTGCCCTAGATGAGGACGACCGCCTCGGCATCGACTCAGGCATAGCGTACGCCTTGGGAGACATGGACAAGACCTTCGACCTGCTCTCGAAGGCAATAGACAGAAAGGCAGTCAGCTGGATCCCTCTGAGGTACCTGCCCCAGCTCGAGGGCATCCGCAAGGACCCCCGCTGGGCGGAGATGCTGAAGAAATACAACTTTCCATTGAATGCGTCAGGTTGACTTTGCCTAGGCGAGTGGGCAGAAGGACCGGGAGAGGCAATCGTTGAGAATCCTGGGGCACGACGAGCTCCCGTCCGAGCTCAAACCTGAAGCCCACTTACTCGACTTCTCTGCAGGTTGGGGCCCGATGGACTTCCGCAGGATCGAGGCGGCAAGGAGAGTCGGATACCCTGCGCCGAAGTACTTCGGCGTCTACGCGGTCGAAGGAAACAAGATCCTCTCGACGGTCAGGGTCATCAGGTTCCCCTTTACACTCCCAGACGACAGCGTGGAGACTGCCACCGGAATACAGGGGGTCGCCTCCAGGAGGGACAAGCGGAGGAAGGGGCTCGCCGGGAGGCTCTTGGAGGAAGTCCATGCCCGGGAGGCAGGCGAAGGAATCAGGCTTTCATTCCTCTGGACAAGCCGGACCAACTCCGCGCACCACCTGTACGAGAAACTCGGGTATCGGGACATCTACACCCCAGACCTTGCGTTCAGGAGTTCCCCAAGGGCCAAGCCGAAGACTCCCTACTTCCTGACGCCAGCAAAGAAGTCCGACGTGGCCCTACTCGAGCGCCTGTACGCCTCCTCGACCCGCCGAAGAACGGGCTTCGTCCCCAGGCCTCGCGGTCTCCTCAGATCGCTCATGGAACTTGGGTTCGTCAAGCTAGACTCGATCATGATGGTGAACCGGGGCAAGGAGAAGGTCGGATACGTCGAAATGCAGGCCTCGCCCAGCTGGGTCAAGGTGTCAGAGCTGGTGACCACTGAGGCCCGACCAGACGGAGACGGCCTGATCTCGGCCGTGGAGCTGGCTGCAAGCGACAAGTTGCTTGCCTTCTGGAACACCCTCGTCCGAGACTTCAGGGCCGCGCTCTTGAAACGCAGGTATTCGGTCTCCGACCTCGCCTACTACGGGCTGATGGCCACTCAGCTGAAGGGTCGGAAGGACAATTACCTCGCCCGGACGCTCGGGACAGCCAGCCTCCGATTCTCCTGCCAAGGCTACGACTACTTCTGAAGTGCTGCCGCGCCCGCACGCTTATCTCATCCCCCAAAGGCCGCCCCCTTGGGGACTCTGAACTGGAGATCCTGTCCTACGACCTCGGCCTCGAAGTAGACTTCAAGCGCTCGGTTCTCGACGGGACTGAATCGATCAAAGTCAGGTCCGCGAGGGAGCCGCTCCACCTGAACGCGACCAAGATGGAGATAATGGGCGTCGAAGTGAACGGCAAGAAGGCTCCTTTCTCACACTCGAAGTCCAAAGGGATCCTTTCAATCAGAGGCGTCCCGAAGAAACTCTCCACCGTCGGAATTGCGTACAGAAAGGAGGTCTCGGACGATTCGATCTTCGGGCTCTACAAGTCGAAATACGGCAAGGACCACCTCCTCGCCACCGACCTCGAGCCGGCCGAGGCCCGCTCAGTCTTCCCCTGCCTCGACGAACCGGCCTTCAAGGCGGTCTTCAGGCTCAAGGTGACCACAGAGGACGGACTGAAGGTCATCTCGAACATGCCCGTTGCGTCGTCGAGCCGGACCAAGGACGGGCGAAGGGCCTCGGTCTTCCAGCCGACCCCGAAGATGTCCACTTACCTCTTCTTCCTTGGAGTCGGCAAGTTCGACGAGGCCACGACCACAGCAGGCCGCTCAAAGGTGATAGTCGCATCCCGGCCGGGCCAGGCCGACAACACCCGCTTCATCGGCAAAGTCTGCGCGGACGTTCTCGAGGACTTCGGGAAGTACTTCGGAATCCCCTACCCGCTCCCCAAGCTCCACCTCGTCGCCCTCCCAGAATACCACACCGGGGCCATGGAGAACTGGGGCGCCATCGCCTCCCGCGAGTCGCTAGTCCTTGTCAGGCCCGACTCCAGCCTCTCCGACCACCGCTCCGCCGCCCGGGTCCAGGCCCACGAGATCGCCCACATGTGGTTCGGCGACCTCGTCACAATGAAGTGGTGGGACGACTTGTGGCTCAACGAGAGCTTTGCGACCTTCATGTCTGCCAAGGTACTCAGCCGCCTCCACCCCGACTGGGACCCCTGGCGCGACTTCCTTCGCGCCGAGACGTTCAGGGCTCTGAACGTGGACGCCCTCTCGTCCACCCATCCGATCCAGGTCCAGGTCAACAGCGTAGAGGAGATCAACGGGCTCTTCGACACGATCAGCTACGGCAAGGGGGCGGCCGTCCTCAGGATGCTCGAGGCCTACGTCGGCGACGAGCCGTTCAGGAAGGGGATCTCGGCCTACCTCAAGAAGTTCCGCTACTCCAACGCCGCAGGGTCGGACCTCTGGAACGCCCTGGGCAGGGCCTCGGGACTTCCCGTCTCGCGCGTAGCGAAGGCCTGGCTCACAATCGCGGGGTTCCCCGTCGTCCGGGCGAAGGCCTCGAAGGGCAAGCTGAGCCTCACCCAGAGCAAGTTCAAGCTGACCGGGAAGGAGTCCAAGGAGGTCTGGCCGATTCCGCTCACCTTCGACGACGGGGGCCGCCAGCAGCGTGTCCTCTTCGACCATCCCTCGACCACGGTCAAGGCCGCCAGGCCCGAGCGCCTCGTCCTCAACTCGCGCCGGACAGGGTTCTACAGCGTACTCTACGACGAAGCCATGTACCGCCAGCTCGCCAAGGGCTTCTCCTCCCTCCACTCGCACGACAGGGCGGGGATCATCAACGACCTCTATCTCTTCATCCAGGCCGGGATCGCCGAGCCCGCCCAGTACTTCCGCTTCGTGGCCCTCGCCTCCAAGCTCAAGGACCCGCTCATCAGCCTCGCGATCAGCGACCAGCTCCACGGCCTCCGGGCCATCGCGAGCGACGCCGAGACTGTGCGCAAAGCCTACCACGGGTTCTTCGAGTCGCAGCTTCGCCTCGTGGGCCTGACGCCGAAGCCGAAGGAGGAGGAGAGCGCGGGTATCGTGAGGGAGGCAGTCGCCATGCTCCTGGCAAAGGCGAGCCCGTCCCTGGCCGCGAAGCTGGCGCAGAAGTTCGACGACTTTGAATCGGTGGACCCCAACCTCAAGGAAGCGGTCGTGGTGGGCTATGCGATGCACCGCGGCCCCGCCGCCTTCGGCCCCCTCGTGGACCTCCTGGGGACTGTCAAGACCGAGGTGGACAGGGGCAAGGTCTACGGCGCCCTGACCTCGCTCCAACCCAGCCTCGTAGAGAAGACGCTCGACATGACCCTCGACGGTGAAGTGAGCCGCTCCGACTCGGGCCCGGCCTTCCGCGGAGCCTACAACAACCCGGCCTCGGTCCCGACCCTGTGGGGCTGGGTCGCGAAGAACTACGAGAAGTTCCGCGACGTCTACGGAGGGACCCAGCAGTTCTATCTCTACATGGGCGCGGCGATCCCGCGGATAGGGATTGGACACGAAGCCGAGGTCAGGAGCTTCATCTCCGGCAAGAGGTACAAGGGGAACGAGATGACCTTCCGCAGGGCCTTCGAACAGCTCGAGGTCAACGCCCGGCTCCGCCGCGCGCTCCTCGCAGCCCAGGCCCGCAAGGCATAACAAATCAGGCCCCGGACGCGGCTCGTGCTCGACTTCGCCACTAGCTTCCTCTATTTCGCCGTCGCGACCGCCCTGCCAGCCATCGCGGGCCTCGCGCTTGTCACATCAGCTTCATCGCTGGTCAGGCCTAGGTACCTGATTGCCCTCTCGTTTGGGATCTTCTTCTGGTTCTTCAGCGACACGATAGGAACGTCTTCCTACCTGGACGTCCAGGCGGGCTTCTCGGGGGGTGGCGTGCAGATTGCGATACTGGTTCTCTTCATCATAGGCGTGGTCCTGTTCTTCGCCGCCGACCGGGGGCTCTTCTCGTCCCTTCCTGCGGGGCCAGGCCTCGCGATCCCGATGCTCGTCGCTGTCGCCTTGGGGATTCACGGCTTCGGAGAGGGAACGGCCTTCGGGAGCACGGCGGCGGGTACTTCAGGCACAGACCTCCTCGAGACCTTCGGCGGGGTCTCAGGCGGGACGGCCTACGTCCTCCACAAGCTCCTCGAGCCGATGATGGTCGGGGCAGTCTACGTCGCGGCGCGGGAAGGAGCGGTCGCGATGTCCCGACGCTTCAAGGACGTGCTGATACTCGCAGGGCTCTTCGTTGTCCCTTCGCTCATCGGGGCCGTGACCGGGTACTTCCTAGAATACGACGCGACCTACTTCTTCGCCCTCGGGACCGGGAGCGCGGTCTACGTGGCCTTCAGGCTGGTCAGGCACCTGTTCGTCGGCGGCGAGGCGCAGGGCAGGTGGGAGTCCGCCAGGGTGGCGCTCTGGCTCCTCGCAGGGTTCCTCGCGATTTACATAGTCGCCCTCTTCCACTCGTAGGGGGTCAGCTTGGGCCTCGGTCGTAGGGGAGCTGTCATCATCCTCGTCGGGCTGCTCGTAGCCGCTAGCGCAGCGGGCGCGTCATACTACTATCTCCGGGGGTCGGGTAGAGACGGGACGCTGCCCTCTTGGTGCACAAGGCCCGCGGGGGGGTTCCTGATCGTCGCCAGCGTGAACGGGTTCAACGACAGCATCCAGCATGGCGTCCCCGAAGCCAACTGGCCGAACATCAGCGTCCAGAACGGGACCATGGTCAACATCACGGTCTGCAACATCGACCACCAGGCCCACGGGTTCCAGGTCTCGCACTATCGGGACACGCCGATTCAGTCGGTGCCGCCGGGGCAGGCGCTGCACGTGCAGTTCCTCGCGAACAAGGTGGGGACGTTCAGATTATACTGTTCGATATTCTGCACTATTCACTGGGCGATGCTGAACGGGACCCTAGCGGTGAGTTAGGCCAAGTGTCGCGCCGGAGGGATAGGGATTGTGGTTCCTGGCCGTTTCACAACCCTTCCCACCTTCCGTCAATCAGTTTGAAGAGGATTGGGAAACTAGTCGTCTGGAAACGGGCGTGCCTTCGAAAGCGTGGGAAACTGGCATCATGTCGATTCTGTCCACTTTCAAACGTCACTCATGGAAATTTCCAACAAGCTAAGCGAGAGTGTCTTTACACCTCCTACATGGAAGACGGGATGCCTGTTTTCAGGATCCTAGGCGCTCCTACTCCGAAGAAAACTTGAGACACTCCCCTTCAGGCCATCAAAACCCCTCCAGCCCTTGCGTGGGTAGCCTTTGGTCATGGCACTAACGCTTCGAGAAGGCTCCAATCCTTGGAAGAAACACATCAGTGGAATGTTCTTGGAGTCAGCGCGCTCGACCTCAGCTAACCATCCATTAGGAACTGAAATCTCGAAGATTGCGTGACCGCACTTCTCAAGAAGTTCGAATGAATGCGTCTTTTCATTGGCTCCTTCACGCGGTTTGAACCTGTCAGCAATTATCGGTATGAGTCCTTCCTCTATTACGATATTCTCTAGCATTTCAATCACCACGTAGTTCCCATAAGTACCTCCCACGAAAACACGTTGCTCTCTGTTACCGGGGATTTCATCCATACTCAACTGCCTAGTTATGACTCTAGGCTCTGCCCTCTGAAGCTTGACTAGCTTCGAATCATCCATTTGAACGCTTTCGACGAATTGACTTAGTATCGAGTTTGGATCAGTAGCTTCAGCCCCTCGTTTGCTGACCGCGAATTCCTCAAGCCCGCCCAGGAAATCCAATGGGATTCCATAAGACCCCCTCAGAATCGTACGAGCAAATGACTTCGCTCTGTCTCCACTTCCCTCTGACAAGCAGTCCTCGATAAACGAACTCAGAAAGACTGGCAAGGCAGGAGTCGGTTGACCTTTTGCGAGCAAACAGATACCAATCTGTGCAAGCGGACCTCCTTTGTGAAGTCTTCTACCCTCTCTACTTTGTCTTTCGACAATCAACCTGTAACTAACGTTATGAATTGCTATCGCATCGGAATAGTTTCCGCGCCTCCGGAGCGTCGTAGCTATCGAGTCCAACGTTTCAATTTGCTCCTTGAACTCTTCGGGGAGCTGCCACGACAAAGAGTCCTCTACCTGTAGGAGATTATCTTGCCGGTGCGGTCGTCGATAACCAATGTCTTTTTGTCGGAGTGTAGCAACCCCACATCGATGACAACTCGCCATCTTCCTCCCTTTTTCTCTACGGAAGAGACGGCACTGCCAAAGAAACCCCTTCTCAATGCAAAGGTTCTGGCTATTTCCGCGACATCGTCGACTGTCAACTTTGGCACTGATTGCCCACTTCCTCTGGCGAGCCTATGGTTGAGATAAGTGTTGGTCGTCAAACGATAACCAAGGACCTGCGTGGTCCCCAGCGCTTACCCGGACCTTCCATATACCTATTGACAAACTCCCTGTCATAATCGGACAGGCTCCCCTAACCTCGTGACATTCTCGTGATTCCAAGTTGGAGGGAAACGTGCTTTGCTTACCTCCTCGTGGGCCATCGTTAGGTCATCATACGTCCAAACCTTGCATATCTTGGAAATAGGCGGACTTAGACTCTCGAATGTCGGACGTGTCATCTCCTCCTTGGCTTTTCCCCTACGTTCTTCAGGGACGACTATGAACAAGGGGAAGCGAGTGTTCGGTTGAACTGCAATCAAGTCCGACATTCTCAAGAGACCACTGTATATTGACGTGGTGTGTTCAATCTCGAAGGCTGCGAGGATGAGGTTATTCCGCAACCACAAGACATCAATATTCTCGACAATTCTTTGGGTCTTTTCACCAAATCCAAGTTGGGGCAAGTTGTCAAGCGTCAAACCAAGGAATTTCTCATCACTGTAGGAACGACTTCTGTCTGCTCGTGGAACCCAGACCTCGCAACCTCCATACTTACCAAGCTTGATCAGGCTGTACTGAATTTCAGTGTGAGTTTGATCAGTCGTGGGGGGTTCGAATATCGTGGAGGATGTAGAGCCCTTCCGCCCGATCAGGGGGACTTCGACTTGTGCGAGGTGGGCTCCGACTGCCTGCATCTCCGATACAACAAGGTTGTAATCCGCTTCAGAAATTTCCCTTCGGAAGTTCGCGGGCGTGCCCATGAGGTAGACGTACCATGTGCTCTTGTTACCAACAAATGAAAGCCTAGATGCCACTTCCTTCGCGTTCACCCGTCCCGTCGCGAGCCATCTTGTCGCGGCACGCCAAGGCCAGTAGACCTCATGATCTTCGACTTCCTCCTTCCAAACCATATCTTGCACTCTGGACCATTGTCCGCTGATTTCTACTGCTCCTTTGAATTCACCTGTTCCCTTGACATAGAACACAATCCTGTCTCCGTGAGAAACCAAATTTTTCTTTGAAACAGTATCAACAGCCCAAATCTTGTTCTCAAACGCTATCCTAAAGTTCTCCGGGGTGGTTGAGAAGACCCAGTATCTCAACGAACCTGGTGACACTGCCCATTATTTAGGCGCTTTCAAGAACTCCTTTGACCTCACCCATGCTGATGAGACTCTTGGCGGTCAAAGACGTGCTTGTTCTAACATTCCCTCCGAATACCTCTAGTTCTTAGTGGGCGTAAAATGCCGGGGCAAGATATCGAGAACCAGTGGAACCAAGTGCGCAGTGGACCACCCCGAGAGCGAAGCGGAAGGAGGAAAGTTCTAAAGAGATATTGGCTAACTCCTCCTGAAGTCTACAATCAACTGAACGACGAGTTCCACTTTGATTTCGATCCTTGCCCGTCTCCGGGAGAATCGATTCTGCCGTTCGACGGGCTAGGAACTCAATGGGGCAAGATGAATTACGTAAACCCCCCCTTCAAGAGTGAACATGGCTCTCCCACTGCTTGGGCCAGGAAAGCCATTGAACAGAAAAATTTGGGAAGAGGCTCGGTACTGTTGCTTCCAACCCAGAGCTATGTGAACCTGCTTCTCGAGGCAGGGGCCGAGCTAAGACCTTTGGGAAGAATTCGGTGGTTAGCTGTCGAGGATCATGAACCAACTCAGTCTCCCAGTCCGATTACTGCATTCATCCTGCGACCATCCTGAGTTCCCCTTGAGGACTTCTTAGTCTCCCTGGGGCCAAGTTAAGAGCCGTCGTTTGCGAGACTTGGTTTCGCCATTCAAGCTTCACTCCCGTGTTATCTTCCCGCTTTCATCTACTCTGAGAGTATACCAGTCGTACTTTTGATGCTCAACTGCATCAACGATGCTAGCTTGGATTTCGTTCCGGAGTCTACCACTCGCCTTACTTTCCAAGAGGACTATGCGTCGAAGGTTGCCGCTAGTGACTAGGCCGTCAAAGGCAACAAAATCGACAGGATGAGAGATGAGTTTGATGTCTTCGGGCTGTACTTTGGGCTTTTCGAAGAGGGGAGAGACGGACTTTAGTCTCTTGGGAAGGAAGACTCGGCGGGCCCTTTCGATGGACTTGGCCCTGATTTCCGTTCTTCTCTCGTTCAACTCGCCAAGCTTTTCCTCCCAGACTACCACCTCGTCTTGCACCTTGTCAAACCAATCCCTGACGTATTTTGCCCGATAAGAGATACGGATGTTAAGGAGCCTCGACATCTCTCTGCACTGGGGGTTGGGGCAAACTCCGAACAGGTGTCTTTGTTCCCTGAAGAGAGCGCCAAAGCTAGCCAATTTTCACTTTATCTTCAGAACGACTTATACTCGACCCTATGCTTCTCGACGGCACGTCTTACTAACTTCTGATTGTCGTTTAACTCGTTTGCTCCAGTCTTCAGCTCGGCGAAGTGTAGCTCCTTGACCCTCCCGCCCTCCGATAGTCCGTCGAAGATTATGTAATCGATTGGCTTGAGGAGGGTCCTACAATCCCCACCGTTGAAAGGGAACGTCGGAAGACCGGGAGCAACCTCTTCGACCACAAGCCCAACATTGACAGCCAACGATCTTTGGGCCGCCAATTTTGTCAGCTTGAGTTTCAGCCTTTCGTATCGTTGTTTCACCTCGGCAGGGGATTCTTTGACTAGGTCGATAACATCCTTCACTTCTCCTGGATAATTGTCAGCATAGAAGAGGCTCCAATCTGCCAGTGGACTATCTTGGCCGCAGGCAGGACACTCACCCTTTATCCTATCATCTGATGTAAGTTCCGAAATTACGGATCTGACCTGTTTTGGGGACACTCCTGGACAGCCGGCGCTTCAAATCTCCTTCGATTCTTATATAGAATTACTCTTGGGATAACGCCGTTGAGCATTGCAATAGACCACAGCCGCGCCCTAGCGATCGGAAACTGGGTATGCAATAGCTCAATTGCCGAAACTGGTTCTAAGTATGAAGGGTTTCAGTGGAAGTTCAGGGGGAAACTTCTCAAAGATCTTACCAACCGGATAGGCCCTTGCAACAAGGAGTACCCCGGCGACTGCGTCTTTCTCGTGGACATTAACTTGCTGCGTTACAACTTCGAAAACCGCAGAATCAAGATATACCTTAAGGAGAGAGTGCAAGAGAAGGCAGGTTCCAAATCGATATCTGGTTCCTTGACCGTCTCCGAAACGAACAAGGAAGACGTCGAGTGGCTAGAGAGCCTACTTCTCGGGAAGAAGGACATCATCGGGGTGGTTTCTAACGCTCCAGGTTTCGAGCAAGAGCTCATTACCAGCCACCAACTCGAACCCGCAGTAATCACGAGAGACGGTACGCTTCGGAACGGCAACAGGCGGAAGGCGATTTTCCACGAAATCCTCCGGAAGATTGCGGCCGGGGTCAAGACCGCTGAGATGAACTACGGCAAACTCGACCCTGAGAACTTCAAGTATCTGAAAGTGATCATTCTACCTCACGACATCACCGACGACGATCTCTTCGACCTTGAGAACTTCCTTCAGACAAAGAAGGAGTGGAAGCAAGTTTACGACCCGATCTCAACCCTGATGATCATAAAGGAGGCCTACGAGGAAAGGCACTACACCTTCGAGGACATCAGACGGAAGTACCTGCATGACGTTAGCGCATCCAAGATTCAATCAGACTACAAAAAGATCATTGCCATCGACAAGTATCTCACATCAATCAATAAGCCGGGTCAGTATAGACTAATTCAAAACCAACAGGAGATGTTCGAGGACTACGTCAACTACGACTTCGCAAACACTGGGCTTGCATCCTTGCACAAGGAAAAGGCTGCTGAGAAACAGGCGATAACGAGGAAGAGGGACGAATTCTTCTACGACTTAGTGTCAGCTAACCACTACAACCCTGAGGTCCTGAGACCTAGCGAGAAGGCAGTGAGGAGCATTGCTTCTGACGTATTCAAGAGTGTAGGAAAGAACCCCTCGAGCATCATCGCAAAATTCTACTCCGGCATAGATCGCAAGAAGCTCATCCGAGGCGAAGAGACCATGACACTCAGGTTCTCGACTAATGTAGCTTCAATAGTCGATGAATACAAACTCAAGAAAGCCGACCTTGCTCCTCTGGAGAAGCTAAAACAGATTGCGCTGGACCTTAACAAATTCAGCACTTCGGCCAGGGGGCTCCTTGCTAGAAAGAGGGAGACTGGTAAGTATGTTAAGCTAGCCAAGGAGGGCTTATCAAAGATTGAACTAGAGGTCGCCAAACACAAGAAAGAGGATTGACCTTGGTCCGGCTTCACTTCCAAGGGACAGTGCTTGTATTGGCCCCAGAGGGCAATAGCTCCCTCTTGGGTGGTACGTTGAAATCTTCGTTAGTTTACGACGCTGGATTCGAATTTGATGAGGGATCCTCATCCTTCATCCTCAGGAGGGAAACAGATCTAAGGCCTGGTCTAGAATACGCCTTTAACTTGCTGAAGAGCGAGGGAATCGGTTTCACGCAGGATGAGAGCGTTAGGAAACTTCGCCTCACCATAGAGAACCAGGTGAAGGCCCTTGTCGAGTCCATTGGGGCTGGGGAGAGAATCAAGAAAGAGGCAGTTCAAAGCGAATCGTATCCTCACGGCTTCAAACTCCCACTACTCCCATCCCAGAGAAAGGCCGTCGCCTTGCATCTCGGCTTGCCTTATTCGGCCGATTTCAGCGTCCCTGGTGCTGGGAAAACATGGATTGGCTATGCGGTCTTTTCCACTCTGAGGAGAAGAAAACAGGTAAAGAAGCTCCTAGTGGTCGGACCCATCAGCTCATTCAGACCTTGGGAGGAAGAGCACTTGCTGATATTTGGCAAGAAGGCAAACTTCAGGGAGATCAAAGGCTCAAGAGCAGAGAGGCACTTGGCAATCAAGGAAGGAATCAAGAACGAGATTCTCCTTATATCCTACCACAGCATCAGCAATGATGAACAGAAGGTCGCTGAACTCCTTAGCCTTGATGACTTCATGGTCATCCTCGACGAGTCGCACAACGTCAAACAACCGGAAGCGAAACGTACGAACGCGGTCTTGCGCCTAGCGAAACTATGCAAGCATAGGATGATACTGAGTGGAACGCCAATTCCGCGTTCGATCGAAGATATCTACACACAATTCGCTTTCCTCGACCCAGACAGAGATGTCCTTGGCCAAGAGAGTGACTTCATCGGGATGGTGGACCAGGACGAATCACTGGAGCTATTGAAGCAGAGGATCTCGTCCTTCTACTACAGGATTCGCAAGTCCGAATTCGACCCCAAGCTCCCAAATGTGGAATTCTTCAAGGAATCCATCTCGATGGGTTCAGGCGAGGTCATGGGTCCTGGTGGAAAGCTGGTTGGGAAGGTAGCCCCATGCCCTAACCAGGAGTCGATATACTTTGCAATCGAAGGGCGTGTCTACAACATGATTCAGAAAGAGAGAAAGAGGAAAGGCTCGGTGTACGAGAGATGGGAGGAGATCGCACAGCTGAAGTACTGGCAGAGGGCAAGGCTGTTGAGGCTCCTGCAGGTAGCGTCGAACCCAGCGCTGCTCATGAAGGAAGACCTCCAGCTCGGGGTCGACAAATTAGACTCAGTGGGTCTCCCTATCTACCAGAGGATACGCGAATACTCAAGGCTCAACGAGAAACCTGTCAAACTGCAGAGGGCCGAGGACCTGGCCAAGTCCTACCTGAACCGCGACTCCGATTCGAAGGTCCTGATTTGGACCAGCTTCGTCCGAAACATTTTCGAACTCAAGAAGGGTCTGAAAGACTATTCCCCGGCGATTGTCCACGGCGACATAGCCAAGGACCCTGATGAGAATGTCTACTTCAACAGGATAGACGAGGTTGCGAAATTCAAGAACACCTCGAAATGCAGGGTCCTGATTGCGAATCCTGCATCGCTCGCGGAATCTGTCTCACTCCACAAGAACTTTCGTGGAGAGGTCGTGTGTAGCACTGCCATCTATGTTGATCGCACCTTCAACGGGGCCCATTATATGCAAAGCCTCGACCGCATCCATAGAATCGGGCTGAAGAAGGATCAGAAGGTGACCTATCACATCCTTCACGCAGCACAAACGGTAGACCTGGACGTCGATGATAGCCTCACTAACAAGATCCAGAACATGGAAAGATTCCTTGACGATGACATCCGTCAATTCAACTTGGAGGTGAACTACGGCGACATAACTGACGGAATTTCGGACAAAGAGGACTACGAAAGGGTCGTCAAACGCCTCGAACAACACTCGAGGGAGGGAAGGTTTGATTAGGAGTCTGGAGGAGGTAAACAGACTTCTACAGTACTTCGATCAGTACGGACTGAAGTCCACCGAGGAGGAGGCTCTTCTGAAACAGCTTTCGAGATCCCCCGTCATAACCCAGTCGTCACTCGACCACAGGTCGACTGTAGCTTTCTGCGTCTTGGCAGGACTATTGGTAAAGTCAGGCACTAGGCTGTCATTGACTTCGTCCGGACAGGAGTTGACTGCACTGGCGAAGACGAACAAGCCGTCATACCTCATAGACTTCAACCAAAGAGAGTGCCAGTACATCAACTGCAAAGTCTTCTTGGGCTCCAGTTTCGACTCGCCAATCCGGCCAGTTCTTCGAGAATACTTCGAGAGGGACGACCTAAGCAAATCCTGGCGCTACAACTATCGAGGGGAGGAGCCACTTCCCCAAGACTTCATGGAGTATGTCAACCTTCTCAAACAGTCAGGGCTCTTGCTTGAGCACTCCGGCCTATACGAAATCAATCCACAATACTCCCCCCAGGTTTCCGTCCTTGTATCAGAGAGGCCCCTGCTCTCTCAAGAAGAACTTGAAAACATTAGGGATGGACAAATGAAAACAGGGCAAGACGCTGAAAGGATCGTGACAAACCATGAAAGAGAGGAGCTACGGCGATTGGGCTGCGTAGAGGAAGCTAGGCTTGTAATTCGGGTCAGCACCTGGGATACAGCTGCAGGATACGACATCAAATCGTTCGCAGGACCAAGCAAGACAAAGAGGCATGACAAGTTCATCGAGGTGAAGGGATCAACGAGGGAGTCGCTTAGATTCATTTGGTCAGCAAACGAAATCGAAAAAGCAAGAGTACTGAAGCATCACTACTGGCTCTACTTTGTAGGCGGGGTCGCAGGGAAAAAGAGCACCAGCCTCCGGAAGTTTCAGGACCCAGTCCGCAACATACTGAACTCTTCGAAATTCGACAAGAAGAGCACCGGTTTCGTGGTCAGGGAGGCAAGGAGGGGTCGGTCCTGACAGCCGCGAAGGCATTCGGGTGGAAAGAAGATCTTGGCACAATCCCAGGGCCTCAGGTTTCCTTCCTCGAGAAACGCCTGCCCGTCCGCCGCCTTCATCAGATCGCAATGGTCGAGGGAAACTCGAAGCGTCCAATCTATCAGCTTCATAAGTGGTGGGCCAGGCGACTGGGGAGTGTATTCAGGGCCCTGATTCTCTCGTCAGCCCTATCCTCGACCGAGTCGGAAAAGGTGTTTTGGGAGAGGTATTACAACGGGCTTTCCCTCAAAGAGCTGACACTTTACGACCCCATGATGGGGGGTGGCACGAGCATCGTCGAAGGAATCCGCCTCGGTTGCAAAGTAATCGGAGCTGACTTGAACCCAGTCGCCTGGTTCGTGACTAAGAAGGAAGTCGAACCATATGAAGAGAAAGCCACAGACGCCTATTTTCGGAAGCTGGAAGAGGCAGTGGGAGAGCGGGTCAGGGCGCTCTACAAGACGAGATGCTTGCTCGGGCACGACGCCGAAATTGTCTACGGAATTTGGATTAGGCAGGTGAGATGCGCAAATTGTAATCGTCTCGGGGACCTCCCGGGCGGGACTCGCATCAGAGAAAGAGTAGTGGGAAAGCCGAGTGGGAAGAAAGTCCTCGCTACTTTGGTTTGTGGTAACCCGGAATGCGAGAATGTTTTCAGCTCGTGGGCTGAATCTCCTGTCTGCTCCAGATGCGGAGCGACGTATCATCCCGAAGTCGAAGTACCTAGAGGGATGTTCAAATGCAAGGCCTGTAAGAACATGGAGAAGGTTACCGAGGCGACTCGTCGAAGGGGGACGTTTTTGGAATCGCGCCTCAACGTAATCCAATTTCATTGCCTGATGTGCGGAACCAACTTCAAGAAGCCTGACCAGCATGACCTAGATCTGTATCACGCAGCCTCGGAGGCATTGAAGGCAAACCGAAAGTCACTTCACTTTCCCAGACAGCGAATATCGGTAAGAGGGAGGGCGGACCGCAGACCCGTCAATCATGGATTCAGGTACTACAGCGACCTCTTCAACGGTCGACAACTCCTCGCTCTGTCCATCACCCTCAACGCGATAAAGCGCATCCCGGACGCTTCTGCCCGCGAATTCCTGCTCCTAGCGTTCTCAGCTTCCCTGGAAACAAACAACGTGCTCTGCAAGTACGAATCGAAATGGGGCAAGATTTCTGCTTTGTTTGGGGTACCGGGGTACCATGTGCCCAACAGATATGGTGAGAACAATCTCTGGGGAAGGGGGCGAGGCAGTTTTGTGCGGTCATACGCCAAGCTGAAGCGGGGAAAGAAGTACGCGATGAGGCCCTATGAGGTTCTCTTCGAGTACGGTAATCTACAGGAGGGGACGCGAGGCCAGAAGATGTATCTTGAGGAAAACGTCTCCACAATGGTAAACCACTCAGCTGAATCCGAGGACCAAAGTCGCCCTCTAATCCTATGTACGGATTCGAGGAGAGTGCCGGAAATCAGGGACAAGACAGTCGACATCGTCCTGACTGATCCACCTTACTATGATAACCTGGTGTACTCCGAGTTGGCTGACTTTTTCTACGTTTGGCTCCGTCTGGTCTTGAAGCGCGAGTACGAATATTTTTCAGGTCAGACATCAAGGAGAAAACAAGAGATTCTCGTAAATGAACATTCGAAGAAGGGGGGGGCGAAATTTGCGAGCGACCTCGCTCGAGTCCTCAAAGAGTGCAAGAGGGTCTTGAAGGATGAAGGACTGATCGTCTTTACGTTCCACCACTCCAACCCTGTTGCTTGGGCCAGCCTGAGAAGGGCTATCTCTTCAGCCGGCCTTTTCGTCACTGCATCTCCAGTCCTAAGATCTGAAGGGAAGAGTGGATACAGGGCGGGCAATATCAATTACGATGTTGTTGTCGTTTGCCGGAAGCTGCCCCTTAGTTACCGAAGAGAAACAGAGGACGCCGATTATCTCTTCGATGCCTCGCTCGATTCGGTAAGGGAGATTTATGCGTTGGATCGCACGATAAGCGACTCGGACATTCTCACCGTGGTCATGGGCACCTTTCTCAGGATCAGGGGCAAGGCAACGAGAGATTTGACGGAAAGTGTGGGTGAAGCAGTCGTCAAGCTAAGGAATTCGCTTCGAGAACCTGAAGAAGTGCAGCCTCCTGAGCTCAAGACTCTTCAACAATTCGGCTCTTCGAGCACCCCCGATCAAAACCCTAGTTGAAGAGATGAGGGCCTCCAGGCTGGGAGAAGAATGCCACGGTTCGGCGTTATGCGTCGGCTTGGTGTTGAACTAGGTAGCATCCGACAATAGAGTTCAGTTTTGCGTTCCTCGCTAAACCTGCTTCCATTGAAGGCGGATTCCCGAGTCCGAAGCTAGCTTGCTAATCATTGACATAGGTATCATCTCGCCGTAGCCCAAAGGCAAGGACATGCTGCTTCCAGGCTCACTTTCTTCGTACAGCAAGCTCTGCGATGCGATTCCCATGACAATTCCGTGCTCGTTGAAGACCGGACCCCCTGAGTTCCCACGGTGTAAGAGGGCACTTAGCATTATCGGTTGGCCCTTGCTCCTCCATAGTGAGATTACCCCTAGGGTAACAGTAGGCGGATGGGTCAGTATTCCCTCGTCTTCCTCCCTTGGAGTGATCCACGGATAACCACAAGCAGCCACAACCGTTCCTAGTTCAATAGACTTTCTAGAGGTCAGGAATCTCAAGGAAGGGGTTGGTCCTCCCATTCCCAAGTATTTCCGGAACGACGGGTCGACCTTCAGTATCGCTGTGTCAGCTTCCTTGTCATACGCCACAACTTCGTACTCTTCCTCAGCGTCCTCATGCCCGTACCAGTTGACTAGGCCCTCTAGTCTGTGTGGAACGACATGAGCGCACGTGGCGACGTAGCAAGAACTGTCCAGGACAATTGCGCTGCCTTGACCCTTCCGATTTACGACCTTGACGGTGCTAGCTGCGATGTGGTCAGTGTCGAGGAATTTCACGACAGCAATTCGAGAGGATTGTCATTAAGGAGCGTGATGAGTCCGCGATTCAATCGGGTAGCCGAGACACGAATGTCGGCGGGGAATCTTCTTCGCTTATGCCGCTCAAAGCCAATTTCTGACCCACCAACGCAGCCACAGACTCATTGTCAACTACAATCGCCTCAATGTCTTGGGGAAAGCCAACCCATCCCTCGTCATCGTCTAATAGATCGACCTCGCAGTAAAGCGAACCATGTCTGACCTGGTTGCGTAACGTGCTCAGCAAGTCAGATCCATTCAGAGTCTCGATTCTATTGGCATGCTCCTTGACCGCAATATCGGTAAAGAGGAGCAACCTTCTCGCATCAGCGAACTTGAGCACCAGGTCTTCCCTGATTAGTAGGATTACTATTTCCCTGTAGTACGACCTTCGCCTAAGGACCTTGTGGAGAGACCCGTAGAAGCTGGGATTCTGGACCCTTGGGTCGTCATAATTGCTTTGGAGGTAGATGTCGAGCCCCGTTCCCCTTTGATGCGAATAGAAACCTGCAAACGTGGGAAGGTAGTTGGTCAACCCAAGCGAGGATCTCTTGGGTTGACGAAGATCTATGGAAACGTCCTTGAATGTAGTCGTAGTCGACTTCAAGCGAGCCCTACTTCTGAGAGCTGCTTGGCTGATGATGCTATCGATATTGTCGAGATGTGTGTAATGAAAGAGCGGAATCCTTGTCACAAACTAAGATAACCTGCCCTGCATTAGGTAGTCCTTCATGATGTACTTGTCTGGGACGTGCTTTTCGGCAGGAAGGTAGACTTGGACCGGTATGTCGAGGCTGAGGTAGCGACACATCACTGGTCCAATATCTTTCCAATCCAGACCTCCAAGCCCACATCCTAACGCGGGAACAGCAAGAGAGGTTATGCCGATCTGTCGATAGTTCTCCTTGATCCACTCCAGGCCTCGCTCGATGTATCTGATGTCCGACATCTCGCGCCAATGATTCTTGGTCGGAAACAGTATGAACCAGGTCCTCGCATTCGCATGCTCGAGGCTCTTTGGTTCGTCGGCTAGTTCCTCGTCGAAAGATGACTCCCTCTTGTATATGTTCGGCTTTCCAAGCTTTAGCCTTCCGCTCCGGCACTTATCTTGATAGTCGACGTAGACGTCGGGGAACTGATACTTAGCCCGTGAAGCGAGCCCCTTCCCCATGACCCCTACACAGTTGACACTCACCGTCAGCGTCTGCATTCTCGAGAAGAACATGTCGCCGTCCACGACTGAGAGGTAGGGGGTAAGCCGGGTTTCCCTAGTTGGAGCGAAGAACAATGGAGCCTGCCACATGACGTAACGGTCGTCTCTGTAGAACTCGTCTCTTAGTGCACCTGCCATGTCTTGCTTACCTACGAATACGGCCTCGACGTACTCGGGAGGCACAAAATCCGGGATGAGAACTTCTGCCATGATCCTTCGCTTGGACCCGTCGAACGAATTCCACCAGTCTGTGTCGATCTGCCTTAGAATCGATTGCTCTTCCCTGCCGAACCTGTCGATCGGATAAATGGTAGTCTCTGAACTCGCGGCGTTTCCATCAGTAAAGTAGGCTGCCTTGCTCAAGATGCCCTTCCTTACCGTGACAATCGCGATCTTCTCCAAAGGATTGTCGACGAGGACCTTGTACATCATCGGATTGCGTGCTTGGAAGTACAGGTTGGCGAAGCTCCATAGGCTGCTACCATCCGGTGTCCTGATCCCCTTTCTGTTTGCAACAATGTCCTTGTTGTAGATAGGTGTGTACTTCACCCCACTCTTCTCGACCATGCTATGCGAGAGGATTCCTTTCGTAACTATGGACTTCAGGTTATCAACATGCGTAATGTAATAGAGCTCTCTGAAGTCCCTCCTCTTTCGCGATTCTCGAGTTCCTCCCCGTCTGGCTGAAGCTTCTACCATCATCGCACAGCTGCGTTCCGCATCTGTTATACGCTTCTCTCTGGGGTTGGGATCAGCATGGAAGTTCAATCGCCCAAAGGGAAACAGGGCCGCCCCCCAGGATAGGGAGGATGCCGCGGGCCGGACACTCCCAAGCCTTGCGGCCGGATTTGAGCCGGCGACACCTCGGTCTTCAGCCGAGTGCTCTTAGGTCCGAGACGATCTCCCAGGCTGAGCTACCGCGGCACCGAGCCCCCGCACTCCCGGTTCTTGCTTAAGCCTTTCTGGGGAGAAGAGGGACCGTCGCAACATCGTTCAGTTTCGTAGGTTTCCCGTTCAATTCCGTTCAATTAAGTTTCCAAGCGCCCATTCAGGTGCCGCTGTCGACGCGTGAGCGGAGGCGGCACGCAAATGGTGAACATACCAACACAGCTGACCCCGGGACTGGGCGGCATACCAGCCTGGCTCATACCTCTGGCACTGCTCGTAGTTGCTCTCCTTCTGATCTTCGCAGGGCGGACGATTGTCAAAGTCATCGCGTTCCTCGTCGTAGGCCTGATAGGCGCCTCGATCGGAGAGATGCTCGCTTCTGGGTACCTCGCCGGGACGGGTGCCCTTGGCCAGCTGCTCGGGATCCTGGGCGGGTTCCTCATCGGAGGGATCATCGGCGTAGCCATAGTCGCCTTCGGGATCGGGCTGGCGGTGGGCTACGGCGCCTACCTGCTGGCCCTCGACCTCTTCGGGAGCCACACCGCGGCGCTCGTGGTCGGGTTCGTCTTCTTCATCATCGGGCTCGCCTTGTACGGCAAGATCCTGACGCTCGTCACGGCCTTGGCCGGAGGGCTCCTTCTCTTCCACGTCCTCCTCACGTTTGGCTTTGGCCCGACCCTCGCCACGCTCTTCGCAGCAGCGACTACCATAATCGGCATCGCTGTCGAATACGGCATGACAAGAAGGCCGAAGCCCGCTGCTCCTTCCGCCGGAGGTGGTGCGAGTGCTCCCGGCTAGGGAGATCAGGGTCCCGCACAACGACGTCGTCAGGGTCTTCGCGGTCTACGCCGACTTCACGGTCAGGGTCGACGACAACTCCCCAGTCCACTTCGACTACGACGTCCGGCGCACCGACTCCCAGGGGCTCAACTGGATTCTTACCTTCCGGGTCTACGGCCTCGACAGGAAGGGGCGTCTGATGCTCTTCGAGCACAAATGGCCCCACTCCTACCTCCAGTCCCCGCGGAGGAACGAGGTCATCGCCGAGATGGTCGGGAAGTTCGCCGAGCCCCTCAACGCGCTCCCCGGGCGCCTCGAGATGGTCGACCCCCTCAGTCTTATATCGAGACCTGAGCCTCGCGCGGAGCGAGAAGCCTGGATCCACAACCGGCAGGGACGCCAGAACCGCAAGCGCCAGCCCGGCCCAAGGGCCTGACACTGATTTCAGTCGTCTGGGGAATCTTCGGCGCAGTGAACATCTACACCTCCGCCACTACGATCAACACCGACCTCCGCGTGCTCCCCATGCTCTCAGGCTCCACCGTCGACCCCTGGTTCCAGTTCGGGGTCCCCGCCGAACTGGCGATCAGCATCGCGCTACTTATCGCGGGCCTGCTCCAGCTCCTGACGGTCTCGGGCCTCTGGTTCGGAAGGAAGTACTCGTACTACATGGCCCTGATACTCCCGGTGGTCATCCTCGCGGTCAACCTGACCTACGCCCTGCTCACCTACTCCGCCCCCGAGTCCCTCGGGCTCAGGGACTCCACGCAGTGGAGCTACGTGGTCTCCGGGGTTTTCTGGGTGGCGATCTACTGGAACTACCTGAGGAAACCGCGCGTCAAGGCCTACCTGAAAGTAGGATTAGACCCGGGCCCCAAACAAGTCCCAGCCGCCATGTCTTCAAGCGCCCCGAGCTAGCCAGGACGACTCCCCAGGGGGTCATCGGCACAATGGTGATTATATCATGGCACGCCAACGCAAACACATGGAAGGTTGGACGAACATAGAGATCTCGAGGGAGACCCTCGGCGAACTCACCTCCCTTCAGAGGAGTTACGGCTCCTCGACTTTGGATGAGACGATAAGACTGTTAGTCCACCGCTACAAACAGGACGTCTTGAAGTCGATTTCTGGAGCGGACAAAGGAAAGATCACAAGTTTCACTGAGCAAGACCGCGGTGAAGATCGCGACTGAAGCACGTTCCATGAGCCCGGCCTAGAATGGCCTCGCTCAAGCGCGACCTGGGCCTCTTCGACCTGACCAACATCGTCGTCGGGGCGATCATCGGGTCTGACATCTACATCGCCTCGGCCCTCACCGCGAACCTCGTCGGGCCCTTCTCGGTGGTCCTCTGGGTCATCGCGGGTCTCATGGCGATAGTTCTTGCGATGATCTTCGCCTACTCCGCCTACTACGTCCCCAAGGTCGGCGGGCCCTTCGCCTACGTCTCCCAGACCTTCAATGACTTCTGGGGCTTCCTGGCCGGGTGGAGCATGTGGGTCGCCGAGGTCATCTCGCTTCCCGTCTTCGCCATCACCTTCACGAATTACTTGCAGTACTTCGTCCAGCTCTCGGTCCCCGAGCAGCTCCTCGTGAAGGCCCTCTTTCTCTTCGGGCTGACCGGAGTCAACATAGTCGGGGTCAAGGCTGCAGGGAAGATCAACGACGCCCTGACCTTCATCAAGCTCGCCCCGCTCCTCCTCCTCGTCGTCATCGGGTTCGGCTCCTTCGCGGTCAACCCTGGCTTCGTCTCGAACTTCTCCCCTCTCGCGCCCAACGGCTTTGCGAACGTCGGGACCTCCCTCGTGCTCATCTTCTGGGCCTATGTCGGCTTCGAGATGGGGACCCTCCCAGCGGACGAGGTCAAGGACCCGAGCAGGAACATACCGCGGGCGATACTGATCGGCATGGCCATCGTCTCGCTCTTCTACATCTCCACCAACTTCGTGATCTTCGGAGCCGTCAGCTCAGGGACCTTGGCAACCACGGCAGTGCCGTTAGTCCTTGTCGGGGCGACCCTGCTCGGAGCCGTGGGAGGGTCGATCATGAGCGTCGGCGCCCTCTTCTCAGTCTCCGGCTCGGACGAGTCGGGCATCCTGGGGACTGCCAGGCTCTCCTACGCCCTCTCCATCGACGGGCTATTCCCCAAGGCCTTCGCAAGGATCCATAGGAAGTTCGGGACGCCGTACGTTGCCCTCTTGGCCCAGGGGACCATCGCCTTCGTCCTCTCTGCATTCTCCGGGCTCTCCAGCCTCATCTCCTTCTCGGTCCTTAACCTTGCCTTCTCTTTCCTGTTGGTCTCCATCTCATTCCTCGTGATGAAGAAGGACGCCAAGGGCCTCCGCGGGCAGAGGGTCCTCCCCTGGCTGGGCATCGCCATCTGCCTCTTCCTGCTCTACTCGACCTCCCTGCAGGACAAGCTGGTGGGGTCGCTGGTCATCCTCGCGGGCATTCCCCTCTACGCTTACTTCTCGCCCAAGGTCGACATGGCGGAGCTCAAGGGGGCCTTCCTGTCCTCGCCTGAGGTCACCCGGCGGTATCTGGAAAGGACCGACCGGTTCCTGGCCAAGCTGGTCAAACTCGCACGGCGGGCCCTTCGGAGCCGGGCCTGAAAGTACGGTCCTGTCAAGACAGGTGAATCAGAGAAATCTTCTTCAAGCGTAGCCTCATCAGTCATGATTCCCGATGGCATTTACCCGAACGATAAAGTGTGATCGTGCTTAGAATGGGGTCGTCTATTTTCTTGAAGTCTGGAGAGTGACTCACCGTCCTGATGGGGGCGAAGCCTGCTATGTTGGCCTTTGGATATGATTCCCAAAGCTTCAACGCAGAGGCAATCATCGTAGCGCCTCTTGTAACGAAGTCATCTACCAGAAGGATGTTTTCGGGGTCAGTCAGGAGTTTCTGCTCGACCTTCTGGGAGTCGTAATGCTCTTCAGCTGAAGCCTTGGTTCCGACCGCGTGAGTTCTGACTAGAGAAGTGGAGACGGACGACCCCAAGCCGACCTTGTGCATCGCTGTCGCTACTTTGAGTCCCACCCAGAGAGAGTTAGGCTGGAAGAGCGAGCTTCGGGTAACGGGCACCAGAACTGGATTGCCCTCGAATAGAGGCATGAATGGAAGGGTAGCCTTGGACTCCAGGATCGCTTGAGGAACCACTTCCGACATGAACATTTCTTTGTCTCCATATTTGACAGTCTGTTCATTCTTGAGATAGTATCGATAGTCTCTGGAACGCTTTTCGGTGGGGCTCGGTCCCCACGGAGAGTATGACCAGAGGGCACCATAAGTGAGTATCACGTTTCCGTTAGAAAGAAAGTCCGAGAACTTCAAGCAGGGATCTGAAGGATGCTATGCTTTGACGGAAGATGTTCCAGAAGTTCCTTCGGGTCGCTGAGTTTCATCGCCCCGAACTTCGCCATCTCCTTCGGCCAGGTGAACGACGAATCGAAGAGCCTTTTCCATATGAAGAGCGGCCTTCCGAGTCTCAGGGCCTCATATCCTTGAGAGATAGAACCGCTGTCCTCCCCAGCTTGGACTATGACCGAAGCGTCCGCGATTAGGGCCATCGTCCGGTTCCTGCGGACGAAGTTTGACGGAAAGACTTCCGAGCCGACCTTGTATTGGGAGACTGCGAGATGACGTTTGATAATCTCCGCCTGGAGTTCCCTATTCTCGGCAGGATAGGTCCTGTCGAGCGGCGTCCCCAAGACTGCGATTGTTTTGCCCCCCGATTCTATAGTGAACCTGTGCGCGGCCGTGTCGATTCCTTTGGCGAGACCGCTGACAATCACGACTCCTTCCCTCGTCAGGACCCTTGCAATATCTCCAGCGTCCGCTAAGCTCTCGGCTGTCGCCTGCCTTGAACCGACAATTGCGACTCTCGGACGCGGAAGGGGAATCCTCATGGTGCCCGCAGTGTAGAGCTTGCTTGGGGCGTTCCTCTGTTCAATGTCGTTCAGAGGACGGCCAAGAAGTGCTATGGGCGCCCATGTGGAGATTGCCGGCCCCATCGCTCTCTCCATCGACCTCGCACTACCGCGTTTCCTATTTACATGTTCGCTGTTCTCTCTCATAGCCTTGGAAGAGAGGGGCTTCCCCGAAGCTAAACCTTGCCTTTCTCTCTCATCTGTCTGGTGACGTTCTGAACAACGGTCAGCATCGGACTCTTCCCTTAAGTCCTGACTTCCGCCGTCTCGGCGGAATGGGGATGAGCCGACAACTCGACGAAGACTTCTCTGAGCCGTTAGCTTGATAGAACCTCGGAATACGACCCCATATATACTCAAGTCGTGGTCCTATGCTAATCTAACATGGCCTTCTGTGCTAGCTGTGGAAAAGAGCTCCCAATGGGAGCGCTCGTCTGCCCGAACTGCGGCACCCCAGTCCCCGGCGCACAGGCCTCAACCACCACTACGCAGACTGCACCAGTCAGCGGCATCGACGCCCTGACCAAGGACAGCGGTGCTCAGGACTACTGGCTGCGCAGGTTCGTAGCCTTCGTCGTGGACGCGATCATAGTGGGCATCGCCGTGGCCATCATCGGCGTCTTCGCGTTCTTCGCTCTCTTCTTTGCGGGCGGCTTCGGCTTCAGCTTCCTAGTCAACGGGCTCTTCTCCTTCTTCTTCGGCATACTCTTCGTGCTCTACTTCGCGGTCTTCGAGTCCTCGATGGGCGCGAGCATCGGGAAGAGGCTCATGGGCCTGACCGTGAAGTCCAAGACCGGGTCAAAGCCCGGCTTCGGAGAGGCTTTCGTCAGGAACATCTCCAAGATCTACTGGGTCTTCCTGCTCCTCGACGTCATCGTCGGCCTTGCCACTTCGAAGGGCTACCAGCAGAAGTACACCGACCACCTGATGGGCACGACGGTCGCCAAGGCCTAGGCCTGGTCCTCAGCAACCGTTTTACAGCCGGGCGCAGCTAGGAGTTTCAACTTGACCAAGACCAGCTCGGGCGAAAAGGCGATCATAGTCACCTACCCTGACGAGTTCGCGAAGAAGGAGATCATCGACCTGGCCAAGGCCGCCGGCTACGTCGTGGACGCCGTGATGACGCAGAAACAGGTGATAAAGTCCGAGTACGGCGTGGGCGTCGGCAAGGCCCAGGAGCTCGAGCAGATGGTCATCGAGAACGGGTCCAAGGCGATCATAGTCGACGAGACCCTCACTTCGTCCCAGGCCAACAAGCTCGGGGCGACCACCAAGGTGGAGATCGTGGACAGGGAGAGGCTGATTCTGAACATCTTCGCGAGGAGGGCCATCACCACCGAGGCGAAGCTCCAAGTCCAGCTCGCAGAGCTCCGCTACATGATGCCCAGAGCAAGGGACATGGTCAGGAACTCCACCCGCGGCGAGCAGGCAGGGTTCATGGGCATGGGCGAGTACGCGGTCGACGTCAAGTTCAGGGACCTCAAGCGCCAGATGGGCTTCGTCAAGGAGAAGCTCGAAAGGAGCAGGACCGCCCGGGTCCTCCACACGACCGAGAGGCGCAAGCTGGGCCTCCCCTTCGTCTCCCTCGCCGGCTATACCAGCAGCGGGAAGACCACGCTCTTCAACCGTCTGGCCTCAGAGTCGAAGGAGGAGTCGCCGAAGCTCTTCACCACCCTCGCCACCACCACCCGGGCCATAACCTTCCCCAACTCCGACAGGAGGATCATGCTCTCGGACACTGTGGGATTCATCTCCCGCCTCCCGACATACCTCGTCGAGTCGTTCAAGTCGACCCTGGACGAGCTCACCTACGCAGACCTGGTCCTGCTGATGGTCGATGTGAGTGAGCCGATCGACTCGGTGGACCTCAAGCTCAACAGCTGCAGGCAGACCCTCGCCGAGTTGGGGGTGGACCCGCTGAAGGTCCTGCTCATCCTGAACAAGGTCGACCTCCTCCCCGACCACGGCTCGAACAAGATAGAACTGGACCCCCTCTTCAAGGACTTCCAGACCGTCAAGATCTCGGCGACGAGGGGCGACGGCCTGCGCCAGCTCAGGAACAAGATCCTCGACATGACCAGGCCCCCCTCGAGGAAACGGCTCCCGGCAGCCTGACTTCTTCCCAGAGTCCAGATTCTCCCAGTCAAAGGCGCGCCTTCCTCCTGATGACCGCTCAAGTCTCAGGAGGCCAGAGCCTCGGCCAGTCGTTTCAATTCCGTCACTTCCAAGCCATCCCCGATTTGGGCGATTACATCCCACCTGATGGTCCGACCGCGGCTGGCTACTAGCTGTCTGAGATCTGCGATGTCTTGAGGCCTTCCGGCCCGGAGCTTGGAGACGATCAGGCCTTCTAGCGAGATCACCTGGATTACCTTCCTTCCCACCTTGACCGAGACCGATGTCTTCACAATCCAGCCTGCCGGTATCCCGCCAAGGTCCTTTGTGTAGAAGTCGGCCTTGACTCCTCTTGGAGTGTACCAGGAGTTGCGGGAGCCCTCGATTCTCCGGTACCCAAGCCCCGACAGTTTCCCTTCGTCTGGGAGGTTCACCGCGACAAGGTCGATGTCTCTTGTCCCGCGGAATCTGGCGTAGTGATTGATGGCCAGGGCACCTACGAAGACCACCTTGCCGAGCTCTCTGGTTATCCTAGATGCTTCCTGTCTGAGATCTACCCTGAGCAATATCCTCTCTCACCTTCAGGACGTCTTCTGACCTAAACGCCCCCCTAACCCTTGAATCCAGTGCGTCGCCGTGAAGAATCTCGATTGCGATTGCGTCCAACGTGCTCCTCCCGCCGTAGGCTATGCAGTCCAAGTAGGCCCGCTGCAATTCGTTCCGGAGTGACCCCATGCGGGGCAAGAGCACCACTCGACCGCGTTTCCCTTCCCAGAACATTTTCTTGCGAAGGATGGAAGAGGCCGTGTCCAGGTCTTCTACGTAGATGAAGAACGAGTAGGGCTCCTGGAGCCCAGTGAGTTCGTAAGCGCGATAGTCCAGAGTGACCGTGCCCTTCAGGATTTGGCGAGCAGCATTGACGTCGCTCTCGTTGTACGAACGGCCGAAGTGCCGTGCACCTTTCAGGGCGGACAGCGATGGGGCCAAGGTCTCCCAGAGATAGAACGGCTGGAATAGGCTGGATCGGACCGTGAAATAGCCCTTCTTCACTTGCTCGGCGAATCCGGCTTCGCGCAGTTCTCGTAGGGTCCTGTATGCTGTTGCCCTCGAGCCTGTTACTTGTTGCAATTCCTTCAGGACGTAAACCGGCTTTTCTCCCATCTCCTGAGCTACCGCAAGCTCTGGTTTCATCATCGGCGGAATTCTTTGCTTTGGAGGAATATAAATATATCTCAGAAATGAGACTAGCCCGCAATGTCCAAAGACAGATGCCAAGCCAAGGCGTCCAGCGCACGTCGGTCGGTATCGTCTGCGAACTTGCTCCTGGTCTCTCGACTTCTCTTGACCTAAACCCCAAATCCACCCGGGCAACGGCTATATCCTCTCTCTGGACTTTGCGAAATCGAATCACTTGTCAGGCGGAGAAAGGCGGCTTGCTGCCATAATGTTCACAGACCTAGTGGGCTACACCCGCCTTGCCCAGGCTGACGAGAAGATGGCCCTCAGGCTCCTCGACGAGCACAGGGCCCTGCTCAGGCCGGTCTTCGCCTCTCACGGGGGCACGGAAGTCAAGACAATAGGGGACGGCTTCCTGCTCGAGTTCAGGAGCGCCCTGGACGCGGTCGAGTGCGCAGTCGAGCTTCAGAAGAAGATGACAGACCGCAACTCCGGCGGGGACCCCTCCGGGAAGCTCGAGCTGAGGGTCGGGATCCACCTGGGGGACGTAGTCCACGGCGCAGGGGACGTCCATGGGGACGCGGTCAACGTCGCTTCAAGGATCGAGCCGCTCGCGCTCCCGGGCGGAGCCTGCATCACCCAGCAGGTCTACGACAGCATCAGGAACAAGACCAGCCTCGACTTCACTAGGATGGGAGAGATTAACCTAAAGAACGTGGAACTTCCTGTGATGGTCTACAGGATCAACATGTCGTGGAGCGCTCAGTCAAGGGCCGAGGGCCCGGCCCCGAGGGAGAGGCTGGCCGTCCTGCCCTTCGTCAACATCAGCCCCGACCCCAACGACGAGTACTTCGCCGACGGCCTCACCGAGGAGCTCATCTCGAAGCTCGCTGAGATCAGCTCGCTCAAGGTGATAGCGAGGACCTCGGTCATGAACTACAAGAAGAAGGAGAAGAAGGCCTCGGAGATAGGCCGGGAGCTCGGAGTAGGTTCGATCATCGAGGGGAGCGTCCGTAAGGCGGGCACCAAGATCAGGGTCACGGTCCAGCTCATAGACGCCAACTCCGAAGAGCACCTCTGGGCCTCAAACTACGACAAGGAGATGGACGACATCTTCGCAATCCAGAGCGACGTCGCTTCCAAGGTGGCCAGCTCGCTCAAGGCAGGAGTCTTCTCGGGGGTGAGGACGAAGGACACCGAGGACCTCGAAGCCTACACCCAGTACATCAGGGGCGTCCAGCTGGTTCACGAAGGCTCCGAAGAAGGCCTCCGCGCCGGGCTCGCGTTACTTGAGACAGCGGTCGCGAGAGACCCCAAGTTCGCCAGGGCCTACGCCTCGCTCGGCTTTGCCTGGGGCGCTCTGGCAAGCTCAGGGTACGAAGACTTCTCGAAAGCCAAGAACGCGGAGGAGGCCGCGGCAAGGGCGCTCGAGCTGGACCCTAACTGCGCGGAGGCTCACAGCTCCATGGCCCTGGCCCACAGCCTGATGGACAGGTTCCCAGACGCCATCGCAGAGGCGGAGGCTGCGCTCCGCCTGAACCCGAGCCTCGCGGGCGCGCACACGACCCTCGGCATCCAATACGCTTCGGCCGGAGACCTGGAGAAGAGCATCGGAGTCTTCAGGAAGGGGTACGAGATCGACCCCCTTTCATTCGCCGCCGGGAACATGTATTCCCTCACCCTCCGAACGGCAGGGCATCATCAGGAGGCGGTGGCCGTCCTCGAGCAGATGAGGAAATTCATGCCCCACACGGCGAGGATCTACGTGGGCCTGGCCGAGTGCTACATGTTCGTCAACGACTTCGCAAAGGCGCAGGAGTACCTGGACCAGGCTGCGAAGATCAACCCAAACGAGCCTCTGATGATCCTGGGGCAGGGGACGCTCTACGCCTTCACTGGCAGGAGAGAAGAGGCAGAGAAGACCCTTGCGCGGGTCAACGCCACCCCGACGGAGTCTGTGAGGCTCTTTGGCGAACTCTTCATCAACGCCAGCCTTGGAAGGCTCGACCCCGCCTTCAAGGCCTTGGACAGGATGGCCGTGACCCACTCCTGGCCGTTCCTCCTGAAGACGCTCCCGGTCTTCAAGGAACTCAGGGCCGACCCAAGGTTCTCGGAATTCTGCGCCAAGATCGGGCTCAAGCCGTAGCCGCTGGGCCGTTCTCGTCCATAGAACTATCAATCCACGCCTGCGCAAGGAGGCCAGTGCATGAGGGACCTAAAGGCACTCTCGCTCGTGGTAGTACTCGCAGGATCGGTGATGACGCTCTCAGCCTTGAGCCAACGAGTCAACCCCGACACGAACCTCGCCATTCTCGGCATCTTCGCAGCCTTCTCAGGGCTCCTTCTCCTGACCTTCGATTTCCTCAAAGGGCTGCGCTTCATCAATGAAAGGAGACAGTACTTCCTTTGGGTCTTCTGGCCAGTCTTCTCGTCTGGACTCCTACTCTGGCTCTATGGCCTCAGCCTCGGCGGAATGGTGGCGTGCTTCGGGCCCCTGGGGGGCGGAGGATGCAGCATACCTCAGGCTTACTCGGATGTCGTCACAGTTGGCGAGGCGATCGCTCTCGTCGGCGGCATCGGGGTTCTGGTGGGACTGGCAGTCCCACGCCGGAACAAGGATCAGAGTGTATGGAAGCCGAGACTGAAGGGAAGGACCGCGTCGACCGTAAGCTTGGCGGTCACATTCATCGCGGTCCTCGGCTTCTTCTCGTACTCGCCCGCGGTCACGATCACCAGCATCTTCCAGGTCACCCAGTTTCCCCACGGGGCCGACCTGCGCGTAATTCCATTCTACGGCTTCGTCCGTGCTGATTCCCCGACGAGCCATGGCCCAGTCCTGTCAGGCTCGGGAGAGGTCCTTCCCGTCGGAGGGAGCTTCGACTACGTGCTGGTCTTCAGGAGCGTCCAGAACTTCTCTTCATACACTGTTTCGCACCTCGGGGTCGGACAGGGATTCTCTATCCTCAAGACGAACCCAGCCCTTCCAGTCTCAGTCTCATCGAGCCAGCCTAACGCCTCCGTCGATATCACGATCCAGGCCCCGTACTATCCGTACTACGGACCACTCGGCGTCGAGATCAACGTCACGCAGTAGTGCACTCGGTCCTGGAGACGGTCAGAGTCTCTTCCTGACCACGTAGAGCCTTTCCAGCTTCTTGTGCACCTCGAAGCCCGCTTTCTCGTACATGCTCAGCGAGCCCTTGAAGCTGAGGTTCTCACCCGGTATCTCATGTTCGTTCAGCGGAAGGTCTGGCCTCCGGGGATAGGCCTCCACCACTGACATCCCCCATCCGCGTACCAGTTCGCACGCAGACTCGAGCAGCCTCTTCGCGATGCCCTGCCCTCTGTATCCCTGCAACACCAGGAAACAGGTGATCGCCCCTACGTCTTCGCCCGTGTTCACTGCCAGAGCCAGGTGTCTGAGGTTCGCGAAGCCGCCCCTCGACCTGACGTTGCACCATCCCACGGCCTTTCCGTCGACGTAGGCCAACAGACCGCTTGCGCGCCCGTCCTGAATCGTCTTCCTCCTCGCTTCCCGGTTCTCGCCTCTCTTGTCCTTGGAGGCTTTGACCTCGTCCTCGCTCCGCACATCGTCGTAGAAGGTGCAGTAGCATCCTCCCCAACCCTGGTTCTCTTCGTATCGGAGCCACTTGTCATGGTCGTAGACCTCGTCGAAGAATGCAAGGTAGTCGTCCGCCATCTCGGGTTCGAGCTCTCTTACCGTGATCTTGCCCTCCACGACGCTCACCCCTTCACTTTCTTCCTCATGAGCATCAGGCTCGTCCCCAGGGGAGAGACCTCCTCGAACCCTTCGTGCTCGAACATCCCGGTCGTGCCGAACCACTTCCACTCCGGCACTGCCAGCATCTTCTTGGAGACGACCGGGTAGGCCTCCACGACCCCTCCGCCCTTCTTCTTGATCGATTCCAGGGCCGAACGGAGCCCGGCCTTGGCCACTCCCATCCCCCTGTGGTCCTTGTCCACGAAGAAGCACGTTATCCTCCAGAGCCTCTCCGGCCCTTGCGGCGGCCCTAGCTTCTTGTAGTTCCTCATCGCGTCGATCCTCGGCAGCTCATCGGCCACCCCGTACTGGCACCACCCCACCGGCTTGGAGCCGTCGTAGACGATGGCCGCGTGGGCCCTGTCCTCCTTGACCAGCTTCCTCTTGTCCCGGACGTTCCTTTCCCTCCTCTCATCCGGGGTCATCCCCCTCGTAGCAGGCCTTGCTCTTTGATAGTAGATGCACCAGCAGCTCCCCTGCTGGACGGCCAGCTTCTCAAAGTCCTTCAGGGTCCTCTGGCTGAGCTCCTTGGTCTCGTAGGGCACGGCCCCTGCGGGTCTGCCTCTTTCTCTAAAACCCTTGGCGCGCAAGTTCAAATCCAGTCCATCCCGAGTGAGAGTATTGATCCAATACTCTGCCTCCGACTTCAAGAGGGCCCTGCTGCTCTGCGGGATCGTGGGGGCGTGGCTGGTCGCGATCAATCAGGGGAGCGAACTTCTCGCCGGGCACTTCAACGGAGTCCTGGCCCTGAGGATCTTCCTCGACTTTGCGACCCCCTTCACGGTCTCGAGCCTGACCGCTCTGATGAGAAATA